>NZ_BNEO01000001.1 GCF_014905415.1 Virgibacillus salexigens
GTTTGTTTATGATTAAACACCGTTAATCATTCTTCTTAGCTTCTCCAGAAGTTGCCTTCTGGTTGTTTTATAGAAATAACAGGTTACCTGTTTTTCTTGACATACTGGTTGTTTTGTTCAGTTTTCAAAGAGCAAATTTCTTTTTTTAGCGCAACTTTTACATTGTATCACTTGCATTAAAACTTGTCAATGATTTCATTGCGTAAAATTTGAGAGATGAACTCTGTCAAATTAGCTTATAACCAACAACTTCATCACTGGAATAAATATTATAGCATGTATCCCATTAATCGTCAATAGTCTATTTTTTTTGCCAAAAAACAATAACACTTTTTTTGACAGCAAAAAATATTATATATTTGTAACAGAAAAAAGTCAATCCTTTTTTCTGTTACATTTTTCAGCTGCTAACGTCACCTTTCCATTCAAGCATTCCACCAGCCATATTATAAACCCTATATCCATTATCTTGTAGAAATGAAGCAGCTTTCATACTTCTTCTTCCAGAACGGCATACCATTACGTAATCTTTGGATTTATCTAATTTATTTACAGCTTCAGGAATCTCTTGTAGCGGAATATGTTTTGCCTGTTCAATCTTTCCTTGAGCTACTTCTTCATCTTCCCTAACATCTATAACTTCTATATTTTTATCGTTTTCCAGTTTTTCTTCCACTTCTTGGGGGCTTAATTCTTGAATTGTATTCATCTAGAACCACTCCTTAACTAGTACATTCAATTTTAATAATAAGCTGTAGAAGGATAACATGCAACTTTCCTACACACACTAATAATAATAAACGATAATGGAGAGGTACATGATGAAAAAAATAATAGTAAGTATATGTTCGCTATGGATCATTTGTGCATTAAATCCATTGGTTTCACAAGCAGCAGAACAAAAACCAATACAGATTAAAACATACCATGCAGACGTTAATGGGGATGGTCAAAATGAAAAAATCCAACTAAAGGGCATCTTATTTTCTCCCGACTCCAATTTTTATCGGGAAATTTGGACAGAAATCACAAATAAACAAAAGGAAGTCTGGAAAATAAATTATGCTGGTGGAGGTTATGATCCAACTTTACAAATGATTGACTTGAATCACGACAACAAAAAAGATATCTTTTATCAAAGTGCAACTGGGGGGAGTGGAGGACTTTACAATTATCAGTTAAATACAATTTCTCAAGGTCAGCTTAAAGAAAATCCACTTCCGGAGCAAGCCTATTTGAGTGGGACTTTTGAAGATAATTTTAACGTTATCATTAAACTAACCCCAACAGATAAACCGATTACGATTGATGTTCAGAATCGTGCTGAAGATTATATCAGACTTGGCATATACGATAAAAACGGTAATTTACTTGAATCTCATAAATCTGTCATGATTGACCCAATTGCCTTTTTTGAACCAGTATTAATTAGTAAAAGTAAAGGATACGGATTAAAAAGTTATCAACAAATTAGTGGAGCTTACCATGCAGATAGGTTAGGTACAGTTGAAACCACCTGGTATTATGAGAATGGAGAATGGATTATTTTACAAACGAAATGGATACCATCTACCTAAAAATCGAATGTGCTATAAAAAGATCTCTTCGTATCCGAAGAGATCTTTTTATTAATTCGCTACAATATTAACTAATTTCCCAGGAATTACAATTACTTTTCGTACCGTTTTTCCTTCTATTAATTCTTGAATCTTTTCATTTTCTAGTGCTATTTTTTCCAACTCTTCTTTGGTGGTATCTTTCGCAATACTCACCTTTGCCCTTACTTTCCCCATAATTTGTATAACTACTTCCACTTCATCTTCAACAAGTTTACTTTCATCATATGTTGGCCAAGCTTCGAAACTGATTGTTTCCGAATGACCAAGTATTCTCCACAGCTCTTCTGTTACGTGAGGTGCTATCGGTGAAAGCATCTTAACAAAACCTTCTATATAATCTTTTGGTAATTTTTCTGCTTTGTAACCTTCATTAATAAATACCATCATTTGTGAGATCGCCGTATTAAAATGTAAATGATTAAAATCATCGGTAACTTTTTTCACCGTTTCATGGTAAATCTTATCTAACCCATTAATTTCCTCATCCACAATTTTATCAGATTGTTGCCCATCATCTGATACAATTAATCGCCACACACGGTCCAAGAATCGCCTCGCTCCGTCTAGTCCGTTTTCAGACCATGCAACAGATGCATCAAGTGGACCCATAAACATCTCATATAATCGTAAAGTGTCAGCACCATGGGACTCAATAATATCATCTGGGTTAACGACATTCCCTTTTGATTTGCTCATTTTTTCATTACCTTCACCAAGAATCATTCCTTGATTAAATAATTTCATAAACGGTTCTTTAGTAGGCACAACACCAATATCATACAAGAATTTATGCCAGAAACGAGCATACAATAAATGGAGCACCGCATGTTCGGCACCACCGATATAAATGTCAACTGGCAACCACTCTTTTAATGCCTTGGGATCTGCAATTTGGTCTGGGTTAGTTGGATCAATATAACGCAAGAAGTACCAGCAGCTTCCTGCCCACTGTGGCATTGTATTTGTTTCTCTTCTTCCCTTCATTCCTGTTTTAGGATCAACCACATGAATCCAATCACTATTTGCCAATGGTGATTCTCCATTTCCTGATGGTTTAATATTATCCATCTCTGGCAATTCAAGGGGTAATTCCTCTTCAGGAACTGCAGTCATTGTATCATCTTCCCAGTGAATAATTGGGATGGGTTCACCCCAATATCTTTGACGTGCAAATAGCCAATCACGAAGACGATAGGTAACTTTCTTTGTCCCATTCTCTGTTTCCTCTAGCCAATCAATCATTTTTATGATGGCCGCCTTTTTATCCATGCCATTAAGGAAATCTGAATTAACATGTTCGCCGTCTCCAATATACGCTTCATTGGAAATATCGCCACCAGCAACTACTTCAATGATGGGGAGTTCAAATTTAACAGCAAACTCATAATCTCGTTCATCATGTGCAGGAACCGCCATGATTGCTCCAGATCCATAACTCATTAATACATAGTCAGCAATCCAAATTGGCATTTTTTCTTGATTAACTGGATTAATCGCATAAGCCCCAGTAAAAACGCCTGTTTTTTCTTTCGCTAAATCAGTTCTTTCTAAATCTGACTTGGTCTGAATCTCATTCATATAACTTTCTACAGCTATTTTCTGTTCTGCCGTTACGATTTTTTCCACTAACGGATGTTCAGGAGCTAGTACTGCATACGTTGCACCGAAAAGCGTATCTGGTCTTGTCGTAAATACCGTAAACATTTCATCCGTATTATCAACTGTAAACTGTACTTCAGCGCCTTCTGATCTCCCAATCCAATTGCGTTGCATATCTTTCAAACTTTCCGGCCAATCCAGTTCATCTAAGTCTTCAAGTAAGCGGTCTGCATAAGCAGTAATTTTTAACATCCACTGTTTCATAGGTTTACGAATAACCGGGTGGCCACCCCGCTCACTTTTTCCATCAATAACTTCCTCATTAGCAAGCACCGTTCCTAATGCAGGGCACCAGTTAACCGCAACTTCATCCATGTAGGCTAGACCCTCTTCATAAAGCTTTGTGAAAATCCACTGTGTCCACTTATAATAATTCGGATCCATCGTACTAATTTCACGATCCCAATCATAGGAGAATCCGAGTGCCTGAATCTGCCTTTTAAAGATTTCAATATTTTTCTTTGTGAATTCTTCTGGACTGTTCCCAGTATCAATTGCATATTGTTCTGCTGGCAGGCCAAAAGCATCCCACCCCATTGGGTGAAGCACTTCGTATCCTTGCATCCGTTTCATTCTTGAAATTATATCTGTAGCAGTATAACCCTCTGGGTGACCTACATGCAAGCCTGATCCAGAAGGATATGGAAACATGTCAAGTGCATACACTTTTTCTTTCTCTGAAAAGGTATCAGTCTTAAACGTTTTATTTTCTAACCAGTACTCCTGCCATTTCTTTTCAATTTGCTGATGATGAAAACTCATATCAGTTCCTCCTTATCACAAACAAAAATTTATAAAAAAAAGCCACCCATCCCATAAAGGGACGAGAAGCTATTATTCCCGCGGTACCACCCAGCTTAATGCAACTACATGCATTCTCTCCTAATCCATAACGTGGATAAATCGGCAGAAACTACATATCACTTCTGCAACGTTCAAGGCGAGTTCATAATTATTCAGGTACAGTTTTCACCAACCACTGTCTCTCTTTACCTGTAGGGAATTATTACTATTCCTCTGCATTGTCGTTATCCTATATGATGTATATCGAATTTTAATGAATTGTAATCGCTTTGTCAAGACAATAACGATATCTTCTGGTAAAATAAGTCTAACCACTATCCAAAAGGAGTATACGATGTTACAAGGAATATTACATTATGCCCATTATTTACTGGAGGGCTCCATTGATAAAAATGAAACAGTAATAGATGCTACATGCGGTAATGGAAACGACACGTTATTTTTGAGTAACGTTGTTGGTAAAAACGGGCATGTGCTTGCATTTGATATTCAGGATGATGCCATAATCGCTACGAAACAGAAACTCGAAGAAAATAATCGAACAAATGTATCAGTAATACAAGATAGCCATGCAAATCTACAAGCGTATATCCCGACGAATGAATTTTTAATAGGCGGAGCAGTATTTAATCTTGGATATCTTCCTAAAAGCGATAAAAGCATTGTCACAAAAGGCCAATCTACCATAAATGCCATTAATACGATCTTACAATATTTGAAAACGAGTGGTTTAATTGTTTTAGTCGTCTATCATGGACATGAAGGCGGCGAAGAAGAAAAACAAATTGTTTTAAAGCATGTAATGAAGCTAAACCAACGTAAATATCATGTGTTACGATACGGCTTTATAAACCAAAGAAACAACCCTCCATTTATTATAGCAATCCAAAAGCGCTAAGATTAGGTATTTGTTTCCGTAGACTATCTATTTTGATATAGACCAGAATTACGAATTTTTTTATACATATAATAAAGTTTTGTATTCAAATAAAAAAACAAAGAAGCTCCTCCACTAGCTTTTAGCATTCTCTTTTTGACCATACTTCCATTTTCCAATTCTTTTACCTTTTCGTCGCCTAAATATAGTCCAATTAAGCCTTTTACGACCATTTTATGGAATGAAGCGTCTGGTAAAACTGTCGTTTGCTTAAGCGCTTGATTTACAAAATACTCAAAACGATCAAGCATGATCCTTTGATTAGCATAATAACTACAAAAGTTCAAATCTTTCTCTGTCACATCCTCATGCTGATCAATATAGTAATCCAACAATATATGCAACCCTTGTATGTATGGAAAGTAACCATTAGTAATAGCGCCGGTCATCTCGTCATTTATTCTACCTGCTAACGCATAACATACTAAACTGTATATCCCAAGTGTTGATCCAGTAGCTGCCGAAAATTCATACCATTGTAATGAGTAGTCATTCTTGATATCTGACCATCTTTTCAACCGTATTTCTCTTTCATTCGGAACCACATGTTTATGTACTTGTAAATCTTCATAAAGTCCTTCCAACCATAATAAATTATCTTGAAATACAGCTAGGTTATCCAAGCTAGCTATAACCTCTCTACAAGTTTGTACGAGCTCCTGCAAGTATCCATAATCATCTTTATATTGGATTAGGCTGTAATAATTAGTTGAGTAATCTGTGAGTGTCAATGCATCTCTCATTGATGTATGTAACATCCGAAAACCTGCAGAATCCATAGACGTACTTCGATCACATAAGTTATCAAGGTAATCACTTATTGTTTGATATGCTACAACAAATCGAACTGCACTCTCCCACTTTTCTTCAGCAAGTAAAGCAAAAACAGATCCTCCCTGACAGTGAAATCGTTTTGAAGTTATACTTGCTAATGCTTGTGTTCTTAATTCATCATCCGGAATGGCAGCTGCTCGTGTTTGCCAATAGCTCAATTCCTTATTTACCTGCGGAAAAATTTTTGTATATACAGTGAACATTAATTTACTGGGGGAGTGAAGAACATGATGCTTAATCAACTCGCTGCCTCCGATCTACGATACTACATGTTATATTTGGTATACTATTTATATCATCATATTTTCCAGGAGGATTCAAATGATACATCCATATAAAGACTTTTATCCAATTATTCATGAATCTGTGTTTGTAGCACCCGATGCTATGATAATAGGCGATGTTACAATTGGTGAAGAATCAAGTATTTGGTTTAAGACGGTCATTCGAGGGGACGTAGCTCCGGTAAGAATTGGAAAACGCATAAGTATTCAAGACCTATCTATGCTTCATCAAAGTCCAAACCAACCACTAATTATTGAGGACGACGTAACTGTAGGACATCAGGTAACGCTCCATTCTGCTATTATTCGAAACAAAGCATTAATCGGCATGGGTTCTATCATCTTAGACGGAGCAGAAATAGGTGAGAATGCTTTTATTGGTGCAGGAAGTTTAGTCTCCCCTGGTAAGAAAATACCAGAAAATGTACTGGCACTCGGTCGTCCCGCTAAAGTAATACGAGAACTAACCGAAGCAGATTACAAGGAAATGGAACGTGTTAGAACGTCCTACGTGGAAAAAGGAAAAAGATACAAACAGGTATTTGATCAGTAAAATTTTTTTACTGTATTTAAATGAGGCGCAACGAATTTATTCACTGAAATAGTAATGGAAACAAAATAAGAGAACAGGCAATCACCATTGTTGTCTGGAGATTGCCTGTCTAATTCAAAAGACTAAAATTGGATAGAAACCCAATTTATGATGAAATTAAAACCGATTTCTCACCATCTTCATTCCTAATCTTTTTCTCTAAGATCGTACCAACTCTTTCTCTTGTTCTCTCTTTTTAATTTCATGCATATCCAATTTACCTTCCAAAAAGTTTTGATGCCATACCATAAACATTAGAACTGTCCATATCTTTCTACTATAGTCTGCCTTTCCCTGGCAGTGTGCATGTAATAATTCTAAAATATAACCCTTATGCAGCAAATGGTCCGTTTCGCTCTCTCGAATAAGTTGTTTTGCCCAACCATTTAATTCATTTTTCAACCAGTGACGTATCGGAACTGGAAACCCTAATTTTTTCCGGTCTAATACATGGTCAGGAATAATCCCTCTGGATGCTTCTCTTAGTATTTGTTTCGTTGTTCCATTAGCAATTTTCATATCAACAGGAAGTTGCCTAGCAACTTGGAAGACTTCCTTATCCAAGAAAGGGACGCGTAACTCTAGAGAGTTTGCCATTGTAACTCGGTCTGCTTTTAATAAAATATCTCCACGCATCCATGTATGAATATCGACATATTGCATTTGGTTAACAGATGGATAGTCCCTAACGTGATCAAATAATTTCCTAGTAATTTGTTGATACCCTAACTGCTCATTATAACTTTTGAGTAGCTTTTCTTTCTCCTCTGCTTCAAACATCTTGGCATTTCCAATATAGCGTTCACGTAAAGGGGTTGTACCTCGATCGAGAAAACTCTTGCCTTTCACCCCTTCGGGTAACACCGTTGAAACTTTTGCAAGCAATTCTTTTACTGGAGTTGGAATGGCTTCAAATACCTTTAAGGATTCTGGTTCGCGATAGATATTATATCCTCCAAATAATTCATCGGACCCCTCTCCAGATAGAACTACTTTCACATGTTTCCGTGCCTCTTCAGAAACAAAATAAAGAGGTACACAAGAAGGATCAGCTAATGGATCATCCATGTGCCACATAATAAGTGGAAGATTTTTAATATATGCTTCCGGTGTAATGGTTGTGGATATATTCTCCACATTTAATTTATCCGCAGTTTCTTTCGCAACGTCAATTTCAGAATATCCCTCTCGTTCGAAACCGACGGAAAACGTCTTTATTCTTGGGTTTATCGTTTTTGCTATAGAAACAATTAACGTTGAGTCAATTCCACCAGATAAAAACGACCCTACTGGCACATCACTACGCATATGGACATCTACTGAATCGTACATAACATCTTGAATCTGTTCAATCCAATCTTGTTTCGATCTATTCATTGGCTGAAAAGAGGCATGCCAATATCTTGTAAACATGATCGGTTGTGCTGGTATTTTCTTAAAATAATGACCAGGTTCCACCTTGTGTATACCCTTAGACATTGTCATTGGTTCTGGAACATATTGAAAACTTAAATAATGCTGTAAAGCATCTTGATCTACTTCTTCTTTTTCCAACATTAATGCGATACTTTTCTTCTCCGAAGCAAAACTCATCCCTCTATCATTTTCATAATAGAAAAGGGGTTTAATTCCAAATGGATCTCTGGCACCATACAATTCTTCATTTTGTTTATCCCAAATTAAAATCGCAAACATTCCTCTTAGTAATTGAAATGCCTCTTCTTTATATTTAGTAAATAAAGCTGCAATTACTTCAGTGTCGGAATTCGTCTCGAAATGATAACCTTCATTTACTAGTTCCTGCCTTAACTCTAAGTAATTATATATTTCACCATTAAAAACCATCCATATTTGTTCATCATGATAACTTAATGGTTGTGTACCACTTTCGATATCAATAATACTTAGTCTCCGAAACCCAAACGACATATAGGAATCAAAATAGTATCCTTCGTCATCTGGTCCGCGATGCGTTATTATATTATTTTGTTCTTTAAAGTTAGCTATTTCTTGAGCTGACCTTTCCATTGGTTCATCAAATAGCATTCCGATAAAACCACACATAACATAAACCTTCTCTCGTCAATTATAAACGTATCACCCTGAGCTGTAACCCATTTGTAACAAAACAGAAATGATACAGTAATATTCTAACACGGAGGTAGGTAAACTTCTATCATTTTTCACCCTTTTTTTCTATATAATCCCAACTTGTCTGGTAAGATATTCACTGTAAATAGGTGATATACCTTAGGTTTTAACACACACGATATCAAAAAAAGAGCTTCCCCAGCTTGAAATGAGAAAACTCTTTTGTCATTCTTCTATCATTTTTTAAAATTGTTTTAAAAGCGCGTTTAATTCATCAACTTTGTCGGTTTTTTCCCACGGGAATTGGATATCGGTTCTGCCGAAATGACCATATGCTGCAGTATTCTTAAAGATTGGTTTTTGTAGATCAAGCATACGAATTATACCAGCTGGACGTAAATCAAATAGTTTTCTTACAGCTTTTACTAGTTTTTCTTCATCGACTACTCCTGATCCAAATGTATTAATCGAAATTGAGACAGGCTCTGCCACACCAATCGCATATGCTAATTGTACTTCACATGATTTCGCTAAACCCGCTGCAACAATATTCTTAGCAACATACCTAGCTGCATAAGCGGCAGATCGGTCTACTTTGGTGGAATCTTTACCACTAAATGCTCCTCCACCGTGCCGTGCATATCCCCCATACGTATCTACAATAATTTTACGCCCTGTTAAACCTGCATCTCCTTGTGGTCCACCAATCACAAAACGACCAGTAGGATTAATAAAGTACTTTGTCTTATCATCAAGCAGTTTCTTTGGTACAACAGGCCGAATGACATGTTCAATTAAATCTTTTTCAATTTGTTCTGTTGTCAGATCTTGGTGATGTTGTGTAGAGATTACAATTGTATCAATTCTTACCGGCTCATCCGCCTCATCATATTCAATGGTCACCTGAGTTTTCCCATCCGGTCGTAAATAATCTAATGTTTTATCTTTTCTAACATCAGCTAAGCGCTTAGCTAACTTATGTGCTAACGAAATCGGTAAAGGCATTAACTCTTCGGTTTCATCACAAGCAAAACCAAACATCAATCCTTGATCTCCGGCGCCAATAGCTGCAATTTCTTCATCACTCATCGTTCCTTGACGCGCCTCTAAAGCAGTATCTACACCTCCTGCAATATCTGGCGATTGTTCATCAATTGCAGTTAACACAGCACAGGTATCGGCATCAAATCCAAATTTTGCTCGAGTATACCCTATTTCTTTAATGGTTTTCCTTACTATTGCAGGAATATCAACATATGTTGTTGTCGTGATTTCTCCAGCTACAAGTACTAGCCCAGTCGTCACGGTCGTTTCACATGCAACACGTGCATAAGGATCTGTTTTTAATATTTCGTCTAATATTGCATCTGAAATTTGGTCAGATATTTTATCAGGATGGCCTTCTGTTACAGATTCAGAAGTAAATAAACGACGATTAGCAGCCATGTTGCTAAATCCTCCTTTTACATATCAGTTACGGAACTCTATTTATCAATTATGCTCATTCAGTATTAAAGGTTCTAAAGAAAACAAAAAAAACCCTTCCTACTATACATGAGGAAAGGATTGTCCCGCCTTTCGCTCTTATTGTTCAAGGAGATGTTCCTTGCATCAGATTAGCACCTTTTCACCATTGTGATGGTTGCTGGGTTTCATCGGGTCTGTCCCTCCACCAACTCTGAATAAGAGAGTATCCGTTCGAAGTTTAGCTTATCGAAAGAAAACGTTTGTGTCAACTACTTTCGTCGTATTGTCTATCGATTTTTACTTATAATAAAAGGAAAAGAAGTAATTTGCTGTCATGATTCAACATTATAGGATAATTGAATAAAATTATTATATATTTAGTATGGACTATTTTTATTAATGTGTTATACTAATAAACATATTCAACATGATAAGGTCGTTTAGGTTTCGACGTTGATACAATCTTACTAAAAGGCAGGTAGTTAATATGAAAATGGTGGAAAAACCTTTGGTTAATGAATTATATACCCATAATCATTTACAAACCAACTTAACAGTACCACAACTTATTGAACGTATTTTAGATAGAGAAGAAGGGATGCTTACAGCAACTGGTGCTGTTCAAGCTACAACAGGTAAGTATACAGGACGCTCTCCTAGGGATAAATTTATTGTAAGTGATGAAGTGAGTGAAAAGAATGTTGATTGGGGTACAGTTAATCAGTCTATCGAAGAACAAGTTTTTGACAAATTGTATCGCAAAGTAATTAATTATTTACAAGACAAAAAAGAGCTTTTTCAGTTCAAAGGATTTGCCGGTGCAGATCATGATTATCGGCTTCCAATACAAGTAATCAATGAATATGCATGGCATAATTTATTCGCCCGACAACTTTTTATAACCCCGACAGCTGAAGAATTATTAGATCATCAACCTGCGTTTACAGTAGTTTCAGCTCCTACTTTTAAAGCAAACCCTGAGCAAGACGGAACAAATTCAGAAGCTTTTATTTTCGTTTCTTTTAAAAAAAGGGTTATTCTAATTGGTGGAACCGAATACGCAGGAGAAATTAAGAAATCCATTTTCTCCGTCATGAATTATCTGCTTCCCCAACAAAATGTGTTATCTATGCATTGTTCTGCCAATGTAGGTAAAGAAGGAGACGTTGCTTTATTCTTTGGATTATCTGGCACAGGAAAAACAACGTTATCAGCTGATCCATATCGTCGTTTAATTGGTGATGATGAACATGGCTGGGGTCCAAACGGTGTATTCAATATTGAGGGTGGCTGTTATGCGAAATGTATCAATTTATCTAAAGAAAAAGAACCGCAAATATTTGATGCCATTCGTTTTGGTTCCGTTTTAGAAAATGTCATTGTTGATAAAGCCCGAATTCCGAATTACAATGACACATCATTAACTGAAAACACAAGAGCAGCATACCCAATTGAGAATATTGATAACATTGCCATCCCTAGCATGGCTGGCCATCCGAATACGATTATCTTTCTAACTGCTGATGCATCTGGTACCTTGCCGCCAATCAGTAAGCTAACAAAAGAACAAGCAATGTATCATTTTCTTAGCGGTTACACAAGCAAACTTGCTGGTACTGAAAGAGGCGTTACTGAGCCGCAAGCAACGTTTTCAGCTTGTTTTGGTTCTCCATTTTTACCATTAGCTCCATCTACGTATGCAAGAATGTTAGGAGAAAAAATAGATGCATATCAATCAAATGTCTTCCTAGTGAATACTGGTTGGACTGGAGGATCGTATGGTGTTGGAAAACGAATGAAACTGTCCTATACACGAGCAATGATACATGCTGCGTTAGAAGGCGAATTAAATTCTGTTGAGACAACCAAAGACAGTATTTTTGGTTTGGAAATTCCCATGCAAGTACCGGGAGTACCCGATGAAGTATTAATTCCAATAAATACGTGGAAAGACAAAGCGGCCTACAAAGAGGCTGCGCAATCTTTGGCTATGAAATTCCATAAAAATTTTGAGAAGTTCACGGAAGCAAGTAGCGATATTGTGCAAGCAGGTCCAATGTATCAAGGGAAGTAATTGTTTCCTCATCCCAAAAAGGATTTATTATATATGAGTGAAAAGTGTTCAGCTATAGATTGCTGATGACCGATCTCTGAAATGAGATCGGTTTTTTTATATAGGCATTCACACATTTTCACAACTCCTCATAAACTGTGTTGACATACAAATATTTAGAAGGAGTCGTGCAACATGAAGAAGATAAAACGTATAATGCTCCTTTCCTGTGGGTTCCTACTTTTTCTAACAGCATGTAATAACCAGGAGGAAACTACAATAAAATTAGCCGAAGTAACACGTTCGCTATTTTATGCTCCGCAATATGTAGCTTTAGAGAAAGGGTTCTTTAAAGAGGCAGGTCTTAATGTGGAATTACAAACAACTTGGGGTGGAGATAAAACAATGACGGCATTATTATCTGATGGAGCAGATGTAGCTTTAGTAGGCTCTGAAACTTCCATCTATGTTTATGCTCAAGATTCGAAGGACTATGCTGTTAATTTTGCCCAATTAACACAAACTGACGGAACCTTTTTAGTAGCCAAAGAACCAAAACCCAATTTCACTTGGGAGGATATTAAAGGAACCACTTTTCTCGGTCAACGCAAAGGCGGAATGCCCCAAATGGTTGGTGAATTCGTTTTAAAGCAACATGATATTAATCCTCAAACTGACCTCGATCTACAACAGAATATAGAATTTGCTAATATACCTGGTGCATTCGTATCTGGAGATGCAGAATATGTGCAATTATTTGAACCTACTGCAAGTACATTCGAAAAAGAAGGAAAAGGACATATCGTGGCTTCATTTGGAGAAGAATCAGGGCATGTCCCATACACTGTTTTTATGGCAAAACAGAGCTTTTTAAAAGAAAATGATGCAGAAATTGAGAAATTTACGAAAGCAGTTTATAAAGCGCAACAGTGGGTTGAAGCACATAGCGCTAAAGAGATTGCTCAAGTTATACAGCCTTACTTCGAAGACACGGATGTAGAAATGCTTGCTGCTTCTATTGATCGTTATAAAAGTCAAGGATCATTTGCTACAGACCCGATATTAGATGAGTCAGAATGGAGTAACCTAAAAGATATTATGCAAGAAGCTGGTGAACTGCCTGCAGATGTACCTTATACAGATCTTGTGAATACAAAGATCGCTGAAGAAGTTATTGGTAATAAGGAGTGAGCAATATGTCATTTCTAACCTTAGAAAATGTCTCCCATCATTATTTTTCAAAAGCAAACTTCACCAAAGCATTAGACGATATATCTTTCTCTATTCAAGAAGGTGAATTTGTCGCATTATTGGGTCCTAGTGGTTGTGGTAAATCGACGATCTTATCAATTATTGCAGGAATTATAAAACAAACACAAGGCAAAATACGCTTACAAGAGAAACCCATTGATTTGACAACAGCCAATATCGGCTACATGTTGCAACAAGACTACTTATTTCCATGGAAAACCATCATTGACAATGTTTTACTTGGCCCTAAAATCGCAAACAATGTTACAGAAAACACGAAAGAAAAAGCAACAGCCTTATTAAATGAAGTAGGTTTACCTAATATAGCATCCGCTTACCCAAGCTCTCTTTCTGGAGGGATGCGGCAACGTGTAGCATTAGTAAGAACATTAATTAATGATCCAAAACTGTTACTTCTTGATGAGCCATTCTCAGCATTGGATTATCAAACAAAGCTAAAATTAGAACAATTGGTAGCAAACTTATTGGCAACCTATCATAAAACCGCTGTGCTTGTAACGCATGATATTGGTGAAGCAATAGCGATGAGTGATCGAATTTTTGTTATGGATGCTAATCCAGGAGTTATTTCAAAAATCTTTGAGGTTCCGATTGAAATAAGAAATGAAGCCCCTTTACTTGTGCGTAAACACCCAAAATATCAAATTTTGTTTGATAAAGTATGGGAAGAATTAGATAAAAAAGAGCAATTACCAAACGAAGAGGTGGTGTCTACGAATCATGAAGCGAAATAATGATCAGCAGCTCTTCCAAGCTTATTTACAACATGTAAAACGCGAGAATAGAATTGTATATATATGGCAAATTAGTATACTTATTACGTTTATTCTTCTATGGGAGGTTGCCAGTCGCTTCTATTGGATTGATCCATTATTATTTAGTTCGCCAACAACCATCTTTCAAGTAGTTATAAACAAATTAAGTGATGGATCCATGTTAAATCATCTCCAAGTAACCCTACTCGAAACCATCGCCGGTTTTCTCCTTGGTACAATTTTTGGGATTGTATTAGCTATTTCCTTATGGACTTCTAAACGCTTTTCAAGCGTAATGGATCCGTATTTAGTTATTATGAATGCAATGCCAAAAGTTGCTTTAGGGCCGATAATCATTGTAGCTATGGGGCCTGGGTATATCTCCATCATCACAATGGGAGCTATTATTTCAGTGATCATTACAGCATTGGTTGTATATTCAGCGTTCAATGAAGTTGATCCAAATTATGAAAAAGTATTAAAGAGTTTAGGAGCGAGCAAAGGGCAAATTTTTAAAAATGCTATTTTCCCAGCTACCTTACCGGCAATGATATCAACATTAAAAGTAAATGTTGGATTATCTTGGGTTGGCGTAGTTGTCGGTGAATTTCTTGTATCAAAACAAGGGCTTGGTTATTTAATTATTTATGGATTTCAAGTATTTGATTTTTCATTAGTTATGGCTAGTTTAGTATTAATCGCCATTTTTGCTGCCATCATGTATAAAATCGTAGAACGCATCGAAGTCTGGCTTATTAAGCACTCCACCTCCTAATTAATTCGCGAAAAAAATCGCCTTATCGGTGAAAGTACTTCAGTGATCACTCGTACATTGAAGTTTCACACAATAAGGCGATTTTAAAAATGTTTGTAAATATATTGAATACAGTGTTCTAATACATCATCTTTCATAATAAAACTATAACCATTTTGATGTTTTACATTTAACGGAATATTATCTACGATAACCGGACCATCTGTTTCAAAATACGAATCCTGAGGTTCTAATGCATGTATGGAAGCAAAGTAGACATTTTTAATTACGTTTTCTCTTTTGCCTGCAACAAAATATTGTCCAATATACGTTAAGGTATCGATTAGCCCTCCTGTTTCTTCTTTAACTTCTCGTATGGCAGCTTGTTCTGGGGTTTCCCCCTTTTCCACTTTACCTCCTGGAAATTCCAACCCTCTGTCTTTATGCTTCGTTAACAACCAATTATCTTGATATTTGCAAACGACCCATACGTGCATCGGATTTACTGAAAAAGGTAAATAGTCGAAGGATAATTTAATTTCATTATTGTAGTAATCTTTGAATGTGTACATATGTTCAACGCCTTTTACTTCATATATTAGCTATGTTTGATATTAGTTATTTTCCAGCTTCCCTGAAAAGTAAATTCAATTTCAATGATATAATTACCGTATAGGTTGTTCTTATTTTCTTGTACGACGGTTACTTGCTGATCATTTTTTTGAATCATACGATATTCCTCTTCATCCGAAAACCATGGCGGAGTACTTGTTGGCATCATAAATAGACCTTTTTGGCCTTCTTTGTAATAATAGTCTACATAAGGTTTAGCAGCATCCCTAGTAGCTATATTATGAAATGCACGTAAGAGTTCTTCTTTCGTCCCAAATGCTTCTACCTGGTACTCGGAATCAGTTTCTTGGACAAGCAAGTCCATGAATTGATTCGTACGTTTAATTATTGTATCATGACTTAACGTTTCTTTCGATTTTTCTTCATTCTTGTCCGGTGTTTCATTTATATTGGCATTAGCAGAAACATGCTCGTCTATAATAAAACTAATGAAGAAAATGGTCATGATGCTCATTACGAATACACCAGCATGTTTTAATAGTTGAACTCTTTTCACAGTAAAGCCCTCCTTATATGAATATGTATAATCTACCAATTACAATTCTATTCCTGTTCCATTCCAAATATAAACCTATTTTTGATATTAGACTGCATATTCGGGGCTAAACTGTAACTCTTTCCTTTATAAAAACAGATAAGGGATAAGATGCGAGAGCATGTTATCCCTTTCTTTCTTATAGTGGTCTATCTCTTAAGATCCCCATACTTTCAATATGGGATTTTGCTTGTTCATCACCTAGTTGATACACCATACGATAAGCTTCCATCAATTCATTATCAAATTCATCATTTGATGGATCATTATGATACGGAACAACTGGGATATGTGCACGAAAAAATGTCCGAATACCAGAAGCATCAGCCTCATTAAATTTTTCCCTCAATAAAACGATCTCATCATCGGTTGCGTGTATAACAAAATCCTCATTATTGTCGTATTTTAGTTTCGAAATCTCACCTGTTCCCATATTAACATAGTATTTCTTTTTCTCCATCATTCACACCTCCTACTACTAATGTTCCTTAAAAACGAGGGAATGATGTACTCAAAAAGAAAAACTCGCCATAACTGACGAGTATCTTTAATAATATTAATTTGCAGCGTTAACAGTATTTCTGCCATTAGCAAAAATACAACGACCTTTTCCATGAGGTATGCACATTGGTGTACCAAACCTCGGATCAAACGTCACATCACACATCATTTCAAATACATGATGTACTAAATTACAGGTAATAATTTCTTCAGGCTTTCCTTGTGCAAAAATTTGCTTATCCTTAATTGCAATAATATGATGTGCATATCTACAAGCTAAGTTTAAATCGTGAAGAACCATTACAATGGTTCGCCCTTCTTTTTCATTTAAGTCAAACAAAAGATCAAGTACCTCAATCTGATGCGTCATATCTAAGTATGTCGTCGGTTCATCTAGCAGAATAAGATCAGTATCTTGAGCAAGTGTCATTGCAATCCATGCTCGTTGTCGTTGACCACCTGATAAGGAGTCAACGGGACGATCCTTCAGAGCTATCATATTCGTTGATTCTAAAGCATGGTTTACAGCGTTTTCATCCTCATCCGACCATTGCTTTAAAAAACCTCGATAGGGATGTCTACCTTGTTTAACAAGCTCATGAACCGTTAAACCTTCAGGGCTGATAGGGCTTTGTGGTAGAATAGCCATCTTTTTGGCAACATCTTTAGTACCCATTTTAGCAATGGCTTCACCGTCTAACACAACATTACCCTTTTTCGGTTTTAATAATCGTGCTAACGACCGTAGCAATGTTGACTTCCCACAACCATTTCCACCGATAAATACAGTAATTTCGCCTTTGGGAATCTCTACATCTAAATCATCTATAATTACATTTTCCCCGTAACTAAGCGTCAGGTCATTTGCTGTTAAGGTTTGCATTGGAATCTCTCCCTTTCCCTCTAATTATTTCATTATTTATAGAGGATCGATACAAAGCACTACCCTTAGTTTATTTGCTTTTTCACAATTCGTCAATGACTTTGATAATCATTTTCACTTAAAATTCAAAAAACAAGGGCAGGCTTTTTACAATTATTCCAATGCTTGTAATACGTCATCAATTGTTTTTTCAGAAGCAATCAAGCCTTTATTCGTCCAATTACTTGGATCATTTATCTGATAAACATGATTGTTTTTCGCTGCTTTTGTAGCTTGCCAAACAGAACTATTTTTCAAGGTTTCTACCCCTTGTTGACCTTCTTCTGCTAATAGAAAGACATGATCAGCATCCAATTCCGATAGCTTTTCGATAGAAATAGGATTCCATTCTTCTGTTGCATCTCCTAATTCTTCAATTAATGCTGGTTGCTTAATTCCAAGTTCATTATAGAGCACGCCTGCACTATGACGATTATGTTCAAACAAATAGAATTTATCTCCCATAACCCAGATAATTGCTGCACTTTCATCACCAATTGTATTTGACAATTCTTTACTTGCATCTTCTACTTTTTGATCGTAGTCGTTCAGTACCTGATCAGCTTTATCCTGCATCCCAAGCATTTCTCCAAAAACTTCAATTTGTTTACGCCAGTCTTTTGTTGTCTCTTCAGACATCACATACGTTGGTGCTATCTTACTATATTCTTCATAACTACCTTCATAATTTTGAATGGCATTCTCTAGTATGAGCAGGTCGGGTTCTTGACTCAATACCTGTTCTATAGGAAGGTTCCATTCTATTTTTGGAACATCTTTTAAATCTTCTTCCAAATACTGTTGAATGCTGTTTCCAATTGCCCATTTAGCTACAGGAGTTACACCCAAAGCCAGTAATGCATCTTCATGATAGGGGGCGATTATATTTTCCGGATTAGCAGGGATGGTCACTTCCCCCATTTCTGACTGCATGGTTACTTCTGTATTATTTGATGTTTCCTTTTCCTCCTGATTACCTTCGTTATTCTCTGAAGATTCATTACTTCCACAAGCAGCTAGGAATAATACCCCAATGAATGATACAAGCAAAATTATATTTGATAATGTTTTGGATTTCATATGTAGGTCTCCTTTATGATATAATATTCTCCGTATCAATGATAATCATTTTCAATTAGGAAGTCAATTTTTCCTATTATTCAGGGGGAAAACATGCTACATACAATTAATCATTCGACCTTTCTACGATTACTTATAAATATCTTCTCTTTTATTGCATTGCTATTATCCATTGGTTTTTCAATCGCTTTAGGTGCTGTTGATATTCATTTAAACACCGTTTGGAATGCTTTATTTCATTTCGATTCAGAAGTAACCTCCCATCAAATCATTCAAGAGTTACGCCTTCCACGTGCATTTGCGGCTGTATTAGTAGGAGCGTTTCTCGCCATTTCAGGTGCAATTATGCAAGGTATGACTAGAAATCCGCTAGCGTCTCCCTCCATTATGGGAGTGACAGAAGGATCCGCTCTCGCTTTAGTTATCATGCTTGCTTTTTTTCCAGCAGCTTCAAATAGTGGATTAATTATAGCATCATTTATTGGCGCTGGACTTGCTGTTACAATGGTGTTTATGATTGGTTCTTTTTCCAAGGGGGGCTTAACGCAAGTAAAACTTGCACTTGGAGGTGTAGCAATTAGTACCATGCTAAG
The DNA here is from genome assembly GCF_014905415.1 of Virgibacillus salexigens. GTDB lineage: Bacteria > Bacillota > Bacilli > Bacillales > Amphibacillaceae > Virgibacillus > Virgibacillus salexigens. The sequence goes on from NZ_BNEO01000001.1 coordinate 19,386, forward strand.
CTCCATATCGTCATTAATATCCTTACATTTCCAATTAGAAAGACAGATGGGATTTTGGATGGCAGGAGGCTTGGCTGACACCAATTGGAACTCTATTCAACTATTACTGGTTTGTGGTGCGATTGGTTTGACTTTAGCCATTAGTATGTCAAAATCTATTACAATATTAAGTTTAGGCGACGATATAGCTAGTGGTTTAGGGCAGAATAATATGTTAATTAAGATACTTGGAATTTTCAGTGTATTATTATTAACCGGTGCCGCTGTATCTATTGCTGGTCCTGTAGGTTTTATTGGGCTAATTGTTCCTCATATTACAAGGTTTATTATGGGCACGGATTATCGGTGGATTATTCCCTCCTCCGCCATTTTTGGAGGATTATTGCTTGTACTGGCTGATGTCGTTTCTCGACTAGTAAATGCGCCATATGAAACACCAGTGGGAGCTATTACATCATTAATAGGTGTTCCGTTCTTTCTTTACTTAGCACGTGGAGGTGGAACAAAATGAAGAAAATACATAAAAGCAAATTTAGATGGACCGTATTCATTTTAGTTATTGGAGTCATTATTTCATTTTTTCTAAGTTTGAGCACAGGAATCATTGCAATTTCTCCAGTTGAAGTTGTCCAAACCATCCTGCATGATGGTACAGCACGACAAGAAATGGTACTTTTTGACTTTCGATTACCTGGTATTATTCTCGCATTATTCATTGGGGCTGGCTTAGCTGTTTCAGGTTCTATCTTGCAAGGAGTAACTCAAAATGAACTAGCGGACCCAGGGATCCTTGGTATTAATACAGGGGCTGGGTTGGCAGTAGTGTTGTTTTTATTCTTTTTTCAAGGGGATCTAGAACCTACCAATACATCTTCTATCTTTTTACTACCTATCTTTGCATTTATTGGTGCTTTAGTAGCAGCGGGATTCATTTATCTTCTTGCATGGAAAAAGGGAATCGACCCAATTAGACTTGTCCTTGTTGGTATCGGCATTAATGCCGCATTTAGCGCATTTCTTGTTATATTTCAATTAAAAATGGATCCACAGAATTTCCGCCAGGCAACGGTTTGGTTATCTGGTGATATTTGGAACACTAATTGGATGTTTGTGTTATCTATCCTTCCATGGATCATTACCTTAATCCCGGTTACGATATCAAAAGCAAAAACTCTGGATGTGCTAACCTTAGGAGATGAAGTAGCGGCAGGATTAGGATCCAAAATTGAAAAGGAACGAGTTACTTTATTATTTCTTGCCGTCGCATTAGCCGGTGCATCTGTTGCAGCTGGTGGGGCAATTGCCTTTTTAGGACTCATTGTGCCACATATTACAAGAAAGATCATTGGTCCCTTACACCAATATATTATACCTATCTCCACACTAATTGGTGGCTTATTATTAATCATTGCTGATATGATTGCTAAAAATCTTTTGCAGCCGACACAAATGCCAGTTGGAATTATTGTATCCATTTTAAGTGCGCCTTATTTTATATACTTACTTATGAAGACAAAATAGTTTAGGAGAGATTCGAAATGGCAGAACAACATGATTTATATGATGTAACGATTATTGGTGGTGGACCCGTTGGATTATTTACCGCCTTTTATAGCGGAATGCGGGAAATGAAAACCAAAATTATTGAATATTTACCTTTTCTTGGGGGGAAAGTTCCGTATTTCTACCCTGAGAAGATCATTCGGGACGTTGGCGGCATCCCTCAAAAAAGCGGAGAATTATTTACTGAAGACCTAATAAAACAAGCAAAAACCTTTAACCCTACGATTGTCTTAAAAGAACAAGTCGTTGGAATTACTCGTTTAAAAAATGGTCACTTTCAACTTACGAGTCGTGATGGACAAGTACATAATACAAAAACGGTTATCCTTGCCACAGGGTATGGGATACTAAAGTCAACCAAACTAGAACTTCCAGAAGCACCTACTTATGAAAATGACACGCTACATTATACCATTCAACGAATGGCTAGCTATCAAGGGAAACACGTGTTTATCTCAGGTGGAGGAAATTCTGCTATCGACTGGGCTAATGAACTTGAACCGATAGCAAAACAAGTCACACTAATCCACCGAAAACCTACATTTAGAGGGATGGAAAGCAATATTTCGAAAATGAAAAATTCTTCTGTGAAAATTAAGCAGCCTTATCACATTAAATCCTTACATGGTGAGAGAAGTAAACTTTCTCATATTACCCTTCAACATGCAGATACGAAAGAAATAGAAACACTTCATATTGACAATCTAATCATTAGTCACGGCTTTCAGATTGATTTAGGATCAATTAATGACTGGGGAATGGAAATGGAGAATGGCTCTATAAAAGTTGATTCTACTATGTCAACAAGCATTCCTGGGATATTTGCCGTAGGAGATATTGCAAACTATCCGAATAAACTTCATTTAATCGCAGGGGGATTTAACGAAGGGCCGATCGCTGTTAACGCAGCGAAACAGTTTATTGATCCGGAACACACGTTATCTCATTTATTTTCAACGAATTACGAGCCTTTTAGGAAAGAATAAGGATGCACCCTTATTCTTTCCTTATATGTCTTAACTGGCTTCTTACTAGTTTGTTTGATGCATTACGCGGTAAAGCGGCTACTTCATGAATTTCTTTTGGAAGTTTATAATTAGCTATATGTTCGCGTAAATAGTTCATCACTTCATCAAATGCGATTTGGGTGTTAGTTACAACAAATGCAATCGGTACTTCTCCCCATTTATCATCAGATATACCTGTAACGCCCGCTTCTTTAATAGCAGGATGACCAGAAAGTACACTTTCAATTTCGGATGGGTAAATATTTTCACCGCCAGAAATGATTAAGTCATTTCTCCGGTCTACCACATATAAAAAGCCTTCATCATCTAAATAACCTAAATCTCCCGTTGCTAGCCAGCCATCTTTCAATATCTTATTTGTCACTTCTGGTTTCTTATAATAGCCTGATGTTACCATGGGTCCTTTGACATATATTTCGCCTATTGTCTGATCAGACGATTCAACCTTTACTTGTGCTGGAAATAATGCTTTTCCGGCTGACCCCACTTTCTTAAGGGCGTCGTTTGCATTGAGAGTGACAATTTGTGAAGCGGTCTCCGTCATTCCAAACGACTGAAATACTGGTACATTTAATTTTTTTGCTTGCTTCAAAAGAGGAAGTGGTGCAGGCCCTCCACCTAACAGAAAACAGCGCAATGTAGTAGGATATTGATTTGTTCCAAGTTCTTCTACTAATTGCTGCAACATAACAGTAACAACAGAAACAATTGTTACACCGTCATTCATAATGGCTTGATGAACAGCTTTTTTATTAAATTTCTCTAATAAATATACCGGCATCCCATAAATTACACTCCGAATTAAAATGGATAAACCACTAACATGAAATAACGGTAACGCAGCTAACCATTTATCTTGGTCATGAATTCCTAAATTCAATGCGCTGCCAATTGCACTCCACCAGTGGTTCCCATAGGTGTGAATAACACCTTTAGGAAATCCAGTTGTACCAGAAGTATACATAATTGTAAAAGGATCATTTAATCTAATTTCTTTTGCTAATGCGATTTTTTTTGGATGTCGTTGATGAATTTCTGTATAACTTGCTTGATGTTTTATGGATAAGCTTGATGCTTTGTCCTTTAACTCTTCAGGATAGATCAAAAAACAAACATCCGCATCGTTTAATTGATACATGAGTTCATCTTTTGTTAGTCGTATATTTAACAACACTGCGACTGCCTTTAAATAACTTAGTGCATGAATAGCAACAATCATTTCCTGTTTATTCGTTGATAGGATGGCAACATGAAAGCCTTCCTTCACACCCCAATCTGCTAATTTCTTAGCATAAGTTTGACTTTGATTCTTTAACTCTTCGAATGTTAGCCTTTGTCCGTTTACCAATTCAATAGCAGAACAATGAGGTGAAATATCAGCCTGTTTCGATAGCCAATGTGGAATGGTCGTATCTTGCATTATAAAGCTCCTTACAATAATGTTTTGTTAACTTATGTAAATTGTTATAGAAAACACCTTTGCTAAAAGCAAAGGTGATACATTTTAAAATCTTTTGCAACTTAAGGAAAACGAGGGAACTTCTTGAAATCTGGTTTTCTTTTCTCTTTAAATGCGTCTCTTCCTTCTTTTGCTTCATCCGTTGTGTAGTAAAGAAGCGTAGCGTCTCCGCCCATTTGTTGTAATCCTGCTAAACCATCTGTATCTGCATTGAATGATGCTTTCAAGAAGCGTAATGCGGTTGGAGATTTTTCCAGAATTTCTTCACACCACTGAATGGTTTCTTCTTCTAACTTATCAACGGGCACGACTGTATTTACTAATCCCATTTCATAAGCTTCTTCTGCATTATATTGTCGGCATAGGTACCATATTTCACGCGCGCGTTTATGGCCTACCATTCTTGCTAACAAACCAGCACCGTATCCAGCGTCAAAACTTCCAACCTTCGGTCCTGTTTGTCCAAAAATGGCATTATCTGCAGCAATCGTTAAATCACAGACAACATGTAGCACATGTCCCCCACCAATTGCATAGCCAGACACCATAGCAATAACTGGCTTAGGAATTGTTCGAATAAGCCGTTGTAAATCTAACACGTTTAGTCTAGGAACTTGATCATCCCCGACATATCCTCCATGTCCTCGAACAGATTGGTCACCACCCGAGCAAAATGCTTTTTCGCCTTCACCAGCTAATAGAATTACACCAATATTTGAGTCATCTCGTGCATCCGCAAATGCATCAATCATCTCATTCACTGTTAATGGTGTAAATGCGTTTCGTTTTTCTGGTCGGTTAATTGTTACTTTAGCGATTCCATTATATTTTTCATAAATAATTTCTTGATAATCTCTTACCTGTTCCCAATTTACTGTCATGTTATTTCCTCCTTTAGATAGTATGTAATAATGAAGTAATCGTGTGGTACATATTAGGCTAGTTTAGTACCTGTGATATACTCATTTACTATTTTACCAAAAATCTTTGGTTTCTCCACATGAATTGCATGTCCAGCTTCTGATATGATCTGTAAACAAGCATACTCAAAATGTTTATCCATTACCTTCATTAGTTTACAATATTTCTGATCATTTTCCCCAGCAATTAATAATACAGGCTTAGAGAAAGAGGAGAGTTCCTCCCACCAAGAACGTTGAACGCCTGTCCCCATTGTCCGTAATGAATCAGCTAATCCTGAAGCATGTTGAGACAAACGTTCTTCTCGTATGATTTGTTGCTGCGAATTAGGTAACTTTTGCTGGCTTTGAAAAAGTGGGATTTTTTCCCAATAATTAACAAACCAATCGATCCCTTTCTCTTCAATTTGCACCGCTAAATAATTATCTTTTTCTTTTCGTTGTCGACGTTCTTCTGCTGTTTTTAACCCTGGCGATGTGCTTTCTAATAGTAATGATGATATCATTTCAGGATATAACATCGCATAGGTAATTGCCGTTCTACCTCCCATTGAATACCCTAATAAATGAAACTTATTTAGTTTTAGGTAGTTAAACAATGCATGCAAATCTACACAACAGGCTTCCATGGATGAAACAGATCCAGTTGTTTTACCATGACCTGGAAGATCAATCGTAATACATGTCCAGTTATTTTTCCATGATTGTATAAACGGTTTCCATGTATTTCTGCTCCCTGTAAAACCATGTAATAATACAAGCGGATCGCCATCCCCTTGGACTTCGTACCAATATTTCATTTGATTTATGCAGAAATACATGTATTATTCCTCCCCACTTACGATTTCTTCTTCAATCGCCTTCCATTTATCACGATGCCAGATTGCATTAGCCTCTCTGTCTGTTTTGACTTCAATCACTGACAAACCATTGCGCTGATAACTTGCTTGTACGGCCATTTTTACTTCCTCTTCAGATTGAGGTCGATCGTAGTGTCCGCCATACATCGCTATTACATGCTGAAAATCGATATTTAACGGTGTTCCAAATAAAGCTTCGAAGTGTCTTTTATCATTCGCTTGAGGAAGAAACGAGAAAATTCCTCCGCCATTATTATTCATTAGCAGTACAGTAGCAGATATACCATAATGCATTGCTGCATGTAAACCATTCATATCATGAAAAAAAGATAGATCTCCGAGAACTAAGGTTAATCGACTTCCGTGGACTGCAGCTCCCATACCACTTGAAATCATGCCATCTATCCCATTAGCCCCTCGATTAGCTAGAACTTCAATATGTTTTTCAGTTGTTAAAAAGAAAGTATCCAAATCACGTACTGCCATACTGTTACCAACGAAAATGCTACTATGATTTGGAATTGCATGAATTAGCCCACGCATGGCTTCTCCTTCTGTGATGGGATTTTCTGTATGACGTGAAAAATGTTTTTTTGAAATAGCATTCATCTGCTGCCATTTGCGAAGCCATTCCTTCCTATACTGGGTATGATTATCCACCTCTGTAAGTGCTTCACAAACAGTACGTGCATTCGCAAAGATAAATTCCGTTTTATTGCCGGTTGGTTCTCTAAACCCTCGTTCGTTTTCTATAACTATTTGTAAAGCATCCATATGTTGTTTCACAAAAAATAAATAAGCTTTTGAAACAGGCATGGCTCCAATACGAATAATAAAATCCGGTTTTAACTCTTCACGAATCGTTTCATTACGTAAAAATGCATCGTAACCATCAATGATATGCTGCTTTTTATGCTCCCCAGAACGTAACTGTGAAAGGGGGTCGGCAATGATAGGAAGTTCCCATTTACTAGCTAGCTTTGTCACTGCCTTTGCTAAATACCGATCTGTTTGTGGACCACAAACTATAAGACCTTTTGCTTTATTTTGAAGAAGCTGAGATAATTCGGTTAATTGATTACTTGTAAGATGCTTTTCACCTTCAAAAGTTGGAAGATAAGAAGTTTGACTTACCTTCCCCCATAAATGGTCCAATTCAAAATCCACAACTAGTGGTTCTCTAAATGGGAAGTTCAAATGTACAGCACCTGGGTTCCCTTCTTTCGCCATAAAAAAAGCCCTTGCAGCTTTACTACGAGCATACTTTAGCATATCTGGCGCTGCCTCCGGAAGGGCCATTTCTTGAAACCACTTCACATAATCCCCATATAGTTTTATCTGCTCAATTGCTTGTGGTGCCCCAACATCTCGTAATTCATGCGGTCTATCCGCTGTCAATACAATTAAAGGTACTCTGCTATAATAAGCCTCTACGATTGCTGGGTAATAATTAGCAGCTGCTGTTCCAGAAGTACATATCAATGCAACCGGCCTTTTTGTTTTTTTAGCCATTCCTAGTGCAAAAAATGCAGCAGAGCGTTCATCAATGATAACCCATTCTTTAATGCTCTCATGCTCAGCAATTGTTAATGCTAGTGGCGTAGATCTTGACCCAGGTGAAATGACAGCATCCGTTAATCCGTTCATCGCTAATTCATCAACAAAGTTTGCTGTATAGCGTGTTAATACTTCAGTGTGATTCATGATTCTCCTCCTAAAACAGAAAGCATTGGTGCAAATTTTATTCTGGTCTCTTCGAATTCTTCCTCTGGCTGAGAATCCTTCACTACCCCACACCCTGCAAACAATGAAGCTTCATCCTTTTGTATAAGTCCAGACCGGATAGCCACAGCAAATTCACCATTTTCGTTGTAATCAAACCAACCAACAGGAGCACCATACCAGCCTCTATCAAGCAATTCATTTTCACGAATAAAAAGCATGGAAGCAGTTCTTGGAAGTCCGCCAAGCGCAGGTGTTGGATGTAATTGCGATACAATATCAAATATACTATGGCCTTGTTTTAATACACCTGTAACCGGTGTATATAAATGTTGTAAGTTTTTCAAAGGATAAATAATCGGTTCTTCTGGCACATAGACTTGCTCGCAATATTTTGCCACACCTTGTTTAATCATCTGTACAACAAAATCATGCTCTTCTCTGTTCTTCATATCTTGCATTAAAGCGTTGGCTATCTTTTTATCCTGTTCGTTTGTCTTTCCTCTCGGTGCCGTCCCTGCTAAACAGGTTGACAACAGCTCTTTATTCTTTATTTTTACTAACCTTTCAGGACTTGCTCCAATAAAACAGCTGTTTTTTTGTTCAAAAGCAAAGACATAGCTATTGGATTGTGTAGCTATTAATTTTTCAATTACTGCTGCTCTATTTACATCGCGATTTAATTTTAATCGTACTTCCCTCGCCAAAACAACCTTATCCACTTGATCATGGCTAATTTCTTCGGTAGCTTTCTGTACAATTTGTTTCCATTGATCAGGAGCAATATCATGTTGTTGAACAATCTCCAATGGTTGTTTCTCCAATTCCTTAAGTGATAACAAGATACGTTCATCGTTTCTAATTTGATTAGATAATTGAATAACATGATCTTCTTTCGTTATTTTTATATTAACTGTTAAATAACATTCATTCTCAAATTTGGTAAGTAAATACTCCGGAACAGTAAAATAAATAGACGGAAAATCTCCCCACAATTCTGTTCGTTTCTTTTCAGGGTCAAAATCCATCCCCCCCAAGGAAACGAGACCTGTTCCTGGAACTTCATATGGATTATAGATCACTGCTTGTCCACGCAATTGCTCCCAAGCTGATTCAATAAACGAAAATCGGTTTTCGTTCGCATCCATCTCAAACGCATTTCCTACTCCAGTCATGGTGAACGATTCTTTTGCGCTCGTCCAAAATACCCGCTCTTTATTTAAACGTAAAGCCGCTTCAAAGAAGTGAACCGGATTAGTTGTTTGAATTTTTTTTGTAATGCTTACAAGTTGAAAATCTTTACCTGATGTTGTTATTCGTTGAATTGCATCTTGTAAAATATCCTCAACTTGTTGTTCTTGTACTTCAATCATTTGCATTAACCTCCGTTAAACTAACAATGACAAACTTCCATCTTTATTTTATTCTCTTTTTTGCGGATTCTCAAGGAAATCAAACCCGAACGTTGACACCTTATTACAAATTCCATAAAATTAATATGATATAGGTATTAACAGGAGGAACATGCGATGCAATCATCTGATAAAGTTAATATAAAAGAAGCACTGAATGAAAGAGATGGATTTCAGGTCTGGTGGCGATTATTACGACCTCATACACTAACTGCATCCTTTATACCAGTATTTGTTGGGTCGATGCTTGCTTTTCGAGAGGGGTATGTGAATTTACCGCTTTTTATAGCTATGCTCATAGCAGCTGTGCTTATTCAGGCTGCCACCAATATGTTTAATGAATACTACGATTTTGTTAAAGGTTTAGACTCAGAAGACTCCGTTGGTATTGGTGGTACCATTGTACGAGACGGAATAAAACCAAAAACGGTTTTACAGTTAGCTCTTGGATTTTATGGAATAGCTATTTTACTTGGTATTTATATTTGCTTAGAATCCAGCTGGTGGATTGCAGTTATTGGTTTAGGTTGTATGGTTTTCGGTTATTTGTATACGGGAGGACCGTTACCAATTGCTTACACTCCGCTAGGTGAATTATTTTCTGGATTTTTAATGGGAACCGTCATTATTGGAATTAGTTATTTTATTCAAGCTGAAGTCATTACGCCTGAAGTTATCTTTGCATCGATACCAATAGCGCTTTTTATTGGAGCCATCATGCTATCAAATAACATTCGCGATTTAGATAATGATAAAGAAAACGGAAGAAAGACATTAGCTATCCTGCTTGGACGTAGAAATGCTGTTCGTTTTCTTGCTTCCATGTTCATTATAGCCTTTATGATTACAGCAATTCTCATTATAGCAGATATTCTACCGATATGGTCGATCATTACATTTATAGGAGCAGTTAAAGCTGTTGACGTCATTAATAAATTTAAAGGCAAAACACAGCCGATTGAAATGATGCCTGCAATGGCTGCAACCGGTAAGACAAATTCGATTTATGGTTTATTACTTGGGGTATCATTATTTATTAGCATGTTCATATAAAGAGGGGGTTTCTCAATGACATTCAACGATACGTTAATGGAAGTGCTTGGTATTCAACAAATCTCTTTAACAAAGGACAAAGTAATTTTGTCAATGCCAGTAGATAAGCGAACACACCAGCCTTATGGCTATTTGCATGGGGGAGCATCTGTAGCTCTAGCTGAAACAGCTGCTAGCATTGGAGCCTCATTACATGCTGACCCCCAAACAAAAAGTGTATTCGGAATGGAAATTAATGCGAATCATATACGAAGTAAACGCAGCGGCATGGTAACTGCTACAGCTACGCCCCTTCATACTGGGAAGACATCCATGGTGTGGGATATAAGAATCACGGATGAACAAGCTAATCTCATAAGTGTGTCTAGATGTACAATTGGTATCGTTTCAAAAAGAAAGGAAACAACCGAATCCTTCAGAAAGGAGAGCTCTAATGAGCAAACATCTTAGTCAAGAAAAAATAGCTGAACTTAAAAGCCGGTTACTTTATATGAAAAAGGAGATCGAAAACGATTTAGCTGCAAACGATCCAACAAGCCCAAATGAAGCTGTGGAAGAATTGGCTGATTATGATAACCACCCAGCAGATATGGGTACTGAACAATTTGAGCAGGAAAGAGATGCAGGGGTACAACAGATAAAAGAAGATCAATTACAGGATATCAAAGAAGCATTAGCAAAGATAGAAAAGGGAAATTACGGAGTAAGTGAAATCTCAGGTAAGCCAATTCCTATCGAACGTTTAGAAGCTCAACCAACTGCTCGTTATTTAGTAGAAGAAAAATAAGAAAACAGCTAAAGGCCATCGAGACTTTTCTCGATGGTCTTTTTTATTTTTCAAAGAAGCAACGTGAAATGAGATTAGCATCACAGAAATGGATAACCAGAGATATTAGTGCAAGCTTTCATTCTAGGAATATATCGCAAAAAAGAGAAAGGATATGAAAAAAAGCTTGTAGCGAACCCCTTGTTCGCTACAAGCTAACCTCCCTCTGTTAATAATCGTTTTAGGGAGCTAATCTTATCTGCTTTTGTTCAATCCAGTGACGCATTTTTATAAATAATGGAACAAATAACATTCCAATTACGATTCCTTTAATAATATTGAATGGCAGGATACCAGCATAAATAGCAGCCCACTTCACTGTACTGCTAGACATTCCTTCCCAACCCATTAGCCAACCATAAGCCGGCAATATAATAACATAGTTTAGTAAACTCATACCTAAGGCCATTATAATTGTACCAGCAGCCAATCCTGAAATAACACTTTTAACACCTTTAAACCGATGATATAAGATGGAAACAGGTAAAACCAGCATTATTCCAGCAAGAAAATTCGCCACCGCACCGATTGGATCTGCAGCACCGGTAACAGCTATATACAACAAGTTTTTAATAGCCACTACAATAACCCCAGCAATTGGGGAGAATATTAGTGAAGCCATCATCGCCGGTACATCACTAAAATCAATTTTTAAATAAGCTGGTAAAAACGGCAATGGGAAATTCAGAAAAAACAATAAAATGGATACTGTTCCAAGTAACGATAGAATAATTAATTTAATTAGTTTTGATGATTGCTTATTGGCAATATGCATTACCATACTCCTCCTTCATCTCCTATCGATCCCTATCTCGTGATGAAGGACCAAAGCCGATAACTTTCCCATTCAAAAAACCCTAAAGCTCCTAACCGGGGCTTTAGGGTTATCATGCATATTCATAGGAAAAAGCAGTGCGTCTTCACGCACATTATCAGGCTCGACATCTTCTCCCATCCAGACTGTAACTGTCGGCTCTGGACTCACACCAGATCAACCACAATCATTGATTGTGGGTCACGGACTTGAAGCTAAAATAGCTTCTTACCGTCGGTCGGGAATTTCACCCTGCCCCGAAGATGGAATCGATTATTATATTGTAAATTCATTTTACCCTAACTTTACAAATTTGGCAACAAAGAAGCTTTGCTTATACATACAAAAAACATCCTGTATCACAGCGAACTGATACAGGATGTTTTAAATGCTAATTACTACTTATTCCGCTACATTAATATATAATTTTCCCTCTGCTTGTTCACGTGTTTCATTGCCATAATCATCTTCGACTTTCACTTCAATAACAGCCCCTTCTGCGACAACATTACTAGTCGCTGTCCAATACCCAACATAATGTCCTTCTGAAGTTTCCATCATTGGAAGTTCGGTTGCATTGGTGACCGTATTTGTTAATGGCATATGAATAAAGTAGCTTGCTTTTAATCCTGGCTCACTATCAAACTCAAACTTAACGGTTTGTCCAGCTTCAAGATTAACATCTTCTTCAGGAGTTAAATTTTCGATTTCTGGAGCTGTGAAGTCAACATCAAGTGTGACGGATTCCGTTGCAGTATTACCTGCTAGGTCATGAGCTACAACTTCAATTTGGTTCTCACCCTCGTCTAACAGGATTCGCTTAGAATAGCTTCCTTCTTCCACATCAGCTTCTTGACCATTAACTTCAACAACATCAAGATTTGTATCGGAAACTGTGCCTTCTACTGTAACCGTCTCACGATTTGATTTTTCACCATCTTCAGGATTGTCAATCGTTAATTCAGGTGATTCCTTATCTAACGTTACATTTACAGGTTCCGATTCTCCAGTAGGTGTACCATCCAGAAGAGATACGGCTGTTAACTCATTTGCTCCTTCAGATAATGTTGTTGGAATTGCAAATGCACCATCCTCACCGATCTCTGCTGTACCTACTTCTTCACCATTATTTAACAATTGAATTGTTGTTGTCGGTGAGGCTGTACCTTCTACTGTAACCTCTGTCTCATTCGTGATGGTATCATTAGCAGGAGCTGTAATTACTGGTTCTTCTACTTCGTAATTAACACGAGCACGAATCATATAATTTCCTTCAGCAGAAGGAGACTTCGACCATGTACCACCAACTAATTGATAGCTACGCTCTGCATTTTGACTGCTTTCATCTGTTGCTAGTCCAGGAGCTTCTGTATTCGTTGCTGTCTGAACATAAACAACATAGAATTCTTTATCTACAACAATACCATGTTCCGATAGATCGATAACTGTCCATTCGTTCGAATCACGGATTGCCTCTGCATCGAACGGTCCAGCTAGTTTTTCACCTGGAGCTCCATCTGTACCAGTAGCATCCCAAACTTCAACTTGGAATTCCGTACCTCCTGGATTCGGGAACTCTTCATCCCAGAACTTAAATACAGCTGCATCAACGACGCCAGATTCTTCACCTTCAGGAAGTGTCATTTTTACTCCCCATCCATTAAATGCATCGTAGAAAGCACGTGCATTTTCTGCTGTGCCGTCATCATAAGCAATTTCTCCACCAGGAACAGTATAGAATGGTTCCAATTCCACATTTTCCGTGACATCTCCATCTTCTAGAGATACTTCGACTTCTGTTCCGTGGTATCCACTTGCAACTACTTTTAAGGTATAACTTCCTTTATATGCGGTTAAAGAATAGTTACCTTCTTCATCTGTAGTTACTGGTTCCACATTTGCATCTTCTTCCAATAATAAGGTAGCTCCTGATACAGGCTCTCCCGTTTGTTGATCTGTGACTGTTCCGCTAACGGTGAATTGATCCATTTCTTCCAGGGTAAAATCAGCTTCCGTTGTTCCATCTGCTTCCACTGTAACTGCCTGCTCTTGAGATTCAAAGCCATAAGCTTCAGCTTTTACTGTGAAGTCACCGGCAGCATGCAGAAGCGTATAGCCCCCTGTAGCTGGATCGGTAGCGACTGAACGTCCACTTTCCAACACACTAACTTGAGCACTCATTGGTAATAACGCAGGGCTAATTGTATCCTTTTCTGGATCCAATTCTTTCTTTGGATTTACAGGCTGGATTTTTGCAGGATTCACTTCTTCTTTTAAAGAAGCTTTTTTATCATTTTTAACAATACTTAGCGCATTATCAAAACCAACAACTCCTACATACCCTTTATCTTTTGATACAGAAGCACTTTCACTATTTGATGTTTCAGCTAAAGTTACATCATCAATATACCAGCCTTCTCTCGACACACTTCCATCGCTATCAAGATTGAAACCAATATAAACACGTTGACCACTATATTCTGATAAATCAACTTCTGCATTTTCCCAGCCATCAGTTGTATCCGTTACCCGTAATAGCTGTGTCCATTCTTCCTGATCTGTCGAGATAAATACATGACCGTAATCCCAATTATTTTCAATATTATACCACTGATTAAATTGTAAATAGGCTTCTCCCTCAGGTAAATCAATAGGTGGCATGACCAATGTTGTATTAGCATTATTATCATATTCATCTGCCAAATTAGTTGCATATACATTTTCACCGGAAGCAGCACTCTCAGGACCTGAAGTTGGTACACCACGCTCCCAACTATTTCCTTCTCCAATAACGGACCACCCAGCTGATGGGGATTCAAAATCATCAGAGAAACCAACAGAGACCCCTGGTAATAAAGCAACCTCATAACTATCGCTAGTTACTTCATTGTCTCCAAAATCATTGATAACCCAGTTGTAGGATAAAGATTCACCAGTAAGCTGTTCTCCTGGGATTGTCGCTTGATATTCACCTTGTTTGTAATCACCAGAAATTCGTTCTGCCTCAACGGATTGCGTTTCTCCATCTTGATTTGTATATTCTAATGTTACATTATTAACACTAATGTTATCTGTTACTTCGATCGTTAAATCTAGATCCATACCAATATAGGATTCTGTAATTCCTTCATGCTCAAAGGTAGGTGCTTCTGCATCTTCACCAGCTTTGGTAACCTGTCCTTCTATTGTTCCTAAGCCAGTAACAAGTGAGGAAACAGCATCATAGGCATTTACTAGACCAGCTCCGTACCCATTATTTGGTGACTCAGGAAATTCATCATCCGTCAATGGATTTGCTGTTGTCATTAAAATTTCTTCAAGTTCATCGACAGTGAGACTAGCATCTGCTTGCTTCATTAAAGCTACAACTGCAGAAACCGCTGGTCCAGCCATCGAGGTTCCATTCCATCCACCTTCATAACCACCACCTGGTACACTTGAACGTATATTTACACCGGGTGCAGAAATTTCAGGTTTAATTTCATCGTAAGGAGAAGGTCCTTGTAATGAAAAACTTGCTAGTAAATCTTCTGAATCTGTGGCACCAGTTGCAAACGATTCCGGATAGTTAGCTGGTACAGCAACTGACCCAGGACCACCAGGATTCGTTAATGTTGTATTACCAGCAGAAAATTCCGGGAATATTTCCGCTGCTCTCCAAGCAGTAACCACGTCACGATACCACTCATCCAAGCCAGGACCACCGCCCCATGAATTATTAACTACATCAGGAGCCATGGAAGCGTCACCACCAGGAGCAAGCATCCATTCCGCAGCTGCTAACAACCACGTGTCATAGCCAGATCCTGCAGCATTTAACCCTTTAGCCGAAATCCATTTTGCACCAGGAGCAACTCCAATTTGGTTTGAACCATCTGGCTCGCTTCCAACCATTGTTCCAGTAACATGCGTTCCGTGGCCATGATCATCATAAGCCTCTTCTTCGTCTGCTGTTGCATCGAAAAAGCTATAGGTATGATCCACTTCACCCGTTTCAGCATTATATCCTCGATATTTTTCTTGGAGTGCAGGATGATCCCATTGTGCTCCACTGTCAATACTAGCAACAACAGTACCTGTTCCATCAAAGCCCATCTCCCATACGGATGGGGCACCTACACGTTCTACATTCCATTCAATATTGGCAAGCTCAGATGCAACTTCACCTGCCTCTTTATCTATTGTTACATCATATAGTTCACGCTCTTCGTTTGGTAAGATTTTTTCAACCTCTGCAAACGAAGCTATTTTTTCTGCTACTTTTTTTGTAGCAGTAACTGCCATACCATTTACGATATGGTAAGATTTAAATTTCTCCACATTACCTTTAGATTCTTGTTCTTCTAGGAAAGCTTTTACGTTTTCTTGAGACTCTAGTGCAGTCGTTTTTAATTCGGATATTACTGCAGAGCGTTGTACATGTTCAGCTTTTTGTGCTGACAAACTTGCCTTTGCTGCATCAGACTTTGCATTCTCAGCGACCTTCGTAACATCTGCTTTTTCACTGAATTTCACCAGGAAGGTTACCTTTTCGTCGTCTTTAAATTCTTTTACTAATCGATCACTGACTTTTTCCTCTACTGTTTTATTAGAATCCTTAGCGGCTTGATGTAACTTCCCACTTGATTCTGCATTAGCTAGACCTGGTGTAATTAAAGAAAATGTCATTAAAACTGTTGCTGCGACACTTAGTGCTTTAGATTGACGTCTTCTCTTAGCTTTCAACAGCTATTCCTCCCCTTCTTTTTTGACACAATCTGATGCAGATAAGAACCTATAATAAAAAAACACCTTCTGTCTCCCTCCCTTACCAATTTTGGTTCTTAGCTGACAGCGGTGCCTATCTGAAATATCTAGGTTGTTACAGCAAGTATAGTCGATGGAGAAGTCAGAATAGTGTCGAATCAAGTCGAAAGAATGCCGAATTTTCTAAATTGATAGAATAGTAGTAGTTTTTCTCTGATTTTTACATAGGTATATTTACGGGTGGCTCAAATTCCTATTTATAATAAAATAGCCCTACTCCTTATTACTAAAGAAATAGCGCTACTTTATTAATCAAACTACCTAGGTTATTTACATTGATTTCAAGATAAAAATAAATAAAATGGCCTAGCCTATTACAAATGATTACTTATTCATTTTCGTCTAAATAGAAAAACTAAGACTAAATCACTTTATTTTGTAACAATACACAATACAAATTAATTATGATTTGTAATTTTTATAATAAATTTGACTCATAAATTGAAATGTTGTTATCTTTTTGTTAAAAACTCAATCATCTAACGGGTTTAAGCTTTCTGTTCCGGATAAGGAAGCAATCACCTCTACCAATAGATCAATTTCCTGTTCGATATCTTGTAAACTGGACGTTTCCACAGGAGAGTGCATATAACGTAATGGTAAGGATACCAATGAAACTGGCACACCTTTGCCAGTTAACCGCATCTTATCTGCATCTGTACCAGTCATTCTTGGTGTAAGTTCATACTGTAAAGGCATGTTTAACGCATTAGCTGCCCTTTCTAATAGTTGGTTTATTTTTCGATTAATTGGTGCTCCTTTTGCCAATACTGGCCCATTCTCTAGGCGCACATCTCCATATTTATTTGTATTAACGCCAGGATAATCGGTAGCAAATGTTACATCACAAGCGATAGCCATATCTGGTGCTAAACCTGCTGCAGCAAAGTATGCTCCCCCCATATTAGTCTCTTCATTCACGGTGCTTGCAGCATATACGCCAACTTGACAGCCTTTTTCTTTTAAGCGTTTTAAGACTTCCGCAACAATAAAAGCACCTGTACGATTATCGAGACCACGCCCAGCAATATAACGATCAGCCAATATCTCTGGTACAGTTTGATAAACAGCTAAATCACCTATTTGGATTTTCTCTTCTGCTTCCGCTTTGGAACGAAATCCACAGTCAATGAACAAGTCCTCTAACTCAAAATCATTCTTCAATCCGCCATGATGCTGCGCATTCACACCAATTACTCCGGTAACGGTACTCTGAAATCCCAATACGGTTACTTTCATACCTACAGCTGCTTTTGGATTAATGCCCCCCATTTTATCAAAATGCAAAAAACCATTTTCATCCATTCGATTAATTACTAATGCTATTTCATCACAATGACCTGCTAACAACACTTTAAACGGTGCTTGAGGATTTAACACTCCAATTGCATTTCCAGCATGATCCGTACGTATTTCATCTGCAAAGACTTTTACATATTGAATCCACTTCTTCTGTATTTCCATTTCATTACTGGATGGCGATGGAGTTTTTAATAATTCCAACAAAAAATCTTGATTTGCTAAACTCATGTTTTACTTCCTCCTTTAGTGGCACACTTACCATTTATATGATAGCAAAAATTTCTCTAGAGATCATTTTTGTTTACGCATGAATGTAGGATGGGTACACTTTAAAGTAAATGAAATAGAAGGAGAGTATACGATGAACTTAAATCAATGGTTTGAAAAAGGAATAAACCCAGATACATACATTGAATCTATGGAAAAGCATAAAGAAAACTTGCTATACATCTACGATCATTTCGAATTACCTAATGATCAAACATTTTTTTCTAGCGTTGTGAAAAAGAAGCTACGTATCATCATACTTACTGAAGATTGGTGTGGAGATGCCATGTTAAACATACCGATATTATTACGTATAGCAGATACAACAGACATGGAGGTCCGTATGCTGCTTCGTGACAATAATTTGGAATTAATGGATAACTATTTAACAAACGGCAAATCACGTTCTATTCCAATTTTTATTTTCATTGATGAACAAGGTGAAGAAATCGCCAAATGGGGGCCAAGATCAAGTACCCTTCAATCATTTGTTGATCAATCTCAAGCTAAACTTCCTCCTAAAGATGCAAAAGACTATAAAGATAAATGGAAGGAGATGATTTTCTTTATGACGAAGTCTTATCGCGACCATACCCCGTTCTGGAATGACGTTTATCTTAGTTTAAAAGAAACGATCCAAGCAGCAACAAAATAAGTGGAGTAAAGGCCGAATGTATGCATTCCGCCTTTTTTTTATAGGTTATAATTGAACGTCCATGTCTATACTAGGTAAGAAACATCTTAACTTGATAAACAATATCTGCACCGTGCTTCCTCATAATTGTAAATAGGAAGCCAGGCCTAGCCTTCTGTAAATCATTACTCAATATCTTAAGTTGAAATTTGTATATAAGTAAGTAGAAACAGGTGAATAGCGTGAGTGTCCGACTTTTTAAACAAATATATTTCAAACTTCCTATATTTGTAAGACTACTATTAGTTATATTTATACTGATGTGTTTTTTTGGAACATTAATCCACTTGGTAGAACCGAACCAATTTCCTAGTATTTTTGATGGTATTTGGTGGGCATTTGTAACGGGTGCTACAGTGGGGTATGGCGATTATGTTCCCTTAACAATCACCGGGAGGATCGTTGCAATTTCTTTAATATTAACTGGCGGTGGATTGATTGCTTTTTATATTTCCACCATATCTGCTGCTACAGTGCAACATGAACAAGATCTAGAACATGGAAAGGTAGCATTTAAAGGGAGCAACCACCTCATCCTCATTGGATGGAATGAGCGGACCAGACAATTAATTGAATTCATTGCTCAATCGAGTTCCCATATTCGCATGGTTCTTATTGATACAACCCTTGAACATGTTGCCTTTTCCGATTATCCTGTCCACTTTATTCAAGGAGATCCTACGGAAGATGCCATTCTTGAAAAAGCCAATATTAAGTTAGCTGATCGCGTATTAATAACAGCGGATATTACAAAAAGAGAACGAGAAGCAGATAATTTCTCGATTCTCACTGCAGTAGCCATTCGAGGGAACAACGCATCGATTCCAATTATTATTGAAATTCTAGCTGCAAGTCAGATTGAGAATGCTCATCGTGCTGGAGCAACAACCATATTACGTTCGAACGACTTTACAAGCGCACTATTTTATCATGAATTATCCCGTGATACAAAAGCCAGACCATTTGAAGACATTTTTTTCATGCTTACATCACAACAATTTCACCATGCCTCATTGCCCGAAGAATTTGAGAACATGTCATTTGGTGACATTGCCAATATTCAACGTAAAAATCAGCAAATATTAATTGGCGTTATAAGAAATAATCAATACATGATGAATCCAACGTTTGAATTTGTAGTTAAAAAAGATGATATTTTGATTGGGTTAATCCCTTGGAATTACTAAATCCTCTACTTTTTTCATTAACGCTTTGCCTGAATCAATATTTTCCTCTGGAATCTCCGTATCTGGGTCTGTTGGAGCTTGAAATTGATTGAACGTATCTTGTACTAGCCCAGCAGATCCCTTACTATCATATCCTGATTGATATTGATGCCCTAATAAAAATGGCTTTTCCAACCGAACCGTAACACCAGGGAAATCTAAAGATCCTTGTACTGCATAAAAAGGAATACGTAGAAAGTAATAAGTTCCTTGATCATCCATTTTTAAATCAAAATAGCCTTTGTCATAATCCCAATTCGATCCGATAACAAATCCTTCTGGTTTCAAAATCTCTTCTAAGACATACAAGGAATAAATCTTATTTTCTAATCTGGATTCAAGAGGTACCATTTTTTTCTTCTCCTTCTCTTTCGATAGTAGTAATCAAATGATTTACTAATATGTTTTGCTACATCCTAATTATTATGCTAAAATATTTTATTGTGTAAAATGAACCGAATAATGATATAGGAGTTGTTCAGCATGACAAGCAATTTTGAGAACGGTCAAATTTTAGAAGGAAAAGTAACTGGAATTCAGCCATACGGTGCCTTTGTTGCCCTAAATGAAGAAATCCAAGGACTTGTGCATATTTCTGAAGTGACACATGGATATGTAAAAGATATTAACGATCATTTATCTATTGGTGATAACGTAAAGGTAAAAATTCTTCAGATTGATGAAGAAAATAACAAGATTTCTTTATCTATTCGTGCAACGGAAGAGGCTTCCCAAAAACAGGAGAAACCAAAACAAGCACCAACGAAACAACAGAGCAACGAATCAACTGGATTTAATACACTTAAAGACAAGCTTGAAGAGTGGATTAAACAATCTGAAGGTAACGCTAAAAATTAAAGTAAAGGCAAACTCCTTATTCATCGAGTTTGCCTTTTTTAGTGATTAACTATCCACACGTTTAGGATCCCGTTGATCCGCAAACGCTTCGTCCGTTTTAAATAACAATGGCAGTAAACAAAGGCCACTAATTCCAACTAATGTATAAACTACTCGAGCAATAGCTGCACTTTGTGATCCTCCAAAAATGGCTGCCACTAAATCAAATTGAAATAAACCAATTAAGCCCCAATTCACTGCGCCAATAATCGTTATAGCCAAAGCTGTTCGCTGTAATCCATTCATGAGTTTATCCTCCTTTTATCATTCATTTCTACTATAGCTTTTACCATTATCAGCAAAATATGTAGTTGTCTTTCTTGATTTCCCAACATGTCTTGGGTAAAGTGAATAGTGTAGTATTTATTACTAGAGATAGAAATGTTTCCATTTTTATATAGGAGGATAAGCTTATGAGTCATGTATCGTTTAATTATAAAAAAGCACTTCCGTTTCTTCATGAACAGGAAATTAATAATCTACAAAGTGCGGTAGAAGCTGCACATCAATCCCTTCATGAGAAAACAGGAGTAGGCAATGATTACTTAGGATGGATTGATTTACCAGAAACGTATAACAAGGAAGAATTTAATCGAGTAAAGGAAAGTGCAGAAAAAATCCGAAATAACTCAGATATCCTATTAGTAATAGGTATTGGTGGCTCTTATTTAGGTGCACGGGCAGCATTAGAAATGTTAAATCATTCTTTTCAAAGTTATCTATCTGCAGACGAATTAAATAGCCCCCATATTATCTTTGTGGGACATCATATGAGTTCTACATATATACGCGAATTGCAAGATATCTTACAAGATAAAGACTTTTCTATTAATGTTATTTCAAAAAGCGGAACAACTACGGAACCAGCCATCGCTTTTCGTATCTTCAAAAAAATGTTGGAAGAAAAATATGGTGAAGAACAAGCTAAAGAACGAATCTTCGCAACTACTGATAAAGAAAAAGGCGCTTTGAAAAATACTGCTGATCAGGCTGGATATGAGACATTCGTAATTCCTGATGCTGTTGGTGGAAGATATTCTGTATTAACTGCTGTTGGCTTATTGCCTATTGCAGTAAGTGGTATTTCAATTGATGAAATGATGTCAGGTGCTCATCAAGCGATGCAAGATTTAGACGAACCCTCTTTACAGCACAATCCGAGTTATCAATATGCAGCAGTACGTAATATTTTATACAATAAAGGAAAAACAACCGAGATGCTCATTAATTATGAGCCAAGCTTGCAATACTTTGCTGAATGGTGGAAACAGTTATTTGGTGAAAGTGAAGGCAAAGATAATAAAGGAATTTATCCATCTTCTGCTAATTTTTCAACTGATTTACATTCACTGGGGCAATATGTCCAAGAAGGACGCCGAAATATATTTGAGACCATTCTGCATGTTAACCAATCAAAATACAATATTACAATAGAAGAAGATGGTGAAAATGCAGATGGCCTTAATTACCTTGCCGGAAAAACACTTCATGAAATAAATGATAAAGCTTTTCAAGGTACACTATTAGCCCATACGGATGGAGATGTTCCTAATCTAGTAGTCGAAATTCCAAAGCTGGATGCATATACATTTGGTTATTTGGTATACTTCTTTGAAAAAGCTTGTGCAATAAGTGGATACTTACTTGGGGTTAACCCTTTCGATCAACCTGGAGTAGAAGCATATAAGAAAAATATGTTTGCATTACTTGGAAAACCAGGTTATGAAGATGAGAAAAAGCAACTTGAAAATCGATTATAATTAAAATAGTTTCCAATTAAGGTTTATATTTCTATATTTGGGGTATGCTATAAAATGTAAGACTTTCTCGTATTCCCCCTGTAGGCAAAGCGATAATCGCTTTGCTTTTTTTATTGCTTTTTTTCTCGAATTTATTGCAAGAGGATAGAGGCAAGAAATGTTATACTATAACAAATAACTAATTAGGAGGGCACTAATGGGAATTTTTGATTTGCAACATGATAGAAAAAATACAAAATCTGTGAAATGGGATATGCTAAAACCTGTTTTTCAAACAGAGGATGTGCTGCCAATGTGGGTAGCAGATATGGATTTTCAAGCTCCAGAAGGAGTGAATAATGCATTAATTGAACGAGCAAAACACGGGATTTATGGATATACCATCGTCGATGATACCGTAAAAAAAACGATTGTTGATTGGATTAGCCGCCGGCATGGGTGGGATATTAAAGCAAACTGGCTTTCTTTTAGTCCTGGTGTTGTAACAAGTCTACATATGGCAGTTCAAGCTTTTACTAACCCTGGAGATAATATCTTAATTCAAACTCCAGTTTATACCCCGTTTTATAAAGTGATAGAGAGTCATGAAAGAAATGTCGTCAAAAGTCCGCTTGTTTATAAGGATAACTATTACGAAATTGACTTTGAAGACTTTGAAGAGAAGCTAAAGCAAGGTGTAAAAGCATTCATCCTATGTTCACCGCATAATCCGGTTGGTCGAGTTTGGAAAAAGACTGAATTAGCTGAGTTAGCACATTTATGCTTAAAATATAACACCATCATCATCTCGGATGAAATTCATGGGGATCTAACATTTCCCGAAGAAGTGCATGTTCCAATTGCGTCATTATCTGACCAAATTGCTCAGCAGACGGTAACATGTATGTCTCCATCTAAAACGTTTAATTTAGCTGGACTACAAGCATCTTATATTGTTACGCCCGATAAATTAAAGCGTGACCAATTAGAAACACAACTATCAAAACAAGGTGTAAACGGCTTAAATACTATGGGTAACACTGCACTAGAAGCTGCATACACTTATGGGGAAGCATGGCTAGATGAATTACGTCATGTTTTAAAAAGCCATAAAGATTATGTCAAAGAAACGTTTGAAACGCATACTTCTGAATTAAAAGTAATTGATTCAGAAGGAACTTATTTGCTTTGGATTGATTGTAGTGCCTTAAATATGGATCATCGTGAATTGAAAGAATTTATGATAAATCAAGCAAGAGTCGGATTGAACACAGGTGTAGATTATGGACAAGAAGGTGCCACGTTTATGCGAATTAACATTGCTTGTCCAAGACCAACTTTAGAAGAAGGTGTCAAACGAATTCTATCAGCTGTTCAAAACAGATAAAAATGAAGGAGGCTGCTTTCGCCTCCTTACTCTTCTTGTTTGTCATTATACTGAGTAGGGTCTGTTGGCGACTCCCCTTCTCTATCCTCATCTTCAGCTTCAGATTTAGTCAATTTGCCACAAAGAATTCGTTGTCCTGAGTTCCCTCCAGGTTGACTCATCCCATCATCTTCGTCTTGTGTAACGATTATGGAAGTACCATCCCCTTTTATCAAAGAGTTCTTTCCA
Source organism: Virgibacillus salexigens (assembly GCF_014905415.1). Classification (GTDB taxonomy): domain Bacteria; phylum Bacillota; class Bacilli; order Bacillales; family Amphibacillaceae; genus Virgibacillus; species Virgibacillus salexigens. Next base: position 43,589 of record NZ_BNEO01000001.1, read on the forward strand.
TCCAATAATGTTGTCTGTGGTAGCATAAGGTCAGCATCCACTAGTCCTCCGGCATCTGCTTCAATATTTGGTAAATCGCCAAGATGGGAGCCTTCTGGATGCATTAAGCCGTGCTCAGCTCCGGTTGGATTAAAATGATTTCCTGCGGATTTAAAATCAGGACCTTCACACTTAGCGTATTCATGTATGTGGATTCCATGAAAACCTGGTTCTAAACCTTCTAACTTTAATTTTACATTTACCCCATCTGATTGTTCATTGAAGCTAGCTGTCCCAACCATATCTCCTGATGCATTATACATTTCCACTTTCCGACTCTTCGGATCCTCCTGCTGACAAGCTGTCATCAAAATAAGAACAATAGATACAATTACCCAACGCATACGACTACTCCTTTTAGCTCTTTTCCCTTATGTTCTCCGAGAAGTGCGAAACGATTCGTGGATTCCTTCTTTTTCAAAGTCAAACATAAAAAGTCTCCTTGTTCAGGAGACTTCGGGCGTTAACTATTCTCTTTCGATTCTTTAATCTTTTTGTTATATTGCTCATCAAATTTTTTCTCATCTTTTTTTGATTTTTTATAAAATAAATACATGACAATACTGGCGGCAATCATAAAGATAATTAAGGTTATTACAGCCGGTATGTATTCTGTCTTGTCCTCTGGAAAATAGAGAAAAGGCATCATTCGCATTCACTTCCTTCACGATCAGTATATCAAACTCGTTAGGATATCGAAACGGCTAATAAAAAATATTCGCCAAACTGTTACATTTTTGGCACAATAATAATAAGGAGGGACGATTGACATGCCAGAAGTACAGTTAGGAGATACCGTTAAAGCTCATTATAAATCAGGGACATATATAGGAAAAGCAATCGCTGACAAAGGAGACCGCTATGTTATCGAAGTATTAGCAGTTAAGAAACATCCCATGCAAGGTGATTTGCATAACCCACATCAAACAGAAGGCGTTTTCTTTCACGAACGGAAAGCGCTGGCTTACCATGAAAAAATGAATGTAAAAAAACCTGCGGTTCATCCTCATTCTGAGTTGATTCCTGATTATAAACAATCCTTGAGGCAAGCGGTTAATGACTATAAAGAAAAGTTAACCAAAGAAGAAACTACTTATAATCAAGCTGCAATGAAATGCTTACAGCAGCTAGAACAAACATATTTTAAATAGAAGCCCTTAGGTTAAAGCCACATTTCACCTATTATGATGAAATGTGGCTTTAAGTTTATGTTTGAAATGGATTATCAAATATACAGTTTTACTTGATTCATTCCCCATTCCCATACCTGTTTGGCTAAAACCTCATCTTTTGCTGTTTTTGCTGTTGGAGCAACTTGTTTCCGATAGAAATAATTCCCTTTTTTTGAAGGTATTGTTTCATTGGTAGCTAAAAAAACTGCCGTTTCCGACCCTTGACTTGGGCTTAGAAAGAAGGGGTGTAGATACGAATATACCTTTTCGCCAAATCCTGAGTTACGATCTACTCCAAGATTTGTTGCAACCGCTCCAGGGTGAAGTGCAAACACAGCTAGCTCTGGTTCACGCCTTTGTAATTCTTTCGTAAACAAAATATTTAATAGCTTTGATCGTCCATAAGCCGTTGCTGGATTATACGACTTACTTAAATTTGGATAACGAATATCAATCTTCCCTATTTTATGAGCACCTGACGATATATTAATGATTCTTCCATCAGAAGATTTTTTTATAGAATCAAGGAGCAGAATAGTTAATAAGAAATGCCCCAAATAATTAACCCCTAGCATCATTTCATACCCATTTATGGTCGTTTGCCGTTTAATCGTAACAACACCAGCATTATTAATTAACACATCTAACTGATTAAATTGACCCTCAAACGATTTTGCGAAGCGTTGTATACTTGAAAAACTGCCTAGATCGCATAGCATTAAAGATATAGACTTTGATCCACTTTTCTTGCTTACTTGATACAGAGCCTCTTCTCCTCTATGTTGGTTTCTGCAAACCATAATAACATGCGCCCCTTGCTTCGCAAGCTCAATAGCTGTGGCTAACCCCATTCCCGAATTTGCTCCTGTAACCATCGCCGTTTTTGTTCTCATGACCACCTCTCCTTCCTCTGAATTCACCATAACATGAACGATCCATCCTTAAAAATATAAATAAAAAACCGTCAGCATAAATACTGACAGTTTCTAAAGGATCTCTATTACTCTCCGAGATGTTCTTTAATTACTTCTTCCACTCCATTAAGTGCTTCTTCTTCATCTGGACCGTTTGTCGTAATTTTAATTTCAGCACCCTTTGGAATGCCAAGAGACATAACACCCATAATTGATTTTAAGTTTACTGTTTTATCATTGTAAGCTATTTCTACTTCTGACTCAAATTGCCCTGCTTTATTTACCAGAAGTGTTGCCGGACGTGCATGGACTCCGGTATCTGCTGTAATTGTAAACGTTTGTTCTTTCATCCTAATTCATCCTTCCAAAAGATATTATCCTATGTACATATTACACGTACAATGTTTCTAGAATTGTTTAGTGAAAAACTGAACTATTAATATTATATACAATAATACGCTTTTTTGAAACAAAAAAGGCATATTTTTTATATGAGAAATTATTTCTAATAGAACTGGTTCGACAAATAGCGTTTAAAGATAACAATTTGTCTTTCCATTTTGCTTATGATAACGTTATGCTGTACATTGTATTGATCTATAAGGAGGAATTTTTATGAGTGTACATATAGGTGCAGAACAAGGCGCAATTGCTGATAAAATATTATTACCAGGAGACCCACTTCGGGCACAATTTATTGCAGAAACTTTTTTAGAAAACCCTATCCAGTATAATCATGTTCGTGGGATGTATGGGTATACAGGTACATATAAAGGAGAACGTGTATCTGTTCAAGGAACAGGGATGGGCGTCCCATCTATCTCCATTTATGTTAATGAATTGATTCAAAGTTATGATGTAAAAAAACTTATTCGCGTAGGTACATGTGGGGCTATCCAAAAAGACGTAAATGTTCGAGACGTTATCTTAGCCCAAGGTTCTACAACCGATTCGCAGATAAATCGAATGGTCTTTGGCGGCATCGATTATGCTCCACTTGCTGACTTCGACTTATTAAAGAATGCTTATGATGCTGGATTAGATAAAGGGCTCCATTTACGTGTTGGAAATGTCTTTACGAGTGATACTTTCTATAGAGATAATGCCAGAGAAGTAAATGAAAAATTAGCTGCTTATAAAGTACTTGCAATTGAAATGGAAACAACGGCTCTTTATACACTTGCCGCAAAATTTGATCGCCAAGCTCTTTCTGTACTTACGGTTTCTGACCACATATTAACCGGTGAAGAAACAACCGCTGAAGAAAGGCAAACGACGTTTAATGATATGATGGAGATCGCTTTAGAAGCAGCCATTAAATAGAAGAGTTATAAAAGGTGACCGAGTTATATTGAAAACGAATAACGTTGCAGCCAGATAATTAACGCAACATGAAATAGGACATGTTTTTCGGCGGTACGACCTCTGCTATACTCGAATGAATTTTCGGACACATGCTAGATCCGCCGCAGAAGGCATGCCTATTTTATATTGCTATGATTATGAATACATAGTCTCCAGTTCCTTTCCGTAGTAATTTACTACTTAAAACGAATGTTAAGTCTGAATACATCTTGTATATTGGTAAACTTATTTCAAAATCAACCCCCCATACTCTCGTCCTTCGACACTAATACAATTTATTTCTATTATCTATTTTCATATTTCTGGAATTTATTTGTCAACCATAATATTTTATCGGTTGACAAAATGAACTTATCAAATTATGATCAATTTAATAGAGGAGGATGTTAAACATGAAAGAATTACGAACAATCGATCTTACATATGGAGCTATTTTTGTTGTTTTAATGGCGATAGGTGCAAATATCACTGTATGGTTTCCTATGCTTGCCATCCCTATTGGCGGGACAAGTGTCCCCCTATCTTTACAAACATTTTTTGCTGTTTTAGCTGGTCTAATGTTGGGTAAAAGATTAGGAAGTATTTCCATGATTGCATATATTCTAATCGGGTTAGCTGGTGTCCCTGTATTTTCCGGTCTTTCTGCTGGACCAATGGCATTTCTAACTCCAACAGGTGGGTTTATCATTTCCTTTGTATTTATTGCATATTTTACAGGAATGATCATTGATAAGCCTCAAAGAAGAATTTTTCCATATTATTTAGTAGCTGCAATTATTGGTACCTTAATTAACTATGGAATTGGTGTTACTTATATGTACATCGCATTGAATACATGGATGGGAGTTCCCATTTCCTATTACCTAGCTTGGGGAGGGATGATTCCGTTTCTTATTAAAGATATTGCTTTTGCTGGTTTAGCAGCGATATTCATGGTCCGTATTGCCACCCGTATCCCACAGTTCAAGCAAGCAAAAGCAGGTTAAGTGCAGTAACTCTACTTGCAGGTTCCGCCTATGTGTCTTCCATCCATATGATAATATAGCATTAAGGATAAATGATGCATATTGTCTTGTTGCAAAGGATACACTTTCCTTAGAAAGGATGATCGACACAGATGGAATTATTTCAAAATTACCCATTATGGGCAGCATTTATTGCAATTATTTTTGCGCAAGTAGTAAAAATCCCTATTTCCCTTATTGTAACAAGAGAATTCAAACCGAACTTGGCCTTCAGTACAGGAGGAATGCCTAGTAGTCATTCTGCAGCTGTAGCAGCCTTAACAACAGGGCTAGGTATTGTAGAAGGTGTAACTTCAAGTTTTTTTGCCATCTCTTGTGTTTTCAGTATTATCATTATGTTCGATGCAACCGGCGTTCGACGTCAAGCTGGAGAGCAAGCCATTGTACTTAATAAATTAATTAGAGATTTTCAAGTATTTGTCGACGGAGCCAAAGAGTGGCCGAATAAAGAAGGCAATGAAAAAAGAAAAGAATTAAAGGAATTATTAGGGCATCAACCCATTGAAGTTTTTTTTGGTGGCTTGGTAGGTATAGCAATTGCATTTATTCTACATGAATTTATATATTAAATAAAAACGGGATACGATCTACATCAAATCGTCTCCCGTTTTATTTCATTAGCTATCTGTAATTTCTTGTCTAAATACTTGTAATGCTTTATTCTCATTCAATTGCTTTAAGTTTTCCTCTGTTAAATTACCGTTCCCTTTCTCAACAATATAAACTTCCAGTTCCTTCTTTCCCCATTGCTGATAAACATCCTCAACAGTGTCATAATAAAGATCAATCTTATTACCAGTAATTGCACTACCTTTATCAGCAACAACTCCAAATCCATAATCGGGAATAAATAAAATCGTTCCGATAGGATAAACACTTAAATCAGCAGCAATAGTAGAATACAAGTCTCGTGTTACTTTAACACCAGAAAATGTAATTCCGTATTCTGGATGATTTGGTGATTTTCCAGTTGATTCCACACCTGCAGTATAACCAGTAGCTATCACATTAGCACTTGGGTATTGCTGATAATTTACTGCTTCAGCCAATGACTCGGGTGCCTTAATCTGTTCACTAGAAATATAACGCTTCTCTTCTTTCTTCACATTTAATCCCTTGTTTTCCAACTTCGTCTGACGCATTGGATTACCTTGATTTGAACCATTAGTTACTGCTTCAATTGCAGGTGTTTGCCCATTTGACCAAACTTTCATGTCTGCAAAGGATACATTGCTTATCGATGTAATTGTTGTAAGAAACGCAAAGATTGCTAAGAGAAATAAACTTGTCCTACGAATAAAATTTTTAATTTTCATGTATAACACCTCTCTGGATGTCATCATTTCCAATCTACAAAATTTTATTCATCATTCTATTAAAACATTTGATATCCACTTTTTCGAAGTAGTTTTATAACGAAGCCCGATACAATCGTTCCTGCAAACCCTGCTGCTAATATCCCGATGTCTACTGGTGTAATTTGCATTAATCTAGAAAACGCTTCCGAAAACGCTTCTACCGGCGCTTTAAAGTACTCCCACGTAGAAATATTATCAACAATGATTAACACTACAATTGGATATAAGAAAGCCATTAACCATGTCCTTCTTAATAGCATATTCAATATAAATGCGATACCAAAAAAGATTACAAAATATAATAAAATAGATACGACTAATTGAATCAAATTGGGTGTCTCCCTTCAGGTACTCTAGTTATCTAATTTTTTCCAGTTTCCTTGCCATCATATCCTTCTCCATTTTAAAGGAATTTATATAAAAAGCAAAGACAGTACATGCCTTTGCTTCTTCATTCTTTTACATGAATAGTCAAAAAATTGTCACACCATAGCTAAAACGTTGATAATATGGTGATTTAATAAAAAATATTAAATTTCCCCTTTTTCATTAATAAACCGAAGCCACCTAATTTCCAAAGATAGCGATTATCAATGATCTTTTTCATTACAGTAGCTTTCCATCCCAGTAATTTTTGGTTATTTAATATAACACCAATTGCGTCATTACTTCCCAAAGAAGCAACTGTACCTAAAATGTTCGGTTCAAACGTTTCCATCTTTGTATTATGAATGAGTGCTTTAACATTATGTGCAACAATATCCGATTGTTGAATTGCAATTTGTGCAGTGGGCGGATATGGTTTGCCGCTTTCCTCATTCATAATCAGTGCACAATCGCCAATAACAAAAACGTCACTATACTCAGGCGTCCGCATGTCAGCTTGAACTTCTATTTTTCCTCGATTATTTTGAAATCCTGATTTTTCAATGATAGAGTTCGCTCTTACGCCTGCGGCCCATACTGTTGTTAAGGTTGGAATTTCTACTTCTTTTCCATTTTTTTCATATACGACACTTGTAGCTGTACATTCTTTCAATAAAGCACCCGTAATAAATTCTACTCCACGTGATTCAAGCGAATTCATTGCATATTCAACAAGCTGTGGGTCAAATCCTGGTAATATAGTTGGCGATCCTTCAATATTAATAATGCGAACTAAATTCTTATCAATATCGTATTCTTTACATAGTTCTGGGATACGATCCGCAAGTTCCCCTAAAAATTCAACACCAGTAAATCCTCCACCACCCACGACAATATTAAGTCGGGCTTGTTTTTTTGTGTTTTCGTTATGATATAAAGCAAAATTATAATCGATATGTTCACGTATAAGGCGGGCACGATTAATGTCTCCAATGGTGAAAGCATTTTCTGCAAGACCTGGAATACCAAATGTCGCTGCTTCAAAGCCTAGTCCAATAACTAGAATATCATAATGTAATTGATTATTTTCCATTTTAACTAGTTTTTCTTCTGGTTTTACAGAAATAACCTTGTCCTTAATAAAGTTTACTTTATTAATATCAATGACAGAATTAATTTGAATTCGCGTTCGGTCATGGTGCAGTGTCCCAGCTGCATTTTCGTGTAACCATGTTGTTTGGTAATGATAATCATTCATATTAACTAATGTTATATTCGCTTCATTGCTACCTAGTGACTTTTGCAATTTAACCGTTGTCATCATTCCGCCATAACCAGCACCTAAGATCACAATATTTGGTTTATTCAACGTCATCACTTCCAATAATTTACTATTTTGTGTGCTTGTGACATATTTCACGAACTAGTCATAAGAAAAACTTGGCTAAATGCCAAGCTTTTATGGTCAAGCGTTAGATGAAAGAATACAAAAATCCAGTATTTTTCCACGTTCCAACCGATTTAGCCGAACCATATCATGATTCAATAATTTGTCACATAATCGTAATATCTTCCTTGAATATAGTAGCCTTTTTTCAATTATATTTCAACCCAATCCACAGTTTACCGAATTATTAAATTATTCCTAATTATAAATTTCATATGAAGCGAGTACATTAATATTCTATTGTGGTCTAGATATGATAGTATAAAAAGTGGCGTAGATAAACTATATAGAAGTGGAGGGGATCATTGTGTCGAATGAGGTATATGATGTGACAATCATAGGTGCAGGGCCAGTAGGATTATTCACGGCTTTTTATGGAGGCATGCGCCAGGCAAGTGTAAAAGTCATTGAAAGTTTACCACATACTGGAGGGCAGTTAACTGCTTTATATCCAGAGAAATATATATATGATGTTGCCGGATTTCCCAAAGTTAGAGCACAAGAGCTAATTGATAATTTAGAGGAACAAGCTAATATATTTGATCCGGAAACCGTTTTAGAACAGGCCATTGAACAAGTTGAACGTCTTGAAGATGGAACGCTGAAATTAACTTCTAATAAAAATGAAGTACATTATACAAAGACTATGATTATTACTGCTGGAAATGGCGCATTTCAACCACGCCGATTGAACATTGGAGATTGCGAAAAGTTTGAAAATATAAACCTTCATTATCATGTGAAAGATATGAATCAATACAAAGACCAAAATGTAGTCTTATTAGGTGGAGGAGATTCAGCTGTTGACTGGGCACTAATGCTAGAACCAATTGCTGAGAGTGTCACGCTTGTTCACCGTAGAGATAAATTCAGAGCACATGAACATAGTGTTGAGAAGTTGCATGCATCGAATGTCGAAATTCTTACTCCATTTGTTCCTTCTGAAATAAATGCTGGCGATAAAATTGAACAAGTTATCTTAGAGGAAGTGAACGGAGATCGCAAAATAGAATTAGACGTCGATGCCGTGCTATGTAATTATGGATTCGTTTCTACTCTTGGTCCAATTAAGGATTGGGGTCTAGAAATTGAGAGAAATAGTATTGTAGTTAATTCAAAAATGGAAACGAACATTCCTGGTATCTATGCAGCTGGAGATATATGTACGTATGACGGCAAAGTTAACTTAATAGCAACTGGTTTTGGAGAAGGGCCAACAGCGATAAATAATGCGAAACAATATATTGATCCAAAAGCTAGAATTCAACCCAAACACTCTACAAGCATGTTTTAAATGAAGTATATATTGAAAAAAGCTGAAGCTACTATCTGCTTCAGCTTTATTTATTACTATCTAGCAATCACCTGGAACGCCTGCTTTATCCTTTGTTCTAAATGAGGAACCACAGCCACAAGAAATAATGGCATTTGGATTATCAATACTAAATCCCCCGCCCATCATATTCTGTTTAAAATCAATGGTTGTTCCTTCAATAATTGGAATATCTTGGTTATTTAATACAACAGGTATACCATTAATCACTTCTGTTGTGTCCAATTCTTGATTAATATCGTATTCAAATCCAAGTGAATAGGATAATCCACTGCATCCTCCGCCTTTTACACCGAAGCGTAAATACGCCCCTTCGGACTCTTCCTTCATCATGACTTGAATCTGCTGACTTGCATGATCGGTTATTGTAATAGACATATCATGGACCCCCTTTTCCTAAACTGATTAATCTTAAGTATACAAAGTAAATAGAGTTGATTCAACTTTTTGATTTTTAGATACTTGCATAATATACACCAGTAGCGATTGTTTCTGCATCTCCTTTCATCCATACATAATCATGATTATCCCACTTAATATATAAATCTCCTCCAGGTAAATGTACGGTAATTTCTTCATTTTTGCTTACTTGATTAGTTAATATTGCGGCTACCACTGATGCGCAAGCACCAGTCCCACAAGCTTGTGTTACTCCAGAACCTCGTTCCCAAACACTAAAATTTATTTCTGTAGGGGAAACAACTTCAATAAATTCAACATTTACACCATCTGGAAAACGATCATCCTTCTCAATCAATGGTCCTATCTCCAATACGTCCGTCTCTTTTAATTTGTCGACGAAAAATATTGCGTGTGGATTACCCATTGAAACAGCCGTCACATTCAACTGTATGCCATTAACAGTAAATGGTTCAGCAATAACCTGCTCTGTTAACGCTCCTACCATGGGGATTAAATTCCGTTGGAGAATAGGCTTACCCATATTAATTGTTACTAGCTCAACACAGGAATTTTCTACAGCTACCTCAGCATCAACAATATTCGCTTTTGTTTCTATTGTAAATTGCTTAGATTGTACAATTCCTTGTTCATAAGCATATTTTGCTACACATCGCAGTCCATTACCGCAACTCTGGCCTTCTGAACCATCCTTGTTAAATATTCTCATCCCTAGATCTGCTTGCTCACTAGGCTGAATTAAGATTAATCCATCCGATCCGATTCCCGTATTTATACTCGATACCTGTCGGGCAATGGCAGACATCTTGGATTCGTCCATTATCTCTTGAAATAAGTCAACATATACATAACTATTTCCTAATCCGTGCATTTTAGTAAAAGAGAACTTCATCCTCGGTTCCTCATTTCTTCTATTTTTTCTGAAGTTGCAATCCATGGCTATCCAATGCTTGATAAATTGGTTTCAGCCTTGGAATACCTTCTGCGACCATTTCATCATTAATTAAAACAATCGGGTAAAGTAATTCTTCTTCCACCATTTGTTGAATAAATAATTGATGTTTTTCCACGTTTGGAGGTTGATCAATATCAATATATTCAAACCAGACCGTATCCGCGACATACTTCCTATTTATGGCTGCTTGCAACCATTCAAAGGTATCACGTGAGCCCGGTGCACCAACACAACTAGCACAAATTTGTTCCGCTCCATAAACCGTAACCCTAATTTCATTCATACCCTTACTTCCCCCTTTATGGATATCTTTTATTTTACAAAATCATCATCAAAAGATAAAATAAAAATGATTATCGTTTTCAATAAGACCATAGATTTTTTAAAGTGTTCGTTTTATAATAGATAGTAAGAAAGGAGAAGATGGATGATGCAAGAACAGGTACAAGAAGTGTTAAATAAATTACGTCCATTCTTGCTACGTGACGGTGGCGATGTGGAATTAGTTGATGTAGATGAAAACGGCATTGTACTTCTTCGTCTGATGGGTGCGTGTGGAAACTGCCCTAGCTCTACCATAACATTAAAGGCAGGAATTGAGCGTGCCTTAATGGCAGAAGTTCCAGGGGTAACGGAAATCGAGCAGGTGTTTTAAGATACTAGACATGAAGCACTGATGATATAGTGTCAAACAGTTATAACCATTGCTTTTCTTAAACAAAGAAGGCTTATTCATAAGCCTTCTTTGTTTACGTTATTGGGGTTTTAGGGTCTTCTCCCTCTAATACCGCTATTACATTTTCTAAACATAATTTCCACATTTTTGTTCTTGTCTCTGTACTCGCAGACCCAATATGAGGAAGTGCAACAACATTGTCTAAATTGACTAAGGGGTGATCAGAGCGAATTGGTTCTTCTGCAAAAACATCCAATCCTGCAGCCATAATCTGTTTTGTTTTCAGCGCATGTATTAACGCCTCTTCATTTACCACTGCTCCTCTGGATATATTAATAAATATTCCTGTATTTTTCATTTGTTGAAAAGCCTGCGCATTAAATAATTCAGCTGTTTCCTTTGTTAACGGCACGACGGAAATCACAAAATCTGCTTGCTTTAGTAACGTATGAAAATCCACATAACGTGCTGAAAGTTCTGCTTCTTCTTGATATTTTCGAGAACGATTGTAATAGAGAATATCCATTCCAAACCCTTTTGCTCTTCTAGCAATAGCTTGGCCAATTCTCCCCATCCCAACAATACCTATCGTTTTCTGATGAATGTCTGTGCCTGCTAATAAGTAGGGAGCCCAATTTTCCCATTCATTTCTCCTTACAAAGTCACTTGCTTCTATTAACCGACGTGCTGTGGCCATAAGTAAGGCAAAGCCTAAGTCAGCAGTTGTTTCAGTTAATACGTCTGGTGTATTGGTTACAACTATTCTTCTGGATTCAGCAGCAGCAATGTCAATATTATCAAACCCTACTGCTAGATTCGCTATTATTTTCAAATGGGGTGCAGCTTTCATTAAATCTTCATTAACATCTTCACTTAACATACATAATAGGGCATCAGCCTCTTTTACTTGTTCTAATAAAACGGATCTTGGAACAGGTTCATTCTCGTGCTCCCAACATTTAAATTCAAATTGTTCCGCATATGGAGCTATGAATTGATTAGGGATTTTACGTGTAATATAGATCAGCGGTTTTTTCATCTTATAACCTCCATTACTAGCATATTATAGCCAGTGTAACACAGGTATCTGTAAGAGTTCACAATCAATGTCTACGCTGTTATAAAAATCACCTAATTTCTGTTCATATTCGGATTGGAGCTGTAATAATTGTTTAAATTGCTCAGCACTACTATTCGCTTCTATTAAGTTCCTTTCTAGAAAGTCAAAAAGATGAATTGGAAACAACAACCTTGCATACACTAATCGCCAACTAAATACAGATAGAGAACGAATTGCCTGGTAATCATTTAAGAATCGAGTGATATTAGCTGGCGGTACATTAGCTAGCAGTTGTTGTCGAATAAATTCAGAAATATCTCTAGCAGGATGATCATACACTAATTCCATTGGCCACATAATTGGCTGAATTAATTGGTTAGCATACCTTCGAAAAGCAACTGTACCTTGATCAACTTCGTAATACCGTTGTTCTTGTTCACTTTCACGAATATACTGAATGGCATTTTCACTGATGCCAATAATATAAGGTAATACATCCATGACAAGCTGATTATATGCAGAGGGGCTTATCCTTGCTTCTTGTGCTAATTTCTCTTCCATGCTATTAACTTTAGCTATCCAAAGCTCTTTCCACTGTCCATAGCTGGAAATTGCTTTAGGCTCATATTGATAAGCATTTCCAATTTGATGAAATTCAGCTAAAAGCTTCCCATCTGATATGTCAAACTCTCGTGTAGTAAGCTTGCCTTGAATCACCATATACATGGCGTCCTGAAAAGGTGTGAACCACTCCCCTTGGTGATTTTGTATAGGAACTGCCATATGCACATAATAGTCTTCAGCTAAATAATAAGCCACAACTGCCTGTTCCATATGAATAACTTCATTGTTATCAATAGAAATGGTAAAATAAACATATTCTCCAGATTTAAAACATTCTTTTCCATCGACCCACCTTTTTTCTTCTGGCTGAATATTATAGTTTTCGTAAAGCCAGTCTGGAATAGGCAAAAAGATCCCTCCTTTGGGCATATATTATATTTATATGTAAGAGAGCATCCATTTTTAACTTAAATTGAAAAAGAGAGAGGAAGATATACAAGATGGAACGAAAAACCATTCACAGTGAATTAGAAGTGAAAGCAAGACAGTGGCTCACCGAACGTGGAGTTACATTAGATGATATTGCAGAGCTTGTTTATTATTTACAATCAAAGTATCATGATCATTTAACGCTCGATGTATGTAGACATAACGTCGACCGTGTATTAACGAAGCGAGAAGTACAAAATGCTATCGTAACCGGTATCCAATTAGATGTATTAGCAGAAAAGAAACAATTGGAACAGCCTCTTCAGAAAACCATCGATACGGATGAAAGCTTATATGGCGTTGATGAAATTATTGCTTTATCCATCGTTAACGTTTATGGTTCTATTGGATTTACGAATTATGGATATATTGATAAACAGAAACCTGGAATTTTAAAGAAACTAAATGATAAATCAACAGGCGAATGTCATACTTTCCTAGATGATATTGTAGGAGCAATAGCTGCAGCTGCTTCAAGTAGACTTGCACACTCTACAGGAGAAGATATTTTAATCGAGGAATAAAATAAACATAAATACAATAAATATAGGTATATAAAAATAGCAGGAAGAAATCTTTCCTGCTATTCTATATTTTTTATCCACTCATCTAATTGATGAACAAAATAAGTTGGTGCTTTCTCTAAACTTGCATATGCCTCAAAAGGAGTAACGCCAGTAAATACCATCAATGTGTCAATACCAGCATCAATTCCTGCTCGTATATCCGTATTGTAATTGTCACCAACCATTACTACCTCTTCCTTTTCTAAATCTAAGACGTTCAAAGCTTCTTCGATAATAATCGATTCAGGTTTTCCGATAAAAATCGGATCTATGCCGGTACTCCTTGCAATAACGGATGTTAGAGCTCCATTCCCAGGAAGTAATCCTCGTTCATTCGGGATTGCCACATCCCCATTTGTAGAGATGAACGTTGCGCCATTACGTACTGCTATACTGGCTTTTGCTAATTTCTCATAGGTAATATCTCTGTCAATTCCAATAACTACAAAGTCACAATCTTCATTTTCTGTTATTGTAAGCCCCTTCTTCTGAATAGCTTGATGAATTCCTTCTTCCCCAATAACATAACAACTTGCATTATGTTTTTGTGCTTTAATATAATTAGCTGTTGCAATACTTGTAGTAACAACTTGATCCTTATTAGCGGTAATTCCCATATACGTGAGTTTTTCAGCAACAGCTTCTTGGGTTTTTGAAGAATTATTAGTGACATACACATAAGGGATTTGTTTTGCATTTAAAGCAGCAACGAAATCAGCAGCAGCTTCAATTGGTTCCTCCCCCTTATACATTGTCCCATCTAGATCAATTAAGTAACCATGGTATGATTTTGTCATCGTAACCCTTCTTTCTTGTTGAACATAATAGAAGACAGATAAATATTGTCATCTGTCTTCTATTAAAACAACGATTTTTATCGTTATCATGATTCATTTGAAAAGGCGTTTGCTACACCTAGCTCATTATCCAAATAGGTTCTTACATGACTAGAGAACTGCTTATAGATATGATAATTACGTTGTACAATTTGTTGCAGCTGTCGATGATCCACAGCATGATAAGAGGACATCAACATCTTTCTAAGCTGAATTAACTGTTTATACGGAGTTTCTTCCTGTAATGGAAGAACTTTTTCATCGATTAAGATGTCAATAATATCATCATAACTACCAGGATCGCGCATAATAAAACCATCGATCATCATATTTCCAACATCTATTGTACATTCTATTACTATATGCACAGCTCTTTCTAACCCTAATTTGTCAATCAATGTATCTGGATCATTCATCTTCAATACATCCAACAATTGATCTAAGTATTCAAGTGTCTGTTCTATCTTACTTCTTTCTACAAAATACATGTAACAAACCTCCAAAATGGAATACATTATTTATCATACCATATCATATGGGATTTTTGAGCAGAACATGGTATAGTAAAGGAAAATGTCAATATTCGGAAAAGAGGGAAATGATGAGTACAAACTATGAACTAATTAAAGATGAAACCATAACCAAGGAAGTACGCTATATTAGCTTTATGGGCAATTTACAGCGTTATGATTTTGCATTTATCCAGAGTGAAGAATGCCCAAATAAAACCATTATCATTAACCTTAGAAAAAATCGGTTTACCGAAATAACGAAGGAGGATTTACAGGATAGAGGGAGAATTGAACATATCTTCCAAGAAACAAATATGGAAGCAGATGAGATCAGAAATTTTCTCAAAGAAGTACTTTGATTGTTACTCCAATTTAAAATTGGCAGATAAGGAGAAGAATGACATATGATGGGATCTGTTGTTTCTTCCAGTGAGGAAGATATACTTGACTTGGATATTACTGCTATATCCCATGCAATTAAAGAAAAGAAATTCTCGATAACATCCATTGTAGCCGCTTATATTCAAAGACAACAACAAATCAATCCGATTTTAAACGCTGTTATTGAAGACCGATATGAAGAAGCTATGGAAGAGGCACAGGAAATGGATAGATATTTAGAGAATCATCCCCCTACTTCCCCTCTGTTTGGTATCCCAATTAGTATTAAAGAATCGATACATGTAGCAGGGATGAAAACAACTGGAGGACTGGAGCACAGGAAGGATCTTATTGCTCGCCATGATGCGGAAGTGATCACGAAATTAAAGCAATCTGGAGCAATAATTTTAGGTAAGACAAATACCCCAGCCTTATGTTTTTGCCAGGAAACGGATAATAAATTATACGGAAGAACGAATAATCCTTGGGATATAACACGAACTTGTGGTGGTTCTAGTGGAGGTGAAGGTGCACTGTTAGCAGCAGGAGGTGCTGTCGCTGGAATTGGTTCAGATATTGGAGGCTCCATACGCTTTCCAAGTCACTTTAATGGTGTAGTGGGATTTAAGCCTGGGTGTAATCAAATACCTTCCAATGGCCATTTTCCATCTGTCACAAATGATATGCAAGCTCGAATGCTAACCATAGGACCGATGGGGAAGACGGTAAGAGATATGGAACTTTTATATTCCATCCTATCATCTTGCGAACCAGAAGACCACTCACTGCGAGAGTTTAAAATAGATATTCTTCCAAGTAATATCTCGCTGCCTCTAAGTTTAGAAACAAAAAATTTACTGAATGATGTGGAAAAAGTAGTCATGCGCTCCTTTTCTACCTATCGTCGAATTCCTCCTTTATTTGAGGAAAGCACGCAGTTATGGCAAGAGATGATATCAAGTAATGGTAGCGATTTAATTGAAAAAGCCGCTTATCATAATGATCGGTCAAATATAATAAAAGCTTTTCTAAAAGAAAAGGTTACCGAGCGTACTAGAATTCGGCCATATTTATCAAAAGCAATTTTAGGATCCAAATTATTCCAACCATCGATTAGCAGAATAAACGAAATCAAAGAGATTATTTCCAATGGCGATCAAAGAATTCACGCCTACCTTAAAAACCGCTTGTTAATCTTCCCAGTATATCATACTGGAGCGTTACCACATGGGAAGGTGTATCAGCAAGTCTTCTCGATACGCAGGAAATTTCTTACCTACATGCCTTATGTTGCTTATGCAAATGTATGGGGATTGCCATCACTAACCTTACCAATCGGGAAAGATGACAATAACATGCCTATAGCCATACAAATTATGAGTAACATCGGAAATGAAAATGCCGTATTCCGACTGGGCAAAATGTTAGAAAAGAAATATGGCGGATATCACCGATGTCCCTTATAAATTAATTTATCAATTGCCATTCCTACTAATTAGTATCCAAATTCTAGTTTCTTTTATTTACCAGCCATACGTTTAACAATTAAACAAAAAATACAAACCAACAACCTTTTGGTTTGTATTTTTTAGTGAAGGAGTGATATGAATTTGACGATGCGAAAGAAGAAAGATTATGATAACTTTTCCAATGTAGAAAACGCGCATGATAAATTAATCCCAGAAGAATTTCCAGAAGGCTCATTTGGATCCCCGATAAACAAAGACGAAGCCGTTGAAGGAAAATCAACGCCATGGGAAGAAGGGCAGCGAAGAGATAGCGCATTTGTCTATCCAGATAGGGAACAGCATGAAAAAGTACCAAGAAGAATACCTGGTTCACATATCATTCACGATGAAAAAGATGAAGAGCAGTAGCAAGAACGCTACTGCTCTTTTGAAGTCACTTTCTCTAGCACAAAATAGGCACAGCCAAAATTACAATATTCATAAAGATAATCATCCAGCGCACCAATTTTCGCATCAAATGCTGCTTTTTGGTTTTTATCTGTATAAAAACCCTTCAATCGTAATTGTTCATAACCCCAATCTCCGACTATGTAATCGTATTTCGCTAATATATCTGAATATCGCTCTTTGATGACTTCTTCTTGAAATCCTTCTTTATGATTTTCTATAAGCTGATACTTTTTACCTTGCAGCTCAATCATATGAATCCCCCCATACTGTAACTTATTTGTGGGTGTTTTTAGGTTCTACTAAATATTAATCGTCCAAGGCTATAAGACAAGATCGGTCCACCTAGCTTCTCTACTTACAAAAACATCTTTTTATTAAAACAAAACTTCCGTTATTCTGCCGATAAATGTCTTTTTCAGTTTATCATCTTTTTATAAAAGCCACCAGAAAAATACGGGTATGAATTTCACCGAGTATTACAAACTAATGATGATAAAACAACTTAGAGAATGGAGGATAGCCATGGATTGGAAAAGGATGCTTCCCATTGGATTCATGACTATGTTGCTAATAACTGGCTGTGCCAATGATGATACCGCAAAAAATGAAAGTGAGCAAATAAAAGATGAGCTTGATCCAAATAATGAATTACAAGAATCAGAAGATGGCACAGATGATAAGCTGGGCTATGTACGCTATACGAAGGATCAAATGGATAATAATTCCGAGAGAAATCATTCCATAAGCATGGATCGTACTGAAATGGCAAATATGATTACTCGAATTATGTTGCGGAGTGACGCCTTTGAAGAAGTAGCAACGTTAGTAACAGATGAGGAAGTCTTAATTGCATATCAAAAATCGGATGCATATGATGAAGCAAAATCTGCACAAATGGCTAAGAAAACTGCTATGTCTGTAATGCCAAGATACTTTAAGGTATATGTTTCCGATAATGAAACCCTGATGAATGATATCCACAGTCTTCATAATTCAAGAACCACCGATGGAAATTATGATAATACAATCCAACAGATCATCGATGAAATGAGAAAATCACCACAAGGTATGACTGACGAGATGAACGAATAATCGTAATACAGGACTAGCTGGATATTTCTAGCTAGTCCCTTTTTTTCGATTGTGCATAATCCGGTAACTTTGTGGAAAAGTTATAAGCAGTACGTTCAATAATTATAGCAGCATTCCTATTTTATGAATAAGAGTAAGGGTGAGTTTTTTGTATTTAAAACGGATTTTTATGTTATTTATTGTTTTATTCGTTCTGTTAATAAATAGTTCAGTGAATGCTGAAGAATCTGTATACGATGAGCGAATGGCGCTTTTTAAAAAGACAGAAGCCTTAACACAGATTCCTTGGTATTACTTTGCTGCTATTGATAACTATGAACGAAACATAAAAAAGAATGCAGATGATGAGAAAGTGGTATCAATCGATGTTCCACCAGAATTATGGTTTGGACTAGGTAATTCTTCCATGATTCATGATGAACGACTAATTATGTTTTTTAATGGTAAAGGAAAAGACGGAAATGGTGATGGAAAGGCAGATCCAGAAAACCCAGAGGACATTTTACAAACGATCGGTAATTACATTTTGGAATATGGGCAGACAAAAGACGATATAAAAATTGCCTTATGGAATTATTATAATCGCGATTTGTCCGTTCAGACGATCATGAATACAGCAAAGGTCTTCCAAACGTTTCAAGACATAAATCTTACTGACCGCGATTTTCCTGTATCTATTTCTCATAATTACAGTTATCGGAGTACATGGGGAGATCGAAGAGGTTTTGGCGGATTACGGATCCATGAAGGCACGGATATTTTTGCAGGGTATGGAACACCAGTAAAATCAACTACCTATGGCGTTATTGAAATGATAGGCTGGAACTTATATGGAGGCTGGCGCATTGGAATTAGAGATATCTATAATATTTATCATTATTATGGGCACATGAATGGATATGATGATGACATAAAAGTTGGTCAAGTAGTAAAACCAGGAGATGTTTTAGGGAGTGTCGGTTCAACTGGATATGGCCCACCTGGAACATCAGGGAAGTTCCCTCCGCATCTGCATTATGGCATGTATAAAGATAATGGTACAAGTGAATGGTCCTTCGATCCATATCCTTACTTAAAAAAATGGGAACGGATTGCGAAACAGAAAGACTAAAAGAGCAGGGACATCCTTCCCCCTGCTCTTATATGTTCAAGGTGCCTCCATCTACTACTAAGGTCTCGCCAGTAATAAATGAAGATTCATCCGATGCCAAAAAAAGAACAACGTTTGCAATTTCCTCGGGTTTCCCAATTCTCTTTAAAGCATTCGATGTTGATAAGATCGGCCATTTTTCCGACTGTTTCCAATCCTTAATCATTCCCGTATCAATAATTCCTGGAGCAATTGCATTCACTCGAATATTTTTTCTGCCAAACTCCGTTGCTGCCGTTTTCGTAAGCGCAATAACGCTACTTTTTGAAGCTGAGTAAGCAGCAACTAATTTCTGTCCCTTTATCCCTGCAATACTTGCTGTATTGATGATAGAACCCCCAGATTCCATATGAGGAATACCATACTTCATTGCTAGAAAAACACCATTCTGGTTAATGTTTAACACTTGTTGCCACTCATCTATTGTTATATCTGGAATTTTCTTCTCTACACTATTTACGCCTGCATTATTAAATAAAACGTGAATACTTCCATATTTATCGATCGTAGCTTGAAATAAGCTTTTCATTTCCTTCGGATCTGTAATATCTGTTTGTATATAAGTTGCTTCGACACCAGCATCAATGAGTTCATCGATAAACATTACTTCCGACCTGCTTACTCGATCAGCTAAAATAAGATGTGCTCCTTCTTTTGCAAAGCATTTTGCGGTTGCTTCTCCAATCCCACCAGCACCACCCGTTATAACAGCAACTTTATTTACTAATCGCATTTCTTCTCTCCTTGTCCATCGTATACTTATTTATGGAGTGACAATTAATTTCCCATAAGTTCCTCTGTCTCCTAATACTTCTAATGCATGAGGTACTTCTTTAAAATCAAATTCTTGATAAACCAATGGTTTTATAAGACCTTGATCATACAATTTCATCAAGGATTGATGAATAGCGACAACATTGTCCGGATGTTTTTTTCTAAAAAGCCCCCAATGCACACCAACAATGGAATAATTCTTTACTAATGCATGATTCACTGGAGCTTCCGGAATGCGCCCTCCAGCAAATCCAATAACCAGTATGCGCCCATCAAAGGCAACACATTTTCGTGATCGATCAAATACATCAGCACCAACAGGATCAAATATAACATCTGCACCTTTGCCATTTGTTTCTTGTTTAACAATGTCGACGAAATCATCTTTAGTATAATCTATCGCAACATCTGCACCTAGTTCTTTACAAACTTGTACCTTCTCCATTCCTCCTGCAGTAGCAATGACTCTACAACCAATTGATTTCCCTAATTGAATAGCTGCAGAACCTACGCCACCTGCCCCAGCATGAACTAATAGCACGTCATCTTCCGCGATGCCTCCTCGGTGAAATAATGCATAATAGGATGTTTGATACGTGATAAACATTCCAGCAGCCTCAGCAGCAGATAAATTATCCGATATAACATAAACAGCAGCTTCTTTCACGCATACTGTTTCTGTGAGACCGCCACTTGGGAGCTCAGGTGTAGCAATGACCAATTGACCAACTTTTAGCTTACTTACCTCCTCCCCAACAGCACGAATAATACCACAAACTTCCGCTCCAGGAGTAAACGGAATAGGAGGGCGTTCTTGGTATTTGCCTTGACATAGTAATATATCAAAAAAATTGAGCGAAGAAGCCTGAACTTCAATTAAGACATCTCCAGCTGCAGGAACCGGTTCTACTTCTTCTTGAATCTCTAAAACATCTTTTGGTTCTCCTAATGTAGTTACTTTCCAACTACGCATGTTACTTATCCCCCTTTAATTTAATGTAACTCTTCTCTAATTTTGCGACGAAGAATTTTGCCTACTGATGTTTTCGGTAGTTTTTTTCGAAATTCAATAACCTTTGGAACTTTATAAGGTGCTAGGCTACTTTTGCAAAAATTAATTATTTCCTGGTCTGTACATTGACTACCTTCTTTCAACACAATAACCGCTTTTACTGTTTCTCCACGATATGGGTCAGGTATACCAACGACTACAGCTTCTTGAACTGCTTCATGTTGATAAATAACTTCTTCTATATCCCTTGGATAAACATTGTATCCACTTGCGATAATTAAATCTTTCTTTCGATCAACGATATATAAATAACCGTCTTTATCCATGTAAGCTATATCCCCCGTATAAAGCCAGCCATCTCTTAATGTTTGTGCTGTTTCTTCTTCCATATTCCAATAACCTTTCATTACCTGTGGACCTTTAATAACGATTTCTCCAACTTCCCCAACTGGTAATTCCTCTGTACCGTAAACTAAATCCACGATTTTATAGTCCGTTGATGGAAAACCTATGCCGACACTGCCTGGTTTTCTTTCTCCGAAAAGAGGATTACAATGGGTTGTTGGTGAACTTTCAGATAGACCATATCCTTCTAGAATTTTTGCACCAGTTTTACTTTCAAATTCTTTCATGATTTCTCCAGGCATGGGGGCGCTTCCACTATTACAAATCTCAATACTGTTAACTGCATATTCCTTCACTTTTGGATGGTTTATTAAAGCAATATACATGGTCGGGACACCAGGGAAAGAAGTTGGCTGCACATCTTTTATGGTCTGTAATACTTCCTCAATATCAAATTTGGGTAAGAGAATATTCATTGCTCCAGTATATATTGATAAATTCATACAAGAAGTCATACCGTAAACATGAAATAGCGGGATAACACTTAAATATCGTTCCATGCCGAAATCAATATGATCTTTAAAAAATTCATATGATTGCATGACGTTTGCTAAAAGATTTCGATGTGTCAGCATTGCTCCTTTTGATCTCCCTGTCGTGCCACCTGTATATTGAAGTATTGCTATATCTTCACTAGGATCAATCTTGACAGGAGTAAATGATTGATTCACGGATTGCAGAAATGTTGCAAATCCAATTGCTATTCCATCTTCAACCTCGTATCCACTTAGGCTTACTTTTATTACATGTTTAATTGGTGTTTGGTCGATAATTTGATTTAAACTCGGCAATAATGCATCATATATGATAATTGTCTCTGCACCGGAATCATTTAGTATTTCTTCCATTTCTTTCGCAACAAGCATCGGATTTAGTTGGGTAACAATTCCTCCGGCTTGTAAAATCCCATAATAACTAATAACATATTGTGGGCAGTTTGGTAACATAATAGCTGCTCTGTTGCCTTTTTTTAGACCCTGTTGTTGAATCGCACTGGTAAATCGATCTACTTGAACTCCTAATGCTTGATATGTTGTTTCCTTACCATAAAAACACAAGGCTGGTCTTTCACCATAGTTACCAATTGTATCTGTTAGCATGTCTGGTAATGTTTTATTAGGAATTACTATCTCCTTGGCAATATGATCTGGGTAATGCTTATGCCAGACTTTCTCCATTATCATTCCTCCATCCCATTAAGAATACGCTTACATATTCAAGCTAGATGATTCACCTTGTTCTTGTAACTGACGCCATAATATTTTTCCACTACTAGTGGTAGGAAAATGATCAATAAACTCGATAACTCTAGGATATTTATAAGCTGCCATCTGTTGTTTAGACCACTCAATTATTTCCTTTTCTGTTACATATCCTTTGTAAGTCTCCTTGATGATAATGAAAGCTTTTACCGTTTCTCCACGCTTTTCATCCGGTGTACGAACCACACATGCTTGTTGTACAGCTGGATGATTATATAAGATTGATTCTACTTCTGTTGGCCAAACTTTATAACCCGAAGCATTAATCATCCTTTTTAACCGGTCAACTAAAAAATAGTATCCCTCATTGTCCATTTGTACAATATCACCCGTACGAAAGAATGTTTTCCCATCGATTTGAATATGCGCCTCCTCGTTCTCTTCCACACGATTATAATAGCCTTCAAACACTTGTGGTCCAGAAACAACCAACTCTCCATTTTCATAAGGTCCCAGTATTTCCTTGGTATGCAAATCAATGATTCTAGCATCCAGATCAAAAGTTGGGATTCCTAAACATTGCAGCTTGGAACGATGCGGGGGATTAAAATGAGTATGTGATATGGTTTCTGAAAGTCCATAACCCTCTATATATCTTAGTCCAGTTCGATTAAACAAGGCTTCCCCTACTGCCTCGGGTAATGGCGCTCCTCCTCCACCAATAGACTGTAAGGATGATATATCATAGGTACTCAGTTTAGGATTGGCTAAAAAATCAATCAGCATGGTACTTATATTTGTCCAATGCGTACAGTTATATGTTTCGATTACCTTTCCTGCCACATCTCGATCCCATCTCGTCAAAATCACCATGCTGCTCCCACCAAAAATCGGCGTAAGAGCACTATGCACCAAACCGGTAACATGATATAACGGCAAGGTCGTTAACACGACGGTATCTGATGTAAAGTTCATCCAATGATAAGCACTAACTGTATTTGCTTGCACAGTGCGATTTGTATGCTTGCATCCTTTAGGGAGCCCAGTTGTTCCAGATGTATATGGAATAACCGCAAGATCATCGCTTTTTCCATGATATGAAGAAGCTTGATAGTTATAAACTAATGCCTCCTCCCACCAGACATCTTGCTCAAGGGTAATTACAGGTAAGGTAACTTCTGAGGGCAAATCTTCTAAATGATGATTAGGGTGAATATAACTAGCATAAGAAGTGACAAGAATGTTTTTAAGAGAAGTTGTCTCTTTTAATGGAAGTACTTTTTCATATAGTTCCATTCCTACAATTGCATGGCTAATTTGGCAATCTTCTAAATAAAAATGGAGATCTTTTGTTATACTCATGGGGTTAATTGGTACAACCACTGCACGCAATCGTAGGATAGCAAAAAAGCTGATAAGAAATTGTGGAGAGTTTTGCATAAATAGTAAGATTTTATCACCTTTTGCAACATGACATGTTTGTTCCATATATCCTGCAAGTGCTTCAACTTCTTGTAATAACTTCTTATAAGTATAAGATTGACCATAATAATAGATGGCAACTTTTTCAGGATATTGTTTACTAGTAAACAATAGGTTATCAAATAAGGTAGTTTCCGGGACTGTTAGCGTTCTAGATAAACGTTCTGGCCAATACGCAAAATGATTTGTATACATGTTCCTATCGCCCCCTTATTGATTACATTTACTTTGTCGTTCCTCAATAGGCATGATCTACAACTGTATCTTCTAACATTACATATTTTTGCTTCCATAACTTAGGAACAATTTGATACACTCCACAACGGCTTATATATTCAACAGCATCATAAGCATTACTTTCCAGCATTTTGCCGATTCGAGTATGAAGGAGCAGTTGGACGCTGGAATCTACTGTATTTTCAAAAAACAGCTTTGCTGCCAGCGCGCTATCCGTCAATTCCACATTTTCAAAACCTATTTGCTTTACCATACAGCTGATAAAGTAGCCTGCACCATAGAAGTCCTCTATACAAAATTGATTTTTAGATCCCGAACACACTGCAACAATAGTTTCATTTGTATAAGTAGTTACAATGTGATTACTAACAGCATCAGCATTTAATAACGAAGCTACGTATATGCTTTTAGCGGAAGTTGATTTACGTATTGCCACGGTACCATTTGTCGTTGAAAGAATCACCTTTTTCCCTTTCACATGCTCTTGTAATCTAGTTGGATTGGGATCATGGAATCCATCAATGGTTATGCCATTATATTCCCCTACTAACAGTATTTCTTCAGGTGAATGCCTTTCCGCTTCTATTAAAGCTTCTTCCTCATTTAATACAGGAATGATACTTTTAGCTCCTGCTTTTAAACAAGCTGTTATTGTCGACGTGGCTAACAATACATCAAAGACAACGGCGAGTTTTTCTTGATTCATTTGTACAGGATCTATTTCTTCCTTTTTTAAAAGGAGGTGAATTTTCATTTCACCACACCCTTGCTATAACTTCGAGCATATTCAATTAAACTTGCTACATAATGATTAAGATGACGAAATCGTTCATCATTCGTTTGACCTTGATGATAACGGTAATAGATTTGTTGGCAAATAACAGCAAGTTTAAAGTAGGCGAAGGTAAGGTAGAAATGCATATTTGATAAATCTTTCCCGCTTTTCTTTGCATATTCATTCATAAATTCTTCTCTCGTAAAGAACCCTTCCTTTATTGTCACAGGCGGCTTGCCAAAACCATTTTTTATCATTTCTGGATCGGTAGATTCCATCCAATATACTAAAGCAACTCCTACATCTGCCAATGGATCACCAACAGTTGTCATTTCCCAATCAAATAACCCTTCTAATGTTGTAAAATCTTCCGAATACATCGCGTTATTCATCTTGTAATCATAATGGATAATCGCTGGGTTTTCAGAAGTGGGAATATTTAATTTCAACCAATTTGTTAATTCATCTACACCTGGAATTTCTTCTGTTTTAGCTCGTTCATATCGCTTTGTCCATCCACCTACTTGCCTTTCCATAAATCCATCAGGTTTTGACATTGTGACTAAATCCGTTTTCGTATAATCTATTTGATGTAATTCAGCCAACTTTTCTACCATTAATTTGGAAATACGTTTTCCGATCGCCGGGGTATACGTAATATTATCTGGAAATTCAGTATCAACCACAATTCCTTTCCGTCTTTCCATGATAAAGAAATTACTCCCGACAATTGATATATCATCAGAAAAAATGTATGGTTTAGGAGCAGCGGGATAGAAAGGATGTAAGCTAGCTAATATCTTACATTCTCTTTGCATATCATGAGCTTTGGGAGCGACCGGACCAAAGGGAGGACGACGTAATACAGCCTCCCAATCGCCAATTCGCAATAAATAGGTCAAATTTGAATGACCCGCGCCAAATTGCTCAATTTGTAACTCACCCTCAGGTACCTCAGGAAGATGACCTGTAATAAATGCAGCTAACCTATCTTTATTTAGTTCTTCCCCTTTACGGACTTGAATCGTTTCCTGTGAAGCTTTCATACTATCCCTCCCTAATCATTCGTTTAAAATACCATGTAAAATCATTTGATAATATATTCTAGCTAATTCTTCTGGGGTAACATCCCCATCTGGATTAAACCAGTTATAACTCCAATTGGTAATGCCAACAACACCAAATGCGACCATATCTCCCCGAAGTGTATTTGTGAATTCCCCTTGATTTATACCTTCTTGCACTACATTCTTTACATTTTCAAGAAATTCCCTGCGAACCTTTTTAATTGCTGCTACATTGCCCTCAGATAAATGTCGTAATTCACGGAAGAAAACTCTTGCGCTAGACCCATGATCTTGAATATCTATAATTAATAACCGAATAATCTCAATCAGCTTTTCTTTTTGGGACAGCGATGACCTACTAATAATTTTTAATTGACGATCTAGTAGATTCGTAATGTAGTCATCGTGAATTTCCATTAGCAGCTGCTCTTTACTTGTGAAGTAATAATAGAACGTTCCTTTTGTAACATTTAACTTTTTCACAATATCTTGAATAGATGTTGCATTAAACCCTTGTTTTTCAAACAATAATATGCTTTGTTCAATTAATTTTTCTTTCACATATATCCCTTCTCGTTTCGCTTAAGCATAAGCACTCGATCCACCATCTACTCGCAATATATCACCTGTTACAAAGTCAGATGCCCGTGAGGCCAAAAACAGTGCAGCTCCTTTAATATCTTCATCTTTACCAAAACGATTCAACGGGGTACCTGCCAAAATTTTGTCTCCTCCTTTATCTAACAAACCTTTGGACATTTTCGTTGGAAAAAATCCAGGCGCAATTGCATTTACCTTAATATTATATTTACCCCATTTAACAGCTAAATCCTTTGTAAAAGTCATCACAGCCCCTTTACTTGTATTATAGCCAATGGTATTCATAACAGTTGGGTCAGACCCACCAAAGCCTGCAACCGACGCAAGATTTATAATTTTCCCTTGTTTTTGTTGAATCATGATTTTTCCTACTTCCAAGCTCATCAAATAGGTGCCTGTTATATTTACATTTATCACCTTTTCCCATGCCTCAAATGGCATTTCAATAACTGGAGCGCCCCACGTTGCCCCACTATTATTTACTAAAATATCAATCCTTCCAAAGTGTTCTACTGTTGCCTCTACAACTTTTTTAACATCTTCTTGTTTAGAAATATCGCATTCACATGCTAGTGCATCGATGTCAAAGCGTTGCATAAGTTCTTCACTTTTTTCCTTACAAGCATCTATCTTTCGAGAACATAAGATGACATTTGCTCCACTTTCTGCATAAGCCTCGGCAATATGTGCACCAAGTCCACGCCCTCCTCCGGTAATAATCGCTGTTTTCCCTGCAAGATTGAATAATTCAGTAACACTCATGACAACTCCACCTTTTGTTTATATTTTCTCATTTCTAATTTAGCTATCTGACGCCGATGAACTTCATCTGGCCCATCTGCTAATCTAAGTGTACGTGCATTTGCCCATCCAGCGGCTAAGTGGAAATCATCACTCACTCCGGCAGCACCAAATGCCTGGATAGCTCGATCAATCACCTGTAAAGCCATATTAGGTGCTACAACTTTAATCATTGCAATCTCAGCTTTTGCATCTTTATTTCCTACCGTATCCATCATATAAGCTGCTTTCAACGTTAATAGCCTGGATTGTTCTATCTCAATGCGTGAATTAGCCACCCATTCTTGAATAACGCCCTGCTCTGCTAATTTTTTTCCAAAGGTTTCACGCTCTTGAATACGCTTACATAATTGTTCTAGTGAACGCTCTGCTAAACCAATTAATCGCATACAATGATGGATTCTTCCTGGTCCTAATCGCCCTTGAGCAATAGCAAATCCTTTTCCCTCTCCCCATATCATATTTGCTTCAGGAACTCTCACATTATCATAGGTGATTTCAGCATGGCCATGCGGTGCATCATCATAACCGAATACAGGAAGCATCCGTTCAACTTTCACACCTTCTGTATTTAAAGGTACAAGGATCATTGATTGTTGTTCATGTTTTCGAGCTGTCGGATTCGATTTCCCCATAACAATAGCAATTTGGCAACGAGGATCTCCAGCACCTGACGACCACCATTTTCGACCATTGATAACATACTCATTTCCTTCTTTTTTAATACTCGTACCAATGTTCGTTGCATCACTTGAGGCAGCATCTGGCTCCGTCATAGAAAAACAAGATCGTATTTTCCCTTCTAATAATGGTTGTAACCATTCTTCTTTTTGAGCTGGGGATCCATAACGTTCAAGTACTTCCATATTTCCAGTATCTGGAGCACTGCAATTAAATACCTCGGGTGCGATCGAGGACCTTCCCATAATCTCACATAGAGGAGCATATTCTAGGTTGGTTAATCCCCCACCAACATCACTATTAGGTAGAAATAAGTTCCATAATCCCCTTTCCTTCGCCCTTTCTTTTAACTCTTCCAGGATTGGCGGGATACGAGACCAACGGTTTGCTTGGGATTTAAGTTGTTCCTTGTATACTTGCTCATTCGGGTAAATAAACTCTTCCATAAACTGATGTAGCTTGGTTTGTAAATTTAGTACCTTATCAGAATACGAAAATTCCATTTTCTTTCCTCCCATCCTCATATATAAAATAACATACCTACCGAATAGTATGTTCTGAATCTTATGTATATTATAACAAAATAATGACGATTGGCAATACCTATTCCCAACCTAAAAAAAGACTGTACTGATTTTGCTCAAGTTCAGTACAGCCTTTATGTTTAATCTATTGCTTCGATTTTTTAACCGCATAGGTAATACTAGCAGCTAAACCTCCCCAAATAATTACAACTGAAAGAATCATAAGTAAGATGGCACTACCACTCATATTATTTGGCCTCCCTTTTATCTGACTGTTGATTCGCTTGGGTTCCATTTTGCTTCCATTTCGTCAGGGACATAATGACACCAATTATCAATGCAGCTGCTGCAACAGCCCAACCACCATATAGAATAAACACATCTGGATAACCTTCATAGTTGCCTGTTGGAGTATCAAATTGCTTCATCAAATTTTGACGGAATAAATCAAACATCATATATCCTAAAACAATGGGTGTAATAACATTTAGACTTAAAGTCCACCACCAGCCTAAACGAATATCGGAGACTTCGTCTGCATGTGCTTTGATATTCTTCACTTCACGGAGTATCCATGCAATAAGCACAACTTCTACTAATCCAACTAATGCCACGCCAAATTGATTAATAAAATAATCTGCTGCATCTAGGAAGTATAACCCACCTTGCGTAGCAAATAGTAAGGAAATAATGGCAGCTGTTCCACCACCGAATAATACTGCTTTCGTTCTAGAGATTTTAAATTTATCAACTAAACCTGCGATATACGTCTCTGTGATTGACATTAACGACGTTAGGCCGGCTAAAACCAACGATGCAAAAAATAAGAATCCAAATAATCCATTTAGTCCAGGAAATTCATTAATAATAGCTGGGAATACGACAAATGCTAATCCCACTCCACCGGAAACAACCTCATCTACCCCCACCCCAGATTGTGTTGCCATAAAGCCTAGTACAGAGAATACCCCTATACCTGCAAGTAACTCAAAGCTTGAATTACCAAATCCAGTGATAAATGCATTATTTGTAATATCTGATTTCTTAGGTAAATAGCTTGAATAAGTAATCATAATCGCAAATGCAATCGAGAGACTGAAAAATATTTGACCGTATGCTGCTACCCATACTTCCCCAGACCAAATCTTACTAAAATCTGGTGAAAAGAAGGCTTCCAATCCAGCCAAAGCACCGTCTAAAGTTACGGCTCGAATAACAATAATAAGGAAAATAATTACTAATGCAGGGATAAATATCCGATTGGCTACTTCTATTCCTCTCTTTACACCTTTGAATAAAATACCCAATACCACAATCCACACAATAATAAGCGGTATTAGTACTCCTGGCACAAGACTTCCTGCTTGACCTGGGTCTACCGTTCGATTTAAAAAGTCATTCATTAAAAATCCTTCGGTGTCTGATCCCCAGCTTAAATTAAAGGAAAAAACGGAATAAGATATTGCCCAGGCAATAATAACAGAGTAATAGGTAGATATTACGAAGGCTACTAAAACAGCCCACCAACCAACGAATTCGGTTTTTTTATTTAATCGCTTATAGGATAATGGTGCAGATCCACGGTATTTATGACCTAGTGTGAACTCCATAATAAGTATAGGAATTCCAGCGGTTAATAATGCAAATAAATATGGAATGATAAATGCTCCTCCACCATTCTCATAAGCAACCGCAGGAAAGCGCCAAATATTACCTAAACCGATTGCTGACCCAACAGCAGCCATAATAAACCCTGCTCTTGTTCCCCACTGTGAACGAGTATCCATACGAAGACTTCCCCCTTTTCCCCTTTTTAAACTATTTATATGTTCATAGTTTAAAGGAATGTTTTAAAAGTTTGTTTTTTTCTGATATTTATGCTTGTATTATAACGGTACTTTTCGCCTATGTCAAAGAAATTATTTAAAATTCAAGATATTGCCAATTGACCGATATTGATCTTGACAAAAACATCCATCCTCTTGAAGAAAAGGATGGATGTACGATTAATGTTTACTTGATTTTGTATTTTTCAGGAAATGAATAAGTACAGCAAAGGCTGTAATGATAGCAATTGTTACTAATAACGGCAGGATCACTTGGTTGGTAAACCCAATTAATAAATATCCTACTGCAGCCGAAACTGCTGCTAAAATAGCATATGGCAACTGTGTAAGCACATGATCTATATGATTGGAGCCGGCACCAGTAGAGGATAAAATTGTCGTATCAGATATTGGTGTACAATGATCGCCAAATACAGAACCTGCAAGTACGGCTGCCATGGAAGGTAATAACATATCTATATCTGTAATCACAGTCACTTCTGCTGCTATTGGCAGCATAATTCCAAATGTTCCCCATGACGTTCCTGTTGCTAATGCCATAAAGCCTGCAATAATAAAAAATAAGAATGGCAATAGTGAAGGGCTAATGGATGAATTATTCACAATTTGTGCCAAGTATTCTCCAGTTTTTAATGTTCCGATAATCGACCCAATCATCCAAGCCAATAAAAGAATATAAATTGCTGGCAGCATCGTCTTTATACCTTCAACGATAATTTTTTCTGCATTATTTTTTGGTTTCCCTTGTACTGCATGGAAGATATAGGCAGTTAATACTGCTGTAAGCCCACCAATAAATAGAGAAAGGTTTACGTTTGTATTTGCAAAAATAGTTAATATACTTATTTCACCTTCACTAGCATTTGCTCCAGTTATTAGCATTGAAATGATCGTGGCTGCAATAAGTACTCCAATTGGAACAAGCAAATGATATATTTTCCCAGATTGATGAGCTTCAAATGTATCACTTAAATCTCCTGGTACATTATCTTGTTCTGGATCTATTAATGCTCCAGTTTTAACCGCCCTTTTTTCATGTTTCCTCATTGGGCCAATATCCATCTTGAGATAGGCTACAAGAAACACAAGTAAAATAGCTCCCAAAGCGTATAAATTAAAAGGTATCATTTTAATAAATGCTTCTAATGGTTCCATTGATGTGATACCATTTGCTGCAAGTAATCCACCAATAATACCGATGATATATGCTCCCCAACTAGAAATTGGTGAAATAACAGTTACCGGTGCTGAAGTTGAATCGATAATGTAAGCAAGCTTTGCTCGAGAAATTCGATGTCGGTCTGTTAACGGACGAGCTATTTGTCCTACTGCTAAACTGTTAAAATAATCATCAATGAAAATGATAATACCTAGCACTGCACTCATCGCTTGTGCACCAACACGCGTCTTCACTCGTTTAATCATCCACTCTCCAAAAGCACGGCTTCCTCCTGAGGCTTGTAGAAAAGCAGTCATCATTCCAAGTAAAAGGAGAAATCCTAATAACAGTAGATTACCAGTATTTGGAGCCCCGTCTGTAACAAAAATAGTATATAAATTATTTCCTATTTCTTTTAGCGAATCCCAAATTGCAAAATCATGAATGAGTAACGCTCCTACTACAATTCCTGTCCCTAGAGACAGTAAAACATTTCTCGTTAATAGTACAAGTACCAGCATTAATACTGCTGGGATAAGTGAAAAAATGGTTCCTTCCATTGCTGTTACCTCCATATAAGATTGTTTACAAAAGGAAAGAAAACATACTGTTCAAGAAAATGGGATAAGTAACTGTGGGGGGTGTCCGTTAGAAAGGTAGCTTTTGTAGACAGAAAAAAAGACAATGATAGAAAATAACCTACCATTGCCTTTACAATATACGTTATCCTCCATTTCGATCAGTAGTTCTCCATGCGACTTCTTTGCATGACAGTATACTTCTTATTCAAAAGCATACCAGTAACAATAAGCCTGACACCTATTGTACTTCGGCAGTAAATCCTTTCCTCCATCATCCTAGTTGTCATCCTCCGACTGAGTACTCATATCTATTGCACCTCTACCTCACCGATCTGATAAGGTTTATTATTCAAATTATTATATTAAGTATAGCAAGGTTTTAATTATTATTCAAGTCATCTTTTGGTACTGAGATATTTGGTCCACCCTCGTCACCCCCATAAAAGTCAGGGACATCTCCCATTAATACTCGAGAGTCAACATAGACCCTAGTACTTATCTCCGATGGTTCAGTCGTAAATGGAACAACAATTTGTGCATTGACAGTGACTGGGATATAAATCTCAATTAATACTGCGTTTATCCCAAATTTCTTTACCTCATACTCTACATCTGATTGAATACTACCGACAATTTCAAAATGGACAGGAACTTTTGGACCTAAATTAGATAATATTGTACTTCCTGTAGCTTGCCCAATCGGAATCTCTACCACAGTAGGATCTTTATCAGCTAAATCATTGGCTGTATCCCCATAGTCCTGCGGCTCCATATCCGGATCATCTGTGTTCAGCGTTTCACCTTTATTCATTCCATATAAGAAGTATTCTGCTCGTTTTGTAGCTGTTCGTAAGGCGCGATTGACAGCAGATGATTTCCAGCCAACAATTGCTGGACTGCCATTATCCTTTGTCGTTACTTCCATTAAATCATCGAAGCTAATATTTTCCGTTGATTTAACTGCTTCATTGATTGTCCGTGTCGCAAACTCTTGTGTTTTTTGATTTGCTATCTCCATTAAAGGCGGGGTTATCCCTTTATCCACGATGATGATACTAAGGGAGGTCAAGATTACAAAAGCAATTGTCGTCATTAAAAAAACAACCTTTACTGGAGATGTTGTTCGCAGTTTAAATCTTGGTCGTCTACCCATACGAAAACCCCCTTGAAACAAACTTATGCTTGTTTCAAGTTAGTTAGAATTTAAAATCTACATAAATAAAATGCCTCCCTCTTAGGAGACACTAACTTAAGATATTCGTATTAAGGCATCCTTGCCAATCATACCTTCTTCCCAACCATATTGTTCCTTTGCAGAATGAGTTACCTTCTCTAGTGGTGCATGTAGTAAATCATCAATCGTACGAACACCTACTGCACGACCTGCAATAACTTCTCGATCTGCCAATTTTTCACTTAACAAATCCACATCTAATGCAGCACACATAATGTAACCAATTTCATTCGAGATAATTAATAAATTCGTCTTAGGCAACTCAACACAAATAGCTGTAAAGAACATACCATCCTCTACTTCTAATGGATTTACTGTAATCATAAGTGTAAACGGCCTCCCCTTCATCCTAGTCACCATATCTATATGCAAAAGGAGGCCATGGCGTCACTACCCTTCGTTAACAAATTGTTGCAATGTTTCCGCTAGTATGTCTCTTAAAAATGCGGGTAAATAATATTGTTTTACTTCCGATTTAGCTACTTCTGGCAACAATCTACCAAATGTAAAGGTATCTGCAGTGGCTACTCTATACGTTTGATTAGCCTCTAAGGCTGATTGTCCATCAAGGAACGCTTGCCTTATAAAAATATCTCCATTCGTTAATTCTTCGGTAGCGAGTTCTATTCCAGAGAATGTCATTTTCCCTAAAACTTTTCCACGAAAACCAAAGCCTTTCAGTTGAAAATTCATAAAGTCTTCTGTTTGTGAAGTACGAATAACTTCTAATAATTCATTACCGGTCAATTCAACAACACATGTATTAATTGGATGTGGGCAGATTCGATGAATATCTCCATACGTTACCTCCCCTTCAGGAAGGCCCTCTAACAATACACCGGCATTGAGCATAGAACAATCGGCGTTTGTCTGCAATTTTATTGAATCTGCCAAAGCCTTAATAATCGGTGTTTCTTCCCACCAATTAACTGCTAGCGGTTCGGTTAAGTTTACCACTGGTTCGGCTAAATGAACGGTTGCTTGCTCTAAAAGCTTGGTAACCTTGTCTTCCGTTTGGTTATCTTGCGGTAAGTGTGAAATATTTGTAGTATAGGCTTCTTTATTTACGAGTTTTTGTGTTTGATGATCCCAAGTTAATATAACTTCACCAACATAATTACAATGCTTTCCTGCTGCTGTAATTAATGTATCATTTATATATTCTCCTGTTCGTAACAGGTGGTGCGTATGGCCACCAATAATCACGTCAATTTCTGTAAATCTATCAGCAATTTCTTGATCTTCACTGAAGCCTAAATGAGACAATAAGATAATAATATCTACTTTTCCCCTAATATCATCTATGATTTTCTCTAATTGTTCATATGGTGGAGAGACGTGCCAATCCAATAGTTCATAAAAAGCATTAAATGGTGCCGTGAGCCCAACTACACCAATGGTTACATCATGAACAGTTTCTAGTACTACGCTAGGCTTCAACCAGTCCGGCTCCACCTGATCCATACTATGTAAATTACCACAAACGACATCAAATTGAGCATGATCGTAAAGCTGAAACAATTCATCATGTGATAGGGTTATCCCCTCGTTATTTCCTAAGGTAATTACATCATAATCAGCTTCATTCATTAATTCGACATTTGCCTTCCCCTTGAAGGCATCTGCAATAGGATGCATACGATCCACATGATCTCCAATGTCAATTCTCCAACTCGAATTCCCCATTGCTTCACAACGTTTTTTTGCATCCTTTAAATAACTTGTAACACGAGACCAGTTATTAAAGTTGCTATGTAAATCATTTGTATAATAAAAATAAATTTTCTCTTCCATTTTGTTATGCTCCTTACGACAGCCCTTGAGAAATCATTCGAATTCCTATTATAATTAATAAAATCCGCAAGATCCATTCAAGCACCTTTCCTGTTAATCGTTGATTAACCCAAGCACCAAGTTTCCCACCAACCCATGCACCTGGTATAAAAAAGAGAAGATACTCCCACTCGATATGGCCGAGGGCAATATGAGTTGCCGCTCCAATTAAGCTAATAAAAAATATCATAAACATCGATGTAGCTGTAGCAATGTGAGCTGGGAAACCAAATAATAAAATCATAGCTGGAACCATAATAGAACCGCCGCCTATACCAAACAACCCAGATAATATACCAACGGCTAAAGATAAACCAAAGGCTATCCATTTTGAAACGGTATAGTGATAAGTAGTTCCATTAAGATGAAACGTTCGTACACCTTTTAATTCACTATTCATGTGAATAGATGGTTCTTTCCGTTTTATAAAAAAAAGAAGAGATATGACAATGGTAATGCAACCAAAATATAAAAGAAATTCATCAGCTTCTACAAATTGATTTAACCACGATCCGAGTATCCCGCCAGGTATACTTCCAGTTAAAAATAAGATCCCTGTTCGAACATCAACACGACCACGTTTATAATAAGATACTGTCGAAGACATTGCTGTAAATACCATTGATACTAAAGAAATACCTACGATTGCTTGTGGTGTTGCCCAGGCAAAAGCATCTGAGGCTTGATTCAGGAACAGCAAACTAGGTATAAGTACAATCCCCCCGCCTAATCCCATTAAACCTCCTACAAATGCTGTTATAATCCCTATAACTAAACAAACAACAAAGACCAATATCTATCCCTTCCATCTACATCAAAATACGTTCTTCATTTAATACTAGCATTGATTTTTAACATTTCCCACATGTATACCTTAGCTTTTAATAAACATTTACACATAGGAAAACCAATTATAACATGAGACTTTTTAAAACCTTGAACCTCAAAAAAATTTTCTTAATAAAAATAGCACTTAACCATACATAGGTCCAGTGCTATCATTACAAGGTTTTTAACTAAATAACGATTTTTTTCCATACAGAACTTCTTTCTCCTCCGAATCAAACAACTCATTTCTGGAGATAATAAATACAAAAGGAGGGAAAGGAGGGATGTGAATGATCTATATTCAAGTTAAAGAGAATATTATATTTATAAAGACCTGGCCCATAATTATGACAATCCTACTCATCAAACAATTATGGGCACTACTTTGAAGAGGGGCATGTCCCCTCTTTTCACTTATAGTATGGATGAATTTAAATATAATTATACTAAAAGAATGAAATTTACTAGAGAAATTCATTTCAACGACTGGTTATCCCTGCTGCAACGCTCTAGTAAATCTATCAGTCTTAACTATTTATCCTTTAATTAATACCTTTCCTCTATTCAGAAACATAATTGTTTGCATTCTCTTTTTCAGGTTTAATCGTCTTCATTTTATAAATAAAATAGTAATGCTTATAGATGGCCAGAAGCGCTAATAGAACCTGAATGAAAAGGATGTCCATATACCAAATTGAAAACAAGATAAATGCATCTGCTATGAGATTAATTCGAATTTTTTCTTTCCGAGACATCCCTTTTTTCTCTTTGAATCGGACAACGTATTTCTTATAGAAAGCGGTCTGTTTAAACCAATTATCCATACGTTTAGAACTTTTGC
Organism: Virgibacillus salexigens; assembly: GCF_014905415.1. GTDB lineage: Bacteria > Bacillota > Bacilli > Bacillales > Amphibacillaceae > Virgibacillus > Virgibacillus salexigens. The sequence goes on from NZ_BNEO01000001.1 coordinate 81,111, forward strand.
CAAAACAAAAAGCTGCAAATAGAAAAAAAGGGCCTCCCGGCAAAACAGGGAGTATAATCCCACCAATTCCTATCCCCAGTGATATACACCCAAGTAGAAAAAACAACATACTTTTTATATTTTTAATGGTAATCACCTTACTTCATTATTTTTCACGATCATAGGAGCGCTCGACCAAATCAACACATAGAAATGGAATCTCAAACAATAGTATGCACGGACGATAATTTTTAAACGTTCAAGATGAGAGCTACTTCAAAATAACTATACTCCTATTATACAATCGCATTACTACGTTCAACAAGCCGTTTACTTTCCATTAACTCCCTTCGTCTGCAGATAGAAATCACACCGTAACCTCCCTCCTTCGTAATCTAGCTTAAAAAACTAATTTTTTCACGTGCTGTTATTTACACTGCTTGTACGTTTACCCTTTTATACCATTGCTGTTTCTACAACATTTGTTAACGTCAACACAAAACAATATTGATCTATACAGTATAAAAGTTAAACCTTAGAGCTTTTGGCAAAAACATAATTTATTAGAGAAACAAACGAACGTTAAATTATTATAAATTCACACTTGCATTTATATGGTTATATAGCTTACTATATAACCATATAACAAACAATAAAGGCGTTGATGATATGGCTCAACATTTTCAATCGGAAAAACCAATATTTATACAAATTCGAGAAAAAGTAGAGGATCAAATAGTTCGAGGGTCTCTCAAAGAAGGAGAACAGGCACCTTCCACAACGCAACTCGTAAATTTCTATAAAGTGAATCACGTTACTGTTGCAAAAGGTATGAATCAATTAGTCGAAGCAGGGATCCTTTATAAAAAACGAGGAATTGGTATGTTTGTCGCAAAAGGAGCACAACAGAAATTGCTCCAAAAAAGAAAGGAAAATTTTGCTTCTGTCTATTTAATAAATATGATCCTAGAAGCTGAAAAACTGAAACTTTCAGAAGAAGAACTATTTGATTTAATCAAGAAAACAAAGGAGGAAATCCATAATGACGCATAAACTTGAACTAAAAAATATCTCTTTAACTTATGGAAAACAACAAAGTCTTAATGATGTTACAACTGTATTGGAATCTGGAAAAATCTACGGCCTAATCGGAAGAAATGGAGCTGGAAAAACATCATTGTTATCATTAGTTGCTTCTTATCGCCTTCCTACATTAGGTACCATTACCTTTGATGGTAATGAGCTGTTTGAACACCCTAATCATATGAAAAATATTCACTTTGGTTACGACCGTGTTTATAAAGATGAAGCAATTGAAAATGCAAATAAATACCTCGAATCAGTTAAATTACACCGACCACACTTTGATGAAACTTATGCAGATCAATTAATTTCCAAATTCAAAATTGATGTAAACAAGCCACTCAGTAAATTTTCAAAGGGAATGGTTGCTGCTTTCCACATTATGCTTGGGCTTGCAAATCGCACACCAGTTACCATTTTTGATGAGGTATATTTAGGGCTTGATGCACCGACAAGAGAAATGTTTTATCAGGAACTATTAAAAGAACATGAAAGAAACGATAGAATGTTTATTCTTTCCACCCATTTGGTCTCTGAAATGGAGCATCTATTTGATCATATTCTCATTCTACATCATGGCAAACTAGTAGCCGATGAAGATTTTGAAACCTTCACGAATCGAGGAGTAAAACTTATTGGAGCTAACGAGATCGTCGATGAATTTACTGCAAACAAACATATTTTGCATGAGGAAAAGCTAGGTGGTACCAAGGCTACAACAATTTATGGGGAATTCAAGGAGGAAGACTGGAGACGTGCTAAATTAAAAGATCTTGAAGTTTCTCCGATCTCCTTGCAACATTTATTCACATATCTCACAAAGGAGGAAGCATGATGCGTCAGCATTTAAATAAAACTGTTATTAGGGAGCTCTATAAAGAATGGTTGAAATGGTCAATTTGGTTATTTGCTATTATTATCATCCTTCGTGTTTTGCATTGGATTGGAGATTATTTTGGTGAAGTAGAACCAGCGATAGATCACTTTATGTATTTTATGAATGAATCTAGCCCTATTTTTATGCTCGTTGTTGGGATCATGATGGTATTCACGTTTCTTCGATATTATACGGAACATGGACTTACACGGAGAACCTATTTTATAGGCGGGGCTATCGCTTCGCTCATGATCACTATAACCATTGGGGTCATTAGTATGCTTCTTCCTGTAATAGAAGGAATCGTCCTATCACTATTTGGTATTCATTATCCAGAACATTTACAATTCCACAGTTTCGGATATTGGATCAGCTACTTTCTATTATTTATAATAACTTCATGGCTTTACTATATCATTGGTTGGTTTATCGGCCATGTTTTCTATCGATATAACTGGTGGAAAGGCATATTCGCAAGTTTTTTTGGCTTTGTCTTAGTGATGCTAGAAAATGTTATCAACGGAGAAACGGTGACCGTGTATGGTGTTCATTTTGAAGGACTTTCACTGTCTATATTCACTTCTATAATCATCTTACTGCTGTTAAGTGCAGGTATGTTAGTAATCAACTACCGATTAGTAAAAGATATTCAAGTGAAAATGAAGTAAACACCTTGCATCATGATTAGATACACATTAGGTATAAATCACAAACTAAAACCCTTGCCACAAACATTGCTGTGACAAGGGTTTTGTCTGTTTTAATCGATGGAACCTTCCATTTCGAATTTGAATATTTTTGACTTTCAACTCATGTTTTATCTAATCAAAACGTTTATGTTATGCGTTTTTGCTATTATTAGTCTTCAAACTAATTCATACTTTATCAAGCTGACCGGGCACAAGAACACTATTACGGGGGTAACATGAACTTTGGACAAAACATATCCATTCCCCACCATATATTGTCGAGTCATTTCGCTTTGTCCTGTTTTAGTTCAATTGATTTTAACAAGACATGTAGCAAGAGTGATTTATTCACTCTTAGAAAAATTGATACCATATAAAAAGAATAATTTTTTAACTTTAAAGACCCTAATACTGTTTTATAGGTTTCCTTTTTGTGGATAAACGATTCCCGACCACCCTCTAATATAGACTCATGCTTTTGATTCTGATTTTGTTGTTTACTATTTTTTTTAATCATTTCAGCTAGTACTTTCCTTGGAATAATCTTTTGTCCGTTTACATCTACCTCAGCCTTATCATCTGGATAACCTTTTTTCAAAAGCCACCCACGTTTATTATCAGGAAGCTTCGGTTATCGGATTTGAACAATTCGGTATCGGGCATGACCTCTCAGCTGCCGGTGGAGGAACTCGTCTATTTCGAACTGCATATAAAGAGGGGGCGGAGTATGTTCCACTACTAAAAGAAGCGCATCAATTATGGAAAAACCTAGAGATAATTTGCATTATACGTTATTGCACTTTGGCAGTTAGTCTAGCAACTTTTTTTTATGAAATTTGCCTGTATATGGAAGCAAAAAATCCTTTTTCTATAATGTGATTGCCTCCAAGCAGTCTAGTAGTTATACCGGCAGGAAAACCAACAGAAACACACCTTGAGACATATGCGGCCATTTTTCGTACGGCCGCCTACCCCTACTACATCCCCTTTCGTCTAATGTTTCAGTACTTTGAACCATCTTATTAATAAAAGCTTTTCCTTAGCAACTTTAATTTCTATTTTATTCAAATATCGATTTACGGTCCTCTAAAAGCCGAATTCTTCCTCAATTCTCTTCTCGGTTTGTTTCTGCAACGATTCTTCCCTTTCATTCGATTCAAACAAGATATTACCGCTTTGAATATATGTTTGAACTTGGCTAAAGCCAATTGCTTCAAGAGCGCGCCTCAATTCGGCCATTTTGATTTTATTTCTTCCACCTCCGTTAACACCTCGCAACAGTGCAATATAAATCATCATTCTACCCTTTTCCGGCATTACGTTTCGCATCATTCAGATAGAGCGTACTTTGCAATAAAAGCACCCCCCATTTAGACAATTACGTACACAGAAAGAAAAATTAAAACACACTTATTATTCGTCTCCCCCCAGCATTGTATAGATTTCAATCAAGTTTCCATCCGGATCACACAAATGAGCAATCCGAGCGCCCCACTCTGTACGATCATGGGGCTCGTTCACAAACGTAATGTCCTTTTCACGAAGATGCTTGTAAGCCTTATCGACATTTTCCACCTTAAACTGAAATAAGAATGATGATTGTGTTTCCACATCCACAGGCTTATTTTCCTCACCGACTCCTCTAGCCATCACGTTTCGAGGTAAAAGTTCAATTTTGGTTTCTCCCGTGTCAAAGAGAGCATACTCCATGGCTTCCTCATACAAGCTAATTGGTAATTCAAGGTGTTTTTTGTAAAACGAAACGCTTTTTCTAAAATCTTTGACCAAAAGTCTAATTTGCAGTAGTTTCAATTCCATCACCTTCCAAAAAGTAAGATTGTTTGATCGTCATTCATTCTCTTATCTGACGACCTTGTCTTACTATAAAACAACTTGACTGACAATTGCGGTCAGTCAAGTTCAGATTTTTGGTGATGATAAAGTAATTTTGAAACAGCATCAACTAATTTTTCCTTTAAAAAAGTAGGTTCTAAAACATCAACCGTTGTTCCATAAGTAAGCAAAAAATTAGGAACATAAGTCGAAATGGCACTTTCATCAAGTTTAAAATAAGCCCGATTTTTCGATCGTTCCACAATCGCGTGTCCAAATAACCAATGATTACACAGATCATTAATGGCATGCGGAGTACCTTGAATGGAAACCGTCAGTAGTTGGTTCTGATTTTCCCTATCAGGTAAAAGATTTTGAAGGAAAAACTGCCGAGTTGAAAAACTTTCTGGCTTTTTAAATATAATATCTGTGATGGATAAGGATTGAATGCGATCCACTCGAAAACTGCGAATATTACGGCGTAAATGGCAATAGGCGATGACATACCATTTTCCCTTCCAATACGTCAATCCATATGGATCAACCCGACGTTCCTGCAAGGAGGCTTGGTATCCTTTTTGATACACTATAGTGAGCATTTTGCCATCTGCCACTGATATTTCCAACTCCTGAAGAAAAGAATTCAAGGAAGAATCAGGTTTAGGACTAATCACATCAATTCCCTTTTCGTGACGGTCAATTTCCTCTGATTGATTCGGATTTGTGTATCTTTTCAGCTTGGAAACCGCTCGATTTAATGCGTCACCGAAGGGGTAGCCAGCCTCTTCTGCAAATTTGGATGCATGGACAAGTGCCTTCTGTTCATCCATGCCAAAAAAAAGTGGAGCTTTAGTCAAGTCATAAAGCAAACGGTACCCACCGTTATGCCCGGAATCAGCTATAATTGGAACGCCGCTGGCACACAACGAATCAATATAGCGATAAACACTTCGAATATGGATTTCAAGTTCATTCGCCAATTGTTTAGCAGTCATCTGTTTTTTCGTTTTTAACAACCATAAAATGGCGAGCATCTTATCAGCCTTGGACATACTACACCTCTTAAAGACAAAATTTCAAACTACTGCCATCTTTATCTCATAAATCATAAGAGTATTTTCGTACAACCCTTCTAGAAATCAAGAGTACCGCGTTGTTCGACAATCTGGCCCGATTCAGGAAAGACCTTATTCCAGATTTGCACCCTTTAACGTAAGACTCGATTTCAAGATAAACTTAATATACATTAATATCTATCTTTAGTTACTGTTCCCTTATATGTCCCAGTGACAAAGTTCTTACCCTAGACCGCAAAGCACCACATTGTTAATGATTCTCCTAATTCAAACGTTCTTCTTTTATGATTTAATTGAATCAATTATAGTATTTCTATATACCCATCTGCTCCGTTCACCCTGATCCTTTGTCCATCCTTGATCAGCTTCGTAGCATTTTCCACTCCAACAACTGCTGGCAAGCCATATTCACGTGCGATAACCGCTCCATGGGTCATCAGTCCGCCAACTTCGGTGACTAGACCTTTTATGGATACAAACAATGGTGTCCAGCTAGGGTCGGTAAAGGCTGTGACTAATATATCTCCATCTTCTAGATCAGCATCTCCCATGTTTAAAATGACCCGAGCGCATCCCTCTATAACTCCGGAAGAGACAGGAAGACCTAAAATAGCATCTGCTGGGAGATTTTCTCGTTTGTATGCTCCTGTAATGATTTCACCATCAGACGTGATCACACGTGGAGGAGTTAGTTTTTCATATAATTTGTACTCATCTTTTCGTTTACTAATGATCTGATCATCCAGTTTATGTGTGCGTACGATTTCACGAAGTTCTTCAAAAGTGAGATAGTATATATCTTCTTTTTCATGAACCACGCCTACTTGTACGAGCTGTTCGGCTTCTTTCAGTAAAGCCTGTTTATAAACAAAGTAGCGATTAATCATACCGTATTTTGGATATTCCCTAAACCCGCTGAAATTCCGAATTAGGTCAATCATTCGTTTTGTTTCTTTAGCTTTTTGGCCACCATCCGGTAATTGCTTCAATCGATCTAATAACTCTTGTTCTTTTTTCAAAGCAATACGTCGACCTTGCTCAAATTTCTGTTTGCTGGCATTAGACTCGAAGTTTTTGATATTACTAAGAATCATAGGGACAAGTGTAATTGGTTTTTCGCTCCAACGGGTTTTCGTAATATCGATTTCTCCAACACATCGCATTCCGTAGTTGTTAAGATAAGCTATTATGGCGTTCTGAGCTTCCTTTCCACCGTCAAACTTAACCAGTTCATCCAAAAAGTTATTGTCTTTTGCTTGCTGTAAAAAATCAATTACTTCCGGATAAGGGCGAATCACATCGGCAACATCCAAAAGCGCCAGACCCATTTCTGAAGTAATATTATTTGGTACAGATTGAGAAAGCGTGTCTGCTGCGTTTTTTTCGCCTAACCACTTATTCATTTTTTCATTGATCCATGATGAAGCATCCATCGCATCCATAATCACACTCATACGTGGGTCAAATAGATCCTTCTTTAATCGCAGTATATCTTCTAGAATAAAATCAAATAAATCTGAACCTGATTTCGTTTGGATGTTTTGTTTTAACCCTTCTATCGATGTTTGACTGCTCTTAATCAAATCAGAAACAATTTTCAGTTCTTTTTCGATTTGTGCTTGAGAATCCATAACCGATATACCTTTATTGCTTTGTTCAGGACTCTGTACTTTTATATCATTTGGTGATGATTTAATAAAGTCTTCTCGCTCTACGATAGTCATAAGTGCGTCTTTTATGAGGGGATCGGATTGTCCTAGGGCATCTATTATATTCTTTCTGCTGTCAGGTGATGCCAGTTGATGGGAGACATCAACAAACAACCTTCCACCAGCTTTACGCATGGGTGCAGGAGTCGTTAACAGGAAAAAAGACAATCCCAATGGTTTCATGGCTTCAGTCATCATTTGTTGATGCCCAACAGATACATAAACGTGATTTTCTTGATCAGTCGCTTCAGGGATGGGATATAAAGTCGTGATTGGACGACTCTGAACAATATAACATGTATCGTCAACCAAACACCATTCGATATCTTGTGGGCAACCAAAATAAGCTTCGATCCGTTTTCCGATGCGTGCCAGATGTAAAATTTGTTGTTCAGTAAGTGTTTGAGTCTTTTGCTGATCCGCATCTATCTGCTGGGTCTCTGTTCCGCCTTCTTTTCGTCCGTATATGGCCAATTTTTTGATTGCGATCATTTTATCGATGATTTCCTCTTCCTTTACTTTATAACAATCGGCGGATACCAAACCAGAGACCAATGCTTCTCCAAGTCCAAAACTGGCATTGATTGATAGCAGCTTTCGATTGGAGGTAATGGGGTCAGCAGTAAATAAAATTCCTGAAGCATGTGGGAAAACCATCCTTTGAACGATAACGGATAAATACACTTGTCTGTGATCAAATCCGTTTTGCATTCGGTAGATTACCGCACGATCCGTAAATAGGGAAGCCCAACATTTTCGGATGTGACTCAAAATAGCTTCTTTTCCGATAATATTTAAATAGGTTTCTTGCTGACCGGCAAAAGAGGCATATGGTAAATCTTCAGCAGTTGCACTGGAACGCACTGCATAAGCATGTTCATCGCCAAATTGGGAGAGATAGTCAGCGACTGCGCCCATAACATCGGAAGGAACCTCTGTTTCCATTATGGTTTTTCGAATCCTCCTGCTGATTTCACCAATTTGATCTCGATCCTCTACTTTAAGCAGTGTTAGTTGATCCAACAATGCGTAGAAGGCTTCATTTTGTTCGAGAGCTTTTTGATAGGCTTCTGTCGTAACACAAAATCCTTCCGGCACTTGTATTCCATGAATTTTTGATAATTCCCCTAAATTAACCCCTTTGCCTCCGGTCGCCCTTTGTCTTGTTTTATCAATCTCCTGAAGCTCTAAAACATATTGATTCATATCTTTCCCTCCCATTTAATAGCTGCAGACTGCGTCAAAGAAGCAACATTACTTGATTTATGCTAACAATTTTTAAAAATAAAAAACAGTCTAAAAATGGTCAGGAAACTATGGTATAATTAAACTAGGGAAAGGGACAGTTGCCGATTTTTATCTTACTATCTTTTTTAGTAACAAATACTATTGAACTATCCTGCCCATTAACTTAATACCATTACTTCATACGACTGCCAAGGATTTCTTCTCGATTGCTAAAAATCTTTTTTACTCCACAATCTGGCCATATGAGCCAACAGCGGGCGTATTCTTTAATTCCGTGAGCGCGCCCTTTTATTGAATAAGAATTTTTTTCAAATTGAGACGGATTGGCATATAACATTTCAGTAAAGGCTTTATATAAAAACGTTACTTACTTATTTGTTACCGAGTTGTTCCGCTAAACCGATTAGAATTCCTTCGGTTCCACGAATGTAGCAGAGCCGATACGAGTCCTCGTACTGAACCACTTCGCCAACGATCTGAGCACCATACTTAGTGAGTCTGGATACCATTTCGTCAATATCTTCAACGGTGAACATGACGCGTAGATAACCAAGCGCATTTACAGGAGCAGTCCGGTGATCTGATATAGTAGGTGGGTTGAGAAATCGTGAAAGTTCAATTCGGCTGTGACCATCTCGGGTAACCATCATAGCAATCTCTACGCACTGAGAACCCAATCCGGTTACGCGACCAGCCCATTCACCTTCGACAGTGGCTCGTCCTTCGAGGTTCAAGCCAATCTCCTCAAAGAAAAGGATTGCGTTATCAAGGGATTCTACAGCGATGCCGACATTGTCCATTCTTAGTAATTTGTTTTTTGCCATAGTTTTATCTCCTTATGTGTAAAATTTATTACTATAGACTTCTTCTAGATTACTAAAACAATTCCTTTATATCTATACCATTTCTTTTATTCGATTAAATGACCCTTTTCATAAATAATCATAAATAAAGAGCACAACTCTTATTCCAGAATTGCGCCTGTTTGTGGAAATCCACTAGCATTAATTATCACCCAGGTGCTTATTTAACGTGTCAGATGTCTTTTCCAATAAATTTTGGTTAATTTCAGTATAATAGACGCCTTTAATAATTTTTTCCTCTGCCTCCTGTGCCATATCGATGACCTGCATGGACACAGAATTCATATCCTCCATTTGGTTTAATGAACCGTTTGGAATATTTTTTTTACCACTTTCTTCCAAAAGGGCTTTAATTTCTGAAGCGGACAATTGATCTTTAATTAAATCACCCATTTCGCTAATTAATTCCCGATTCCCCTTTAAATCCTCCTTAACAATTCCTAACTTATTATATATATGCTCTTCCGAAAAAGTGGCATAATAATCGATTGAAATATCTAAAAGGTTTGAAACTGTTGTTATAGCGGCTTCAGGGTCTGGCTCATAAGCAGATGCATGCATTAACTTATCATTGTCTATTATTTCTCCTTTAGAATTAAAAATTTCGACATGCGCCTCACGAGGAATTGACACGACATTCATACTGTTGTCATCGCTATTGTAAGTCAGTACGATGTTAATATTGCTCCTACGATTCGTTTCACCAGCTGAATCTTTTCCCAGTAATAACACTGAAAAAGATAAATCTTCTTGTTGATATGCTTGTTGTTCGGTTTCTTGAACCATTTCGTTGCCAAAGTTTAGATTCGGCAGAAGTATAACAAGTGCTAAGATTATTGCCGTTACAGAACCTAATACAGGAACGACATAACGTTTGCCTGTGTTAAGTAGAGTTCTATTGCTGCCTTGTTTTTGATCTTTCCTGTCTTGAATTTTATTTAATGTTTCAATCCTATCTTCTTTCGTGAATTTCAGATCTTCCTTTTCCAAATAAGAAAAAACCTCCTTCTTAAATTTTTTATTCATAAGCATTTCCCTCCTCAATTAAAATTTTTAATCTTTGTTTTGCTCTGCTTAGTCTTGTTTTAACTGTATTGACATTTAATTCTGCTACATGGGCTATTTCTTTAATGGATAAAGACTCATAGTAATACAAAAAGATAACTTCCCTATAATTTTTGGATAAAGAAAAGATAAGACTCCTCATCTCTTCAGATTTGGCATTTTTAATCATCTTATCTTCTGCTGAAGGTAAAAAAGTTCCAATCGCGCTTTCCAAGAAGCTTCTTGCTTGAACTTTTCGAAAGTGCCAACTTCTAAAATAATCCTTACATTGATTGATTGTAATTCTGTATAGCCAGGTTTTTATTGATGATTCAAAACGAAAGTTATCTAAGTTCTCATAGCATTTAATAAAGGTGTTCTGAACCATATCCTTTGCAGTTTCTTTGTCTTTGACGTAACTAAACGCTAATCTAACTAGATCACTCCCATATTCGGTCATGACTCTCTCTAGAATCTCTTCTTTCTTCCCCTCTTCCATGACTCCTCCTATTTTCAGCTAGATTTAGTTATTTGGCCTTTAGACGACAACTGATCCAAAATGGTTTCAACAATCCTTAAAAAAGAAAAAAGCATTATATACAAGATAACTCAAAACCTTGAAAATAATGCTCAGCTTTTATTAATACATATTTAATAAAATTAATCTCCGCCGTTATTACACACAATGTTAAAAAAGTTAATCTATTAATTGGCCCTAGAAAGCAATATTGGGCGCATTTTTATTTGAACTGCACCCCAATTGTTAGACACAACTAACAAATTGGAGGTGCAGTTCAATTCGGGATAAGCGCCCTTTTCTTGAATATCGCGATATTAGAAAACGATTGTTTAAATTCTAAAAGGAATCTCCCATTAAAGTACCTGATACGAAAACAAAAAGATCTCGTTCTGATGTCAAGTATCTATTGAAAAAGTTGGTTCTTTTTTTCTTTTACCTTTTGGGTACTAAGCACAAAGCTAGCGATTGCTGCAATACTACAAACATATGGGAGTTGAGAATATCCCCAAATAGATATGACATAACCTCCAATCATTGAACCAATGGTGATACCAATATACAGAGCAGTATTATTCCATGCCATAACAATTCCTCGTTCTTTTGGATATTCCACTGCTAATCTCACTTGGTATGATGTAAATCCTGCATACCCGACTAAAGCCCATATAAACAGAAAGAAATAAATCGAATCGCCAGATGAGAAGAATATCCCTAAACAAATGAGTACTAGAGTTAAGAAAATTAGCGTAGCCTTCGAAATCTTTCTTTCTCCAAATTTATCTGTTAATTGCCCACTTGTAAGGCTTCCTAAAACAGCACCGACACCAAAAAAGGTAACAGCCAATGCGATTTCTGATGATGAGAATCTATTTTCGGAGTAAAGCGCTGCACCTAAATAAACATAAAGGGCATACATGGAAATCGCCCAAATGGTAGTAACACTTACGGAACCAAGTATTCTTAGAAGATTCCCTTCTAATAGACGACTTCTTGTTAAATCACTTTTAGGAATAGATTTCCATGTCTTGAAGTTCACTACCGCCAATATGGCTCCTATGATCGCCATTACAACAATACTGAACGCCAACCAAGAAAATGCTCTAATAACGTACCGAATGGCGCACCTGCCCAAAGAGCTGTTAAGTGTCCTGAGACAACAATCGAAAGCCATTTTCCTCTTCGATTTGGTGGAGCTATATCTCCAATGATTGCGTATATCAAAGGAGTAATTGAAGCAACGGATAAACCAGCTAAAATACGACTAACAATTAGCCATAAAAATGAAGAAGCAAAAGCAGTTAGCGCGTTAGAAATAGCGAACAATAATAAACCAAACGTAATAATTGTTCTTCGTCCCTTTTTATCTGAAAGCCAACCAAAGAATGGAGCCGAAAAGGCATATGTAACCGCAAAAACAGTTACCATCCATCCGGTCGTCTCTGGACTAACCTTATATGCTTCCGAAATGAACGGTAATAACGGAGACGCCACAAATAAATCAGTACCCATCAGAAACAAAGTTATCCAACTAACACTTAAATTTGCCCTCCCTCGTATCTCCATAGCCCCCCATATAATATTATTTATACATGTATATTCACTAGGGGTTATAAAAAAGAAGCGATCTTAAAGGAAAGCGCCCTTTTGCATTAAAAAAATAAACAAGCAATTTTGTTCTTATTGCTTAAATGCTTCTAACCTTTGAACTTGAACTCCTTTGTCATCAAAGTTCTCCTCTGCCAACCATTGGGTTAATGCTTGTTTATGTAGTGGCCATTCTTCTTTTAGCATTGAAAACCAGTTGGTGTTTCGTGAACGTTGTTTATAAATCTGGTTGTTTCTAAATGTCCCTTCATATTGAAACCCTAACCTTTTAGCAGTTTTGTTAGAAGGAGCATTGAGAGAATCACATTTCCATTCATAACGTCGGTACTGAAGTTCCTCAAATACATATGCAGCTAATAGATAATGTGCCTCAGTAGATATGCGTGTCCTTCTTAATGCATCTGAAAAATTGATATGCCCTACTTCAACTACCCCATTTTCTTGATCAATCCTCATCAAACTAAAAATTCCAAGAGGCTGGATCGTCTCTTTATTCAGCACAACATAAAAAACTTCTGTCTTGCTTGCTATTTTTTTCAGTAGCATCTTTTCAAATTCTTCATAGTTTTGAGGGGGCTCTTCTGGCAAGTAAGTCCAATTACTAGGGTTCGAGTGTTTAAAGCATTCATAGAGAGCTTTACTATGCTCGCAAGTCAACTTAGTGACAATCGTATATTTCCCAACATAATACATATCTGCAGGGAGTGCTCGTTTCTGCCAGTTAGGCATTGCTTTGCCAATTGGCTGGTTGTATTGGTTTATTCTCTGATTCATTTAATCACCACATTTCATTACATTATTTATTGCAGCATAACTCGTTAAGAATAATTAATCATCTGGTCTTTAATGATTTACTCCACAATCTGGCCCTTTTCCTCAAGATTCGGCACTGATCTTTATTCCAGAAAAGCGCCCTCGTATATTATTATTAACCAGATTTTTTCTGGTGATAAATCTATGTACCTTTCATTCAAGGTATAATGGATTTAAATCAGAGAGAGGATGCCGTTCTGCGCCCTTGAAGCATTGTCTTCGTGCAATAGACTGGCACCTCTTTCTTTATAGACCTATTCGAATGAGCTGGATGACACGTGGTTGTCGTATATCGAACGAGGTTGGGTATCTATCAAGTTTTAGAGGTTTTCCTTCTACTCTGGTTAATTTTACTTTGAGGTGTTGTTATGATCTATCTTGGAATTGATATTGGAAAACGTCATCACGAAACTGGATTGATTAACGAAAAAGGCAATTCTATTGGAAAAACAGTACGTTTCGCTAACTCTAAAACAGGTAGTGATAAACTCCTTAAATTCCTGAATCAACACCAAGCTACACCCGAAAATTGTGTTTGTGGTATGGAAGCCACCGGTCATTATTGGTTATCTGTTTTTTCTTTCCTTCATAAACTTGAGTTTAAGGTTACTGTTTTTAACCCGATGCAGTCCGATGCTTTACGGAACTTTTATATTCGTAAGACAAAAACGGATGTGAAGGATGCCTTTCTCATTGCTCAGGTAATTCGCATTGACTCCCCGAAAGAAACGCCTTTTATAGAAGAAGATTTACTTCAACTTCGGCATCTTGAGCGATTACGTTATACCTTAGTTGACCAAAGCCCCGATGTTAAACGGAAAATCATCGCTTTCTTGGAGTTTCCATCGGTACAGACGTTTTTAGGATGCAGATCCAACTTTTATTGGAACAAATCATGTTACTTGAAAAACAATTAGTACAAATCGAGGTAACAATGATGGAGCTCTCGAATCAACAAAAGCATTTTTTAACGACCATTACTGGAGTGAGTCACCTAACAGTTGCCGTCATATTAGGTGAAATTGGATCCATTAATCGCTTTGAGCGTCCTGGACAGTTAGTGGCGTTTGCCGGTCTAGATGCGTCCGTTAACCAATCGGGCGAGTTCAACAGTTCCTATACCAAGATGTCAAAACGTGGCTCGCCTTATCTGAGACGCGCTATTTGGCAAGCAGCATTTGTGGCTAGTTTTCATGATCCTGCATTATCCCTTTATTATCAAAAATTAAGAAACCGAGAAAAAGTTTATGGAACTGCGGTAGGCGCCGTCGCTCGGAAATTAACGCACATCATATTTGCGATTTTGAGAGATGGACAGCCTTATGAACCTCGAGCTTAATCAAAGAATTATAAACAACTTATTCATCCAATTTCTAAAATCACCCAAACGGGTGGTCTATTTGTCGTACAAAAATGCGTAGAAAAAAAGGATTTACAGGAAAATAATTTACAAATAATGCTTGACTTTTTATAGCTGGTCTATTATGGAATAACTCAGGGTCGTTGAAATTAGTTCAAATCTTAATCAACATTAGTACTACCAAAGTTGAAGAACTGTTCTAAACAACCCTTTAAATTGAATAATCATGAAGTTTGGTGCTTGAGTTACTCTACCTATTTTGATATAGGTAAAGTCCATAATCTTGCATGACAGAGGTGTGTCCCATTTGCCGCAACATGGTGGCTATATTCCCACGATGATAGGATCCGTGAGTGACTACGTGTAGTACAGTTTCAGAAACAGAAGTCTCAAGCAACCCTGCATATGGATTATTAACTGAAATTACCCTTTCCAGATTTTCTTGGCTGTTGAGAAGTGCATTATATCGCTCAGATAAATCTAAGTATAACTTTTCCACTTCATCAATATTTTTTGTCTCCACTTGTTCACTTAATTCATTCGCAGACGTCATCGCTTCACTCATACTTTTACCTGAGATAACACCAAACCAGGTACAGTCTACGATGTAAATATGGGATAACACCTTTGATACCGAA
This sequence comes from Virgibacillus salexigens, assembly GCF_014905415.1. GTDB lineage: Bacteria > Bacillota > Bacilli > Bacillales > Amphibacillaceae > Virgibacillus > Virgibacillus salexigens. The sequence goes on from NZ_BNEO01000001.1 coordinate 96,448, forward strand.
GAGAAACCACTTTGAATTTCCTTATGATAAATGTCCTCTGGCAGTTCTTTTAAACGATCAATGATCACTCTATTTGCCCATGCGTGGTAGTCGTACATTTTTAAAACGGGATGCGTCATTTTAAAGATCCTCCTATTTCACTTTTTAAAATTGATCATTTTACAAATAAATGATTAAACAACTTCCTTGACAATTGTTGTCAGTACCCTTATACTTCTAATTCTAGTTTAACTATAAAAGTCCTTCTTCAACTAAATTGTCCTATTCAAAAATAGAGCGCATTTCAACTTCGGAAATGCGCACGATAACGGAAACTCATTTACTAATTTTTATACAACAATAATTAGTATTCAACGATAAATCTACTCAATATTTCGAAGAACTCTCAATGCATTGCTCCAAGAAATGACTTGGTCAATTACTTTGTTGACAGACTCCTCTTGAAAGGATTCAGGTTTAAAATCACTAAAATTTTTAAAGTCAGTAAATAGTGATAATGCGACTTGAGCACGCACGTCGGCAACCATAAGTTCACCCATGATAAGCCGTAAGTTCTCGACTGCACGAGTACCTCCATTGGCACCATATCCTACAAAACCAGCAGCTTTATTGTTCCACTCCTTATATAAATAATCAATAGCATTCTTAAGAGCGCCGGATGTTGCATGGTTATACTCGGGAGTAACGAAAACATAGCCATCAAAAGAAGTAATCTTCTTAGACCAATTTTTTGTATGAGACTTGGTATACTGCTCGGATGCTGCTCCCATGGGCTCGTCGAGCAATGGTAAGTCATACTCTGCAATATCCACAATCTCGAACTCGGCATCACTGCGTCTATTTGCTATTTCATGTACCCAACGTGCTACTGCCTCCCCATTGCGACCCGGACGCGTACTCCCAATAATAATTGCTATCTTAATCATGTTTTACTCCTCCAATAAAAATATATACTTTCTATCCAGGGGAACTTTTAACTTTGTTGCTTTTAAACAAAATTGTTTTTTGAAATAAGCATTGTATTATTGATAAAGAGCTACTTTTTTGTCTTCATGTTTTCTCGATCACTCGTGTAACTTGAAAGGTATCGACCTCTACAGTCCTGGCCCCACAGCGCTTAATAACTTCAGCGATGGATGCTTTGGCTATATCAAAACCAGTTGCTGGAGAGCTACTCTCCCAAGCTTCCTTTGACAACCATTGCCCATAGTTCACCACCCGACTTCCATTTTCACTTGCATGAAAGCTTGCTGAAACAAATCCAGTGAAATGGGTAAAGTGTTGTTCGACTTGATCAGCAATTCCATCAATCAATGCTTGTTGATATGTTGGGTCGACCTCGAACTCTACCATTACCGTAAAAAATTCGTTCTCTTTTATTCTCGGCATATTAATTAACCTCCTCAAATTAAATAACAACTTTGTCTGGTAACGCGACTTTACTACAATAAGTGATTGCCATCTCCAAACTGATCACATAAAACCATAAAATACTTCCAACTAAACGGTCAGGGTGCACGATGACAAGAATAAGTATTTGATTAGTAACCATACCCACCTTTGATCGTCACTACTGACTGACATATTTTTCAAAAAATGACTAGGGGGTTAAACCCCTAGTAAATATCGAGACACTTTCTTCGATAAAGGTTTCAATAGGAATAACTTCTAGTATTGGGTCCTTATTGATTCGTCCCATAGCTGCACCATAATTCATGTATAGAAATGCAACAGCCTGCCTTTTAGGATCCGTTTTAATAACTTTTCCCTTTTCACACATTTCTCTGAAGTATTCAGTTAAGAACTCCTTTAACTGTTGAGGATGCTTATGAGTAGCCTCCTGAAATCCAGGAAGATCTTTATGTCCCCTTGCACTAATTTGAATCATTTTTCGATTCTGATACATGATCCTGTGATACGTTTGGCTTATCATTAGTAAGTCTGCATGAAGATCCCATTTTATGTTCTCATCAAAGAGATCTTTCATCCTTCCTGCATAATGATAACGTTGAAAGGCTGTCTCTAACAGATTTTGTTTGCTTTTAAAGTGCCTAAACAGCGTTTTTTCACTAAACCCGGCTTTTGTTGCAATTTCTTCAGTCGATACGCCATTGTATCCTCTATCTGCCATAAGATCTATAGCAACGTTCATGATTTTATCAGAAGTAGCCTGTTTTCTACTTGAAGTCATTCAAATAACCTCTATTCTTTTTAACTGTCAGTACTGACTGTAACAAATATAAAAGATTATCTGTTTGTTGTCAAGTTCAATTCTAAAATTTTTTTTGATACCTTGCTTATTCCATTAAATGGCCCTATAACAGAAGGACGCGTTATTCGATAAACGCGCCCGTTAATGAAATAAGCCAGCTAAAAAAACAGAGTTAATAATTTATTGGACATAAGACCTGTTCATTAATACTATTCGCCAACCGTCGGGATCTTCTATTGTAATCCCTTGTTCCTTCCAGTATCCATTCTCCGGTTTAACCTCTGTATATCCCATTTTCCTTAACCGTTCTGATACTTTATTGATTTCATTTTTACTAGTTATATAAAATACTAAGAGATTATCTTTTGTTGGGGCAGGGCAAGGACTACCATCAATATGGCGGGTAAATTCTAAATGATAATCAACATCTGGCAATCCAAATATGACTCCTTCATAACCCCTATGCCCTTTAAATTGTTGAATTTGTTTAAGTCCTAAGCCATATTGATAAAAATTTATGATTTCTTCAAATTTATCAGTAGGTCTAGCTATTCTTACCTGTGCTGCAGTGAATTCCTTAAATTCCAAATTTAAAACCAACCTTTCTTAATAGAACTTTTAAACTTTAAATTGCTTTCTTGTTCAACAAAATGGTCCAATTCCCGCACAGAGGTGGTTAATCAACAACTGCACCCGTTAGTTGAGGGGGTTGATATACAACATGAATCATATTTTCTAATATTACTGTTGCTTTTCCTGTAACTGAACAGTAAATGGTTTTGACTCATAGGACTTAGCAACCTTCTCAAAGGTTTGTTGTATATCCTTTTTTGTGGCCTTTCCTTTATTTTCAGTTTCCGAGATTACCACAATATACTTTATCCTTTTTTCATAGTCTTGACTCATGATTAAACCAGTTGAGCTATAACCTTTAGATTCCAATTTTTCAGCAACCTTTTCTCCAAATTCAGATTGAGTTATATCTACACTTTTAACTTCTGTAGAGTCATTTGCATTCACTTGACTCTGCGGCTTCCCATTATTATTCATAAAGTTGAATATGACTACAAGAATTGAACTAACTGTCAGAACTCCAAGAAGAATTCTTTTCATTCAAACACTCTTATTTCATTATAGTATATCCAAGAGTTTTTATTGAGAAGTAAAAGAGAGCACGGTGGTTAAGTAAGGTATAGGCAGGGTTAAATCTATAATGAAAATAAGCGCTAATCCTTATTAAAGAAAAGCGCCCGGTAAACGAATAACTGTAAAGCTAATGAAGCTTTTTTAAAAGCTGCGTTTCCCTGCCCAGGCTCCTTGCATTTTACTGAGGAATACAATTTGCCCAATATGATATGCGTTGTGCATTGCTAAACTCTTCAGTTCAAGCACTAATGGATTATCATCAGGAATCGGTCTATACAAATCTTCTAGTTCTGATTTTGCTAGTATTTTTTCAAGTTCACGATGAACAGAAAAGTATTCTTGTTTTGTTTCCTTCCAATTTTGAAAGGTCTCAGTTGGTAATCGATATGTAGCGTCATTATTTTCTGCCTTTGGTTCATTTGCTGTTTCACCAAGAAAGCGTAACAGAATTCTCTTTTCATAGAAAAGTAAATGACAAACTAATTCCCAAATGCAATGTTCCCCCTCAACTGGTGTCCAAATTGCCTGTTCCAAAGTAATATTCTCTAGTACTTTTTCAAGCGGTGGAAACCAGTCTTCTTTATCTAAGCAGCTTGCCCATTGTTTTAACAAAAGTGTCCTTACATCCATTTTCTATTCCCTCCAATGCGGCGTATTGTTTTGGTACAACTTACAATTTCGAGATGAACCATCTGATTACCTCCCTTACTCAACAATCTGCTCCTAATATGGCATACGCTTGTTCTGGAATTGCACCCGATTGCTTATTTTTTTGTGTTTGAAATCCTTAGCCTTTTCTGCAAGTATATCACGGCAAAAGCAATGGCAAGGATGTACAATACCCCATCTATAATTCTAATCGTTACTGTGTATTCAAAAAATGTCCCAGCCAAGAATTGCAGTACACCAATAGCAACTAAGTCAATTATCATCACCCATTTATAAAACTTGTAACTAATAATAATCCCCCCGTCTTCCGCGAAAGGGTCCTTATATGAATATTGGCGCGATGCTTATTAGTTAATCGCGCCCGATTGTTTAAAAGTAAAAACAAATTTTTTAAAGTCATATACTTAGAGTTGATTTGATAACTTTGTTTTAATCATCTTTTGTTGCTTTCTCATAAATCCTTCCATCGGTATCCGTAATAATAATCTCAGACTGCACTCGATTTAGTCCAATGGCAATGACAGGGTTCGCTTCAACTGAGTTATTATAAAATGTTCTTATTTTTATTTCAGTTGTGTTTCCGTATTCCTCGACATCTAGAACTTCTATGTTGTTACCTGCCATTTCTTCACCTAAAGATAAAATAACAGCTTTATTTCCCTCTGAAATAGTAAAGGTTTCGTATCCTTGAATAGTTGTATCTGTCTGAAGTTGCTCCGTATATGAACCAAAATCATCTCCACCAGAATATTGTGTTTTTTTCACTATCCAGTAATCAACTTGATTGAAATAGATCAATGCACTATACGAAATTATAAACAAAATGACAATGGTATATATTAACTTTTTCCCTAATGAACATTGGCCAAACAAAGCTAATACAATTGAAATTGCCAGAATTCCTAAACTTAATACTCCAAAGGGCATACCTTCAAATCCACCTATTACAGTAAGACTTCCAATTAAAGATAGACCTCCAATTATCGCAACCACTAAAACCCTTTTCTTATTATCCATTGCTTTTACAAAAAGATAAGTAAGTGCATAGATTGCAAGGCCTATTAACAACCCTATTAAAAACATATATACAAACAAATTCCCACCACCTTTTATTTTTCCGAGCAACTCTTATGTAAACTACAACATATCAAAAGCAAGTATTGTGCCACGATCTGGCCCGTTTGTTGTATTGTCACATCCCATATTGTCAATGTCCTTGTATTAAAATTTTTTATAAATTATCAGAGTTTATTTCAAAAGCAACATCTGTAACATGATCTAAGAAAATCTACAGGGCATAAATCGGGCACAAACATATATCCCATTATAAAAAACCCTTGCCACAATATTGCTGTGACAAGGGTTTTATCTGTTTTAACCGATGGAACCTTCCATTTCGAATTTGATCAGACGGTTCATTTCGACTGCATATTCCATTGGAAGTTCTTTTGTAAATGGCTCAATGAAGCCCATTACAATCATTTCAGTCGCTTCTTCTTCTGATAAGCCACGGCTCATCAAGTAGAAAAGCTGTTCTTCTGAGACTTTAGATACTTTTGCTTCGTGTTCTAATGAAATATTGTCATTGTTAATTTCATTATATGGGATCGTATCTGAAGTTGACTCGTTATCCATAATCAAGGTATCACATTCAATGTTGGAACGGGCACCAGTTGCTTTTCTTCCAAAGTGAACCAGACCACGATAAGAAACTTTTCCACCATGTTTCGAGATAGATTTGGAAACAATCGAAGAAGAAGTGTTTGGTGCTAAGTGATGCATTTTTGCACCAGCATCTTGTAATTGACCTTTACCAGCCAATGCAATGGAAAGTGTCATTCCGCGAGCACCTTCTCCTTTTAGCAGAACAGCTGGGTATTTCATTGTTAATTTGGAACCAATGTTTCCGTCAATCCATTCCATCGTTGCATTCGCATCACAAGTTGCACGTTTTGTAACTAAGTTATACACATTATTTGCCCAGTTTTGGATGGTTGTATAGCGGCAGTATGCATCTTTCTTAACGAAGATCTCAACCACAGCACTATGCAATGAATTTGTTGTATAAACAGGAGCTGTACAACCTTCAACATAATGCACGGATGCACCTTCATCAACAATAATTAATGTTCGTTCAAACTGTCCCATATTTTCCGAATTAATACGGAAATAGGCTTGTAATGGTGTTGAAGTCTGTACCCCTTTTGGAACATAGATAAATGAGCCACCTGACCAAACAGCAGAATTTAATGCTGCAAATTTATTATCGGTTGCAGGAATTACTTTACCAAAATATTCTTTAAAGAGTTCTTCATTTTCTTTTAATGCTGTATCTGTATCTTTAAAGACAATACCAAGCTCTTCAAGATCTTCTTTTAAGCTGTGATAAACAACTTCAGATTCATACTGAGCAGATACGCCTGCCAAGTATTTTTGTTCTGCTTCTGGAATACCTAATTTATCAAATGTCTGTTTAATCTCATCAGGTACTTCATCCCACGTTCTTCCTTGTCGTTCAGATGGTTTTACATAATATACAATCTCATCAAAATTCAACTCAGATAGATCACCACCCCATTGTGGCATTGGACGCTCGTAAAAATGCTCTAGTGCTTTCAAACGGTAATCAAGCATCCACTGTGGCTCTTCTTTCATTTTAGAAATCTCTTCAACTACTTCACGTGTTAGCCCTTTGCCTGAGCGAAAAACCGAAACGTCACGATCATGAAATCCATATTTGTACTCTTCGATTTCTGGCATATTTTTTGCCATTCGTAAACCCTCCTTCAGGTATTGGTAGAAATCAACTATTAAACACTCACGTTACCCTTCATTAACTCCCTTTTCCATCGCTTTCCAAGAAAGGGTTGCACATTTAATTCGTGCAGGAAACTTCGAAACTCCTTGTAATGCTTGAATATCTCCAAGATCAATACCTTCTTCGTCTACTTCCTCACCTAACATCATCTGTGAGAACATGGTAGACATCTTCATTGCATCCTCTATCTTCTTGCCCTTAATTGCTTGTGTCATCATTGAAGCGGAAGCCATACTAATAGAACATCCTTCTCCTTGGAATTTCGCATCCTTGACAATCCCATCCTCCACTTGCAACTGGAGTTGTATACGATCACCACAAGTAGGATTATTCATATCAACGGTTAAAATATCCCCTTCTAGACTTCCTTTATTCCTTGGATTTTTATAATGATCCATAATAACTTGTCTGTAAAGTGTATCAAGGTTGTTAAAAGACATTACCAAAATACTCCTTTGTTTTTTGAAGTCCATCTACTAAGCGGTCAATATCTTCTTCAGTATTATAAAGATAGAAACTTGCTCGAGCAGTTGCAGTTACATCAAGCCAACGCATCAAAGGTTGAGCACAATGATGGCCCGCGCGAACAGCAATTCCTTCTGCATCAAGTACAGTGGCTGTATCATGTGGATGAACATCATCTAGATTAAAGGTAACTAGAGCAGCACGTTCCTCTGGACCAAAGATTGAAATACCATCAATGGTACGCATTTGCTTCATTGCATACTTAGCTAACTGCTGCTCATGCGCTGTAATTTGATCCATGCCGATTTCGTTAAGAAAATCAATTGCTGCGCCTAGCCCGATAGCCCCAGCGATAATTGGTGTACCACCCTCAAACTTCCAAGGAAGTTCTTTCCAGGTAGAGTCATATAAATTAACAAAATCAATCATCTCTCCACCAAATTCCACTGGTTCCATCTGTTCAAGTAATTTCTTCTTGCCATATAAAACACCAATTCCAGTTGGTGCTCCCATTTTATGACCAGAAAATGCGTAAAAATCACAATCAAGATCTGTTACATCTACTTTAATATGCGGTGCACCTTGAGCACCGTCAACAACTATGACAGCACCGTGCTCATGTGCAATGTTTGCAATATCTTTAATTGGGTTAACCGTCCCTAATACGTTGGAAACGTGTGTAACAGCAACAAGTTTCGTTCGGTCCGTTACGGTTTGACGAACATCTTCTAGACTTAATGTGCCATCCTCTTGCAACGGAATATATTTTAATGTAGCACCAGTGGCTTTTGCTGCTTGTTGCCAAGGAATGATATTGCTATGATGCTCCATCGGAGTTATAACAATCTCATCCCCTGCTTGTAAGTTTGCTCTTGCATAACTGTACGCAACGGTATTTATTGATGTTGTGGTACCACGGGTAAAAATAATCTCAGCAGTGCTTTCAGCATCAATAAACCGACGTACCTTGTCTCTGGCACCTTCATACGCTTCTGTTGCCTTCGTTCCAAGTGTATGAACACCACGATGCACATTTGAATTATAGCCTCGGTAGTAATTATCTACAGCTTCTATCACAGAAATTGGCTTCTGTGATGTTGCTGAAGAATCTAAATATACAAAAGGATGACCATTCACGTCCTGATTAAGAATCGGAAATTGTTCTCGAATGGCCTTTACATCCATTAGTAAACCTTCCTTTCAATTACCTGAGTTAATTGATTTTTAACAGCTTCAATTGGTAATTGATTAACTACTGGTGCTAAGAAACCATGAATAATCAAGCGTTCTGCCTCTTCCTGCGTAATACCACGACTCATTAGATAATACAATTGAACTGGGTCTACTCGGCCGACAGATGCGGCATGACCAGCTGTAACATCATCTTCATCAATCAGCAGAATAGGGTTTGCATCACCACGTGCCTTTTCACTTAACATCAGTACACGAGATTCTTGTTCTGCATTTGATTTAGAAGCACCGTGTTCAATCTTTCCAATACCATTAAAAATGGCTGTTGATTTATCCTTCATAACACCATGTTGTAAGATATACCCCTCAGAGTTTTTACCAAAGTGAACGATTTTAGCAGTGAAGTTCTGTGTTTGATTTCCTCGACCAACCGATACCGTTTTAGCATTGGATAGGGAATTCTCACCAACTAAATGTGTGATGTTTTCAGATACTGTATTTCCATCATTCATTTGTCCTAATGCCCAATCCACCGTTGCATCACGGTAAGCTACGCCACGACGATTATTATAAGCAGTCGTACCTTGAGCAAAATTATCCACTGCTCCGAATGAAATTTTTGCATTATCTTGTGCAATCACTTCGGTTACAACGTTCGCAACAGTTGCTTCTTGTTCATTGTGCGAGATATAGTTTTCCACATAAGTTAATGAACTACCTTCATCCGCTACAACAAGAACATGGTTAAACAGTGCTAGCTCTGGGTCTTCTTGCCAAAAAATCGTCTGTAATGGAACCTCCACTTCAACATTTTTTGGTACATATACAAAGACACCGCCGTTCATTAAAGCAGCATGTAATGCAGTCAAACGATGCTCATCAATCGAAACTGCATCTTTCATGTAATAACGCTTTACTAAATCACCATGTTTTTCTAAAGCTGTGAAAATATCCGTAAAGATTACTCCTTTGCCTTGGAGGTCTTTACTTAATGTACTGTACGCAACAGAGTGATTTCGTTGAATTAGAAGATTCTCAGGTAGATTATCCTGATCAAGAAATTCTTGTAATTCACTTGGTAACTCACTCAGCGACTGAATAGCATCACCAGGGGCTGTATGTTTGAATTGGCTAAAGTTCCACTTACCGATCTTTGTTTTATCAGGTTTGGGTAATTCAAGAGCATCAGCTTGTTCTAGTGCTTGGAAGCGTAATTCACGCATCCATTCTGGTTCATTTCTTTCTTTCGAAAACTGATCAATATATTCTTTATCGTATGGCAGTTTTGTTTCCACAGTCATATTACCCCTCCTTACCATTACGCATTTTGCTCGATAGTTTCGTCTTCAATACCTAATTCTTCCTTAATCCATTCATAACCTTCCGATTCAAGGCGTTGTGCAAGTTCAGGACCACCCGACTTAACCACACGGCCTTGCATCATTACATGTACTTTATCAGGCGTAATGTAGTTAAGTAAGCGTTGATAGTGGGTAATGATTAAGCAACCAAAGTTTTCATCACGTAGTTTATTGATTCCTTTAGATACAACTTTTAAAGCGTCAATATCTAGTCCAGAATCAATTTCATCTAAAATCGCAATCTCTGGTTTCAATAGCATGAGCTGAAGGATTTCGTTACGTTTTTTCTCACCGCCGGAGAATCCTTCATTTAAGTATCGTTGGGCCATGTTTTTATCAATTTCAAGATAGTCTAAGACATTATCCATTTCTTTAATGAAGTTCATTAGTGAAATTTCATTACCTTCACCACGACGAGCATTCATGGAAGAACGAAGGAAGTCTGAAGTTGTAACACCACTAATTTCACTTGGATATTGCATAGCTAAAAATAAACCTGCACGTGCACGTTCATCAACTTCCATTTCCAATACATCTTCACCATCTAAAAGAACCGATCCTTCGGTAATTTCATACTTAGGATGCCCCATAATTGCAGAAGCCAAGGTAGATTTCCCTGTACCATTTGGTCCCATTACTGCGTGGAATTCTCCACCTTTTATAGTAAGGTCTACACCTTTAAGTATCTCTTTATCTTCAATTGAGACATGTAAGTTTTTAATTTCTAATGTTGATCCTGCCATATTGATACCTCCAAATACAAATAGTTTTATTGTTACTCTGTAAGGAATGTAAGATTCATTCTCACTTTATTCTCATTACAATCTTAAATCATTTCGAATTTATTATCAACTCTTTTAAACAGAGACCTTGAAGTATGGAAAATCCTTTGTTTATAGGATATCATGCCACCATGATAAAGTTCAAAATAAAAAGGTGCGAATACGCATTGTATTCGCACCTTTTTTCGTTATCATATATAGTTAATAATTATTCTTCACTTTTTCATATGCCCTTCATATTCAGCAGCAAAATGCTTACACTTCTCATGCTCTTGTTGACGCTTTTTCTCAATTGCTAGGCGTTTATCTAATTTTCTTTCGTATTCAGCAAAACCAATGTGATGGGTTTGCTGCATTGCCTTTTCCATTTCTGAAGTGTAATTCATGTCTATTCCACTATTAATAGGGAATCATCCTTTCTTGTTTTTGACACTAATAAGCGTATCACAAGTTTATTTCCCTAAACAAAGTGAATTAAAACGCATTTATCCATTTATATAATAAATTTTCCTCTATAACTTTGCTGAAAAAATTCTGTTCCGCTTTTTACGATCATATCCTTCATTATTCTCCCAATTACAAAATTGTTTAAAAATTAAGGCTATCCCCTTAAAAAGAGATAGCCTTTGTCCATCATTATTTTTGATTCCCACTTACCGGTACAACTGCACCACCATATTCCTCTTCCATAAATTGCTGTATTTCATCTGAATGTAATACTTCCACTAGTTTATTTAATGCTTCATTATCTTTATTCTCTGCTTTCACTGCAACTACATTCACATATGGAGAATCTTCATCTTCTACCATTAATGAATCCTCTAGCGGATTTAAGCCAGCCCCAATTGCATAGTTTGTATTAATCACAACTAATGCATTCTCATCTGATTCATAAAAATCAGGAAGCATTGCTGGACCATAATCTGGCGAAAACTTCAGGTTCTTCGGATTTTCCGTAATATCATCAATGGTTGCTTCTGCTTTCTTTACATTTTCATCTAATTTTATTAAACCATTTTTCTCAAATAAAGATAGTACCCGGCCATGATCTGCTACGGCATTACTCATTACAACTTCTGTTCCTTCAGGAATAGCTTCTAAGCTAGAAATCCCTTTCGAATAAACACCCATTGGCTCAATGTGAATCCCATCAATATAATCTAAATCATATCCTGTATCTTCAATTGTTTGTTCCAGATAAGGAATATGCTGAAAATAATTGGCATCAATTTCGCCATTTGCTAAGTCATCATTAGGAAGAACATAATCCTCATATTCTTCAATTTCAAGCGTAATTCCTTGTTCTTCAAGGATTGGCTTGGCTTGTTCAAGAATTTCTGCATGAGGAACGCTTGAAGCGCCTACTTTTATTGTATTTGGATCTGAAGAACCTTCTTCTCCTCCACATGCAGCTAAGATAATACCTAAACTAATAAAAAGTACGATTGAAGTAATTAGTTTTTTCATTGTTTTCGCTCCTCTTGCTTGTCTTATTTTTCTAACGCTTATCTAATTTTCGTGTAATAAAGTCCCCAAGGAATTGGAAGATAAATACGATGACCACAATAATAACGGAACAGATGAGTACGACATCAAAATCTCTTCGTTGGAAACCAGAATAATATGCATAACTTCCTAACCCACCTGCACCTATTGCTCCAGCCATAGCTGTGTACCCGATTAATGCAATTGCTGTTACCGTAATTCCCGAGATTAATGCTGGCATGGATTCTGGTAACAACACCTTAAAGATGATAGTACTTGTTTTGGCTCCCATTGCTTTGGCAGCTTCTACAACCCCTTTATCAACTTCACGTAAAGCAATTTCCACTAGCCTTGCATAGAATGGCGCAGAACCAATAATTAATGCCGGCAAAGCAGCCTTTGGCCCACGTATGGTACCCATTAAAAACTCTGTAAATGGAAATAACAATAAAATTAATATGATAAATGGAATCGCGCGAAAGATATTAACAAACGATGCTGTTGTAACGTTCAGTACTTTATTTTGCCACATACCGCCATTTCTAGTAAGGAATAATAATAAACCTAATAATATTCCAAATACGAAAGTTCCAATTAAAGCAATAATTGTCATATAAAATGTTTCATATGTTGCCGTCGTTAAGTCTTCTAATTTAAGATTTGGAAATAATTCAGTCAGCATCACGGACAACCTCCAATTCTACCGAGGTTTGTTCACGAATAAACGTAATCGCTTGGGTGACATCATCCTGATTACCACCCATTTGGATGAACAATGTGCCATAAGCCCCTGCCTGAGTTTGTGTGATTTTCCCCTGCAATATACTCACATCTACCTGATATGTTTTAATAATTTGGCTGATCAAAGCATCGTTGGTTGTTTCCCCAACAAAATGAAGCCTAATAATTTTCCCTTGCTCGTTGTTTTTAATTAATTGGTTAATATCATTATCTTCCTCGTCAGATCCCATTACCTGCTTCACAAATTTTTTGGTAACCGACTGCTGTGGATGCAAGAATACATCTAAGACATTTCCTTGTTCAACCACTTTCCCATTTTCCATCACTGCCACTTGATTGCATATTTTGCGAATGACATGCATCTCATGGGTAATTAAAATGATCGTTAGACCTAATTGTCGGTTAATATCCACTAATAAATCCAAAATCGCATTTGTTGTTTCTGGATCTAAAGCCGAAGTTGCTTCATCACATAATAGAACAGATGGTTTATTAGCTAATGCACGCGCAATTCCAACACGTTGTTTTTGGCCGCCGCTTAATTGTGAAGGATAGGACTGTTCTTTTCCTGAAAGCCCAACTAAATCAATTAATGAATGTACACGCTCTAAACGTTCTTCTTTCGATACACCTGCTATTTCTAATGGAAATGCAATATTCTCTTCCACCGTACGTGACCATAACAGATTAAAATGCTGAAAAATCATACCAATATCTTGTCTAGCTATTCTAAGATCCTTTTTATTCAATGCTGTCACGACTTGATCGTTAATAACTACTCGTCCATTCGTTGGTTCCTCTAAGCGATTGAGTAATCGAACGAAAGTACTTTTACCAGCACCGCTATAACCGATAACACCAAAGATATCTCCTTGATCAATCGAAAGGGTCAAATTATCGACGGCTGTTGTGTCTGTCTTGTTTGATGTAAAAATCTTACTCAAACCCTCTATCGATATCACATGTCTTCCTCCTTCATTCCAAACTATCTATTATTGTACCCTATAAAATAAATAAAAACGCCTTTCTGTAAGAGAACAGAAAGACGTTTGAAATTCGTCATTTCGTCCTCTCATCTGTCAAAGCTATGCTTCGCAGGAATTAGCACCTTTCGAATAAACTTCGTCGAAGGTTGCCGCGGTTTCATAGGGCCAGTCCCTCCACCGCTCAAGATAAGAGTAAAGAATCTATTTATTTTCGATAAACTAAATGTTAGCATGCCGTTATACCCATGTCAATGACTTTTCACTTATTTGTTTGCAAACATTTCAGGTTTGTAAGTTAGTAAAAAGTTATAGATGTTCGGAATATCTTTGAAAGCATAAACCTTTTCTATAATTTCACCATCTCTTTTTATACATAAACAAGGCACACTCTCAATTTGATGTTCTTGCATAAACTCTGGATGGAGGGATGCATTCATTTCATAAAAAATGTCTTCTTGATGCACCGACTCTATTTTTGAAAGCATCGTCCTTGCAAGATTACATGTTCCACAAAAAGGGGTAAAAATATAAAGCAGATAGTTATCCTGTTTCAGCTGATCATTCGTAATTAATTGCAAAATATCACCTTACTATATGAAATTTAAATCAAAAAGATCGGATTAACAGCGATCCGTTTGCTCACTAATGTTTGAGCAAGTATATTTTCAGGTGTTGTAGCTACTTCTCGGTATTCACTACTAATATAAATATGGTTAGCATGTGGTAATTCTCTAGCCAATTGTTTGCGTAACTTTATTCCAGATTCATCTTCATCCACTAGGATATAAACGTCTTTATAATCAAGTGCATAATCTTCTAAAAGTTGATCAAAACGTTCTACACCTAAAGTTCCATTTGTACAAATGATGGTTAGGTCTTCAGAAATCACCTTTTTAATCTGTTTCTTATCTGTCAATCCTTCTACAATGATTATTTTTTCTAATTCATCCGTTATCATCACATAGCACTCCTCAGAAAATCAAGCGACAGGTTTTCATATATTATATGATGAAAAACTGTTATTTAGTGATTGTTTTCATAATAAATGTACAAGTTCTGCTCTGAATAGAATCATTTTCTTCATTGTAAAAACAAGGCTGATTGCAATTGAATTGCATATCAGCCATTACTGTAACTAAATTTAATTAATCCTCGCTTATTATTTCTCCATAACCATCAGCAGATAATAATTCGTCTAACTCTGATTTTTGGCTTGGTTCTACTACTACCATCCAAGCTTTTTCGTAAGGTGACTCATTTACATATTCCGGGTTGTCCTCCAATTCTTCATTCACTTCGACAACCTTGCCACTAATGGGAGCATATAATTCTGAAACGGTTTTAACAGACTCTACACTTCCAAAGGGTTCATTGATCTCTAATTCATCACCTGGTTCAGGGAGTTCAACAAAAACAATATCTCCTAGTTCATCTTGGGCAAAATCCGTAATACCAATACGTACATTGCCATCCTCTTTTTTTACCCATTCATGTTCTTTTGTGTAAAATAATTCCTTTGGTAAGCTCAAAACAATCCCCTCCAATATATCATTCCACTTTCACTATACAAGTTTCCATGACATTTATCCAGCATTTCTTTTTAAATTTTTATAGCCAGTGATCTTGAAACAATTCTTCTTTAAAACCAACCGTTACTTTAGAGCCATCTGTAACAATTGGACGTTTTATTAACATCCCATCCGATGCAAGAATTTCTGCTATTTGTTCATTTGTTGCTTCTTTAATTTTATCCTTGATATGTTGCTCACGATATTTTTTGCCGCTCGTGTTAACAAATTTCTTGGCTGGAAGCCCGCTTTTTTGAATTAGATCAAGCAATTGTTCTTTACTAGGTGTCTCTTCAACGATATGTATCGGTTGATATGTAACCTGATTATCTTCGAACCATTTTTTTGCTTTTTTGCATGTCCCGCAATTTGGGTACCAGTAAAATATTACTTCCATATATAAACCTCCTAATCCTATATTGAGCATTATTATAGCAAACGAGCTGTGAAAAGATCGAGCAAAAGAGAGCAGCTATCCGTATTCTTTTTCGTATGTCACATAAATCACAAATAAAATATCCCTTGCACTATGGCAAGGGATGAACAGCTCGATAAATTAAAGGACGTATTTTTCAGCCTCAATAATAGCACCGGCAATTTCACGTTTTTTCGTTATTACATTTGTTGGTGTATGTCTTGTTAATTTACGTAAAGAAGAAAGCATCATTCGTAAGGTGTCTCCCTCTTCAACAGCAATTAATGTTTCTTTTGCATCTGCTTCTATTCGGTTAAATGCTTCTTGTACGTATACTTGTGTGTATAGCAGCTTTTGTTTATTCTTTTCTTCACCCGTATGATTAATCGCTTTTTCGGTACGAAGAATTGCAGATTCCATATTATAAACCTCAGCCACCATGTCGGCAAGATTTACTAAGATTTCTTGTTCTTGCTCAATTTTTTGCATATATTTTTGAGCCGCAAGTCCAGCTGCTAATAGAATGATTTTCTTGGCATTTTTGAGTAAATGTTTTTCCTGTTCCAATGTTTCCGTTCCAACTTCTTCTGGCATTAACATCATTAATTCTTCTTGGAGCCCTTGTGCTTTCTGAAGTAAAGGAAGTTCTCCCTTCATTGCCTTCTTCAATAAGGTACCTGGCACAAGCAATCGATTAATTTCATTTGTACCTTCAAAAATACGATTAATTCGAGAATCACGATACATACGTTCTACTTCATATTCTTGCATAAAACCGTATCCACCGTGTAATTGGACTGCTTCATCCGCAACATAATCCAACAGCTCTGTACAAGTATATTTGTTCATGGAGCATTCAATTTGGTATTCTGCAATGGCACGAGCAACTTCTCTTCCATCATTTAATTGTTCTTGTGTTAACGAACCCATGCGTTGCTCAAAAAGTCCCACTGTACGATAAACAGCACTTTCATTTGCATATGTTTCCGATGCCATCGTAGCCAATTTCTCTTTCGTTAAAGCAAAGCTAGAGATAGGTGTATTAAACTGCTTTCGCTCATTTACATATTTTGTAGCTATTTCTAAGCCTCGCTTCGAACTACCAACACCGCCAATTGCCAATTTATAACGACCAACATTCAAAATATTAAACGCAATAACATGACCTCGACCTTTTTCTCCTAATAGATTTTCAATTGGTACTTCAACATCTTCTAATATTAAGGTTCGTGTAGAAGAACTTTTAATTCCCATTTTCTTTTCTTCTGGGCTTGTGGATACACCAGAAAATGCTCTTTCGACAATAAAAGCTGAGAAATGCTCTCCGTCAATTTTTGCATACACTATAAACACGTCGGCAAATGCAGAGTTGGTGATCCATTGTTTTTCTCCGTTTAAAATATAATGGGTGCCTGCTTCATTTAATTTTGCTGTTGTTTTTGCACCTAAGGCATCTGATCCAGAACTAGGTTCTGTCAACGCATAAGCAGCAAGCAATTCCCCAGATGCTAATTTAGGAAGGTATTTTTTCTTTTGCGCTTCGTTACCAAAAAACACTATCGGTAAGGACCCAATCCCAACATGAGCACCATGCGTGACAGAAAAACCGCCAGCACGTGAAAATTTCTCGGTGATCAAGGAAGAGCTAATTTTATCTAAACCCAATCCGCCGTATTCTTCAGGGACATCTGCACCCAGTAAGCCTAAGTCACCAGCTTTTTTTAATAGATCTACCGAATATTCAAATTCGTGGTTCTCTAAATTATCTACTTTAGGAAGTACCTCTCCGTTTACAAACTCCTCGGTTGTTTTAGCAATCATTTTATGTTCTTCTGTGAAATCCTCTGGCGTAATAATATCTTCTGCCGTTAAATCTTCTACAAGAAACCCGCCGCCTTTAAAAACTTTTTCTTTTGTTTCACTCAATATCATCTACCCCTTTTTGTTATTTATTGAAGAGAAAAGTTCCATAGTTAAACAAGTTCAAATACTCCAGCAGCTCCCATTCCACCTCCGATACACATGGTTACGACACCAAATTGTACGTTTCTCCGCTTCATCTCATGCATCAAACTTAATGTTAATTTTGTCCCTGTCATACCGAGCGGATGACCAAGAGCAATGGCACCACCGTTGACATTGACTTTTTCAACATCCAAATCTAACGCTTGAATCACTCTTACTGATTGAGAGGCAAATGCTTCATTTAATTCAAACAATCCAATATCAGATAGTTCTAAACCTGCAATCTTTAGAGCCTTTGGAATAGCAGCAATTGGGCCAACCCCCATAATCTCTGGTTCGACACCTGCCACCGCAAAAGAACGGAATTTAACCAACGGTGTTAACCCTTCCCCTTCTGCTTTTTCACGGTCCATTAATAAAACGGAAGCCGCACCATCACTCATTTGCGAAGAATTACCTGCAGTAACCGTTCCTTCTATATGGAAGGCTGGTCGCAGTTTTGCTAAAACATCTATGGTGGTACCTGGCCTTACTCCTTCATCTATTTGAAATGTCACTGTTTTTTCTTCTGGCTTATTATTTGTATTAATAAACCGATGGGTTACTTCTACTGACACGATTTCGTCTTTAAATTTCCCTTCCTCTAAGGATTTTGCTGCACGCTCATGACTGCGCACAGCAAACGCATCTTGATCTTCTCTAGATATGTTGAATCGATTGGCAACTTCTTCTGCTGTATGCCCCATTCCCATATAGTAGCCAGGAGCATTTTGCACAAGGGATGAATTTGGTTTAATCACGTGTCCTCCCATTGGAATTAAACTCATTGATTCTGCTCCACCAGCAATTATAGAATCACTTGCTCCTACCATAATCCGCTCGGCAGCATAAGCAATGCTTTGTAATCCAGATGAACAATAACGATTAATGGTTATACCTGGCACATCATGTTTTAACCCTGCAAGGCCAGCAATATTTCTGGCCATATTCATTCCCTGCTCTGCTTCTGGCATTGCACATCCAATGATGACATCGTCTATATTTCCATCGTAATCCCCTGCACGCTTTAACGTCTCTTTAATTGTTAATGCTGCTAAATCATCTGGCCGTGAATGAGCTAACGATCCTTTATTCGCTTTTCCTACAGGGGTTCTTGCACCTGCTACAATTACTGCTTCCTTCACATCATTTCCCCCTTTGCTTTTAGTTACGTAACGGCTTCCCTTTTAATAACATGTGCTGCATACGTTGTTGGGTTTTTGGTTCCCCAATTAAACTTAAGAAGGCTTCTCTTTCTAAATCAAGCATGACTTGCTCATCGATTTCTGTACTATTGGTAATGCGTCCCCCAGACAATACATAGGCTAATTTTTCAGCAATTTTAAGATCATGTTCCGAAGCATAACCACTTAATTGCAATGACTTCGAACCAAGTAACATAGCTGCATAACCAGCATCGCCAACAACTGGAATTTTTTCACGCATTGGCGCTTGATACCCTGCATTAGCCAATGCAAGGACATTCTCTTTCGCATCATGAAGTAAGTGATCAGGATTTACACTAATCTTGTCACTTTGATCTAAAAATCCATTTTCACGTGCCTCAGCTGCAGAAGTAGAAACGGTAGCCATCGCTATCTTTTCAAACACATCATTGGCAACTTTGCTAAGGTCAAAATGAATACCCTTTGGTAAATTACGAAGCTGCTTTAAATACAACTCCTTCGTACCACCACCACCGGGTATTAAACCAACTCCAAATTCAACAAGCCCCATATATGTTTCTGCTGAAGCTTGAATGGAAGCTGCTGGCAAGGATACTTCTGCACCACCACCAACTGCCATATTGAACGGAGCAGTCACAATCGGTTTATTGGAATATTTAATCCTCATGGCCATATTTTGAAATTGACGAATAACCATATCTAGTTCAAAGAAATTATCATCTTGTGCTTCCATTAGCATCATACCTAGATTAGCGCCAACACAGAAATTCTTTCCTTGATTTCCAATCACAAGTCCTTGATAATTTTCTTCTACTTCATCGATGGCTTCATTTACCATTTGAATAATATCTAGACCAATAGCATTGCTTTTGGAATGAAATTCTAATCCCGCAACTCCGTCTCCTAAATCTATCAAACTAGCACCCGCGTTCTTTTTTATAACCCCATTTATCTCTTTTAATTGCTTTAAATTTATCTCTTTCTTATTAAATGTTTTTTGTTTATAGGTTTCATTATCGTAATAATATACATTTCCATTATCCGATTTATAAAAGGATTCGTTCCCTTTTTCCAACATATGGATAATCCAGCTTGGAATCACTTCCCCTTCTACTTCCATTCGTTCAACCGATTTACGTAAACCGATTGCATCCCACGTTTCGAATGGTCCCATTTCCCATCCAAATCCCCATTTCATCGCATTATCAATGGCAACAATGTCATCGGCAATTTCCCCTGTAAGTTCTGCTGCATAAATGCACACGGGTTTTAGAATTGACCATACAAGGTCTCCTGCGCGATCTCCTTCGTTTGATATAAGCGTTTTCAATTTTCGGTGCGCGCCTTTTTCTTGGTTGGCCATCTCTGTTGCAGCTGTTTTTAATTTTTTACGATCCTCGTATTCTAGTGTTTCAGGGTTCAATTCATAAATCGTACTACCTGTTTTATCTTTTTTCTTCAAGAAAAATCCTTGACCAGTCTTTGCCCCTAGCCATCCATTTGCTTTCATTTTTGAAATAAATGCTGGAATGGCAAATACTTCTTTCTCCTTCCCATCGACTTGATCATAAACATTGTTGGCAACATGGATAAATGTATCTAAGCCGACAACGTCTAATGTACGAAAAGTTGCACTTTTAGCTCGACCTATCATTGGACCAGTTACCGAATCAACTTCCCCAATACTATAACCACCATTTAACATTTCTCTTACCGTTACTAACAATCCATACGTACCGATACGATTAGCAATAAAATTAGGAGTATCCTTTGTTTCAACGACACCTTTACCTAGAACATTTTCACCAAATCTTTTCATAAATGCTACGACTTCAGGATCTGTATCCTTCGTTGGTATAATTTCTAAAAGTTTTAAGTAGCGTGGTGGGTTAAAAAAGTGTGTCCCCAAAAAATGTTTTCGAAAATCCTCCGAACAATCACTAGCCATTGCTTCAATCGAAATTCCTGAAGTATTGGAACTAATAAATGTACCTTCCTTGCGATATTTATCTACATCTGCAAATACCTTTTTCTTAATGGCAAGGTCCTCTACCACCACTTCAATAATCCAGTCTACATCCACTAGTTTATCCATATCGTCATCCATATTCCCAATTTCAATTAGATCAAGACTCTTTTTGGTTGTAATTGGAGATGGCTTCTGCTTTTTTAGTGCTTGCTTACTTTGTGCTGCTATACGATTTCTAACTACTCGATCATCTAAGGATAACCCTTTCTTTTCTTCTTCTTTGGTTAATTGCTGTGGTGCAATATCAAGCATAAGTGTTGGTATTCCAAGATTAGCTAAATGAGCAGCAATTCCAGACCCCATAACACCAGAGCCTAAAACAGCGGCACGCTTGATTGATTGCTTCATAGTTTATCCCCCAATCCATTTTGAATGAATACTCATTCATTTTTCTGCGAAAATAAAAAGATAGTTCCCTATCCACTTAATTATTACTATATAGTATTTACAGACTTTTCGCAATCCATAATTGAAAATAATTTTGTTGATCTTTACAAGACTTTAATACTGGGAATAGAGGTATAAAATCAAAATTAATAAATCTACTATTCTATGGAACCCATGCGGAATTCACTCAAAAGATAATCTGTCTACACGGCATGCAATTACGATACATAGACGAATCATCCAATAATCACAAAACGTGTGGTGGAGTGTACATATACTTCCGCCTTCGGTTACCTACTTTTGTTTGATGATTCCTCTTAATACAAACATCACATTCGCCGGTCGTTCAGCCAGTCTACGCATATTGTAACCAAACCAATCCTTTCCATACGGCACATATACGCGTACCTTATAACCTGCAGCAATTAGTTCGTTCTGTAAATCAATACGTATCCCATAAAGCATTTGGAATTCAAATTGCTCTCTAGGAATACGAAATTCTTTCTCACATTTTTTCACAAAATCGATAATGGCTTCATCATGGGTTGCAATCGCTGTATAATTTCCTTGGAGCAAATTCTGCTTAATAATCCTCCGGTAATTTTCATCGACATCTTGTTTATTTGGAAAGGCAACCTGTTCTGATTCTTTATATGCTCCTTTTACTAATCGAAGATACGGGTCATATGCATTTAAGTCTTCAATATCTGCTTCTACTCGATATAGATATGCTTGAAGAACTGTCCCAACGTTCTTATATTCACTTCTAAGCTCCTTGAAAATCTGTAACGTTTGCTCAGCTCGCGAAAAATCTTCCATATCGATGGTCACAATCAAGCCATGTTTCTTTGCAGCATTTAGGATGAATCGCATATTGTTCATTACTAGTTCTTGCGAAATATCTAATCCAATGGAAGTTAATTTTAAAGATAATTCAGCATCTAACCCCTCTTCAGCAAAAACATTTATTGCATGAATACATTCCTCCACGGCCGCTTTTGCCTCCGCCTCATTATCAATAAATTCTCCTAAATGATCGACCGTAACCGCAAACCCATCTTCATTCATTTGTTTAATTTTTGTTGAAGCCTGTTCTATCGTTTCACCAGCGACAAACCTTCCTGCCCCAAACTTAAATCCATATGATTTTGCTAATTTGGTTAACGTTCGATTATTTGATAAAAATAAGAAAAAGTTTCGCAATAGTTGATCCAACCATAATCCCCCCTTGAAACTTCCAATAATTCATGATTAAGCTTAGTTTACCATCATTAGACAAATGATGGCTATTATTTTCTCAAACTTACAAACTTTCTTTTATTCACATTATATGAGTCATTCACATACCTGTGTAGTAGATAGTCTAGCAACCTATATTTATAAAATCGTAATCGTTCCTATTTACATTTCGAAATGATTACGATAATATAATAAAAGACATTCACCTAAGGAGGAACATAATCGTGAAAAAGTTTGCAATTATAATAGTTATCGTCGGATTTATTCTAGCCGGGTGTTCCTCTAATGAAGCATCTACAAAGAAAAAATCCGATTTAACAATATATACTTCCATTTATCCCATTCAATACCTAATTGAACAAATTGGCGGAGATACAGTAAATGTGAAATCTGTTTATCCAGCAGGCGTTGATGCACATACGTATGAGCCTACTTCCAAAGATATTACTGCTATCGCTAAAAGTGATGCATTTATTTATATGGGAGCAGGTATGGAAGGATTTGCAGAAAGTGCAGCAGATGCCCTTTCCTCAGAGGATATAACCCAAGTCGAATTAGGGAAGCAGGATTCCCTCTTCCATTCTAATGATGAAGAGCACAATCATGCAGACGAAAGCAGTCATGACCATTCTCATGATGGTCATAATCACGGTGATCATGACCCACATGTTTGGTTAGATCCATTACGCATGGTAGAACTTGCTGAAATGCTGAAAGAAGAACTTATTCAATTAAATCCCGATCAACAACAAGCATATACAGAGAATTTTAATCAGTTAGAAGAACGTCTGACTAATTTAGATAACGACTTTAAAGAAACCTTAAATAAAAAAGAAAACAAACATATCCTCGTTTCTCACGCTGCTTACGGGTACTGGGAGGAACGATATGGGTTAGAGCAGATTTCCATTAATGGTTTATCTTCAAGTAGTGAACCATCGCAGAAAGAATTAACTAAAATTATCGACCAAGCAAATCAATTCCAATTAGATTATGTTGTTTTTGAACAAAACAGTTCAAATCAAGTGTCTGAAATTATCCAAGATCACATTCATGCGGAGGCAGTAACGATTCATAACTTGTCCGTATTAACAGAAAAAGATATTTCAAATAATGAAGATTATTTTTCAATAATGAAGCAAAACTTACAAGTACTTGATAAAATTACAAAGTAAAGCTGGGACTTATAGAAAGAAAGCATCAAATCCATTGATGCTTCTTTCATTTGTAATTGAAAGGAGTTAACGACATGACTGACGTCGTAGTATCTATGAAGAATATCAATTTTGCTTATGAAAATAAACAGGTGTTAGAAAACATAAATTTTTCGATACCAAGTGGTTCGTTTTTAGGTTTAATTGGGCCAAATGGTGGTGGTAAAACAACACTTATTAAACTTATTTTGGGATTAATTAAACCAAATTCGGGGTCAATTGCCCTTTTCGACCAGCCATTAGACAAATTCTCAGCATGGGATAAGATTGGCTTTGTCTCTCAAAAAGCCAATACATTTAACCGAGGATTTCCTGCTACTGTATTTGAAGTTGTATCCATGGGATTGACTGCAAAGGTCGGTTATTTCAAATTCTTTACTAAACATCATAAAGAACAAATCCAGCAGGCTATCGAGCAGGTCGGTATGCAAGCATATACCTATGAAAATATTGGTAATTTATCCGGTGGACAACAACAACGTATTTTTATTGCACGGGCATTAGTAAGTGATCCTCAATTTCTCATCCTCGATGAGCCGACAGTTGGTGTTGATCATGAAAATGTACACCGTTTTTACGAATTACTATATCAATTAAATCATGAACAAAACATTACAATGCTAATGGTGTCACATGATACGGGAACAATGACAGAACATGCTACGGATATTGCTTGTTTAAATAAGCAATTGCATTTTCATGGAAAACCAGATGAATATCATGCACTTACTGCAAATGATTTGTCACGAATTCATGGACATAACGTCAATATTGTTACACATGATCATTAAGTTGGAGGAAACCTTATGTTAGCAGATTTTTTACAATACGACTTTTTACGAAATACTTTTTTCACAGGAATATTAATCGGGATTATTGCACCATTATTAGGTACATTTATTGTGGTTAGAAGATTATCTTTAATTGCAGATGCCTTATCTCATGTTACACTAGCAGGTATAGCCTTTGGACTTTTACTCGAGAAAAAATTTGCTATTATGTTAAGTCCACTTTATAGTGGCATGGCCTTTTCCGTCCTAGGTTCTATACTTATTGAAAGGCTACGTGGACTTTATAAAGCGTATCAAGAAATAGCTATTCCCATTATCCTGTCTGGAGGCGTAGGATTAAGTGTCATTTTCATTTCACTAGCGGATGGTTTTAATACCGAGTTATTCAATTATTTATTTGGGTCCGTCTCAGCTGTGAGTCAAAATGATTTTTACACCATTGCGGGAATTTCGATTTTTATTATTATTATAATTGGGTTATTTTTTAAAGAGCTATTCACGCTTTCTTTTGATGAAGAACATGCGAAAATTGCTGGCTTGCACGCGAAATATATTCATTTATTATTTATTGTACTAACTGCTCTTGTAATTGCAGCATCGATTCGAATTGTTGGTGTGCTTCTTGTATCTGCCTTGATGACATTGCCAGTTGCTGCAAGTATGCGAATAGCTAAAGGATTTAAGCAAATGTTAGTTTTATCTATTGTATTTGGTGAATTAGCTGTTATTATAGGGTTAATCTCTGGGTATTATTTAAGTATACCTCCTGGCGGGACCATTGTTATGGTTTCAATTCTTATTTTACTCTTATCGATTGTCGCCAAAAAGTTAAAGAACTATAACAGAAGGAATAAAACCGTTAAATAAAAAGTGAGGGAAGCTGAATGAAGATAAATGAAGCGATCGAACTCTTGAAGCAAAAAGGATATAAAACAACAGGTAAGCGAAAAGAAATTTTAACATTTTTTGATAATGCTGATGGGTATCGAACTGCAAAAGATCTTATCCAACACTTAGAAGCGAGCTATGAAGGAATTAGTTTTGATACCGTTTATCGAAATCTGCATCTTTATAATCAAGTTGGTATTTTGGAAACCACCGAATTAAATGGGGAAAAACATTTCCGTATGAACTGTACTCATCACCATCACCACCATTTCATATGTAGGGATTGTGGAAAAACGAAGGAAATTGAAGTTTGTCCAATGGATGAAGTACAGCATTCACTTGCAGGTTATTCCATTGAAGGGCATAAATTCGAGATTTATGGCAGGTGCCCAGGATGCAGATTGGCTCTAACTTAAAAACCTATGCTTTAATCGGTTTAGGTGGTGCAATTGGTGCAATAACTAGACATGGTGTATCTATAATCATAACAGCAAAGGGATTTCCCTTTGCTACTTTATGCGCGAATTTAATTGGATGTTTTTTACTCAGTTTCTTTTTAAGTCAAGATGCAATTAGAAAAAAACTTTCCCCTGACTTGTTTGCAGCCATGAATATCGGCATAATTGGCTCTTTTACAACATTTTCTACTTTCGCAATTGAGACCATTGAACTTTGGCGTACAAGTGAATTAGCAGCAATGACATATTGTTTAATGAGCATCATCGGCGGATTAATAAGTTGTTTCCTTGGTTACACTGCCTCGCTTAGAAAAGTGAGGGAGCAAGGATGAATTGGTTACTTATTGCAGTTGGGGGGATTATTGGTAGTATTACACGCTATCAACTGTCGCTTTTAGCCAACAAACGATTAATTGGTACATGGACAGCAAATATAACTGGCTCTGCCTTATTAGGTGTTCTCCTTCACTACTATCTGGATGGCGTATTGCCTAGAGCAGGTTGGCTTCTGTTAGGTGTGGGATTTTGCGGCGCATATACAACATTTTCTACGTTTGGAAATGAATCACTACGATTAATATTAAAAAAAGAATTCAAACTTGCCATGGTTTATATTAGTACTTCTGTCCTTTTCTCACTATTCGCTGTACTGCTAATCCTTTATTTATTATAATTTGATGACAAACAAGGACTGTCCCTTAATACGGGACAGTCCTTGTTTGTCATGATTACCCAAATATTTCTTCTAATACCTTTGTTTCCTCATGATCAAGCATATTTTTATTAATGACATCATTAATTGGTTTATTCATTTGATCTTTAAATGCTTGAGTTGGTCCTGGTTCGCCAACCACATAGATTTTATCCCACTGATTATCCTTTGCTTGCTTATCTATTTTTGGTGCGATTTTTTTATACCAACGGTGTTTATTTGCATTAAATCTTGCATTTAAGTTATCTTTTTGAACAGTTGGATTACCTGGGCCCATGGCTGTTTTTTCACGCCAATCGTCGGTTTCTATATCCAATTCGTAGGACTTCTTATCTTCAATTTCATTTAAATAAGATTCGATTACCTTCACCTGGTTTTGTTGAACAAGAATAATACCCGACTTCGGATGTGCTTCTTCAAGACTTTTTAACTGATCTAATACTGGAGTTTCTTGCCAAAAGAAAGCCGTATCCAAACGCATTTGTACTCGTGCAGCAAACCAAACTTCTTCGTCAGCTGTTGCGAAAATAATAATGCCTCTACGAAATTCTTGCTCATTGCCACGAACAAATTTTTCTACCTTCTGTTTTACTAATTGAAAGCTTTTTAGCTCTTCTTTATTATTCGCCTCTTCCAAATACTGTTCAAAATTACGCATCCCATTTTTAAACTGGATTTTCCATTCTCCACCTTGTTGTTCAGGGTCGGAAGGGTCTGTATTTAAATACATGGTAAAAACCTTATCCGCTCCATCTCGTTGGATGGCTTCCAATTGTTTTAATTCTTTAGCTAAATCCATTATTATCGGCCTCTCCTTTAAGATTATTGCGTTTATTAATTACTGTTTATCCGATAACTATGAACGATAAACATATTTAGGAGATCAGCTTCAGTCCAATTGCCGCACAAAGAATCATGGCAATAAATAACAGTCGTCGCCAATCTTTTGATTCATTATAGAAAAACATACCTGCCAATGCACTGCCTACGGTACCAATACCAGTCCAAACCGCATAAGCAGTACTCATTGGAATTGTCTGCATGGCTATACTTAAGAGGGCAAAACTTAGAATGAATCCGCCAATTAACCAAGTAAAAGAGGTGATTGTTCGCTGTTGGTTTACTTTATTAATCCCCATTACGCCAAAAACCTCACTGACCCCGGCTGCAATTAAGAAAAACCAATCCATACTTACACCTCTTTTCTTTCTTTTTCAGTTGTAATCATTTTTAAGCCAATCACTCCAGAAAGCAAAAGCAGTATGAGTACGATTTTTGCAATCTGAAACGCTTCATTAAATAAAACAATTTCAAGAATAACTGTCCCAGTAGTTCCGATACCAGTAAATACAGCATAAGAAGTACCAATTGGCAGTCTACGAGATGCAATGATTAATAAATGCATACTAATATAAATCGCTACTATCGTTAGCAGCCAAGTTATCCAATCATTAGAGTGTTTTAAGCCAATAACCCATCCTATCTCAAACAGTCCGGCTAAAAAGATAATATTCCAATCCTTTTTCATTTGTATCACCTCATATAAGTAGCTTTTCCAAACTTTCAAGAATCTTTCAGGCATAAAAAAAGCCCGAGAAGATATCAACCAATTTCGATATCCTCCCGGGCTTTTGTCCCTCCGTGTACACGAATCACGTGCATTTTCTCTCGGACCAGTCCAAGCAAAAAAACTACTTGCGGAACCCTAGAAAATAATTTCTTGAATTCATTTTAGTATATCCATACATACGATGCTTGTCAATTTATAGTTTAGAACAATCGCTAAACCTAGGTTAATTTGACTTTCAAATAACTTTGGTTACACGCGGTATCAGCTATCCTTTGACTATCTTTACTTCTTTGATCTGGTATCCTTCCATTTCTTCTACGATAAATTGATAATTCTCATGGTGGATTGTCGTACCTTTTTTGGCATCCAGATTATTCAGAAATATCCAACCCCCAATCGTATCAATTTCTTCATCACCTAACTCTGTATCAAGCAAATTATTTACTTCCTCCAGTTGCAGTTTCCCAGAAACAATGTTCACATTTTCTTCTACTTTTTTTATCATTGGTTTTTCATGTAAGTCAAACTCATCCCGAATATCACCAACTATTTCTTCTAGTATATCTTCAACAGTTAAGAGACCAGCAGTTCCTCCATACTCATCATTAACAATTGCCATATGAATACGTTCTTTTTGCATCTTTAATAACACTTGCCTAATTGGTGTTGACTCTGCTACATGGATAATAGGCCTGATAAACGTATCAATGGATTGGGGGTTAGCCTTATCCATATAGTTGGTAAATAGCTCTTTAATATTTACCAGTCCAACAATATGATCCTTTTCCTCATCGGCAACTGGATATCTTGTGAACTGACCTTCTTGAACCACCCGAATATTGTCCTCATAACTATCTTCCTTAAAAAAGCAGATCATTTCTGTGCGTGGCGTCATGATTTCCTTTGCTATCCGTTCATCAAATTCGAATATATTCGTTACATATGTCATTTCTGACTGATTAATTTCACCGCTTTTATAGCTTTCGGATAAAATGAGTCGTAATTCTTCCTCTGAATGTGCCATTTCATGTTCTTTAACGGGTCTAAACCCAAACAATTGGATAAATAAGCGTGCAGAACCATTTAATAGCCAAATAAATGGATACATCAACTTATGAAATAGCATAAGTGGTCGAGCAAGATATAATGTAACAGTCTCTGCCTTTTGAATAGCAATTGTTTTTGGAGCTAACTCACCTAACACCACATGCAGGTAAGTAATCAGAACAAACGCAATCCCAAATGATAGAATAGAAGATACTGTTTCAGTTAGTCCTAATCTATCAAATATTGGATGTAACAATCTTTCGACAGTAGGTTCTCCTAGCCATCCCAGTCCTAATGCCGTTACAGTAATACCTAGCTGACAGGCAGATAAATAAGCGTCCAAATTATCGATTAATTTCTTAGCATAGACCGCTTGCTTATTACCTTCCGCAATTAAATGGTCAATACGTGTTGCACGAACTTTTACAATTGCAAATTCGGTTGCTACAAAGAATGCAGTAAGCAAAATCAATATAGCAACCAAAACTAAATTAACAATATCCAATTAGCATCCTTGTATCCTTTGGATACAAGGAATCCACCTCCTGTATGTCGATAAATAAAATTATCCGTCTGCAGGTGAGTCACCTACCATTAGTAAATATGCGAATGCTATTGCCTTCCCATGTGAATCACCTACCTGCCTTTTTTCTATATTCATTTTATCTTATTACCTATATTACGTCTATTATTACAAAAAACAGGTAAAGGAAAATGCCCCTTACCTGCTTTTCATTTATTTATTTTCTTCTTCCTTTTTCGTCTTCCGATAATCTTTATTGATCATCCGTAAGAAGGAGATCATCATAATTAATAAAATAACCGTAAATGGAAGTGCCGAAATAAGTGAAGCTGTTTGTAAGGCCTCTAAACCACCAGCCAATAACAATACAACAGCAATGGCTGTAATTAATACACCCCATACAATTTTAGTAAGTAGTGCAGGGTTTAGACTTCCTCTAGATGTCATCGATCCTAAAATGTATGTTGCTGAATCAGCAGATGTGACGAGGAATGTAAAAATCAAGAAGATCGATAGTAACGATAAAATTGTTGTAAATGGTAAATGCTGATAAGTCTCAAATAAGGCTACAGCAACATCTGCATTGACTGCTTCAGCAATGGATGTACCATTAAATAAATCGCTATAAAGTGCTGTTCCTCCAAATGCAGCAATCCATAAACAAGCAATTGCCGGAGAAACAACTAATACACCAACAACATATTGTCTAATACTTCTTCCCCTAGAAACTCGTGCAACAAAAGCACCAACGAATGGGGACCACGCTGTAGACCATGCCCAGTAAAATATCGTCCAATCCCTCACCCATGATTCACCAGAATAAGGTGTTAAACGCAAACTGTATTGAACAAAATTTGTAAAATAATCACCTAAGCCTAATACAAATGTATTTAAAATGAATACAGTCGGACCAGCTAAAAATACAAATACTAATAATAATAAACAAAGTCCTAAATTAATATTACTCAACCACTTTATTCCTCGATCCAACCCTGTACTGGAAGAAATTAAATATGTAATCAACATTACCGCAGCAATTCCTATTTGTACCCAAATAGAGGTAGGTACATCAAAAACAGATTTTAACCCTCCATTCATCTGCAGAATACCTAAGCCTAATGAAGTTGCCACTCCCATTACCGTTGCTATAACAGCTAACGAATCAATGGTATCGCCCAATACTCTATTCTTTCCGACCACCGGCTGGATGGAAGTAGATATTAAACCTCTTTCCTTCTTTTTAAACTGTAAATAAGCGATGACTAGACCAACCACTGCGAATACGGACCATTGGCTAATCCCCCAATGGAAGAATGCATATCCCATCGCAACTCTCGCCGATTCTTCAGACATCGATTCTAATTCAGGGAATGGTGTATTAAAGAAATGACTCATTGGTTCTGCTACACCCCAGAAAACAAGACCAGCACCAAATCCTGCTGAGAACAGCATCCCTATCCAGGTGAAAAATGAATATTCAGGCTTAGAATCAGCTGCTCCTAAGCGCATTTTCCCAAATTTGCTAAATGAAATCGCGATTAGAAATAAAATAAAGACAAAAACTGCCAGTAAATAAAACCAGCCAAAATTATTCGTCGTGAAATTAAATAATGTATTGGCCACTTCCCCAAATTTTTTGGGTGTCGTTGCGCCAATAACTACTAAAAGCAATACAATAAACGCAGATACATAGAACACTGGGTTCTTAAACGAGTTATTATTTTTCATAACATATCCTTTCTATCGGTTTTTATGTCTCGCGTTGTTCAGGTGCCAGGAGTACATTTACATATACCCCAACTACTATTCAATAAACCTTTCGCCAATATTGAAAATATCACAAGTAAAGACTTCTTTTCTTCATCGTATGTTGTTCTGTATTTAAAAATTAGTATTGTGAAAATCCCCCTCAAATAAAAACGAATCCACCTCATTTCTATTGGACGGGACTTCACGTTGCTGCAGCCCTTCAGAGAGCCATTCCTTTTCCCCTTGATAACCGATAGCTACAATGGCATGTATTTCAAAATTATCCGGAATTCGCAATGCTGCTTTTGCTTTCTGTTTATGAAAACCAGCCATTGCATGTGTAATAATTTCTCTTCGTGCTGCCTCCAAAGCTAAGCAAGCCCAAGCTGCACCCATATCAAACGCATGTGTAGGATTATGCCCGCCAAATTTTTGCTCATCCATTTTAGAGATCACCGCAGCTAAAACAGGTGCGTGCTTACACCAAATCGTATTTGAATCGTGAATAAACGATAAGAACGCTTCTTTATCCGCTTCATTTCTTGCAATAACAAATCTCCAAGGCTGAACATTTGCTGAAGATGGGGCCCATCTTGCTGCTTCAAATAAGCCTTTTAAATCATCATCTGGTATTGCTCTGCTTAAGAAAGATCTTGGAGACCAACGTTTTGTATAGATCGGGTCAATATCATATACAGGTTTTCGAATAGCGTCCTTCAACAACAAAACCTCCTTTTTAGTTTTTAAAAACGTATAATTTTCATTATAAATGAAATAACATACTTTTCAAAACCTTCCATATAGAAGAATCAGCTGAAGCTTTTTAATAGACAAAACGATAGCTTCTCTCTATTTTAGATGATGATGTTACAAATCGATGGAATGTACCGAAAATAGAACGAGTTAAAAGAGAAGCAGCTATGATACGATGATGTTTTCGGATTATTAACCTTGTTTATCTAATAAATACTTAACAAAACATAACTGAGCACGTAAAATATAATGGTTAGGAGTGATGACTTTTGTATCTTGAACAACAAGAACCAGTATTGCACAATCCGACGGGAAAAACGCGTGTGGGACTAGCACTGCTACTCGGTCTGCTCGCATTTCTAGGACCACTCAATATCGACATGTATTTACCTAGTTTCCCTGGAATTGCACAGGATTTAAATACCAGCGCTACATTGGTGCAAACCAGTTTAACTGCATGTTTGCTCGGACTTGCTGTCGGTCAATTAATTGTTGGACCAATTAGTGATGCACAGGGAAGAAAGAAGCCATTATTAATTGCTACTAGTCTGTTTGCATTAACATCTATTCTCTGCGCATTTGCACCTAATATTGCGATATTAATCGCAGTACGTTTTTTGCAAGGATTTACCGCCTCGGCAGGAGTTGTTCTTTCACGCGCTGTCGTACGAGATGTGTTCAGTGGTAAAGCTCTAACGAAATTCTTTGCACTGTTAATGGTTATTAATGCTGTTGCCCCAATGATCGCACCTATGGCCGGTGGTGCAATTCTCTCTTTTGAGTCTGGAAGCTGGCAAAGCATCTTTTTATTTTTAAGTTTCATTGGCATCTTGATTGTAGCTGTTGTCGCCATGAAATTAAAGGAGACCCTACCACCAGAGAAAAGGATACCAAGTTCACTTGGTGCAACTGTTGTAACCATGGGAAGCTTACTGAAGGATCGTTCGTTTATTGGCTATGCACTGGTCGTTGGATTTGTACATGGAGGAAGCTTTGCTTATGTATCGGGAACACCATTTGTATATCAGGATATTTATGGGGTATCCCCACAAACGTTTAGCGTACTATTTGGCATAAATGGGCTGGCAATTATTACAGGGAGTTTTATTATCGGACGTTTTGGTGGAATAATTCCAGAAAAAAAACTACTTCAGACAGCCATCACGATTGCGTTAACAGCAACATCCATACTGCTTGTCATGGCAATAATTGAAGGACCACTAACATCCATTGTCATATTAATCTTTATATATATGATCACAATCGGAATGGTTATTACAAGTACATTTACCCTTGGAATGGCCAAGCAGGGACACCGTGCAGGAAGCGCAAGTGCCGTCTTAGGTATGCTACCGTTATTGCTCGGTTCAATATTCTCACCACTTGCTGGTATTAATGAAGCATCAGCTGTTCCGATGGCAGCTATATTATTTACTACTTCCCTGATTGGCTTTACAGCTTTCTTCTTGCTAGTTAAAAAAGAACATACAAAGATTGAATTAGATGATTAAGTAGAAGCTGATCCCCAAATTTTATTAGGATCGCGCGGGGATCAGCTTAAATTAGTCGATTCTATCTTGCATAACCATTATTAATTAGAATTTTTAGTAGGAACGATTACCCCAACCAATCCAATTAGAGAAAATAAAACAAAAGTAAAAGGATATGAAATAGCATCAATTGTCCCTCCAGCAATAAAAGAACCAATGGACTGACCTATTCCCAACGATAAAAAGGATAAGCTAACACCGATGGATGGCAAGGACGTAAATATACGTGTTGACCAAACAATTAAAATCCCCGTCATAACGATATAAGATACGCCAAAAAAGATGGATGAAGTATAAATCGTTATAGGGTTTGGTATTGTAATGATAACAAGAGAAGTCATCATTATTAAGAGTGTTAGACGATAAGATAAAGACAAACCTATCTTATTTATGAAACTTCCTGCAACTCCTCCAATAATGCCTGATACCCCCATTAAAATCCAAAAAAATACACTTTCAAAGTCACTCATTTGATAAACAGCTGTTAAGTAGCTTCTTGAAAAAGTCCAAAAAACAGAAGAACTTCCCCCTACCATTATAGAAGCAATTATCAACCATTTAGCTCGTTTTAACGAGCGAGAACCCGTTACTGTTTTATCTTGGCTTGGAAAAGAAGCTGGAGTTGGTATACGTATTGTATTCCAAATAAAAACGACGATAGCCATAAGTGCAAAAAGAAGAAATGAAAGTCTCCAGTGTTCTGTAAACAGAAGTGCTATTGGACCAGACACGATAAGTCCAAAACTAGTTCCACTATTCATCCAAGTGTTGCCTCTATCTCTATCTTTTTCTCTTAATGAGGTTGCAGCAACTTGAGAAAAAGCTGGAGAAGACCAGCCACTCCCGAGACCGGCAATAAAAGTACTTAACGCTAATATATAAAAATTAGGAGAAAAGGCGATCCCTAATAAACCTAGAATTGCACTTATTCCAGCCAATTGAATTACCCGTAATTGTCCCCATTTTTGAATGAATAATGAGGCTGTCAATAAAGCCAAAGTATAGGATGCATAAGCAGTTGAACCAACAAAACCAGCATTGCTTTCCGTGAGGTCTAATGATTCAGTTATATGAGGTAAAAACAAACCAAAACTAAAACGTGCAAATGCATAAGTGACACCAATCATTGCAATTCCAGGTAGTACAAACTTCCACATACGATCTCCCCCTCCATTTATATAGAACGATCATTATATATTTATTGAATATATAAGTAAGCTAGACATCATTCCAGCTTACTCTCTAAATGAATCTTTTATTAAACTTCTAAACTGAATCGCTATATCATTTACATCGAGTATTTCTGAAAGTGAGGTAGCCCCTTCAAACAACATTGCTAACTGAATCGAGTGAGCATGAGAAAAGCCTTGTTTAACCAAGAAAGAAATGAATGATTTTTTGTGAGCAATGACTTGATTAACAATTTCTTCATTCTCTAAAGCGTACTCTTCCTTTGCTCTTAAAAACATACAACCATTCGTTCCAGAAGAGCTTAGCCATGCAATATGTGCTTCAGCAAACAGTAATGCAACTGAAACCGTACCTTCTGTATTTCTACATTCAGCCATACTGTTTAGATGTGAAAAATATCTCTTTTCTCGATTTTTAAGGACTTCAAGAATTAGGTCTTCTTTAGAGTCAAAGTGATTATATAACGTCATTAAAGCAACTCCAGCATCATGAACAATACGTTTAAGACCAATCGCGTGAAAACCGTTTTGATAAAATAATTTTTCAGCATGTTCTAATAAATCTTGCTTTTTTTTACTCATTATACACCACCTTTAGATAGAACGATCGCTATAAAATCATCTTATCATATCAAAAAGTACGTTACAATAATTAAGTGTATGTGGATAAAGCTAATTGTACTAAGTGATCACTCCTGCTTACAAAATGGAAAATTCCCTTTCACATTTCGGATAAAAAATCAGGTAGTTGAGTATATCTCAACTACCTGATTTTATTCTGTATTATCTAATGCGGCGTACATGTCCATTAAATTTTTCGTTCCAATAACCACTCGTCATTGTTTCTACCGATAACCCCGGTGTACTCTGTGAACCGATAAATTTACCGCCTCCGATGTAAATGCCGACATGTCCATTTTTCTTATATGTGTCAAAAAACACAATATCTCCAGGTTGAATATTACTATAGGAAACCTTTGAACCTGTACCTGCTAAAGCAGATGTACTAGATGGGATCGAATAACCACCCTGTGCAAATGCCCATGAAACAAATCCAGAACAGTCAAATCCACTTGGCGTTTTACCTCCCCATACATATGGAACACCTAGGTATTGATAGCCTGCATTAATTACCGTACTTAGGCCACCGCCTCCATTAGAAACAACAGCTTTAGAAGGAGAGCTTTTTTTACTTAGTGTTTGCAATTCCCCTCCATCTGAACTAGCTACTGGTTGTTCTGCTGCAGCAATACTTTCTTGTACTTGTGATTCAAGGGTTGCTAAGTTACTATCCTTAACTTGAAGTTCATCTTTTAGTGCTTCCAAATCTTGTTTTTTTGATTTTAATGTATCTTTTTTTGATTCATTTTCTTGTTTTTGTTCTTTAATGGTTGCCTGGATGCCTTCTAATTCTGCTTTCATATCTTTCAATTCTTCAAGACTATTGAGCACCTTATTTTGTTTTTCTTCTACTTTCTTTTTATCCGCTTCCTGTTTCTCCATTAATTCAACATCCGAATCAGATATTTTATTTACAGCAGAAACACGATTAATAAAGTCACCAAAACTCTTGGAACCAAAAATTACTTCTAGATAACTTACATTACCGCCACTTTGTTGATATGAAACAGCTCGTTCCTTTAAAATGTCAAATCGTTTCTCAATCGCTTCTTCAAGTTGTTTAATTTCTTTTTCTAATTTATCAACTTCTGCTTGTTTAGATGAAATGCTGTCCTCCGTCTCATCCATCTTTTTTTGGTTTTCTGTTAGGGCATGATTAACTTGACTTATTTCTTTATTTAATTCTTCTAATTCTATTAATACATCTGCTATCTCAGATTCCGCATCGGATAGATCCGCTTTTATCTCCTCGCGGTTATCTTGGATTTCAGATTGCTTGTCCTTTAAGTTATTGATAGATTCTGCGTTTGCTTCGGTTTGGAAAAATACACTACTAAACCCGACGACTGCTACAGCCGATACTGTTAAAACTGATTTTTTCAACATTCTCCCCCACTTCTTGAATCACGGTCTGCCATCATTTATCTATGTATCGTGTTATTCTTCCGTTGTAGCTAAGCAGTAAAGTGAAACTAATTTTTTATGTATTTCTATTTATTTAGGCAATTAGTAGTATAACAGGTAAAAATTTCACTCATATTATGAAAATGTTACAATTATATTTCAAATACGACATATTACCTGGTAATTGGATATGAATCTGGGCATTTCGCTATGAATAAGATCGAAAAAAATCGTATCGAATCATATAAAAAGCGTTCACCCCACAAAGGAATAAACGCAATTATATCTATTATTCTATCATTCTAAGAGGTAAATTGTTCTTCTTCTGTTGATCCTTTTAATGCTGCCGTTGAGGTTGTTCCACCAGCAATTACTTGAGCAACTTCATCAAAGTAGCCTGTTCCTACTTCCCGTTGATGTCGAGTAGCACTGTAGCCATATTTTTCACTCGTAAATTCACCTTGTTGTAATGCAGCATAGGCCTTCATACCCTCTTCCTTATATTTCCTAGCCAGTTCAAACATACTATGGTTTAATGCATGAAATCCTGCTAGTGTTACAAATTGAAATTTGTACCCTAACTCTCCTAGCTTTTCTTGAAAGGACGCAATTTCTTGATCGGAAAGTTTTTGTTTCCAATTAAAAGATGGGGAACAATTATAAGCTAATAACTTATTTGGATATTTCTTATGAATTGCTTCAGCAAATTGCTTCGCCTCCTGATAATTTGGTTCAGCTGTTTCACACCATATAAGATCAGCATATGGAGCATATGCTAATCCACGAGCAATCGCTTGATCAATTCCCGCTCTTGTCTTATAAAATCCTTCTGTTGTTCGCTCTCCCGTAATAAATGTTGAGTCAGATGCATCAATATCACTCGTAATTAAATTAGCAGCATTTGCATCGGTTCGAGCAATTATAATGGTGGGTGTGCCCATTACATCAGCTGCAAACCGAGCAGAAATTAAATTACGAATAGCTGTTTGTGTAGGTAATAACACCTTTCCACCTAAATGTCCGCATTTCTTCTCCGAGGATAATTGATCTTCAAAATGAACAGCTGCCGCGCCAGCCTCTATCATTGATTTCATTAATTCAAATACATTTAGTTGTCCGCCAAACCCTGCCTCAGCATCAGCGACAATTGGAGCGAACCAATCCAAATTCTGGTCCCCTTCTGCGTAATGGATTTGATCTGCTCGTTGTAAGGCCTGATTTATGCGTTTCACTACATGCGGAACGCTATTGGCAGGATATAAACTTTGATCCGGGTACATTTGACCGGAAAGATTCGCATCAGCTGCTACTTGCCAACCACTTAAATAAATTGCTTTAAGACCTGCTTTTACCTGCTGTACCGCTTGATTTCCAGTTAAAGCTCCTAATGCATGAACATAATCTTCTGTGTGCAGTAGCTCCCATAATTTATTTGCTCCTCGTTCAGCCAAAGAATAGGTTATATCCATACTCCCCCTTAAACGGATTACATCTTTAGCGAGATACGGCCTTTCTACCCCTATCCAACGTTCGTCTTTCTCCCAATTTTCGATTAGCATATTAACTCGTTGATCTTCCATATTAATCCTCCCCATTTGTTATATTACATATATTTTTGTTATATAACAGATTAGTCAAAAAATTAATCTTCCTTTTTAGACAGACAGTAATCGCATTCCAAGATATACGTTTTATTATTTACTTTCTCTCCACATTCAGGGCATCTTGTTTCATTTTCATGATTCATTTGCGCACCTCCTTTTATATAACAGTTAAAATTTACTATTTA
Organism: Virgibacillus salexigens; assembly: GCF_014905415.1. GTDB lineage: Bacteria > Bacillota > Bacilli > Bacillales > Amphibacillaceae > Virgibacillus > Virgibacillus salexigens. Next base: position 135,392 of record NZ_BNEO01000001.1, read on the forward strand.
TTGTTATAAAACAGTTTATTCTAATAGTCTAAAAATTGCAACCTTTTTTAGGGAGATAGTTGAAAAAATTTTTTTATTAGTGGAGAATAGATCATGATATTATTGTTCACATAGGATTACTTCAACTAGGAGATGACCAACGTGAAACGAAAAAAATTTCACTTTATTGGGAGCAGGGTCGTGAAAACAGGAGTAGCTGTTTTTCTTACAGCGTGGATTTGCTCAATATTAGAAATCCCGGCGGTATTTGCAGTTATCACTGCGATTGTAACAATTGAACCAACGGTTGCCGATTCCATCCGAAAAGGGATGATTCGCTTTCCTGCTTCAGCTATTGGCTCAGCGTATTCAGTACTATTTATTTTCTTATTTGGAAATTCACCTTTAACCTATGCACTCGCTGCTACACTAACAATAGTCACCTGTTTCCGCTTAAAACTTCATGCAGGATTATTAGTTGCAACCTTAACAGCTGTAGCAATGATTGAAGTCATTCATAGTAATTATTTTATTTCTTTTCTAATTCGATTAGGTACGACCACTATTGGTTTATTGGTTTCGACTGGGGTAAATATGTTTGTCTTACCTCCTAATTATACCGAGCATATTACCCAAAACATTGAAAGTGTGAGAAGACAGACGGCTCGTTTAATTGAACAGGTGTTTCAAAGGGTTATTGAGGTAAATAATCATGATGATGTGTTAACTTCGATAAACCCAGCCGATCAAGTGTATAAAAAAATCCAACAAACAGAAACGCTGATCCGTTTTCAAAAAGAGGAATCGAACTACCACCCACTTGGCGAAAATGAAAAGAAACGCTTTAAAGAAATTGAAAAACAGTTAATTTGTTTAAGACTGATACACTATCACACGGATAATGTTTTAAATACGCCTTCCCAATTTACCATGTGGGGTACGAAAGAGAAGAAAACAATATTATTAGCTGTTAACGAACTAGTTCAAGGATTGGCAAGTAAATCAAAAATTGAATCCGAAAAACATCAAGCTTATCTGAAACAATTAAGTGATATGTTTTGGGAAGAAACTGGAATATCCAGAACCAAACCTAACGTTGAAGCAACAACGTTTCCTCCTGAAGTAATAATTATTTATGAACTTATTTCCATCTATCAACTTGTAGATAAATATTTTGAACATTGCGGACCAGAAAGAGTGACTAACTAAAAAACGAGTACATAAGTATGTGCTCGTTTTCCACTTCTATTTTACTAAGCTATGTTTAAACGCATAAATAACTGCTTGCGTACGATCCTGAACTTCTAATTTTCCTAGTATATTACTAACATGTACTTTTACTGTCTTTAATGAGATATATAATTGATCGGCAATTTCTTGGTTCGTTTTCCCTTGAGCTATAAGTAGCAGGATTTCTTTTTCTCGTACCGTTAGCTGTTCATGTAATTCCGCTTTAGGGGTACGCATGCGATTCATTATTTTTCCAGTTACTTCCGGTTCCAAAACCGTTTGTCCTTCATACGTTGCCCGGATAGCCTTTGCTATTTCCCCCGCTTTCGATGTTTTCAACATATAACTGGTAGCTCCAGCTTCAAGGGCAGGATATACTTTTTCGTCATCTAAGAAACTTGTCACGATAATTATTTTTGCTTCCGGCCATTGCTCGATAATCTGTTTTGTTGCCTCAATGCCATCCATTTGCTGCATAACAAGATCTAATAAGATAATATCGGGTTTTAATTCAAGTGCCAATTCTACAGCTTGACCACCATCATCAGCTTCGGCTATGACTTCAATATCTGGTTGAGCTGATAAGTAAGATGTGACGCCTATTCTCACCATTTCATGATCGTCAGCAAAGAGAACATTAATCATTATTTTCACCTTCCTTTCCCAAATTCGGAACTTTTACTTCAATCCGTGTCCCTTCATTAGGAACACTGACAACTTTGTAACTTCCACCAACTTCATACGCTCGCTCTTGCATATTTTGCAATCCATATGAGCCTGTTTTCATTTTCTCCATATCAAAACCTATTCCATTATCGGCAGCTCGCAGAATAACATTTTCATCTCGTTCCACCAACATAACATGTAATTTTGTTGCTTTTGCATGTCGTAACGTGTTTGAAACGGCTTCCTGAAGAATACGAAATAGTTGATCTTCTACGCCTTTATCAACAGTGAATTCCTCAATTTTCCAATCAATTTCCATTGGTACTTTTTGCGTTAACTCAATGAGTAATTCTTCAGCACCTTCCTGCAATGACTTCCCTTTTAAGGCAACCGGACGAAGGTGTAGTAATAGCGCACGCATTTCCAACTGAGATTGATGAATCATATTTTCTACCATACCTAACTGTTTTTTCATTGTTTCATCTTCAGGGGGATTCATATCATTAATTGCTGACATCATCATAGAAGCAGCAAATAATTGCTGACTGACAGAATCATGTAATTCCCGTGCCAAGCGATTTCTTTCTTGTGCTACAACTTCTTGCAAACTCTTTTCTCGCTCTCTTGTTCGTTCCGAGGCTAATCGCTGCGCATGTTCTGTTTGCGATCTTATTTTATTTTGAATTTGATGCAAGTATCGTTGGATAGCTTCTAGATCTTTATATGTTTCCATATGAAACGTTATTCTTTGCCCTTTAATAATTTCGTCCATTTGTCTTTCAACTTGATGAATTCGCTGCCTCCAATAAAAACCAGTGACCGTGCCAATAATTAATCCAGCTCCAATCGCCACGGTAAATATGATGATGAGGAACGAGATATCACCGATTTGCTGTTCAAAGACAAGTGACCAGTCATCGATAAAGGCTACTAGTGTCAGACCGGTCACAACAATAGTTAATGCAATACTAAACATTACTGAAGTAAACACATGTCGTAAAATCAGATTCATACTCGTTTCACCTCAATATCGCCAGATAATAATGAGGTAATGACTTTTACTCGAGGGAATTTCGTATTATAGTTCTCCGTTTGATACAATAATGTTTTATTCATTAGCTTTTCATGAAAATGTCCAAAAATCAATGCACGCCCAAATAAGGAGCTATGGTGAATGCTTACCTCCACGTCATATGGTACATAGATTTCAATATTTCCAACCATATGTCGTATAGAGATAATAGCTGTATCATTTGGAAGTACGGTATTGCTTAAGTCAATAATACGATCACCAAACGCACCGTGGATATTGACATCTTTCCATTGATAAGAAGGTTCTTCGGTTCGCTGGTCATCAAATAATTTATGATCAAACAATGGCTGTTTTCTTATAATAGTTTCATTCGTTTCCTCCCGTTGTTTAAACTCCTTTGGGTGAAGATAAGCTGATTCTTTTTTGGACTTGGAGTAGTGAATAAGAAATAAAATAATTGCAGCAATAATTAAAAATCGTATTGCCAGCATATTAAGGATGGCAAACACGATCCCTACCACACCAACCCAAAAAATAACCTTTCCAAAAAGACTATGATATTTTTTTCGTCCAATATAAATCAACAAGGAGAAGAATAAAGCATTAATTAACATTCCACCGTGGTAAAAGGTAAGTTCAATGATAAAGAGGATTACTCCAATGATTAATATCCAGTTTAGCGTGTCTGTGGTTAATTGTCTAAACATGAAGTAACCTCCCTTCGTAATTATGTAAAACAGACGCAACCCCTTGCGCCTGTATAGTATATCATTTTTTTATTTATTGACGAAGGATTTTATGCTTGTTCTTTCTCCTTCATTTCTTTCTCCAAGTTAGCAATTTTGTTGTCAAAGGTACTACGATAGTATGAACTATTCACTTTATATTCTAGCGTTTCAATATACTTTTCCATTTCAGCGAACTTAGAGAAAGGTTTATCTGATGTTTGCTCCACTACTCGATTCATTTGATGGTTTGCACGAGCAACATTTTCTCGTCCCATTAATTCCATTCTTCGAAGATGCATGTCTTTCAATTTATGTTTCATATCTTCGTATTTTTTTTCTAATGCCTCTAATTCTTCGGCAGCTTCATCACGTGATGTCTTCATCCGATCTGCCCGAGCTTGATACTCTTGATGCTCCTTCATGGCAAATTCATGCATCTGTTCTTCGTTTGCTTTCTCAGCTATTTCAGCTTGCTTTAGGCGTTTGTCTGCTAGATCTTGTGCTAATTGCTGTTCTTTAATAAACTCATCTTTTAGCTTATATTGTCTTTCAACAAGCTTCCGAACCTTCTCTTTTTCCTGCTCGCTTTGGCGTAAATAATGGTTTAAAGCTGCAATTGGATTTTTTTGTTCTTTTTGATCCATCATATGATGAAGATCGCTCGACAACGTATCCTTTATACGAGTAAAAATATTTGTCATCGTCATCTACACTCCTTATTAAGATTTGTTTATTTCAGCCCATTGCCGTTCAAAGTTAGTAAATGGGTCATCATATTTCATTTCATCAACTATGGAATTGTGATCATCTTTCTTCCAGCTTTTATAAATGAGATACAGAGCAATTGCTGCTGCAACTCCGATCAATGCAAACATATTGGAGATGGTGAAGCTTAATACAATTAAACCCAAAATGACCCAGCCAATTTTTCCAGCTGTTGACTCACTTTTCATAAATTGCTTGAAAATCACATAAAGCAACCATATACCGAGTCCCAATAATACCATTGGACCAAGATTAGCTAATAAGATAATCAAAGCAGTTAATCCTGCTAGAAATAAGAGAAATTTCTTCACTGTGTTTCCTCCTTTCTTTAGCTTAATTTCATCATACAAGGTAATAGAATTAAGTGTAATGAACGCTAGGCATATTTTGCACTAGTACCTTAGACGTAGATTTTGTTGCTGAAGGAGAGAAACTAAATCCAGAGGATAATAAACGCTATATCAGCTTGTCGTGAAAACCGCTAATTTTCCCCACGTTTCTTGCTATACACTCAGACCTTTCTCTTTTCGCGTACGAGCTCCCCGAACTTCCTTGCGAAGTGATGCGCAGTGATCTCGGATTAGTTGTTCTTCCGCAGGAGTGGGAGGGTTCTAGTTACTTAAGACAGAAAAAAACTCCCTTTCAGCTAACTCGACTTGGATAGTTGAAGGAGTCTTTTTCATGTTCTGGCATACTGCCTTAAGTAGTGCTTATTCACGATATTCTATTATCCTTGCAGGCGGCAATAACACACGCATGCAATTCTTTTGAATCAGCAAAAAACTACGCTCTACTTCTACTTTTCTCATTCGATACGGTCACTTAATATCCCGTGAGGAATTTGAAGCAATCTAAAAAAGCAGCACATAGCTAGTACCGCTTTTATTCACCGAGGAATGATACGTATTTTAATAATGTCCTTAGTGATGTAAATAAGAGATAGAAAATTCATGTTACTCCTGGCAGATATTGAAATGAAACTTCTAACTAATGGGATCAGCTACATAAGAAACCAGCACATCCATTGCCATAACAATTTATAACACAGCTTCTGCAATTAATTCATACGAAGCTTTTCTTGATTGATAATCAGGTGTGATGGTAATGATCATCAATTCATTTGTTTGATAAGTAACTGCAAGGTTATGTAGCTCCACCCTTACATCACATGGATCTCCGATTATCATTTTTTGTTTTTGCTTTCGTATCCAATCTTGTTCATTGTTTGTATAGTTATGGCTTTTCGCCTCATTTTCTGTAGGAACAAAAGCATTTTCTTCCCCATTATTCTGTTGCATTTTCCATAAAAGGGCAGCTTGGGCAAGTTCTTGTGCTCGTTCATTTGTATCTGCACAAATGACAGAGACAGCGACAATGGTATCAGCAGAGCTCTGTTGTTTAAATGATTGGAGGATGGCAGGACCATCTTTATCTGTCATAAAATGACCAAATGCATAAGCCATCCCTTTTTCAGCAGCTAGTTTTGCACTTTTTTCACTTGTACCAAGTAACCAAGGAATGGAAGGAGTTGTTGGAACAGGCGTTGGGGCAACTTTGGAATACATGTGATTGTTCAAGAACGATTGATTTAGAAATGCTAACAATTCATCCAATAAATTGGGCATGTCCCGGACATTTTCTAAAAAATTTCCCGATAAGGCAATTGCTGCCTCTGCAGATGCACCTGGTGCTCTTCCAATGCCTAAGTCAATCCTATTTGGATACATGGTAGCTAATAAATTATATCTTTCAGCCACTGGAAATGCTCGGTAATGAGGGAGCAAAACAGCACCAGACCCGATACGAATCTTCTCTGTCTTACTCCCAATGATGCTCAATATCATATCAGGTGCAGGGCAGGCTAAACCTGGCATATCATGATGTTCGGCTACCCAATAGCGATAATAACCAAGCCTATCAGCGAGCTCGGCAAGTTCTAAAGTTTCCTGTATCGCCTGCTTCGATGAGCTATGGTTTAATAGAGGGACCTGATCTAAGATACTAAGTTTCATAAGTTATACACACCTTTATTATTACTTAGCTGTTATGGTTTCTGAAAGCAAATAATGATATAAAAGCAATTCGGTATTTTTTAATGAATCCTCATGTGTTCTCTCAAAAGCATGAGAAGAATCAATTCCGGGACCAATCAAGCCATGAATAATATCATTACCAGCTTTTATTGCAGCTGATGCGTCTGAACCATAATACGGGTATATATCTAATTTATAACTAATATGATGTTGCTTGGCGAGATTTACTAAGTGATTACGCAGCCCAAAATGGTAGGGCCCAGAAGCATCTTTAACACATATGGATACTGTATATTCATCGGTAGATTGACCATCGCCCATCGCTCCCATATCTACTGCTAAATATTCCGTCGTTTCTGGTGGGATATTCGAATTTCCACCATAACCAATTTCTTCATTATTGGAAATGAGAAAATGTGTTGTATAAGGGAGTTCGATATTCTCATCCTTTACACGCTTCATAAGTTGCAATAGGATTGCTACACTCGCTTTATCATCTAAATGCCGTGATTTTATAAATCCGTGGTCTGTTAATTGAACACGCGGGTCAAACGATACAAAGTCCCCCACTTCAATTCCTAATGCACGAATTTCATCAGCAGAAGCTACCCGCTCATCAATACGTACTTCCATGTTTTGTTGATTTCGTTCTGCTTTACCAGCATCTTTATAAACATGTACGGATGTTTGATGCATTAAGATGGTACCTGTAAAACCCCTACCGTCTGCTGTATGAATCGTACAGTATTCTCCCTCAATAGAATTAAATTGAAACCCACCAATTAAGTCAAGACGCAATCTTCCGTTATCTTTGATTTCTTTAACCATCGCTCCTAACGTATCAACATGAGCGGTTAACATACGATGTTCCCGATTATCTTTCCCTGGCAATGTGGCAATTAATCCGCCCTTTAAATTACGCTTTGTCTCAATATTCCAATCATAAAGTAATCCCTCTACATAACGAATAACCCGATCGGTAAACCCTGAAGGGCTAGGAATAGTTACCAACTCTTGAATCATTAGCTTCGTTTCAGTGACATTTGGATATGTAGACATCGTTATGTTATTTCCCCTTTCTTCATTTTATTTTTCATTTCTTTCGATAGCGTCCACAATCTTCTCAGCTGCTCTACGATAATAATTACTCATATTGACAAAAGAAGCAACTAATAGCAACTGTTTAAGGTAGTCGGCACGCTTGCTATCATACGCAGATGTATGGTCCTCTACTTCAGTTGTTAATTGCTTCATTTCAACTTTCAATTGTTGCATACGATCATTAGCGATATCGACATAGCTCTCGTATAATTTTGTTAAGTCAAAGTTTTCTTCTGTTATCATCTTGTTTAAAGCGTCTAATGTCATCCTGACGTCATTTATTGATAACGCACCTTTCATCTGATAAATCATGGCAATTAACATTAAATGGTTCTTTGAATATTTTTTGTTTTCGATTGGAAAAAATAGCTTCCCTTTTGCATAGTTGTTGATCATCGTTTTTGTAAGTACTTTTTCTTCCTCATCTCGTTTTAATATACCAAATTTATTCTCAAATAGCTGAATAACTTGATCCATATATAGATCCAAATCTGGAATTTCATCAAGCTTCAGTTGTTTATTTAGCTCCATTTTGTCAACGTATTCATATATATCCTTCATTTATTTAACCTCTTTTAGCTATTATTCAAATCTATTTTATTATACGAGATTAAGATTAACAAGTAAATCTTGACTACATATTAAAACAGCTATATGATTATTATATAGTTTTGAAAACTACATAAAACATGATGAAGGTGTGATTTCATGGGCGTATATATCCGGGAACCAATTAATGGACTGACCCACCTATTTGGAGCAGTATTATCATTTTTTGGTCTACTAGCATTAGTGATCAAAGCAACTGCTACAACCGAATCATTCTTAGCGATAACTGCAGTCATCATATTTGGAATTAGCATGACCTTATTGTATGCTGCTTCTGCTACATACCATATGGTGATAGCAAGAGATAAGGTTATCGCATTTTTACGACGAATTGACCACTCAATGATTTATGTATTAATCGCTGGGACCTATACCCCGTTCTGTTTAATTAGCTTAAAAGGATCCCTAGGTTGGACACTATTTGCAATTGTAAGTACCTTAGCCTTACTTGGAGTTGTATTTAAGTTAGTCTGGTTTCACTCGCCACGATGGCTTTCTACCGCCTTGTATATTGGGATGGGTTGGATTGTCGTATTCTTTAGTTCAGCACTAGCTCCGATTATTAATACAGCTGGTATGATTTTTCTCATTTTAGGCGGCATTTTTTATACCGTAGGTGGCATTATCTATGGCCTTAAACCGAAAGTATTATCATTTAGGCATATGGGATTCCACGAAATCTTCCATATCTTTATCTTAATCGGCAGCCTTTTTCATTTTATTTGTGTATATGGCTATGTATTATAAACGTTGGATTAGTGATAGAACATGCAGTAGCATTCGCTACTGCATGTTTTTTGCTTCCAAATAAATACGCTGACCCTCATTAAAAAAAGTCAGCGTACCACATTTGAAAGTTTCACTTCTGTGGATCAGATGGATTAGAAATGTTTGACAAAGCTTGCCCTGCTTCATTTCCCAATTGGTTGTCGACAGCCAAGTCTCCTAATGCTACCATCCCAACAATTTGACCATTTTCCACAATTGGCAGCCTACGAATTTGCTGTTGGGCCATTAATTGTGCAGCTTCATGGGCATCCATTTCCGGGGTACCCTGAACTACTTGTTGTGCTGTCATTACTTGCGAAACAGGGGTTTGGGCAGCTTCTCCTTGAGCAGTGGTTCGCAACGTAATATCGCGATCTGTAATAATTCCTACCATGGTTCCATTCTGATCTACAACTGGAAGTGAACCGATATTATGTTCACTCATTAATGCAGCTGCTTCTTGAACGGATTGCATATCGGTCACTTTATACACATTTGATGTCATAAAATTACGTAACTGTTGTTGCATCGTTATAACCTCCTTTTTAACAATAGCATTCTTCTTTTATCCAATTTTTATTACAAAAATACATAAAAATAAAACGTGTCACGAACTTGTGACACGATCCAATCGAAATATGTCTATTTTTTAAAGAAAGTTGTAATGAATGGACTAACTTGACCATATAATTTTCCCATTTGCGACGCAACCTCTGTCATTTTATTAAAATCGAATTGACCATCCTGATCACGAAATTGCGAAATAATGTTTTCTGTAGTAGAAGGTTTTTGTCTAGGCTGTGGTGGTCTCCCAATCCAAGCTGGCTGACGTCTAGGAGTTTCTGGTCTCATCGGTCTTCTCGGTCTATTTGGAAACATACGCATATCACCTCTTCATCGAATTCTGTTATAGTTTATGTGCATCGATTGACAGTGATAAGGATGTTTATCCTATAATTACGCTTCTTCAATAAATTTCTTTCTATAATGAGCGAATGCCAAAAGTGGAAAAATATATTCATAGCTATGATAATGCATATAAAAATTACCTGGCAAAGCTTGCCCTTTGGGATATTCTTTCGTCCACTTATCCTTATTTTCTTGCTCCTTCAATAAGAAGTGAATGCCTTGCTTTAGTTCTATTGTTACTTTATCCTCAGCAGCAATAAGTGTATCTAATGCCCACGCGGTTTGTGTCTTGGTACTTGTTTGTAATGGGATATACGTTTTTGCTTGATCACTTTTACATGATTCTCCCCAACCACCATCTTCATTTTGAATCTGATACAGCCAATCAATTGCCTTTTTTACGGATGAATGTTCTCGGTCAACCCCAGCTGCTATTAATCCGGTGATTGCTGCCCACGTTCCATAAATATAGCAAATGCCCCATCTTCCATACCATGATCCATCTTTTTGCTGATTTTTAATTAACCAATTGACTGCTCGCTTCATAAAAGGATGAGATTGATTTAATTTCGTGTACAATCCCAAAAACTCCAAGGTTCTTCCGGTTAGGTCTGGGGTTGAAGGATCAAGTAAAATTAATTCTGCTCCTTTCACTGGGAGCCATGATAGAAATGGGCTATCTATGTCCTTTTCAAATGCCCCCCAGCCACCATTACCATTCTGCATGGATAAAAGCCATTCGATTCCTCTATCCCAAATGAAGCGATTGGTATTCTTATCAAGAACACTGGTCCGTAAAGCACGTAATGCTGCCGTTGTATCATCATTATCTGGATTGATTGTGTTGATATTTGAAAACCCCCACCCACCAGGTAATACATGAGGCGATTGGATTGCCCAATCTCCATATAAGTGGTGCTGTTTTGACCGAATATATTGTGCAGCTTTATGAATTGTCTCTGATGACGAAGATAATCCTGCCTCTTGGAGACTATAACTAATAAGGGAAGTATTCCAAACGGTTGCCGTAGTAAATTGGATATGTGGTTGATTATTTATGGATATTATGAAAGTTTTTAATCCTGCAACAGCTCGTTGAATAACCGGATGATTTTTTGCATACCCTCTTGCCAACAAAGCAAATATCATCAGAAACGTTGAACTAAAATAGCTATAAAAGGTACCATCTGGCTCAATACGTTGAAGCATATATGTTTCAGCTTGTCTTAACGCCAAATTATGTAATTCATGAGGTAGTCCGATTAATTTTGCTATAGCTTGTTTAATCAAGGAGAAAATGGAGTTCCAATTGCGAAAATCATCATCCCAATTCTCCGTTCTTTTCATGCTTAATTCCGTTAAGTCTGGAGTTAAAGGAGTCGTTACTTGTATTTTTTTATCAGCGATAATTAAAATTGGAGTTAAATGTGCGCGTGCATACATCGATAGGTCAAAGAAATTAATTGGAAAAGAAGCAGGCAATAATAGACCTTCAATTGGTATTGGAATATGGTTTGGCCATTGAAGCTGGCCAGTTAATGCAAGCATGATTTTCGTAAATAAGTGAATACGGCTGAGCCCGCCTTTATTCATAATAAAGCGCTTTGCCAAGCGCATATGCCTATCATTTCTCGAATAAAACCCACTATACAGTAAAGCATAGTAGGCTTCCACAGTTGCTGTTAGATTTCCTCCTCCTTCTTCATCATAATATAACTTCCACGCCCCATTCGGACCCTGCTTGTTAGCAATACGTTCAGCTAATGACCAAATTAAATCATGGTCATCGATTTCCAACGAACGTAATAATATAATCATATAACTATCCGTTGATACTCCAGTCTCAAATGGATAATTCCATGAGCCATTAGGACGTTGCTTCTCTTTCAATTCATCCACCAATTCATTGATTTTCGATCCAATTCGTTTATCCATATAGTAGGTACTCCTTTTCAAATCATTATGCAAAAAACATATGTCGATTGCTCGAAGCATATGCCTTAAAAGGAGGTGCTTTATGATTAATTGTTTTAAAAAACGGCCCAAGATAAATCAGAAACTGAAAAAACAATTAAAACAAAAAGCAAAACAATTGCCTTCTTCATTTTCAAAATCAGATCTCACTCCATGGGAAATCAACATTATTGAACAGATAGATAAAAAAACAACAAAATTCAATAAAAATAATATAACTCGAACGAAAGCGTATTATGAATTTTATCGTGCTCATCCAGAAATACACTGGGCATTGCTTGGCCATTTAGTATCACGTAATGGTGGTTGGAATATGACGGATTTAAAAGGCGACCTATTGCCGAGGTTAATGACAAATAGAGAACGAGAGAATTTTTTTTCATTTTTAGAACGTGGAAACTGGTTAATCTTTCAAGATGTCTTCCCTCAATGCTTATTGTATCAACAAAGTCTTGCAAAACAAAAAAACTTATTCTACTTACTTCCTTATTTAGATGTCTCGATTTTCATGGAGGTGATTTGGAATAATTTTTGGAAGTACCGAGATTGCAGGCAATTAGCCATCGCCATGATTATTAATGAACAAAATTACCTTGAAGAACGTGTGATTCAAAACAAACATTTTCAGGACACGGTACTACATACGATTGAATTTAAACTATATGATACGTTTCGTTTTAATCACATTATCTTCCCTAAGCTTAATGAAATAACTGGGAGACCAAGTGTTGTTGGAGACACCCTCTATCAGTTTGACGAGCTTCATCAACGAATTAACATAGGTATTCGATTATACGACTTACTATTTCAACGTAAAGCAAGGTTACAAGCTATTATTCAATGGGCGGCTAAGCACCCTCATACTGGGTCTAGATCAGATTATTGGAAGGACCTCTTTCATCCAGTGAATGAATCTGCTCCAGGACCAAGTTACAAGCGAAGGACAAAAAACTGTAGATTAAAAAAAGGAAAAACAAGAATTTATAGCCCGCCATTACAGTTTGCTTGGGCAGATGTAGAACATAAAGAGGCAGAAAAGAAGGATTGGTTCCATGATTATCAAGTATTGTATTATTTAGATAAATCGGAAAAAGAAATAGGTGGGGAAATATATGATGATTATTGTAACGCACTTGAAAAAATCGAACTTGCAATCATCGCAAAAAATGCGATCTTTTTCAAATAAGTCTAATATAATAGCTTCTTGTTTGATTGCTTTATTTTCATGCATACTTGGTACATACTTAGACCTGTTTTTTGTTGGTAAAGGCCTTTATTCCTTCCCTGAACGACTTTTTCCAGAAGTATTTCAAGTAAATATTTTATTCACTATCTTCATTCTTCCAACAGCTACTGTTCTTTATGTCTATATGATCCGTTCGTTCCGAGGACTGTCAAGAATAATTTTTATATTCATATGTAGTTTGAGTGCTTTTATTATGGAGCATATTGCAGAACATTATGGGTTATTTGTTCATGCTGCAAATTGGAGTCATTTGTATAGCTTCGCTGGTTACTTCGTTTACTTCATAGCCATCTGGACGTTATACTCAAGGATTAAAAAGATATTAAAATAGACAAAGAATTACTTATTTTTCTCTGCATTTACCATTTATTTGACCATTATGTGAAAAAAAGACATTTTTAATGCTTTGCTAGCTTTTTTTGATAAAATGGAAGGGTAAGAAAGAGAGATGGTCAGATGCAGAAGAACGATAACCGAGTCGAATCCAAACAAACCTTGGTAAACGCACTCGCACAGACAGTAAAGACAGGGATTATAAAATCAAATTTAATCCCCATGTTTGCTGGATTATTTTTAGCTATTTATACCTATCAATATAGTCTAACTGAAAAACTTCCCGAGATTTTATTCGCTCTTATTGGGACAAGTTTAGTAATAGGAGCCGCTGGGGCATTAAATAATTTGTATGACCGAGATATTGATAAAATCATGGAAAGAACAAAAAATAGACCAACCGTTACTGGCAGAATTAAACCTAGAAATGTTTTACTACTTGGCATTACGATGGCTGTACTGGGTATTTTCATGTTGGCTCTAGCTACGCCATTAGCAGGTTTATTAGGATTTTTAGGGTTGTTCTTTTATACCGTACCTTATACGATGTGGAGCAAACGTCGAACAGTATATAATACAGAAATTGGGAGTATCTCTGGCGCCATGCCACCTCTCATTGGCTGGGCATCTATTTATCCTGATATCACCCACCCTGCTATTATTGGTCTATTTATTATATCAATTATTTGGCAAATGCCTCATTTCTATGCCATTGCCATACGCAAACACAAAGAATATCAAGCCGCAGGAGTTCCTATGCTACCAGTAGTTAAAGGAATACGTAGAACGTATATCCAAACCAATATTTATTTAATTGTTGTGGTAGCAACCAGCTTCTTACTAGGTACCTTAAGTTTAGGACTTCAATTAGTCGCTCTTCTTTTAAGCCTATCCTGGCTAACGCTTAGTATCCTTGGGTACCATAAGATGGACTCAGAGAAATGGGCAAAATCCATGTTTCTATTCTCTCTTATTTATATGACGGTACTATTCTCTACAGTTATTATCTATTCATTAATGGGGACAATATTTGATTTATAACGTATTAAAACCACCTTGGTAAGACTGAAAGGTGGTTTTCTTTTTTCTCTAATTATATATAACTTTATCCTAACTTATTGCTATAATATAACTAAAAAGGGAGAGATAACATGGAACAATGGGAGGTAGCTGCTGGGATTATAGAAGGAGAAGGAACAATTACGTTAACCAGAAACCACTCAAAAGAAAATAGAAGTATTTAATACTTTAAAAGCTATCTATCCTTATCTAAGAATCAGCAAAAAAAGAAAAAGAGCGAATTGGATATTAAAAACTATGAGTTGGTTACTCCAAGAAATGGAAAATATACTCCATCGGCTTTTAAAAAAATTACTATTTGAAGAAGAATTCTTTCTACAATAAATTTAATAAACAATAAAAAACCACCAATTATGTATTGGTGGAGACGGTGGGACATGCACTCCATGCTTTCGTCATGGCACTGACTATATCTTGAACCCTTGTAAAGGTTCTTCGGCGTCTTATGTGAAATTTAGATTTACTTTACAAGCAGCATTTCACATCCTAGTACTACCTATAAGGTAGCCTATAAGTCGATACATGGCTGTTGAATTACTTCAATCACCACTCGGTATTGCCTTATTACTAATCAATATAGCAACTTAGGTTTCACCGATAAAGCCGAATTATCACTTTTACGTTACCGTAAAAGGCGACTATTTACTAATCGAACCCACGTCCAGAGATATCGCCACTCAGGCTTCTACACGCTTATTCGGTATATTATCATTTACTTACTCTGCAGCCTACCGACGGGCTTTAGAGAAGCTAGTCTGATTCGTTTCAACAACCATCCTCAGACGGCGAATGATTGTATAGCCCGTTTCATTTGAGACCCTTCAATCTGCTACACGGGCAATAGCAGGAAGGATCGCTTAGCAGAGCTTACGCAGCTGCTAAAGCAGGTTGATTGTTTTCTTTGCCAGTTATATTTAGGCATAACGTTTTACGAGCCGTAACCTCGACGTGCAACCTGAGCTCAATCTATCCCTGTCGAATCCGTAACGTCCCCATATAAAATAAGAGTAACGCTCGGAAGAATGAGCATATTTATATGATTGTTTTAACTTCCTAATGACAATTCCTATTATAGCATTTTTGGCGAAAAAGTCAAGTTACTAGTAAGGTTACAGCTAGCTTTATCGCGTCTGTTCTTTAATCGCACGATCAGCATCTCGCTTCATTTGCTTTCGTTTCAGATCCTCGCGCTTATCGTATTTCTTTTTCCCTTTTCCTAAACCTAGTAATACTTTAGCATATCCATTTTTAATATAGATCTTCAATGGAACAAGTGCGTAGCCCTGTTGTTGTGTTAATCCAATTAATTTATTAATTTCTTTCCGATGTAATAATAGTTTTCTTGTACGAGTTGGGTCGTGATTGAATCGATTTCCTTGTGCATATTCTGCTATGTGCAGATTAATCAATTTAACTTCTCCACGATCAATTCGGGCATGGGAATCTTTAATGTTTACTCGACCTGCTCGAATGGACTTGATTTCAGTACCTTGCAGAACGATACCTGCTTCATAGGTATCTTCAATAAAGTAATCATGAGAAGCACGTTTATTTTGTGCGACTGTATTTCCTTGTCCTTTTGGCATAAGAACTTCCTCCTACTGCTTGCATGCCCCTTATTTTATCAAATATTCTAACGTATTCCAATTATAATTGCGTCTTAATTTAATAATAATAAACTTAAAGCCATTACAGCCATGCCGCTAATAACACCATAAATAGAAAGGTGTGCCTCATCATATTTCTTAGCTGCTGGCAATAATTCGTCTAAAGAGATAAACACCATGATCCCCGCCACCATAGCAAAGATAATCCCAAACATTAGGTCTGTTAAAAACGGCATTAAAATAAGAAACGCGACAATTGCCCCAATGGGTTCAGCCAGTCCAGATAAAAACGATAAGCGAAAAGCTTTCCGTTTATTATTAGTTGCATAATAAATGGGTACTGATACGGCAATTCCTTCAGGAACATTATGTATTGCTATCGCTATAGCAATAGCTAAACCAAGCGCAGGATCTTGCAACGCTGAAATGAATGTTGCAATACCCTCAGGAAAATTATGAATTGCAATTGCTAATGCAGTAAAAACACCCATTTTTAATAAATCAGGATCATTTATTACTGCTTGGGGATGCTTCATATCTTCTACTTTTTTCAATTCATGCGGGTTAGTACTTTTAGGAATAAAACGATCAATGAAAAGAATAAATAGGATTCCAACAAAAAAAGATCCAACCGTGGCCCAGTTCCCATATCCATCGCCAAGTTCAGTTATTAAGGCATCTTGGGCTTTGACAAAAATATCGATCATGGAAACATAGATCATAACACCAGCTGAAAACCCTAATGCGTAAGATAAGAATTTAGTATTTGTCGTTTTCGTAAAAAATGCTAATAAACTCCCTATTCCTGTAGCTAAGCCAGCGAATAAAGTGAATAAGAATGCTACGATTACCTCCTGTGTCATGATCTGCTCCTTTGACTTAAAAACCGCTGACCGATTATGGCAACAGCGGCTTCTTCACTATTTTTTTGCTTTCTTTGCTTTTATTCGTTTCTTCTTTTTCGGTTTTTCTGCATAAACCATTTCAAAGTCTACCGTACGTTCATCTGTATTAACACCAGCTACTTTTACCTTCACTTCATCTCCAATGCGGTACATATTCGCTGTACGCTCACCAATCATGGCTTGACTTCGTTGATCATAGTGATAATAATCATCGGTTAAATAGCTTACATGAATTAACCCTTCAATCGTATTCTCTAGTTCAACAAATAAACCAAAATTGGTAATGGAACTAATCACGCCAATATATTCTTCGCCAATCTTATTTTGCATAAATTCTGCTTTTTTCAAATCATCCGTTTCACGTTCAGCATCTACTGCTCTTCGTTCTGCTTCCGATGTTTGTCTAGCAATTTCCGGCATTGCATCCTTCCATTTCTGCAATGTTTTCTGATCCATATTTTTTTGAATCAAGTACGTACGAATAAGGCGATGTACAGTTAAATCCGGATACCTGCGAATTGGGGATGTGAAATGCGTATAGAATTCGGTTGCAAGTCCAAAATGACCAATACTTTGAGGATCATATTTTGCTTGCTGCATCGAACGAAGCATTAACTTGGAAACAATCATTTCTTCTGGTTTTCCTTGTACTTCTTCTAATACTTTTTGTAATGCTTGGGGATGGATCTCATTATTTGCCCCTTTCACTACATAACCAAGACCAGCTAGAAATTCAAAGAATGTTTGTAATTTCCCGGGATCCGGATCTTCGTGAATTCGATGAATAAATGGTACATCCATCCAGTGGAAGTGTTCAGCTACTGTTTCATTTGCTGCGAGCATAAATTCTTCAATAAGACGCTCCGCAACAGAACGTTCCCGTAGTACCACATCTTCCGGTTTGCCGTTCTCATCTACTAGCACCTTCGCTTCCTTGAAATCGAAGTCAATCGCTCCTCGGCCCATTCGTTTTCCCCGTAATATGGCGGCTAGCGCCTCCATATCTTCAAAGAAAGGTACTAATTCTTTATAATGGTTACGTAACTCCTCATCCTTATCCACTAAAATTTTGTTGACATCGGAATATGTCATTCGTTCATTCGTACGGATAACGCTTTGGAAAATTTCATGATCCACTACATTTCCAGAACGGTCTATTTCCATTTCACAACCTAATGTTAGACGATCCACCTGTGGGTTTAATGAACAAATTCCGTTGGATAAACGATGTGGAATCATTGGAATAACACGGTCAACGAGATAGACACTTGTACCTCTTTCTAGTGCTTCTTGATCAATTGGACTTCCTTCATCTACGTAGTAACTAACATCCGCAATATAGACACCTAATCGATAGTTTCCATTCTCTAATTTTTTTACAGAAACGGCATCATCCAAGTCCTTGGCATCGGCTCCGTCAATGGTGACAATGGTTTCATCACGAAGGTCTCTTCTCTCCTTAATCTCATCTTCGGATATGGTTTCTGGAGTATTAGCTGCTTGGTCCAATACTTTAGTTGGAAAGTCAACCTTAATTCCGTGCTTATGAATGATCGATATGATATCAATTCCCGGATCATTCTTATGACCAAGAATATGAATGATTTCTCCTTCAGCACTTTTTCTACCTTCAGGATACTTTGTAATATGGGCAATTACTTTATGTCCACTTACTGCACCGTTCGTCATGCTTTTCGGGATAAAGATATCATTTGGAATCCGCTTATCATCCGCAATGACAAAACCAAAGGAACGATTATCTTCAAACGTCCCAACAACTTGCAGCGTTGCGCGTTCTAATATACGAATAACGGTCCCCTCAGGGCGATTCCCATCCTTATCTCTTTTCTCAATACGTACTAACACTTTATCGTTATTCATCGCAGAAGCAAGATCAGAATGATGAATATACACATCATCTTGTTGTTCATTATCAGGGATTAGAAATGCAAATCCTTTCGCGTGCATCTGAATTCTACCACGAATTAAATTCATTTTTTCTGGCAGTCCAAAACGATTTTTTCGTGTCCGAACAAGTTCGCCTTCTTCTTCCAATTCATTTAGTGCTTTAACTAGTTGTTTAAATTCTACTGCATCTTCAATTTCTAATACTTCTTCTAATTCATCTACAGCTAATGGTTTGGTTCCATTTTCTTTGAAATAATTTTGTATTTTCTCTTTCACTTTCTTCACCTTCTTTCTTTTTATTGTTCACGTTCTTTGATAATTATAATCATTCTTCCCAATCCAATGTTTCAAGGAATTGATAAATATCTTCAAACACTTGCTCTTTCTCTTTATCCATGGTGATTACATGTCCAGAATTTTCGTACCAGTTCAAAGCCTTATGATCTGATTCTACATTCTCATAAATATAATTGGCGCTATCTGTATTAATCATTTCGTCCTGTCTTGCTTGAACAACCATTGCTGGTGTATAAATGGTGTCTACTTCATTTTTTACTTCTGTAATAAATTTGCCTAATTGCTGGAATACTTCCGTTGATTGCTCAAGTAATTCCTCTACTTCTTTTTCAATAACAGCTTCATCTTTCCCTTCTAATTGTTTGTATTCTTTAGAAAAAGTTTGGAAGCCTTTTGTAAGTTGTGTCTCATTGTCAAAAAACATTGGAGAACACATGGTTACTACTGCTTTTGTTTTTTCCGTGAAGGCTAATTTCAAGCTTAATACCCCGCCTAAAGATAACCCTGCCACCGCTATTTCCTCATAACCAAGTTCCTTCAGATGATTATATGCTTCTTTGACATCGGCCCACCATTCTTTTGGTGTAGCTTTTACTAGTTCTTCTGGTGGTAATCCATGACCACGGTAAATCGGGGCGTGACTCGTGTAACCCCTTTTTTCTAAATATCTTCCTAACATACGAACATCAGCTGAATGCCCAGTAAACCCATGTAATAATAATACCGCACGTGGTCCTGCTTCAAACGTAAAAGGTTGTGGTTGTTTTACTTTCATTCTTCCTGCAACTCCTTCTGCCATTCTTCTTTAGTACTTTACCCATATTCTAAAATTAAATCATAAAGCCTATTTTAAATGATAATGCAGACTACTCCCACATTATATAATAAAAACCCTTATCACTATTAGCGATAAGGGTTTCGTTATTTATTGTAAAACATATGCGCTTAGGAAAGCTAGTACAAAAAAGATAACTGCTGTTACAATTGTTCCTCGGTGTAAGACAAGATCAATCCCTCTTGCTTTCTGTTTTCCAAACAATTGCTCTGCACCACCAGAAATGGCACCAGACAGACCTTCACTTTTCCCAGACTGCAATAAAACAAGTACAATCATAATAATTCCATCAATCACTAATAATACGTTTACGATTCCTAGCATATTTGTATGATACCCCCTGTAACCTATACCAAAACCAAAAAATCTGGAATTCTTCCGCTGCTTGTATGTTAGTAGAAAAAACATACGTTAACTTATATTAACTTTAGCATAGTTTACTTTGAAATAGCAAGCTTTTTCCTATGCTCAGCGGTTAATGTGACACTTTTTAAAATTGCTATCTCCTATTCCTAGAAAAGGTGTAACGAATTATAATAAAAGCATATTAAATTGATGGGAGCTTGTGATAATGATAAAAGAATCATTTTGGTATCCATCCAAGGATGGCACTTGCCTATTTACTAGGGTATGGAAACCGAATCTATACCCAAAGGCAATTATTCAAATTGCACATGGTATGATGGAGCACGGTGAAAGATATGATGAATTTGCAAGTCATTTAGCTTTAAAAGGATTTATTGTATACATAAATGATCACCGTGGCCATGGTAAAACAGGAGAACGACAAGGGCAACTTGGATTCTTTGCAGACTCAGATGGCTTTATGAAAACAGTGGATGATCTTACCCAATTATCCAAAAGGATCAAAATAGCGTTTCCTGAACTTCCGCTGTACTTAATTGGTCATAGTATGGGTTCTTTTTTAATACGTATCTATCTTCAAACCAATAGTCACCTAGCTAACGCAGCTATTCTTTCTGGTACCGGCTATTTTCCATTTGTAAAGACTTTAGCAGGCAAGTGGTTTGCTTCTTTTTTACCAAGTAGAAAAGAATCCCCCCTTATGAATAAGCTTGTTTTTGGAACCTATAATAAAAAAATACCCCATTCGCCTACTGGTTTTGAATGGCTAAGCAGGAATGAAAGTACCATAAAAAACTATATGAAAGACCCTTATACTGGCTTTACTCCAACCGGTAGATTCTTTTATGATTTAATGAATGGGTTAATTGCCATGCAGAAAACAAAGCGGAACCGACAAATACGTCCTGATTTTCCAATTCTTATTTTAAGTGGAGATCGTGATCCAGTTGGCAATTATACAAGAGGTGTGTGGAAAACAGCTACGACCTATAAAAAAGTTGGTCTAGAGAATGTAACTACCATGTTCTTTGCAAACGGAAGACATGAATTATTACATGAGGATAATAGACAAGAAGTATTTGACTTACTAACAAAGTGGTTAGAGGCAATTAAAGAGAAAGAAGAAGCCTAGTTGTTGTATTGGATAAAATTAACATTCCTTTTAAAAAAGCTATTTTTCTAGTTTTTTCGACAAACTTTTAAGAAATTGCCTCTGATTGCTTGTACCTAAAATGTCGACAGGTTAAAATAGAAAGTGATTGAAATGTAGAAAGGTTGGAAATGATTATGTCGAATGTTCAAGGAATTGCAGCATCTTCTGGAATTGCAATTGCGAAAGCTTATCAGCTTGAAACCCCAGATTTATCATTTGAAAAAGTCTCTATCGATAACCCAAATGAGGAAATCGAACGATTAAATAAAGCATTGGAAATTTCCAAGCAGGAATTAGAAAAAATTAAAGCCCATACAAAAGAGGCGATTGGTGATGAGCATGCGGAAATATTTTCAGCTCATTTGTTAGTTCTTAACGACCCTGAACTCATTAATCCAATTAAAGATAAGATTACTACCGAAAATGTCATGGCTGAAGCAGCACTTGATGAAACTGCTAATATGTTTATTGATATGTTCAAAAACATGGATAATGCATACATGAGGGAACGAGCAGCCGATATCCATGATGTAACGAAACGAGTAATGGCTCATTTATTAGGGGTTACTTTCCCCGATCCTGCTCTAATTAATGAAGAAGTAATTGTAATTGCTAATGATCTAACTCCTTCCGATACGGCCCAATTAAATCGCGATTTTGTAAAAGGGTTTGCAACAGACATAGGAGGACGTACTTCCCACTCTGCAATTATGGCAAGATCTCTTGAAATACCAGCTGTTGTTGGTACAAAAGAGGTTACTAAAATAATTAAACAAGGAGACCTCCTGATTGTTGACGGGAATGAAGGTGATGTCATTATCAACCCTTCTGAGGATCAAATTGCAAGTTACCGTCTGAAGCAACAAGAATTTGCTGAAAAGAAACAAGAATGGGCAAAATTAAAAGATGAACCTACATTTTCTTCAGATGGAGAACAGGTAGAGTTAGCTGCTAACATCGGAACACCTAAAGATGTTGCCGGTGTACTTGCCAATGGTGGTGAAGGTATCGGACTTTACCGAACAGAGTTTTTATACATGGGCAAAAGTCAATTGCCAACAGAAGAAGAGCAATTTGATGCTTACAAATCTGTCTTAGAACAAATGGAAGGAAAACCAGTGGTAGTTCGCACATTAGATATTGGTGGAGATAAGGAATTAAATTACTTAGATCTTCCAGAAGAACTAAATCCTTTCCTTGGATTTCGTGCTATTCGTTTCTGCTTAGAAAACGAACATGTCTTCCGTCCACAATTAAGGGCTCTTTTACGTGCTAGCGCATACGGTAATTTAAAAGTGATGTTCCCAATGATTGCAACCCTTGAAGAATTCCGTAAAGCGAAAGCACTTTTATTAGACGAGAAAGAAGCTTTACAAAAAGAAGGTTATGATGTCTCTGAAAATATCGAGGTTGGAATTATGGTAGAAATTCCTTCTACAGCTGTTACAGCCAAACAGTTTGCAAAAGAAGTTGATTTCTTCAGTATTGGGACGAATGACTTGATTCAATATACAATGGCTGCGGACAGGATGAATGAACAAGTATCTTATCTTTATCAACCGTATCACCCGGCAATTCTAAATCTTATTCACAATGTGATTGAAGCTGCTCATCAAGAAGGAAAATGGGCCGGAATGTGTGGTGAAATGGCAGGCGATTCCATTGCAATTCCGATATTATTAGGACTTGGTTTAGATGAATTCAGTATGAGTGCAACTTCCATCTTACCAGCCCGTACACAAATTCTTCGCCTTTCTAAAGAGGAAATGACTGCTTATAAAGAACAGATTCTATCCATGGGAACAGCTGAAGAAGTAGTCGAATTTATTAAAGAGAAAACGCAATAACATATTTCCCCTATAGTTGATTACTATAGGGGTTATTTATTTCGCATATCCATCAAATCTTTCGCCTGTCATGATTGACATCAAATCGATATAGAACTTCTGGTAATCTAATTGAAAAGCAATGCGATGAATTTTTCCACCCACTGCTTCATCTGTTTGCATATCTTCCAAATTAACATATGGACGAATATCGGCAATACTCTGTCCCCTAACTATACCGCTTTTAGCTTGCACAATATGAATAGGCAACTTTTGATAACTTAACATACCTGGTTTATAAACAGCCATTAACGTTAACACATCATGTAATGGGCTTCCCTGGATAGTTGGATTTCTTTTTTTATAAAAATCATAATAATAATCCAATAGTACTTTAACAATATGTACAGATCCCATTTGATCGATAAAATCAACCATTTGTGGTGTAGCGATAGCATATTTGGTTACATTTAAAGGGATTATCGTTACATTTTTTGCATTTTCTAAGACAACTTGCGCCGCAACTGGATCACCATGAAAATTCGCCTCAGAAACTGCTGTAATATTACCAGGGACCCAAAAAGCTCCTCCCATAATGTAATATGCTTTAATGGAAGACATGAGTGATTTATAAAGAATAAATAAACTTGCTAATGAGGTTAATCGACCAATATTTACAATAACCAATTCATCTTTATACCTATTGATTAATTCGACAACTTCAAAGAAGTTCTCACTTATTCCATTGCTCAAATGTTTTTTTGGTGGAGTAATTGGACCAAGGCCATATTCGCCATGGATCTCTGGTACGTATTCAGGAGCTTCCCCAGTCATCGGGATATGCGCGCCAGCAATAACTTTTATATCTTGCACTTCCTGTGTAGGAAATAAACTTCGTATATACAAGATATTAGCAATAGCATTATCTCTAGATACATTCCCATAATCCGCCACAATCCCAACAATCTCTATATCATCGTTGAGATACGCGTAAATTAAAGCAATGGTATCATCTATACCAACATCACCAAATAAAAGCACTTTTTGAACCATTCTACCCCTCCATCATCCAGCTTCATCCCATTTTGTATTATATTCCCAACACTTTTCGTCCTATGATTACCTTTTATCTATATTTAAAGCATAATCTAATTTTTTACTACGGCTTAGGCCTGTTTCAATCATAAGAAAAACCAAAAGTGACTTTACAAGAATTTTCGCATTATGCGGTATGGCCAGACTTATTGTGCTGATTGCTTAAGCCGGACGATGGGTAATTCACTTATTTCGTTAGTACAATTGTAAAATTTTATATTTCTTAGACCAATAAAAAACCTCTTGAAGCATCACCCTTCAAGAGGTTTTATTATAAGATTATTTGTTTAGATTATAGAATGCTGTTTTACCAGCGTATTCTCCCATACCTGCTAGCTCATCTTCAATGCGAAGTAATTGATTGTATTTAGCTACGCGATCCGTACGAGATGGTGCACCGGTCTTAATCTGTCCTGCATTGGTAGCAACAGCAATATCCGCAATCGTAGCATCTTCTGTTTCACCAGATCGATGTGAAATAACAGCAGTATAACCAGCACGTTTAGCCATTTCGATTGCTTCAAATGTTTCAGTTAACGTACCGATTTGATTTACTTTAACTAAGATCGAGTTTCCAATACCTTTTTCTATACCCTGAGAAAGTTTATTCGTATTGGTTACGAATAAGTCATCTCCAACAAGTTGGACACGTCCACCAAGGCGATCTGTTAAGACTTTGAAACCATCCCAATCATTTTCATCAAGGCCATCTTCAATTGAAATAATTGGGTATTTATTAATCATATCTTCATACCAATCAACCATTTCTTCAGATGTACGAACGACTCCTTCACCTTTCAAATTGTATTTACCATCTTCGTATATTTCAGATGCTGCTACATCCATAGCTAGCTTTACTTCTTCCCCAGGTTTATACCCAGCTGCCTCAATTGCCTCAACAATTGTTTGTAGGGCTTCTTCATTGGAACCAAGATTTGGTGCAAAACCACCTTCATCACCTACAGCTGTATTATAGCCCTTTGAATTCAATACTTTTTTCAATGAATGGAAGATTTCAGCACCGGTACGTAACGCTTCCTTAAAAGATTCTGCACCAACTGGCATGATCATAAATTCTTGGATATCCACGTTGTTATCAGCATGTTCCCCGCCATTTAGTATATTCATCATTGGTGTTGGCAAAGTTTTCGCGTTAAATCCACCTAGATAGTTGTATAATGGCACTTCTAAATAACTAGATGCCGCATGCGCTACTGCCATGGAAACACCAAGAATCGCATTGGCACCAAGCTTCCCTTTATTTTCCGTTCCATCTAATTCAATCATTAATGCATCAATGATATTTTGACGAGTAACATCAATACCCAGTAGTTCAGGTGCAATCACTTCATTTACGTTTTGAACTGCTTTTTGAACACCTTTTCCTAGATAACGATCTTTGTCTCCATCTCGTAATTCTACCGCTTCATATTCACCAGTAGAAGCTCCACTTGGTACAAGTGCAGATCCAAATGCTCCAGATTCGGTAAATACTTCTACTTCCACGGTAGGGTTACCGCGCGAATCTAATACTTCACGTGCATAAACATCAGTAATGTATGGCATAATTATTCTCTCCTTTAGTTTTCGTTTTATTTTATTAATGAATTGCCAGTCATTTCTATCGGTTTTTCAATCTCTAATAGATCCAGTAAAGTTGGTGATAAATCTGCTAAAATCCCACCATTCCGTAAGGTAACATCTTGTTTCGTTACAATTACCGGTACTGGATTCGTTGTATGAGCGGTCATCGGTTTGTCGTCTACAGTAATTACTTCATCGGAATTACCATGATCGGCCGTTATAATGGCATTCCCACCAAGTTCTTTAATTTTATCAACGATTTTTCCAAGACATTCATCCACTGCTTCAATAGCATCAATAGTCGGCTGAAGTTTTCCTGAATGTCCAACCATATCTGGATTAGCAAAATTTAGGATAATCGCATTTTGTTCCCCAGTGTCAAGTTCTTTTAGTAACGCGTCCGTCACTTCATAAGCACTCATCTCTGGTTGTAAATCGTAGGTTGCTACCTTTGGTGAATCAATTAAAATTCGTTTTTCTCCTTCGAATTCTTGTTCACGTCCACCACTCATAAAGAATGTTACATGCGGATATTTCTCCGTCTCAGCAATCCGTAATTGTTTCATACCATGTTGCGATAACACTTCTCCAATCGTATTATCTAAGTTCACTGGCTCATATGCTACATAACCATCTACGGTTTCACTAAAGTTTGTTAACATCACAAAATCTAAATTCTTTGGTATATGTTCACCACGGTCAAATTCGCGAAAATCTTCGTTAGCAAACGTACGTGAAATTTGGATGGCACGATCTGGACGGAAATTATAAAAGATAATGGAATCCCCATCCTGTACTTTCCCTACTGCTTCACCTGTCTCATCTGTAATAACAGAAGGAATAACGAATTCATCATAGATTTCATTCGCATAGGAGTCATCAACGACATCGATTGGGTCTTGATATGCTGGCCCTTCACCGTAAACCATTGCATCATATGCTTTTTTCACTCGATCCCAGCGTTTGTCACGATCCATCGAATAATACCTACCAGAAATCGTGGCAAATTCTCCAACACCATAGTCGTTCATTTTTTCTTGGGTCTGTTTAATATATGTTTTTGCTGTTTGTGGACCGACATCTCGTCCATCAAGAAATGCATGAACATATACTTTTTGCAGTTCATTATCTTTTGCTAGTTTTAATAATGCGAATAAATGATTGATATGACTGTGCACACCACCATCTGATAGTAAGCCAAAGACATGCAGCGCTTTATTATTTTTCTTTGCATTCTCAATTGATTTCTTAAACGCTTCTTTTTCAAAGAAGTCTCCTTCTTTAATCGATACATTCACACGTGTTAAACTTTGATAAACAATACGCCCTGCTCCAATATTTAAATGACCAACTTCAGAGTTGCCCATTTGGCCTTCTGGAAGTCCAACAGCTTCTCCACATGCAGTTAATTGGTTATGCGCATAGGTATTCCAATATCGGTCAAAATTTGGGGTGCGAGCTTGCTTGACAGCATTCCCTTTTTCTTCGTCTCGAATAGCAAAGCCATCTAAGATGATTAATGCTGCTAATTTATCTTGTTTCATTTTGTACCTGCCTCCACTAATTGTAAGAAGGAATCTGATTTAAGGCTAGCTCCGCCTACTAATGCTCCATCAATATCCGATTGAGCTAACAATTCTTCAATATTAGCCGGTTTTACACTTCCACCGTATTGAATAACCACTTTTTCTGCTGTTTCTGGTGAAGTAATTTTTCCAATAACTTGGCGAATATGAGCACATACTTCATTTGCCTCATCACTTGTAGCTGTTTTACCTGTACCAATTGCCCAAATCGGTTCGTAGGCAATGATTGTATCTGCTACTTGTTGATTAGATAAACCTTTTAATGCTTTTGTAACTTGGTTCTCTACATGATCCATTGTTTCATTTGCTTCACGCTGTTCTAAAGTTTCACCAACACATACAATTGGAACCAAATGATGGTTAAACGCAGCATGTGTTTTCTTGTTTACCGTTTCATCTGTCTCGTTATAATATTCTCTACGCTCAGAGTGTCCAAGAACGACATGCGAAACGCCTAAATCTTCAAGCATAGTTGGGCTAACTTCACCAGTGAACGCTCCGCTTTCTTCATAATGCATCGTCTGAGCAGCAACTTTTAGGTTTGTATTTTTGGTTTTATCCACAATCGCTGCTAGAAATGGAAATGGAGCACAAACAATTGCCTCCACTTGTTTATCTTCAGGTACTTTCGCTGCGACCTCATCAACAAATTCATTTGCTTCGGTGGCAATTTTATTCATTTTCCAATTTCCAGCGATTACTTTCTTCCGCATCCGTCTCACCTCATTATCGTATTATTTGTCACTTAATGCTTCGACTCCAGGTAGTACTTTCCCCTCCATAAACTCTAAAGAGGCGCCTCCTCCTGTGGAAACGTGATCCATTTTATCACTTAAATCAAATTTTTCTACTGCAGCAGCAGAATCTCCACCACCAATTACAGTGTAACCTTCTGTTGTTGCTAATGCATCCGCAACAGCTTTTGTTCCATTAGCAAATGCTTCCATTTCGAATACGCCCATTGGTCCGTTCCAAATAATTAACTTGGAATCTGCCACTACCTGTGCGTATTTCTTTCTTGTCTCTGTACCAATATCTAGCGCTTCCCAATCAGCAGGAATTTGATCAATACCAACTTCTTTTGTATTCGCAGTTTCTGAAAAATCGTCTGCAACAATCACATCTACTGGAAGTATGAAGTTGACTCCCTTATCCTCTGCTTTTTTCATGAATTCTTTCGCTAGTTCAATCTTATCTTCTTCTAACAAGGATTTTCCAACTTCATATCCTTGTGCTTTAACAAAGGTATAGGCTAGTCCGCCACCGATAATCAAATTATCTACCTTATCAAGTAAATGATCAATAACATTAATTTTATCTTTTACCTTTGCTCCACCGATAATTGCTGTAAAGGGGCGTTCAGGGTTTTCTAATGCCTTGCCGAGTACTTCAATTTCTTTTTCCATTAAAAATCCTGCAGCGGCTGGTAATTTTTCAGCAACTCCTGTAGTAGATGCATGTGCACGATGCGCAGCCCCAAAAGCATCATTCACATAGTAATCAGCCATATTAGCAAATGCTTTTACAAGATCTTCACCATTCTTTTCTTCACCGGCTTCAAAGCGAACATTTTCAATTAAAATAATATCGCCTTCACTTACTTGGGAAATAGCTTCATTGACTTCATTACCATATACAGCATCCGTCTTCACTACTTCTTTTTCAATTAAATCACTTAAACGTTCTGCCACTGGATCTAGACGCAACTCTTCAACTACTTCGCCTTTAGGTCGACCAAGGTGACTTGCTAAAATGGTGATTGCCCCGTGATTTGAAAGGTATTCAATCGTTGGAAGTGCAGCTTTTATACGTGTATCATCCGTTACTTTACCTTCACTCATCGGAACGTTAAAGTCCACACGGCAAAATACTTTTTTTCCTTTGACATCAAGGTCTTTCAATGTTTTTTTGTTCATTTTATCTACCTCCCAATTTTAGGAATATGTACCATTTACTCTCATTTATTAGGGATTCCCTCAGGTGGGATCATTAATCATTCATTTAATTCAGCAGAGCTATTTTTACACATGGAAACGGAGGAGGATTTGGTTCCTCCTCCGCAACTCCTATTCTTATAGTCCTTGTTTTTTCAAGAATGCAGCTAAGTCCACACAACGAGAAGAATATCCCATTTCATTATCATACCATGAAATTACTTTTACCATATTATCTTCTAATACCATTGTAGATAAACCATCTACGATAGAAGAATGTGTGTTACCTACAATATCTGTTGATACAAGTGGTAGTTCACTGTATTCAAGAATTCCCTTCAATTCACCTTCAGCAGCTTCTCTTAATGCTGCATTCACATCTTCAGCTGTTACATTTTGATCTAATTCTGCTACAAGATCTACTAATGAACCATCTGGAGTAGGAACACGTACTGCTCCACCGTTTAGCTTCCCATTAAGTTCCGGTAATACTTTACCTACTGCTTTAGCAGCCCCAGTAGTTGTAGGAATGATATTTTGAGCTGCTGCACGAGCACGACGATAGTCTTTATGCGGCAAATCAAGGATTTGTTGGTCGTTTGTGTAAGAGTGGATCGTTGTCATTAAGCCACGTTTAATCCCGAATTTGTCATGTAATACTTTAGCATATGGTGCAAGACAGTTTGTTGTACAAGATGCATTCGAAATAATGTTGTGTTTAGCAGGGTCATATTGATCGTCGTTAACACCCATAACCATTGTAAGGTCTTCATTTTTACCAGGTGCAGAGATAATTACTTTTTTCGCTCCTGCATCAATGTGTTTCTGTGCATCTTCACCATTTGTAAAACGGCCAGTAGATTCAATTACTACTTCGACGCCAAGATCTCCCCAACCTAAGTCAGCAGGGTCACGTTCAGATAATACTTTAATCTCTTTTCCACCAACTACAATATTGGAACCATTAACCGTCACTTCTTCTTCAAGATGACCGTGAACAGAATCATATTGTAAAAGGTGAGCTAACATATTAGCATCTGTTAAATCATTAACTGCAACTACTTCCACCTCATCATTTTTTAGAGCTTGACGAAATACATTACGTCCGATTCTACCAAAACCGTTAATTCCTACTTTTACTGCCATGTATATTCCTCCTAAAATTTGTTTTTGACTATTTATATTTAAAGAGATTAATTTCCCTTTAAAATCTGTTCTGCGGCTGCTTCATCTGTAATAAGCAGATCGCTCTTGCCTTGTTTAAAATAGGATGCTATTGCCCGGGCTTTAGATTTCCCTCCAGCGATGGTGATTACATAAGGCATACGCTCTAAATCTTCTAGTTGAATTCCTACTGTACGCACCTTATGTACAACATTTCCTTCTCCATCAAAGTAATAACCGAATGCTTCACTTACAGCATGGTTGTCTTTTAACTTTTGAATGATAGCATCCGTTGTTTTTCTACGTTGTGCCATGGTTAGTGCGTCCCCAACTCCATGCATTGCAATGGTTGCACTTTTTATTTGCTGCAATGTTTCGTTGACAGAGGGTTCTTGAATAATAGACTGATAAGCTGACTCACTTAATGGATCTGGAACATAAAGTAGTCGATAGTCTCCATTGGCTTTGCGAGCCATTTCTGAAGCAATGGTATTTGCTTGATTTTCTACTTTTTCCCCTATTCCACCACGAGCCGGGACAAATAAGGGATCGCCTTGGTTTGTTAAAGCCGTCATCATTCTGGCAGCTGCAGCCATCGTTGTACCACCAGTAACTGCGATCGTGTTGTTATCACCTATGATGGTTTTTAAAAAGGCTACGCTTGCTTTTCCCATTTCTTGTTTGACCCATTCATGGCTATCACTATTACCAGGTACTACAATAGCACTCCTTACTGATAATTTATCCTGAAGCTGCTGTTCTAAAACACGCAAACCCATAATTTCGCTCATAAATGAAGCTAATTTTTCTAAAATTACTTTACCCTCTTCTGTGATAAACATTCCTTTTGCAGTAATTTGAATTAAATCCTGCTTCTGAAAAAAATCAACTTCACTACGAACACTTCGTTCGGTAATATTTGTGTTTTCAGCTAGCCCCCTTCTGCCGATTGGTTGAAGTAAGTCAATGCTACGCAGAATAGCATAGCGTTGCTGCATAATTTCTAAAACATCTGGCAATAATTTCTTTTGTAATTCAATTAACTCTCTCATTAAAGGACTCCTTCGCATGGACACAAATAGTCCCACATGGTTATATTATGTCCCGGAAGCATCAAAAAAATTAATCCTTCCTTCAAATTCATTATAGCAAAGATCAAAAATTTCACAACCAAAATGACTATAATAAGCAAAAACCCTATATTAACAAGGGTTCTACGCTCATTATAAGCATAGATCTGATCTTATTTCAATCCAGCTCGTTCGATTGTAATGCTTGCTCTAATGTGTTCCAATTCATTTGTGAACCATCAATCGTATGTTCTCCGATAATCACATAAGGTATTCGTAAGTGATAGTTTTCTAACCATTTTTCATTATGGTGTATATTTCGTTCTTCTATATCAAATTTGTATTCTTTCATTAGAAGTTCGAGCATCATCTTCGCGTCATCACATAAAGGACAATGGTCTTTTGTATAAAATATTACGTGGCTCATCTTAATTTTCCTTTCGCTTAGCAGAGGATGGAAGATTTAATTGTTTACGGTACTTCATAATTGTTCTCCGTGCTATTTCAATTCCATGCTCTTGGTATAGTTTATCCATTAATTTTTTATCTGATAAGGGCTTTTGTTTATTTTCATTATCAATAAATTCAGTGATAAGACGTTTTATAACAAAGGTTGAAGTCTTTGAACCATTTTTCTGCTGAATACCTGTCTGTAAGAAGAAATTTAACGGCAACACACCATTCGGTGTTTGCACATATTTATTAGAAATGGCTCTGCTTATTGTTGATATATGCAAATCCAGGTAATCAGCAATTTCTTTTAATGTTAATGGCTGAAGGAAATGGATGCCATTCTCAAAAAAAAGATATTGTTTTTCCATAATACATTGAATTACGCGCTCTAACGTATTTCTCCGATACGAAATTGCTTTTTTTAAATCTTCAACTTGTTTCCATTTATTCTTGAGATAATCTACCGTTTGCTTTTCCCTATCCATGAGTTGCTTGTAATCTTGATTTAGCTGTAATGTTGGAGAGCCCCATGAAAAGAATGTAACTACCCACTTACCACTTTCCTTGAAAATAGATGCCTCCGGAATAATGTAGCTCGACTGTTTAGTAGATAATAGCTGACCGGGTTTAGGATGGCAATTCTTGATTTCTTCAAGCAATTCGCTAATGTAAGATTCTGGCAGCTGGTAGCTAGATGAAATGGTAGGAATCTCTTCTTGAGCAATCCAATCCAGATGATTTTCCAACAGATCTTCTAAAAAAAGTGGATCGTGCATGGATGTGTCCAATTGCAAACGAATACACTCGCTTAATGATCTCGCTCCAATCCCTGCAGGCTCTAATGATTGGATATGCAAAAGCGCCTGTTCCACATGATTTATAGTGGAGTGACATTTCTCCGCCCAAAGCTCCATTTCGACTTCTAGGTAACCGCTTTCATTTAATGAATCGATACCAAATAAAACCAACGGCCTTATTTCCTCGGCAATATCCAGCATGAATAATTGCTTCTTTAGTTGTTCATACATGTTCAATTCCTTCGCATTAATTTCCCCAGCAGCTGTATTATTATCAGCTGATGAATGATAATATGTTAAATCATCCTGGTATTGGATTTCGTCAATTAATGGATTTTCTTTCTCAACTTCTTTGATATAATCCATTAATTCTATACTGGAGAATTGCAGAATTTGAATTGACTGCATAAGGGATTGATTCATCTTCCATTTTAGAACTTGTTCATTAACAAGTTGTAATTTCATACATACCCTCTCCCAAATCAACTGCCGTTTCTTTTATTTTGACACAAATTTGCTTTTCCTTCTAGTCTATTTTATACAGCGAAATTTTTTACTTCATAAAACTATGCTATACTTACTATTCAGAATGACTAAAAAAGGGGTAGATTTTCTATGATCGAAGTATACACAGATGGTGCAGCCAATGGAGATCCAGGGCAAAGTGGTGCTGGTATTTATATGAAACAAGGAAAATCAACCTTTGAGTATACAATTCCACTAGGCATTCTTTCCAATCATGAAGCTGAATTCTTTGCAGTTATAAAAGCATTGGAAATATGTAAAGAACAATTCCCTGATGAAATATTATCGTTTCGTTCCGATTCCAAATTGGTTGTAGAGACAATTGAAAAACGTTTTACAAGAAACCCAAAATATATGCCTTTATTAGAAGTGATTCTTACAGAAACTGAGCACTTCCCTTATTTCTTTATAAAATGGATTCCTGAAAAGCAAAATATTCACGCGGATAAATTGTCTCGACAGGCAATTCATTTACATTGAATCCCAATGAATTACGCTTCCTGTCCCCACCTCTAGCATAAACCTAAATTGCAATTTAATCCGTCGGCTTCCTTCACCGTGAGCAGAAAACAATACCTACCATAGATTGAACTTGCCCTCTACCTAGAACATTTACTTGGATACGGATTATAATAAGAATAAGGTATTCATTTTTTTAAAGCTTCTTAGAGAGTTTGTAGACACTCCTATCTTCTACACGGACTTTTAATCCAGGCTATATGGTGCCTCTACCCTAAACATTTACCCAGTATTTTGATCCATCTTTGTTTCGTTTCATAAAACCATAATCAATTAGATATCTTCTAATTATCGCAAAATCACGATAAATTCTTTTTAGTACATCATTTACTTCTTTCTCTGTATAATTTTTGGTTTGATCAAATCGAGTGATTATATGTTGTAAGATAATTAGCTTTCGTTTTTCTTTACTAGGAAATGTTTCAATTGGTCCATCTGCACCCTTTTTAAAAAACGTACGTAACACCTTTTCTTGTTCTTCCATAGTTGCAACATATCGTTTATCCAACCTTTTTCCCTCCTTGTGAAAATGTATAAATGCTCGCTATATATCTTTATCCTAATCACAACGAATGAAAATAGGCCTGACTCCAGCGGAACAACACGGATTATAAGCTCATAAGCTACACCCAGTGGAAGTGCTTTTACTTCCCGGGTTAGCCATTGCTGCGTCCGCAAAGAGCAGTGCCTATTTCAGTTGGTTTAGCGAATAAATCGATAATTACTAAGAGCTAAATATCTCATCCTCTGAAGTCATAATAAAATCACCGATCTATTATAGAATTTGGCTTAATCCATTGAAGGATGATTTCCTCCTTGTGAAATTATTGATCGTTGTTATTCACTCTCGATAACCTGTATTTGCTTTTACTTGTACCTCTGCAAATCGTTTTAAATCCGCTTCCTTCGAAAATACCGTTCCCAAGTATCCACCAATAAATCCTAAAGGAACAGATATTAAAGCTGGATTAGTAAGTGGAAAAATAGGTTCACCAACTAATATGGCGGCTCCTTCTGTAGGAGAAAATACATTTGGACTTATGGATACCAAGATAATGGCGGAAAGTAAACCAAATAGCATGCCTGTAATTGCACCAGTTGTATTGAACCGTTTCCAATAAATGGTATAAAGGATAACAGGTAGATTCGCACTAGCGGCTACACAAAACGCTAACGACACCAAAAATGCAACATTCATGGTTTGGGCGAATAAAGCACATAAAATTGAGAAAACAGAGACACCTAAAGAAGCATACCGTGCAGCAATCATTTGTTGTTTATCTGTGGCCTTTCCTTTTTTAATAATTTGGCCATATATGTCATGCGCAAATGCAGAAGCACCAGATAAAACCAATCCTGCAACAACAGCAAGAATGGTTGCAAATGCTACTGCTGAAACGAACGACATGAGTAGATTACCACCAAGAGCCTCTGCTAATAATGGTGCTGCCATATTCCCTGCTGGATTGGCTGCAGTAATAAGCTCTTCTCCTACAAAAGCAGCTGCTCCAAACCCTAAGAAGATGGTCAGTACATAAAATATCCCTACAACCCACGTAGCTGTAACAACAGAACTCCTTGCTGTTTTTGCATTTTTCACAGTAAAAAACCGCATCAAGATATGAGGCAATCCTGCTGTTCCAAGCACTAAGGCTAACATTAATGAAATCGTATCGAGTGGTACTTTATACTTTAAGCCAGGATTTAAGTAATCAGCGCCATGGCTTGTCACGGTTTTCATTTCACTAAACATACCTAGAATATTAAAGTTAAACTTAGCCAATACCATAAATGCTATGATTACTGTACCAATCATCAATAAAACTGCTTTTATTATTTGTACCCAGCTAGTAGCTGTCATTCCACCAAATAATACATAAATTGTCATCATGACTCCAACAATTAATACGGCTATCCAATAATCAATATCAAATAATAGCTGAATTAATGCACCTGCTCCAACAAGCTGTGCAATCATGTAAAAAATCACAATCGTAATTGTACTTAAAGCTGCGATCGCTCTTACTTTTTTAGCATCGAATCGTGCATTAATCATATCGGCGAGTGTGTATTTCCCTAAATTCCGTAATGGCTCTGCAACTAAAAACATTACAACTAAGTAGGCAATTAAAAAACCAATGCTATAAAAAAATCCATCGAAACCATAAAGTGCAATTGCTCCGGCAATACCTAAAAACGAAGCGGCTGATAAATAGTCCCCTGCAATAGCAAGTCCATTTTGCCAGCCAGTTAAACCTCCTCCTGCCGTATAAAAATCACCAGTCGTCTGTGTTTTTTTAGCAGCGTAATATGTGATAACTAGTGTGGCAAGGACAATTGCTAAAAACAATGTAATAACGGTCGCATTCATTCTCGTTCTCCTCCTAATTGATCTTCAATAATTTCATCCGATTGACGATCAAACTGGGCTGATTTCTTCACATAGATAATGCAGAAAACCCAAGTCATAATAAATTGCGCAA
The DNA here is from genome assembly GCF_014905415.1 of Virgibacillus salexigens. Taxonomy (GTDB): domain Bacteria; phylum Bacillota; class Bacilli; order Bacillales; family Amphibacillaceae; genus Virgibacillus; species Virgibacillus salexigens. The sequence continues at coordinate 171,953 of NZ_BNEO01000001.1, forward strand.
AAGCAAACAACCATGCCCACGATATATCCCCTATCGCTGGAGTATTCAAAAAGGTAGTATAAGAAGTTAGAACTGGAAGTAGAAAATAAAACACTAAAAAGAAAATGGTAAGGGGAATAATAAATCGTTTTCGTCTTGTAATTAAGTCCTTAAATGAAGCACTTTCAGCCACCTGTTGATAATCAGGTTTTGTTTCTTGATACGACAATTCTTTGTAATCGCTTCCAACGTTCATATTGTTTCCTCCTTTTTTCCTGCTATTACTTAAAATAGCAGGCTTATTTTTCAATAACCAAATCGTATACTAATTTAAAACAATATTCAATAAATTATAAAAATTAAACCGGAATTTAGTAAAATAGTTGGATGCCTTCAAGGGACTCTTATAGCTTATAAACTTATCAATAAAATAAGGCCTTCCATACATATATGCTGGTAAGGCCTTTGTTATTATCATCGTAAAGATTATTCAACTACTTTATTTTCCATGTGTCCAATCTGTTCAACTTCAACTCCTACTACATCCCCATCTTGGAGAAACTGGGCAGGATTTCTAGCAAAGCCAACTCCATTAGGAGTACCTGTCATAATGATATCCCCTGGTTTCAATGTTATCAGTCTTGATATAAACTGGATAAGAAATGGGATATCGAATATGAGATTACTTGTATTCGATGATTGTCGTTCCTCACCATTTACAAATGATTTAATCTGTAAGTTCGCAGGATCTGTTATTTCATCAGTAGTTACTATACATGGCCCAATAGGTGTAGACCGATCTAACGTCTTTCCTTGTAGCCATTGCGGTGTCCGTTTTTGTAGGTCTCTAGCTGTTGTATCATTTCCAATGGTATATCCAGCGATATACTGAAATGCCTCATCCTTGAGTACTTTTGATGCCTCTTTTCCAATTACCACTGCGAGTTCTACTTCATAGTCAAGTTCTTTTGTAAACGCAGGCTTTTCAATATAAGCTTCTGGTCCAATTAATGCATTATCGTACTTGGCAAACAATACAGGAAACTCTGGAATATCTCCCTTCATTTCTTCTACATGATCAGCATAGTTTTTTCCAATACATATAATTTTTGAAGGAGAAGGAACTGGAGTTTCTAACCGTAGTTCTTCTCGGTTCATTCGTAACTCTATTGCTTCTTGCTCTAAGTTATAGTTTAATGCCTTTTGCGCTTTCTCAATTGCTGGGATACCTCTTGTAAAAAAATGTTGCGGATTAGATGGAAGTTCTTGTTCTAATTGGTCTACTGACTTCTCCTCATGTACGGAGATCAGATACTGTTTGTATGCATCTTGTAAATCCAATACTTGATCATTAATTAGGCAGCCAACTCTCGACTCATCCAATTCTTTCAACTGATAATTCACTAACTTCATTTCCTTACACTCCTTTCCTTTTTAAGGCAAACCATTGTAATATTTTAAAAATACAGGGAATTCCTCCTATTGTCTAGGTATAGTTTAAACAGGAAATTATCGTTCTTTTTTTATATAATGTTATATAAGATATTGTACAAGGAGGGTAAAAACTTGGACACCAATACGATTATTGAGTTAGCAGAGAGTGTTAACATACAGAATGAAAAACAATCATTAACCGTTGCTGAGAAACATCCATCATTAGAAGTTATTGGTGTAGGACGTAGTGCGGTTGTCTTTAAAATCAAGTCTACTTCCAAGGCCCTCAAAGTCTTTCCACCAGAATACGAACACATTGCATCAGAGGAAGCAGAAATTTATCAATTATTAAATGAAAACTCTTTTTTCCCTAAATTATATCAATCCGGAAAAAATTATCTACTAATCGATTATATTAATGGATACACATTATATGACTGTTTAACACTTGGCATTCCATTAACAGAAGAAAATATAAAAGAGGCAGACTTTGCTTTAAAACTCGCTAAACAGCAAGGGTTAAATCCCTCGGACATTCATTTACGAAATATTATTTTAACCCCAGAAGGAAATATAAAATTAATTGATGTTGCTCGTTTTCGACAGCTCTCACACGATCATCAATGGGATGATATTAAATTTATGTTCTCACGTATGTATTTTAGGAAATACAGCCCTAAAAAAGTACCTGCGTTTATATTAAATGGGATTGCGTATTTATATAAGAAAAAAGTAATACAAGTTCCGCTAATAAGATTGAAAAGGACTGACAATAAATAACAAAAAACTTCTATCGAAATGGTTTTTCTTTTTTGCAGGTGACATAAATAGCAGGTACAGGGTTTTTCCTGTACCTGCTATTTATTAAAATATACCTAGCGAAGCTAAAATAATGGCTACAATTACAGATATTACTGGAATCAAAACAGCTACTACAAAAATATCTTTATAACTATCTTTATGGGACATACCAGTAATGGTCAGCAAGGTTAAAACAGCTCCATTATGTGGCAGCGCATCTAGACCACCGGATGACAATGAAGCGATACGATGAAATGCTTCCGGTGAAATACCGGTATTCATAGCAATTTCGTAGTATTTTGACCCCAATGCTTCAAGGGCAATTCCCATCCCTCCTGAGGCTGACCCAGTTGCTCCAGCCAGCACATTGACAGCAACTGCTTCTGAAATTAACGGGTTTCCTTTGATGCCCATTAGGATTTCGGTTAGTTTCTCAAATCCTGGTACAACTTTTACCACAGTTCCGAATCCAACTGCCGCACTTGTATTTATAATAGCAATCACTGACCCTGTAGCACCATTATTAATCGCTTTAACAAAACTTTTTGCTTTGTGTAGATTTAAAAATAATAGCAGGGTAATACCCGAAATTAAGGCAATAACAATATCCCATTTGAAAACATTTAAGGTAATGAGAACGGCTAATAATGGTAAAAGAGATAATATAAAATTCGGTGTGGGTGCTTCCTTATTTTCGATATTATTCTCTTTCGGCTCTGTATAGGTTTCTCCATTCTTTGTTAATTTTTTCTCTCGCCAGCTTAGATAAAAATAACCACCGCCAGCCATTATTAAAGCTGCAATAATCCCCATTATTGGTGCAGCTGTGGCACTTGTCTGAAAGTAATCCATAGGAATTAAATTTTGAATTTGAGGTGTTCCTGGCAATGCAGTCATCGTAAATGTAAATGCACCTAATGCAACTGTTGCAGGAATTAGCCTTCTGCTTATATTCGCTTCACGAAATAATGTTAAAGCTAGTGGATAAACGGCAAACACCACTACAAATAAACTAACCCCTCCATAAGTCAAAACTGCTGATGATACTAATACCCCCAAGATCGCACGCCTTGTACCAATAATTTTCGTTAAAGCAACTGCAACGGATCTAGCCATCCCTGTATCTTCCATTAGCTTTCCAAATATCGCACCTAACATAAACACAGGAAACCATTGCTTAGCAAAAGATACAAATCCCCCCATGTATGTATCTTTGTATGCATCGAGCAAGTCTAATCCTCCTGTTAATGCAACCACTCCTGCTGCAATGGGTGCTACCCAAATAATTGACCACCCTAAGTAGGCTAACAGCATTAATACAATCAACCCCAGAATGATACCGATCATGAACAATCCCCCCCCTATTTTCTTCTTGTTAACTGATTACATAACTTCTACTATCATGGCTATTCCTTGACCTCCGCCAATGCACAATGACGCCATGCCATGCGTTTTGTTTTTACGATGCAGTTCTTTAATAAGTGTATATAATACACGCGTTCCACTAGCACCAATTGGATGCCCTAAAGCAATTGCACCGCCATTTACATTGACTTTATCTCGATCTAGCCCCAGTTCTTTTTCTACGGCTAAATACTGTGCTGCAAAAGCTTCATTCACTTCGAAGAGATCAATGTCTGACAACGATAATCCTGCATTCGCCAATGCTTTTTTCATAGCAGGAACAGGGCCTATTCCCATAATAGAAGGATCTACTCCAGCTATCCCCCATGAAATAATTTTAGCTATTGGTTTTAAACTGTTTTCCTGAACAAATTGCTCTCCTGCTAACACAACAGCTGCTGCTCCATCATTAATACCACTTGCATTTCCCCCAGTTACCGTACCATCTGATGTAAAAGAAGGCTTTAGTTTTGCTAATCGCTCCATCGTTGTATCTTCTCGAATATGTTCATCGGTATCCATTAGGGACATTCCTTTTCTTGTTTTCACCTCAACGGGGACAATTTCATCGGTAAATATCCCTCGATTCCTTGCTTCAGCTGCACGACGATGACTTTCGTATGCATACGCATCTTGAGCTTCTCGGGAAATATCATATTTTTTCGCTAAATTTTCTGCAGTTACCCCCATCCCTGCTCCAATATATTCATCGGTAAGAGCCGCCCAAAGCATGTCATCCATTTTGGGTGTTCCTAATTTTGAACCAAACCTGCTGCCTCTCAATGCATATGGGGCTAAACTCATATTTTCAACTCCACCAGCCAGTGCTGCCTGTCCTTCTTGTAATTGAATTGATTGCGCAGCATTGATAACCGCTTGTAGCCCAGAACCGCATAATCGATTCACAGTTAGGGATGGACTTTCTAATGGAATGCCCGTTTGCAACGACAAATGTCTCGTTAAATAAGGGGCGTTTTTAGCTGAGTGAATCACATTTCCCATAACAGTGAAATCAATTGAACTAGCATCCATTTTACTTCGATTGAGTGCTTCTTTGCTTGCTATCACTCCAAGCTCCGTTGGATCAATATCTTTAAGAGCTCCACCAAAAGTACCAAATGGAGTTCTTGCGCCTTCTAATAGATAAACATTTTCCATGTCTGTTACTCCTCTCTTAATTATTGTGCTGTATAGCCGCCATCAATAACGATCGCCTGCCCAGTGACACCTTTCGCCTTATCACTTGCTAGGAAGATGGTATAGTCCGCAATTTCTGCCACGGACAATAACCGCTTTTGTGGAACCAGAGGATAAATAACTTCTTCCAACACTTTCTCCAGAGAAACATCTCGCGTTTTTGCCAGATCCTCCAGTTGATTACGAACCAATGGTGTATCCACATAACCTGGACAAACAGCATTCACCGTTATGCCATCTGAAGCACCTTCTAAAGCTGCAACTTTTGTTAGTCCAATTATTCCATGTTTGGAACTGTTATAAGCAGCTTTACCCGCAAATCCAATAACCCCATTAATCGAAGATATATTTATAATCCGTCCACTTCCTTGTTGCTTCATGATTGGGAAGACATGCTTCGTTGCAGCAAACGGTGCTACTAGCATTACCTTAGTCATAAACTCGAACTTCTCTGTCGGAAATTCCTCGATGGGAGATACATGCTGCAAACCAGCATTATTAATGAGAACATCAAGTCTTCCATAATGCTTAACTGTTTGATCTATTGCCTGTTTTAGTTGATTCTCATTTGTTACATCACATGTTAATCCGAGACAATCATAGCCTTGTTCCTTCAATTTATTTACTACTTCATTAACCTTTGTTTCATTTATATCTGTAAAAACAACGGAAGCATTACTTGTTAAAAACGCGACACCAATTTCATAACCAATTCCACTTGCTGCACCAGTAATAAATACTACTTGATTCTCTACCATTTTTAGTTCCTCCCATTTTTTAAAACGCTTCTTCAATTAGCTGTTTGCTTACATGGAGCTTAGCACCTGTTGATTCCTTTACTTCATCTATTGTCCATCCTTGCGCCGTTTCTTGTAAAACAAAGCCATCCTTGGTGACGTCAATAACCGCTCGATCTGTAATAATTCGATCCACTACATTTTTTCCGGTTAATGGCAACTGGCATTCTTTTAAGATTTTGGGTTCCCCATGCCTTGTCAAATGATCCATAATAATAACTATTTTTTTTGCACCGTGAACAATATCCATAGCCCCTCCCATTCCTTTAATCATTTTTCCTGGGATCATCCAATTTGCTAAATCACCCGATTCAGAAACTTCCATACCACCTAAAATGGCAAGATCTAAATGTTCTCCACGAATCATTGCAAAAGACTCTGCACTGCTAAAATAAGCTGCGCCAGTAACAGCTGTCACCGTTTCCTTCCCCGCATTAATTAAGTCTGGATCAACTTCATGTTTATCCGGAAACCTTCCTATTCCAAGCAAACCATTTTCTGATTGAAGAATAACTTTTTTATCAGCTTGAATATAATTGGCTACCTTTGTTGGCATGCCAATTCCTAGATTAACATAGGAACCGCTTACAATTTCACGCTCAGCTCTTATTGCGATTTTTTCTCTTGTGGATACCTTATCAAATTGTTTTAACATCATGATTACCTCCCTATTACTAATCTTCTTGTTGTACCGTTAATCTTTCAATTCTTTTCTCCTGTTTCCCTTCAATTATGCCATCTACATATATTCCTGGTGTATGGATATATGCTGGATCTATTCTACCTGTTTCCACTACCTGCTCGACTTCAGCAATTGTTACCTTACCAGCTGCAGCCATCATTGGATTGAAATTTTGTGCTGTTTTTGCATACTGTAAATTCCCGTGTTTATCCCCTATCGCTGCTCTAATAAGACTAAAATCGGATTTGAGCGCAGTCTCAAGCAAATAGTCTTTTCCTTCAAAACTCCGAATTTCCTTTCCTTCAGCTAAAGGTGTGCCAACACCTGCAGGCGTATAAAATCCTGGAATCCCGGCTCCACCTGCTCTAATTCTTTCTGATAGCGTTCCTTGAGGGACAAGTTCCACCTTTAATTCTCCCGATAATACTTGGCGTTCAAATGCTTTGTTTTCCCCTACATATGATCCAATCATTCGATCAATTTGATGATTTTTTAATAATAAACCTAACCCCCAGTCATCGACTCCACAATTATTCGAAACAACCGTTAAATGCTTTACATTGGATTCAACTAAAGCCAAGATAAGATTTTCCGGAATTCCTACCAAGCCAAAGCCTCCTACCATAATTGTTGCTCCATCTTCCATTTTTTCTATAGCTTCTGTAAAGGTTTGATATATTTCCTTCATCCCTTAACACCCCTTTCCCTCATATATAGCAAAAATTATGCCAAATAATTTTTATTGCTTAACCACTGTCTTCCATTTGAAATGGATCTGCATAACAAAGGATAATTCCTTTTTTACAATTTGATTAATAAAAAAACCAATCTTCCACAAGAATGGAAAATTGGTTCATATCAGTTATATAAATAATGTAAGCACTTACTGTTTTCAGTATCCTACCAATGATTCCGAAAAGGTGGAATCTTTTCCGGAAAATCGGAACTAGGATATAACATACTTTTTTAGTTTTTCATATAGACTGGATTTCTTTATTCCTAAGGTTTTCATCGCGGCTTCTTTATTTCCTTTTGCTTTTTCAATTGCATATTGAATTGCTGCTTTTTCTGCGTTCTCCAATATTTCTTTTAAGTTACCAGTTTGTTTCACTGTGTTGATTTGTGAACGCAATCGATCTGGTAGATCATCTACACTAATTCTCTCCTGATTGGTTAAATGTATGGCTGATTCAATTACATTTTCCAATTCACGAATATTTCCTGGCCAGCTGTAATGAGTAAGTTGACTCATAGCTGCTGAATCAATATCCATTATGCGCTTGCCTGTACGTTTTCTCACTTTGTGGAGAATAAACTTTGAAATCAAACGAATGTCATCCGGTCTTTCACGTAATGGTGGAATAAATAGTTGAACGACATTGATTCGATAGAACAAGTCCTCTCTAAATCGTTGGGTCTCCATTAACTCCTCTAATGGCTGATTGGTTGCAGCGATAATCCTCACATCAATCTTCTGAGGCGTTTCTGAACCAATTGATTCTATCTCTCCTTCTTGCAGGACTCGTAAGATTTTCACTTGTGCACTCAATGGCATATCACCAATTTCATCTAAAAACAATGTTCCTCCATCCGCTAATTGGAACTTACCTAGTTTTCCGCCTCTTTTTGCTCCAGTAAACGCTCCTTCTTTATAACCAAATAGTTCCGATTCAATTAGGTGTTCAGGAATTGCTGCACAATTCACTTTTACAAATGGCTTTGTATTTCGTTCACTTAAATGATGGATACTATGAGCAAACAATTCCTTTCCCGTACCGCTTTCTCCTCTGAGAAGTATCGAGACATCTCCAGGGGAAACTTTCTTTATTTTTTCTTTTAAATCACTCATTTGCTTAGAGCTTCCAGCTATATCATGAAGCGAATACGTAATACCATGTTGTTCCTTTAATTGATTGCGATAATGTTCTATTTCCAGCAACAAATCTTTAATATGACTATTCATAAGCATCCATTCTTTTGTATCTCGATACAGAACCGTTCCTACTGCACCTACTACATTTCCATTGGAACGAACTGGAATTCGATTGGCAATCATATGGTTACCGCGAATGTACTGAAGATCTGCTATTTCTTCCTTACCTGTTTGGACTACGATATGCATCCGCGTATTTTCGATCACGTTTGTGACATGCTTACCAATAACTTCCTGCTTATCCATCTCAAGAAAACGGCAATAGCTTTTATTCATGTAAGTTACTATACCATCCTCATCAACAACCACAAAGCAATGGTAATCATTCTCGAAAACGGTTTCAAAAATCTCATCTTTATAATGGGATGTTAAGGTTGTCATGACACACTCCTCATTTCCATGTTATTAGTTATATTATAATTGGAATGTCAACGAAATTCATTTCTAAATAACAGCTATTTTCTGTAAAATCCTCTTGGCGAATATGTTGCTAGTAAAAAAGCAAGATCCACCTATAGGAGCTTGCTTTCATTTCAATTCTTTGAATGATAGTGAAGTCTGCCGAGTAAATATTTTAATTCTTCAGCTTCAATCTGACCTGGAGCAGAAGCTTGTTTACCTGAACCAAATGTTGCTGCTGATCCTACCATTTCTCCAGCAATTCTGCTTAGTAACCCCATTTGACCCATTGCTATTGTAATAAATGGCTGCTTCGCATAAGTCGTCTTCATCGTTTCTGCAACGGCTAATAGCCGCAAAACATCCATTATACACGTTGGCATTACCGCAATCTTTAGGATATCTGCACCAGCTTCTTGCATGGTAACTAATCGATTTATTATTTCCTCATTCGCAGGTGTTGCTTGAAAATCATGATTAGACATAATGACCATTATTTGCTGCTCTTTTGCCTTTTTCACCAGTCTCTTAACGATAGAAGATCCAATAAATAATTCAATATCAACCAAATCAGGATATTTAGATTCAATTACCGCTGTCAGCAAGTTCATATAATAGGAAGAACTAGTTTCCTTCTGCCCTCCTTCTTTGTACGAGCGAAAGGTAAACAGCAACGGAATTTCACCCAACGCTTCTTTTATTTCTGAGAGCACATGGATTACCGTTTCTAGCTTATCCCCTTCTATTAAAGCATCTGCTCGCCATTCAACCATATCCGGATTTTCTTTTTTCACTTCTTGGATTTCTATCTTTAATTCATGTGTTGTAGCCGCCATCAAAGGTATAATGACTTTCGGGATACCTGTACCAATTTGTACATTTTTTACAGATACAATATTCAACTTTTTCTCCCCCATTAACGTATTAACTATTTATTATAATCGTTACATAATATGTTGCCAACAAATACAGAACATCCTTTTTTGCCTCGTGCATAGATATTCAATTTGGTCTATAATTGGAAAAAATGATTGGAAAGAAAGAGGTAACGTATGAACGGACAAGATATACCATTACGACAAAAAAGTATTGTTTTGATTGGATTTATGGGAGTTGGAAAAACAACTATTGGCAAAGAAATAGCCAAAAAGCTGTTTCGAGATTTTATTGATGCAGATCAAGAGATTGAGGCAACATTTGGTTTACCTGCTTCTGAGATTTTTCAAACCTATGGCGAGCATGTATTTAGACAGAAAGAAAAAGAAATTATCCAAGGACTTTGTAATCAAAAGCTAAAAATTATTTCTCTAGGTGGCGGAGCATTTCTTCAAAAGGATATAAGGAAAATGTGTCTAGACAAGTGCATTGTCTTTTACTTAGATTTATCTTGGGAATCTTGGCAAGATCGAATTAGTTTACTTATTGACAGCCGACCTGTCCTACAAGGGAAAAGTCTTGACGAAATAAAAGCATTATTCGAAGAAAGGAAATCCATTTATCAAGACCATCATTCAACCGTTCCCACTGACCAATTAATGATTGATGAAGCAGCCTCTTATATTGTGGATTCTTTAAAAACAGCTTGGGACATATATGAACCACAAAAATAATAACTTGGAGTTTTCTTTTTCTTTTTAGTGGGGTATAATATAATTAGTTAATCATAAGATAAGAATGGTCTTACTTTTGAAGAATGTAAAGACCGATGGTGCTGGTACACCATCGGCCATGTACAATAGCCCTTCAAGGGGGCGGCTCACACAGTTTATAGAAAATAACTACCCACTATGCTTGCCAGGCTTATGGGTGGTTATTTTTTTTGTGACAGCAATGCAACAACTAATGAACCAAACGAGATCATCAGCACAAGCGCTTCAAACACTGTCATAGGCATCACCCCCTCTCCTGCAATTCAGTCAGGGAGTGAAACCGCCACCCACGAAAGCCATATTGTACAACTATATTGTAACAAAAATTATGCTTAATTCCTATTTTTGGATGTAATGCCCATCTACATCATTATTTAATCAACCCAGATATCTAGAATATTTATCCGTTCAATCGCCGTCTCATTGTCTAAGGTTAATCTATTTTTATTAATATTTTTTAATTTTCCTCTATGGGTTAAATAATCTCGACCATTATAATGCTTAATTTCAATTGTCAAATCATTACATATAGCTAATTGCAGTTGAGCATCCATTTCCACAAGCCGCTGTTCATCCAGGACAGGTTTTTCCTTATATTCCTGTTCCGCCCACATTCTATTCAATAATTCCACATGTTCAGGTAACATCATTGATGTCCATTTAATGGATCCACGATCATTCATACTCATTAAGCACTTTCCTTTCTTTTAACTGGTCCACATGAAAGAATGTTTTTAAAGGTAAACCTTCGCAGTTGTTGACGATAAAAACAATATGCCAATATGGAATTTCGGTTTATTTCTACCACCCTTATTAATCGTTGTGTTATCTGATTGTCGTGATCAATATAAACTAAAACGAGTTTTTGCTTTTTTTCTTTTGAACGTTGAAGTAATCCTATCACAATATGACACCTCTTCAAGAACGTTTGTTCTTATTGTATCACAAAAACAGAACATATATGCGTGTTTTTAACTAGTAATTTTTTCATATCTGTTTATTTATTTTTTTCTGTATCATCAGCTGTTGTTTCTTCTATCTTCATATTTTCTAAATCAAGCAAGGAAAGCATTTCACGAACCACTATGTTAATTTTTTTGTCGATCACTGCCTCCCCATATTTTTGCTTAGCAAGTTCGATGTTTTTTATTACATCCTCTCCAAATTGAATAATTGGAACATCCGTTTCTAAATTATTAAAAAGATCGATAAATTCATCCAAAGCCTTATCAAACCGTTTGCTTTCCATATCATTAGCCTTCATATTTATCACCCAGTATTAGGATAACCAAATATCATTATAGAAATCACCTCAACATATGAAAGAACGCTGCTTTTTAATACAAGCTTATTCACATGGCAACCGCATGGAATGGAGATGTTAGAAGTAAGGGTTCGAACCCACGTAAGACCAGGCCTTTGAGAAATGTACTGTACCATTCTCTGTATAAAAAAAATCCATCGAGCATCCCCTCGATGGACAAAACGATTCGTAACATCTTAGTCTTTCACTATTTAATTAAATGATTTGCTTGCAGTACTTCTTTTTGTTGTCTTCCCCGTTCAGTAATGTAATTATTTTTAAACCAAGCCCAAATACTAGCAAAAGCTGTAAATAACAAGGAAAGAATTTCACCCCAAAGTTCTTGGGAGCCAGGAATCGGATTTTTTCCTGCTGCAATAAGAAATTGATTAATTAATGCTAATACCAAAACAATCGTACGAATAAGCGTGCCTCGGTCCATGTTGTTCACCTCCATCTTGTAAAAATAAAGGTAAGCGAATTGCTTGTACTTATATATATGCCAAGAAGGTGTGACTTTATGGTAAAAACATTCGTAACATTTTTGCACCATTACCAATAGAGTTCTACGTTTATCAATAAATACGACAAATATCGCTTTCATTCCTGCTTACTTCTATCAAAATTAACGAAAAATTAATGCTCAATATAAAAGCACGTATAAACAAAACCTTTGTTTATACGTGCTTTTAAAGGATTAACTAACGCGCCCGGAGGGATTCGAACCCCCGACTCACGGTACCGGAAACCGTTGCTCTATCCCCTGAGCTACGGGCGCATGTACTATTATGTAAATGAGACACATAGAATATTATAACGTCAACTCAGCTGTTACACAAGTATTTTTTCTCTAAGATAGGTTTATTTTTTATTCAGATGGGAATGAATGTATGTGTATTTTCCTTTGCTATCATTGAAAGTTTTCGTTTGACCTTTTTTGACCTATTAGTTATGATAAGTATATCCGATCATATGGATACTTGAATAGATAAGGAGGATTTTTCATGAATTTAATTCCTACAGTTATTGAACAAACAAACCGCGGAGAGCGCGCCTATGACATTTATTCACGGTTATTAAAAGATCGTATCATTATGCTTGGTAGTGCAATTGATGACAATGTTGCTAACTCAATTGTAGCACAACTACTATTCTTAGAAGCAGAAGATCCAGAAAAAGATATTTCCCTATACATCAATTCACCAGGTGGATCGATTACAGCTGGAATGGCAATTTATGATACGATGCAATTTATTAAATCGGACGTATCTACAATTTGTACCGGAATGGCTGCATCTATGGGAGCATTCTTACTGACAGCTGGTGAAAAAGGTAAACGTTTCGCTTTACCTAATAGTGAAGTAATGATTCATCAGCCTTTAGGTGGTACTCAAGGTCAAGCAACAGATATTGAAATCCATGCTCGCCGAATCATTCAGATGCGGGAAAAAATCAATCAAATTCTTTCTGAACGCTCGGGACAGCCAATTGAAGTAATTGAACGTGATACAGATCGCGATAACTTTATGACAGCTGAGAAATCCGTAGAATACGGCTTGATTGATAAAGTTTTAGAACGTAAGCCAGAATAGTAAAAAAATCCCTTTCAGTCTTTGGACTGAAGGGGATTTTTTTACTTCTTCGAAACAAAAGAAACCAATTCGGTCATCGCTGTTTCTTCATCCATCCCATCAGCAATAAGCGTTATTTCTTCACCAGCAGTAACCGCTAAACTCATTAAACCCATAATACTTTTCGCGTTCACCTTTTTTCCATTCTTCTCTAAAAAAATATGAGCCGTATATCGGTTTGCCTCCTGAACAAATTCAGCTGCCGGTCTCGCCTGTAATCCTGATGGTAATTCCACTTTAATTATCTTCTCAACCAAAACCTCACTCCCCCCTTTTTGTAAGCGCTAACAAATTATAATGTATCTTCGATCTATATTATTCTCGTGAATCAGTAAGTATTCCCTACTAATCCACGATTTTATATAAATCGAGATCGTGTGTTTGGAAAATTCTTGCATTCAATGATTACACGTATTATAGCATGAATAGGAAGTAAAGAAAATAAATTTACTGTATACCTTCTCCACTTTTTATTTTTTCAGCAAATGCATCGATTTTCTTCAGTCGATGGTTAACACCAGATTTTGAAATTTTACCGCTAGAGACTAATTCTCCTAATTCCTTTAATGAAACGTCCTGATGTTTCACTCGGAGTATCGCTATCTCTCTTAATTTTTCTGGCAATTGGTCAAGACCGACTGTCCGTTCAATTAATTGAATATTTTCAATCTGTCTGAATGCAGCACCAATGGTTTTGTTTAAATTTGCTGTTTCACAGTTTACTATGCGGTTAACAGAATTACGCATATCTCGCACAATACGTACATCTTCAAATTTAAATAACGCATTATGCGCGCCAATAAGTCCAAGAAATTCAGTTATTTTCTCTGCTTCTTTTATATAAACAATGTATCCATTCTTCCGCTCATGCTTACGTGCATGAAGCTCAAAATCATTTAGAAGATGGCATAAAGAATCATTATGCTCTTGGTAGAAATTAAAGATTTCGAGATGGTACGAAGACGTTTCTGGATTATTAATTGAACCACCTGCAAGAAATGCTCCGCGCATATATGCCTTCTTACAACAGGATTTATCCATAAACTTCTCAGAAATCGTTCGCTTAAAAGCATAAGCTTCTTGTAATATATTTAAGTCAACTAATAACGAACGTACTTGCTCTTTCAAACGAACAATATATACATTATTTTTCTTAAGCTTCATCTTTTTTCGAACAAGCAATTCCACAGGCATATCATAAACAGCTTTGATTAGTGTGTAAATACGTCTCGCAATTGCTGCATTCTCTGTTTGAACATCTAATGTATAATTTTGTTTCGATAATGAGATCGCTCCATTCATTCGAATCAATGCAGCTAACTCAGCATATTTACAACAATCCTCTACTTCCATAGCGGTTAGTTCTTTTTTTATCTCCGACGCGAAGGACATCGAATCCCTCCCTTTATTGACTCTACTTAAAAATCAGTTGTTGTTTTTAATAAGGAATATAACAAAGATGAAACTTTCGTATTATCATGTCGTAATGTTGATCTGGTTGGATCAATGATATCCCCTTCAATAATTTGTAATCCCATATCTAATAACCGGTCCGTATCATAGATTACCGGAGCTGCATTTTCTTCAGCGTAAATAGCACGAACCGCTTGTTCAATTGGTTCATTGTGAACAACAATCGCATCCACACTTGAATCCCCAATATGGTCGCGAATAGCTTGAACATGATCAGCTGCTGTATATCCAGTAGTTTCACCTGCTTGCGTCATTACATTACAGACATAAACAACCTTTCCTGACGTCTCACGAATTGCTTCATCAATTTGCGGCATAATAATTGTTGGCATAATGCTAGTATAAAGACTGCCAGGTGCAATAACAATAAGGTCGGCTTTTTTTAAAGCTCGAACAGCATTAGGTAAGGGTTGTACGGGCTGCGGACTAAGAAAAACACGTTCAATTTTTTTATTCGATAAAGGGATATTTGATTCTCCGGAGACTACGGTACCATCTGTCATTCTGGCATGTAGCGACATATTATCATTAGATATCGGATATATCTTCCCTTTTACATTTAATACACGTGATATTTCCCGAATTCCCATATTAAAATTTCCAGTGATAGATGTCATCGCTGCTAATAGTAAATTACCCATCGAATGCCCTGATAATCCATTTCCAACATCAAACCGATGCTGAAATAATTCAATTAACATCGGTTCTGCGTCGGAAAGTGCAGCAATAACATTACGAATGTCCCCAGGTGCAGGGATAGCCATTTCATTACGCAATCTTCCTGTACTTCCACCATCATCAGCTACTGTCACTAATGCAGTCAGTTGGATTGGAAGATCCTTTAATCCTCGAAGCAATACAGGCATACCTGTACCACCCCCTACAACGACGACATGTGGGAGGTTTTCTTTAGTCATATTTAACGTCCCTTTCTTTTGTCAATATCACGATGACTAACATGAGTAATGTAATTCGGAGCTAACTCTTTAGAGAAGTGTTCTGCAAGAGCAACAGACCGATGTTGTCCTCCAGTACAGCCGATTGCCACAACCAGTTGTGACTTGCCTTCTTTTTTATATTGTGGAAGCATAAATTGAAGAAGGTCGAGGACCTTTGCAATAAATTTCTGTGTATCTGTCCATTTAAATACATAAGAAGATACATCACTGTTAAGCCCCGTTAACGGTTGTAAATTTCCAACATAGTGGGGATTTGGCAGAAAACGCACATCAAATACAAGATCAGCATCAATCGGCAATCCATACTTGAATCCGAAAGAGACCATGTGTACAGAAAATACTTCTTGTTCTTCCTCTGCATATTTTTGAACAATTTTTTCACGAAGTTCTTTTGGCTTCAGATTTGTCGTATCAATAATACGTTGAGCTCTTCCTCTAAGTTCATCTAGTATCTCTCTTTCTTGACGTATTCCTTTTAGCGGGAGGCCACCAACTGCTAATGGATGTGAGCGCCTTGTTTCCTTATATCTACTAACAAGCTTTTCGTCTTTTGCATCCAAAAAAAGAATATGTTCATCGAGCCAATCTTCTGTGGCCAGTACATCTAATGCATCGGATAATGTATCAAAAAATTCCCTAGCGCGTAAATCCATTACAAGTGCAACTTGTTGAATATTATTTGTAGAGTCTTTCATTAGTTCAATGAATTTAGGCAATAATGTAGGAGGAAGGTTATCCACACAATAATACCCCAGGTCTTCAAAACTTTGTACAGCTACCGTTTTCCCTGCGCCGGACATTCCCGTAATGATTACCAGTTTTGTTTCAAGTTTTCCGCTTCTCATTCTGTGACTCCCCTTTACCTCGTCCTATAATGGATCTATCCGATAATTAATTAGTTCATCTTCCTCTGTATAAGAAAAAGCTCCAGTTACTACCGTTTCATGTTGCAGTACATGTTCATATATCATTCGGTCACCTTCAGCCATAGGTAGAGATTTTATTCGGTCTATTTCAACCCACTCAAGTTCTCCTTCTCTACAAAAGTCCGTTAGCTGCCCCTCATAATGCTCACACACGAATGTATACATCATCCATTCACGTGTAGAAGTTGTGTCTTCCAAAATACTGAAAGTAAAGACTCCAGCTAATCTTGGATGGTGGAGAGACAGCTCTGTTTCTTCCTGATATTCTCGAATTACCGATTCCCGGATTGTTTCTCCCTGCTCCATTTTACCCCCAGGAATAGCATACCAGCCATGTTTTGGTTTTTTTATTACTAATATATGGTTATTATCTATTACTATGCAATTGGTCACACGTTGCATTCCAATTCACCTCAATACAAAAACGGAATTTCGTTCATTCCAAATTTAATTATACTAGTTCCGACAAAAAACTTCCATAAGCCTGTCCTGTAGTTATTTACCAACAACTTATTTCAAGCAAAAAAAAAGAGCACAGGTTACAACACCTGTGCCAAAAAACTAATCTATCTATTAAAAGGGGGTCAATTAGTTACTTCTTATTATACCCCATAATTATTGCGAATATATTACAACGCCATTAAAAACCAATTACTATTGGTAAATTTTTCTTAAAAACGGTATTTTGTTATTAAGAGTTCGCTGTTTTTAATTCTTCGTTAAGGTCTTCTACATATTTTATGGCAGCTTCTGCTGCAATACTTCCATCTCCGGTTGCAGTCACAATTTGACGTAAGGTTTTATCACGAATATCGCCAGCAGCAAAAATTCCAGAAATATTGGTTTCCATATGCTCATTTGTAGGAATGTAGCCTTCATCATTTGTTATTCCGAGAGACTTAAATGGTTCACTTAATGGCACCATGCCAATATAAACAAATACTCCATCGATTGCATGATCGTATTTTTCCCCAGTTTTATTGTTCTTTAAAGTTACGCTTCCGACTTTTCCGCCAGATTCGTTAATTTCTTCAACTACTGTATCCCAAATAAAATCAATTTTATCATTATCAAATGCTCGATCCTGAAGGATTCGTTGTGCACGTAAAGCATCACGACGATGCACGACAGTTACTTTATCTGCAAAGCGCGTTAAATAAATCCCTTCTTCTACAGCTGAGTCTCCTCCGCCGATTACAATAAGATTTTTCTCTTTAAAGAAGGCACCATCACAAACAGCGCAATATGAAACGCCACGCCCACCTAATTCTTCTTCTCCAGGGATGCCGAGTTTTTTATATTGTGCACCAGTTGTTATAATTAGTGCTCTGGTGTTATATTCTTTTTTACCAGCAACAACTGTTTTGTACTCACCGTGATCAATTACTTCTTTAATATCACCATAAGCATATTCTGCACCAAACTTTTTTGCATGTTCGAACATTTTATTTGATAAATCAGGTCCTAAAATATGGTCGTAACCTGGATAATTTTCCACATCTTCGGTATTTGCCATTTGACCTCCGGGAATGCCTCGCTCAATCATTAGCGTGTTTAGGTTTGCACGAGAAGCATACACAGCGGCAGTCATACCAGCAGGGCCAGCCCCTGCAATAATAACATCATACATTTGGTTTTCGGACATCACTATCGCCCCTTTTTCTATTATAATTCAGCCATACTTAGCTTATTAAAATCAACTGGATTCGTCTATTATTATGCTCAAGTATCCATTTCCCAAGGAGCTAACTCATTGGTTAAATTAGAATGTTTCTTTGTTCCTTCTTGCCAGATCAGTTCAGCCTTGGCTGTTTCACCGATATAATAAGCTGATAAAGCATACCATCTAAAGTAGGATGGATGACCAGCTACTTTTGGTTTTGCAAGTAACACAAACCGACGATAAGCTTCGACATGTTGTCTTGTTCTTGACAGCGTAACAGCAATCCGTAATTTTTGCTGTTCATGAATAGGATATACATTTAGTAATGTCTGAATATGAAAATCATATTCTTTATGATTATCCATTGTATAATAAAACAAAGCTAAATTTGTATGACTGTATAAAGAAGTAGGGTCTTCTTTAAGCTCATTTATTTCTAATTCAATTGCTTTAGCTTGATAACCGGAAAAGAATAGAGCTTGTGTATAATCATGCTTGGTGATTTTATGTTCAGGAAATAAATACATCATTTCTTCTAACAAAGGGATCGCTTTATCCCATTCTAAATTCTCCATATGATAAAAGACGGTTTCTTGATAAATGAGCAATTCATCTTCATCTTCCATTTCCCAATCGTCTTCATCATCTTCAATATCAATTAAATCTAATAAACGAAGCGTATCATCTTTAAAGTCACCTTCAGGCTGTTTTTCCAAATAAAGATCGGCATATTTTTTAGCATCATTTAATAAACCAAGATGCGCATAGTTGTTAGCCATTAAATAATAGCAATCTACATACTCAGATGATTGTAATACCTTCGTTAATAATTGATTGGCAGCATGATAAGCACCAATTTCTGTATATATAATCGATAGTTGGCATTTATATAATGGATCCGCTGGCTTTTGTTCGATCGCTTTTTTCATCCATTTAATTGCTATGTCGAATTTTCTTTTTTGAAAAGCTTCTACACCTTTTGTGAAATAAAAATCACCTTCAGGAATGAAAGGGAGAACATTGTTTTGTTTTCCACTTGATTTACTTGTAACCTGTTGCATGTGTATCCCCCTAGTTTGTAAACATACGAACAAAGTATATCATAAATAGGCGGGGAATTATATAGTAGTAAAATCGAACCATTTTCAAAAGCAAAAAGGAACACCTACGCGAATTCCTCAAGTTGTCTGGAAAGTCTTCGTAGGTATTCCTTTAAAGGCATATTAGTTAGCAACCGGATGTGTGGCATCATACATTAAGTCGTCCAACTGTTTTGTAAATACTTCTTTTTGGTCATCCGTCCAGTTCAGTGTTTGAGCCATATAGTCAATGACATTATCTTTATGTGATCTTACCCATTCAATGTCGAAGAATAATGCTCCTGTACGTCGAATAAAGAAGTCTACTGGTTTATAAGCCGCTTCGTGTTTAATAGCATATAGAAGTTGTGCAAAGACTACTGGATCGATATCTGCTTGTTTGGCTTCTCCTTGTTTTGTACGATAAAGCTCAAGAACAGTCTCAAAGTTAGCGCCATATTTTTGAATTAAATTACGCGCTGTTGATTCATCTATACCTTCTGCCACTGCTTCAGCAGACTTTCTTTCCATGAATTTTTTAAACCCTTGCGATCCACCAACTTCTCCACCAGATATAGGTAGATGTATCGTATCCGATTTAGAATACATAATACCTTCTTCTTCTTGAAGCTGTTTTGTTACCGTATTTACTGCTTGTTCAGCCATCTTACGATACCCCGTTAACTTACCACCAGCCATTGAAATTAAGCCAGAATCAGATACGAAAATTTCATCTTTTCTAGAGATCTCACTAGGATTGTCTGTTCCTTCTTCAGCAATTAACGGACGTAAGCCAGCCCAGCTTGATTCTACATGGTCAGCAGTAATATTTAATGAAGGGAACATATAATGGATTGCATTAATTAAATAATCACGATCTTCAACTGTCATTTTTGGATTGGCAATGTCTCCCTTATAGCTTGTATCCGTAGTACCTACATAGGTAATATTTTCTCTAGGAATAGCAAAGATCATCCGACCATCCGGCGTATCAAAGTAAACGGCTTGTTGCAGCGGGAAGATTTCTTTCGGAAATACCAAATGGATTCCTTTGGTTAGATGAAGTGCCTTTCCTTTTTTAGATCCATCTTTTTCTCTTAACTCATCAACCCAAGGACCACCAGCATTGATAATTTTTTTAGCAAAAATACGATATTCTTCACCATTGATTTGATCCTCAACGACAACTCCTTCAACCTTGTTGTTATCATTATAGATAAAATCAGTGACTTTCATATAATTAGCAGCTTGTACTCCCTTTTGTACAGCTTTCTTTAATACTTCAATTGTCAGACGAGCATCATCTGTTTTATATTCAACATAATAGCCTGCGCCTTTTAAATTATCTCTTTTGACCAGTGGTTCGCGATTTAAAGCTTCTTCAGGATTAAACATTTTACGCCGTTCATTTTTTTTAACCCCTGCAAGAAAATCATAAACACGAAGACCAATATTTGTTGTAAACGGCCCAAATGTTCCACCTTTGTGGAATGGAAGCATCATCCACTCTGGAGTGGTTACATGGGGACCATTTTCATAAACAATCGCTCTTTCCTTTCCGACTTCAGCTACCATTTTCACTTCAAATTGCTTTAAGTAACGAAGGCCTCCATGTACTAACTTGGTTGATCTACTAGATGTTCCAGCAGCAAAATCCTGCATTTCTAAAAGACCTGTTTTTAATCCTCTTACTGTGGCATCTAGTGCGATTCCTGAACCAGTTATTCCTCCACCAATGACAAGTAAGTCCAGTTTTGTATTTTCCATTTCCTTTAATCGTTCTGTTCGTTTATAACTAGAAAAGTTATTCACATGATCACTCCCCAATTTCCACTAATGTCTATACATATAAATACCCAAATTTATGGATAGTCATGTATGGGCAGACGGAAAATATTCAATTAATCAAAAAAGAAGCCGCAAAACAAACAAATATACAAGGTATATTTGTTGATTGCGGCTTCTCCTTTTCTCCGTCCACATATTAACTTAATTAGAAGTATAGCATATAAATTATGAAAGGTAAAGTGGTAAGTATTTTGGTCTGTACAGGCTTATTTAAATGATTGCGCTGCTTTCACCGCTTGCTTCCATCCATTGTACAACTCTTCTCGTTCTCCTTTTGAAATGGTAGAAGTAAAGGTTCGATCAATCTTCCATTGATTCGCGATTTCCTCTTTGCTTTCCCAGAAGCCGACCGCAAGTCCAGCAAGATAAGCTGCACCTAAAGCCGTCGTCTCATTAATAACAGGACGTTCAACATCAACATTCAACATATCACTTTGAAACTGCATAAGGAAATTATTTTGGACTACTCCACCATCCACTCTAAATTTCTTCACCTGCATTCCTGCTTCTTGTACCATTACATCAACAACGTCTTTAGTTTGGTAAGCTAATGCCTCTAACGTAGCCCGAACAAAATGTTCTTTAGATGTACCTCTCGTTAATCCGAATAGTGAACCTTTTACATCACTATCCCAATAGGGTGTGCCTAGACCGACGAAAGCAGGCACAAGATAAACTCCTTCTGTTGAAGAGACAGCATTCGCTAAGCTTTCAGTTTCCGAAAATGTATGAATAAGTTCTAAGCCATCACGCAGCCATTGGATTGCTGAACCTGCAACAAATATACTTCCTTCTAATGCATATTCTACTTTCCCATCTACACCCCATGCTATGGTAGTCAATAATCCGTTTTCAGACTTCATACCTTTTTCTCCAGTGTTCATAAGCATGAAACAACCAGTACCATAAGTGTTTTTGGCCATTCCTTTATCAAAACAAGCTTGGCCGAATAAGGCTGCTTGTTGATCACCTGCCATACCAGCAATTGGAACCTCATAACCGAAGAAATGATAATCCACTGTATTGCCATATACCTCTGATGATTGTTTTACTTCTGGTAGCATAGATGTAGGAATGCCAAGAATTTCTAATAATCCTTCATCCCATTTTAGATCATAAATATTATACATTAATGTTCTTGAAGCATTGGAATAATCCGTAATATGTTGCTTTCCTCCTGATAGTTTATAGACAAGCCAGGTATCAATCGTACCAAACAAAAGATCACCGTTTTCTGCTTTCTCTCTTGCACCTTCCACATGATCAAGTATCCATTTTACCTTTGTACCCGCAAAATATGGGTCTATAAGTAATCCTGTTTTATCACGAAATGTATCGCTATAGCCATCATGAATCAATTGTTCGCAGATATCTTTTGTTTGTCTTGATTGCCAAACAATCGCCTGATAAATTGGCTTACCAGTATGTCTATCCCACACAACGGTTGTTTCTCGTTGGTTAGTGATACCAATCGCCGCAAGATCCGAAGGCTCTATATCTGCTTTACGTAACGCATCAGAAATACATGCCAACATGGATGTCCAAATCTCATTGGCATCATGTTCTACCCATCCTGGTTTCGGGAAATACTGTTGGAATTCCTTTTGAGCCGATTCTACTACTTCTCCTTCATGATTAAAAATGATCGCTCGAGAACTTGTTGTTCCTTGATCTAAAGCTAGTATATAATTTTTCAATTCTATTCCTCCCCAACAATCAACTACTAATTTACCACCACTATGACGCTTTCTTCAACTCTTGTACTAATGCAGTAACAAATAATAATAAAATTCCTATGCTAAAGACCCAAAATATTATTGTACCATTTGTTTTAAAAATTGCCTCATAAAAAAGCCCGCCATAGATTCCACCAAGGGCCGGCCCAATTACTGGTATCCACGCATAACTCCAATTGGAATGTCCCTTTCCAGGAATTGGTAAAAACCAATGTGCAATTCGTGGTCCTAAATCACGAGCCGGATTAATAGCATAACCAGTTGTGCCCCCAAGTGACATACCAATAACCACAATTAATAAGCCGACAATTAATGGATTCAGTCCTTCGGTAAAAGTATTCGCCCCAATAAACAGCAGTCCCATGACTAATACGAATGTCCCGATCATTTCGCTAATTAAATTTGCCATCGTACTAGGAATCGCAGGTCCCGTAGAAAAGACACCAAGTTTGACAGCAGGATCGTTCGTTTCTTTCCAATGCGGCAAATAATGAAAAAACACAATGACTGCACCTATCATTCCACCTAACATTTGTGCACAAATATAGATAGGCACTTTCGCCCAAGGGAATTCACCAATCGAAGCAAAACCTAATGTAACAGCGGGATTCAAATGGGCACCGGTAATACTACCTACTGCATAGACCCCCATGGCAACTCCTAATCCCCAAGCAAAAGAGATAAGTACCCATCCTGAGCCTTCCGATAATGTTTTCTTCAAATTTACCCCTGCAACTACACCGCCCCCGAAAATAATTAAAATCATGGTACCAATTAATTCACCTATGAATTCAGACATATCCACACCTCATTTATCTAAGATAGCCGCTCTTTTGTTATTCCACAAATTGAGCAAACTTATAACAGGTATGTGCTTAACCAATTTGGTTGCCTAGATTCCCACAAAAAAAAGCCATTTTTTGTAAATGGCTTTTGACCCGATCACTTCACATTCCAAAGCGCGGTATTTGAAGTTGAAACACCAATAGCTCCAGCAGTTAATGCTGCCTTTACTTCCTCTTCCTTTGTTATTAAACCTCCTGCTATCACCGGTAATTCTGTTTGTTCATGTATGTATTGAATCATCGTTGGTATTAAACCAGGTAATACTTCAATACAATCTGGACGAACTCGATTAATTAATTTTATATTTTGTTCCAATGCCAAACTATCCAATAGAAATACACGCTGGATGGCTAGTAATTGGTGCTTCTTTGCCATACTAATAACATTAGCTCGTGTTGACAGAATTCCATCGGGTTTGATTTCACGAATTAAAAATTCCATCCCATAATCATCAGATTTCAGCCCCTGAATTAGATCAAAATGAATTAAAATTTGCTTGTTTGCACGCTTCGAATAGTTTACCAAGCTTTTAATCTGAGATAACCGTGTTTCTAAAATAACAATAGAATCATGAGGAGTTTCTAATGCTTTATCAAAATCTTTCATCTTTCGGATCGCCGGTAATATACCAGTTGGCACATCCACTCCAATCACCTACTCTAATTTCTTTTTTCTTCTCGCTGTTCCATTTCTTCTTTTGTGTAAATCACTTTCATTGGGTTGCCGCCAACAAATGCACCTGCAGGTACATCTTTATGCACAAGGGTACCTGCTGAGACGATTGCATGATCGCCAATAGTCACTCCTGGTAAGATCGTAGAATTTGCTCCAATCATGACTTCGTCACCAATCATAACTTCTCCAATCCGGTACTCTTTTATCAAATACTCATGGGCTAAGATTGTTGTATTATAACCAATCACACTATTTCTACCCACTTTAATCTTTTCTGGAAACATAATATCTGGCATCACCATTAAAGCAAAAGCAGTATACTCTCCTACTTCCATGAATAACCATTTACGATAGAACCAATTTTTTATTTCGATGATTGGGGTATACCTTGCTAATTGGATGACGATAAAATTTTTCATTACTTTCCAAAAAGGTACCGTATTATAGATTTGCCATAAAGCATTTGTATCTTTTACAGGAAATCGTTTCGTTTTACGCATTTAACTACACTCCAGTTAATACTAAAAGATCACGAATATCTTCTAACATATAAGTTGGTTCATATTCCATTAATCGTTGTTTCCCTTTGAACGACCAAGCTACACCAGCGGTTTGTACACCTGCGTTTTTTCCAGATTCTATATCATGCGAATTATCTCCAACCATAAGGGTTGTTTCAGGATTTGCCTGTAACGTTCTCATTGCTTTTAGAACAGGTTCGGCATCTGGTTTAGGGTGATTAACATCATCTATCGTAATTACGGTACTGAAAAATGAATCTAGTCCAGTGAGCACCAGCCCTTTATTTACACTTTTTCTCATTTTTGTTGTCACAATCGCAAGTTGAATACCTTTATCCTTCAGCTGCGATACTGTTTCAACTACATTAGGAAAAGCTTTTACATAATTATCATGTTCCTGTAAATTATGTTCACGGTACGTTTGAACCATGGCATCAGCTTGTATTGGATTGATTTTCTTAAAAGTATCGACAAGTGGAGGGCCATTAAATTCAATAATTTCTTCCCTTGAGAAGTCTAAGTTATAGAAATGAAACGTATGAATAAATGAAGCAATTATCAATTCATTTGTATCAATTAATGTTCCGTCTAAATCAAAGAGTATTGTACGTATGCTCATTCGTTGTTTCCCTTCTATGTTTCTTTTTATCCATATTTTTCCATACAAAAGCGATAGTCATTGTTAATACAATAGCAGTAATTAATCGAATTAATAATAGTGGCCAAACAGGAATCCCCAATGGAATAAATACTAACGTATCTTCTACAACAGCATGACAGGATACGAGGAAGATAAGCGCAAGTATCATATCCTTTTTTTCTACACCATCTTCTTTTACAGCTTGAATCATTACTCCAGCTCCATATGCTAAACCAATTGTAAGTCCAGCAACCATAGTCATTGATGTGTTTTCTTTCATTCCAAGTACTTTTGTAAACGGAGCGAACTTGTTTGACAATATTGTTAGCCATCCTTTTTCACGTAAGAATTGCATGACCACCATCAACGGAATGACGATTAACGCTAATTGACCAACTGCAATAATTGCAGTTTGAATTCCTTGTAATACGATTTCTCCCCAACCATCTAAAGCGGGATCCCCATTAGAAATAAATCCATAAGCCGCTTGTTCTGAACCGCCATTCCAAACAAGATTGATAATAACTGCGGATACAATCGCTAAAGCTATTCGTATTCCTGCAATTAGCCACCAACTAACCCCGACTTTTGATGCTACCGCAGATTCAATAAACAAGTTATGGGAAAAGGATAGCATTACTGCCATGATAAATACTTCTTTAACTGTAAAATCAAAGGATACAATGGCTGCTATACCTGCATATAAATTTAAACTATTTCCTAAAACTAATGGTACTGCCGCCTCTCCAGATAGACCAATCAGCCCCATTAGAGGGGTTAACTGTTCAATAACCCATGGTAATACTGGTGTAAATTGTAGAATAGTCACAATTAACGTAATGGGAAAAATAACCTTGCCCAATGTCCACGTAGTATGTAACCCTTGCTGTAGTCCTCGATGTAAGATCCCATACATTCCATATTCCCTCTTTCATATGAAACTTTCGTTTATTTGAGTTACCAGACCTTATTTTTTCTTCTTCTTTTGCTTCGTTGTTTTCTTTCCTTTGCTGCCATTAGCTTTCATACTATTGTCTTTGTATCTTGCTTGAACTGTTTTGCGGCGATAAATAATTAAGATAATCGCTACAACAATGATGACAATAGAAATCAATTGTGCTTGTCGAAGTGAGCCTATTAAATAAAGACTGTCCGTTCTCATTCCTTCAATAAAGAATCTTCCAACGGAATAAGCAATTGCATAACCAAGGAATAATTCACCACGAATTGGATTAAATCTCCGAATCATTAACAGAAGGACAAACACCAAAATATTCCAAACGGATTCATATAAAAAGGTTGGATGATACATAACACCGTCAATACACATTTGATTCATAATAAAATCAGGTAGATATTGATGAAAATTGGTATATGTAGATTCCGCAATGGGGCCCCCATGTGCTTCTTGATTCATAAAATTTCCCCATCTACCAATTGCTTGACCGAGTATGATACTAGGTGCTGCAATATCAGCCAATTGCCAAAACGATACATCTTTTACTTTTGCATAAATAATCGCAGTAATGACTGAGCCAATTAATGCTCCATGTATTGCTATGCCGCCTTCCCATATTGCAAATATGTCTGTCCATGGTCCACCTACATAACGATCCCATTCAAAAATAACGTAATAAATCCGAGCAGATATTATGGCAATAGGTATAGCAAAAACAACTAAGTCAACCATAATATCTTTCTGCATGCCTAGTTTATTCGCTTCCCTATTTGCTAAAAATAAACCTAAAAAAGCCCCGGCAGCAATGATGACTCCATACCAATAAATTGGCAAACCGCCAATTTGTAAGAACACGCGATCCAGAGCAGGTGCTGAACAACTCATTCGATGTACCTCCTATACTTTATCTTCATTTTCCTGATCAATCATATTCGTTAAACGCTCGGAGAATTCTTCTGCTGCATTAACTCCCATTCGTTTTAAACGAAAATTCATCGCAGCTACTTCAATAATGACTGCTAAGTTGCGTCCAGGTCGCACTGGAATTGTAGCTTTTGGTAATTCTACATCCATAATCTTCATTTTATCTTCATCAAGGCCCAACCGATCATATTGTTTCTTTTGATCCCAGATCTCTAAGTTAATAATTAAGGAGATTTTTTTATTACTACGTACGGAACCCGCTCCAAAAAGTGTCATCACATTAATAATTCCAAGACCTCTTATTTCTAATAAATGTTCAATTAATGGAGGAGGATTACCAATTAGGCTGTCGTAGTCCTCCTGTCTGATTTCGACACTATCATCTGCTACTAGACGATGACCTCTTTTCACTAATTCAAGCGCAGTTTCACTCTTACCAACACCACTTTGTCCCATTATGAGTACACCGACCCCGTAAATATCCACAAGTACACCATGAATCGCAGTAAAAGGAGCAAATTTTGCTTCTAGATAGTTCGTCAAACGACTAATCACTCGTGTTGTTTTTCTTGGTGAATGAAGAATCGGCACACCAGATTCATTTGCTGCATCTATCATTACTTGGGGAATTTCCATATTTCGTGTAACGACAATACCTGGCGTAATATCCGTACATAAGTGATCGACTCGGTCCAGCATTTCTCTCTCGGTCAAATCTAAGAAATAAGCCATTTCCGTTCGACCAATGAGTTGCAGACGTTCTTTCGGATAATACTTAAAATACCCTGTCATTTCAATACCAGGTCTTGATATATCACTTGTCGTAATCTCTCTATGTAATCCATCTTCACCAGCTACAAGTGTTAGATTAAAATTATCTAATAAATCCTTGGTGCGTACGGTTGACATTTGTTTATCCTCCTTGTAGTAAGCATAACCATACTACCTTTTATAAAAACCAGCCTTATTAAGGTGAATTTTCTGATTGTGACATCGATATGTCATTGAAATGCTACCTGCTTTGTACATACGGTTATGAACTTGTCCTAAAAGGGGACAAGTTTTCTTCATTGTAGCATATCCCAATAAAAAATCGTAGGCAAATTGCCCACGATCTTACCTCACGGAATCTCTCACCAAACGATTTAAAAGTAAGTTTATCACCGAAATAATAATAGCAGCGATAATGGCCGTCCCAAATCCATCTATTACGAATGAATGATCCATTAGCGCTTGTGTGATCATTAATGTAACCGCGTTTATAATAAAAAGAAATAAACCTAGTGATATAACAGTAATTGGTAGGGTTAATATAACCAAAATTGGCTTAACAATAATATTTAAAATAGCTAAAATGAAACTCGCTAACAATGCAGTCACAAATTCATCCATGTGGAAGGATTCGAATAATTGCGCAACCGCAATAAGCGCAACTGCATTTAAAAGAATGGAGACTAGCCATTGTAACATCGTTAGTGAATCTCTCTTTCATTTGGAATAATAAAAATAGCCACTAAGTAAACCAAAGCAAAGGTAAATGCACTCATAAATAATAGAACAACGAATACAAGCCTTAATATGGTCGCATCGATATTAAAATACTCAGCTAATCCCCCAAGTACCCCAGCTATCATCCGCTGCGTGTTGGAACGATATAATTTTTTCATACAATATCCTCCTTTAATCATTATGAATAGTAACCTTTTCTTGTTATCTTTAAACATTATACGAATTAAAGGGGCAAAAGGTTTTCGTTTTCTTCTTCACTTTTATTCATACGGTTAGTTATCAAAGTTCCACGTATAAAACGTTTCTGTTCCAAATTGTTCTTTCGCTTGTTGTAGAACGTCATTACCAAGTTTTTTATAGTCTTTTAATTGACCAATAATCCCACCAGCTTGGGAATCATGACATAATATGGCTTCCATTTTCTTCTCAAATAGATCAAGCACATCATTTACGACATCCGGCTCACCAAGATCATCTTTAAATCCACGTGCAAATGCTTGCGTCCAGACAACCGGACGTTTTTCTACTTCCATTAATTCAACTGCTTTGATAGCTGCTGCACCTAATGCATTGTGATCTGGATGTACAGCATATCCCGGATAATGTGTAATTACCAGACTCGGTTCAATCTCATCTAATATTCCTTTTAAATGTTTAGCAATCTCCATGCGATCTTCAAATTCAATGGTTTTATCACGGTATCCAAGCATTTGTAACTTCATATCAAGCACCTGGCAAGCATTTTGTAATTCTTGTTTTCGAATTAACGGTAATGTTTCACGATTTGCAAATGGGGGCGTTCCCATATTTCGTCCCATTTCTCCCAATGTTCCACATAAGTATGTTACCGGTATGCCTTGACTACGAAAGTTTGCGATTGAACCCGCTGATCCAAAAGACTCGTCATCTGGATGCGGTAAAATAACAACAACATGTTTCTCCACGCTCATCACCTATCTCTCCTTCTCATTTTCTTAATAATCAAATGGGGTTTCACTAATTTGTAGTGCAACCATTAACTTGCCATCACGATCATGGCCAGCAAGTAATAATTTTGACTCCTCATGAATCACCCAATCCGTTAGTCCCTCGGCATAAATCCAGCCATTATCTGTTTTTAAGCCAACACGATGTGCGTTACCATCACCGACAATTTTCGCTTGTTGAAAGGTAATTTGTACATTTCTAACGTAGGCCCCAACATTATAGGCTTTGTCATCAAAGTGACTTGCGTAAGCTCCGTTCGTCGTTTCAACATGTATATAGACTTGCTTATTTGTAAACGCATCTAACCAGTTTTGTACGTTTTCCATTTCGATTGGTTTCATTTCATGTCCTCCCAATTTACACTCTTCTTTTAGCTTATCGAAAGAACTGAAAACCGTCAAAAGATTGAACCATGATGACATTAACATGGGTTTGAACCTTCAACCTGTTTCACACTATAAAAAATAAGTGTAGAAAAACAAATAAGTTTTTCTACACGCTGTTTCTTTTATTTAGAGGCTACTTTTTCTTTGGACTCCATCGTTTCTTTCATCCGCTGTTGGTCACGCTCTAATACCGGCTTTAAATAGTTACCGGTATAGGATGCTTCTTCTTTTGAAATTTGTTCAGGAGTGCCAGAGGCAATGATTTGTCCACCGCGGGCCCCTCCCTCAGGTCCTAGATCAATTAAATGATCGGCTGTTTTTATAACATCTAAATTATGCTCAATGATTAATACACTATCTCCATTGTCAACCAGTCGATGTAATACCCTGAGTAATCGATCAATATCATCTGCATGTAAACCAGTCGTTGGCTCGTCTAAAATATAAAATGACTTCCCGTTCGACCTGCGATGCAGCTCGCTAGCTAATTTCACTCGTTGCGCTTCCCCACCTGATAACGTAGTGGCAGGTTGACCAAGTTTAACATAACCTAATCCTACATCGTAGATTGTCTGCAGTTTACGTTTAATTTTAGGGATATTTGCAAAGAATTCTAGCGCTTCTTCCACTGTTAACTCTAATACTTCTGAAATGTTTTTTCCCTTATATTTTACTTCCAATGTTTCTCGATTATAACGACTGCCATGGCATACCTCACAAGGTACATATACATCAGGAAGGAAATGCATCCCAATCTTTATAATGCCATCTCCACGACAAGCTTCACAACGGCCGCCTTTCACATTAAAACTGAAACGTCCTTTTTTGTAACCACGAACCTTTGCTTCATTTGTTTGAGCAAATACATCTCGAATATCATCAAATACGCCTGTATATGTTGCTGGATTAGATCTTGGAGTTCTTCCAATTGGCGATTGATCAATATCAATGACTTTATCAATATTCTCTATCCCTTTGATTTTCTTATGTTTTCCAGGCTTAACCTTCGCACGATGCAATTCTTTGGCTAATGACTTGTATAATACTTCATTGACGAGTGTACTTTTTCCAGACCCAGATACGCCTGTTACAACAGTCATTAAGCCGATCGGAAATTTCGCTGTAACTTTCTGCAAATTATTTTCCTCTGCTCCGACTACTTCAATCGCACGCTTATCTTTTTTTCGGCGCTTGGTAGGTAAAGGAATAAATTTCTCACCAGCTAAATACTGACCAGTTAAGGATTGCTTCTGTTTCATTACGTTTTCTGGTGTGCCGCTAGCAACAATCTCTCCACCATGCTCACCAGCACCTGGCCCAATATCTATTAGCCAATCGGCTGCTAGCATCGTATCCTCGTCATGTTCTACCACGATCAACGTATTATCTAAATCACGCATTCGCTTCAATGATGCAATTAATCGATCATTATCACGCTGATGTAAACCAATCGAGGGTTCATCTAACACATACAAGACTCCTGTTAATGCAGAACCTATTTGAGTCGCTAACCGTATACGCTGTGCTTCACCACCCGATAAAGTTCCTGATGCACGTGACAATGTTAAATAATCCAATCCTACATTATTCAAGAAATCCAAGCGATTATCGATTTCCTTTAAAATCATTTTAGCTATTTTAGCTTCCTTCTCAGAAAAGTCTACCGTATTAAAAAACTGTTTTGCTTCTACAATCGAATTATCTGTTACTTGACTAATATGCTTTCCATTGATAAGTACAGCTAGTGCACCTTCTTTTAAACGGTGTCCTTTACATGTCGGACAATTTTTTTGTGACATATATTTTTCTAGTGTTTCACGAATGAAATCAGAAGAGGTCTCTCGGTATCTCCGTTCGACATTATTGATAACTCCTTCAAATACAACATGACTATCACGAACACTACCAAAATCATTCACATAATGAAAATGTATTTTTTCCTTTCCACTTCCATATAAGATTTTTTCCATTTTCTCTTTCGGTATATCCTTCACAGCCTTATTCATATCAATATCATAATGTTCACAAACACTCTTCAAAAGCTGTGGATAATATTGGGAGCTAATTGGCTCCCATGGAGCAATAGCATGTTCTGTTAATGATTTCGTCCAATCGGGAATAATTAAATCTAAATCTACTTCTAAATTGGTACCTAATCCATCACAAGTCGGACATGCACCGAATGGGCTGTTAAACGAAAACAACCGCGGCTCCAATTCTCCAATTGAAAAACCACAAATAGGACATGCATGGTTCTCACTAAAGGTTATTTCTTCATCTCCTATGATATCAACAATGATATTCCCTTCTCCTAAAGACAAGGCTGTTTCAATGGAGTCACTGAGGCGGCCTGCTATCCCCTCTTTTACAACAATTCGATCGATGACTACTTCAATGGAATGTTTTTTATTCTTTTCTAATCTTATATCTTCCGTAACTTCACGCATTTCCTTATCAACACGAATCCGAACATACCCTTCTTGCTTCAATCTTTCGAATACCTTTACATGTTCTCCCTTTCTCCCTGAAACAACTGGAGCAAGGATTTGCATTTTTGTCCGTTCCGGGTATTCCATAATTCGATCAACCATTTGCTGAACCGTCTGTGAAGATATTTCAATGCCATGTTTAGGACAAGTCGGATGCCCGACCCTTGCGTAAAGCAAGCGCAAATAATCATATATTTCCGTAACGGTCCCTACAGTTGATCTAGGGTTTTTACTAGTTGTTTTTTGGTCAATTGAAATTGCAGGTGACAACCCGTCAATGGCATCAACATCTGGCTTATCCATTTGGCCAAGGAATTGTCTTGCATACGCAGAAAGAGATTCTACATATCTCCGTTGTCCCTCTGCATAGATCGTATCAAATGCTAACGAAGATTTCCCTGAACCGGAAAGACCTGTGAGTACAACTAATTTATTTTTAGGAATTGTAACATCGACATTCTTTAAATTATGAGCCCTGGCACCTTGAATATTAATTGATTTACTAGGCATTTCATCACCTTCCTGCTTTTAGTTCAAGTAGAATATCACGAAGCTCTGCAGCCTTTTCGAAATCTAGAGCTTTTGCAGCGTCTTTCATTTCTTTTTCCATTTGTTCGATTACCTTATCTTTATCTTCAGATGCTAACTTACTAATACTTTTGGTTTTTCCATCATCATAGTCTGCCTGCTCTTCTGCAGCAACGGTTGCTTTTATAACATCACGAACATCTTTTTTAATCGTCATTGGTGTAATATCATGCGCTTCATTATAGGCCATTTGTTTCTGACGACGGCGGTTGGTTTCTTCTATTGCTATTTGCATCGAGTTCGTTATTTTATCAGCATACATAATAACCATCCCATTTTCATTACGAGCTGCGCGTCCCATCGTTTGAATAAGAGAGCGCTCAGAACGTAAAAATCCTTCCTTGTCTGCATCTAAGATAGTTACAAGTGATACTTCCGGAATATCCAGGCCTTCCCTAAGTAAATTAATCCCAACAAGAACATCGTATTTACCAACCCTTAGATCTCGAATTACTTCTATTCGCTCTAATGTTTTTATTTCAGAATGTAGATAAGCAACTTTAATGCCGATCTCTTTCAAATAATCCGTAAGGTCCTCTGACATTTTTTTCGTTAACGTCGTCACAAGAACACGTTCATTTCGTTTGGTACGGTTATTAATTTCTCCGATTAAATCATCAATTTGTCCTTCTATTGGACGCACATCTACAACTGGATCTAATAATCCAGTTGGTCTGATAATTTGTTCTGTCATCTCTGGTGAATGCTCTTCTTCATATGGACCAGGCGTAGCAGATACATAGACAAGCTGATTGGTAGCTTTCTCAAATTCTTCAAATTTCAATGGCCGATTGTCCAATGCAGAAGGGAGTCTAAATCCGTGATCTACTAAAACTTGTTTTCTTGCTTGGTCACCATTATACATTCCACGAATTTGCGGTAAGGTAACATGTGATTCATCAACAACCACTAAATAATCTTCAGGGAAGAAATCAAGTAAGGTATAAGGTGTTGCTCCGCTTTCACGAAGCGTCAAATGGCGTGAATAATTCTCAATCCCTGAACAAAAACCCATTTCATTCATCATTTCCAGATCATAATGTGTACGTTGTTCCAACCGCTGCGCTTCCAATAATTTATCTTGTTCTCGTAATTCCTTTAACCGTTCCTCTAATTCCTGCTCGATATTTTTAATGGCTACTTTCATCTTTTCTTCTCTTGTAACGAAGTGAGAAGCAGGGAAGATTGCAATATGTTCCCGATCGCCAATAATTTCCCCAGTCAAGGCATCGACTTCACGAATTCTGTCAATTTCATCTCCAAAGAATTCGATACGAATACAATGCTCTTCCTTTGAGGCAGGGATTACTTCAACAGAATCGCCACGTACCCGAAACGTACCACGTTGGAAGTTAATGTCATTTCGCGCATATTGAATATCAACAAGTTCACGCAAAAGTTGATCTCTATCTTTTTCCATGCCTGTACGTATGGATAGAACCTGACTCTTATATTCTTCTGGAGAACCTAACCCGTATATACAAGATACACTCGCAACAATTAATACATCATTCCGTTCAAAAAGCGCTGAGGTTGCGGAGTGTCGTAATTTATCTATCTCATCATTAATACTTGCGTCTTTTTCTATAAATGTGTCTGTAGAAGGGACATAAGCCTCTGGCTGATAATAATCATAATAGCTGACAAAGTATTCGACAGCATTATTAGGAAAGAATTCTTTAAATTCACTATATAGTTGCCCAGCTAATGTTTTATTGTGGGCAATCACTAAAGTTGGTCGATTTATTTCTTTAACAACATTAGACATTGTAAATGTTTTTCCAGTGCCTGTTGCTCCCAATAATGTTTGATGACGCTGACCAGCCTTTACTTTCTCGACTATCTCTTTAATTGCATTTGGCTGATCGCCACGTGGTTCATAATTTGCCACCAGTTCAAACTTATTTTCCACTAGAAACTCCTCCGATCCTAATAACTACAGCTATAATATCACACTTTCCATACATTTTAACACAAAAACGAACAGATATTCGATTATTTTGCTTTTCCTTCTTCTTCTAGCATTCCCTTAACACGAAATCAGGAACCATTCTATTCTAATAAAAAATCATTAGCATAGGATTGCCAATGATTTTAACTGTTCATGATTCGTTGTATTAGTTCTCCAATTGTTTGGTTTATTCGTTCTTCATCGTACCTTTTTAATTGATTCATAAAATAGCTATCATTACCTTCCATAAAATAACGATTTATTTGTGTTTCAAGTGCTTCTTCACCTAATTGATGTATTAAACCTAATTGAGATAATTCCTGCACATTTATTTTTTCTTGGCCAGGTAATGCATTGTAAATAAAGATCGGCTTCTTTTTTATTAAACATTCGCTAATTGTTACCCCGCCGGGTTTCGTGATGACAGCGTCTACCTTTTGATAAAGCTCATTCATTTCTTGCTTTGATTCGATATATGGAATAGGAGTGATCATCGGTAGTTGCTTTTGTAATAAATGTTGATATAATTGGCGATTCTGCCCACACAAAATATATAGATGCCATTGTGTAGGCAAATTACCAGAAGATAATAACTCATTCATTCTCCCCGTTCCAAGGCTGCCTCCTGTAACAAGGAGGGATTGACGAAATGCTGTCTGTACTCTGCTTTGACGGAAGACGGGATGAACTGGTATACCAGTTACAAAAATAGCATCTTCTCTAACTCCTAAACGAATCAAGAAATCCCTTACGGATACGGAGGGAACAAAATGAAAATCAATTCCATTAATCCCCCATAATCGATTAATAAAAAAATCAGTGTACACATTCACCGTAATGGCTGACAACTTTTTCTTTTGTTTTAATACACTAGCCATATTAGAGGGTAAAGCATGGGTAAAAAATAAAATTTCAGGATTTGTATCCTTTATTAGTTTATCTAAGAATGGTCGAAATAAGAGTTCGTAATGAAAATGACGGGTACGCTTTGTTGCCTTTTTAAATGCTAGTTGTTGATATAATCGATCATAAGAATCAGGAAAGTACTTTATCCAATTTGTATAAATGGAGGAAACAACTGCCTCTAGATTTCCATAGCTATAGGCTAATAAATCCAATTTAATCGATCTTTTTTGAGGATAAACCTGGTTATATTCTGTCATGAGCGTATCAGCTACATGATGATGTCCACTTGGAATTTGCAAAAAGGGAAGAAATAACGCTTCTGTATCTGATAATCGATTCATAATAAACTCCACCCAATAGACAAATTACTTCGTATTTGTCCCGTATTTGTTCAATAATTTATTTTTTGACATAAATAGATAAACAGGTTCTATACCTTTGTTGGAAGCTAATAGGTTTATTGGTAATAAGGTTGCTTTTTTATACATCCGATAATAACGATTGCATAGAGCTGATTTTTCAAATCCAAGTCTTTCTGCTCCCCGACATAAACTTGTTATCCCAATGATTCCTTTTATTTGTCTGCTGCTTGGATGGCTTTGTAAAAACATGGCTAAATTTGGCATCGCTTGTTTTATGCTATGATAAATGAAAACAGCTCGTTTCATTTCGTTTGGAATGGTGCTCAATTCCTTAATCAATTTTACATTATGAAGATGGATTTTTACTAACACATCATTTTTTTCGATGATGGTACCGTCTGATAGTACAATTCTCGCTCCTTTATACTTTGTAAGGCGTACACGTAGAAGGGTTTTTTGCTGATTCGTATCCGCAACATACCTTAAACGTGTACATGCAAAATAAATTGGATCAACACTTCCCCAGAACCCTAATAAATACTCTCTCATTGGCATTTTACTCCACTCCAAAATATCACTTTTTATTATTTTGGATGAATTTATTAATAATATAAAAGGAAGTTTTTGGCTTCCTAATGGTCCACACCTACTTTCCTTTTCCCTTATACTGTTCAACCAATGCAATAATAAAAGATTTCATATCAACAATTCGAGAGAAACGTGGCTTCATCTTTGTACCGGCAATGATGAGTGGTACAAGCGATTCTTGTTTATGCAATGATCCATGTGCAGCTCCACTTAGGTGAAATGGTGTAGATTGCGCTTTAAATTCACAACCAGGTTTCGCATTTACGACAATACAATTTGCTTGTTGCGAAAACAAAGCTCCATATAAACGAGCAAGCGCATCAGGAAAATCCCCATATTGCAGCTTATTCCCTTGCCATGATATATCTAACAGGTCAAGCCTCCCTTCTAAACTCCAAAATTGACCATAAACATCTTGATCTTCTCCATTTGGATGAAAGGTTAATCTTCCTTTATTCATGCCTGATTCTACATAGACAGACCCTTTTTCCTTCCATGCGATAACATCAATTCGATGATCATGTTTTAATTGTTTAATAATCGCATGTGTCTGCACCTTATCATCTAATTTATAAATATAAGCCATGCGTTGATTAACACAAAAAGCCAGTTGGTCTTTCTTTTGTATGGAACGCTGAATTTTAGCGATGCGGTACTTGGTCAAAACCTTTTGTAAATCAATTACCACATCTTTATATTTAATCCCTGTTGCAGAATGGCCATTATCGCCAATAACAATCCAAATAGATTGTTTAATTGCCTCATTCCAATCCGAGTACATGTTTAAGATTTTTTGGATTTGACGATCCACCTTAACTATGCCTTTGATATCCATCGGTCCTTTAAAATGTAATCGTGCATCCATATCTTGAAAGATACAAAAAGTAAACGCTGGTAATTTATTTTTTCGTATTAAGTAACGAAGTTCTCTAGCGGTATATTTAAGATTACCAGCAGCGATCTGTGGGGTAAAAGCCGTAGGTCGGATCTTGGAAAATGTCCCTAAAGAAAAAAGCGAGGTAGCTTGGGTGGACCATTCTCCGTTTTTAAAATATGTAAAGGCGCTTAGAAATCGAGGTGTTTTTAATCGATGTGGGACATTCCCCCTGTAGACAAACGAATTAATGGAACCAGAGGATATCCCCTCTTTAGCTAACTCTTCATAAATCGTACTTACATGATGACTTAAATGTTCATTATTCAAAGCATATAACATTTGATGTATCGACCTTCGCATGCCTAAGCGAAATGTCTCACGAAACCCTGTCCCATAATTAACAAACTGGTTTTTCTCCATATCGAACCAACTTAACCCAGGTATATGATGCTGATCAGCATACGTTCCGGTTAATAAACTACTATCAATCGTTACAGACATCGTAGGAAATGAACTAACCATTGCCGGATCATACAAGCCATTTTCCATTAAAAATTGAAGTGCTGGAGCACGACCAGTTTGAACGGCAAGTTCCAGGGGATGAGCCATTAATGAATCAATATTTAATAAAATAATAGGTTTTTTCTCCATGTTCTTCCACCCTTACACAGTTAATAACGCGCTTGTCCTTTGTTAATATGAACAACGCAGACGTTAATATACATGGACAATTTCACTCTATACAAAATGAAAAAAACCCCATTAAATAATAGGGTTTATCCTGTCAATCAAACATTATACTGCACCACATATCGATGGATTTCTGTTTGATAATAAGCTGTTGAATATTCGACTAACGTTTCATCTATATTATAGGAATACCTCATTCTTTTTAGTAATGGTTTTTGATCGACCATTAATTTAGATGCTACTTTATCAGAAGGAATTTCTACATCGAATTCATCGTTAAAACGATTCATAACTAACCCCTTCTCATAAAGTAATTCATAGAGTGAACCTTGAAATACTTCTAAATCTAAGGCTAAATGAGCAGTTATCGGAAAATAGTGAGTTAAATAAATATACGGCTGGTCATTTAACAAATATAGACGTTCTAAACAATAACATGCTTCTCCCATATGCTGTTGAAGAAATGGATTATCCTTCGTACGTACAGTAGAAATATTTATAGCTTCTTTTTTTAAATCAAATCCTTCCTTTATTAACAACTCTGAAAAATTCTGCCCTCTTGAAAGTTTCGGGGCAACTTTATTATCAATAACCTTGGTACCTATACCACTTCTTTTCTCTACATATCCTTCATTGGCTAACTGTTCAACAGCTTTGCGAATGGTTATTTTGCTTACAGAAAATTCTTGCTCAAGTACAGGCTCAGAAGGAATTAATTCATTTTTCGGATAATAGCCGCTAATAATTCTCTCCTTTAAAATATCTTTCACCTGAAAATATAAAGGTCCTTTTTTAGATGTTAGCTTCATAAAATCATCCCTTATCAGACTTCTTATCGCTTCTACCACAGATCTATTTTACTATAAATAATCGTTTTAACAAGAAAGATAAGCCTGATTCTTCGTATGTATGCGTGACAAGGCATCACTACGAGCTTGTGAGCCTTGCCATATTGGAATACCACTTAAATGAATATATCAATAATTAAAACCAATCCAAAAGCAATAAACGATAATAACGTTTCCAGGACTGTCCAGGTTTTAAAAGTCTCTTTTACTGTTAATCCAAGGTACTCTTTTACTAACCAAAAGCCGGCATCATTTACATGAGACAGCATAAGTGAGCCTGCTCCGGTTGCTATAACTAGTAATTCTAAATTAACACCTGACATATTTGCAATAACAGGCGATACAATTCCTGCAGCAGTAGTAAGTGCTACGGTTGCTGAACCGGTAGCTACTCGAATTAATCCTGCAACTACAAAAGCTAATACAATTGGAGATAGAGAAAAGTGCTGTGCCATTTGAGCAATCGTCTCCCCAACGCCACTTTCAATCAGAATTTCTTTAAATCCACCACCTGCGCCAATAATTAATATAATGGAACCAATAGGCAGTATGCATTCATCTGTTAATTTCTTGATTAACTGCTTATCCATCCCTTGTCGAAAACCAAGCAAATAATATGCTGCAAAGCAGGCAAGTAACAATGCTATTACAGGACTTCCAATAAACACTAGAAATTCTGTAAATACGTCAGGTAATTCCAAGTAAGGTGCAAAAACAGATAGCAAGATTAATAGAATCGGCATTAAAATAATGAAAAATGAAACTCCAATACTAGGTAATTGTTGGGACGGTGATTCTGGACGAACAACGCTTGGCTCCCCTTTTGGAGCAACACGCTTATGTATCCACTTTGCAAAGAGTGGTCCTGCTATAATTGCTGGAGGAAGTGCAATGATGAGTGAATATAAAAGTACACTTCCTAAATTCGCACCATAAATGCTTATTGCGGTCATCGCTCCTGGATGAGGAGGTACGATACCATGTACAATGGATAAACCAGCAATTACTGGCAATCCAATCAACAATATATTTTGATTTGTCTTCTTTCGAATCGCAATGACCAGTGGCAATAATATAACAATTCCTACCTCAAAAAATACAGGTATCCCGATAATAAAACCTGAAAACAGCATCGCCCAGGGCAGTTTTTTCTCCCCAAAGAGTCGCACAAAGTAATTAGCTATTTGTACGCCCGCACCAGAATCCGACATCATCTTTCCTAAAATAGTACCGAAAGCTAGGATTCCGACTAAATGTCCTAATACGCTTCCAACACCCGATTCATAAGCTGTAACAATTGAATCCATGGATAAACCAGACATAATTGCCAAGAACATACTTGCAACGGTTAAACTAATAAATGCATGCCAGTTCCACCATGATACACCCAAAATAACAATGACAATCGAAAGCAATGTAATAATTAACAAATATATATCCATCGAGTTTACCCCTTTGCTGTTAGTCATAAAGTTGTTTCATGTAACATCATAAAGCAATTGAACAAGGCGTCCTAAATGAAGAGGGATGCCTATCTTTTTAAATCCAAAGAAGCGTGATTCATCGCTTGGAAAATGTCATTTTCACTTGCTGTAGGTGTATCTCCCACAACCGTATGAGCGAGCATAGCCGCAACGGTTGCAAACGCAACGGTTTTCTCAGGTGAAAATCCGTTGATTTCTCCATGTAAAATCCCACTTGTGTATGCATCTCCTGCTCCAATTCGATCAAGTACTTGAAAAGATACAGGCTCAGCAAAAGTAAGTGAATTATCCTTATACATAAAACCCTGCAAGGAATGGAAATTTGCACTGTCGATGACGCGATGCGTCCCAGCGATAACTGGAATTTGATACGTTTGTGCAACGATAGGGAGGAGATCGATCAATTGCTCCTTCCGTTCTAGCTTATTTGTCTTTAATTCAAGAATATATTTTGCATCTTGTTCATTCATCATTACCAAGTCAGACAAATGGAGCATTTCCTCATAATGTGATTTCGCTTTTTTATACCCACCTTCTCCCCATAAAGATGGTCGATAATTACAGTCAAATACCACTTTTCCTCCATTTGCTTTCACTGCTTTAGCAAGCGATTTCATTTGACTTCGTACTTGATCATTCATTGCTAAGGTTATCCCGCAAAAATGAATGACATCGATCTCTTCAGCAATCTTCTGAAAATGATAGTTATCCGTTGTCGCTGTATTAAAGCTACTTTCTTGCCGATTACAGTAGGTAACTTGACTAGGACGTACTCCAAATCCATTTTCTAAAAAATACATTCCGAGATTTTCACCATTACGCGATATATACGAAGGTACAATACCTAGTTTTTGAATAAATGACATTGCAGCATCACCTATCGGATTTTTCGGCAATGTAGATATCATGTAACCTGTATGACCAAGGCGTGCTACTGCTGAAGTAACATTGACTCCAGTCCCGGAGAAGGAATAATTCAATGTCCTTCCTTGTGCTAAAGACTCATACCCCGGAACCTGAAGTCGCATCATGACTTCCCCAAATGCTGCAATGTGTTTACTCATCGCTATCAACTAATTTCTTTGTCATTTGGATTAACTCTGCTACATCATCCACCTTTGTCTTCCCTGTAGCCTTGTCAATAATCGATGAATAAACATGAGGGATAATCTTAGGTACGTTTGCTTCTAGAGCGATTTGTAAAAGGCTTTCATAATTTTCTTTATCGATACCACCTGTTGGCTCTAGTGCAAATCCTTCTTCTCCACATGCGTTTGCAACGGCCCGGTACTCTTCTTCATAACGTAAGCCTTTCATCGGGAAATATTTTAATGCATCCCCTCCCATATCACGTACTAGTCCAATTGCTGTCTTAATCGGAACGATTGCTTGTTCATGTTGGGAGGCGCTAATTGGGCCTGTAGAAATATTCACATAACCAACTTTTCCAGTCGGGGAAACCAATGCATTAATCCAACTATCCTCTCCTCCTAGCTTAGCTCGCGTTGCACCAACTGCCGGAAAAACTTGGTTAATATGACTCCCTGGATATTGGCTGGCTATTTCAGCAACAACAGCAGCTTGACGATTATCACCTGCCCCAAGACCAATGGATACCGCCTCATCAATTGCTTTCCCATACTCCTTCATAGCCGCCACGGCTTGTTCAACTGTTTCATAATTTTTTGAAAGCACGCCAATTAATACGTAGCCATACGCAGCTTCAAAAACCTCTTTGGCATTCTCTATATCATCTGCCAAAACATTTAGAGCAACTCTGTCTTTATAGAATCGTTTTTTTATTGTAGACATCTTTATTCTCCTCCAATGATTTCTTTTAATCTTGCAGCTATAATCTGAATATCATCAACTTGTAGTGGTCGTGGATCAATATCAAAGAAACCTTGTCTTATCCCATAATCACGGGTATAAATTGCAATTTCCCCATTGCGTAATTGATCTACTACATTACTTGCATCTATCTTTGCTAATTCAGGGTTCACTAGTATTCGCGCCCGATAGATATTCCTTCCTGCTTCATCTTGAACAATAGTTACATCTACTCCAGTTAATTCACCTAAAGGAGTTAAAGCTTGCAACATTTCTTTTTCTTGTTCTGAATTATCTTCTTTATTGCCATACTCTTCTAATGCTTGAAGTAAACCAAAAGTTGTTTCCTTACCT
This sequence comes from Virgibacillus salexigens, assembly GCF_014905415.1. GTDB lineage: Bacteria > Bacillota > Bacilli > Bacillales > Amphibacillaceae > Virgibacillus > Virgibacillus salexigens. The sequence goes on from NZ_BNEO01000001.1 coordinate 215,259, forward strand.
ACCTTCATGCTTCGCCCGATGCCATGCATTTGAACCTTTAACCAATCAATGTACTTACGCTTCCCTCCGACAATTCCAGAAGTTGGTCCTTCAATTGCTTTTGAACCACTATAGATGGCTAAATCCGAATAGCAAACATATTTTTGTAAATCTCCTTCAGCAGCTGCATCTACAATAAGTGGCACCCGTTTATCCTTTGCTATCTTCCACGTTTCCTCTACAGAGATCATATTTTTTTGTACAGCATGGTGCGATTTCACATAAAGAATAGCTGCCGTACGTTCCGAAACTGCTTCCTCTATATGTACAGCTTTCCCTTCATTTGCGTAGCCTACCTCTACAAGCTTCCCGCCGCCAAGATAAACCATTGTTTCGATTGGAGCACCATACTGAACGTTATGACCTTTTAAGATAATTACTTCATTTTTACTTAGTTCATCTTGATGCAGTCGTTCACTTTTGCGCTGATTACCTTCTGTAACAAGTGCAGCTACAGAAAGTGCTATCCCACTGGATGCGGAATTCACAACGATCGCAGCTTCCGAACCAAGTATACTAGCTGCATAATCTCCCGCCTTATCTACTAAATCTGCTATTTCTACATAGTTTTGTCCGCCATATTTCATTGCTTCCATAACCGTATCACTTGGAGACGAAACACCAAGTATACTCATACGTCCACTTGCATTAATGACACGTTTCATTCCATACTTAGCATTCAATGATTTCCCCATTAATGATCACTCCTTTAGGTTGAATTTGTTTAGAATAGCTTCGTTGTTCCCCTTCAGAATCAGTTAGTGCTGTCTGTTTATCTTTAATTGTAAATAGCGTTAAATTTGTTCGGTCTCCTACTTTAATTCGACCAAGCTCCGGCTTATCAAGCCAGTTAGCTGCATGAATCGTTACAGCATCAATTACATCTTCTAGTGAATATCCTAAATATAAGAACTTTGTCAGCACATGGGCCATACTGTATACTGGACCATTTACTCGATTACCACGATAAATATCGGTACTTATCGTATTGAATTTTATACCGTGCTGCTTCGCTGCTTCTGCATACTTAAATGAAAAACTAGATGTCCCATGGCCAACGTCTAAATGAACCCCTCGATTCACGGCATCTGTCAAGACCTTTAACGGTTCTCCATTTGCTTGAAATAAATTATTGGATTTACCGTTTAAGAAATGGGTGATAACATCACCTGCTTTTAAACAAGGAATAATATCTTCAACCTTTGGTGGTGCTGAACCAATATGTACCATTAAAGGTAATGCTGTCTTATTCGAAAGTTCTCTTGCGATTTTAAGAGGTTTCATCCCACTTTCTCCTACTACGCTTTTGCTCATTCTAGCCTTCAACCCGATGACAATATCATGATGGGTTTGTGCAGCATGAATGGCCTTTGCTTGATCAATCCAATTCAAATTGGATAGTTCATCTACTCTCGCTAATCCAATACGAGAAACATTTAAAAAAGCAAATAAGTTGGTTTTTGCTTGTCTTTTACTAGCCGCTAAATCTGCTATTCTATCAGCACCACAGCTACCAGCATCAACAATAGTTGTTACTCCTTGTTTAACTCCAATTTGATCAACCTCATCTCCATAAGGATCAAATTCTGGAAAAGCATGAACATGCAGATCAATCCACCCACTAGATATATAGTATCCGGAATAGTCGTATACATTTTCTCCTTGACCATATCCAGCTTTTGCTATATCTATGATTCTTCCTTTTTCTACTACAATGTCGATTATCGTTTCATCAGTACGTTTTACATTACGTACTACAAATCGATCCTTCATCTCCATTCACCTTTTCTAATATTTATCGATTTAAGAAAAGCATATCATGAAATTCTCCATAAGTAAATATAACGTTATAATGTTTGATGAAATTAGATGATTTACATTCTGAACATTGTTCCTACAGTACGACCACAACTAAGTTGGCAAGTCGCTTACCAAAGGAACCCCCACATTTTCACTTAACTGCTATTATACTAGCCAAAACTACGAATCAGCTTATTCTAATACAGATTGTAATCAAATAATTAAAAACCGAACGAAACCGAATAGAAAGGAACAAGTTCGAATTTCGTTCGGTTTTCTCTTAACTGGCATTTTTTTGTCCGACTTCCCGTTATTTCAAAAAATACAATCTGTTTTGCGATCAAACTGTACGATTAAATAGATTGAAAGACTCACTCCAAAAAAGAAAGTCACACCGGGTAATACATATAGTGATAGGATAAGACCTAAGAAAACGATCATATAAATAGCGTTATTTTTGGGATATAATAAAACAAGCATAAACGATTTCTTTATTTGTCCGATTATTTGTCCATTCAAATCAACTTGTCTGAAGAAATGAATCACACTTAACAATAGGAAACCTAACATCCCCAAAACCATCCATTTAAACAGTACATAATCGGGATGAATAATGACTAGATTTGTACTAATTAATAGGACCATTGCTTGCCAAAGCATACCTGCTTTATTCAATGAGAAAAACGATGTCATGTACACATGATGAAATTGCTGAAACAATGCTTTTGTCGTCGAAGTATCCGACTGAAAATCTTTCCAAATATGAAATAAGGCATAGGTGGCTGGGAAAATACCAAAGATGATACACCCGCAAACACTGAAAATTACCCAAAGTAGTTGTAAATATGCAAACCAATATAATTGTTGCAGTATATTCGTATATTTTTCTAAAATGACCCGCATTCATGACACCGCCCTTTATTGAATTAGCCTTTTACGGAACCTGCTACCATTCCTTTCATTATTTGCTCTTGGAAAAGAAGATACATAATAATGGTAGGTATAACTGCAATGGTCATTGCGGCCATTGTCAGCGCATAATCGGTACTGAAGCCGTCTGAGAAAATGGAAAGACTTAATGGAAGTGTTTTTAACGAATTGTCATTAATAAATACAAGCGCAAATACAAACTCATTCCAATACCTTAAAAAAGACAGTATTGCTACTGTAGACAATGCAGGTACACTTAAAGGAAGCATGATTCGAAAGAAAATTCCCCAATACCCTGTTCCATCGATGACAGCTGCTTCTTCTAAATCTTTTGGTATCGAACTCATATAAGCCACCGTCAAAAAGATCGCGATTGGAAGTTCGAAAGCAGTATACGGTAAAATCAACGCCCAATAAGTGTCCAGTAATCCAACTTGATTCATCATGGTAAACAGAGGCACTAATGTACTATGAATGGGAATTAGCATTCCTAACAAAAAGAACACCATTAAAAACGCCTTTAAACGAAAGGTAAACCGAGACAACACATATGCGGTTAACGCTCCAAGAAAAACAGTTAACGCAGTGGCTGATACGGTTACAATAACGGAATTAATCATGGCAGTTCCTAAGTCAGCCACTTCCCATGCTCTTGTGAAATTCCCCCAGGAAATACTTGTCGGAAAAGCATATGGTTCTGCAAAGAATTCCTCATTCGACTTAAATGAACTTGTAATTAACCAATATAGGGGATAGATCATCATTAGCGAAAATATGCTTAGAAATGTAACTTTTATTAAATGAAACCATCGTTTTTTCAATATCTATTCCCCCTCCTATCCATTTTTTCTTCGCATCAATAGTTGACTAATCCCTATTAGAATCAAGCTTAAAATAATAATCATTGTAGAAACGGCTGACCCATAGCCATAACGATAAACAAGAAAAGTATTATTATACATATAGGTAGCTAATATTTCTGTAGATTCGGCTGGTCCCCCGCCAGTCATTACAAATACTTGGTCAAACGCCTTTAAACTTCCAGAGATACACAACACGACTGCAACTTTAATTGTGGTCCACATATTTGGTAAGATAATATAAATTAACTTTTTCCACCCGGAAGCACCGTCAATCATTGCTGCTTCTTCCATTTCGGAAGGGATATTTTGAATAGCTGCAATAAAAATAATTAAGTATGGTCCTATATAATTCCAAATAATTGGAACGGCTACCGCATACATATTCACAGAAGGGTCGGAAAGCCAAGATTTCGTCCATGATTCTAACCCAACTGCTCGTAATACAGCATTGATAACTCCTAATTCAGGATCATAAATATACCCCCAAATTAATCCGACAACCACTGTGGAAATAACCATTGGTAAGAAAACCGCTGATCTTACCACTTTCTGAAACCAATTGCGCTTTCGTAACATTAATGCTAAAGCCAACGCAATTGGAACCTGTCCAAACACAGATGCAGCAACGATAATCATATTATTTTTAAATGATCTCCAAAAAACAGAACTTTGTATAACTTCCATGTAATTTTGAAATCCAATATATGTTGCCTCTCCTAACCCAGACCACTCAAAAAATCCATAGTAGGAAGACCAAAATATTGGAATAATGACAAAAAAAGAATAAAGCAAAAGGGCTGGGAGCAACGTAATGACCAACAACCCTTTTAGCTTTAAGTTAGCTTGCATATCATTTCCTCCCCATTTGCTGTGCCATATTATTCATTGGAAGCTTGAGCCTTTTGAATCGTTTCTGCTACCTTTTCAGGATCTCCACCTAACATAATTTCCTGAAGCCCATTGTTAACAGCTTCACCTGCTTCTGAAGTTAAGTACAAATCATAGACAGGAGCAAATTCTACCTCGCGGATTAAATTAAAGGCCTCATAGAATAGGGGGTTTACATTCTTTTTGTCAATTTCAACATCATACATTACCATGGAATTACTTTCTGCAATTTGTTTCTGTGCTTCGGCATTACTCAGCTTATAAATAAGATCGAGTGCTGCATCTTTTGCTTTTCCTTCTGTCTTACTACTAAGTAAGAATCCGCCACCAGGGCCTCCAGTAATGGTATTCCCAGATCCTTTTCCATCTTCAATTGTTGGAACGACAGTTACACCAATATTATTTAATACTTCTTCTGATTGGGAAGCACCTAAGCTACTCAATGACCAAGCGCCATTTATCATCATTGCTGCTTTTCCTTGAGCAAAATACTGCTCTGCCTGTGTATTGTCCATACTATTAGCTCCATCAGCATACGCACCTTTATCAACTAATTGTTTAAAACGATTTAATGCATCAAGAAAAATTGGATCGGTAAAGGAAGCCTCATCTTGTTCAACCGCATTTAGAAACCATTCTGTACCTGTAACCCGATCAGCGATTGCACCGAATGTCGTTGATTGCGCTACCCAAGGAGCTTTATTTCCGAGTGCTATTGGTGTAATACCTTGCTGATTAAAAGCCTCGATAACCTCCATCCATTCATTCCATGTCTTTGGAACAGATAAATGATGTTCCTCAAACATATCTTTGTTGTAATACAAGAATGACGTAGCTGACATCGCAACAGGTGCCGAGTACAATTCACCATCATAGTTATACGGCTCTAATGCACCGTCAAGAAATGCATTCTTCCAATCTGAATGCTCATTAAACAACGGAGTAATTGGTTGAATTAAATCACCATGATAGAATTCATCGGTAAAACTTCCTGCGTAGGTAAGGAAAACATCTGGAAGTTCATCAGCAGCAGCAACAGTACTTATTCGTTGCCGATAACCATCTACTGGGATCGCTTGTTCATCTACTTCTATGTTAGGATTCTTTTCCTCAAAGGATGCAATCATATCTCTAACTTTTCTTGCTCGTAAATCGTCACCAGCAAAGTTATGCCAAATAGATATCGTTGTTTTTCCACTCGTCTCTTCATTTGTTGTCTCACTATCCGCATTTGGAATACAGCCTGTCAGCATTAATACTATGACAAGTCCTAGCAGTGCTTTCTTCATAAAATCCCCCCTTATTAGTACTTAGCTTTAGTTTAAGAAAACCTTCCCCCCTCGTTAAGGGGGAAGAATATCATATCAGGGGTTAAATTTCTAAGTATTTTAAATAATCTTATATCATGTTTATCGTTAATTTCGACGGCGATATTGTGTTGGAGTGACACCATAATGTTTTTTAAAAATTTTTGTAAAATACTTTCGATCATTATATCCAATATTTTTTGCAATCTCTTTAACTGTTAAAGAAGTATACAGAAGAAAGTCAACTGCTTTCTGCACACGAAGTATGGTTACTAGTTCAACATAGGATTTTCCTGTTTTCTTTCTAATTAGTTCACTTAAATAATTAGGGTGGATTGAAATATATCCGGCCACTTCTTGTAAAGATAGTGATTGTCCAAGATGCTCCTCTATATAGTAAATGCTTTGTTCCACATAATTTGAATTCTTTTGTGCTTGCTTTTGGAAATCCTGCTGTAATTGGGAAAATCGTGCTTGCAATATTTCCGTAGGTCGTTGAAACCAACTACTTGCTGAAGGAATTGATTCGTAACGCCGTTCATGATCTTGAATTCGATTCATATATCTTATGGTTTCCATGTACAAATTTTGCACATAAAACTGGATAGAATCCGGAGTAGCTTGAGAATGCGAAAATAACCAAGTATGAAATGCATGCACCCAAGTAATTAAGTTGTCATATTCTCCATTATGAAGAAACGTTATAAGTTGCTGAAGAAACTCTTCTTTTCTCTCGTGATAGGCAATTCCGGTTCTTTCTTTAACCATTTGTTCACTGATGGTAACAGCATCTGTGAATATATATTTATATAAGTGAAGCTGCGATAGCTGTTCATATTTATACGGCAATTCATTTAAGGTTGATATAACGTTACTCATGAATATTGGCTGTTGGACCATCTGACGTATTTTTTTGATTGCCATTTGTAATAAATAACCGTCCTCTAAATAGGTATTTCGTTTTGTAAGTATCAACGTAAACCGGTCATCATGTAACCACGTTCCATATAAATACCCATTCCATATTTTTTCATAAGAATGTAATGTCTGCGTATCAAGGGTTGTCCCAATCAGAATAAGTTGATAAGGGGGAGTAGCTAATTCGGGAAGAGCTTCCGCCAATTTTGCTTGATCTTTCGAATCTCGTTGATGAAATAGAGTTTGTACTATTGTATTTTTCTCTTCTGAATATGCCGCGTTTGACCAACGATGATATTTTTTATCTTTTTCTAATCGTTTTTTTGCCCGGTTAACTGCAGTGATTATTTCATCTGGACTGCTAGTTTTTAATAAATAATCACATACATCCTGCCTGAGTGCCTCTTGAATATAGGCAAAGTCATCATACCCTGTTAGCAAAATACTTTCGATACAATAATTTTTCTTTCCAATATATGAAACAAGTTCAAGTCCGTTCATCTCTTTCATTTGAATGTCAGTGATTAAAATATCTGGTTTCTCCGTTTCTATTCGTTCTATCACTTCTTCCGCTGAAGCCGCAGGATCAAGTAATAGGAAACCATTTTCCTCCCAAGGAATCACATTTGCTATCCCTTCTCGAATAATAATCTCATCATCCGCAATTAGTACTTTCATCGGTCATCTTCCTTTTCTTGGAATAGAGAATTGGATTGTCGTACCGGCTAATTTTTCACTAAAAATTCGTAACCCACTAGCTTGTCCAAAATGTAAACACAAACGTAAATTGACATTACGAAGGCCATAATTTGTACCAATAACACCACTAGACAATGGATCTTCCAAAAATTGAGATTGTAATTCTTTCCTTTTCGCTTCCGACATCCCAGCACCATTATCCATCACTGCAAAATGAATTCGGTTATCCTTTTTTTCTGCGGTTATCTTAATCCTTCCATAATGTTGTTGGAGGGAAAAGAAGCCATGTTTAATACTATTCTCAACTAACGGCTGTAAAATAAGCTTTAGTATACAATCCTGCTTGATCTCTTCTGGAATATCGAGTTGTAAAGAAAATGTGTCTGGAAAACGTATTTCTTTAATGTCAACATAATGGCGAACATGGCCAACTTCTTGTTCAATCGTACAATATTCATTACCTTTATTCAGACTAAACTGTAAAAATGTACTTAAAGAAGATACGACTCTAGAAATATCATACGCTTGCGATTGTAATGCAATCCAATGAACGGATGCTAATGTGTTATATAAAAAATGTGGATTTATTTGGGATTGAAGCGCTTGCAAATCTGCTTGCCTTTTGATAGCTTCGTTCTTTTGAACTTGGCGCATTAACACCGAAATACGTTCATTCAACTGATTATAACTACTTATCAAATCGCCAATTTCATTATAGGAAAAACTATCAACTGCGCTTAACTTATCCCCTGGATTTGCTGTTCGAATCGTGTCCGTTAATTTAATTAGTGGGCGCAATACTTTAGAAATAAAGAAAATAACCAGTGCAGTTATTAATACCCCAGCGAGAATAACAGAATAAACGGTAAGCCATAAGATATATTTATTCTGCGAGCTATATTCTTGAAAAGGTATGACACTTACTAAATCCCAACCCACTGTTTCGATTTCTTTAGTAAAGATCGTGAATTTTTCTGCTCCTAATTCATAGGTGAAACGGTCCTGCTTTGTTTGATCAATAATTTGTTGTAATTCGCTGCTATCGACTTGTTGACTGACTGTTTGATTACCTGATAGTAATTTTCCATTATTGAGGATGAATACAGAACCATCCCACTCTAATTCCCCTGCATTTAAATACGCTTCAATGACTTTTACATTTAAGTTAATTGTTAAATAACCGATTTGCTCAAAGTCACTTGTACTACGAATGGGTCTGGTTAAACTAATTCTCTCCTGTCGTCCATCCACTGTCTCATTTTCTTTTCGATAAGACCACCATTTGTTGGAAGGAATTCGGTCAAAAATTCCCATTTCTTCTGTATCCATAACTAAATTCGTGGAAATTGGCGAATTCCCGTTTGATGGGTAAATAATAATATCATCAATATATTGTTTGGAAAAAGCTAGATTTGATAAAAACCCATATATCTCACGTTGAGGATAAATGGGATCTCCCTCCACCTGTAAATATTCTTGAACTGCCTGATTACCTATTAAGAACACGGACATATTTTCCACATCATTGATAATAAATGATATGGAATCTTGTATTTGTTCTAGAAAACTTTCACCAGAAATTTCCGCACGATCCTTAGATAGTTGAACCGTAGAATAATACGAAATCAGCCCTAAAATGATGATAGGAATAAGAACCACGATTAGAATAAAGGCAATGAGTTGATTTTTTAGTGAACGATGAAACCATTTTTTCATTTCGCATTGCATCCTTTATCAAAGAATACCAAATTCTATATTTAAATTTTCTGAATTAACCGTATTTTTACTATATCACCTTCATTTCCTTTCTACAAATGGGATCTCACTAGGAGCAAAAAAAATCTGCATAGAATGATTCATTCATGCAGATGCTGGTGCTTTCTTATACAATTTCTTTTTCTTTCTTGCGATGTGGGTTCGATGTAAAAATAATACCTAGCTCATGATGATCCCCTTCATACAACGCTCCTTGTAAAAAACGGTTTTCACCAGCTTTATCAAGAAGCTCTAATTTAAAATAAGCGCCGCTCTCTTGTAACGCTTCATAGAAAGCAGTTAAACTATATATTTTATTTCCATTTACTTTGGTTATGGTCTCCCCCGCCACAATTTCAAGCCGATCGGCAGGTGAACCAGGAAGAACAGCTAGAACTTTCAAACCTTTATCAGACGTTTGGAAGAATCCAGTTTTTTGCTGATCCATGGATCGATGTCGATAATTTATAAATTCTCTACCAACAATTGCAGAAATAATCCCAACGGCAGAAAACCAAGGATAATAAATACTAATAAACGCACAAATCCATATAACTATGCTTAAAGCTAAGGTAGTATTTGCTAATTTACCAGCTGCACGTACCGGGTCACTTCCTCTTACAAGGTGATTAAATCCAACAATAAAAGGGACAAGCAATAAACTATAGGATTCTCCCCCTACAGTAAAGTACGGCCAATAAGCAGCGAATGGAGCTATCGAACCCGATGGAATAAGAATAAAGAAAGGGATAATCGACATCTTTCTAATATGATGCTGACCCACCCAGCCACCTCTATTTCCTGAGGTAAGTTCCGGATATGTAGGACCTTTTCTAGCTTGCAGCAGTAACATACTTTCAGCAAATAGCAACATTGCTAATAATACGGTAAATCCAGAATAATCCACAGAGGAAAACAAGTCATTCGGGATAAAATCTTGTTTCTCTAATAAAAATGGTAGAAAAAGTAACAATACATAAGTAATTCCAAAGGTATAACTGGCCGATAAAAAGGAAAATTTACCTGTTATACTAACAAGAATTGTTACCAGGCAAAGCAATAATACGGTTGAATAAGAAAAAACAATACCCAACCCAATGGTAAGCGCAGATATAATAACACCTAAAATAATCGAGGTAGCCCATGTATATTTCCATTCGGAAAAGACATCGAATAGTTTAATACCGAAGTCTTTCCTTTCTCGTTTAATTCTTTGCATACCTGCTAAAACGATTAAGAAAATTGCCCAGTATAAGAGTGGATTTAAAAATAATTTCCCTATACCTTTCACCATTTCGGTGAACCATGCCTCTAACATATATCGATCACCTTCTTTGTGCAGTGATGTTTTGCTAAATTCGTATGCCATCATTTAATTCGACACGAAATGAAAAACTTCCTGCTATATAGTGTAAAAAGAGCTGTCTCAAAAGTCAGCTCACTATCAACATAATAAGAATATACACGATATGGAAATTGCCCAGATAAGCGCTACTTCTGGCAATAAGAGGAAGTACCACGTATATTCTATAACTAGTTGATAAAATTAAACGTCCTCATGAGACAGCACTTGCAAATTATTTATATATTTCATTTAATGCTTTTTCCATCTGTTGATCATCTTTGTCATTACGGATTTGATCTACTATTTGTGTTTCGATTAAAGCAGATGTTTGTTCATTGACTTCTCCTGTTGCTTTTAAATCATTATCAGATTGGAATTGTGTTATTGCTTTTTCTGTTTGTTCATTAAAATAACCATCGGTTCTACTTGGGTCATATCCCAATCCTTTTAACATAATTTGCACGTTTTTAACTTGATCTCCAGTCTGATCCTTCGTTAAAGGTTCTTCAATCTGAACTGGATTCGTATAGTAATAATCAGGTTGTTTCACATCAATAGTAGGTTTTACACCTTTTTCATGAATCCAATTTCCCTCTGGAGATAGCCATTTATAGAATGTTAATTTTATTGTACTTTCATCTCCTAATGGAACCGCCTGTTGAACAGTACCTTTTCCGAAACTTGTTTGTCCGACTACATCATATCCCATCTCTTTCATAGCAACTGCTAAAATTTCTGAAGCTGAAGCACTTCCCTCATCAATAACGACACTTATTGGATACTCTTTCTTTTCCGTTAACTCAGAGTAATAAGGTGTTTTCTTTCCGTTTTGATCTTCTACTTGTAAGTACGGCATATCTTCAGGGACAAATTCTTTTAGAACATCCTCTACAACATTTAATAAACCACCTGGATTTCCACGAACATCAATTACTAACCCTTCTATTCCATTATCTTCCAATTCTTGAAGTTGGTTTTTAAATTCATCTGCTGTTCGTTCAGAGAAATTGGTTATTTCCAAGACACCCGTCTTTTTCCCATCCACTTCTTCGGTTTTACTATAAACTGTTTCAACAGGTATGGTATCTCTTTCTATGGTAACATTAAAAGGATCTGAAACTCCTGCTCGCTGTATTTTCAATTCCACTTCCGATCCTTTTTCACCACGAATCTTAGCTACAGCCTCATTCAGGTTTAAACCTTCTAAACTCTCACCGTCTACTTGCAGCACTTGATCATTTGGTCGTAATCCAGCTTGCTCTGCAGGTGAATCCTTAATAGGAGCAACAATGGTAACTGTATCATTTACCATACTAACTTCTGCACCAATTCCTTCAAAAGATGATTCGATTTGTTCATTAAATTGCTCCATCGTCTCTACATCCATGTAAGAACTGTAGGGATCATCTAATGAAGATAGCATACCCTCTATTGCACCTTCTACTAACTGCTTATCATCAATTTCCTCTAAATAATTTTCTTTTATTAATTTAAATGCTTGATCTACCTTTTCCATGTTTTGTGGGGTACCTGAACCTGACGAATTCGTATCTTGATCCCCTTGATTTACTCCTGCATTATCCATTGCTGTAGGATCATCAGACTTTGCTAGTTCTACACCAGCATAACCGCCAGCAAGTCCAATTACTAATGCAGCAACTAAAAGCAATACAATATGTAACTTTCTTAATTTCATAATTTCACCCCAACACTTTTTATCATCATTGAACCTAGTAAACAAAGCATATCACTAACTTCTTCTTATTACTATGGTTTTAACTCCCTATTTATGTAATTATACACGTAATAGCAGAAAAAGACATCAAACCAATAAGGTCGATGTCTTTGTTTATAGTTTTTCTTTATTCTAATACATCCATTGGATCTATTGAATTACTCTTAGCAGCATTCCAACCGCCACGATGAACCTCGAAGTGTAAATGTGGTCCTGTGGAATGACCAGAGTTTCCAGAATTTCCGATAACTTGTCCAGAACTAATCGTTTGCCCAGATGAAACCGAAATACTACTCAGATGTGCATAAAGCGTTGTATAGGATACACCACCAACGTTATGAGCAACTAAAACGACATTACCATAACCACTCATGCCGCCATCTGCTTCTGTGTTTGTTTGTACAACAACCCCAGGTGCAGCTGTTTTTACTGCTGTTCCTACAGGAGTTCCAAAGTCAATTCCAGCATGCAATTTGCCCCATCGATGTCCATAACCAGAAGTAACTCCGTAAGAAACTGGATAACTTAAAATACCACTTCCACTAGATTGGGAGCCCCCTTGAGAGCTTGGACTTGCAGTCGAGTTTGAAGATGAATTCGAACTCTGTTTTTCTTTTTGCTGTTCTTTCTGTTTCGCTAATTGTTCTAACTCGCTTTTTTCAGATTGTGCAAGTTTCTTAGCCTTCTCAGCTGCGGCAGCTTGATTAGCTAGAATTTCCTGTTCTTTTTCAATACTTACTTTATGTTCTTCTAATTCATGCTGTTCTTCTTCTAAAGAAGCCATGAGTGTTTCTTTTTCTGCCATTTGATCATCAAGTTGTCCTTTAAGTGCAACTAGATCATCCTTTTGATCCTGTAATGCTAGTTTTCTATCTTCTACTTCGCTTTTCTTGCTTTCTACGTCTGCCTTATTTTTTTCTAATGCAATCTTGTCAGCAGTATGTTGTTCCATTATCGATTTATCTTGATCCATAATGGTATTTACAGCTGTAGATCGGCTGATAAAATCTCCGAAGCTTTGTGATCCGAAAATCACTTCTATGTATTTCATTTCTCCACCATTTAGTTGAAGATTACGTAAACGATCTTTTAATAACTCTTCACGCTTTTTAATACGCTCTTGAAGCATGACTATTTCGTTCTTTAGTTCTTCGATTTGCGTTTCTAAATCGTTAATTTTAGTATTTGTTTCCGTAATTTCATTTTCCTTGGTTTTAATTTGTTCCATGGTCCCTTGCAGGTCTTCGTTTAATGAAGTAATTTCACTTTCCACGGAATCTTGTTGATCAAGATTTTCATTCATTTTCTTATCTGTTTCAGCAGAATCTTCACCTAAACTATCCTGTTGCTGTTCAAGTTCTTTTTGTTCCTGTTCCAAATCATTAATCTTTTTTTCCAGTTCATCTGTTGATTGAGCTGACACCGGCCCAGCATAAAAAGTGGCCGATGTCGATACTAACAAAACGGTTAATAAAGATGGAATTACCTTTTTCATTGCTCCTTTTTCCCCTTCCCTCGTAAAAAATCAAACTTATTTAAGCCAGTTACACTTTTAAGAATTTACGTACACTCATCACACTGCCCCATACGCCAATTAGAGCACCTATAGCAACGATAATTAGTGCAAGCTGAAATGCAAATGGGTTGAACGGTAAGATTTCAATAAAACTGTAATTGATATGCTGGCTAATGTTATTTACCAAGTAATAGTAGCCTGTAAGAATAATTGCTACTGGTATAATAGAACCTAATACACCTAACAACAATCCTTCTATAAAGAATGGCCAACGAATAAATCCATTAGTGGCACCAACTAGTTTCATAATGCCAATTTCCTTACTTCTGGCCATTATTGTAATTTTAATAGTGTTGGATATGAGGAAGATCGCTGTAAATACCAATCCTAGAATGAGTACCAACCCGATAGTCCTTGCATAACTATTAAATTCGAATAGCTTTTCGACCACGCCTTGACCGTAGTTTACAGATTGTATTCCTTGTAACTCATTGATTTGTTTAGCAACTGGAGCGGTATCCTGTGGATCTGCAGTTTTGACAACAAACACATGATTCAATGGGTTGTCCTGCTCAAACATTTGCCAGGCTTGTCCGTTTTCTCCCATGCTATCAATTAAACTATTTAATTGGTCATCTTTCGAAGAAAAAACAGCCGATTGTACGCCATTTATTTTTTCGATTTCATTTCCTAGATTTTGTATCTGTTCTTCATCAGCAGTCTGTTCAATCATGGCATCAATTTGTACATCGTCTTCAATATTATCCGCCATTTCATTCAGATTGAGCATTAACGCTAGAAAAGCTCCTACTAAGATTAATGTAGTCGTAACGGCACCAACTGAAGCAATCGTCATCCAACCATTACGCCCAATGTTCTTAAATCCTTCGCGTATATGACGCATTAATGTCCTAACTTTCATAGCCGTAATCACCTCGGTGTTCATCTCTAACAATTAATCCGTCTTCAATAGCAATTACACGTTTTCGAAATGTATTAACAATCTCTTTACTGTGTGTTGCCATTAGAATCGTTGTGCCTCGATCATTAATCTCTTCAAATATTTTCATTATTTCTCGTGAAGTTTCTGGATCAAGGTTACCAGTCGGTTCATCGGCAATTACAATCTTAGGATGATTAACAATTGCTCGTGCGATAGAAACACGCTGCTGTTCACCACCAGATAATTCATCCGGTAAAAATCGTGCTTTGTTTTTCAAACCGACAAGGTCTAATACTTCCATCACTCGTTTACGAATGACAGCAGGTGACTCTTCAATTACTTCCAATGCAAAAGCTACATTTTCATAGACTGATAGTTTGGGAAGCAGTTTAAAATCTTGATAAACAACACCTATATTCCGCCTTAAATATGGTACTTTTCTTTCCTTTAAATCATTGACATTTATATCATTTATGCGAATGGTACCATTTGATGGTTTTACTTCTCTAAACATTAATCGAATAAATGTCGATTTCCCTGCACCACTTGGTCCAACTATGTATACAAATTCACCTTGTTTTATATCGACATTTATACCGCTTAATGCAACGACACCATTGGCATATGTTTTATGAACATCCTTCATCAATATCATATAAAACTCACCTTTATCTTTTAGTTGTTTATCTTGATGTATGCTCTATTTATCTTTTCATCTACATAATTTAAATAGGATATGTACATGATACTTCATCATTATAACATCTTTCGCCACGATTTTTAGACATAAAATTATTACATTTGTATTTCAAAAGTCGGTGTTTCATGAAATATTTTGTCATATATTATAGAAAGAAAGGGAATTATGCTTAGAGAGGGATTTTAAACTAGGTATATTTACTCGTATAAGAACAAGCAATGTCTTCTGTAGTTCCGCTACAAAAGAGTCTGATTTCTTACCCATTTAAAAAGCTTGTCCAATTGTTTACAATTAGACAAGCTTCTAGGTTATTATTTCTTTTGAGCTAACCAATCTGCAAGAATTTGTACGTCCTCACCAGTAGCCATACCTCCTGGCATACTACCTTTACCATTTTTAATGATGTCTGCAATTTCATCTGATGAAAGTCGAGAACCAACTTGAGTTAAATCAGGTCCTTGACCACCAGAGAGATCAGCACCATGACAGGATGCACAATTACTTTCAAATACTTCTTCAGCTGCTGCAGTATCTACAGAACCACCTTCTCCGGAAGGTTCTTCCGTTCCTGTATCTCCGTTATCTGCTGGTTCTTCTGATGCACCGTCGTCCCCGCCGCCACATGCACCTAGCACTAAGGCAGAACCGAAAAGCATTGTTAACAACCATTTTTTCATAGCTTCAATCCCCCTAACAGAAATAGTGTAATGGTTTATCAATTTTATTATAACCATATCTGTTTATTTTAAAACACTTTCCATTTCCATTTTTTTCATTAAACTTAGCAGGAAAGCTGCAAGCCCAAGCCATTTACTATTTGTGTCTATTTTATGAAAAAAAGCGCTGTCTGTTATAGAGACTAAAGCTTTTACTTCATTTGATGACGTAAATAAGCATCAATAAACGGATCAAGATCTCCATCCATTACTCCCTGCGTATTACCAACCTCTACATTGGTGCGATGATCTTTTACCATGGAATATGGATGGAATACATAGGATCGAATCTGACTACCCCAGCCAATTTCCATCTGTTCGCCGCGAATTTCAGCCAACTCCTGCTGTTGTTTCTCTATTTCTAATTGGTATAATTTTGATTTCAACATCTTCATAGCAGCTTCCCTATTTTTAATCTGCGACCGTTCATTCTGGCAGGTTACAATTACATTAGTAGGTAAGTGCGTAATACGCACAGCCGAATCGGTTGTGTTTACATGCTGACCACCTGCACCACTAGCTCGGTAAGTATCTACTTTAATATCTTCTGTTTTCACTTCAATATCGACATCATCCGTCATTTCAGGAGTTACATCACAGGAAACAAACGATGTATGACGACGGCCGGAAGAATCAAAAGGTGATATACGCACTAATCGATGTACCCCTTTTTCAGCTTTTAAGTAACCATATGCATTATGCCCTTTAATTAATAGGGTTACACTTTTTAAGCCAGCTTCTTCACCGGCTAAATAATCCAACGTTTCCACTTTAAAGTCCTTCGTCTCTGCCCAACGCTGATACATTCGTAATAGCATACTTCCCCAGTCTTGTGACTCTGTACCGCCAGCACCTGGGTGAAGTTCAAGTATGGCATTATTCGTATCATAAGGTTCGTTTAACAGGATTTGCAACTCAAAATCATTGAGTTTTTTTCTTAGTGCTTTCATTTCGGATGTTAATTCCTCAAATAATTCGCGGTCATTTTCTTCTCTTACAAGTTCATAAGATACTTCTAAATTATCATGCAGATCTTCTACCTCTTTAAAATTGTTCACATATTCTTTTAGATTATTCACTTCAGCGATCACTGCTTGAGCGGTATCTTGATCATCCCAAAATTCTGGAGCCGCCATTTGTAGCTCTAATTCTTTAATCCGACTACTCTTTGTATCTAAGTCAAAGAGACCCCCTAAAATCATTAATACGACGCTTCATCTGATCCAGTTCATTTTTGATATCAACTAATTCCATTATTGATCACCTCAAGTATTATTCATTCATGAAAACACTCCACTACGATGCAGCGGAGTGTTCAATGATAGCTTTTATTTTCCGTGGCAATTTTTATATTTTTTTCCGCTACCACAAGGACATGGATCATTTCGTCCAATATCTTGCTGTTTCACAAACGGTTTTTTTGTTTTCTTTTTCTCCTCTTGATTACCAGAGACAGCTTGTGTATTCTTCACAACTTCCTGACGTTGTAGGTTGTCACGAATTTCAGCTTTCATAATATATTTGGCGACTTCTTCATCAATACTTTCAATCATTTCTTCAAACATGGCGAATCCTTCTAACTGATATTCACGAAGCGGATCATTTTGTCCATATGCTCGTAAATGTATCCCTTGACGTAGTTGATCCATTTGGTCAATATGGTCCATCCATTTTGTATCAACTGTTCGAAGCAAGATAACTTTCTCAAACTCACGCATTTGCTCTTCGGTTAGTTCATTTTCTTTTTCATCATAACGAGCTCTTACTTTCTCCATGATCAACTCATTAATTTCTTCTTGATCTTTTCCTTTCAAATCATCTTCCGAAATCTGCTCTGGATCTAATAAGTTACCTTGCACATACTCAGCAATCGCTTTGTAATCCCAATTGTCCTCATCATCATCCTGCGTATGTGTCGCCACTACTCGTTCTAATGTAGAAATAATCATGTTTTCAATAATCTCACGTAGATTATCTTCGGATTCAATCACATCGAAACGCTGCTTGTAAATGATTTCCCTTTGTTCGCGTAAGACATCATCATAGGATAACACCGTTTTACGAGCATCAAAGTTATTCCCTTCCACTCGTTTCTGTGCAGATTCAACAGCGCGAGAAACCATTTTACTTTCAATTGGTTGATCATCTTCCATGCCTAAACGTTCCATCATCGATCTTAGATTATCGGATCCAAATCGACGCATGAGTTCATCCTCCATGGAGAGGTAAAATTGAGACAAACCAGGGTCTCCTTGACGCCCAGAACGACCACGTAATTGGTTATCAATCCGTCGTGACTCATGACGTTCTGTACCAATAACTGCAAGTCCACCTAGGTCTACTACCCCATCACCAAGTTTAATATCCGTCCCACGACCAGCCATATTGGTAGCAATCGTTACTGCACCACGCTGTCCAGCGTTCTCAATAATCTCAGCCTCACGGAAATGGTTTTTTGCATTTAAGACATCATGCTTAACTCCAGCTTTCTTCAATAATTTTGAAATCAATTCCGAAGTTTCTACGGCAACTGTCCCTACAAGAACTGGTTGTCCAGCTTCGTGTCGTTCTTTAATTTCATCGACAACAGCGCGGAACTTCCCTTCCATCGACTTATAGATTAAATCTGCACGGTCATCACGAATAATTGGTTTATTCGTTGGAATAGCAATAACGTCCATATTATATATATTTCTAAACTCTTCTTCTTCTGTTTTGGCTGTACCAGTCATACCTGCCAGTTTATTATACATCCGGAAGAAATTCTGAAAAGTAATGGATGCCAATGTCATACTTTCGTTTTGAATCTGTAATCCCTCTTTAGCTTCAATTGCTTGATGCAATCCATCACTATAACGTCGACCCTTCATTAAACGTCCAGTGAACTGGTCAACAATAACAACTTCTCCTTCTTCGACAACATAATCATCATCACGATGCATGGAAACATGAGCTTTTAATGCCTGATTAATATGATGTGTTAGTGACACATTATTTAAGTCAAATAAATTCTCGATAGAGAAAAAACGTTCAGCTTTATTAATCCCTTCTTCAGTAAGTTGCACACCTTTTGTTTTTTCATCATAGGTATAATCACTTTCTTTTGAAAGTGTACTAACAAAACTATTCGCTCTTTGATACAGAGAAGCCGATTTTTTTGCAGAACCAGAAATAATTAATGGTGTCCTGGCTTCGTCGATTAAGATTGAGTCTACCTCATCGATGATTGCAAAGTTCAATGGCCGTTGAACCATCTGCTCTTTATAGAGGACCATATTATCTCGTAAATAGTCAAAGCCATATTCATTATTCGTACCGTACGTAATGTCCTGATGATAGGCCTCCCGCTTTTGTTCTTTAGATAAGCCATTTCCATTTAAGCCAACCGTTAACCCCAAAAATTGATAAAGTTCTCCCATTTCTTGAGCATCACGACTTGCCAAATAATCATTGACAGTAATAATGTGCACACCTTTTCCAGATAGGGCATTTAAATATGCTGGCATCGTCGATGCAAGTGTTTTACCTTCACCTGTCTTCATTTCAGCAATATTCCCCTCATGTAATGCGATTGCACCCATTAGCTGAGTTTGAAAAGGCCGCATACCTAGCACACGTTTCGATCCTTCACGGACAACTGCGTATGCCTCAACAAGCAGATCATCTAAAGTCTCGCCATTTTGATAACGCGTTTTAAACTGTTCTGTCTTATTTTGAATTTCTTCATTGGAAAGCTTTTCTATCTCAGGTTCTAAAGCTTCAATTTCATCTACTGTTTTTTGTAATCGTTTCAGTTGCCTTTGTGTTCCATCACCAAATATTTTCTGCAGTATTCCTGCCATTGTTCATGCACCTCAATATTTATTATAAAAATGTTTACTATTCATTATTTCGTTCCGTTTACTGTTTAATAATAGAGTCCATGATCAATCATAACACTTTCTAGAGAAAGATGACAACTAAGGACATCACCAACAAATAGAACATAAAAAGAGTAGTTCGGGGATGAACCACTCTTTTGGGTGAGGATAGGAGAGGATACATTGGAAAGGAATGTTGCTTTTTAAAGCGGAGAATTTACATGTCCATTTACTTTTCTTTTACACTTGTTTCCAAAAACCTACGATTTAATGTAGATATCATTTCCACAAGCTTTACAAGTGTTATTTCATGCTGCTCTACTTTTTTACTCAAGTGACTTAGTTTTTCTTCACCGATCAATGTTTCACCTCCTGTAGTACTAGCTAAGTTATAACATGAATATGAAAATGGGGCTAATGTCTATTTTTAAATTTTAGGTGTGTATTCGACAAAATTCTCGAGAAATTAGAACGTATTTATATTTGATAATGAAGCATTCTATCAAAAAACATAGATTCGTCATTCCTGTTTTTGAAATTTAGTGTTTTAATCAACAAATTTCGACAACTCCTTCATTTTATACCTACTATTCTCAACTAAAAGAGGCAGCCCAATTGGACTGCCTCTCACTTCAATGATTATGCATTTGGTTCAATCAAACCATATTTTCCATCATTACGACGATACACAACATTTGTATCTCCGTTTGCTGCATTTTCAAATACATAAAATGCATGACCTAACATGTCCATTTGCAACACAGCTTCTTCAGAATCCATTGGCTTTAAATCAAACCTTTTTGTTCGAACAATTTCAATATCATCTGTTTCTTCTTCTAGAGCTACATTAGCTGCTTCCTTTTCTAATTCAGCAAATACATGCTTAGCAGCACCATTTTGTTTGAATTTACGGTTCACTTTCGTTTTATGTTTTCTAATCTGTCTTTCCAATTTGTCTACGACTAGATCAATCGCTGCGTATAGATCTACGTGTTGTACTTCACCACGTAGTAACAAATTGGTCATTGGAATGGTTACTTCGATTCTCTGTTCATCATTATAGACACTTAAATTAACATGTACTTCGGATGCAGGTGGTGTATCAAAGTATCTTTCTAGTTTACTTATCTTCTTTTCTACATAATCCCGAATAGATCCTGTGACCTCAAGGTTTTCACCACGAATGTTAAATTTCATGAAAGTGTCCTCCTTTTAAGCTTATAAGCTTCTATATATATTATACAACGTTTCCCAATGAAATTCCTTTCTAAACACATGAAATTGTAAATATAATTGATTGAAAAACCGTCAATTCCTTGCCTCCTATAGGGTTAGACGGTTTACAATTTCTTAATCAAATTTACAATCCCATAGTTACTTCTATCCTGTATAGAAATGATTTAAACATTGATAAAGCAGATGCAATATATTTACACGTATTGAAGAGCTATTCCCACTCGTTTCTTAGAAGAGAGAAACGAGGGCTTTTTTGAAGAACTATCCAAGCCACTCGTTTAACATGATAAGTTAACGTATATTTATTTTTTTCGATCCAAGAACATTCCATCAATGGATTGCATTTGTGCATAAGGGTTTTTATATTGTCGGTTCGATTTTTTCTGTTTTTTTACTTGACGCATTTCTGACTTCAACTCGTTAAATAGTTGATGCATTAATGTTTCAATTGGCTGATGTAATGCTACTATTGCTTTTCCCATCCGGTTTTCTTCATCAGAAAAAGGGGGGACTATCTGTTCCATTTCTTTGCCACGCTGCTCAATTAATGTATTGACCCTCGAAATAAGGGACTCTCTTTGTTTGTACTCTGAACTGTTATCTAAGACTTCTTTTAATTCTAATGTGATTTGATATAAAGTAGTTAACCGATTCATCAGACATGAGCACCCTGTGCATATTGTTTCTTTCTAATTTCCAAAATGACTTGCTTCCAAGTATCTCTAAAATCAGTAATCAATTCTAATACTTCTTGTAGGTATTCCACATTATTATTAATATTTGCTTCCTTTAATCGGAACAACATATAATCATAAAGCGGTAAGAATTGATTAGATATTTCGATCTTTGGATCTAAGGTTATAATTAATTCCTGTATGATGTTCTGTGCCTTTTGAATATTTGTATTTTTTTCTTCAAAATGATTTGCTTCCACATCTTTTATTGCTTGTTTAACAAACTTCATGCAACCGTTATAAAGCATTAAAGTAAGTTCTGCACCTGAGGCGGTATTAACTGCATTGTCTTGATACGCCTGATGTTGCTTATTTGGTGACATTCCATTCCCTCCCTCATCGTCAAATTACATCCCACTGCCAAACTGAGACATCAATTGCGCAGATTGTTGGTTCATTCTCGAAATGGCTTTTTCCATAGCAGTAAACTGGTTCCAATAACGCGACTCGACTTGTACTAATCGGTTTTCAAAATCAGAAATACGTGTATTTAAATCTTTCATTCTTTTTCCTAATGAATAATTCTCTAATGTTTGTCCTGTACTTCCTGCTTTTTCACCAATTCGGCCAATAGTGGTTGATAATGCATCATCGAGACGGTGGATAATTCCACGTGAAGCTCCCTCTTCATTATTTGAGAATAGCTTTTGAACATCTGCTGGATTTTCCCTTAATGCTTTTTTTAGTTCTTGTTCATCTACAATTAATTTGCCGCCATCTAAGTAATTACTAGATGTCTTCATTCCTACTTGCGTGATCGAATTATACTCTCCTCCAGTATCTACATTGGAATACCAGCTCTGCCTTAGATCAAATAATCCACTTGAAATAGTCGATTCTCCACGTAATAATCCACTTTTTGCCTTTTCTTCCCAGAGTTCAATTTCTTTATCTGACATCTCTTTCTTTTGTTCTTCTGTTAACGGTGGATAATCACGATACTTTTCTTCTTTTTGGGAAGAATTTAACGCCTCAACCACTTCATTATATTTATCAACGAACTTCATAATTGACTGGAATGAGCCTTCTACATCGTTGATAACCGTTAATGTTGCATTGGAATCATTTGTTGTATTTTTAAATTCAAAATTAATTCCATTTAATGAATATGCATTTGTTTTAGATTCCATCTCCAAACCACTGTTATTGTATTCAAACTTTGCATTTGTGCCGCCTTTTTCATTATCCATATTCATCTTAAGAACTGAGCTGAAAAACGAATTAGCTGTGAATTGAATTTCAGCTCCACGCTCATTGTAATTTCCAGTTCTTGACGTTTCCATTATCACTTTATTTGTCTGTTCATCATAAAACATCCGGACATTATTATCATCAGCAGATACGCGTTTTAGTACTTCCGTCAGTGTTTCTCCTTCTTCTACGGTGTACGTATATTCATTTGCTTCACCGTTTTCGTCAACGGTAGAGAACGTGATTTCCTGTCCAGCTGATATAGCAGAGGCATCAATTTCTTCCGCACTTACATTAATCGCATTCGTTGCTAATTCTTTAACATTGATTTGATACGTACCGTTAGCAGTACTTGTTGAAGCAGTAGCTGTTACTGCATCCTCATGAGAAGAACTAACTGTTTTCGCATTATATGTAGGGCTCAATTTCATATCAAACATGAGTGCTTCTAACTCAGATAATTTTGTGTTGACCTCACGAAAAGCATCACGTTTCCATTCCAGCGTTGTTCGTTCTTGCTCCATTTTATCTAATGGTATACGTTCCGCACTCATTAGTTTATTTACTAAGTTATCAATATCCATCCCTGTTGCTAAACCACCAATACGCATAGTGATTCACCCCTTCGTTTTTAAGTTTTATTATCAATTAGTAACCCCATAAATTCTGCCATTCCGGCATATACATCAAGCATTTTCCTAGGTGGAATTTCCTTGAGTATTTCTTCTGTTAATGGGTTAATAACAGTAACATAGTATTCATTCAGTTTTTCATGATATTCAAACCGTAAATCAGTACGAAGTGGTTCAATGAAGTTATTTAGTTCATCTACGGCTGTTTTTATTTCTTCTTCATTTACAGATAAATCATTTTGAGGTTGTTCCGTCCCCCCTACAGGTTTGTCCTTTCCGCCTCCCAGTTGTATATGTGTACCCACATGAAGTCCATTTAACTGTATCCCCATATCCCTTCACAACCCTCTGTTTTCTCTTTATATCGGCCTGTCGCACTGGAATATGAAGCTCTTTCATTACTCTTCTTTTAACAGATCTACTAAATCGCTAGAGATATTCACAGCTTGATTGTTTGCGTCTTTAATATCTAAATAAATTTCTTTTCGATAGATATCAATTGATTTAGGTGCATGAATTCCAATTTTTATTTGGTCTCCTTCTATGGCTAACACTTTCACTTCAATTTTATCTCCGATTTGAATAGCCTCATTTTCCTTTCTTGATAGTACTAACATGATGATTCCCCTTTCACTTTGGAAGGATCATTCGTTGTAATCGGAGCTCTGCTCGGATATTCTACTGCATTTATAATATACTGCTTGCCGAGATTCCTCTTTGAATTAATAATAATTGGTGCTTTTAAGTTGACAGTACTTGTAGCAAAAGGACGCTTTAGTGTAACAATGGAGAGTACGACAATATCCTCTTCATTGGATAGTTGCAATGTCTCAATACTACTATCGTCTAACCTAAATTCGTAATGATGAAAAAGACTATACGGATTTATCACAAAAAACGCAGTATCCCTTGTATCAATTGATTGTAGAATTTGAAATAATGAATGGTCAGGAAAATCTAGTAAAATAAATTGGTTATCTTGATTAAATCCAGGTATGCCATTCTGAAATACGATTACATGTGCCGGGTCGATTTCTGTCTGACCGAAATATTTTGTGTCGACTAACATGGTGTCTTCCTCCTTTTATGATTCTAGTTGAATAACCTCGATGGTTAAATCCTGGTATTGCTTCATTTCAATCGCGACATTACCTCTTTCATATCGGTGTTCAACTTTATTAGGTGTTGCATTTATAATTGGTTGTTTTGTTTCTACTTCTATATTTACTTCTGCTGGCTGCGAATTCAGTTTCACTGAAAAGAGAGAAGGGATAAAGGTAATACCTAGTGTTTTCATTTTTGGGTGAGCATTTTGAACAGCTTGGTTCACTATCGGTGACCCTTCATTTTCTAATTTCATAAGCTCATTACCTTGCCTTACACGCCTGCTTATCCCTTCCAGCACACTGGTTTGTCCTTCTTGAGCAAATGCTTTATTGCGCTGGAATATATGCATTAAATTCATATCAGCAAACGCTTTGGACTGATCAATGCTTAATTTTGCAGGGGTAGTGGTAATAGAAACCTCCGGTTTGGGTTGTTGAATCGTAACATCTGCTTTGGGTTGGCGAATAGTTTGTTCCCCAGATTCTTGGCTTATTTGTATTTGAGCCATTTGTGAATGCATCCGTAATTGAGGTATATTCATAACCAATACCACCTTTTCCGAGTTAAAACCCCCACCCCTTATTAGGGGCAGGGGTCTCCAATTTGATTTATTGTAAGAAATCAACAAGAGAAGGTTGAATAATTCTTGAACCTGCTGATAAAGCTGCCCGATGTAGGCTCTCTTGTGTAATTAAATTTGTAATGGCTTCCTCATAATCAACATTTTCATTTTCTGCCATTGTGCTAGTAGCTATTATTTTTTGCTCACTGAGCCGATTTTCAACTAATTCTAACCTATTCATTCTCGCTCCTAAATCTGCTCGAGCATTAATAATTTGATTAATTCCGCCATCAAGTGTCTCAATACTGCTCTCGATTCCGGCTTGATCCCCTTCGCCTAACTGATTAATAAATGTATCAATATTTGCAAAAAGGTCATTACCGAATACATCTTCCCCATTAACATTTGCCTGCAGTTTTGTACCTGCTGCCACTTCAATAGATACTTTATCTAAATTCGCAGTAAAATTCCCATCTGCGTATGGAGGCTCTGTTGTATTAGTACCATTAAAGATATATTTCCCATTTACTTGTGTATTGGCTATATCGATTAAATGTTCCTTTAGTTGCTCTGCTTCTTTTTTTATATTTTCTCTTTCTTCCTCATCATATGTCCCATTACTTGCCTGTACCGCTAGTTCACGTAGTTTTTGCATTGTCTGAGTAGCTTTGTCCAATGCTGCATCAGAATTATCCATCCAATTGTGTACTTCATTCGTATTACGCAAATATTGATCTACTTCACTTACTTGGCTCCGATAATTTATCCCCTTCATTGCTATAACAGGATCATCGGAAGGACGGTTAATTTTCTTACCTGTACTAACCTGATTCATATATGTATCTAACTTCGCATAGCTATTTGACAAATTACGTAACATGTTATTTGATAGCATACTCTGGGTTATCCGCATCCATTCTCCCTACCTTCCTACAAGCCCCATACTATTAATGATTTTATCCAGCATTTCATCCATTGCTGTCATACTTCTGGCAGCAGCATTGTAAGCATGTTGAAACTTAATCATATTCGACATTTCCTCATCTAATGAAACACTACTAACAGCCATTCGTTGTTCTTGTACCTGTGAAGTTAAAGTGGCTGTATTTTTAGTCATACGATTAGCCTCTTGCGCCTCTACCCCCATCTCACCAATGAGAGACTGATAAAAACTATTAATCGACGTATTCTCTCCCAAAGGAGAGCCCGTTAACTGCTTATCATCAAATACATCCGCTAAATGAAGTGCATTATCGCCTTGACCATCTGTATCATTCGTACTTGCTGCTATTAAATCAGGGTGATCTAGTATGTCTTGGTTCACCACAATTCCTGCTGCTCCAGCTTTTCCTTCCTTATATTCAAAAAATGAAATACCTGTTGTACCATCTAATCCTTGTCCACTTTGATGTACTTGGTTAAACGCTTCAATAAAAGCATTTGCCATTGTATCAAGATCTTCTAACATTTCTGTATACGTTCCTTGGATCTCTCCAGTTGCTTTGAAATCATGACCATAGGAATCAATTAATCCCTTTAGTGAACCATTAGAATGAAGTATATTAATAGGCTGCCCATTCACACTGACACCTTCAACAGCTGAATACGGCTCTTCACCGTAACTTACAGATAATTCATTTACTTTGCCTTCACCATTATTTCCATCAAGTAATGTAACAGGTGGAGTAAATGAATTTCCTTTATCATCAATAACTTCTATCGTCGCCAAACCAGTTGCAATTTCGGGTGAACTTTCCCCGCTTTTCGAGTAACTCACCTTAATGTTCATCATGCCGGAAAGTTGATCGATTAAACGATCTCTTTCATCATATAAATCATTCGGCAAATAGCCGTGAAGCTCTAATTCCTTAATCTGATTATTGATATTATTAATTTGGCGCAATACAGAATTCGCGTCTTTAACACTTACATCAATCTGTTCCTTTAAATCTGAACGAATCGACGATAAGGAATCGGATAGGTAATTAAACGTTTCAGCAACCATCTGACCACGATTAGCAACCACTGTCCTTGCACCAGCATCATCCGGGTTAACTGCTAAATCTTGCAATGAATTCCAGAATTGGTCCATTGTATAAGAAAGCCCACTCTCCGACGGTTCATTCATGATACTCTCCATTCGGCTTAATGCATTCGATTTTGTTGACCAATAACCCGCTTTACTATTTTCCGCTCGATATTGATAATCTAAAAATTGATTTCGTATTCGTTGTACCGACCCAGCTTCTACTCCTGTACCCATCTGACCAGGAATTTGTGGACGATTTCTTGAAGCAGAAGGGTATGGATTCATTGTTTCAAAATTAACCCGTTGCCTTGTATATCCCTCCGTATTCGCATTGGAAATATTATGACCAGTTGTATAAAGTGCTGACTGTTGTGCAAATAATGCTTGTTTTGCCATTTCTAATCCGTGAAAGGTACTCATGTCTTACCTCCTGATTTACCTAGAATATTTACGCTTTTGAATCAAAGACGGATCTTTTAATGGAACCCGTAGACTCTGTTTCTGATCTCCCATAATTCATTTGACTTAAAGATGGGTTTAGAAGATCCATAGAAAGCTGAATAAATTGCATCGACTGATTAATTAGTGCCATATTTAACTGTTCTTGTTGTTTTAATGTTGTAATAGCTTCTGTCAATTGGTTCGTCGCTGCTGTTAACTCTTTTCTCGTTTCATCACAATTAATCGCTTCAACTAATCTTGTGATGGTTGGCTCTATATTAAGACGTTGGGATTCGAACCAGTCTGCTACAACAAGCTGACGGCCCTCTTCTGCTTTTTCTATTTTTCGTATTTGTTTTCGCTCATTAACTAAAACTTGCTGTAACTTTTCTAAATTCCCTGATTTAACTGCCTCTGTCTTTTGATTAGAAATAGCAATTAGTTCTTGATGTAGAGTGACTAATGTAAGCAATAACGCTTTAATCTTTTCTATAGACAAGTAAATCCCCCCTTACTGACTTACTATTACGATTCTTTTCCAGACCAATAATCCATCATTTTTTCAGCCGTTTTCTCGTAATTGATCCTATACTCTCCACTTTCCACTGCTTCTTTTATTTTCGCGACATGAGCTTCTCTTATAGGATTGGATTTCTCTTCTTCCTGTAGCTGCTTCGCTTGCTTAGAAATTTCCAGCTGATCTTGTCGCATTGCTTGCTTGGATTCTATTTGTTTTTGTAAATGCTGTTTATACGGATTAAAATTTGTTTGATTTGGTCCATTAATTTTCATTCGCATTCACCTCGTTAATAGCTCGTTTATATTCCCGTGCTTTTGATTCTATATTTATATCGACCAATCTTAAGAAATTGTTAAACGATTTATGAATCAAACATATAATATGTCTTTCTCTTTTCCATGCTTTGATTTGTTCGTTTTTCCTGTTCCTCAAATGATTCCAAGTCCCTCCTTAACGCTTCCGAACATTGCTTGCATACATTCCCAGAAGAAATTGGTTTCTTACAATGCGTACAAGGATATGTTAAATTGGGAAACGATGCTGGATGAAGTCGTCCTTCTTTTATGAATTTAATGATCAGTTGTTCTTCTACACCAGTTTCATCAACGATTTCTTCTAAGGTTGCTTGCCTGTTCTGTTGTTTACGTAAAAACGAAGAAACAGTTTGAAAACTAGCTTCTTCTTCCTTATAACAGTTGAAGCAAACGTTTCGAATTCCCTTGACAAATAAGCGGTCACATCTTGTGCAATTTGCTAATTCAGACATGAATTTCCCTCATTTCTTTAAAGTTTAACACACTATTTTATCCTCGGATAAGTGTAAATGCATAAACTTCCGGACAACCATATTCTGTTAATTTGTTTGATGCATGCCTTAACGTACTCCCCGTTGTATATATATCATCGACAAGAATAACGGGTTTGTTAATAGCTATTTTCAAGGAAAACGGATTGGTTGTATTTATTCGTTGCTTTCGTGTTTTCTTTGATTGTTTTTCACTATCTTTTCTCTCTAAAGCTGGCATGATCTTCATTGGCAGAAAACCAGCAAGCATTTCTGCTTGGTTGAATCCTCGTTCGCTTAACCTATCCCTACTAATAGGAATAGGAACGATCACTGCATGTTTTTTTATAAAGTTGAATCGCTTTTTGAAAGAATACACCATATCTCCTCTAAACGCATTCCCTAAATAAGCATCCCCACGATACTTCCATCGACTAACCATCTTCTGCATCATCTCATTATACGTAAATATAGAATAATTAAATTGCAGTGTATTTTGATGAGCTTTCCAATTGGAACAGTCTGTACAAAGCGCTGCTTTACAATTTTTACTACATTTTACACAGCGCTTATCTTCCAATTGGATTAAACGCAGATTACATTCTTCACACAGTGATTTACGTTTGGGAAGAATCAGACTACCCCATGACAGTTCTTGTATAATAAATTGTCCACACCAAAGGCACTGCATTTAAAAGCCCCCTCGTTTGTTCATTGTTTTTATTAATTGAATCGCTGCATTCATTGCCTTGGTCTTTCCATCGTGAAAAAAAACTACTTCTCCTGTTGGATCAGATGCACTTCTACCTGCTCTTCCAGCAATTTGTACAAGTGCTGCCTTATCAAAAACATGATGTCCTGCATCGATGACTACTACATCTACAGAAGGAAATGTTACACCTCGCTCTAGTATTGTCGTTGTCAGTAGAACCTTGACTTTTCCATTCCGAAAGTGATTAACCTTGCTCGCGCGATCTTGATCCGATGCATGAACTGCGGCGATTTGTTCATGACTAGAAATCATACGATAACACTTACACAAACCGGTTATCTTAGGTACTAATCTCT
Source organism: Virgibacillus salexigens (assembly GCF_014905415.1). Classification (GTDB taxonomy): domain Bacteria; phylum Bacillota; class Bacilli; order Bacillales; family Amphibacillaceae; genus Virgibacillus; species Virgibacillus salexigens. Next base: position 245,577 of record NZ_BNEO01000001.1, read on the forward strand.
CTGTTAACTCAATCGTAGGAAGGAAGATAAGCAGTTGTCGTCCTTTTCTTTCTCTTTTCTGTAACCATTGTGAAAAAGCTCGGGGTAAATTGTTTTTACTAAGATCTTTTCGTAAAGGAAAACACATTTTTAATGAAGGAACTGGTAGTGGGTATCCGTGGAATCGTTTGGCTACGAAAATATGAGGTAAGCGCTTTGCCGTTAGTTCAAATTGTTGTTTACGTCGAGGGGTTGCAGTTAAATAAATAGTTGTACTTTTCAGCTTGGTAGCACGTTTGGCAACATAAGGAAGAGACGGATCGGCATGGAATGGGAACGCATCCAATTCGTCAATAATCATGACATCAAAAGCTTGGTCAAAACGTATTAATTGATGCGTAGTTGAAATAATAATTTGACTAGTTCCAGTTTTATCTTTACTCTCGCCATAGAGTCCTTGTATATCAATAGAAGAAAAGGCTGTTTGCATACGGGGAACTAATTCACGAACAACATCTGCTCTAGGAGTAGCTATACATATTCTTTTCCCTAGACGGAGTGCCTCTTCGATTCCATGAAAAAGCATCTCTGTCTTTCCTGCTCCACAAACTGCCCAGATGAGAAGTTGTTTTTGGTTTTGAACAGCTTGGACTACTTCGTTTGCTGCCACAGTTTGAGCAGAGGTAAGCTTTCCTTCCCATGTACATGCTGCTTTATGTTTTTTCCAAATTGGTTGTTTTCCATTCCAGCGATAGAGAGGTTTACTTTCAGTAACTTTTCCCATTTCAATACATTTACGACAATAATAATCGACCGTATAGTTGTCGTAATAGACTGTTTTAGCAAAAAGCGACTTTCGCTGATTTCCACATCGCTGACATATTCGAATAAACATGTTTTTTATAACAATAGATGGAACAGGAAGAATGAGATTTTGAGAAAGGTATGTTTGAAATTGAGATTCTTGAAGAGGGATTTCATTTCGTAATAATAGTTTTCCAGAACAATACAACTTTACATGTTCCATAGAAGAAATACGATCTTTTTCCAGGTGGCATCAACTCCTTTTAATATGTACTGCCGGATTTCCCAGCAGTACGTTGCTTTCATTATTTTCTATACCATGCAATTCCTAGGGCTCCTTCACCTAAATGCGTACCTATAACCGGACCAAAATAACTGATAGAAGTATCCATTTCCGAATATTTCTCTAGGAAGGAAGATTGTAATTCAATAGCTGCATCTTTTCTATTTGCATGAATAAAAACTACCTTTAAATTATTTCCTTTCGCAGCGTCCTCTTCAAGTAAGCCAAGAATGCGATTAATAGCTTTTTTCTTTGTACGAATCTTTTCATAGGGGACAATTACCTTATTAACAAAATGTAATATAGGTTTTACCTGTAATAGACTTCCAACAATAGCTTGGGCACCATTTAGCCGTCCACCTCGTTGTAAGTTACTTAAATCATCTACCATGAAATAAGCACACAACGATTCTTTCATTTGATCGAGCCGTTGAAAAATTTCTTCAGGTTCTTTCCCCTTTTGAATCATTTCAACCGCTTCTAGCACATAAAACCCTTGTGCCATACAGCTTATTTCTGAATCATACGTATAAACATCAATTCCATCTACCATCGTACCAGCACTAGCAACAGCCTGAAAGGTACCACTAATGCCACTCGATAGATGAATCGAGATGACAGCATCATAATCCTTAGCTAATGCTTCTAATTTTTTTGTAATATATCCAATGGAAGGTTGAGATGTTTTCGGCAGGTCTTTTGATTCTTTTAATTTTCGGTAAAATTCGGTTGTTGTTATATCGATTTCCTCTTGATATGATTCCTCTTCAAATTGGACACTCAGTGGTACCATATGAATTTCGTATTGATCACGAATTTCTTTGGTTATATATGCTGTGCTGTCAGTCATTACAGCAACTTTCATGTAAACCTTCTCCTCTTTCTTAAGCATTAAAGATAAAGCTTTCACTTTTATAAGTACATAGACATGTTTATTTTACATGAACACGAAAAAAAATGCATTAATAAGATGATGCATATCATAAAAAATACTCTAAGATATGAAATCTTAGAGTATAGTATCTATCATATTTATAAGGAACAAGAACGAGAACCATAACAATCAAAAGAAATAGTTGTTAGACTACTTCCACCCATCCTTTACGTATAGCTGAAACAACAGCCTGTGTACGATCATTAACATTCATTTTTTGTAAGATGTTGCTAACATGGTTTTTCACCGTTTTTTCACTAATATAAAGTGTTTCTGCTACAGCACGGTTACTCTTTCCATCTGCTAATAATTGCAACACTTGACATTCTCTTTTTGTTAATAGATGTAATGGTTTACGGTATTCAATCCCATTCTCTGAAATATTCGATGAATTCTCTTTAGCTAATCGACGATATTCCATTACTAAGTTATGTGTTACTTTAGGATGTAGGTAAGAACCTCCATCACTCACTACCTTAATTGCATCAATTAATGCATCTGAATCCATCTCTTTTAATAGATATCCTTGTGCACCTGTTTTTAAAGCGTGGGTTACATAGCTTTCATCATCATGGATGGAGAGAATGATTACATTTGTATTAGGAAAGTAACGAACAAGATCAGATGTAGCTTGAACGCCGTTCATATTTGGCATGTTTATATCCATTAAAACAACGTCTGGGTTATTTTCTTTAACTAACTTAGCAGCTACTGTTCCATCGTCCCCCTCAGCTACAACTTCAAAGCTAGGTTCGAAGTCTAATATTCTTTTAACACCTTCACGAAAAAGCTTATGGTCGTCAATTAAAACAATACTTATTTTTCTTTCTGTATTCATTCTACATGTTCCTCCTACATCATATATTCTATTTATTTACCCTAGTAGTTTACTATGATAGAACAGTTCTTTATCTATATTTTATAAAATCTTATAAGGTAGTTAGTACTTTTATTTTACCTATTATACCTTTAAGAAGGCACATAGGGAACCTTAATTAATATAGTTGTACCTTTTCCAATACTAGAATTAATCTCCATTGTCCCTTCTAGCATCTCTACACGTTCACGCATACCAATTAAACCAAAAGATTTATCACGTTTCATCCCAGGATCGAATCCTTTGCCATTGTCCTTAATCACCATGGTTAAATTATTCTTACCTATTTCAAGTTTAACTTGAATTAATGAAGCTTCTGCATGTTTTACAGCATTTTGTAAAGCTTCTTGAACTAGCCGAAAAAATGCGATTTCATATTTTTGGTTTAAACGCATTTCTTCACCCATTGAGTTAAATTCAATCTTGAGATCATGATAATCAGAAATGGTCGCGACATATTTTTTTATCGTTGGGATTAATCCTAGATCGTCTAAGGCCATTGGTCTGAGATCATAAATAATCCTCCGAACTTCATACAATGAAGAGCGAATCATTTTTCGTACACTCTTTATTTCACTTAATGCTTGATCCACTTCTCGTTTCCGGAAAGTACGTTCTACTATTTCAGACCGTAATAATATATTAGCAAGCATCTGTGCTGGTCCATCGTGAATTTCCCTAGATATTTTTCTACGCTCTTCTTCTTGGGCTTCGATAATTTTCAAACCAAATTCTTGCTTTTCTTTTGCTTCTTCAATCATTTCATTCACTTGGCGGAAATCATCATGTAAATAATTTAGTACAACGGAAATTTTTCCAGCTAATCCTTCTGCTCTCTCAATCGTTTGACTTAAAGAAATTAATCGTCGCTCTAAATCATCTCGTTTTTCACGCAGTACACTTTCTTCTTGACGCAGAACCGCTAATTTTGTTTGCATGGCATGAGTCATCTCATAAACTTCTCGGATCTCATTTTCAGAATAGCGATCAAAATATTTACTAACTTCGGCTAATCGTTGCCTGGAAAATCTGACTTTTTGCTCTAGCTGGTCTCCATCATCAATATGTTGCGCTACTTTGACCTTTGTCTCTTTTAATTCTTTGATGAGGTGCTCGTGCTCTTGTCTAGCTTCTTCACTTATATTAAAAATCTCGTCTTTACTGTTTTCTACTACTTCTATCATTTCGTTAATGATAAAATCTAATGCTCTATCACTAATTCTCTGCGCCATTTCTTCCACCAACCTATGTTATAATTATACGCAACTATTCATATTTTTTATAGGGTCTTTTAGCATACTTACGGATTAATTATAATGAACCTTTTTACTCAATTATATTAACTTTTTAGTTCTAATTCTATCATGCTTGATAAAAGGGAGAGAATGCAAGTTGTTAGATAACTACTTCACTGTAAAAAAACAAGGGAATGATGAAATCATTATCCAGAAATCGCGATTTATAGGCTATGTTAAACGAGCAGAAACAGAACAAGAAGCTCAAGCATTTATTCAGGGGATTAAAAAAAAGCATCACGATGCAACTCATAACTGTTCTGCCTATTTAATCGGTGAGCATGACCAAATTCAAAAAGCGAACGACGATGGCGAGCCAAGTGGTACTGCAGGTGTTCCTATTTTAGAGGTGCTGAAGAAACAGCAATTAAAAGATACTGTCGTAGTCGTAACACGTTACTTTGGCGGGATTAAACTTGGTGCAGGTGGATTAATTCGGGCTTATGGAAATACCACTACACAAGCAATCAAAACAACAGGTGTTATCCAACGACAACGCATGCAGGGTTTTTCAATAACTGTTGATTATACTTTATCTGGAAAACTAGAACATGCTTTACGTCAGTCCGAGCATATCGTTGAAACAATCAATTATAGTGATAAAGTTGAATTTATTGTCTATGTAACTATTGGGGAAGAACATACGTTTAAAGAAATGATCATTGAACTTACAAGTGATCAAGCAACTATTCAAAACACAGATACAACGTATATTGAAATAGACAGAGCGACGTAAAAGATGTTGAGATATAACCTAAACGAATAGCTCTAAATCTGAAATAGACCGTGCTTTTCCCGAGCACGGTCTCAACTGACTCGGTATCGGGTAAGTATAACCACTCATCCGTGTGGATGATCACAACCAAAGGGTTCCCACTGGAGCCAAGCCTTTTTCACTTGCTATAATTTACGACAACGCTATTCGTTAGGAATTAAAAAACGAACAATCCGAACTACCTGCCAAATATACTCGTATATGCAGATAAATCGTTCGGATTATTCTTTATCTAAACTACCTTTGACTTGCTTTTCGGTTGTAAAAAATTATAAAGATGAACACGCAGCTACATCCGCTATTATTCGTACATTTGGATGCCTATTAAGGATAGAGGCAGGGAAATCTTCCGATACTTCACCGTCCATCAACCTTGCAAGTGCTGCTGCTTTACTTTCTCCGGAGACTAATAAAATAATTTCGTTGCTTTCCATGATTGTTTCAATCCCCATCGTGATTGCCTGCTCAGGAACTTCATTAATGGATGAGAAGAAGCGTGCATTGGCTTCACGAGTAGAATCATCTAAATCAACAACATGGGTTCTACTTGAAAATGGAGTTCCTGGTTCATTGAATCCAATATGACCGTTTAAACCAAGTCCAAGAATTTGTATATCTACATTTCCCGTTTGTTGGATAAGCGACTCGTAATCTGAAGCTTCTTGCTTGAGATCAGGAGCATTCCCGTTTGGCAGGTGTGTTTGTTCACGCGGAATACCTATGTGTTTAAATAATTTTTCATTCATATAGTAATCATAGCTATTTTTATCAGCTTTGGGCAGTCCAACATATTCATCTAGGTTAAATGTATGTACATGGTTAAATGAAGCTTCATCATTTTGATAAGATCTTATTAAATGTTGGTATAAACCTTCCGGCGTTGATCCAGTGGCTAATCCTAACACCGGTAATGATGTATGATTTATTTTTTCAATGATAAATGAACATGCCCGTTCACTCATTTCATCATAATTGCTAACTTTTAATAATTCCATCCTTTGTATCCTCCTTATAAGCGACTACTCCTCGGCAAATGGTATACTTTATTGATAAGTTATCATCAACTAATAAAATATCTGCATCCTTTCCGATTGCTATACTACCTTTTGATTCGTGCATATGAATTTGCTTAGCTGGGTTCTTCGCCGTCATTTCAATAATATTGTCAATAGTAACATCACTAAAATGAAGCATTTGTTGGGCACCTTCATACATCTTCAGGATACTTCCAGCTAAAGTTCCGTTTGCTAATAATGCTCGATCAGAAGTAACATTAACAGGTTGTCCACCTAATTCATATCCACCTGGAGGCAAGCACTTTGCCCGCATCGCATCTGTGATTAAAATAAGTCTTTCACTGCCCATATTTTGATAAATCATTTGCAGCATTTCATCCGTAACATGAATTCCATCTGCTATTAATTCTGCACGTAAGTCTTCGAGTTTAAACGCAGCACCTACTGCCCCAATATCCCGATGATGTATTCCATTCATTGCATTACACAAATGAGTAAGTTGACTGACGCCATACTCAACGGCCTTTTTTATTGTGTCAAAACCTGCATTTGTATGTCCCGCTGAAACATTTATCCCAGCATCTGCTAGTCTTTTTATAAATACTCCTTCCGGATCCAGCTCTGGTGCCATTGTAATTGTTTTAATGCAGTTTCCAGATATAGCTTGCCATCTTTCAAAGACATCTTCATTCGGTTCAACAATATATTCCATTGGCTGTGCCCCAGCCTTTTTCTTTTCTATAAATGGTCCTTCTAAGTGCACACCAATTATTTCTGCCTGACCAGCTTTACTCGAATATTGGGCAACATTTCGTAACGCTTGATCTATATTTTCCGGTGACTGCGTAATCGTTGTTGCTAAAAAGCTCGTCGTACCTTCTTTAGGCAGTACAGAAGCCATTGTATCTAACGCTTCCTCTGTAGCATCCATTACGTCTGCACCATTCGCACCATGAATATGACCATCAATGAATCCTGGAATCGCATTTAATTTGTTCCCATCTATAATCTGCACATGATCTGGTAAACTATTTGGCTGATTATCTGAATAATAAATAGCCTCTATTTTTCCATCCATTAGTAAAATGGAACCTGATTTCACCATTTCATTTTCTGCATAAATCGATATGTTTTTAATAAAAATAGGGATAGTCTGCACCATTTATAACAACCAACCTTTCCTTCACTTTCATTAAAGTAGCACAACCAACAGGGAATGTCTAATAAACGTGAAATACACTGACTTTATTTTCTCCATCATTCACTTCCATAACAATGCTTTTACGTAAAGCTTTTTTTAACAAGGTCTATTTTACCATAATTTATGGATATAAAAAGCAGTGTTTTCTATGTAGAAAGAAAACACTGCTTTTATTAATCCGCGAATGACTGCTGTTGCGGAAGCTTCGTTAATTGGTTATTGCCAAGTTCATGAACTAACGCTTTCACCATTTCTTCGGAAGTTTGTATTTTATGATTTTCTGTTTCTTGAATTACTTTTCTTAGCAAGTTCTTATACTTCTCTTGCTCGCCCATTATATTCCCGCCCTTTACCTTTTCATTAAATTATAGATAAATAGCACTATAACATAAAACAAGACAATGATCTGTCGAACGATGTCGTATTTTTGAAAATTTAACGATATTTTAATAAAACATACGTAAATGATGCCTTTTTTCTGACCCATATGTCGATTTTTAAATTTAAACAAAAACCACCGAAGTTCTTTCTCCCTCTCCTCTATCCTATGCAAGAACCGAAGAAAATGGTAACGGAGAGCGCCTAAAGTCTTTAATAGTTCTTTTTCAAATCATAAAAAAGCCACAAGCATTTAGCCGTGGCAATCAATTTTTATTTATTCTCCATTTGTTAAATTCCAGATATTCTTTGAACTGTTCCTTTGACACTCCAGACTCCATTGCCTCTTGAACAATTTCAAGCCACTCATCGTCCAATTCCTCATGATGCTTTTTAGAATTTTCTTTTATTAACTCATTTACGGAGACGCCTAGGACTTTGCTAATCTTTTCGATAAACTGGATCGATGGATTAATTTGTATACTGCGTTCAATTGAGCTTAAATAAGATTTAGCAACTCCAGCCTTTTCAGCTAATTCTGAAATAGACATATTCTGGTTTTTCCGTAATTTTTTTATTTTTTCACCGATCAAGTTCTCACCCTCTTTCAAGTCGGATTATACCATAAATCAGGTGAGATATACTATAACCATTTCTCGTTCAAGGTCAGGTATTCTTTCCTTTACGCGTATGACGTAAAAATAATTGGATATCTGTTATAGGTATCCCCATACTTTTGGCCTGTTTTATTAATTCTACCCACTCTGAATCTAACGATACTTGCTTCATCAACGTTATCATCCCCCAATTAATATCCAGGAAGTCCAGCCATCATAACATGTATGTTTTAGATCTGTGACTTTGCGCCCGTACCTTTCAGCACGTTTGCCTTTTTCTGTCCACCTTTCTTTATGACTATCATACTATATTAAGTGTATGTAATCTCTAGCTTGTTTTGTCATAATTCAACTAGTTTTGTAACGTTGAATTTAAAAATTGAGACTACTTGTCGAGTTTTTGTACAACTATAGCTTTGATGATACATTCATTCTTTTCATCATCCTTATTATAAGATATAAAAACCCGCCGATAGCAATGAATATAAAGCCAAGTGTTACATAAAGAAATATATTTGTCGCTGTATTTGGAAGCGTTCCTCCGTCATTATTCCCATTATTATCACTATTAACTTTGCCTACGATATGTTGTTCATCCGTGCTATTCCCTTCCCCTTCTGCTATAAATACAAGTGAAAATGTAGTATTCAATGCTTGATAGTTATTTCCAAGGTGTTCAGGAAAGCGTACCGTAAATGTTACCTCTTGTTGATCCGAAGGGGACAAATCTTGAAATGTTAATTGTTTAAATTCATGTAATTTCCCTTCATAAAATACTTTATTTCCACTATTCACATGAATGTCTAATTGATTAAAAAGTTTCTCAGAGCCTTTATTTTTAAGCACAACCGAATAATCAAATGAGTTAGCACCATTATTAGTCACTTCAACAGTACGAGGAGCCCAATCCCCTGGTTTCATATTTTCAATATCAAATAGGATCTTATTTGGGGTAATTTCCATCGATAACGAATCATCAGCATAAGCGATGAACTGTCGATGTATTCCAAACCATGTAAGAACAAAAGTGAGTATTAACAACAAAAGAACTTTATACCTCATCTTATCTACCTCGCCTATTCATGCCTACTGCTGCTTAACTTCGGCATTATCCGATTTTTTGGTATCTTCCAGTTGGGCCAATGCTCTCCAAATCGAAAATCCTGAATAAACTAACAACAACACTCCTGGAAGAATTAATAATAAAATACTCCCATTCGGCGATTGTGCAAAATCGATAAAATAACCAAGATAAGGAATTGTAAATCCATGGTAAATCCCTACGACATTCTCTGCCAAAACTGGACTTGTATCCACTGCGTTATTATTATCTCCTTTGGTTCTATAAACGACACCGTTTTTTGTTACCGTTACCTCTGTTATGCGGTGGGTCACTAATTTATTATCTTCCTCCATAAATGTAATAATATCTTTGTCTTGGAAATTAGAACCATCTTCTACCATTTTAATAGCAATAATAGAGCCTGTTTGGATCCCCGGCTCCATGGATCCAGATAGCACGGTTTTCAACTGATAGCCAAATAGTTCTGGTTCACCGCCTGTTATTTTAGTAACGGTTACGATACCTGCAACAGTTATCAACATGATAAATAATATGGCTGTTATGATATGATTAGACCATTTAAACCATGTTTTACTTCTCATTAATCTTCCTCCTTATTTGCCTCTTTTTCTTTTAAATCTGCTGCCTCACTGGGTTGTTTTCCTTGGTTTTGAATTTTCGTATCATTTGATGTTTCAGCTTGTTTCTCTGGAGAGGTTGGCTGTTGTTCAGTTGAGGGGTTTGATTTTGAGTCCTGTTCTTTTTCATTTCCTTTTTCTTCAATTGGGTTCTCCGTACTAGATTTATCTTTGTCGATTTCCTTTTTTCTTTCTTGTGACTCCCCGTGCTGATCGCTTTTTTTCTGGCACTGCACGATTATTTTCTCACTCCACGTTGTTTGACCATCCGCTTGTATAACTGAAAATTGGTAAATCCCTGGACGACTTACAGTTACAGTTAGCTCAGTTACCTCTGTACGCTTTAAGGCCGTAACACTGCCTTTGTCTTTCTCAAGATTCACTCTTTCACCATGTTTTCTGGGAATCCCTTGTTCAGCATAAAATACGTTATACGTTGCCGATTTCAACATATCTCCCTGGCCATCATTCCTTATTTTTGTCTTTAACATGGTCGAGTCACATGATTTGTTTTTTTGCGTATGGGAATTGATAAATGTCAGCAAAACGTTATTTTGTGGTTCTGGTGTTTTTTCCCAATTGTCTAATTCTATAATTCCGCTCATTTTCTCCCTATCATTAAAATGGGCCGTTGTGCTTGAAGTCATGTAGCTTCCTAGAAAAATAATAAAATAACATAAGAGAACAATCTTAAGGATGAGATACCAGCCAAAAAATTTTTTCTTATATTTATTTAATCTACTTCTTCTCATGACGCCCTTCCCACCTTTTTTCTTTGCCATTTTTGTGTCATATATTTAAACGGATAACATAATTGTTTTACGTTTAAATATATGACACATCGGAGGGAACAGAACTTTCCCTCCGCTATTAATCTGGTTTTATTGGACATTTGACTTTCCCTCTCGCTGTTTTGCCTCGAATATCCATGTCAATTCTATAGAATCCCTTTGGAAATGATTCTGATTTCCTTCATTATCCACAAATGTACAACGAATCGAGAACTTCTCTTGATTCCCCCCGGTTGGAAATGCATCTAATATAGGAAAGGGCTTCTTCTTCAAATCAGATAATTTCTTTTGAAAAACAACCTTTTCTTTCCCTTTCACATGATGTAGTAGTTCGACATGTATATAATCAGCAAGATTATCCCCATTGTTATTCTCACTTTTATCAATAACTTTATAGTCGGTAAGAAATTGTATTTCTCTCATGTCAATCGTTCCATCATTGGTTAAGGTAAAGTCACTTTCCATCGTGTCACCGGGTACAATATCTTTCATTTGAATAATCGATTGCTTATTGATTCCTAATTCCAATAATCCTGTTGCGAACGTATTCATTGTCTCTTCCTGATCATTGAAATACGAATAAGTTCCTCCACTAATTAAACTCACTCCAAGTAATGCTGTTGCCATGCTCATTGCCATTTTTTGTTTTAATGACATGCCATTGCCTCACTTTCTAATTAATGCTGTTGTGTGGAAGAAGTATGTAGAGGAAGTATGAAGCATAGCTTCTCTTCCTCTACAACTACTTTAACGCCGTTCTCCATCCGTCTGTTCTGCTTCTAGATGAAATTGAACATCTAATCCCGCTCCTTGTAAGAAGTTCTGATCCTCTCCATTATCAACAAAGGTTATTTTAATACGAATGGTATCATCGGTTCCCGTTGGAATTCCTTCCCCTTCCCTTACAAATGGCCACCATATCCAAAAACCTGGTGTAATATCGAGTTGATCCATTGTTTCTAATTCAGCAATAGTTTTTCCACTTAAATCATTAATTGGTTTTCCATCACTTGTTAGAAAATCCACTCGTAAATGATCTTTAAATTCGTCTGTTCCAGATGCTGAGGTGTTCATTAGTACTTTCCCAATATTTAATGTCCCTTCATTTGCCATATGAAAAGAACGAGTCATATAGTCGCCTGGTTTTAAATTTTCAATATCAAATGCAATGGTCGGATCAACCCCTAAATCTAGGGTTCCTGCAGCAAATGTATTATCAACCACTTCTTGATCACTGAAATATGCAAACGTACCTCCACCAATTAATCCAATTCCTAACACAGCAGTAGCAATACCCATTCCCAGTTTCTTTTTAAAATTCATTTTTTTCCTCCTCTATCATAAAATATAAAATAAAAGCAAATATCATATTTCTTCATAAAACTCCCCCGCTATCCTCCCTTTTCAATTTAATATGTTGTTCTCTTATACGGTCATATCGTTTTTTATAACGAACAACACTTGCAGTATAGGTCATTTTTCTTAGATTGAAAACATTGAAAAACAAGCTTTATTTCTATATAACGAACAAAATACTTTTAATAACTCCTATTTACTTAAATTTAATAAGTTTTTTATTTTTTTGTTCTTTACTAAGATCGGAATAGAAATCTACGGCGCTTTTTTTATTTCAACCATTTCAGCTTTTATTCCATGTATGTTTTTTATATACTTAAAGAAAATGTGTAAGGAGTATCTCTATGAACAAATTTGCCTTGCTGCTTATTTCAATTGGTTTTGTTTTTTTATGTTTTGGCGGCTATCAATGGTATACGACAGAAAAACAGCAGGAGGCATCTTTAACAAAGGCTAAAGATTTAGTGAAACAACCTAATTCAAGTACAACAAGTTTAGAGAAAGACAATATTAAAAAGGCTTTTACACCTGCAAAAGGAGAAACAGCTGGAATCTTACATATACCAAAATTAGAAGCCGACTTACCTATTGTTGAAGGAACGGATGAAGACGAACTAGAAAAAGGTGTTGGCCATTATGAGGGGACTGCTTACCCTAAACAAAAAGACCAAATTGTATTATCTGGTCATCGGGATACCGTATTTCGAAGAATGGGTGAACTAACGGTTGGGGATCATTTAACAATACAAGTACCCTATGGTGATTTCACCTATAGAATTACAGATACCAAAGTAGTTGATGCAGATAATCGTTCTATTATCATGTCAACAGCTCCCAAGGAAGTACTAACCTTGACTACGTGTTATCCATTTTCTTACGTCGGAAATGCCCCTGATCGTTATATTATTACTGCAATACCAATAAACAATTAATAGTTGTGAAATAAGACATAGACGAATATCACTATTTTCGATATAATTTACCAATGAATTATTTTTATTTTCAAACATTGCTGTCACTAAGTTAATAAAGAGGTGAATCAATTGAAGTCACGAGTCGAAAAACATAAAAAAAAACGTAGGTGGCCAATTTGGCTTGGTGGTATTGTACTTGCATTCATTATAGTCATTGGTGGCTTCTTATTTTATGTTTGGGATCAAATTGGCGATACCGTTGAATCCATGCATAACCCACTTGAAAGAGATAAGGACCCAGAACAACAGCAAGAATTAGAAGCTGTCTTTAATAATACAGAATCAGTAAATATTCTACTGCTTGGTGTTGATGAAAGATCTGGTGATAAGGGAAGATCTGATACGATGATGCTTTTATCCCTTAATCCGAATACAAATGCGATTAAAATGCTAAGTATTCCTAGAGATACTTATGTAACGATTCCTGGACGAGGTAAAGATAAAATTAACCATGCATATGCATTTGGTGGTGTTGAACTTTCAGTAGAAACCGTAGAAGATAATCTAGATATTCCCATCCATTATTATGCACAGGTCAATATGGAAGGCTTTAAACAAGGTATCGATGCACTCGGAGGCGTTACAGTAACTAATGATACTGCATTTTCTCAAGGTGGATCTCAGTTTCCTGTGGGGGAAGTTCAGTTAAATGGGGAACAAGCTCTTGACTATATTCGCATGCGCAAAGATGATCCACGTGGGGATTTAGGCAGAAACGAACGGCAACGAAGTGTCATTACAGCAGCAATTAATAAAGGCGCTCGTTTTTCCAGCATTACAAAAGTAGGGGATATCCTTACTATTCTAGGTGATAATGTCCAAACAAACCTTGATATGGATGACATGCAAACACTATTTAGTAATTATCGTGGAACAAGAAAAAATATCACTTCTATGGAGATAGAAGGTAATGGGCAACGCTTTGGTCAGCCAGAACGGTGGTATTACGTCGTATCTGATTCAGAATTCAATCGTATTACAACAGAGATTAAAGAGCATATGAATGAAAAATAGCTTCATATAGATAAAAACGTGGTAAAACATGGATGAATCATTCATCCATGTTGCTTCACGTTCATATGATTGATAATTGATGTGATTATGTTATGAAATAGGGGGTCATTATGAGAAAATTATTCGCAAGTTTCTTCGTTCTTTTTGTTGGCTTGCTTGTTGGATGTTCAGAGGACGAGGCTACACCAAATGATCGTTTCGAAACGTATGTAAACCATTGGAACGAACAGGAGTTTGATTCCATGTATAAAATGCTTCACTCCGATGCAGCCGACACGTATTCAACTGAAGAATATGTGGACAGGTATAATAAAATATATGGAGATTTAAATGTCTCGAAGCTTAACGTAGAATTTGATAAATTAAGTGAAGAAGCCATCGATACAGCAATGGATGAAGGAAAAGTAACAATTCCCTTTCATGTGAGCATGGAAACCATTGCTGGGCCAATATCCTTTGACTATAAAGCGAATCTTATTCAACAGGGAGAAGATGAAAATAAAAATTGGTATATTGCATGGAACCCTGGCTTTATCTTTCCAGAAATGAAAAATGGTGGAGAAATTTCTATTCAGTCAACTGCCCCAGCTCGCGGAGAGATTCGTGATCGTAATAATATGCCTTTAGCAATGAACGACACCATTTATGAAATTGGAATTATACCGGAAAAGTTAGGTGAAAACTCTGAACAAAATAAGAAAAAGATAGCAGAACTACTCGGCACTTCAGTGGAGGCAATCGATGAAAAACTAAATGCAAGTTGGGTAGAGCCAAATTTATTTGTACCAATTGCAAAAATCCCCAAAACCGAAGAAGCACTTTGGAATAAGCTAGTAGAGATCAATGGGATTACTAGACAAGAATCTACTGGACGTATCTATCCAGGTGGGGAAGCTGTTGGATCTTTAGTAGGTTATATTGGACAAATTACAGCTGAAGAACTGAAAGAGCAAGAACCTGGAGAATATGCAGCATCCGATGTCATTGGCAAACGGGGATTAGAAGAATTATATGAAGATCGTTTACGAGGAAAAAAAGGAAATAAGATTGTTGTAAGCAAAGATGGAAAAGAAACAGTACTTGCAGAGACAGAAGTTAAAGATGGTGAGAATGTTAAGCTCACAATCGATATTAATGTTCAAGAGAAAATATATCAAACATTAGATGGGGATATGGCAAGTGCGACTGTCCTTGATCCTAAAACAGGTGAAACGCTTGGATTAGTAAGCAGTCCATCATTTGATCCTAACGAAATTCTCTACGGAACAACACCTAACCTGTGGCAAAAGTTAGAAGATGATGAACGTAATCCATTACTTAATCGTTTCTATTCTACGTATGCCCCTGGGTCTGTTATGAAGCCAATCACAGCTGCAATTGGCCTTAAAAATGGCTCCATTGATCCAGAAGAAGGATTAAAAATTAATGGATTGACATGGAGTAATGGAGAAGGTTGGGGAGAGTATGAGGTTACTAGAGTATCCGAATCGAATGGTCCGGTCGACTTACATGACGCGCTTGTGCGATCAGATAATATTTACTTTGCCATGCAGGCAGTTCATATGGGATCTGAAGCTTATGTAACAGGTTTGAAAGACTTTGGTATTGGCGAAGATATTCCATACGAATATCCTATTACAGCTTCAACGATTTCATCCTCTGGAAATTTAGATGATGAAGTATTGCTTGCAAACACGAGTTATGGACAAGGCGAAATCGAAATGAGTTCCTTACATCTTGCTGCTGCTTATACCACCTTTATAAATAGTGGAGATATGATTAAACCAACATTTCTTGCTGATGAGGAAAAGTCACAAATATGGAAAGAAGATTTATTAACTTCGGAACAAGCGAAACGGATAAGTAGTGATTTACGAGATGTAGTAGAAAATGGAACAGCAGCATCTTATGCAGATGAAGCCAACTTTGATCTATCCGGAAAAACCGGTACTGCTGAGTTAAAACTAACTACAGAAGGGGAAGGGGAAGAAAATGGTTGGTTTGTTGGTTATCCAACAAAAGAACAAGATATTTTAATTTCGATGATGATTGAGGAAACAAAGGAACGCAGTGGAAGTGGTCATACTACTAAAAAAGCGATAGAAATTTTAAACAAATTGAAAGACTAGTTTAGCACAAAGCAAAAAGGAACTCTCTTACTTGAGAGTTCCTTTTTGCTTTGCTTCTTTAAAGTAATTTAAGTAACTCATTAAATGCATGTTCATCTTTATTATCTAGCGCTTTATCAATTAATCGCTTCACATTCCATTGTTCTAATTGGTCAATGATTAAATCGTTTGTATAATTAGAGGCGTAGGCAGCTGTTTTAATAGCGTAATCTCTATTTGCTAAAATGATATTCAGCTCTTTTACAAAGCTAGGCATGTGTAA
Source organism: Virgibacillus salexigens (assembly GCF_014905415.1). GTDB lineage: Bacteria > Bacillota > Bacilli > Bacillales > Amphibacillaceae > Virgibacillus > Virgibacillus salexigens. The sequence continues at coordinate 261,963 of NZ_BNEO01000001.1, forward strand.
TAAATAGGATAAATTTAAATAGATGGTCTCTGTTCGATGTCCAAAGGCAAATAGAGTTCGAGCATTCTCAAGTGCTAACGTTTTTTGATTGATAATTATTTCCTTTCCTGCTGATGGAACATAGGTAAAAGTTTTACCATTATAATTAAAGGAAAAATCGATGTTTCTTATGTTAACATAAAGATAATCTTGATCGAATTTAATACTATTTGGCCTACTACTTTTAGCATATCGCATTTTACTGCCTCCTTAATAAAATCGATTTATTTTGTTCTTAGATAAGAACATCTAATGACAGTATAAACGATTATTCTGCAAATTCAAACAACCAAATACGGGTTTATTGACTTAATAAAGAACAATTAGTTAGAAATACTAGAATATTCTCAATTCAGCGCAAAATAACTACTTTTTTACTACAAGAGGATATATACCTAGATAAGCAACTTAAAATAATGTATAAGGCGATTTAGCAAACATAAAAGAGGTCCGCATGTATCGCGGAACCTCTCTCAATTTAATTCCATTTGTTCTGCTTCGCTAAATACGCGTGATCTTGTTAAAAACCGTTTTCCTTCTGGTCCTTCAAGTGAAAACATCCCGCCTCTACCATCAACTGCATCTATGATCAGCTGTGTGTGTTGCCAATACGCATATTGATCTTTAGAAATGTAAAAAGGGGTTTCCCCTATACTGCCTAATAATACATCAGATTCCCCTACTCTAAATTCATCTCGTGGGTAGCACATTGGTGAACTGCCATCACAGCAACCTCCAGATTGGTGGAACATTAAATCACCATGAACTGCTTTTAATTTTTCTATTAAATCAAGGGCTTCATCTGTTGCTGTTACTCGTTTAATCACATTATCACCCCTTCATTAAAGTTAAAATAATCCATCCGGCTGTTCACTATAACTTACTAATAAATTCTTCGTTTGTTGATAATGTCCAAGCATCATTAAATGATTCTCTCTTCCAATTCCTGATTTTTTATAGCCACCAAATGCAGCGTGCGCAGGATATTGGTGATAGCAATTTGTCCATACTCGCCCAGCTTCAATACCTCGTCCAAATCGATAAGCAGTATTCATGTCACGCGTCCATACACCGGCACCTAGGCCATACAAGGTATCATTAGCAATTGACATGGCTTCTTCTTTATCTTTAAAAGTTGCGACCGATAATACCGGGCCAAATATCTCTTCTTGGAAAACACGCATATTATTTTCACCTTTAAAGATAGTTGGTTCCACATAATAACCATTTTCTAGCTCTTCATCTTCTAGCTTATTCACATTCCCACCAATTAAAACATCAGCACCCTCTTGTTTACCAATATCAAGATAGGATTGGATTTTTTCCATTTGCTCTTGGGATGCCTGAGCTCCCATCATTGTGTTCGTATCAAGCGGATGACCAATCTTAATTTGTTTTACTCGCTCAATCGCACGTTCCATGAATTCGTCATAAATGGATTCATGGACGAGTGCACGTGATGGGCATGTACAGACTTCACCTTGGTTCAAGGCAAACATGACAAAACCTTCTATTGCTTTATCTAAGAAACCATCATCTTTGGCCATAACATCTTCAAAGAAGATATTTGGAGATTTACCCCCAAGTTCCAGAGTTACAGGTATGATGTTTTCCGAAGCATATTGCATAATTAGGCGCCCTGTTGTTGTTTCACCAGTAAAGGCAATTTTAGCAATTCTACTATTCGATGCTAGTGGTTTCCCTGCCTCTACTCCAAAGCCATTGATGACATTCACGACTCCATCAGGTATGAGATCCTTTATTAAATCCAGCCAAACATGAATCGATGCTGGAGTCTGTTCTGCGGGTTTCAATACCACACAATTTCCTGCTGCTAACGCTGGTGCAAGCTTCCATGTTGCCATAAGTAATGGAAAATTCCATGGAATAATTTGCCCAACTACCCCAAGTGGTTCATGGAAATGGTAGGCAACCGTATCATGATCGATTTGGCTGACTCCACCTTCTTGGGCACGAATTACACCAGCAAAATAACGGAAATGATCGATTGCAAGTGGAATATCTGCTGCTAAGGCTTCTCTTACTGCCTTTCCATTGTCCCATGATTCAGCTACTGCTAGCTTCTCTAAATTTTCTTCCATACGATCAGCAATTCTATTTAACATCAATGCCCGTTCTGTTACGGAGGTTTTTCCCCATGATTCTTTTGCTTCGTGTGCAGCATCCAAAGCTGCCTCTACATCTTCTTTTGTAGATCTTGCCATTTCGCAAAATACCTTTCCCGTAACCGGGCTCACATTCTCAAAGTATTTCCCATTTGCAGGTGGACGATATTCTCCACCAATAAAGTTATCATACTTTTCCTTGAAGTCTACCACAGCACCTGCTGTGTTCGGATTTGCATATTTCATATATGATTTCTCCTCCTTTTCCAAAGCTCACTTATGGTGAGATCTAGTATGAACCTCTATAAAAAATATAACAATATGTTCTAAATTATTCCAACATTTTGACCACAGAAAATTGAAATAAAAAACCCCTGATTTACTTATCAGGGGGTAGACCGAACAACCTTTTATTTAGAGATACTGTGGCATGCTATTTAACCTCAGGAAGTACTCTTACTTCCTGCTTCATGGAAGATTGGCATAATGGACACCTTGGTTCATCTTCAAAACTATACGATTCCCTCATCCAACCTTGACAATTGTCACTCGTGCATGACCAGACATTTGTTTCCACTTTTTGAACCGGCTCTTTTGGTCCACGTGAAAATGACATGAAAGCATCTCCTTTCCTGTAACACTTCTATTATACGCCTTTCCTCTTAATAAAGAAAGATCCTTGGATCCATTACAGGTATAAACTACATTGGCATCGTTTTGCTTATCTTATATAGGATAGACAAATTACATGAAGCTTATACTCTCATTTTTCCACTTACTAATAATTTATGAAAGTTTAATAATTAGTATGTTAATAAAATAAAAGCTGACAAAAAGTCAGCTTTTTCAATAGGACTGAAATATACACTTTTTTCTTTAGAAATATCGCAAATTCAACCAAATATCATCAGTCAATGTATATTTTTATAACACAAACCGTTCAATTACTTTTGCAACACCATCTTGATTGTTCGTATCCGTTACAAAATCAGCTGCTTGTTTAATTGCATCCTGAGCGTTCCCCATTGCTACACCAATTCCAGCTTCTTGAATCATCTTCATATCATTTAAGCTATCCCCAACAGCCATCATTTCTTCCATAGTAACACCTAATTTACTACATACGGTATGAAGTGCACGTGCTTTACTTACGCCTTTTGGATTTACTTCCATGTTTGTAGGCAGGGAGTTTGTTAATTCTAAGTCCTTCATATACGATAACTCTTTCATCATCTGATTTAATTTATCTTTATCATAGGATTCACAACCAAACTTCAACCATTTATGTTCATGAAAATCTTCCGGTTTTGTGTTACGATAAACACCGTCTGTAGATATCATCCAGCTGGATAAACCTAATTCTATCGCTAAATCATACATTTTTTCAATTTTATCTGTAGCTAATAAATGTTGTTCTACTAATTCTTTTTCTACTGTCCAAATTTCTCCGCCATTTGCTGTAACCATAAAAGAAGTTAATTGCAATGACTCTGCATATGGATAACAGGATTGTAAGCCTCTACCGGTACTCAATACAACATGGACTCCTTTGTCCATAGCTTCAGCAATTGCTTTACGTGTGGCTTTAGACACTTTATGTTCATTTGTTAGTAATGTGCCATCCATATCTAATGCGATTAGTCGAATTACTTTCTCTTGTTCGTCCATTATATATCCTCCAGCCTTTCGTTTCTTCTTCTGAATGCTCTCGTTTTTCAACCTATGTAGAATATTAAATATCTATTTATATCTACGTTATTGTAAACCATTTTTCTTACAGTAGCAATTATCCTCACTTACAAACAAGCAATAGATTCCCACACAGCTTTAGCTAAATCTTCATTTGACCAGCTGGGTACATTTCTTTCCAATCCCAATTCATGAGATGCTGGAATATGAATAAATCCTGACGGTCGATGAAGTTTTTGTTCTTTAAAATAATGCAGAGTGTGGTACATAACATTATTGCACAGATAAGTTCCAGCAGTATTAGATATTTCAGCTGGTAAATTCGCTTTTTTGATGTTCTGTACCATATGTTGGATTGGTAACGTTGAAAAATAACCATCTGGACCATTTTCAACTATCTTCTCCCCTGCCGGTTTGTATCCACGATTATCTATTGGTCCATCATTACAGTTGATCGCGATTCGCTCTGGAGTTACTAATCTCCTGCCTACTGCTACTCCTAAAGATACTACTGCATCTGGGTCATAGGTTTCAATTAATCTAACCATGTCAGATCCAGATTGTTGAAATTCAACTGGCAATACATGTCCAATAACCGCATAGTCACTGATAACTTGATTATGTAATTGTTCTACAATGTTTGTGGTTGGATTAACCGGGTTATCTAAAAAAGGCGCAAACCCTGTTAGTAACAATTTTTTCATGATCGTTACTCCCCCTATTATTTATAAATCTTTACGAAACATACTCCATTGATAGAATTGATTATTCAATTCTATTTGCCTTTTCTGTGCGTCTTCTAAAGATATTGGATAAAATGAGATTTTTCCTTTTGGTGCCAATTGGGCAACCTTAGGAAGATCTGCGCTACAGATAGTTCCTATCCGTGGATAGCCACCAGTTGTTTGACGGTCTGCCATTAGAATAATTGGTTGACCATTTGGTGGGATTTGTATTCCGCCAAATGGGACAGCATCAGACCACAGAACAGTATGACTTTTAGTTACAATTTTCTTGGATTGTAACCGGTATCCCATACGATTCGAATTTGTTTCTACCACATGCGTTTGTCTAAAAAATAAATTTCTAGCTTCCATAGAGAAATGGTCTGTATGGGGTCCCTCAATAACCCCTACCTTAATGGATTTCTGATACCTTGGCCGGACAGACTCTGATAAACCAATTTTTTTAGGAGCATGTCTTGGATAACCATAAATACATGGTACATTATCTAATGTGGTTCCAAATCCACTCTTTATATCTACTGATTGGCTACCAAAGAAAGAGGGACTATCAAGTTCACCGGCAATCGCTATATACGAGCGTACGCCATTCCGGTGGCCCTCAAATGTCAACACATCTCCTGCCTGAATTTGAATGGATGTATACATAGGTGCTTCTCTTCCATTTATTTTAGCTTCTAAATCTGCTCCAGTGATTGCTATTGTAATCGTGTCACAGGCTTCCAGTTTTGGGCCAACCAGTGTAACTTCCAAGCATGCAGTATTTCTTGAATTACCTACCACTATATTTGCGGCTTGTAATGCAAAATAATCCATCGCCCCCGATACAGGAACACCAAACTGCTGATATCCATAGCGACCAAGGTCCTGAAAGGTTGTATATATCCCAGGTTTATGTACTTTAAACAAAGCTATTCGTTCATACATGATACATTCCCCCTACTTCTCACCTAAACGCTTTATGGTAATTCCATTGTTAGATAAAGTAGTTTGCAATGCTTCAGCGAAAGCTACAGCATGTTTGCCATCCCCGTGTATACAAATCGTGTCTGCTTTTAAATCTATAATGGTACCGTCGATCGCTTTGACCTTCTGATCAACGACGATTCGTTTCATTTGTTCCGCTGCGTCTTTTACATCATAGATGAATGCTCCCTTTACATTCCTTGGTGTTAAAAACCCTTCAGCGGTAAACGTACGATCTGCAAAAACTTCTGAGGCTACGTTTATACCAGCTGCTATTCCAGCAGATAATAAAGCACTATTCGCTAATCCGATCAGTATCAGATTGGAATCCAAATCATATACTGCTCTTGCTATTGCGTCTGCAACCTTCTCGTCACGTGCTGCAAGATTATACAACGCTCCATGTGGCTTAACATGTTTTAATGTCACATCGTGTACCGAACAAAAGGCCTGTAATCCTCCGATTTGATAGATTATTAGCTGATAGATTTCTTCTTCTGTGAATTCCATCATACGTCTGCCAAATCCAGCGATATCAGGGAAACCTGGATGTGCCCCAATTCCAACCCTGTTCTTTTTTGCTAAACGTACGGTTCTCTCCATTACATGTGGATCTCCTGCATGCATCCCACAAGCTATATTCGCTGAACTAATATAGTTCATAATTGTTTCATCTTCACCTACCATGAATGCTCCGTAACTTTCCCCCATGTCACAATTAATGTCAATTGTTGTCATCAGAAGCTCCCTCCTTAATGGATACGTTAAAATCTCCTGCTTCAACCAAATTGAATATATAGCTATAATCATTTTCGCTTATGGCATAAAATTGAATACGATCTCCATTTTTAAATAAGAATGGCGCCTGTTTATCATACGGATTAAATAATTGCAGTGGACTTCTTCCAATTATATTCCAGCCTCCTGGTGATGAAACTGGATAAACCCCTGTTTGTTCCTGTGCAATGCCAACAGAACCCTTAACGATTGATGGGCGTGGTTCTTTTCGTCGAGGTGTGGCTATTTGTTTATCTAGACCGCCTAGATACGGGAAACCTGGTAGAAAGCCAATCATATAGATTAGATACGCAGGTTTTTGATGGATAGCTACCACATCATCGGGAGTTAATCGGTTATATGCAGCAACATATTCTAAATCAGGGCCATATTTCTCTCCATAACAAACAGGAACATGCACCGTTCGAACCGAAGACGTTGTACGGATCGATAGATTTGTCAACATTTCTTCCAGTTTTTTGGTTATTCTTTGAAAAGATATATCAATTGGTTGGTAATAGATCGTGACAGAATTATAAGCAGGAACCCATTCAATAACACCAGAAATAGATGCTTGTTCCAACTTATTACAAATACTTCGGATTTGGGCATTCATATATTCTGTTACTTCCCCAGCTGCCTGAATTTTAACAGCCGAATCACCAACCGCTTGTAAACGATATTCCATATTCATTCCCCCAACATCCTATTAGTAAAATGATATCATATTTTAGCTAAAAATGACTGAACCTTTGGTATTTTAGGGAATCACTTATTGAAAACGCAACCAAAAATTCTTGATCAACATTAAATCTACGAATATAATAAATACTATGAATATTAAAGGAGGTAGGAACATGATTTCGACAACATGGAAATGGATGTGGGAAAAACATGATGAAGTAAAAGATATGTTTTCCTTTTTTGTTAAGCCCAAATCCTCCAAAATTTCTACCGGGAGATCGATTGATCCCTCAGGTTCATCTAACGGAAATGGTGATCACAACGGGGGACATCGTAATTATAAACCTGCACAATTAATCGGATTAATTCTTGGTCCATTGCTGTGTATTTTAACTTTACTTGTTTTTTCTCCCGAAGGTCTCTCAAAAGAAGGATTAGCGGTGTTAGCAAGTACTATTTGGATCGCTGTATGGTGGATGACTGAAGCGATACCGATTCCTGCTACCTCAATACTTCCAATCATCCTATTCCCATTAACTGGTGGATTAGACATTGATACAACTACATCTTCTTATGGTAGCGACACGATCTTTTTATTTATGGGCGGGTTTATGATCGCACTTACAATGGAGAAATGGAATCTACATAAACGAATTGCGCTTAACATTATTTCTGTCATTGGAACTAATACGAATCGAATTATTCTTGGGTTTATGGTTGCTACCGGATTTCTATCGATGTGGATTTCTAATACAGCAACAGCTATGATGATGGTCCCGATTGGTTTAGCAATTATTTATCAAATCTCAGATGCATTAAAGGATGATCCTTCCATCGATACTTCCAAGGAAAATTTCGCATTTGGTAAGGCCCTGATGCTTAGCATAGCTTATTCAGCATCAATTGGGGGAATTGCAACGTTAATTGGAACGCCACCAAATGCGGCACTTGCTGGCGTTATAAACGAAATGTACGGTATTCAACTATCATTTGCAACCTGGATGTTATTTGGTGTGCCAATTGCATGGATATTTATCTTTATTGCATGGATCTACCTGGTTAAAATTGCTTACCCTCCGAAGCTAAAACAGCTGCCTGGAGGAAAGGCAGTTATAACGGATGAAAAACGGAAGCTGGGAAAACCATCTGTTGAAGAAAAAGCTGTATTTGCCGTATTCATCTTAACTGCACTAGCTTGGATTAGCCGTTCATTTATTTTAGTTGAATGGAATGAGAATATCAATGACGCAATCATTGCGATGACAGCAGCACTTATTTTATTTATCATTCCATCTAAGAGTAGACAAGGAGATTTTTTATTAGATTGGAAAACAGCTGTAAAATTACCATGGGGCATTTTATTGTTGTTTGGTGGTGGACTTGCAGTAGCAGCTGGATTTACTGAATCGGGTCTTTCCGAATGGATTGGAAATCAATTAACTGCATTACAAGGGATTCATATTTTCATTGTTTTACTTGTCGTAACAGCATTAGTTATTTTCCTAACTGAAATCACCTCCAACACTGCAACAGCTAATATGATGTATCCGATTATGGCTGCACTTGCAGTCGCGCTTGGGGTTCATCCATTTGTAGTGATGATAGCAGCAGGTGTTGCGTCTTCTTGCGCATTTATGCTCCCAGTTGCTACACCACCGAATGCTGTTGTGTTTGGATCGAATTATTTGCGAATCCCAGATATGGCAAAGGCAGGAATAGCCCTTAATTTATGCGGAATCATTCTTGTAACCATTGCTGTGTATTTCTTGCTTCCCGTTGTTTGGGGCATCGATATTAATCACCTCCCTGACTTTGTAAAATAACCCCCTTCTTATGAAAATGAGGGAGGATGAGTAAATTAAAACGATAATACAAAGATTCTTGATAGTGCGGCTACAGCTTTTTTGGCTAATATGCAGCATTTACTAGCCGAAAGAATCTTCAAACGCGTATAGTTTTGAATGGAGTCGCCAAAAAGATTAAAAAATCGAACGTTTATCCGAATTCATTTTAACTCGGATAAACGTTCGATTTTACTTATTTTATGATTGCTTTCGAAAGCTTTTAGGGAAATTAAAGAGAATAAGGACAATTCCGATACCTAAGCTAATATAAGGAAGCATTAGCTTCGAATCTTCATAGATGTAATAGGCTCCTATCGCCGTAAGTATCCATCCGAGCGCTTCAATAAGGAGATGTTTAACCAAATGTTTATGCCCCCTTTCTAGCTGACTTTTTTTGAATCATACGTTGTAATAATTGAACAACAAAAAGGTAGAAAATTGGTAAGACAGCTATAAATAAAATTAATCCTTGCCAGCCATAGTTCCCCCAGATTGGGGAAAGAGCAGAACTACCAAGTGAAACACCTATATAATAAGATACGAGATAAAGACTTGAAGCACTTCCTTTATGATGTGTCGCTTGTTCACTTACTGCGGTAGCTGTTAACGAGTGCGCAGTGAAAAATCCTAAGCAAGTGACACATAATCCAACGATAATCCAAAACAAGGAAGCACTTAACGTCATTGCTATCCCTATCGATAAAACAGTAATCCCGGATATACGAACTTTCTTCAATCCGAAAATACCAGCTAACCAACCTGCAAACGGAGAACCAATGACGCCTAACCCATATGCAAAGAATAAATATGAAATAGCTTGTAAAGAAAGGGAGAACGATTCACCTTGCATATAAAATGGCAAGAACGTCCACACCCCTGTGAACGATAACTGCAAAATGATACCTAGCCCAAAAACAAGAAGTAAACTTGGATCTTTTAAATGAAATAGAAATCCTTCTAAATCTTTACGAAAACTCAAACTACTAGACTGAAAGAAACGTGAGCTTGGGAGCATGAAATGGACAAGCATAAGGATAAGCATTCCGAACACCGCTAATCCAATAAACGCAATTTCCCAGGAGAACGTATCTGCTACATAACCAGTTGCCACTCTCCCAACCATTCCACCTAAAGCATTGCTAGATATATAGAGAGCGGTGGCTACACCTGCACTCCTTCGATCAATTTCTTCACTGAGATAGGCTAAAGCAGCTGCCGGCAATCCAGCAAGTGCAAATCCTTGGATAAATCTAAGCATTACGAAGATAAAAAAAGAATCCGTTAATGGCATAAAAAAGAATGGAAGTATGGAACCAATCAACGATAGTTTAATAAATATGGTTCTCCCTATTCGATCCGATAAGAAACCTAAAATAACTAATCCAATAATTAAACCTACAATCGTCATCGACAATGTTAAACTGGAGGCGGAGACTCCTATATCAAATGCCGTAACAAATACAGGCAGTAGTGGCTGTACGGCATACATACTCGCAAATATAAAAAAAGAAGCTAAAGCCAAACTAAGGGTGATTTTCCAAAAATAGAAATCCTTCATGCTATAAGCTCTCTCCTGCATAGTGTCACATCCAATACTTAAAATTGTACGCTCTGATTTATTCATCAAACACAAATTTATCTCTGCCAGCCCCCATACCAAATAAGATAACAATAATGGCAATAGTAACTAAAGTTATCAATGGGATACCCCATGTATGTGTTTGATCATAGAGAAAGCCTATAGAAAATGGTCCGAACGCAGCTAAGATATAACCAAATGATTGCGCCATTCCTGATAATTGTGCTGCTTCTATACCATTACGGGCTCGTAAACTAAGAATCGTTAACGCTAATGGAAATGTCCCACCGAGAGCCACCCCAATTAATACAACACTGAGTATCAGCATAAATGATGATTCTCCAAATAACAATGCTGTATAACCAGTAACAGAAAACAGTCCCATTATTAATACAAGCCCTTGCTGTGACCTAAATTTACCAGCCAACATCGGGACGATAAAACTAGCTGGCACTCCTATAAATTGCATAATAGACAACATCCAGCCAGCAGTGTTCACAGTAAATCCAGACGCATGGAGAATTTCGGGCAACCACGAAATCGTAACATAAAATAGAAAAGATTGAAAACCCATAAATCCAGCTACTTGCCAAGCTAATGGCGATTTCCAGATTCGATTGGATACAGGCTGAACATAATGGTATAAGGATCGTTCATTTGCACGCTTTTTCACTAGATAACCCCAAACAATGATACCAATGAGTGCTGGTACTGCCCATACAAAGAGAGCAATTTGCCAGCCCAGGTTAAGTCCGCTTGCTATCGGTACACTTAAGCCAGAGGCTGTTGCTGCAAATCCCCCCATAATTGTAGAATAAACACTAGTCATAATTCCTACCTTCGCTGGGAATTTTTCCTTTATGACACTAGGAAGGAGTACATTACAAATAGCTATACCAAACCCTATTAATAAAGTCCCTGCAAACAGAAAAAATATAACCGATAAGCTACGTAAACTAACTCCAATAAATAAAACAATTAAGCCAATTAACATTACACGTTCATTCGTATATCGATTACTAATCTTTGGCACGAGTGGGGACATGATTGCAAAAGCAATTAGTGGCAAACTAGTTAGTAACCCCACACTCCCGTTCGATAAGTTTAACTGATCTCGGATCGTTCCAATGATAGGTCCTACAGAGGTAATGGAAGGTCTTAAATTAAAGGCGATGACGACGATTCCAGTTACCAAAAGAATTTGATAAAAAGCTGGTTTTTGCTGATTTAATTGCTGCGTCTCCAATTGCTGTATCTCCCTTCTCAACATAATCCTTTTCTTAATATAGCATATCTTTGCTTTTAACTTTAAGGAAGAGCACTTATCCTTTCCTTTAGTCATTACTAATAAACAGCAAGACCCTTGTTCCATACAACAAATATAAGCACCCGCAACATAAAAAAGGTGTCGATATGTTTAATCGACAGCCTTTAGAATTGTTTCTATGGTTATTATTCCATATTTTTAAGGTATGTATCCAGCCAATTCATTTGCGCGCCAATCCAGTATTCGCGACCTTTATAGAATGAATAACAATTGCACTGATACCTTTCGTGATATACAACGGATGCTAAATAACAAATTTGTTTTTGATGATAAGGAATCTGACAAGCACTTGTTTTGTGAGGATATACGTGTATACCGCGTTCTTTCTTATCTTCCGATTCTGCTTGCATTTTAGTACCTCCTTTATTTCTCCCTCCTTTTTGTATATACCAGTTGTCGATGAAGAGGCAGGTTTCATACTGATACAAATCCATTTTTTCTATAATTTGTAAAAATAATATGACTATATTCCTATTATCTCATATTCGTCAAGGTTTTGCTTTGTTAGCAATTTTGTCGATTTTGTATCGAATAACTATCGATATCCTGTTAAACATCGTCAAACTATGTCAATATATGTTTCATTATCTAGAATCAAAAATAAGATTTTAGCGAAATTTGTTATTTATTATCATATGTGACAAATTTGTGAACTTTTTATTTACATATGATGCCAAGAACAAATAAGTCGGCTTATTCTTTTTGTTTGTGGTATACTATGGGTAGAAGGATGCATATACTAAAAAAGGACCACAGCGGCAACTGTGGTCGATGATAAGCGGTTCCTAAGGGATCGGCTATCCTGAAATAGGCCTCTCCGTTCATGCGTTAGTGTCGTCGTAAGGGAGGTCTATTTTTTATTGATGATTCGAATGATTAGTGTCAAAAAAGCGACCAAAAAGGTGCCAAACGAAAACATCACCATAATCACTTCATAAATGTTCAATTGGCTCACCCCCTCCTTATCAATAGGGCTAGCCTTGTAATCCCAAAGAACATTATCTGTTAATAGTATACCATAGATGAATGATTAAATACGTAAAAACAGAACATTTGTTTGGTTTCCTGGTAATTTTCTCTTTTTACTATACAAACAGGCCTTACTTACTGCTTGTATACTGCATTGTATGTCATTTTTTATGTACGATGTAATGCATTTGATGTGTTTTCTATGCAATTTGGTTATTGTTATCAGTAAATTTTATTGAAAATTGATTCATCTTCTAATAAAAACCTAATCATTTTCTATTGCGTCTTACTAGCTATTAACTCATAACTTAGGAATTTAGACAATCTAAAAAGGGTGCAGCTCATGAGCTGCACCCTTTTCCTATTCTTCTTTTGTTTCTTGATCTTGATTTGGATTCTCTTCATCAGGACCACCATAGAAATAATTATCTGTATCTACTGGCTCCCACTCTTCATTTGGTGTATAGAAGCGTAACAAGTCACCATATAAGACTTCATCCGACAGTTCTAGTTCTTTGACAACTTGATCTTCCATTTTCTTCATTTCTTCCGTAGGTTCCTTGATCACTTCTTTTGTCTCGTTATCATAATACTTCCCATCAACATAACTATATTCATCGGTCATAAAGTTACCATTACGGAAAGGAACAAATTCTTTATGATCCTCTGAGAACATATCTGTACCGAATTGGATATAATCACTAGCGTCGATACCTAGAATATGAAGAAGTGTTGGCATAACATCGATTTGGCCGGTATATTCATGGTTAATTCCTTCACTTTCCACTCCAGGTACTTTAATCATGAATGGAACACGTTGCAATTCAGCGTTTTTCAATGATGTAATTTCTTCGCCTGTTATTTCTTTCATCGCTCGATTATGGTTATCACTAATTCCATAGTGGTCACCGTAGATCATGATAATCGAGTCTTCATAGAGACCTTTTTCTTTTAGATCATTAAAGAATTGCTCTAACGATTCATCTAAATAGCGTGCCGTTTGGAAATAACGGTCAACAGAACCATCCCCAGTTTCTGCAGGTTCAATAGATGCATCTTCTTCATCAATTAGATATGGATGATGATGCGTCAATGTCATCATGTGTGCATAGAAAGGTTGTTCCATATCTTCTAAATATGGCATGGATTGTTCGAAGAATGGTTTATCCTTCAAGCCATAGTTAATGACATTTTCTTCACTCATATCATAATAGTCTTCATGATAAAACTCATTAATACCTAAGTGTTTATAAACCTCATCCCGGTTCCAAAATGACTTCCCATCTCCATGGAAGACAGAACTTGTATACCCTTGCTGCTGCTCAAGAATTGCTGGCAGTCCTTGGTACGTATTATTTCCTTTTGTTACAAACGCTGATCCTTGTGGTAAACCATATAGTGACGTATCGGTTATTAATTCAGCATCAGCTGTCTTTCCTTGCTCTGTTTGATGGAAGAAGTTATCAAAATACGTAAAGCCTTTTTCTTGATCATGTACTAGATCATTCAGAAATGGCGTTACTTCTTCGCCATTCAATTTATAGTCAATTAGGAATGACTGGAATGACTCTAAGTGAATCTTGATAATATTTTTCCCTTCTCCTTTACCAAAGTATTTCTCATTTGGTTCTGCATATTTTGCATCGGTATATTCTTCTACTTTGGTAATGTCATTGCTATCAGCTAATACACGTCTTGTTGACGTCTTAGCACTTTGAATAGCATCATAGATTGTAAAGTTAAACGCACCTAAATATTTTACTAGATAGTTTCTATCAAATGTACGTTCTAATAATTGTGGACGATCAGCTTCAGCTAATCCTAGATTAATAGTAAATACTAATACCCCTGTTGCTAATACCATAAAAGGCTTACGCAACTGCATACGGCTAACGGTCCAGCTTTTACGTACGAACGTAAACAATACAATAAGGAATAAAATGTCTACTGCGTAAAGCAAGTCATGCATTTGTGCTAGATCGGCTATACTTCCACCAATACTTCCAAAGTTATCCGTCTGCATCATGGTCGGAATTGTAATAAAGTCACTGTTGAAACGGTAGAAGACGACATTAGCATATAGTATAAAGGTTAAAATGGTATCAACAATGATGATCCAAATACCAGCTCTTCTACCTTTCGCAAATAATGCTAGTCCGAGAAAAATTAATCCAGAACTAAGAGGGTTTAAGAATAATAGAAATTCTTGCATCGCCCCACTTACACCCAGACTAAATTCCGTTTTATATATTGCATATGTTTTTATCCAGAAAAGCACTAGTGCAACCGCGAAGAAGCCCATTTTGGTTGATAAAAATTTCTTCACTTTTTTCACCTCGAATTTAAAACTCATTTAGTTAGTCATTATCTTTTTTATACCCTGTTCATTTACCTTTTAATCCATAAATTTTTCTAATAACGATTTTTAATTATAACTCAATCTAAAGATTTGGTCAAAGTTTTTTAAGGTTGTTTTCTTGACAAGTTTTGGTGTTTTTTGTCGATCATTACTCTCCCAAGGACTGCAATCAAAAAAATCATGGATTTTTACCATGATTTTCTTGTTCATTATATACCTAAGTTAGTCAAAAGATGTATTACAATATGTTTAATAGCCTGTTACAGGTTAAACCGTTTCATTAATTCATTTAGTTCATCTGCCAAACTAGCAAGCTGTTCTGCATTTGCAGTTACTTCCTGCATGGAACTACTTGTTTGTTGTGTAGAGGCAGACGTTTGTTCAACACCTGCAGCTGATTCTTCCGATATCGCTGCAATTTCTCCGATAGATCCATTCATATCCTTACTTTTAGTAGAAATACGGGCTAAATGATTTTTCACAGTAGAAATACTGGCTGTCATTGTTTTTACAGAGGAATGGATAGAATGGAAGGTTTCCCCGGTTGTTTCCATTTGTTTTGTTCCTTCTTGTACTTCACTATACCCTTCCCGTAGAGATGTAGCAACTTGATTCGTTTCTGACTGAATGTTACCAACCACATTGGTAATATCTTGCAAAGAGGAAGAAACCTGTTCAGCCAATTTCCTTACTTCGTCTGCTACAACGGAAAAACCTTTTCCATGCTCTCCTGCCCTTGCAGCTTCAATCGCTGCATTTAGAGCAAGTAAATTCGTTTGTTCAGCAATCTCGCTAATAACCGTTACTAAATGAGAGATTTGTTGCGATTGACTATCTAAACCTTGTACACGTCTAACAGCAGTCTGTACCAATTGATCAATTGTCTTCATTTGTTGTTTAGTTGTAGTCATCACCTTTTGACCACCTTCTGCCTGTTGAAGGATATCCATCGAAGCAGATTCAATTGATTCGCTTTTCGTATTGACCTCTTGAATACTTGTATTAAATTCGTTCATAACTCCCGCAAGATCTCCTGCATGGCTAGCTTGCGATTCCGAACCAGTTGCTAATTCCTGCATGGTCTCGGCGACTTGTTCTGTCCCTTGTTGTACTTCATTAGCAGCTTGTTTTAGAGCATCGCTCTGTTCATTTACTGTATCTGATACACGTTTAACACGATGTAACAAATCCTGAAGGTTTTCATTCATCGTATTCGTTGCAATCATCAATTGGCCAAGTTCGTCTTTTGATTTTGTTTCCAGCGGTTCATGATGAAGGTCTCCAGCAGCAATTAGATTCATTCGTTCCTTTAAATGCTGCAATGGTCGGGTAATGGTTCTTGAAGTTAAATACGCAATCACAATTCCTAATACTGCAACCGCAATGGAAACAATTCCTCCAATCATAACTGTCTGGTCACCTGATTGTATAATTGTTTCCCCCACCTCATTGATCTTTGTCTCTTTTGCTTTCGCTAAATCACTAAAACCTTGAATTAATTCATTAGCTATTGGCTGCACTTCATTTGTCATAATTAATCGTGCTTGATCTTCATTTCCATTATCGTATTGTTTAAATACTTCATCGGTGAGGTGCCCCCACTCAATCTTCTTATCTATTAGAGCTTTTGCTTGCTCTGAATCACTGTTTTCTAAGACAAAATTCTCTAATTCCATTGTTGCTTCTAACGTATCATTAAATTCCTGCTTATATTTTTCTTCTCCATATAATAAGTATCCACGAATAAGACTTGTACGTTCTGCCATATTAATCGCAAGCTGTTCATCAGCAACTAACACTGGCAATTCTTCTTTAATAATTTCATGAGTATCTTGGTTATTGTTATTGATTACAATATAATTGGTCACTCCCAATACGAAAACAAATAAAGTAATAACGGAAAATGCCACAAATAACTTCGTCTGTAAATGTTTAAATTGAAATAAGCTCTTCACTCTACTTCCCCCTTATGTCTATTACCTTGTTGATTCATTTTGACTTCCTGTATTAATTTCATAATTCGGTAAGATAAGAACCTCAACTCTACGATTTTTTGCCCGATTTTCGATCGTTGTATTTGGTACAGTAGGTTGGTGTTCTCCAAACCCTTTTGCACTGAATCGCGTTGGATCTAATTTTTCATTCGTTAATAATAAATGCATAAAATTAACCGCTCTTGTTACACTTAATTCCCAATTTGATGTGAATTCTGCATATTTGATTGGTTTATTATCCGTATGGCCACTTATGACAATTTGATGAGGTGGGTCCGTATAAAGAAATTCAGACAATTCCTTGGCAATTTCCTCCCCATTCGCTGTCACTTCTGCACTTCCAGAATCGAATGTGACATCATTTAAAATGGTAATCAGCAGGCCTTCATCTGTTAATTGGGTAGCTAACATGGCATCTAAATTTTTTTCTTCTATATACTGGTTCATCTGCTTTTGTAGTGTTTGTAATTCATGTAGCTCTTGTTCATTGGCACTCTGTTCCGTTTGTTTATCCTCTTCTTGTTCTTCATTCGGTAATTCTATTGCCTTATTACTCTCTTCAAGTATCGATTGGCCGCCAGAAAATTCATTTTGAAACACCCGAGATAATTCTCGGTATTTTTGCGAGTCGACTTCACTCATCGCAAATAACACAATAAATAATGCTAATAGTAACGTTAGTAAATCAGAATAAGGAAGTAACCATGACTCATCGATATGATGCGAATTTTTCTTTTTATTTCTACGCATCAGCCTCCTCCCCTTGTAAGGTAATAAACGCTTTCGTGGATAAATACGATCCTAGCTTGTCTCTTACTACTAATGCTGAATCACCTACAGTAATGGAAAGCATCCCTTCTAACATAATTTCTTTCACTTGAATTTCTTTCCTCGACTTTTCACGGAGCTTATTAGCGAAGGGATGCCACAAAACATATCCAGTGAAAATACCTAACAATGTTGCGATAAAAGCTGCCGAAATAGCATGACCTAGCACGTCCATATCCTGCATATCTCCAAGTGCAGCAATTAAACCAATAACAGCACCTAGTACTCCTAATGTTGGTGCATACGTTCCAGCCTGGGAAAACACGGCAATTCCTTCTTGATGTCTATTTTCAATCGCATTCATTTTTTCGATCATAACTTCACGAATAAACTCTGGAGATTGGCCATCTACCACAAACTGTAAACCGGATTTTAAAAACGGATCGTCTACTTCCTGCAGTTGTTTTTCTAGTGACAGGATCCCCTCTTTTCGTGTTTGATCAGCTAAATCAGTAAACATCAAGACAACGTCCTTGGGATCATCATGCTGATCATTAGAAAAAATGATCTTAAATAAAGATGGTACTTTTTTTATCGTACTCAACGGAAATGCAATACAGACTGATGCTGCCGTCCCGACAAGAATAATTAGAATGGCTGCGGGGTTCACAAGAGCTCCAATATGTACTCCTTTTAATACCATTCCTACTCCTACCGCAATAATTCCTAAGATAATACCTATAACTGATGTCTTATCCAATGTGCTACCTCCTCGTTTTCATAAATCAATGGCTGCTCCATAACGATAACTTCAGACAAAAAACGATCGTAGTGAACCGTTTCACTTTTCACGGATTGTTTAGCTAAATATTGTACCAGCCTTTAAATAAACCCCTTATGCTCTCAACTTTACACGCAACAAACGGATGAAAATTGTTGTTGGCACCATTGTAATCCTTTTGTTTAAAAGTTAACTTGTTACCTATCCTTGTTATCGGCTCTTATTACAAAAGGTAAAGAATAAATTGGTAATCGTTGTTATTTTTTATTGAGACTTTTATCCTATTTATGTATATTTTGTGTACAAAGTCCCACTCCCTTTCAACAACCAGCCTTTCCATCCGATACAAATGGAGAAACAGTGTAACTGGAAGTTTAAAAATTGATAAGGAGTGAATAGATAAATGGTAGTGTCAACAAATGAAGAATTAGATGTACATCCATTATTACAAGCATTTGTAACGGTGGGCCCGTTTCTTCAGGAATTAATTAATGATGATATAACGATTGGCATTTATGATACAGAGAAATTAGTAATTAATTTTCCAGCGAAGACATTTTCTCTAAAAGTAACACCTGGTGACCCATTAATGGACGGAGATATTGTTACAAACGCTATTCGCCAGAATCAAAATCAAGCAGCGATTGTTCCTGCTGAGTTATTTGGAGTGAATTTAATCGCTCGTGCTGTCCCGCTGCATGACCAATCAGGGAATGTTATTGGAGGAATTGGAGTTGGGTTGAGTGTACAAAAAGCGAATCAACTGTCCGAAGTAGCTTCCAACTTATCCATGGTATTTGATGAAGTGACCAATACGATTCAAGATATGGCGGAATCAATTACCGGCTTAGCTAGTAATATGTCGTTTGTTTCTGAAAAAGCGACCGAAGTGACAAATCGGGTAGAAAATATCGAAAAGGTGTCTAATGTCGTAAAGGGCATTGCAGACCAAAGTAATTTATTAGGTTTAAATGCAGCAATTGAATCAGCACGAGCTGGTGAACACGGAAGGGGATTTACCGTTGTTGCTGATGAAATACGAAAAATGGCAGCAAGCTCCAAGGAACAAGCCTCAGAAATTCATGCAATTACCGACGATATTAAAGGAGTAATCTCGAATTTGGATTCGTATATACAAGATGCGAACTTAGAATCAGATAGCCAGTCAGCGGCAATTGAAGAGCTTACTGCAACCATGCAGGAAATTAATAGTAATATTCATACATTAGCTCAACTTGCAAAAGAAAATCTCGAATTAAAAAACTAACTAGGAGAGATACCTATGAATTTCAATGAATTAAGTAGTCAATACATTAACGGAGAATGGCGCGAGGGTACTGCTTCAACAAAGATGGAAAATACGAACCCTTATAATGGCGAACCTATTGCAACTTATCAAGCTGCTAGTATCAATGATTTGGATCAAGCCTATCAAGCATCTGCCAAAGTCCAGAAAATCTGGGCCAAAGCAAATCCAGTAGTTCAACGTGAAGTATTTGAAAAAGCCGTCACGTATATCGAACAAAACCATGAAGCAATTGTTGCAATTATTATCGAAGAAATTGGTGGAACTAGATTAAAGGCTGAATTTGAAATCGGACTAGTAATAAATATTATTAAAGAAGCTTCCACCTTTCCATTCCGTATGGATGGAAAAATACTCCCATCACCTATTGATGATAAAGAAAATCGTGTATACCGAATTCCTGTAGGTGTTGTAGGAGTTATCAGTCCATTTAATTTTCCGTTCTTCTTGTCCATGAAATCAGTTGCTACTGCATTAGCTGCTGGGAATGGCGTTGTCCTAAAACCTCATGAACATACACCAATTACAGGTGGAACGATGATTGCAAAAATTTTTGAACAAGCTGGGCTGCCAAAAGGGCTATTAAATGTCATTACGACAGAAATTGTTGAAATTGGTGATCAATTTGTCGAGCATCCTATTCCACGTGCTATTTCCTTCACTGGTTCTACCAAAGTTGGAAAACATATTGGCGCAGTCGCTGGAAAACATTTGAAAGAAACCCATTTAGAATTAGGAGGAAACAGCGCCCTTGTCGTGCTTGATGATGCTGATGTTGATCTTGCAGTAAGTGCTGCCGTGTTCAGTCGCTTCACCCATCAGGGTCAAATTTGTATGTCTGCAAATCGTTTAATTGTCCACGAGAATGTTTATGATGAATTTGTAGAAAAATACGCAGCGAAAGTAAAAACGTTAACCTGTGGTAACCCGAATGATCCAACGACTATTATTGGACCTCTGATTAATGAGCAACAAGTGAACGCAACGGTCGCTTTGGTTGAAAAAGGAATTAAAGAAGGTGCTACTCCTCTTGTTAAAGGAAACGTGGAAGGGAATATCGTTGAACCTGTTGTCTTTACCGATGTGACACCAGAAATGGCAATAGCGAATGAAGAACTATTCGCGCCCGTAGTATCCATTTTAAAAGTTTCGAGTGATAAAGAAGTAATTGCTTATGCGAATAATAGTGACTATGGCTTGAGTGGAGCAATTCATACGAGCAATGTGGAACGTGGTGCTGAACTTGCTAAGCAAATGGACACTGGTATGATCCATATTAATGACGGAACCATTAATGACGAACCAAATGTTGCATTTGGCGGGGTGAAAAATTCTGGACTTGGTCGTTTAAATGGTGACTGGAGTTTAGATGCTTTTACAACATATAAGTGGATTAGTATCCAACATAAAGCACGACAATATCCATATAGTTAATTTTAGATGAAACAACCACTTGAGAATGCCGGTTTTTGAATAAGAATATATTAGAATTACTATTCATCTAAAAATCTTTCTAAGCTTTTCGCTTAGAAAGATTTTTAGTTATCCAGCATTTATTTCGTCACAAAATCATTAACATAACGGATAATATGCTTAGATAGTTCGAATTTATCGTAAATATAATTGGGTCCAAGAGGATCTGTTTCTAATAAAAATAGATTCTTTGATTCATCCAATCCTAATTCTACAACTACCTCTGTAATTTTTTCCCCATATACCCTTTTTAAAGAACTAGCAGCTTTACTTGAAAGCAATCGTATATCCTTTTCGATATGGTTCATATCTTGGCTATCTTCTTTTGAATGAAGGTAATTCGTTAAACTCACCTTTTCATTACTACTTTTTGAACAGCTATGAAGTTTCACATAACTACTAACCATTTCCCATTCATGAAATGGATTCTCCATTAGATGTACGCTAATTGTATTCAAATTTTCTCTTGGATCCTCTTGGATAACCAAATTTGTTTCGCTGATTAATTTTTTGAATTTATTTAATAGAGGTAATTCATTATATACCTTACATGATTTATCATGCGATAATTGGTACTTCCCATTCTCCATTTTTTTAATATAATGAGCTTCCCCCAAAAACGAACCCGTTTCCGTTCGTAGCATAACTTTTTTATATTTATCTAGATATTGAAATATATCTCTGGTTCTAGTTACACTTTTAAAAGCTGGCATACAGTTAGCAAGGTTATCTTCCTCTAGAAGATTTTGATAGATATTTGATCGTAACTGATATTCAACAGGCCATTTATTAATAAACTGAATATCACTTAACTCTCCATATAAGAACGAAACGTTTGTATTTCCTCTTAAATTTGTTCTGTCGTAGATAACCTCTGGATATGTGACGATTTTTGCTACCCATTTCCCATTTTCAAAAAAATTACCTTTTATTAGCATCTCATTATAGTCAATATCATTTGGTGTAAATGTGAAAAAATTAACTTCCTCTTTTCTTGCAGTTTGCGCTAATTCAATTAGAAAATTTTCTTCTTCCTTATTAATATTAATATTTGGTTTTTCAAGGACAGCTAATCGTACATTCCCATTCGTTGGAGCAAAAGCTAAGTTAGATATATTGGCTTGGAAGTCACTATTAACAACCGTGTCTTTATGAACAATCTTATTTTTTGCTATATACCTCGCATAGGCGATTGTATTAATTGCACGCTTTTCTTCATGATAAGCCGTTTGTGGTCCATTATTCGCTTCATGCATCCAATATTTCCCATGTTCGTCAATCGCTAAGTCGATCCCAAGCTCATCCAATGCAAAATAATGAAGTTTATCAAGGTACTGTGCTAGTTCAAGGGAAAGACGTAAGATATCATGTTCATATGTTGCCCCATTTTTTCCAAACTCTTGTTCTAAAAAAGCATGAAAGTCTTCCACTCTACCATCTGTAGCAACATTACTTAAATTACTTTTTTTATTCCCTACACGAGGATAGATATGAGTTAATACCCAAAGACCTTCTCCATTCTTTTGAACATGCGCTCGAATATGATAAGGTTCACCATTCTTTGTACGCGTATGAATATAACGCTGTATAATGAAGCGATCTTTCTTTCCTAAAATAACGGTCCTCAGCCAATTAGTAAAAGCATCATAACTTAATACTTTTTCTTTTTTATGTTCGGATAAAATATATCTGGAACCCTTTTTTGTAACGAAAAAAATATTCTCTCCTCTATTACTTGAGAGTGCTTTGAATACGACTTTATTGTTTTTTTGAAGAAATTCAAAAATAATATTTTCATTTCTGCATAGCTGAAAAGGTACTAGTAATTCTGCATATTTTCTATGCTTTGCAATTAGTTTCGGCAGTTGGAACTTATTACCTACATGATAGCTTGTGAATGGAATAACCCTTCTTAACTTCCTTTCAGCTAATGACCGTTTTCCCGTTCCCACATTATTTATTACATCCGGAAAGGGAACACGAATGCGTTCCCAATTACTATTTACACATATGTCGGCATTAATTTCATTCTTAGTAAAGTCAATATCCGTTGACTCAAAAAATAACAATCGAGCATGTTGCCTCTCACTTTCTTGAATTAGCGCATTTAAACGAGGATTCGGAATAAAACGTCTAGGATTGCCATGCGAAGAAAAAACTCCAATTGTACAAACCTTATCTTCTTCTATTTCAACAAATTCTTTCGAAGTAATATCACATATCGATTTCAATAGTGGTAATAATGTAAATTGTAAAACTTCGCTTATCTTTGTAGTATTTCCCTTTTCCAACAATTGAGCAGTTTGAAGTAACTGTGCCTCCAATTTTTTTCGCTTTTTATCTAACTCATTGCTATGTGATGAAATCACATTACTGACTGAACTAAACCCCTCAACGATGGAACTAAGTGTATAAATACTTTGATTCATTTCTTTACGTTTTATAAGCTCGTGAAAGTGTTCAGTCGCTTCCAACAACGTCTGAACAATATTGTTTACCTGTGAAAGTTGTTGATCTGTCAGCTCATTCAAATCTATTCCTCCTAAGATTCACCTTAAAAATCACTCTAAATTTATTATCGGACGAAGAAGGGAATAGTTTGATTCAAATTGCGAATTAATTGTAAATAAAAAAGGAATCATTCGCTAATAGGAATGACCCCTTTTTTCTACTATTTGTTATTGTTTATCGAAG
Source organism: Virgibacillus salexigens (assembly GCF_014905415.1). GTDB lineage: Bacteria > Bacillota > Bacilli > Bacillales > Amphibacillaceae > Virgibacillus > Virgibacillus salexigens. Next base: position 286,081 of record NZ_BNEO01000001.1, read on the forward strand.
TAGTTGTAAAACGCCTTGCGGTTGTTGATTAGCTTGTGCCAACATACTTTGCGCAGCCTGTGTCAAAATGTTATTTTTCGTAAAGTTCATCATTTCTTTAGCCATATCAACATCACGTATACGTGATTCAGCAGCTGTTAAGTTTTCAGCAGATGCCCCAAGGTTGTTAATCGTATGCTCCAAACGGTTTTGAACTGCACCAAGGTTAGAACGTTGAGTGGAAACAGTGTTAATTGCTTCGTCAATGCTCTCTAATAAACCATCATAACCAGCAGTGTCTAATGCTTCACCACTCTCATCTACCACAGAAATTTCATTTACACCTAAGCCCTCTGCACTCATGTCAGCAATTTCAACAGTTAACTGCTGTCCTGCGTTGGCTCCAACTTGGAAAGTCACACCGTCAGTAGCTAGACTGCCATCAAGTAAGGTTTTTCCGTTAAATTCTGTACGGTCAGAAATACCTTTACTACCAGTTTCTCCACCTAATTCTTGAATAAGTGACCCGATTTCATCTTGAATTGCTTGTAGATCTTCTGATTCCTGTGTTCCTGTGTTAGAAGCTTGAACAGTAAGTTCACGCATACGTTGTAGAATAGCGTGTGATTCGTTTAGTGCGCCTTCAGCAGTTTGAATCAATGAAATGCCATCTTGGGAGTTTTTAGAAGCCATTTCCAAACCGCGAATTTGACCTCGCATTTTTTCAGAGATTGCAAGACCTGCTGCATCATCACCAGCCTTGTTAATTTGTAGACCAGAAGAAAGTTTCTCCAAAGAATTTTGTACTGCACTGTTGTTACCAGATAGTTGGCGGTGCGTGTTAAGCGCCGCAATGTTGTGATTAATAATCATAATTTTCTTACCTCCATGTAAGTAGTGTTTTTGAGGTACGTCCTTGTGCCTCATCTATAACAGCTCTTGTATGAGAGCTATTATCCAATATACGAATGTTTGGCCGAAACATTCATCATCAAGATGATTACATTCCTTATATCGGCATGTTGGAAGAAAGTTTAATCATTTTTGGATAAAATATTTTCTTTTTCATAGGAAAATAGAATATAATGTAGAATACTGATTTGTTATGATTTAAGAAAGCGCTTTTAGTAAAGAGAAAGAAGCGGCTGGTTAGTGCCGTAGGAATGGCACTAAGTACTCAGTTAATTCGGAATGCAGCTAGCTTGATCCAAATGAGGCTAGTAACATAAGTAAACAATTTACTCATTATCAAGCAATCTATGAAGAGAGGAGTAAATCGATGAAAGCAATTACGCGTTTTTGTGATCGAATGGTGCAGCGTTATTTACCAGATGCATTTCTATTTGCCATTCTATTGACGATTATTGTGTTTATTCTTGGTGTACTATTCACTGAGAGTTCGCCAGTAGAGATGGTGTCGTACTGGGGAGGTGGTTTTTGGGATTTATTAGCATTTGCTATGCAAATGTCGCTCATTGTTGTCACAGGTTACATTTTAGCCAATACCCCCATTGTGAAGCGTTTATTAAGTAAGCTTAGTACAATAGCCGATACGCCTTCGCAAGCTATTTTATTGGTAACCTTTGTTTCCTCTGCTGCATGCTTGATTAACTATGGGTTTGGTCTCGTTGTTGGTGCATTGTTTGCAATCCATGTAGCCAAACGAGTTCCAACGGTTGACTATCGTGTGCTAATGGCTAGTGCATACAGTGGTTTCCTACTGTGGCACGGTGGATTATCTGCTTCCATTCCGCTTTTAATTGCCACACCAGGCCACTTTTTGGAAGATACGATTGGCACCATTCCTGTTTCTGATACCTTGTTCAGCAGTTTCAACTTATTTATAGTAGCAGTGCTATTATTTACATTGCCATTTTTGAACCGCTTCTTAATGAAGGCAAGAGATCCGCTACATAATACGAATGCGACCCTTTGGAGACCCGAAGAGATTAATCATTCCATCGACAATTCAGAAGAACCACTGGGAGAGCTAACGCCAGCGGAACGATTAGAAAATAGTAAAGTATTATCCCTGTTAATTGGCGTATTCGGTCTAGCATTTGTCGTTTTTTTCTTTATCGAAAATGGATTTGATTTAAATATTAATATTGTCAACTTTATCATGTTGTTTCTAGGGATCCTTTTTCATCGGACGCCTCGACGCTTTCTTAATAGTGTCACAAGTGCGGTTAAAAATGCGGGTGGTATTATTGTTCAATTCCCTTTCTATGCAGGGATTATGGGAATGATGGTAACATCTGGTCTTTCCGAACAAATGTCGATGGCGTTTGTGAATATATCAAATGAATTCACATTCCCGTTATTTGCATTTATCAGTGCTGGTATCGTCAATTTCTTTGTCCCTTCTGGCGGTGGCCAGTGGGCGGTTCAAGCTCCGATTATGATTCCCGCCTCCCTAGAATTAGGTGTGGACACAGCCAAGACAGCAATGGCAGTTGCCTGGGGAGACGCTTGGACAAATATGATTCAACCATTTTGGGCATTGCCATTGCTTGCAATTGCTGGATTAAAAGTACGTGATATCATGGGATTTTGTGTACTAATACTACTATATAGCTTCTTTCCAATTGCTATTGGCCTATTGTTCTTTTAATTTTAACTTGCTTTGCTGTCTGAAACGAGCTTTTAGACAGCAAAGTTGAAAAACTTGGTGGAGACTACTACGGGTGCACAACATCACATCAGCCTCCTTAAGAGCAAATACAGCTTTTAGGGAGGCTGATGTGTTACCCGATAAACGTATATTCCATTGTGTAACACTTTACCTCTATTAATAATACCTAGTTAAAAAAGTTTTTATATCTAAATTAATCGATGAGAGATACTCATCAGATGGAAAATGCCCCATATCATAGGAATGAAAGCTTATGAGGTTAGGAATGATACTTCGGGCTGTCTTGAATATCTTAACGCCGGGAAAGAAAACATCTGATTCCCCAGTAATAACCATGGTTGGTGCTTGATAGTTTACTAGTTCTTTTCGTTTCGTCAACTTCGGCATATTTCTTTCCAGTTTTACATATCTAAATATCTCGCCAATCAACTGTTGATCTTGTTGCCTCATCATACCAGCAGACATATGGTCTGTAATTTTTTGTAAATGTGTTTCTGAATTAGTTCGATGAAAACGTACCAAAGGAATAAGAATCTTTCTGACCATGTCTTTCTTGGGACCTAAATGAATTCCCGCAGGGTTTACGAGAATTGCGCAATCTATTTTTTCAGGAAAATTAGCTGCTAACCGAAGAATAATCCCCGCACCATATGACGGGCCAATAAACGCACTTCTTTCTACTTGAAAATACGACATAATATCTAGTATCCAATTTGCAAAGCTCTTGTCTTTAGCAGAAATGCGAACTTCATCACTATAACCTGGATGTCCGATAGTATCAGGAGCAATGATTCTATAATGCTTAAATAATTGCCGAAACCACTGTAACGTCATCGGATTAATTGCATTTCCTCCTTGTAAAATAATTATTGGTTTGGCATTCGCCGGACCTATTGTCAGTACATGCGTCTTACCATATCGTGTGTTTACATATGTTCGCTTATATTCTATTGCCAACGTATCTAAATACGATTCATAGTACGATTGAATACGTTGCTTCCCATGCTTCCATCGATATATTGATTCAGATTTCACTTGTCATACTCCCCCTCTTCTATACAAATACCGTGGCAAATTAGGTTGCTTTAATTATCATATCTTAAATACAAATAGAACGATTAAACCGAGCATATTTTATTCTTAGAAAAAATAACACTTTCAAACGGAAGTACCATTTCTACTTACTCTTCTAAAGGTTTCCCACGCATAGGTTGATTAATTTGCGCAATAATGATGCCAATAATGATCATTACTGAACCCGCAAACACACCAAGTGTAATTTTTTCACCTAGTAAGAAGCTGGAGAAAATTAAACCAAACATCGGTACTAATAATGTCGAGATGGTCGCAGATACCATATCGATTAAACTAAGGATAAGAAACCATACCGTAAAACAGAGCGCCGAGGCAAAAATACCTGTAAATAATATGTAATAGATACTTTGAGCATTTAATAAAAGCTGCTCATTGGGTTCCATGATTAGCGTAACAACCATAATGGCAATCGTTCCAAAGAACATTTGGAATGCGGATACTTGTAACTGTGGGAGATCTTGTACTTTCTTTCGATAATAGATGTTTGCTATTGCCCAGGAAATAGCGGCTATAATAATTAATACTTCCCCGATAATAATCTCGATTGATTGCCCCATCCAAATATCCCATCCTAAGATAGTTAATAATCCAAGCATACCAATAATCAATCCAGAAGATTTGGCTAGGGTTAATCTTTCATTTAAATACTTTGCTGCTAACAAACTACTCCACATTGGCATGGAATAAAGCAATACCGATGACTTACCAGCATCGACAAAACGTAAGCCATACATGACAAGCAGGAATACGATAGCCGTTTGTAATATACCAATGACAAATATATGTTTCCAGTATTGCTTCGGTGGCAGCCCCACTTTCATGATCCAGGCCACTACTAATAAGGTAATAGCTCCTACACCAAATCGAAACGAAGAGAAGGTGAATGGACCCATGTAGTCCAATGCTTGCTTCATAAGCACCCAAGCATATCCCCATAATAACGTTATGATTAATATTAAACTTCCAATGAGTGTACGATTCTTTTGTAATTTTTCTATGAATTGTTTGGAGCGTTTCCCCATTCTCTCCCTCCTTTTTTCATTCATCATAGCAAAAAAACCTTTCAAAGAACATGGAGTATCTCTCGCTTATGAAGTAATTCCTTTCTTTAAGGCGGCGATTTATAAAGGTCAAACCACCAATTTTTCTATTTTTCCTTACATAAAAAAATAAGCCTGCAGATGCACGCTTTTTAATAAACTACCTTTCGTGCTATTAACTTTTTTGTGCCTTGCTGTAAATTCCCTTCTGTTACAACTGCTATCTTTTCATTTATATGTTTTATGTTCTTTTCTAGTCCATGAATATGTAGCTCCATGTGGTTCATCTTCGTTTCTAGATTGCTGTATAGTTCGTCAATTTGCTGGCTATTTGTTTGTATATCCTCTAGTTCATCCATGACATCAGTGATAGCATGCAACAGATCGTCCACCATATCTTTGGTCAACCTGTCTCCTCCTTTACACATTCTGTAACTTTATCGTAACAATTTGTAATAAAAGCAACAAGTGTATTTAGAATGATTTTCCTCTCAGATGTTTACTTTTAACTAGCTGAAAATGACCAAGCAAGATGAACTACTCAAACAACTTAAAGGCTTAAGCATCAAAATTGTGACACTTAAGCCAATAAATAATTTCTACCTGTTTCATTTTTTCTGTTTATGGATGATATTTCCAGCTAAAGCATATAACACGGCATACGTTACAAAATGGGAAGAATTATCATTCGTATCCTGTTGAGGGTACACTTCTACATAATCCATTCCTTTTATCCCTTGTTTGGCAAATTCATGAATAAGTTCTAATAACTCGAAAGATGTCAACCCATTCCCATCAACAGGGCCACCAGGATTAAATGCAAAATCTAATACGTCACTACAAATACTTAAGTATACCGCTTCGGTCCCTTTACTAGCAATGGCGTAGGCTTCCTTAGCTAGCTGTGCTATATCGGTAGCCTTTCGAACATCCCGTACCGAAATGGTAGTTGCTCCTACCTCTTTTGCGTACTTTCCTGTTTCACGAGCATTCCTCGGTCCATGAATTCCCATATGCACAATACTTTCATTGCGTACACTTTCACTTTCATAAATGCGATGGAATGGTGTACTTCTTGCATAAAGATCCCCATCATAATCCTTATAATTATCATAATGAGCATCTAAATGAATGATGCCAACTTGACCGTCGACTTGCTCACTTAATGCTTTCACGATTGGATAGGTGATGCCATGATCTCCACCAAATGCAACTGGGAAACGCTTCGAATCCCATACGCTGCTTGCAAACTGTTCAATACGTCTCATCGTCTCAATCGTATCTGCCGGCACCACATCGACATCGCCTAAATCAGCGAGTTGATAATGGGAGAGTACGTCAATATGATCAAGTTCTGGCAAGTACCCCGAATAGCGAGCTGAATTTAAGCGGATGGCTTTTGGTCCTAATTCACAGCCTGTGTAATCACCCCAAGTAACAGCACCTTCCCAAGGAACACCGTAAATTAATACGTCATAATCTTGTATCTGTTCACTACTTATTTTTAACTTGGTTGCCCCTAAAAAGCATGGTGTATTTCCATAAATTTTTTCCTGATTCATGTTGTACCACTCCTAGTATTTATTTAACTCCTGTGACTTTATCGTACTCATCTATCATTTCTTTTGATGGTCCTTTTCCAACGAGGCTAAATAAGACAATAGCAATACTTGATAAAACAAATCCTGGTACCATTTCATAGAGCTCGGAGCCAGTTAACGGCCATAGGAATACAGTAATTCCACCAATTAATATTCCTGCCACTGCACCATTTCGGGAGGTCTTTCGCCAAAATAAAGAAAATAATATGGCGGGGCCAAATGTAGCACCAAATCCAGCCCATGCATAACTTACTAAATCAAGGACGGAACTCGTTTCATTCCATGCAATCATAACAGCAATAACGGCAATAACTAATACCGAGATGCGACCAACCCATACGAGTTCTGTTTCACTAGCATTTTTGCGGAAATACCTTCTGTAAAAATCCTCAGATAGAGCACTAGATGATACTAGTAATTGGGAATCAACCGTGCTCATAATGGCTGCAAGTACAGCAGCTAATAAAACTCCTGCGATCCAAGGATTGTATACCACTTGTACAAGCTGAATAAATACTTGCTCGGAATCCGCAAGCGGCTGATCAAAGGTTACAATTCCAAGCATTCCAACAATCAACGCCCCGTAAAGTGGAATCACTAAGCCCATCGATACACTAATTAACCGGGCTTTACGAACTTCCTTATGAGATCGAATCGCCATAAATCGGGCAAGTATATGTGGCTGCCCAAAATATCCTAATCCCCAAGCAAGAGCAGAAATGATTCCCACTGCTCCAATTGCACCTGCAGATTCCCAAAGAACCCCTTCCACTTGATTGTATTCGGTTGCGGCAAATGCATCGATTAGACTTGGTGTTATTTGACCTAGTTGATTAAACAATTCCCTAAATCCACCAATCTCAATCAATCCATAAATAGACGTAAAAAGAAGTGCTGCAGACATTAATGCACCTTGAATAAAATCGGTGTAGCTAACAGCCAAAAACCCTCCCAAAAAAGTATATGCAACAATAATAATTGCTCCAACCGTTAGTGCTAAATGATAATCCATATCAAAGGTTCCCTGAAAAAGCTTCGCACCAGCAACTAAACCAGAAGCAGTATAAAAAAGGAAAAAAGCTAAAATAAATGCTGCTGAAATGACTCGCAATAAATGAGAGTTATCTCTGAATCGATTTTCAAAATACTGAGGAAGCGTAATAGAATCATTTGTATATTCTGTATAGATTCGAAGTCGCTTTGCAACATACTGCCAATTAATCATGGCACCAATCGCTAAGCCAATGGCGATCCATAAACTCCATGTACCAAGACCTGCTGCATAAGCAGCTCCAGGTAAGCCAATTAACAGCCAACCGCTAAAATCACTAGCTGAAGCTGAAAAGGCAGTAACCCAACTGTTTAATTTTCTTCCACCTAAGACATAATCCGATAAGGTATTTGTCATACGGTATGTAATAATACCAATTACGATCATTACGATAAGATAGAAAATAAAAGTTAAAAGTGTAGGATTCATTTATCTTCTTTCCCCCTCTCGCTAAAAAAGGTAATGATTGCCCAAACAACAAGTAATGGCATTGGTATCGCAAACCAAAATAACGTCCATCCACTAATTGCATATTCCATCTTTTTCCTCCTTTTTTGATGAAATTCCCCTTTTTTATTACCTTATACCTAGTTTATCTTATCATAATAATTAGAAAATTTCATTTTATCTAATTTTATGCATTAGTCTTTACTTTTAATCTGATGGATTGATTTATATGTCTTCGTACAGCTTGTATCACGCTATACATGAACTCATCTTACAGGAAATAAAAAGAATCCATTTTTTACAAAATGGATTCTTTCTCCGTTATATAAGAGATCGAAATATTCTCTACCTTTACTTAAGAAGCGTTCCATCATGCAGAAAGACATAATTCTCTTCATTTCTTAAATTGGGATAATTCTTAATCTAAACAGTTTTTCCCAGTCCTATTACATCATTCATATTGATAGTATTCTATCATATAGTTGGTATCAGCAAGCACTTCTTCATAAGCATCCGTTGACAACCAATCTCGATCGTTTAATTGTTCGATTAATGTCTTAAATGTTAGTAAATGTTTGATTAGCTTATCCTCTCTTTGTTTCTTCTCATAATAGGCGAGAACATCTAAATGCCTCTGAATAGAACGAACCGTTCGATCGTTTGCGAAATCCCCACGTTCTGCCAGTTGTTCAACTAAGGATTGCATCCCACGAATCGAGCTAGAATGATTCCCTGGGATAACCTTCACTTCCGCAACAACAGGAAGGTGATCAGCAGCATTCGTTTGATAAGTATGCGATCCTTCCACTTCCATCCGTTGAGAAGTGAAGATATAATCGATTCGCCGATCTGGATTGGTAGCTGGATAGGTAAAACCTGGCGCTTCATTTATTCCCCACGCATCAGTAAATCGTTGAAAGAGTGGCGATAATTCAGGAGCAGTTGGCCTGGCATTCATATCGCCAACTAATATAGAATATGTGTTTTCAAGCATGATATCTCTCATATCACTTACTTGCATTTCTCGTACAAACGGGTCCGAACGATAATCTAAATGTGTAACATAAACCGATACATGAGCACCATTCACATTAACCGTAGCTTCTAGAAATCCTGGTGAAAGACTCGGTGCTGGATTGGGATCCTGTGTAGAAAGCCTGGTAATTTCTCGATTGGCAGCATCAATAATGGGATATTTACTAAGTAGACCTACTCCGAATTGTCTGCGTTCTTCCCTACCAGTTTCAGGGGCCAAATCGTAAATTGGAGCAAAATAATAATACATATCTAATTCCTCAGCAAGCCTTTCCATCATATGATCATAATTACTTCGATTCCCCCAATGGATATCTACTTCCTGCAGCCCGATAATATCAGCTTCTGTCTCACGGATGGCTTCTGCAATTCGCATTAAATCATACGCCCCATCTGTACCTCTACCAGCGGCAATATTATAAGTTGCAACGTTCATAGCTATCTGATTATTATTTTCTGCTACCACCACATTTTCAGACTTGCCGAACATCGTAATAATCATTAAACTAAATAAAAGTATAACCAATCGCTTCATTAAAAACCGCTCCTTTACCCATGAAAGATTCATAAAAACAAGAGAAACCCATTGTCGCTTCTAACACATATGCTGTTTGTTGTAGGAAATGGCAAAATACAACCACTATCACTCCCCATTGTAAATAACCTGAAAAAAGTCCCCATTTATGAAAGGGGACTACTCTATTTGTTTTATTTCCATTGATTCATCATATCATTGGTATAATCCATTAAGCTTTTATACGCAGCTTCCGTGATATTTTGTTCCTCTTTTTGCTGATCAAGCAATAACTTGAATCCATTCAGATGTTTTCTCACTTTAGCTGCTTGACCTTGTTCTTCATACTGAGCAACTGCTGTTAAATGCATCAATAATTTACCTTTGGCATCTCCTTCAAATGCTGATCTATCATCCCATTCTTCTATTGCTGTTTGCACATCTTCAACCATCACTTTATAGATTAAATAATCCCTTCTCGTTCCTTTAAATGTTTCTAAATCTTCTGACCATGTATCAATCATTTGACCAACCGTTTCACCATTTTCAATTGCCTCACGTACCCATCCGTTACCAATTAAATTATCAAAGAAGGATATTCCATCACTATTTACAGCACGGAATGAAAAATCTTCTGGATACATGTCATGAATCATCTTTACAATATGAAGTCCAGTAACTACTGGCTGATAAGCCTCTTTATCCATTACATGAATCTGTACGCCATGAGATAATGTCCCACTATGTTTGGAAAAAGTTGGTGTGAATGATGCTGCCCGGAAAATAACGCCAGGTAATTTCAAATCGTTCATTGCCTGAGCAAATTCCGTACTATTTATAAATGGCGCACCGATTAGTTCGAATGGTTTCGTTGTTCCACGTCCCTCTGAAACATTCGTTCCTTCAATGAGTGCTGACCCTGGATAAACGAGTGCTGTATTTAGTGTTGGCATGTTGGGCGATGGCAATACGAATTCTAAGTTCGTATCATCATAATACATCCCTCTTTCCCAGCCATCCATCCCTACAACCGTTAAATCGGCACCGATTTCAAATTCCTCATTAAATAAATTTGCTAATTCGCCGACGGTTAATCCATGACGTAATGGAATTGGATAATTCCCTACAAATGAAGCGTACGCTGGATCAAGTACCGGCCCTCCTACTTCATAACCACCTAATGGATTTGGACGATCCAATACAATAAATTCTTTGCCATTCTCTTGTGCAGCTTGCATTGCATAGGCCATGGTGTAAATATACGTATAAAAACGTGCACCGACATCTTGAATATCGAATAAAAGAACATCTACATTTTCTAACATTTCTGGCGTTGGTTTTCGTGTTTCTCCATAAAGACTATATACAGGCAGCCCCGTTTGTTCATCGATATAGTATTCAACGTATTCCCCTGCTTGTGCGTCACCTCGAACGCCATGCTCCGGTCCATAAAGTGTAGTTAAATCCACGTCCGGATCATTGTGTAGTCGGTCAACAATACTGTTTAAATTTTGATCTACCCCGGTAGGATTTGTAATTAATCCAACACGTTTTCCTTCAATTAATTCCTTTTGATCATCTAATAAAACTTCTACCCCAAGTTTTAATTGTCTTGGTTCCGATTCATTTGTTTCATTAGCTTTATCTGCCATAACAACGGATAAAGAGTAGACAACAAAAGCGATACTTAACAGTGTAATGACTACTTTCTTCATTGTTTCCCCCTCCTATGGAATCTTACATTATTTTGGCTGATTTTGAAAAAAGAAGACAGCTAGTCCCACTATCCTATTTCCACGTGAGTTCCTAGCTGTCTTCATATCCGTAGATCAACTGACGAAAAACATAGCTACATCCTTATTTAGTTTTGCCATTTATTTTGTAAATAAGCAGTATTATTCGCTAATGTCGTATACGCCTCTTCTGTTATCATTTCCTGATTTAACTGCTCATCGATAAGTTGTTGGAATCCTTTTAGATGCTTAATAACTTTATCTGACTTATCTAGCTTTTCGTACCTGCTTACTGCAGTTAAATGAAGCTGAAGGGAATAGGCAGCCCGATTCGTAGCAAATGCATCTTTCGTTTTCAATATCTCAACCATTTCCTTCATTTGTTCTGCACTCCATGAATGAATAGCAGCTGCAGTTTGTTCAGAGACTTCTCTACGGATTGGATTAGTCGAAACAGTTTCCCGCGTAGGGTGAACGCGATTCGTTAATAGAACCGCAAGGCTATTCTGGTTTGGGCTGACAACAATGGATGTGCCTGTATAACCCGTATGCCCCATCGTATTAACTTCAGCTAAATCATCCATGTACCAACTCTGATTTAACTCCCAGCCTAATCCTTGATCTTGTCCTGGAAAAGCCTCATTCCAATTTGTTTTCATCAGTTCTACTGCTTTATCAGAAAGAATTTGTTCGCCTTTGTAATTGCCATCTTGAAGCATCATTTGAGCAAAAGCTGCCAAGTCAGTAGCTGTACTGAAGATACCAGCTTGTCCTGCAACGCCATCTAGTGACCAAGCATTTTCATCATGAACGCTTCCCCATACAAGACCTCGTTCTGTCCATGGCTGGTATTCTGTAGCAGCTATCCGATCTCTTAATGAAGCAGGTGGATTGTACATTGTATCTTCCATATCTAGTGGCTCGGTGATATATTCAGATACAAAAGCATCTTGTCTAACTCCACTTAACCTTTCTACTAACACACCTAATGTTAGATAATTGACATCGCTATAGACATACTCTGTATTTGGCTGATTTTCCAATGGTTCTTCCAGTACAAAGTCTAGTCGATCCTCCCGATCCCCTTCTATTAAATATAGTGATTCTGAAGGACTTGGCGCGAAACCAGACGTATGGGTAAGCAATTGACGGATCGTCACTTCTTCCTTCTCATTGACAGCGAATTCTGGTATATACTCTGCTACAGGATCATCTAATTCAAATATTCCTTGATCCCATAACTGCATAACAGCAGTTGCTGTAAATAATTTAGATATCGATGCCATATCGAAAATGGTGTCTTCTTGCATCATGACCGGATTCTCCATTTCTGTAAAATCAGCATCCGTATAGCGCGCCGCATAACCATAAGCGTTATGTTTAACGATTTTTCCGTTTTTAGCCACCAACACCACTGCTCCAGGCATGACTTGCTCTGAGATAGCTTCTTCTATCGCTTGATCAATATCTGCTAATGGCTCTTCCAGCATTTGTACTCGATTGGGGTTATCTGGAACTAATTGGTTTGCAGCTGCATGACTCATGTCCATGCTAGAAATACAAAAACTAAGGATCAACGTCATAACTATCATGAAAGGGATGGTTCGTTTTTTCATTTCAACTCACTACTCCTATCTATTGCTAGTTCAATTATTTTTCCTCACCAGCACTTTGTGTCGCAGTGAAAGTCCATTCTAAATTCAAAGAATCTCCTTGAAACTGATTTTGATCTTCTCCGTTATCCACAAAATTAAATTTAACGACCAAATCATCAATCGAATCAACAGGAAGCCCTTGTTCTCCAAGCAATGGATCAAATACGTGTTCGTTAACGGCTTCCGGTGTCATTTCTTTTAACTCAGCTAATGTCGTTTCATAAATAACTTCATCCAATTTATCTGCATTATATAAAAACTCTACTTGAATATGTTGACCAAAATCTTCTGTATTATCGCCACTCGCATCCGCAACGTTATAATCTGTAGCAAGTAACACTTTATCAATATCCAATGATCCATTATTTTGCAGTTCAAAATCACGAATCATCGAATCTCCTGGTTTAATATTTTCAACTTGAATAATTTCAGTAGGCTCAGCTACCAAATCTAGTGTGCCAGCAGCAAACGTATTATTCGTCGTTTCACTATCACTGAAATAAGCATAAGTTCCTCCGCCAATAAGCGATAAACCGAGTGCCGCTGATAGAATCCCTGTTCCTAATTGTTTTTTAATATTCATTGAAAATTCCTCCCCTATATTCATAAATGGTATAATCTGTGATTCACTCTGTTCGCATATTTTTATCATCAATTAGTTGTTTCACTTCTTTAATGGTTCGGCGAATAGTAAATAATGCATAACCAAGCAGAAGAATTCCAGGTAAAATCAACAATAATGCTGCTCCTTCTTTTGTTTCAGCAAAATTCATAATGTAACCAATATACGGAATCGTAAATCCGCTATACGTACCAACAACATTTTGGGAAAGAACTGGATTTAAGTCTTTTCCATCATTAGCATCGCCTTTTGTAATATATTGATTGCCATTATCAATAACTTCTACTATACGATGGGTTACCAGCATATCGTCTTCTGTCCTAAACGTAATGACATCACCTGAATGGAATTGTGTTTTATCCCCTTCCGTATGAATAGCTATTATTGAGCCTGTTTCAATATTCGGCTCCATGGAACCAGATAAAACCGTCTTTAGCTGATAACCAAATAAATTCGCCTCATTGCCAGTTGCCTTTGATACAAGAACCAGAAATAGCATACAAAGCAACAGGATAAATAAAAGAGTAGTGAGTAAATTACCGATTCGCTTCAGCATCTGTCTGCTGTTCATTTGGCTTATCACTCCCATCTGAATCAGAGGCCTCGATGTCTACTGTACTTGATTCGTCGTTTGCATCTTGAGCTTCTGTTTTGTCTTGATTTATATTTGAGGATGGTTTGGGTTCGGATTGTTGGTCCTTAACTGTTTTCTTTTCCAGTTGTTCTTTTTCCTCAACCGTTTCTTTCTTTTGTTCTTTATCTTCTTTTTTCTGATCTAACCCTTGTTCTTCTGAACGTTCTTTTAGCTCTGGTTTAGAATCATCAGATGATTCCTTTTTCTGTTTTATCTCCTCTGCATGATCTACTTGGATTATTTCATGAGCTGTCAAACTTCCTTGAACAGTACTTGTTGCCGTAAAGGATGCACTAGTAGGAGATGACAATTGGCTCACGATGATAAACATGAGATACAGTAATGTTATGAATCGAATGGTGATACGTTTAGAAAACGGTTTATTTCTGCTCTCTCTCTGTTTGTTATTCAACGTATATTCCTCCTGCTATTTGAAACAAGTCAATCGTTTTCATTCCAGGTTTCTATTAAGTGAATAGCTTCTGTATCTAGATAGCTAAACGCTTTGTCGGAGATCGCGTTATTTGCTAGTTGATGCTGAATCAAATCTTGAAAACCTTCCATATGTTTCACCACTTTATCTGCAGCTTGTTTACGTTCAAATCGACTGACAGCTGTTAAATGAAGAGATAATTTACGTTCCACATCACTCGAAAACTCGCCTTGACTAGCAAGCTCCGCAGCTAACTCCTTCATTCCATCTGCACTAAGCTCCGTATCAATATAGTCTATGCTATGACCAATCTCATACATATCTGGGATCGTCACAGGTAATTTCCCAAATGGGTTTAGCTCGCCAGTGAGTACATTAGCAACAGCATTTATGGATACATCCATATAACTATAGGTACTTAGATACCCCTCCACTTCAGGAAATGCCATTACATCATACGGATTCCGATGAGCGGAAACAATTACTGGTTTTCCTGTGTCTTCTAATGCTTGAACGAACTGCTGCTGCTGTTCATTGGTATTGGCTGTATAGGTTGTGACTAGCACTTTATCAGCCTCTTCAGCCCGTGCAACAGCTTCATTAATCTCTTCCTCTGTTGGCGAAGCAGCTGTCGAAAACCCTTCCACATGAATTCCTTGATCCACTAGTAAATCTGTTAGTCTATCTGGCTTAGCCATAGATGGACCTGTCACAAAAACGGAGTCGGATGATTGGAATGGGAGAACATCGTCACTATTTTTTACTAGTGTTACACTACGATCTGCCATCTCCTGAGCAGCATTTAAATGATCTGAAGATCCAATACTCTCTATTGCTCCAGGATCTGTATATGGGTCATTAAACAACCCATTATTCATTTTGGCAGCTAGTATTCGATGAACGGATGCTTCCAACCGTTCTACACTAATTTCACCAGTTTCTACTGCCTCTAGCATAGAATTAAAAGCAACCTCAACATTCGGTGGATTGAGTAAAATATCAGCACCGGCTTTAAACGCTTCTACAGGAACGCGTTCTGGTGGAACAACATTGGCACCTGACATTCCAAGACTATCTGTAATAATTAATCCTTCAAATCCCAGTTCTTCACGCAATAAATCAGTTAAAATCGGTTTCGATAGCGTAGCAGGCAATCCTGAATCATCTAATGCAGGAACTACGATATGACCAGTCATAATTGATTGTATTCCGTTATCGATCGCTTCTTTAAACGGTTTCAAATCTACTTCATGTAATGTTTCCAAATCATGATCTATAATCGGTAAACCATAATGAGAGTCAACAGCTGTATCACCATGTCCTGGAAAATGCTTTGCAGAAGCAATCACGTTTTGATCTTGATAAGCATTAATTTGAGCAGCACCTAATTTAGAAACAAGATCTGGATCTTCGCCAAACGAACGGACACCTATAACTGGATTTTCTGGATTCATATTGACATCCACTGTTGGTGCGAAATTCATATTAACTCCTAAACTCGTTAATTCATTGCCAAGTATACTTCCCGTACGGGATGCATAGGCTTCAGAGCGGGTCGCACCTAGTGCCATATTTCCTGGAAAGACAGTTCCTGGACTTGTTACCCTTTGAACAATTCCACCTTCTTGGTCTGTTGAAATAAATAATGGAATTTCTGCCGACTGATCCATTGCAATTTGTTGTAATCCATTTGATAAGCTATTTACTTGAACCGCATCGAGCGGCATGCCGATATTATCCGTCCAGTTAAAATAAATAATTCCACCGACATGGTAATTTTCGATGACTTCCTGAAAGTTCTTCCCTCCGCGATTATTTCGAAGATTTATCTCCTCATAATCAGAATCTGTTGGGGTTTGTCCATAAACATGAACAATAAAGAGTTGTCCAATTTTTTCTTCTAATGTCATCCCATCGATGATTTCCCTAATCTCATCGTCACCTGTTCCTTCCTTGTTTGTCTGATTTGCTGAAATCTTAGAGAACGGTCCAATAACCAAAACAAGGATTACGGAAAAGAGTAAAATCGCTCGGTAACGTTTCAATGGTATTACCTCCTTCAATGGTTACTACTAAAATGGAAGTCTACCTAATAACATGCTGCATCTAACAATCAACGTTTTACATTACATAAAAAAGAATGTGATATTCGAAACAAAAACACCTGCCTTCCCGAGCGTATTTCAGGTCATCGATGCAAAGAGCACAGTATGTAATTGATTAACTTGACAATAGCAGATAAATTTTGAAATATCTGCACAAATTTGTCGAATAAATCAAATTTTTAGAAAAATGATTCTATTGAACTAGAATATTTCTAACTACCATTAGGACAATAGTTGAAATCCTATTCCTAGAGCTATTAAAAAAGCACTAGGAACACATCTATTTCGAATTGGGTGACTTCATGCTACACTTTACATATCTGAAAATCGATGGAAGAAGGAGATGCATTATGACAAATTTTCCAATTATAGATGGTCATAACGATACCCTTTTACGCCTTTATGAGGAAAATGAGGATAAAAATAGTTTCTTTAGCAAAGGTGCGAATGGGCATATTGATTTACCTCGTGCTCGTAACAATCAATTTGGTGGCGGATTCTTTGCGGCCTTCACTCCAAACGCCAATTATGAAATCGCCCCTGAAAAGTATGTAACGTCGACTGGTTATGATATGCCGCTGCCACCTCAGATTGATCAGCAAACAGCGTTAAATCATACCATGCAACTTGCTTCTATGTTAGTTGAGCTAGAAGCAACTTCTAATGGCATTTTTCAAACAGTCACGAATACACAAAAACTAGCGTTCTGTCTAGAGAATCAGATTTTAGCAGCTATCTTCCATATTGAAGGAGCCGAAGCGATCGATACAGATTTCTCTGCATTACAAGTTCTTTATCAAGCTGGCTTGCGTTCACTTGGAATTGTATGGAGTCGACCAAATGCATATGGAGAAGGGGCCCCTTTTCGCTATCCATCTTCACCAGATATCGGAGGAGGTCTTACTGAAGCTGGTAAGGATCTAGTTCATGCATGTAATCAGTTGGGTATTATGATTGATACCACTCATTTGAATGAAAAAGGTTTCTGGGATGTAGTCCAACAGAGTGATGCACCTATTGTTGCAACACACTCCAATGTACATGCAATCTGCCCGATTTCTCGTAATCTTACAGATAAGCAACTTCAAGCAATTAAAAAAAGTAATGGGGTGGTAGGTATCAATTATGCAGTAAATATGCTAAGAGAAGACGGACAATTCGACACCAATATTCCCCTCGATACAATTGTCCAACATATTGCATATATCGCCGAAAACTTTGGAATTGATCATGTGGCTCTCGGTTCTGACTTCGATGGGACAACCGTTCCTGATTCATTAAAAGATGTCACAGGTTTACCTAAACTAATGAAGCGACTTCAAGCACATGGGTTTACAGATAAGGATTTGGAAAAAGTAGCCTATAAGAATTGGATACGGGTATTGGGAGCTACTTGGAAAGATTGATAATAGCCGATATACTTATACCCCCAAAGTTGAATACAGGTACAAAACGTAATTAATAATACTTCTTCTCGAAAGTTCCCATCATCTGCTTAGTGAGGTGGGATTGAAGGAGAATCATTTTCAATATAGGGATGGAATATACTGCGAGACATCGAGCCCCACAGTGGCGTTTTATTCCACGATGAGACTCGGGGTGTTCGTCCGCAGTACGTGTTAGACTGTGGACAATCAAAAATGTTATGCAAATCAAGGTAATTCTACAGACAAGGTTCCTTCTACCTTCTTATGTTTTTGCGATTTCTTTACCCCTTAATTGCACCTTCTGTCATTCCTTTGGCAATTCGCTGCTGGAAGATGGCATAAAGGATAATCACTGGAACAATCGCAATCACCAAACTAGCAAATAATGTTCCCCATGCGTTCGTATATTGCGCCTCACTACTGATATAATCAATAGCTAACGCAAGGGTATAATTCTCACTGCTCTGTAAAAAAATAAGTGCCATGAAATACTCATTCCAAAATTGAATAGCATTCATAATCGTCACTGTTATGATTCCTGACATACTTAATGGTGTGACGATCTTCCACAACACCCGATATGGAGACATGCCATCCATTGCTGCGGATTCTTCTAATGACTTAGGAATCGTACTTATAAAACTTGTCAAAACAAAAATAGAAAACGGCAATTGACTTACTGCATAAACAATTGCTAGCCCAAAGATATTATCCAATAAATTTAATTGCATTAATAGGAAAAACAATGGGATCCACCCCAACACCATTGGGATCATCATCCCAGAAACATACAACGTAAATAGCAGTTTACTCCCACGAAAATTAATTCGTTCAATTGCATATGCAGTCGGAATCGCCATAACTAGTGTTAAAACTGCACCAATAGCAGTTACAATTAAACTATTAAAAACGCTGATATCAATATTGTAATTGGTCCATGCTTCTACAAAGTTTTGTAGATGAAAAGATTCTGGTATTCCCCACGGATTTCGATAAATTTCTGCATTGGATTTAAATGAACCAAGAAACATCCAAAAGATCGGATATAATACAGCAATGGTCCATAAAACAAGTGGAAGCCGAATCCCAGTTCTGCCTAAGATCTGCCCGATACTTCGTTTCACAAACATATCCCCCTCTCAATTTACTTAATACTCGACTTTATCTCTACGCAGCAAGAACTGTAATATTAATACAGTTAGCAAGGAAAGAATTAAAATCATCACACCAATTGTGGCACCATAACCAAAATTATATTGAACAAATGCTTGTTGATATAGATAAGATCCCATAACATGCGTTGAATTATTCGGTCCTCCTCCTGTCATAACTTGTACGATTATAAAAGAACCGTTTAATGTTGTAATAACAATATAAAGGACAGAAATTTTTATTTGCGGCCAAACAAGCGGCAAGGTGACTTTCCAAAACTGTTGCCATTGATTGGCTCCGTCAATCTCAGCAGCCTCATAATAACTCTTTGATACATTTGCAATTCCTCCCATGAGCATAAGCATAAACAAGCCAATCCCAGCCCAAATGGAAGGAAGAACAAGACTTGGGAGTGCCCAATTCTCATCCCCAAGCCATGGCCGCGCCCAATTCTCTAGTCCAAGGAATTCTAAGCCTGAATTTACTAATCCTAAATTGGGGTTATAAATAAACGTCCATAGAATTCCAATAACCACAACAGACATGATATTAGGAAAGAAAAAAACAATTCGATAAAAAGGTGCTTCCTTAATTTTCAACTGCGTTAAGGCAACCGCAAAGAACATAGCAAGAATCATGATTCCAATTACCTTTGTTATAACTAGAAAATAATCATGAATTATCGTATTTGGTATAATTGCATCTTTGATTAATGTTATGTAATTTGCCAAGCCAATAAACTCTTTATCTTGCGACGCACCTGACCAATCGAAGAATGAATAATAAAGTCCACTGAATAAAGGGTAGAGGGTAAAGACTGCGAACATAATAAATGTCGGGACCAAACAAAAAGCCAGAAATGTATACTTCTGTTTTTTTGACTGTACCATCCAATCACTCTCTCTGTTAATCGTTAGAAAACTTGACTATTTACATAAAATAACGAAAAGCTAAATTGTACTTATAACTGATTTGCTTTACATGTTTATACCTAACTCCTATTTGGAAAAGCCATCAGCAGAGGTATACAATTCCCTGCTGATGGACGGTCATGTTAATTACTATTCCGATAAGTTTCTGCCGCTTTTTCTGCCTCTTGAACAAATTCCTCCGCTGTCATATTTCCTAACATTAATGACATCAGCGCATTACCAATTGGTGTTTCCAAATCAGCACTCATCGGGTGTGGCTTTTCGTAAATTTGTACTTGTTCTGTATCATTGATCATTTCATTTGCTTCTGTTAAGTAACTTGGGATCTTATCACTTTGCGTTAAGTCCACCTCTGTGAGGTTCATGATCGCACCAGTATGTTCGGAGAATGACATCGCATAATCCCTTGTGAAGACAAATTCGACGAATGCTTTAGCAGCTTTTGGGTTCTCTGCATTTTCTGCAATTGCCAATGGTCGTAAATCCGGTACAATCGCAAATGGCTCTCCAGCATCCTGCATAGGTGATGGGATAAATCCAAATTCAAAACCATCAGGAATATCATTCTTCATCTCATTTGGCAGCCAGAATCCTACAGGAATAAAAGCATTTTCATGCAACAGAAAATTCATTTGAGATTGTGTATGATTTAAAGCACCTAAACCTTGATCAAACATGCCTTCTTGTTGCATTTTCTCCACTTTTTTCATCGTCTCTAACACGACATCACTTGTCCAAGCCCCTTCTTTCCCAGTAATTAGATCAGCTAGAAGTTCATCCCCGCCAGCTGCTCCAAAAGCCGGGTATAACATGCCTCGAAGGAAATAATATGGATGTTGACCAGAAGTAACAAATGGATCGATTCCTTCTTTATCTTTAATCTCAGTCATGGAACTCATAAAACTATTGAAGTCTGTCGGTACCTCATATCCTTTTTCTTCAAACAGTGCACGGTCATACCATGTACCCCAAGTATCAAACACCAATGGAAGTGAATAAATGTCACCATCGAATTTACCTGGATTTACGATAAAACTATCGATTAATTTATCCCCATTATCTAGTTCAATTCCCTCTACCCATTCCGTTAAATTCATTAGTTGTCCATCTTCCACCATTTGTGTTTCACTTGATCCTGCGCCATCGATATATACAACATCTGGTGGATCATTGGATACCCAACGAGACCGCATTTCTTCGTTAATATTCGGTCCGGCATGTTCGATTACGTTTACATCTGGATATTTCTCTTTGAAGTCAGCAATTACTTCTTTCCACCATGTATCGCCATATCCCCCAACAAAATACTGAATTTCTAAATCACCAGAAATCCCCCCTTCTCCACTAGTTTCTGAAGAATCCGTTGCCTCCTCTTCTTCTGATTCATCATTTGAAGAACAAGCAGCAACAACACCGATTAAAACTAAAGCCAGTAACCCAAGTATCCATCGGCTTTTACGGAACTCTTTCACTGTATAATCCCCCTTTATATGCCTTTTTTATATGAACGCATGAACAGAAGCACTCTATTCATGGAGTCCAACAACCTGAAAATATCTATTAATTTTATTGTATGTAAGGAACATGCATTAATGCCTAGTAATCCAGATGCTACTAGTTATATTCTCACACCCTTATCTGGCGAAACCATCATTACTGATTTGTTACCTTACCAAATCATGAATAAAAATTATTTAAAAAAATAATACAAATTAAGTTTTCTAATATATTTATAATAGGGATTTTTTTATGATTAAGGAATCGTTGGGAAGAAATAGTTAAAGATTCTAGAGATTAAAAAGCTGCTTTTCATCTCTAAAAAAATGCGAAGGATAATTTCCAGTTTGCTATGGAAAGTATGAATCTAACATAAGGAGACCTGTTATGAGTTATATTATTGGAATCGATGGTGGCGGGACAAAAACACTTGCGCTTTTAGCTGATTTGGAAGGAAATATAATATCCACTTGTATCACTGGTCCCTCCAATCCGAATACCGTTTCATCAAGAGCGTTATCACATACTTTTGAAACGATCTTCTCTCAATTCAAAGAAGAAGCACCCGAAGCTTTTTCCAAACTCATTGGCATATTTGCTGGTATTGCTGGTGCTGGTAGCTCGATGATTCAAACACAACTATATCAACTACTCGATGCCTTATCTCCATCAGCTTGTAGGGTGACGGTTCAACCGGATGCCATTAATGCTCTTTATTCTGGCACATTAGGAAAGCCCGGCGTTGTTCAAATTTCTGGAACTGGATCATTAACTTTTGGGATAAACGAAAACCAACAACAGAGTCGTATTGGCGGTTGGGGGTATTTACTGGGAGATGAAGGAAGTGGTTATGATATTGGAAAAAAAGGAATAGCTGCTGCATTGCATTATCTAGATGGTAAGATAAATGAAACAATGCTTTTAAAGATGCTTTATGATTATTTTCATGTGGATACTGGACGTGATTTAATTGATCAGATTTATCATAATGCCGATCCTAAGCGTTCGATTGCATCTGTATGTAGGCTTGTTTTTCAAGCATATCAATCTGGAGATAAGGCTGCTTCAATTATTATAGATGACGCTGCTTGGGAAATTGCTAGAAACATTCACCTTCTTCATAAACGGCTATTTTCAGTAGGAGAACAAATAAATGTTGTAGTATGTGGCGGTGTATTCCAAAACAGTATATTTCCAACATTAATCAAACAGGAATTAAACAAAATTGTTTCGGGTATAACCGTTATCACACCTAAACTTCCCCCAGTATGTGGATCTGTGATTGGAGCATATTTGAGTGAGGATATGAATATATCCACCGATTCAATGAATCGTCTACAAAACTTTCAATCAAATAAATAACCGGAGGAAATCATATGAAAACGTTGATTTCCTCCGGTCTTATTATTCGCTTCGGAAAACTTCAACTCATGTTCCAGCACCGTTGCTTGTTGCAACGGAATCACGGTGGACAATTTGGTGTGGTATAATAATCCGTTTAGCTGGCTCATCTTTTGTCTGCGTTTTTTCAATTAATGCTTTAGCCGACTGAGCACCCAATTGATAGATTTGAATATCTACAGTTGTCAGTGACGGACTCGTAATTTCTGATAAATACACATTATTAAAACTAACCAAAGATATATCTGCAGGGACATCTACACCAAGTTCTTCTAAGGTACTAAGTACTCCAAGGCTCATCAAATCATCCGTTACAACAATTCCCGTTGGTCTCACTTTGAGAGATAGCAATTGCTCAACTGCTTCCCTTCCTCCAGACTTGAGGAACTCAGTATGAATACGGTAAGCTTTGTCCGCGGCTATTCCAGCTTCTTTTAAGGCTGCTTCATATCCTGCTTCCCGATCCATTGTAACAAACAAATCCCTTGATCCACCGATAAAGGCAATCCTTTCATGACCTTGTTGAATTAAACAGGAAGTAATGTCCTTACCGGCAGTAAAGTTATCGTTATCCACATGGGTAATCTCATTCAAATGATCATACGGCTTGCCGACAATAACAAACGGAAAATCTTTCTCCCGTAGAAAATTCACAATTCGATCATTAACACGTGAATAAAGTAAGATAATCCCATCTACATAACTGCCATAAACCATTCTTTCCACTTCCGTAAATATTTCACTTTCTGTGCCTCCGCTAGAAAGTGTCATCGAATATTGTAATTGGTGAGTAATCGATCCAATTCCCCGAAGTACTTCTGGAAAAAACGGATTTTGCAATGACTTATCTGCTGATGAAGGCAATACTACACCGATTGCCTTTGTTGACTTTGCAACTAAGTTCCTAGCGTTTATGTTGGGATGGTATCCCAAATCCTTCATAACCTTTCGAACCTTCTTCTTTGTATCTGGGCTAATTCTCGGGTTATCTGCAATGACTCTAGAAACAGTAGAAGGTGATACCCCCGTTGCCTTTGCTACATCTTTTATTGTTACCACTGCGTTTTTCACCCTCTGTCTCCGCTACGTTTTCCTAAGATAATGTTTTAATAAGATTCTAGCTTGTTTGTTCATTTATTATAACAAACTAAATACATATTGTGGATGAATTTTAAACTATCCCTTGGTTGCCCCTGATGTAAGCCCAGAGATTAAATATCGCTGTAAAAGTAAAAATACAAGCGCAATTGGTATAGCTATTAGTATTGACCCAGCAGCAAAGCGGGTAAAATTAGTGGAAAATTGATCATTAATAAAATTATATAAACCTAAAGCCAATGTATATTTTTCTGGACTAGTTAACACGATACGTGGCAATAAAAAGTCCATAAAAGGTGCCATAAAATTAAACAAAGCCACTACTGCCAAAATAGGCTTAGCAAGAGGTAACATAATCGTCCAAAATACCCTTAAATGCCCAGCTCCATCCATTTTTGCAGCTTCATCAAGTTCTTTAGGAATCGTATCGAAATACCCTTTCACTAGCCACGCATTAAAAGGTATTTGCCCTCCTAGATAAATTAGCATAAGTCCATATAACGAATCCGTTAATCCAATCGTGTTCAACAAAATATAAAGTGCTACCATTCCCATTAAAGCAGGGAACATCTGTAACAGTAAAAACATATATAAGCCATATTTTCTACCAATGAATTTATACCGAGAAAATGCATATGCAATTAACGAAGTAATGATAACTGATCCACCCGCATTAACTAATGCAACATATAGACTGTTTTGGTACCAAATAACATAATCACTGTTTGGATCCATAAATAACCATTTATAATGTTCTAGTGTTGGAGATTCAGGAAATAGATCGGTTACCAACATATTAGAGCCTGGATTCAGACTCATCATTAACGCCCAAAATAAAGGATAACCAATAATTATGAACATAATAAGAAAAAACAAGTAAATGAACGTTACCTCAATTTTCGATTTTTTCTTTTGTGACATAGCCATTAGTAACGTCCCTCCTCTTTAAAGGATGCTGTTTTTCTAAACTGGAAAAACGCAAATACAGAAATAATAATCCCCATAATGATTGTAATTGCAGCAGCCATATTGTAATTATTTGTCTCAAATGTAAGTTTATAAACCCAAGAAATTAGAATATCTGTCCCACCTGCATTTTGCCCACGCACAGCGGGGTTCCCTTCATTAAATAAATAAATGATGTTAAAGTTATTGAAGTTCCCTGCATATTGCATAATTAATAATGGTGCTGTTGCAAATAACACATGTGGTAATGTAATATGACGGAACTTCTGCAAACGGCTTCCCCCATCAACATCAGCTGCCTCATACATATCTTGTGGCACACTTTGGAGCACACCAGTAAATAAGGCAAATACAAATGGAAAGCCAAGCCAGGTTTGAATCATAATCAATGCTACCTTTGCCCAAAATGGATCGGAAAGCCAAGGAATCATGGTTTCAAATTGACTTAGTATATCTCGATTAATTGCACCAAAAGTAGGATTAAATAAAGCAGAAAAGATTAAAATCGATACAAATGCTGGTACCGCCCATGGTAGAATTAAAATAGTCCGAATCGTTCGTTTAAATTTAATTCGTTTATCATTAACTAATAATGCTAGAAACAATCCTAAAATAATTTGAAAAGACGTTGCCACTACTGTCCAAACTACAGTCCAAGTAAATACGCTCAAAAATGTATCTTTCCAAATACCCACATTAGCTAAATCTACAAAGTTATTCAACCCAACCCAGCTCAATAAATGACGTGGTGGAGCATTGTATTGATTGTAATCAGTAAATGCCAAAGCTAGCATAAACATTAAAGGTACAACTACGATAAATAAAAGCATCAATAAACCAGGCAGAATCATAAAATATGGAAAACCATTGTTATAAAAGGCAGCCATACCTTGAATTAAAGTTGGATTTGATCTATGATTCTCCCTAGCAATTGCATCTGATCTAGCATCTTTCAAATTATAAAGATAGATTGCAATACCAAACCCTAAAATGATGAGTGAAATTAAACCTTGTATAAGTAATTGAATCGAATGATGGTCACGCGGAATAGTTCCTAGTGTGAATAATCCCCATATTCCAATATCAATATAGTTCCATGTTGTAATTAAGAATGAAACCGTCACAATCAATAAGCTAATACCTTTCAAAAAACGACGATTATAAAATTGTCCTAATCCTGGAATAATTGATAAAATCGTAGCAATATTACGAGGTTTTTTTATCCAGGCACTGCCACTATTATGATTTGTTGCCATTCCAGTATCCTCCTATATTTCCCGAATCACTTGATCATTCTAAAATGATCAAGTGAAACATTTATGGTGAGTTATCTCCCCATAGATTGTTCCTAATTTGCTCCAGAAGCGTCTACTTGACCCTGAATGGTTTCAACAGCTTCATCAAGGACATCTTTCACTGGTTCTCCTTTAGAAATAAAATTTAATGCATCGTTGATCGGATCCCAAACTTGCTGCATTGCAGGAACACTTGGCATTGGCTCTCCAAACTTTGTTTGTTCTGCAAATGCAGAAAAGATCGGATCCTCCGCAATAGCTGGATCCTCCATTGCATCATCACGGGCTGGAATTTCCCCAGCAATATCGTAATATGTCATAGAGTTTTCATAGTTTGTAATATATGCCATTAAATGCTCAGCCCACTCTTTGTTGTCTGAGTAATACGACAACATATATGATTTAACTCCTACAAATGATTTCGGGTTTTCTCCATTGTCCAAAATAGGTAATGGAACTGCACCGAGGTCGTTGCCTAGCGCCTCCGAGTATTCTCTTACCATCCAAGGCCCATTGATAACCGTTGACACTTTTCCTTCTTGAAATAATCCATTCATAATATCTGGAGTTAAATCTTGAGGAATATAGTTGTTATCGAACCATTTCTGAACAAGTTGACCACCCTCTACAGAACCTTCATTAGCTAATCCAATATCTGAAATATCATAGTTTCCATCTTCATTTGCAAACACATATGCTCCATTCCCAGAAAAGAAAGGATAAACAAAATAAAAATTAGCTGCTTCCATTAAAAATCCAAATTGGTCTTTGCTTGTATCTGTATCTCTCTCTGCAATTGACATAACATCTTGTATCGTTTCCGGAGTTTTTTCTACTAACGATTTATTATAATACATCGCATACGTTTCAATGACGGCAGGATATCCCCAATATTCATCTTCAAATTGAACTGCTTGCAGTGCGGTATCAGTGTAACCGCTTTCTTTATTTCCAAAGTTAACTGGATCTACTAATCCTCTAAGTACTAGATCACCAATTCGATCATGTGGTTGAAAAATAATGTCTGGACCATTCCCTGCAGGTCCTTCCACATCAAGCTTTTCCACTTGTTCCAGCATATCCACAGGAACCATATCTACCTTAATCCCGGTTTCCTCTGTGTATTTATTTGTAATTTGTTGAACTGCTTCTTGCTGTTTTTCCTCGGCATTTACCCAAAGTTTAAGAGAATCTGGCTTCTCCGGCATTTCATCCCCTGCTGATTTCCCTTCATTGGTAGAATTTTCTTTTGGTTCGGTATTATCTGGACCACATGCAATTAAAATCACAGCTACCAATACCATTGTTAATGAATAAATCAAGCTCTTTTTCACTTGTACCCCTCCCATGATTTAATAGAGAACTGCATAAATAATGAAAACGTTTGCGCAATCATTATAACTTAATTATACATATTCCCCTAAAAATTACAACTCCATTTTAGAAACTTCTAATTATTTAATTAATAACTAATAAAACGCTTACATTATCATAGCATTAATGCTATGATAATTATAAACATTGGTAATGTATTTAAAAATTAATTAGTATTTAGCGCAAACGATTGTACAGAGGGAGGTAAAAAATGAATAAAGAAGCAATCTATCATCGTCCAAAAGATAATTTTGCGTATGCCTATGATAATGAGACCCTTCATTTAGTACTACGGACCAAAAAAAATGATCTAGAAATGGTGGAACTTGTATTTGGTGATCCTTATGATTGGATAGATAATCAGTGGCAGAGCGTGTCAAAACACATGAAAAAAACCGGTACAACAAGCTTACATGACTATTGGTTTATTGCTGTGAAACCGAATTATCGTAGAATGCGCTATGCGTTTATTTGCTCGAATGAACACGAATCTTGTATTTATAGTGAAGGTGGAATATTTGCAAGTTTCCCCTCGGATATTGCTAATTATTTTTGTTTTCCTTACTTAAGCTCCATTGATGTATTTAATGCACCAGATTGGGTGAAAGATACGGTATGGTACCAACTATTTCCTGAACGATTTGCTAATGGTAATGAACAGTTAAATCCAAAAGGCAGTTTGCCATGGGGCTCTGCAGATCCAACACCTACTAATTTCTTTGGGGGAGACTTGGAAGGAATTATTCAACACCTCGATTACCTTGTCGATTTAGGAATCAATGGGATATACCTAACCCCTATCTTCAAGGCATATTCCAATCATAAATACGATACGATCGATTACATGGAAATTGATCCACAATTTGGAGATAAAGCTACATTTCGTCTATTTGTCCAAGAATGCCATCAACGAGGAATCAAAGTAATGCTAGATGCTGTCTTTAATCATAGTGGATATTATTTCCCACCTTTTCAAGATGTGTTGAAAAATCAAGAAGTGTCTATCTATAAAGATTGGTTTCATATTTGGAATTTCCCTATAGTAACCAAACCACGTCCGAATTACGATACATTTGCATTTGTGCCTACAATGCCTAAATTAAATACGAAGAATAAGGAAGTCAGAGACTATTTATTAAAGGTCGCAACATATTGGGTAGAAACATTTGATATCGATGGCTGGCGATTAGATGTTGCAAATGAAGTGGATCACCATTTCTGGAGAATGTTTCGACAAGCCGTCAAAGAAGTGAAATCAGATGTTTATATTCTAGGTGAAATCTGGCATGACTCTATGCCATGGCTACACGGTGACCAGTTTGATGCCGTTATGAATTACCCATTTACTAATGGAGCGATTGACTTTTTTGCTAAACAAAACATGAATGCTGCTACATTCACCGAGACCATCACTAGTGTTTTACATATGTATCCACAAAATGTGAATGAAGTCGCTTTTAATCTATTGGATAGTCATGATACCCCACGCATCTTAACTTTAGCAAATGACAATGAAGCCCGTGTAAAGCTATTGTACCTTTTTCAATTATCCTTTGTTGGAACACCTTGTATTTATTATGGTGATGAAATAGGAATGGCTGGTGATACAGATCCAGGGTGTCGTGCATGTATGCAGTGGAACCCTAACCAGCAAAAACAAGAACTGTATCGATTTGTCCAGTCTCTTATTCATTTACGCAAGACAAATCCACTTTTTGGTAACCATAGTGACATTCAATTTCTCCAATCGAATGATGCAAGCAACACCATTGTATATGAGAAAAACGACGGACATCATCGGCTCGTCTTCTTTCTTAATGCGGGTGAAAAAGAGGCAAACATAACTAGAGATATCCTACGTATAAGCAGTTGTAAATATCTAACTGAATGGCATATTCAAAACCAGCAAGCAAGGAAATATAGAATTGATGAATTACCAACTTCAATTACGGTACCCCCTCTTCATTTCCGTATTTTTGAAATTGTATAAACTTAAATTAAAAAAATACTTTTTTGGGAATTTCGAAAATTATCTTGACAGCCACATTCGTTTCTAAGATAATGAGTACAATCAAAATTTCATATTAACCTATCAAGAGTCAGGGGAGGAAACTGGTCCATTGATCCTGCGGCAACCATACTCTATTTGTTATTCCGAGTAAAGGTGCTAAATCCAGCAAACGAAACTTGTTTGAAAGATGGGAATTGTTTAGTAAACAATAATCAAACCTCTTTCAATCGAAAGAGGTTTTTACTTTTTTACTTGATAGGTAATGTTAACAAATTAAAGGAGGAATGGGATGGCTCGAATCGACGACAAGAAAATCAATGACATTACTGAAGCTCTAGAGAAGATTGAATTCGGATCATTAGCAATTACGATACATGAAGGAGAAATTACGCAGATTGACACAACGGAAAAGAAACGGTACCCGTTACAATCAAAACGAAAAAAACATGTAAACGGGTAACGACGTGCTTATTGGAACACCAAAAGCACAGTTAAAGATTATTTACAAGGGAAACCGAATAAACGATTAACATGCTAATTAGACGACTAAAGGCATCCATTGAAATTAAGGTATTTGTATTTCCTTTATTAATTTGGATGCCTTTTTTTAACTTTCATATGGAAAGGAGACGTAACATGGACTTGTTAGCCGAATTAGATAAACGAATCTTAATCGGCGATGGTGCAATGGGAACTTTACTTTATTCCTATGGGGTCGATCATTGTTTTGAAGCATTAAATCTTTCTCATCAAGAACAAATTGCACATATTCATGAATCTTACATTCATGCAGGTGCTGATCTTATTCAAACTAATACATATGGGGCAAACTATATGAAGCTCGCAAGATATGGTCTTGAAGATCAAGTAAAAAAGATAAATACCGAAGCCATAAAAATTGCGAAACAAGCTGCAAATGAAGAAACTTTTGTTCTTGGCACTATCGGTGGTATTCACGGCACACAAACGCTGCAAGCCACAACAGATGAAATCAAAAGAAGTTTTCGAGAACAGTTGTACTGCCAATTATTAGAAGGTGTAGATGGACTTATCTTAGAGACCTATTATGATCTTGAAGAATTAATTACTGTTTTAGAGATTGCAAGAGACGAAACAAATCTTCCAATTATTGCAAATGTATCAATGCACGAACCTGGTATCTTACAAAATGGGATACTTCTACCCGATGCACTAAAGCGATTAGAGAATACTGGCGCGGATATCGTGGGGATTAACTGTCGACTTGGCCCATTTCATATGCTTGAATCACTGAAAGATGTCCCATTACTAGATAAAGCATTTTTAGCAGCTTATCCAAACGCTAGTTTACCAGCTTATCGTGACGGCAAATTAATCTACGAAGATGAACCGAACTATTTCAAAAACTGTGCGACCGATTTTCGCAACGAAGGCATTCGCTTACTAGGTGGGTGTTGTGGAACTACCCCAGCCCATATAAAAGCAGCAGCTGATGCCATCAAACATACAAAGCCAATTAAGGAAAAGATTGTACCAGTTAAGCCACGCCCCATTAAGGTCAGCGAACAGAAAGAACAATCAGAGTCAGGTCTAATTGATATTGTTCAACAACGACATGCTGTAATTGTTGAATTCGATGCACCAAAACATTTAGATACATCCGAGTACTTAAATGGGATTAACGCCTTGAACGATGTAGGGGTAGATGCGATCACATTAGCGGATAATTCGCTAGCTACACCACGAATTAGTAATATTGCTGTAGCAGCAAAAATCCAACAAGAAATTGGGGTAAGGCCGCTAGTGCACTTAACCTGCCGAGATCGCAATCTCATTGGACTGCAATCGCATCTTATGGGATTACATACCTTAGGAATCCATGAAATACTTGCTATTACTGGGGACCCTACTAAAATCGGGGATTTTCCTGGAGCAACTTCCGTTTTTGATGTTACGTCATTCGATTTAATAAAATTAATCAAACAATTTAACCAAGGGATATCGTTGTCTGGAAAATCCCTAAAGAAACCAACAAACTTTCAAGTTGGTGCTGCATTTAATCCGAATGTAGCCCACATAGATAAAGCGGTAAAACGAATGGAACGAAAAATGGAACGTGGAGCGGATTATTTTTTAACACAACCTGTTTATAGCAAAGAGACGATTGTTGCGTTGGCTAACAAAACCAAACATATTGATAAACCGATATTCATTGGGATTATGCCGCTTACATCTTCGAGAAATGCTGAGTTCCTGCATAATGAAGTGCCGGGAATTAAAATGCCAGATGTGATTAGAGAAAGGATGAAAGCAGTAGCTGATGATAAACAACGTTCTATTGATCAAGGAATTCAAATTGCAAAAGAACTGCTTGATACGGCATTGGAACACTTTCAAGGAATTTACATTGTAACGCCATTTATGCGTTATGACATAAGTATTGAATTGGTTACGTATATGCAAGCGCGTGTACAACTTCTTTCCACATCGAAAATGACATAATTAAAAAAATAGTATTGGAGGAATTGATAATGACTGCTATTAGTTCAAATCTTGGTTATCCGAGAATCGGGGAAAAGAGAGAATGGAAACGAGCGTTAGAGAAGTTTTGGAAAGGTGAAATTACTGAAGCACAATTAATCTCAGAAACAGATCAAATTAGACTTCAGAGCTTAAAAAAGCAACAGGACATTGGTGTAGATCTTATTCCTGTAGGGGATTTTTCTTTCTATGATCATGTTCTTGACACATCGGTAATGTTTGGTATTGTCCCAGATCGCTTTAATTACCAAGGAGGAAAGGTTGACCTAGAAACGTATTTTGCAATTGCTCGAGGCACAAAAGATGCCGTTGCATCTGAAATCACTAAATGGTTTAATACCAATTACCATTATATTGTTCCTGAATTAGATAACTCGAAGCCTACGTTAACGGAGAACCGCCCCCTTACTTTTTATCAGGAAGCAAAAGAAAAATTAGGTATCGATGGGAAACCTGTCCTTTTGGGACCAATTACGTACTTACATCTTGCAAAAGGCTATCGAAAGGAAAACCTTTTGGAATTAATCGATACATTCGTTCCATTATACGTACAAATCTTAGAGGAACTTCAGGCAGCGGGAGCTTCTTGGATACAAATTGACGAGCCTATCTTCGGTACCCAGCTAGACCAATCCATTCTTTTAAAGGCTGAACAAGTCTATCAGCAATTTGCCGAAGCCGCTCCAAATTTAAAGATCATTTTACAAACCTATTTTGAACAAGTAATTCATTATCAAGCAATTAGTAACTTCCCTGTTCATGCTATTGGACTTGATTTTGTTCATGGTAATACATTGGAGCTAATTGAGCAATATGGATTTCCAAGTAATAAAGTGCTTGCTGCTGGAATTATTAATGGACGAAATGTATGGAAAGCTGATCTTGAGGAGAGACTTTCATTCCTTGAGTCTATTCGACCTTATGTGAGTACAGACCAAATTATATTACAGCCATCCTCCTCCCTCTTGCACGTACCAGTAACGAAGAAGTTAGAGGAGAAACTAAATAACGATATTAAAGCCGGATTATCATTTGCTGATGAGAAATTAACCGAAATTGTTACGTTAATAAATGGCTGGAACAATGGAAAAATAAAAATCACCAATGCCATTAAAGAAAATCGTGTAGAGCGGCAACAATTCATTCGTGCATCTTCACGTTCAAATGAGCAAGTGAAACAAGCATTAGCTACCTTGACTGCTTCTGATGCAGTACGCGATTCCTCCTTTGCTGAGCGAATAAAACAACAACAAACGAAGCTAAATCTACCATTACTTCCAACAACGACAATTGGCAGTTTGCCACAAACTGCAGTTGTTCGACAAACGAGGACGAAATGGCGTAAAGGAGATATTACCAATCAGGAATATGATCAATTTATTAAAGAGAATATAAGGAAATGGATTGCAATTCAAGAAGAATTGGGTCTGGATGTTCTTGTTCATGGAGAATTCGAACGGACCGATATGGTAGAATATTTTGGAGAAAAACTAAATGGATTTGATGTTACTGAGTTTGGCTGGGTTCAATCTTACGGTTCGCGTTGCGTTAAGCCTCCCCTTATTTACGGGGACGTATCTTTCAATAAACCAATGACAGTAAAAGAGAGTGTCTATGCCCAATCATTAACTAAAAAACCAGTTAAGGGAATGTTAACTGGCCCTGTTACAATACTAAATTGGTCATTTGTCCATGAAGATGTGGCCCGGTTTACCGTACAAAATCAAATTGCATTCGCTTTACGTAAAGAAGTGCAAGTGCTAGAAGAAAACGGTATTCAAATTATTCAAGTAGATGAGCCCGCATTACGTGAAGGTTTACCTTTGGATGAGCGAAAGTGGAAGGGGTATTTAGAAGCTGCTGTTTATGCCTTCGGCTTAGCTACTTCTGGTGTAAGTAACAGCACCCAAATTCATACACATATGTGTTATTCTGAATTCCAGGATATCTATGATACGATCGATGCCTTGGATGCTGACGTAATCTCGATTGAAACATCTCGTAGTCATGGTGAAATGGTTGGTTCGTTTGAAGATCACACATATGATAAAGAGATTGGACTAGGCGTTTATGATATTCATAGTCCACGAATACCTGCCAAAGAAGAAATTCTAGAAAATATTAACCGAGCTTTACAGATCATTTCTCCGAAGCAGTTTTGGATCAATCCAGATTGTGGATTAAAAACACGAAGCGAAGAGGAGACCATTCAAGCTCTAAAAGTCATGGTCGATGCAGCAGCAGAAGTTAGAAATGAAAAATTGACATATCAAAATAACTAAATTTACAGCGCCAACACAAATGTGTTGGCGCTACTTTTACGGAAATTACTTGTTGTGTTGCAGATACACGAATTCCCTTAGAGCAAAGTCCGAGATTATTCCGTAAACAACCAACACTGCAGACGTAAATAGCTTGATTATACTGGGAAGATTCCTCACTTTATAAAGCGAATTCTTTCAAACACTTCATGAATAATTATTATCGGTACCTACAACGTTCTATTTGCAAGAAAGGCATCCACTTGCTGTTGATGATGCTGATCATGCTAGATAAATCCTGCAATATAATTAAACATTGTATGTGAGTAGCCAGAGTAAGGGTCTATAGTTTCCCCAATAAATGCAAAAGGCGTAAAGAAATCATCTTCCGTCTTATTACGTAAATCCTTTATTAGTTTTTCCCGCATTATTTTTTGTTGACTAATTAAATTATGACCAGAAACGCCAGATAAAGCATATTCAGATGCTTAATTATTCCATGCGTCAAATCCAACACTACTAATTTCTGCATCTTGTTTCATTTGAGGTAGCGTTTCTTCTATTATGTAATTATCCCAAAAGGTCAGATGACAAATTATTTCAGCTGAGGTCTACTCTCCTTCTCCAATGGGCTCAAACAAAAGTCCTTCATTTATGCCTTTCAAGTCTTGTACCCAGCAACTACTTTCACTAAAATCATGAATTAAATTCGCTATCGAATACATTTGCTCCCCCCTATTTTACTTTTCTATTCTTTCGCTATGTTGTTTATGAATTCCTGATTTTTAACCGAAGTACTTGATAGATATAAAGAATAGGAGTATTATAATTCATGTGGAAAATTTGCTGGTGTAGCACAGCTGGCAGTGCACTTCACTCGTAATGAAGGGGTCGGAGGTTCGAATCCTCTCACCAGCATCCGATATGCACATTGACATAAAGCGATTCTTGATACTATCAGGAATCGCTTTTTATTTTAATTTGTCGACATTTTTTAGTGATTCATATTGAACAGAAACTCTTATTAAACAATGAGTTTTTTAATCTATTCATACAACAATAACACAAATCATCCCATTATAATTATTAATTTACAGCTGTGGCTTTGATAGAAATTAAAATCAAAGGGGAATTACAGCAAAAGAGTAACATTTATGATGCGCTGAAAAATCTGGAGAAGCACTAGGGCAGAATGTTTAACAGAAAAGAAATTGGGTTAAATAAAAGAGAAGTTATATTTTATCAAATGAGACATAACGACGGGTTTCCTTATCTTGAAAATAAAGTTAAACTTGTTGACTTTACGTTTATTATAGGAACGATATAAAGTGGTACTAGGAAATGTTATGCCAGTTTGAAAACTCCTATATCTACATGAGCAATATAAATTCAATAAAGTTGAGTATTCTTTGCACTACCTGTGTTAGTGAATGCCAAGGGAGGAATTATTCAGTATGATAACAAGAGAAACCATCTTTAAGCACGCCAAAGAAAAATACGGCACATCACCTGATTATCCATTTCAAAAATTCCCAAACTATGCAATCTTAAGACATGCATCTAACAAAAAATGGTATGCCCTTATAATGAATGTTCTCCCTAAAAAACTAGGACTAGAAGGAAATGAAGAAATAGATGTTCTGAATTTAAAATGCCCTCCTGAAATAATTGATGGTTTAAGAAATGGAAAAAATATTCTACCTGGATATCATATGGATAAAGAAAATTGGATTTCATTTGTTTTAGATCGTACCGACCCAAACGAAGAGGTTTATAACTTAATTGAGCAAAGTTTTAATTTAACCAAGAAAGAATAAAAAGTTTTTTTAATTAAGGTTTTTCGTCCTATGCCACAATAGGCTAAATTGTTGAATACAGAGTGTTAAAAACCAAATCACGGATACAATAATCAAATTGATCATAATACCTCTAATTGAAGGGGCTAAATGGTCAATTTAAACAATTTTTCCTTAGCCCTCTATCAGTACAAAGGGCTATTTTACTGTTGATTAGGTAAAGGAAGGAACCCGTAGGTTCCTAAAAAATTTTAATAGTATCTTCCACAACTCTTGCAATGTTTTTTCTTTTTCTTCTTTTTGCATGGATCGTCATGATAACAAGGATCGTAGTAATAATCTTCTTCATAACAACAATCATATTTCTTTTTACAGCAATCACAATAGTGGTGATGCTTCTTTTCAAAAGGATCATAATAATACATAAGATAACCCTCCTTTCTTTTACTACATAGTATGAGCGTAAAAGAAAGTTGATTGGACAAGTTTCTTAGTCAAAGAATACAATTTTTGGTTTAGGATGATCAATATATAGAAATACTATCATTGACTCAAAAGTCTTTAACACCTTTACTCTAGCCCCTCTGTCCTCGCATAGATCAGAAGGGGCTTAAACATGTAAAGAAAACGTAAAACTTATAAAGATTATCAAATTTAGAGTAGGGAAATTAATAAGTGAGCAGCCCCTTTCCCTAACTATCCCCCAAGTATATTGCGGGGAAAAAAACTTAAAAGGTATCATTAGATGCCTTTTAAGTGCTGCTCATTATACATATACTAGACATTGACGGTTCCTTTTCAACTCGCATCTTACCAAATTTGTTCACCCTATCATTGAGGATTATTACAACGGATACTCTATGGATCTATGTATATGTGGTTGGCTGTTACTGCAATTTCACTTTGGAAAACAGAGAATTATATTCGAAGAATAAAATGGTGATGGCTCCCTTTTTGAAAGGAAATTATCTGACTTAAAAATTTCCTCATTTCTGTCGATAGTAACAATAAGCCAAAAGCTCTCATCTTCCTAAAGATATAGTATAAAAGGATACTCTCCCTTTCTAATGTATAAAAATTGGTTAAGTCCGTCTAATTTGAAGCGTAAATAGTAGAAAAAATGATAAGTGAGGTAATACTATGAAAAAAATCACTAGAACTAATCCCGAGTTTATGCCAAAACCAGTAGGAAACTACAGTCACATCACTAGAGTGCCAAAGGGTGCAGGTTTAGTTGTAACATCAGGCCAAGTAGGAACGGATATGGATGGTAATATTCCTTCAAGTTTAAACGCCCAAATAACAAATACTTTTGCAAACATGAAAAAGGTACTTGAATCAGAAGGTTTGACTGAAGAAAACGTTATAAAAGTTAATATATGGGCAACAGAGGAAATAGACTGGGATCATTTATATCCTCAATGGGGTAAGTTATTCGAAACTTCATATCCATCTATGACAGTTGCTTATATTTCTGCTTTAGGATGGCCGGAGTTAAAAATTGAAATCGAACTTTGGTGTGCTATAGTATAATATTATTAAAGCTGTATTATTTTTACATTCACCATAAACATGAAGTAAAGCCCCACAAGCGTGAGGGTTGTAGCTTTTTCAACTCTAGCCTTTAAAAGGATAGTTTTCTAAACTTAATTACGTAATTGTTATTATCCATATAAGACACGATCATTTTTGTTTATACTCCTTCGACCGGTAATATAACCCTTTTCAATTACTCTAGTACTTATAAAATCCAAGCTGACTACGGGGGCAGCTTTTTTGTTACAACATTACTTGAATAAACTTAAATATTTAAACCCTTATAGACGTATTGCCCTATGTTATTATAAACTCTAATAAGTTAACCATGGACAATTTTCTGAGGTGATCGTGATGAAGCGAAAGAACACGGATAAAGAAACACATATTATCAAAACAGCTATGAAACTTTTTTCATCGAAAAATTACAACCGAACATCGATGCAAGAGATTGCTAATATTTGTGGAATTTCCAAAGGAACATTATATATTTATTTTAAATCGAAAGAGGACTTACTTTTACATATTCTCAAGTATTACTTTCATTCGATTGAAGAACAAATTATCGCTCTTGAACAGGACACATCCTTGACGGATAAAGATAGATTTATTCGAGAAATTGAAATCAAATTAAATCATTACATGGAGAATCAAGCATTTTATCGACTGCAAATTCAAGAATTACCAGGATTGTCTGACCAAAACATCTATCAGTTTTTACGACGACAAAATATTGTACAAATTAAACGTATCAAAAATTATTTAATCGCTATATATGGCCAGGAAATTAGTGGTTTTGCAGCGGATGGGGCATTTATTTTGACTGGTATGCTTAAACAATATATGGAACTAATTATGTTAAAACAGCTTCCAATCCCTATCAAAAAAGTACTTCCTTTTTTAGTAAAACAAATGGATTTTATCATGGAAGGGGTAAAGCATCAAAAAGTGGAAGCCATTGTAAATAAAAATTTATGGGATATATACTTGGAAGATGTGAATCAAGAAGAAGTTAATCCGCTAGAGGTAATTCAACAAATGAAATTGAAACTAAATAAAAGTACGTTTACCGAAGCAGAAAAGGAAGATGGCATCCAATCCTTATGTATAATGGAAGAAGAACTGATGAAGCTACAACCAAGAGCTGTTATTCTTAGAGGAATGCTTCATAATCTTAAGAACTATCCATTTCTCGATGAATTACGAATGAAATTAAACAACAACCTGCCATACCAAAAAACATAAACACCGTGCCAAGGCCAGCCCTTGGCACGGTTATTCTTTATGAATGTAATTTTAATGGCAGCTGTTTCAAAGACTGACCAGCTGCAGATTCAACTAAATTCTCCTCCAGCTGAAAGGATTCAGTCGGTTCAATCTTCGAAAATTGGGTTAAAAATGTTTTTAAAGCAATTTTTAATTCTAATCGAGCAAGAGGAGCACCCAAACAAAAATGGGGACCCTTTCCAAACGTCATATGCCGTTTATTATTCTCTCGGTGAATATTTAGTGTGAAAGGATCTTCAAATATTGCCTCATCCATATTTGCAGCACTCATCCAAGCAATGACTAAATCGCCTTTTTTAAGGTTCACACCTAATAGATTATTGTCCTGTGTCACCGTACGATCCCGCTTAGAAATTTGAAATCGGTAGCGAAGCATTTCTTCAACTGCCTGAGGTACCAGTTCTAAATCATTACGAAGCTCTTCATATAGTGACGAATCGTCATAAAGTAACGAGTAAAACGTATTTGCCAACATATGGCCAGTCGTTTCTACCCCTGCACCTAAAAGCGCCATGGTTACGCGGACAATTTCATCATCCGTAAATTGTTCTCCATCTACTTCTGACCTGATAAGATCTGAAATAATATCATCGGTAAGATTTATGCGCTTTTCCGCTACGATTGGATAGAGATATTGATAATACTCTTTGGCAGCTATTTGTTTCTTCTCTTCTACTTCTTTGGCATTTTCCTCCGTGTAAGGTTGGAATATTATATCTACCCAATGCTTAAATTGATCTCTATCTTTAATCGGTACACCAAACAACTCTGCAATTACTAAACTCGGTAAAGGTGCAGCGAAGGATTGGACGATATCAACGGTGTCCTTCTCCTTTATTTCATCCACAAGTTCGGAAGCGATTCGTTGAATTTGAGGTTCCCAATTTTTTAAACTTCGTGGTGTAAAAGCTGCTGATAATAACGAACGACGCTTTCGATGGTCTGGAGGATCAACAAAGTTAACATTGACTTTATCTGGGATACTCCCTTCTTTATTACTTGCTCCAACAGGAATAGTTGTTTTAGCTCCCTCACTAGAGAAGTATTCATAATTACTTAATACTTCCTTTACATCATTATATTTAAAAACATTCCATGTTTTCGTTGGTTCATGATAATAAACAGGCTGATTATCAAGCATTTCTTTATACCAAGCTAATGGAAAAAATTCTTCCGACCGTGTACCAAATGATTTCACTTCATTTAATAAAACTACCT
Organism: Virgibacillus salexigens; assembly: GCF_014905415.1. GTDB lineage: Bacteria > Bacillota > Bacilli > Bacillales > Amphibacillaceae > Virgibacillus > Virgibacillus salexigens. Next base: position 326,431 of record NZ_BNEO01000001.1, read on the forward strand.
CTTTATTCATAGAGAAGACTCCCTTCGAAATAATTTGTGTAACACAAACGTTACTTAAACGGCTGCTCAGCTACAATAATGGAATCTGTAGGGCATTCTTCTTGAGCTTCTTCCAGCTGCTCTAGTTTTTCTTCCGTAATTGGTGTTACCCCTTCATTTTGATCTACTTTTACATAGGCCAGTCCTTCTTCATCCAATTCGAAAATTGTTGGAGCTACATCTTCACAGTTTCCACAAGCAATGCAGGTATCTTGATTAACAATTGCATATTTTGGCACTGTACCTCCTCCTTTTCCTTCGTAGAACTAAAAAGTTCTATAAATGACTATGTAGTCAATTAAAGATTATCATAATCAATAATTTCCAATCAATGGTAATTTAGTAGGGTTCAAAAAATATACTAGAGTAAGGATGAATCTAAAACTGATTCCTATTTATTAGATAGCAAAAGTGTTAAAAGTTGTAGTAACGATTCCTCTCATAATTTATTTCTCTGTTAAAGAATTTCAACATTCCTTCCATTGGCCTATTTATTAATCTTCACTCTAAAAAACAAAAAAGCTTGTAAAGAAGAATCTTTACAAGCTTTCTATAACATACAGTTGTTTATCTAAAACACAATGGTTTTATTATCATGAACAATAATACGATCATCTAAGTGCCACTTTACTGCTTTTGCTAAAACCGTACGTTCAATTGTCTGACCAATCTTTTTCATATCTTTACTGTTATCTCGATGATCAACCCGACCAATATCTTGTTCGATGATTGGCCCCTCATCCAAGTCGTTCGTAACATAATGAGAAGTAGCGCCAATCATCTTCACCCCACGTTGGTAGGCACGTTCGTAAGGTTTCGCACCAACAAACGCAGGTAAAAATGAATGATGTATATTGATAATTTGACTTTTATACTTATCGACAAAATCGCTAGTGAGAATTTGCATATACCTTGCTAAAATAATAAAGTCAATCTGATAAGTTTCCATTAATTCCAACTGCTTTTTCTCCACTTCTTTTCGAATCGATTTATTTGCAGGAATATAATAGAACGGGATACCTAGTGCCTCTACTGTCTCACGGGAGGACTCATGATTACTAATAACTAAAGCAATATTAGCCATTAAATCTCCGCTTTGATATTCCCATAATAATTCCAATAAACAATGTGGTTCATTTGAAACAAAGATAGCCATATTTTTTAATTGGCTCACATAAAGCAGCTTCCAATCCATATCAAATTGGGTAGCAATAGGTTGAAATTCTGCTTCTAATATTGCTGCTTTTGTGTTTAAATCTGGACATTCAAACTCAACTCGCATAAAAAACTGTCCACCCTCTGGATTGATGGTATACTGATCAGACGCAATGATATTAGCGTCATGGTTATATAGGAATTCTGAAATCGCAGCGACTATTCCTGGCTGGTCTGGGCATTTAATTAGGAAGCGTGCTTTATTTAAATGAGCTTCTTTAAATTGGTCAATACTTTCTTTCATATAGTGATTCATAGAAAACATACCTCTACATTTCTTTTTAGTTAATACTCTATGTTACCATAACGAAGAAAGTCAAGAAAAGATAAACTACAAATTAGAGAGCATTATAGTTGTAAATAGTGTCATTATTTATTACAATATCTTTTGTTGGATTCTTTAGTTTAACATAGATTCATAGAGCTGATTTGGAGAAATACCCAAGTCTGGCTGAAGGGGACGCACTCGAAATGCGTTAGGGCGTGCAAGCGTCGCGTGGGTTCAAATCCCACTTTCTCCTCCATAATTTATACAAATATCGTAAATGTACGAAATGAAAGGTACTCTTGATGGGTACCTTTTTACGTAAATATCTTTCCTTCCTTATTAATTCCTGTTGCTAAATGAAGGTTTTACTTGTTTGGAAACCTTTTATTTCGTGTATAGTGTGAATAGGAAGGAAGTGTTTACAATGCCAAACCAGTTGCAAAAGGAAAAATCACCTTACTTATTACAGCATAAGGATAACCCGGTTCAATGGTATCCTTGGGGCGAAGAGGCTTTTCAACTTGCCAAAAAACAGGGGAAGCCCATTTTTCTTTCAATCGGATACAGTACTTGCCATTGGTGTCATGTTATGGCGCATGAATCATTTGAAGATGCTGAGGTTGCCTCCATTCTCAATGATAAATATATCGCGATTAAAGTAGATCGAGAAGAACGACCAGATATTGACTCGATTTATATGAAGGTATGTCAAATGATGACAAGGCATGGGGGTTGGCCCTTATCCATCTTCATGACACCAGATAAAATTCCGTTCTATGCAGGAACTTATTTTCCCAAACATAAAAAATATGGGATGCCAGGGTTTGTTAATATCCTACAACAACTCTATCGCAAATTTAAACAAGATCCGGAGCATATAGACGAAGTAACAGAGAGTGTCGAACAAGCTCTTAAACAAAGTCTTGGCTCAAAAAGCAACAATCGTATGTCCAAAGAACATATAAACCAAGCATTTCAACAACTTGGCAAAAGCTTCGACTTTGTACATGGTGGGTTTGGACAAGCTCCCAAATTTCCAATGCCACAAAATTTATTATTTTTACTCAGATATGCTTATTTTTCTAATAACAGTGCTGCTTTAAAAATTACCGAAAAATCACTTCAATCCATGGGCTCTGGTGGGATCTATGATCATATTGGCTTCGGATTTGCTCGATATGCTACCGATGAGCAATGGCTCATCCCTCATTTTGAAAAGATGTTATATGATAATGCACTTTTGCTAATTGCATATACAGAAGCCTATCAACTTACGCAACGTCCCTATTACAAGAATATTAGTGATCAGCTAATTACGTTTATCTTGCGTGAAATGACCACCAAAGATGGGGCGTTTTATTCAGCTATTGATGCGGATTCAGAAGGTATAGAAGGAAAATACTATGTCTGGGATTATCAAGAAATTATCGACATACTTGGGGAAAAACTTGGTGACATCTATACAAGATGCTATGATATTACACCAGAAGGTAATTTTGAAGGAAAAAACATACCGAATTTGATTGAAGCTAATATCGAACAACTGGCTTCAGAACTGAAACTCCCAGAAAAGATGATCATGAATAAATTAGAAACAGCCAGACAAGCTCTTTTTACGGAAAGACAAAAACGTGTATATCCCCATGTGGACGATAAAATACTAACCAGCTGGAATGGCTTCATGATTGCTGCATTTGCTAAAGCCGGCAAAGCTTTTCAAAACCAAAATTATATCGCTACATCTGAGAAAGCAATATCTTTTATAGAGGATCATTTAATTGATCATGGTCGCTTGATGGCCAGGTATCGTGATGGGGATACAAGATATCCAGCTTATATTGATGACTATGCTTTTCTGTTATGGGGCTATATCGAGCTATATGAAGCGACATTTAAGCTTGCTTATTTACAACAAGCAAAACAGCTAGCAGATCAAATGCTTGCATTATTTTGGGATAGGGAAAATGGTGGTTTCTACTTTACTGGTGAAGATAGTGAAGCATTAATTGCTAGAGATAAGGAAGTATATGATGGTGCAATTCCATCTGGGAATAGTGTTGCAGCTGTTATGCTAGCTCGTATCGGCTACTTAACAGGTAACACCACTTATCTCGACCATGTAGAAGAAATGTTTTATACGTTTTATGAGGATATCGAAAGGCAAGCATCTGCTAGCCCCTTCTTTATTCAAAGCCTTCTACTTATTGACAAACCTACAAAAGAAGTCGTCGTAATTGGATCAGATACCGACCCAAAAAAACAAGCGTTTCTACAACAATTACAAGAAATGTTCTTACCTGATGTATCTGTCTTATCGCTCGAAAACAAAGAGCAAGCAAAAGGAATTGCTGACTTTGCAACAGCTTATGAGCAAATCAACGACGCCACAACCATCTATATATGCGAGAATTTTGCTTGTAAGCAGCCGACAACAGATTTAGCTGAGGCTTTAAAAGCAATTACAAGTTAAACATAAAAGAATCATTTCATTTAGAATTACGTTCACATAAATTCATCTAATCTATTATTTCCTGATTTCATGCTATAATTGGATTAGTTTAACAAAGGGAGTAATTAAGAATGAAGGTTAAGATGAATGTACAAACAGCTTATCATGGTGATCTCCTTCGTGCAGGAAAAACGTATGTTGTTGATAAGGAAACAGCAAAACGTTGGATTGCCAGTAAACTAGCAATTAGAGTAGAGGATAACGAAAAATAAGAGTAGAGGCTGGGACATCATTAGCCAAGAACAAGCTAAAGCGGGTTTTATTATCGTATTTTGATGATCGAACCCGCTTTTGTGTGGGTTGTTCTTAAGATATGGATACGGCAGCTGAGTGAAACGAAAGCTGTCTGACTAAAGCCGTACCCGCAGATAGCAGGCAGGCATCTGCAGTGTAAGTCACCCTAAGTGTATAGGATAAATGTCAGACAGTTCTTATCATTAGAAGATTCGCCTTACCAGGGTTTTGTCCCAGCCTATACTTTTACTTTGATAAATATAAAAGCCGAATCACCTAGATAGAGGCGATACAGCATATATAAGTAATCAATCGGATTGCTACTTGTTTGCAAAAAATGCTTCTGCTTTTTCTAGGAAAACTTCCTGTTCTTCCGTTATATCATATTCTTCTTCAATTGCATCTACTGGGCAAACTGCTTTGCAGGCACCACAATCAATGCAAATATCAGGATCGATGTAAAATTGATCAGGGCCTTCTTCTATACAATCAACAGGGCAAACACTTACGCATTCACCTGACTTTTCACTTTGACATGGATCTAAGATTACAAATGCCATCTAGTTTAACCTCCTTATCTCTTTAAAAACAAGTCTTGTCCACTTCTTATTTAATGATACATGACGTATGCATTGCAAGTAAACAGCTTAGAGATAATTCAGTCTATAGATAAATCTCGACACCAAGACCAAATGGAATACCTAAAAATACAAATAACAGTAATAATACGATCCAGGTTAGTAAGAAACAGATTGAATATGGTAACATAAGGGCAATTAATGTACCGATACCCGCTTTTTTATCGTATTCACGCATAAAGGAAAGTACGATAATAATATATGGATTCATCGGTGTAATAATATTTGTTGAAGAATCTGCAATACGATATGCTGCCTGAATAAACGCTGGGTGATAATCCAAGAAATAGAACATCTTAATAAATATAGGCGCCTCTAGCGCCCATTGTGCAGACCCGCTGAAAATAAATAAATAAATAAATTCAGTACCGCTGTTAATATCACAAAGCCAATAACGACCGTAATCCCTGTGAATCCGATGGACTCAAGAAAATTAGCACCGCTGACAGCTATCCATGATCCAATATTTGACCACTCAAAATAAGCAATAAATTGCGCCGCAGCAAAAATGAGTACGATAAAACCAGACATATCTTTCATCGCTTCCCCCATATATTTTCCGATGTCCCTTGAGCTTGTAATATTTTTTACGGTTACACCATATGCAACTCCAGCGATAATAAATAAAATTAAAATTAGTGGGATAATTCCATTTAAAAATGGAGAAGGCACAATACTTCCATCTTCACTACGAAGTGGGGAGTTTGATAAAAATAGTACAATTAAAATAAGGGCTATATAGGCAATGCTGGCAATTGCTGCATTTTTCAACCCCTTAATTTCCATTGGTTTGGCTGCTTCAAATTCCTTCTTCAATTCCCCTTCATAATTGCCTAAACGAGGTTCTACGATTTTTTCAGTCACAATTGCTCCGATAATAGATAAAACAACGACGGGCGCAATCATGAAATACCAGTTATCAACCGGCGTTACAACGATGTTTTTCATCTAATGTTTTCATAACTTCAGTGGAAATACCTGATAACAATGCATCGGTTCCTGTCACCATAAAGTTGGCAGTAAAACCAGCACCTATCCCAGCAAACCCTGCAGCTAAACCGGCTAACGGATGTCGACCTATATTATAGAAGACCATTGCTGCCAGCGGAGGTACAATAACAAACGCAGCATCCGAAGCAATATTTCCAAGGATGCCTGTAAAAATAACAGCATAGGTTACGAATGCAGGTGGGGCTTTTAATATCGTACTTTTAATCCCCGTTTCTAATATTCCAACTTTATCGGCTAATCCAATTCCCAACATCGTTGCTAAACAATACCAAGTGGTGCAAAACCTACAAAGTTATCCAACATAGATGTGAGGATATACTCTAAACCTTCTTCAGATACTAAACTCTTGATGGCTACTTCCTGTCCATCTCCAGGCTGGGTAAATGTCACGTCAAACCATGAGATGATCCAAGATAGTAAAATGACAATTCCGGCTAAACTGATAAACAGTATAAATGGATCAGGCAGCTTATTTCCAACCCGCTCAATTCTATTTAAAAAGCTAGTCATAAATGATTTCTGCTTCTTTGCTGCCATTCTTTCCATCCTTTCCAAATCATTTATTGCTGTGATTTGTCTGTATAATGTTCGTTAGTGCTTCCACAGCAACTGGCAATACATCTTCTTGAAAATCAAACGAAGGATGATGATGTGGAAAATCTAAAGGTGTACCAAACAGCATATAGGTGGCTAACCCGTTATTTGCTTGAACACGATTCATCATAAAACTTGCATCTTCGGATCCAGAAACAAGAGCTACAGGCCAAACCTGTTCAATATACTTACCTTTATCACAGGCTATTTCAATGGAAGATATAAGTTCGTTGCTACCTTTTAGTTGTTCTGTTTGACCAACAGCTTCTATTTGATATTCTACCCCTTGCATCATCGCTGAAGCCTTAATAATGCGTTTAGCTTCATTTTGCATATAGGAATTCATTTCTTCTGTTTCACCACGTGTCTCGATTTCCAAATAAGCATCAGCAGGTATGATGTTTCGCCCACTACCTGCCATCATTTTCCCTACATTTATCCTGGTAATTCCACCGCTGTGACGGGAAATTCCATATAAGCTGGAAACAGCAGACGATGCTGCTAGTAAGGCATTCTTGCCGAGTTCTGGTTTCATGCCAGCATGAGAGGATACACCTTTAAATGTTACATTTAATTTTGAAGATGCTAAAAATCCATCTACTGTTGCTGCAACTGTTCCTACCGGCAACGATTCGATTCCAATATGGCCCGAATAAAAATAATCGACATCATCAAGCCAGCCATTTGCTGTAATCGCCTTCGCTCCCCTGCCTCCTTCTTCAGCAGGCTGGAACAGTAAGGTGAATTTACCACATAACCGTTCGTGGTAATCCGAAATGAAAGATGCTACACCTAGACCAATGGTCATGTGGCCATCATGTCCACATGCATGCATTACTTGCTCATTTAAGGAAATAAAGCCTTGTTGATGAGGGAAATGGGAAGTTTCTCTAGTTTCTTGGATTGGGAGTGCATCTATATCAAATCGTAAGGCTACATGATCTCCGGGCCTCCCTGTATTCCAGGTTGCGATTACTCCTGTCATACCACCTTGCATACGATCAAGAATGTCTTTTTCTACCCCATGCTTGATTGCCTTTGATTCATAAAATTGAAGCTCTTTTGATGATGGGATACCAAGCCGTGCTTCTTGTTTCATAACATCTTTTCCAATATGGATGGTAAACCCTAACCGCTCTAATTCCTTAGCCAATTTATAGCTCGTGACATATTCGGTAAACCCTAATTCTGGATATTGATGAAAATCACGGCGCCATTGTATGAGCTGAGGTGTTATGCTTTCAATAAATCCCTTCATTAGCTATCACCCGTTGCTAACGCATTTAACGTATCAAGAGCAACTTGTACGAACATTGAAGTTCCAAGTGGCAATGCACGTTCATCTAATTGGAAATGAGCATCATGAAGGGGTGCCTGTTCATCAGCATTTTCTATTTGGGTTCCTAGCCAAATAAATGCACCAGGATATTTTTCTAAAAATCTACTAAAATCTTCACCCGCTAAAGAAGGATTCACTTCTGGTGTTTCTCCTTGAACGCGAGCTGCAGAAGTTCGAGCAAGCCTTGCCCATTTTGGTGTATTAATGGTAGCTGGATACCCATCTAAATAAGTAATATCTGCCTTTGCTTCAAAGGTTTCTGCGACTTGATTGGTAATCGTAAAGAACCGTTCCTTTAATCGTTTACGAATATGGGGAGCATAGCTACGAATTGATCCTTGTAGTGTTACTTGATTCGGAATGATATTCGGTGCTTCTCCACCCTCGATTGTTCCAATGGTAACAACAGATGCTTCTAATGGATCTAAACTTCTGCTCACAATCGTTTGCAAACTTGTAATTAAATGGCCTGCCGCAACCATCACATCATTGGTTTGATGTGGCATGCTTGCATGTCCACCTTTTCCTGTTAAGATGATTTTAAAGCGATCGGAAGCTCCCATCATTTCTTTATCGCGGATACCAATCTGTCCTACTGGTAGGTCTGGCCATACATGCTGTCCATAAATAATATCTGGTGTATACTCATGAAACACCCCATCATCTAACATGACCTTCGAGCCACCAACAGGAGAATCCTCTTCAGCAGGTTGAAAGACTAATAGAACTGTCCCATGTAATGATTCCCGCATCTGTTGGAGGACATAACCCGCCCCTAACAACATAGCAGTATGAGCATCATGTCCACATGCATGCATAATCCCTGCATGTTTTGAAGTGAAATCGTGATTATTTAACTCTTGTATTGGCAGAGCATCCATATCAGCTCGCAAGGCTACTGTCTTTCCCGGATGCTTTCCTTCAATAATTCCTAACACACCATATTTAGCAAAACCAGCTTGAAAGGTTACTCCATACGTTTTCAGTTTTTCTTGTATAAAACGGGAAGTTTCCGCTTCTTGGTTGCTTAATTCTGGGTTTTGGTGTAAATGACGGCGCATTTGAATAACGTCATCTTGGATATGATGTAAAAGACTTTCTCTTATGCTCGCCACTGTTTCATTCCTCCCTGTATTTTGCGACATTATTCTAAAAACTTTATTACACAAAAGTATACCGAAAAATTCAGACAATGTATATTATTTTAGGAAAATTTATAAATATGAATTGATTACCAATTACGGTTTTAAATTTGTAAAATGCGGGAATTCCATAATTATCACTAGATAAAGATAAAGGAGTTTTAATAATGAAAACATATACGGTAACACCAAATGTAGATGCAACAGGATGGTTCGTAAAGTTAGAGGATGTAGCTCCGGAAGAGTTATATGATGCAAAAGATGAAGCGATTAGCGAAGCAACACGAATGGCGAAAGAAAACAGTCCTAGTAAGGTTACAATATTGGATAAATTCCACAATATTGTCGAAGAAACAAGATATTAAATAGAAAAAACGTGTCAGATTTAATCTGACACGTTTTTTATTTATTTTTAAATTTTGCAAGTTGTTCGGCAAGGGCATTGTTACTGAACCCTTCATCTTGTTTCTTCAAATACTTATTGACTTCCTTTCGGGAAACATTATGTTTCTTTTCTTTATCTTTACGTGCTTGAAACGTTGATAATTTTTCACGATGCCCACATTTACACATGAAGATTTGTCCATCTCCTTCACCACGTAGCTCAAGGCGTTTATGGCAATTCGGACAACGTGCATTTGTTTGTTTAGCAATGTTTTTCTTATGGCCACAGGAACGATCCTGACAAACAAGCATTCTTCCTTTTTTGTTTGCAATTTCTAACATCAACTTTCCGCATTCTGGACATTTTGTTCCAGTCATATTATCATGCTTGAATTTTTCCTGACTCGATTTAATTTGCTGAACTACTTGCTTCGTATAACCTTTAATTTCAGACATGAACTGGTTTTTGTTTAATTTGCCATCTGCAATTTTTGTCAATTTATCTTCCCATTCTGCTGTTAATGCTGGAGAACGCAATTCTTCTGGAACCAAGTCGAGTAATTGCCTTCCAGTCGATGTAATAAAAATGTACTTTCCTTTCATTTCCATATACATGTTATTAAATAATTTCTCAATAATATCAGCTCTGGTTGCTACTGTACCGATTCCACCCGATTTGTTTAACGTGTTTGCATGTTTTTTGTCATTTGAACTCAAGTAACGTACAGGATTTTCCATTGCCTGTAACAGCGAGCCCTCGGTAAAACGTTCTGGTGGTTTCGTTTCACCAGCTGTTATGGTATACGTTATATTTGAAAGGGTTTGACCTGTTTCTAAAGCAGGTAACTGTTGATCATCTTCTGCTTCCCCCTCATCAAAACGATGATTATAAACTTCTTTCCAACCTTGTTTTTGAATGACTTTTCCTCTAGCTGTAAACTGTTCTCCCTCTGTTTCTGCATAGATGGTTGTTTGTTCATATTCAAATGGATCAGACAATACAGCTAGAAAACGTTTCACTACTAAATCATAAATTTTCCGCTCTTTATCATTTAAATCAGCAAGCACAACATTTTCTTCTGTTGGAATAATTGCATGGTGATCCGATACTTTGGAGTTATCCACAACCGATTTTGTTAAATTTAAATCTTTGTTTAGAATTTTATACGCTGTACGAGCGTATTGATCGACACCACAAGCTTTGACACGATCCTTCAACGTAGAAACAATATCGGTTGAAAGGACCCGTGAATCGGTTCTCGGGTATGTTAAAACCTTATGTTGTTCATATAACTTCTGCATGATCGATAAAGTCTGTTTCCCAGAAAAATGAAACATACGGTTTGCATCACGCTGCAATTCTGTTAAATCATAAAGTTGAGGGGCTGATTTTTTCTTGTGTTTTTTATCAATATGTTTAATTGTCAGTGGTTGATTGTTCACTTTCTGTTCGATTGTTTGTGCTGCTTCTTTGGAAAATATTCGTTTATTATTTTTATTATCTTGCCAAGTTAACGAAAAGCCTCGATTTGTTCTGGCAGCTATTCCATAATACTTCTTTGGAATAAAGGATTTGATTTCCTCTTCTCTTGCCGCTATCATCCCAAGGGTTGGCGTTTGTACTCGGCCAGTAGATAATTGGGCATTATATTTCGTCGTCAATGCCCTTGTAGCATTTAAACCTACATACCAATCGGCTTCTGAACGTGCAACCGCTGATGCATAAAGGTTTTCAAACTTCGTACCTGACTTTAATTGATGAAAGCCATCACGAATGGCTTTATCCGTAACAGAGGAAATCCATAAGCGTTTAACCGGCTTATGAACACGTGCTTTTTCCAAAATCCAACGGGCAACAAGCTCTCCTTCTCTTCCTGCATCTGTGGCGATAACGATTTGATTCACATCACTACGATGAAGCTGTGTCTTAACAACATTAAATTGCTTGCCGGTTTTCTTAATTACCGATAGTTTTAGATTAGACGGAAGCATAGGCAAGTCTTCAAGCTTCCATGTCTTGTATTTATTATCATATACTTCAGGGTCTGCTAATGTAACAAGATGACCTAACGCCCAGGTTACGATATATTGGGAACCTTCCATAAAACCATTGCCTTTTTTATTACACTTTAAAACTCGAGCAATATCACGGCCAACGGAAGGCTTCTCAGCTAAAACAACTATTTTACTCATCTTTAAAATCCTTTCTTAAAAGACCTATCCTTTATCTTATCACATTTCACCTTCCGTTTCAGATTAAAGCAGCTAAACTAACTCATGATAAAAAGTTGGATACGCACAACAAATATAAAATAACCATACAATACCTTAGAAATAGATAAAGGAATTGGTGCCATGCTTTTTTATACTGGTTTAATTTTTTTAGTTATTGCAGTTAGCTTAGACGGGTTTGGAGTAGGTATAACTTATGGCATGCGAAATATTCGTGTACCATTAAATGCATTACTTATTATTATGCTTTGCTCAGGTATTATCGTTTTGCTGTCAATGACGATTGGAAATATGTTAACTTCCATTCTTTCTCCAAATATTGCTGGGATGCTTGGTGGAAGCATATTAATTATACTAGGGAGCTTTGCGTTATTTAATTTGATCACTCCCAGAAAAGAAATAGAAGAGAAAGATACCAATCAAAATATTTTGTCCACTGTTCTATCTACTCCAGATAAAGCTGACTTAGATCGCTCTGGTGTTATTTCTCCAACCGAGGCAATCCTGCTAGGTTCGGCATTAGCGCTTGATGCATTCGGTGCTGGAATTGGCGCCTCTATGTTAGGCTATGGGGCATTTTTAACAGCTGGTTTAATTGCAATAATGAGTGGTACATTTCTATTTTGTGGATTAAAAGCAGGGATATGGTTAGCTAAAAGCAGACAATTACAACGAATGACGTTTCTTCCGCCACTTCTATTAATTGCTTTGGGAATAACTAGCCTATTCCACTAAGAGTGCGAATATAATGGGAAACACAATGTAAGGAACACTGGGTTTCCCTTTCACTCTAAATTATAAGGATTTTATTAACCCGCCATCAACAATTAGTGACTGCCCAGTAATATACGTATTGGAAGCTGAAGCTAAAAACAGGATTGCTTTTGCAAATTCTTCTGGTCTTCCATAACGTTTCATTGGTATTTGGGCCTCTGCTTTGTTCATTACTTCTTCTTCTGATACCCCTAGCTTTCCAGCTTGTTTTCGATTTAAATCAAGAATTCGGTCTGTCTTTACTGAACCAGGCCCCACAGTATTGATTAATATATTGTCCTGGCTTAGTTCCTGAGCCAATGTCTTAGATAATCCGACAATACCTGGACGCATTGTATTTGAAAGCACCAAATTATCTAAGGCTTGCTTAATTGATGACGATGCAACATTGACAATATGACCGGCTTGCTGCTGTTGCATTTGTGGTACTACCGCTCTAATCGTTCGTATAAAACTAAGTAAGTTTAATTCAAAGGCGTGATACCAATCTTCATCGTTCATTTCTAAAAAACTTCCTGCTGGAGGTCCTCCTGCATTATTAATTAACACATCAATTGTTTTCCGTTGGTCTAAAATAGAGTGAATCATTTGCTTAATCGCTTGAGGATCTTTCATATCACAAACAACATAAGAAACGGAATTATTACCCGTCTTCTGTTTGATCTCTTTCACTGCCTGCTTGAGATTTGTTTCATTACGACTGCTAATATAGACAACTGCTCTCTCTTCAGCAAACGCTGTAGCAATAGCTTTCCCCAAACCTTTACTCCCAGCTGTTACAATGACTGTTTTATCTTGTAACTGCATATCCATGTAATCATCTCCTTCTACATATAAAAACCCGAAATGACTTTCCCTTCATCCATTATAAAGGAAGTATTTCGAGTTAACTATTTAAAAGTTTGAATCTTATCGTTAATTAGAATAAAGAGACGATCCAACCAATTACGACAATTGCTCCAATAATCATTAAAATCGTACGTATCATCTTTCTCATCCTTTCGTTTTATCCGTGTTAGTTGAATACCCCTAATACACCCATAAGAAACATTTCATTTCGTTATCAAACATTAAAATTCCATACCTTCTTGACATTTCAAACAGTATATGAGAATATAATAAGGTTAATAAACCGAAGTAACAGATAAGTGATCTGGCATTCTACAATGTTTTTGAAGATGCTTATTCACACTGGCGCGACTTCGGGGTCGCAAGGACGTAAGAGCAGGTAGGGCTTACGTTGCTTAAGTTAGAGGACATCCAGTGGAACATATACCGCGGTTAAAGTGAAATTCGAAATAAAAATCATCGAAGATGAAACAAAGAGAAATATGGCATGCTGCATATTTCATACAGTTTAATTAATTTTAACATTGGATAATAAGAATTTCCCACCCGATGAACATTTATCGGGAGTAAAAATAAAAGGAGTAAAAGCTTTATCCAGCTTTTACTCTCAATAAAATGAAAAACTTATGTGTTACTTTAAAAACAAAGGGGTACTCTTAAGATGAGTATCCCTTTTCCAATACATATAGAAAGAAGGTAATGTAATTGAAACATTTAATCGGAACTACCCAAACGATGATCGTTGATCGAATTATTGATACAGGCTATGTACTAACATTTGAAATGGATGAAGTTCTTTTGCATTACAATGAAGCAAAGAATGAATTAAGACCGAATCAAGAAGTAAATGTTTTTTTATACATGGACAAAAAAGGAAAGGTTGTTGCCACTTCCTATTTGCCTAATGTCAAGATGGATGAGTACGGTTGGGGACAAGTCAAAAACGTCCTCCCTAATCTTGGTGTTTTTGTTGACATTGGTACGACAAAAGAAATCCTCGTTTCTAAGGATGATCTTCCTTTATTTGAGGAAGTTTGGCCACAAATGGATGATCGTCTTTTTGTCACATTAGGCAAAGACAGGAAAGGACGACTACTAGCAATACCAGCATCAGAAGGGGTAATGGCAAGAATGGTGGAATTAGCACCTGATTCGCTCTTAAATACTACCATACAAGGAACCGTATACCATACAAGCAGAGAAGGGTCTGCAGTTATTACGAATCAAGAATACCGTGGGTTTATTCATCATACCGAGCGAAAAGAGGAACCGCGTTTAGGGGAACAAGTTACTGGCAGAGTAATTGAAGTTAAATCTGACGGCACATTAAATATTTCACTTCGGCCATTAAAACAGCACAGTATGTATGAAGATGCAGAAGTCATTTTACAACACTTAGAAGCCAATAATGGTGTTATTCCGTTTAGTGATAAGAGTGATTCAGATGATATACGAGGAACGTTTCAAATAAGCAAAGCTGCTTTTAAACGAGCCTTGGGTAAGCTAATGAAAGAAGGAAAAGTGGAGCAGAAACAAGGTAATACCTATCTAATTCAGTAATAAACATTAAAAAAGAGCGGATATATTATCCGCTCTTTTATGCTTTCGCATTCGCAAAAGAATCTGTTAAAGCTGTAATAATCAAGCCAATTGCAGCGGCAAATAATGATGCAATACCCCAGCCACCAAAACCAGCTCCCATAATGTCTACCTTGCCAGCCATCGTAGCTAACACTAGAAACACAATTCCTGCTGTAGCAACAACGAAACCAGGGAAGTAGGCAACATAGCTTTTCTTCGATGTTGCTTTAATAAGAACGAAACTAAGCGCAATAAGAATGGCTGCTAAAATTGCTCCAATTGTAAGTACTGGTTGAACCATTGTTTTCACCTCATACAATAAATATATTGCTTAGTATAGTCTACAATTGAACGGGAGTAAAGTCAATTATAGAAATGGATTTTCCGGTTGCGTTTACATAACCTATATGCCGCATTTCTATCTATATATTTTCTCCCTTAGTGTCTACATATGGCAAAGGGTTATACAGGTTCATGTTTCAACCAGTAAGGCACTAGGCTGTCTCAAGAATCTGATGCATACTTTCAATATAGTGTAATTGTTGATCCTTCCCGTTAACTAAAATCGAATGTGTTAAATAGTTTCCATTTCCTGTTTTTATACCATTTAAAAATAGATTGGCTGTTATTCCTGTCGCGGCAAATATGCATTCATCTGTTTGAACCAATTGCGAATGGGATAAGGCTTCATTCGGGTTCGTTATTCCCATTTCCAAACAACGTTCGATCTCTGTCTCATTTCTTGGTATCAGCTTCGCTTGCATCTCACCGCCAAGGCACCTAACTGCAACGGCACCTAATACCCCCTCAGGAGCACCACCAATTCCAAAAAACATATCAATATTTAAATCTTCCATACAAGTAGATGTTGCATAGATTACGTCTCCATCATTGAATAAATGTACATTCGCACCAATATCTCGGATTTCATCAATGTACTCTTGATGTCTAGGACGTTGCTGAATGAATACCGTTAAGTCACTAATCTTTTTATTTTGAGCTTTAGCCACTGCTATCATATTATCTTCCAAAGACGCTTCAATATTAATTTTCCCTTTTGCTCTTGGACCAACTGCTAACTTCTTCATATACATATCTGGTGCGTGAAGCAGCGTACCTTTTGGCGCAGCTGCAATAACAGTAATTGCGTTTGGTTGGCCATTGACCGTCGGGGTAGTTCCTTCAATGGGATCGACAGCAATATCAATTGCTGGCCCCCCCCTCCCTGTGCCAACATTTTCTCCGATATACAGCATTGGAGCCTCATCAATCTCCCCTTCACCAATGACGATGGTGCCTTGCATATTCATCGCATTTAATTGTCTTCTCATCGCCGTCGTTGCGGCATCATCAGCAGCAATTTTATCCCCACTACCAACCCAGGGCTTCGATGCAATTGCAGCTAATTCGGTAACTTTTAAGAAATCGAATAATAAAGCTTCCATCAAATGAAACCTCCCATTTAACTACACTGATTACCTGCAGCTGCTTCTTGATAATGATCACGCAAAAATTTATTTTCATTTTCTATAATTTTATCAACTTTTCGTTTTGATCCGTTTGCCCATTCTGCATTTAGATAGGACTCAACCACCTTCTTACCAAGTTCAACACCAATAATTTGAGCGCCCATGGTAAGAATTTGAGCATTATTACTTAATTGAGCTCGTTCTGCTGAATACGTGTCATGAGCAAGCGCTGCCCTTATACCCGGGTATTTATTTGCTGCTATACATACACCAATGCCCGTTCCACATATTAAAATACCACGATCCAAATCCCCCTCACTAATCGCCTTCGAAACATCAAAAGCAACATCTGGATAATCCACTGCATTGCAGGAATGACAACCATAATCAACCACTTCACGCTCTGTACTTGATATGAATTCTTTAATCGCCTCTTTTAATTCAAATCCGTTATGGTCACTGCCAATCCCTATCTTCATGTTGAACATCCTCCCTATTTATTTTTTCATTTTAAATTAATTTACAACAAAAAACAACTTTAATACTTTCGTTTTTAATCGTTTTTTTTCGTTTAGTTGGATTTGGACGAAAAAAAGAATCAGAAAAAAATCTCTGACCCTATTTTTTTCATTTCCTATTGTTTTCTCTTCTATTCATAATAATGTTTAACTTACTTTTGCTTTTCTTTCTTCAATAAAACTTAAGAAGGTCGCAAGTATGAAGTATACAGAAGTTGCCCCTGGATCTTGTGCACCAACAGAACGTTCACCTAAGCGACTTGAACGTCCTTTCTTTGAGATAAGCTTTTTCGTTGACTCCATCCCCTTTTTTGCATCGTTAACCGCAATTTGAAAAGCGGTCAGGAAATCTTGCGTGTCTGCAAATTGGGATGTCAATGATTCGGCAAATGGTTCCAGCGTATCCACCATTGTCTTATCGCCTACTTCTGCTTCCCCTCGCTCTTTAATTCCATTTGCAAAAGCTACCCAATATGCTGTAAGATCATTATCATGTAGTGTATTTTTATTTTTCAACGTTTTTGCCCCTCGCATAAAGCCGGTTGCATACAGCGGTCCGACAGATGATCCAACCGCACTTAAAAATGTCTTCCCAACAACAAGACTTATTTTCGCAGGGTCTTCTTCGTCAACCAACTCATTTACGAGCTTTTCATTTACAGCTTGCCAGCCAATAGACATCGTAACACCATGATCTCCGTCACCAATTTTACGATCAAGTTCACATAAATAATCCTTTTCTTCTTCAACCATATTTACAATTAAGTGGAAATAATCCTTTAAATCTCTAGATGTTAGCTCCATTATTTGATCCTCCTATTAGGATTTTATTTTTGAACAAACATTGGACAATTCACAGGATGATCAATCGTCTGTTTTAATTCCTCATCTAGCTTCATTACCGTAACTGAACATCCACCCATCTCTAAAGATGTAATATAATCCCCGACATAGGAACGATATACGACGATCCCGCGTTCAGCTAGTAATTGTTCAACTCTTCGATAAATGAGATATAATTCCATTCGTGGTGTGGAACCTAAACCATTTACTAAAACAGCTACTTGCTCCCCTTGATTAATTGGCATATCTTCCAATATATCTTTCACTAAACGCTCGGCAACATGATCAGCGGTTTCTAATGGCCCTTTTTCTATACCAGGTTCTCCATGATGACCCAATCCAATCTCCATCTCATTTTCACCTAATTCAAAACTGGGCTCTCCTGTTTGTGGTAAAGAGCATGGAGACAATCCTACTCCCATAGAACGCGTATTAGCATTTGCTTTTTCTGCCACTCGGATGACATTTTCTAAATCATAGCCAAATTCAGCTGCTGCACCAGCAGCTTTAAAGATAAACAGCTCTCCAGCAATTCCACGACGTTTCTCCTGCTCTTCTTTGGGAGCAGATGCTACGTCATCCGTAGCCAATGCTGCTTGCACTTGAATCTCCTCTTCTAGATCAGCCATTTCAGCCGCCATACCAAAATTCATTACATCACCTGCGTAATTCCCATATAAGTAAGCAACTCCTGCACCCTTATCAATTGCTTTTGTTACTTCTAAAATAGGATCTGGTGAGGGTGATGCAAAAATATTACCAACTGCTACACCATCTGCCATCCCTTCTCCAACATAACCCATAAAGCCTGGCTCATGCCCGGATCCGCCACCAATAAGGATACCAACTTTATCATCTCTTGTTTCCCTTACTGTGACGAGTGAACGTTGGTTTTCAGGTAATTGTTTGATATAATCCGGATGTGCTTTTACATATCCTTCTAGCATCTCTTCTACCACATTCGTTGGGTTATTTAACAGTTTCTTCATCGATGCACACCTCTCATTTAAATAGTTATAATTAAACGTGCAAATACTTCGCTATTATACTTTTCTATTTTTATGAAAAATCAATAATTTTACTATCTATAAGTTTATCATAATTGGTTTATATCCTGTATGGAGAGGTCAAATTTGGGCTCTCCATACAATACTATTATTCCATTACACAACAGAGTGTGCTTCCTCTTTATCTGAACCTTCCAATTGATCTTCTGGTAATTTCAAGAATTTAGTTGAAAATGCTGCCACAAAGTATAATGCAGCTAGTAACCACATTAATCCTTGTGTACCAATCAAGTCATAGAATAAAGTAACTAGAGCTGGACCAACAAACACGCATAATCCTGCCCCTAAATTCAAAATGGACATTGCCGCACCTTTATCCCCATCACCAACTAGAGAAGGAGTTAAAGCAGATAATGGGACAAAGCCAGCTAGACAAGCTCCCCATAACATACCAATTGTCCCAATTAAGAAAACGTTACCTGTAAATACCTGTGGTACGTAAAACATTAATAGCGTAAAGAACCCACAGCCAACAGCTCCAAACCACATAACCGTATTTCTCCAGCCTAATTTGTCGCCAACATAACCAAATATCAAGTTAAAAGCAATATTTGAAATAAAGATCGTTCCCCAAATATTTAACCATACCGTCGTTTCTATCCCTTGATCAGCTAAATAAATAGGTAAGAACAGTGGAAAAGCGTATTGAGAGGCTTGGTTAACAATCCTAACACAGCCAGCAATTGCCACTTTTGGTTCTCTTTTTAAAATGGTTATTCCGTTGATTAGCTCTTTAAATTTACTATCCGCACTATTCTTTTCTTCCAATTCAAATTTATCCCGGTTAACGATCAGTGCAAAGAACGCTCCTACCAGCACCCAAAACACTGCTGTCCACATCGTAGGAATATGTCCAATTGTATTAATTGCAAAACTAGAATAATAAGCACCTAACACACTTAGTCCACCAGTAAATACAAACCAGAACCAACCTACAGCTGTGCCTAATTGATGCTGTGGTGTTCGGTATGTTATCCAAACGAGAAACGCATATGCAAATAATGGATATCCAAACCCACGAATGGCATAGGTAGGTATCATTAATCCGTAATTAAGGTTTGGTATCGCTAAGCCAACAAATAGCACATGGCCAATTAAGTATAAGACTAACCCCGCTGTCATAGTCTTCCGTGGTCCAAATGCTTCTACTAAAACCCCAGATAACCAGGCAGCAATTGCGATTGTAACACCATAAGAAGTGGTAAGAAATGCAGCTTGCTGCACGGAAAGACCTTGGTCAACTAAATATGGACTAATCCAAGCTAATTCTAGTCCATCACCCATCATAAAGATAAGTACCCCAAAGTATCCCCACGCTAAGTTAGCAGGGATACCAATCTTATCTAAAAATGTTTGGTTATTTAAATTTGGCATAACTTTCTCCCCCCTTTTGTCATGGAATCATTAAGGTTTTAATATAATCTTTAACGATTGCTCACCTTTCTTCATTAGTTCAAACCCTTCTTCAAACGCTTCTAAAGGTAATTGATGTGTTACAACACCACTAGTTGGAAAGTCTCCATTTGAAATTCCTTCAATGACAAGTGGATAACAATACGGTCCAAGATGTGACCCTAATAAATCAAGCTCTTTTCGGTCACTTATAATACTCCAGTCAACGGATACCGGTTCTCCAAACACACTGAACTCTACAAATCTACCAAGCTTACGAATCGCATGAAGTCCTTGTTCCACTGACTTAGGATGCCCAGTCGCTTCAATATAGATATCACATCCATACCCCTCGGTCATCTCTTTAATTGCTTTCACGACATCTGTTTTACTAGGATTCAATACGACATCTGCCCCAAATTGTTTTGCTAATTCAAGCCGATCTTCTTTCATATCTAAAACAACTAATTTTTTCGGACCAGCCTTCTTTATTGCTCCTACCATCCCAAGCCCTAACGTACCTGCACCTGATAATACAACGATATCCCCTAATTGCACTTGAGCCCGTTGAACAGCATGGAGACTACAAGCATATGGTTCAATCAAAATCGCATCTTCAATTGGTAAATCTTCAGGTACTTTATAATTAATAGCTTCTTTCGTAAACTTCATGTATTCAGCCATACCACCGTTTACATTATTCTGAAATCCGTATAAATCATGTTTCTCACACATCCAATATTGACCACGGTTACAGAAACGGCACTCCCAGCATGGGACAATTTGCTCTGATATCACACGATCACCAATGTTAAAGTCGGTTACTGCATCTCCTTTTTGGACAACATGCCCAATAAATTCATGCCCTGGTATCATCGGTGCTTTTATATAAGCTGGTTGTGTTTCATCACCCCAAAAACTAGGTGCACCGTCATATGCTTTGATATCACCAGCACATATTCCGCAAGCTTCCACCTTGATGATAACTTCTTTGTCATTTTCTAATTTTGGTGTTTCCACTTGCTCCTCAAATTTATAATTTTTTGGGCTATATGCAACAATAGCCTTCATATGTTCAGGTATTTCTTGCTGTTTCACAGCATGTTTCTCCACTGCTTTTTCCATACTTCCATCTCCCTTTAAATCAAATTTTTGGAGTATAAGACATCATTGGAATGATTGAAAACTTTGAAATCGTTTTCAATTTCTAGTTCTATGTTATCATTCATTTTCACATTGTCAATATTATTTTTTGATTTTTTTCGATTTCAATTATTTTGTTTAATTTATATTAAAAACGACAGAAAACAAAAACATAATTGAATTTATATTGATAAATGCAGTGAAATACAATAAGATGAATGTAGAATAAATATAAGGGTGAAACTTCATGAAAATGTTTGCTAGTGAGCGAAGAAGTAAAATTATTGATCTTCTTCATGAAAGGAAGCGAATTACAGTTAAAGAAATCGCTTCCCAAATCGGGGTATCTGAGGCAACGTTACGAACAGACTTGAATAAAATGGAGAACGATGGGTTGTTAACAAGAACGCATGGTGGGGCAGTAATTAATGAAGATAAAGAAAATGATACAAGCTTTAATGTAAGACAAAAAAAGAATAAAAAAGAGAAAATACAAATTTCAAAAAGAGCACTAGATTTAATAGAAGAAAAACAATGTATCTTACTTGATGCAAGTTCTACCGCTCTGGAATTGGCTCGATTATTAAATTCCACCTCGTTACGGTTAACTGTTGTCACAAGCGGCCTGCAAACAGCGATCGAGTTAAAAGATAATCCGGATATCACTGTGATATTAATTGGTGGTGTCGTTACCAAAAAATCAACATCAATTGAAGGTACTTTAGGAATTGATATTCTTGATTATGTAAATATTGATATTATGTTTACGTCTGCAAATGGATTTTCCTTGGAAAACGGACTAGAGGACTTTAACTTATATGAAGTTCAAATTAAAAAAGAGATCGTAAAACGTGCCTCCAAGGTAATAGCATTGGTCGATTCTTCTAAGATTGGTAAATCATCCAGTGCTGTATTTGCCAAATTTGGTCAAATTGACCGGTTAATCACAGATCAACCAATTGAGTCGCCATTTCTAAACAAGTTAGATGCACATCATATTGATACTATTATTACGAATGAGACTTGAATAGTGGGATAACAAAGCCCACTACTTTTTTGATGAATATTATCTGATTATTTAAAAACTCTCTAACCGATAGTGCTATTTAAAAATTGGTATTCCTTTCTGATATTGATTTCTGCTTCAACGGTCACTTCCAAAAAGGAATGATCTCTATGAATTTAAACACACCTTTTTAATTACTTAAAGAGGATTTACATGGAATACAATTTAGAGTAGGACAAATCCCTTGCTTATGAATGAGCGCCAGTTCACATCAATATAAATACAATCTCACCTATTGTTATTCTTACAGAGTTAGGAAAAAAGGGATGGACAGGGGAAAAAGCGAAAAAAGAAATAGAATTTAATTACAGGAGAACAAATTGTCATGGATGGTGGCGTTACCATTAAATAAGCTTCTCCCATTTCATACGAATTGACAAATGCTTTTCGTATTTGAATAATAGAAGGAACAAGCAATGATTAAACAAGCAAAGGAGAAGTCCATGAACTATAAAATTCTATTCCTCGATATTGATGGTACCATCTTAAAGCCAGACCATACATATACACCCTCTACAAAAGAGGCAATTAAGCAAGTACAACAACAAGGGTTACTTGTGTTTCTATGCACAGGAAGACCACTTCATGAAGTCAATGATTTAGCGCATGAATTGGGAGTTGATGCATACATTGGTTATAATGGCTCCTATGCCGTGTATCAAGATACACCGCTTGTCAATGAACCGATGAAACGTAATACTTTAGAGGAATTTCTATCAATTGCCAGCAAGCATCAACATGAACTTGTATGTTATACAACGAAAAAAAATTATTTTACTTCCTTATCCAGTCCAGCTACCAAAGACTTCATAGAAGTTTTTCAGCTAAAACAAAATGAAAAACTCACAGATGATTCACTTGACCATATTCTCGGGGCTACCATAATGAATGTCAGCCCTGAACAAGTGCAATGGTATGAAGCGATTGAGGAAGATATTCACTTATCTGGAGTCAATGTAAATGGAGTTTCTAACTGTTATGATATTATTCGCGACAGCGTAAATAAAGGAGAAACTGTGAAGAAAGTGCTTGATCACCTTCAGCTATACAAAGAACAAGCGATTGCTTTCGGAGATGGGATGAACGATAAAGAAATGCTGCAAACAGTTGGTGAAGGATTCATTATGGAAAATGGCGATCCTCAACTTTTCCCATATGCCAAACATCAAACGACTTCTGTTGATAATTCAGGTATCTTTAATGGCCTGAAAAAGCTAGGGTTAGTGAAATAAAAAGAGAAAGGTTAGCTAAAGAGCTAACCTTTCAGGCTGTCGAGAACGTATTTGACAGTCTTTTCTAATGGGTGCTAATGTCGTCACCACCCTTCCCCTGGGCAATACGTAAGCCACCGTTCTGTGGGACGAAAACTACGAGACTCCTGTAGAATAACGAGCGAGCCAAGACCCCGCAGCGTGAGTTTCGCGAGGAGACTTGGGCGTTCGCCCACGGAAAGCGAGTGGTTTTCTCCCCGGCGAGACTAAAAAAAGCTTGCAAAAAAACATCTGATTTCACTACAAGCTCTGAAAGGTTAGCAATGAAGCTAACCTTTCTATTTACAAGAAAAACCCGCCATAAATAAGTGCCCCACCGATGACAAATGCTGGGTGTAATTTTACCCGTTCAATTAACAAATAACTAACCACTGTTAGAATGACTGTCTGCCATAAGCCGATACCTTCATAGGATTCACTAAAGAAGCGCCAAGCCATTACTCCTAATAAAATACCAATAACCGGCCGTATATAGAGCGTCATTCGCTTTACTTTCGGTGAGTTTTTATATTTATAAAGTATTCCTAATAAGACAATAATTAATAGTAGGGACGGGGCAACAGTAGCAAAAACACCTATGGCAGCACCCGGAATCCCCGCAACATCATAACCAATGTAACCAGCCATCTTTGTAGCGATTGGTCCTGGCAGTGAATTTCCCAGTGCAAGCACTTCACTGAATTCCTGAACATTCATCCAGCCGTAGCGTGTAACCACTTCATTTTCTACCAGAGGAATAGAAGCCGGCCCACCGCCGTAGCCTAAAATTCCTGGTATGAAAAAGGCCAGAAATATTTCCCAGTAGATCATTAAGAATCACCTTCCCTTTCGGTGACTGCCGTATCTTGCTCAGGATTTTTATCTTTTTTAATAAGCGCTAAGATTAATAATGTTGCTATGATAATTCCTGGATGTATTTGCAGAAATTGCAGCAAAATGAACACAACTAGCAACAAGATACCTGTTTGTACCCATCCCATCCCTTTTCCTGCTTTTTGGACGAATTGCCAAGTTAACGTAGCAAGCATAACTGCAACAACAGGTATTACCGCTGCCGTCATTCCTTGTACCCAGTCATATTCTTTAATAGATGACAAGGAAGATAATAAAATAATCATAAGGACAACCGTTGGAAAAATCGTTGCTAAAACAGCATTGATCATTCCCCATATACCAGATACACGATACCCAATATAACCAGCAAGTTTTGTAGCAATTGGTCCTGGCAATGTATTGCCTAATGCTAATAAATCACCAAATTCCTCTTCACTCATCCATTTGTATTTATCGACTACTTCTTTGTGAACCAGCGGTATGGAACTGGGTCCACCACCATATCCCAACATACCAACCCGAAAGAACGCAATAAAGATATTCCAATGTGTTTTCATATGTCACGTACCTCTTCTAAGTTGTTATTTTTATTTACCAAGCCGCTACCGTGCCATCTGTACGAGATTCTGTTCCTCCAACGAGGACACCTGTATCAGGATCCCTCCAAATAACCTGCCCTCTTCCAAAGCTATTCGGTTCTAATTGGATGCGAATATCATGTCCTTTTTTGGCTAAATCCATTGCGATATGATGTGGGAAACGGTGTTCTACTTCCACTTGTTTATCTTTCATCCACTGCCAACGAGGTGCATCTAATGCTGCTTGTGGGTTTAAATGAAAATCAATCGTATTCATGATGACTTGCACATGTCCTTGCGGCTGCATAAAACCACCCATAACTCCAAATGGGCCAATCGGTTGCGTATCTTTCGTTAAAAATCCAGGAATAATGGTATGATACGTTCGTTTATTTCCTGCTAATACATTGACATGATTCGGATCCAAAGAGAAATTATGACCACGATTCTGCAACGCAATACCAGTTCCCGGTACTACAAGACCAGATCCAAATCCCATATAATTACTTTGGATAAATGAAACCATATTCCCCTCATTATCTGCAGTAGCTAAATAGACGGTACCGCTTAATGAAGGTTCACCCGCTTCTGGCTGCATGGCTGCATCACCAATCAAGCTTCTTCGGTCATTTCCATAAGTTTCACTTAGCAATTCTTCTGCTGAACGTTTCATATACCTTTCCTCTGTTACATGTTCTTGCCCGTCAGAAAATGCCAATTTAATCGCTTCGATTTGTTTATGGTATGTATCTACTGAATCTTTGGCTGTGAAATGAAAACCTTTTAAAATAGTTAAAGCTTGTAAAGCAACAATTCCTTGGCCATTAGGTGGAATTTCCCATACGTCATAACCATGATAGTTGACTTTGATCGGACTCACCCAATCCGGCTGATAGGATGCTAAATCATCCAGATCTAAAAATCCACCATTTGCCTGGGAGAAGTTACTTATTTTCTCAGCCAATTCTCCACGATAGAAAGATTCTGCACCTGTTTCTGCAATTTCCTGCAATGTCTTTGCATGATTAGGCGAGCTCCAAATTTCTCCAGGTTCTGGTGCACGATCATTTGGTGCAAACGTTTGAAACCACTCACGGAACATATCATCTGTTAATTGCGCTTTAAACACATCGTAAGCCTTCTTCCAGAACTTGCTTAATGTTGGTGACACAGGAAATCCATCTTGTGCATAGAGAATGGCAGGCTTTAGCACCTCTTGTAAAGGAAGTTTTCCAAATTGCTTCGAGAGTTCTGCCCAAGCTCCTGGTGCACCTGGGACCGTAACTGGAATCCAGCCATATTTTGGAATTGCTTGATGTCCAGCTTCTTTTACTGCATCGATTGATATTGCTTTTGGAGATCTACCACTAGCATTTAAGCCATGTAGATTTCCCTTCGTCCACACCAAAGCAAATGCGTCCCCACCTATTCCATTTGAAGTAGGTTCTACAACTGTTAAACAAGCTGCTGTTGCAATGGCGGCATCAATTGCATTACCTCCTTGTTTCAAAATAGCAAGACCTGCTTGTGAAGCAAGTGGCTGAGATGTTGCAACCATACCGTTTTTCGCATATGTTGCTTGCCTTGGAGCAGCATATGGGTACGTCTGTGAATTAAAAAATTCCATGTAAGTCATACTCCCCTTCTCTTATCATTGACCGAGTGAATCTTCTCCTGTTTTCTTTCTGTTTTTCATATTATTATAAATTCCATATCCCATTGAAATAATAGAAAGCACAATTAATACTGCAGATAGTGGGCGTGTCAAAAATAAAGATAAATCAGCACTTACAGATATAGCCTGTCGTAAATTTTCTTCAATCATCGGGCCTAATATAATACCTAAAATAAACGGGGCTAGCGGGAACTTGTTGGCTTTCATCCAAAACCCGATTATCCCAAAAAACAATAGAACCCAAACATCAAAGATTCGATTG
Organism: Virgibacillus salexigens; assembly: GCF_014905415.1. Lineage (GTDB taxonomy): Bacteria > Bacillota > Bacilli > Bacillales > Amphibacillaceae > Virgibacillus > Virgibacillus salexigens. Next base: position 353,358 of record NZ_BNEO01000001.1, read on the forward strand.
TTTACTGCATAGCTACCTAAGACACATAATAGTAAAACAATGGGAACTAATAGGTGATGCGGTATTTGATTAATTTTCATAAATGCTTTGATTCCAAAACTTTGTACAACCAACATTAAAATGGCTGCTAAGAAAAATGAAATAAATATTCCATATACCAAGACTGGTTGATTCTGCATTAATAATGGTCCTGGTTGAATTCCATGTATCAATAAGGCACCTAACATCATTGCTGTGACCGCATCTCCCGGAATTCCAAATGATAGCATTGGAACAAGTGAACCACCGATAGATGAATTATTTGCAGATTCAGCAGCAATTAAGCCATCTTTGTTCCCTTTTCCAAACTCATGCGACTGCTTTGAAAACTTTTTAGCAATATCATAACTTAATATATTAGCAATACTACCACCTGCAGCAGGCAGAATACCTACCAATGTACCAACAAGACTCGAACGCACAACATTAACTCCAGATTTCCATAAATCGCGTATTGTTTTAAAAATGGGATAAGAAATCGGTGCAGTACTGTCTAATGTTAATTGATTCGGTGGTTTCCGGATATCGTCCATTAACTGAGAAAAGGCAAATATCCCTATTAGTACCGGTAAGAAGTTAAAACCTGCCATCAGTTCTGTAAACCCAAATGTAAAGCGCGATACTGCAGTAAGCGGGTCAGAGCCAACCAGGGCAAACATAATACCTAAGCTTCCTGAAATTAATCCCTTTAACATCGACCCTTCACTTAAACTAGCTATAGCACTGATTCCAAATAACATTAATGCAAACATTTCCCATGGGCCAAATTCTAATGCCCACTCTGCTAATATCGGTGCAGTAAAAATCAAGATGATTCCAGAAATAATGGAGCCTATAAAGGAAGACCATAAACCAATGGCTAGTGCTTTACCTGGCTGACCGTTTTTAACCATCGGATATCCATCAAACGTTGTTGCCATCGCGGATGGTGTCCCCGGAATTCCTAATAAACAGGCGGTTATTAAGCCTCCTGAACTGCCACCAACCTGTACCCCCATCATCAGCGCAATCCCATTCACTGGTTCCATTCCAAAGCTAAACGGTAACGTCAAAGCTACCCCCATCGTTATAGTGAACCCAGGTATACTCCCTACTATAATACCAGCAATGACCCCAATGAATAAAATAAGGATGGTTTTTACATTTAAAATTGCTTCAAAACTTAATAGTATTGATTCCATTTACACGATGCTCCTTTAAAAGAACATTCCAGGAGGTAGAAACACGGATAATGCCTGTTGAAATATTACATATAACAGCAAAATTAACCCGATCATCCCTAAAATGACTAATCCTAATTTATTTTTAGTTGGTGCAAGTACTATGTATAAACTGATCAGGAATAATACAGATGCAATAAAATATCCAATATATGGCAAAAGAAAAACATAGCCTGCAAATAATCCGAAGGTTGCCACCACTTTTTTATTCCGTTTAATCACTTTACGAATAGCTACTTTCTCCATTCTTTTTTCTTTTGTCATACGATACATGCTTATAATCAGCAAACAAATACTTAAAATCGCTAATACAGAAATAACGATCGTTGGGAAAAAGTCTGCTTCTGTTTTCCCAAGACCTTGAATGGGTATTTGTGTTGACCCGAAATAGGCAAACCCACTAAATGCTAACAAGATAATCGCGTTTATAAAATCACGTTTAGCATTTGCCAATGCACAACCTCCTAGTTATCTAGTAATCCACTTTTTTCTAGTGAATCTTTCATATCTTCTTCACTTTTTTTTAAGAATTCAATATATGCTTCTGTACCTTTAAAGTTAACCTCCGTACCTAATGAAGCTATTTTTTCTTTAAATGACGGACTATTTGCAACTTTCTCCAATGCTTCATTTAATTTTGAAACAATTGCTTCTGGTGTATCTTTCGGTACAACAATTCCCCTGTTCGCTGCGTTTATTACATCAATTCCTTGTTCCTTTAATGTAGGAACTTCTGGCAGTTCTGGACTTCGCTCCTCCCCTGTATAGCCTAATAATTTCATTCGTTCATCTTCCATATAATCTTTTCCTGCTGCGATCGAAACGCTTCCTAAACTGACATCATTAGCAACAACTGCTTTCATTCGTTTTGCCGTACCATCATACCCGACAATATTAAATTGAATATCTGCTGCAGTTTGAATTAGCGCTGGTTCTAGTTGTGATGTAGAGCCAATAGATGCTGCATAGGTAATCTCTCCAGGTTTTGCTTTCGCATCTTGGACAACGTCTTCCATTGAATCCCAGGGGTTAGATGGATTAGTTGCAACAAGCTGATATGTAGAAGTCATTAAAGAAACAGGCTCAAAATCAAAGTATCCAAAATCAGATTGTCCGGTTAATTGCGACATCGCTACCGAATCATGGATGGCAAGTAAGGTATATCCATCATTGTTTGCTTGCATTGCTTGTTGTGCCCCAATCACACCACTTCCACCAGCAACATTTTTTACAACAACACTTTGGCCAAGTTCCTTTTCTAATTCTTCAGCGACGATGCGATTAATTGCATCTGTATCCCCACCAGCATCCCAAGGCACGACGAGTTGAATATCCTTTGAAGGATAATTTGCAGCTGCTTCTTCTCCACTTCCGCTACTTGGGGAACTACATGCAGTTAATAGAAATAAACCAACTAGAGCGATTATACAAGTCAAACGACTGTACATTTTATTTCCTCCTTTTATTTTTCAGTAATTTCATACTTTTGTTAAATTAGTTAATATAATAATAAACAATTATACAGCTGTCAATATATTTTTCTGACATAAATAAACCTAAATAAAAATTATTCTTCCTATTGAAATTATAAAGGGATATTTTTCTTACTTTATGTTGCTGTTTACATTTTCAGTATCATCTAGTTTTTCTTACCAAGATATTCTGGTAAACTAGATTTAGCTTGAAAATAAATGTAGGAGCCGAAAACGATGAAACTTGATAACATTGATAAGAAGCTGTTAGAAGAACTTGCTGAAGACGGCCGTTTATCCTATGTCGAACTGGCAGAAAAAGTTGGTTTGTCTCGTGTGGCTGTAAAAGATCGCATTCAAAATTTAAAGGAAAAAGGTGTCATTGAGAAGTTTACGGTTGTTATCAACTCAGAGAAATTCGGAAAACAAGTATCTGCTTTTTTCGAAGTAGATGTAGAACCGATGCAGTTGCAGGAAGTTGCTCAGAACCTGGCTGATCACCCCCAAGTTGCTAGTATCTACCAAATGACTGGTCCAAGTACCCTGCATATGCATGTCCTGGTAGAGGATTTTCAGAAATTAGAAGTTTTTATAAATGAGGAGTTATACTCAGTAGAAGGAATTACTCGAGTTGAAAGCTCCATTATTCTGAAACGCTTTAAGAGTCGAACTGGATTTAAGCTATAAAATAAGCACGTAATGAATGATTTATATTCATTACGTGCTTATTTAACTTATTGAATCATGGTTTCAATTAGACGAATATCAACATTTCCTCCTGACAGTACACAAACAACATTTTTGTTATGGACTGAGATTTTATTGAACATCGCTGCAGCTACCGTAACAGCACTAGAAGGCTCAATCAGCTGTTTCATTCTCTCTAATACTATCGAAAGCGCCGCTTTTATCTCCGGCTCACGAACTAACACAACATCATCAATATAATGTTGAACGATGGGAAATGTTACATGGCCAGGATGGGTTGTCCGAAGCCCATCTGCAATAGTCCTGGTTGGGGGGATACTAGTAATTTGTCCAGATTGCAAGGAAAGAAATGTATCTTGGGCTGTGTCCGGTTCTACGCCGATGATTTTAATTGACGGCTTCTTTTCCTTTATTGCTGTTAATATGCCGGAGATTAATCCACCACCACCTATTGGTACAACAACGACATCAACGTCCTCTAATTGTTCCAGGATTTCAAATCCAACGGTCCCTTGACCTGCAATTATCAATGGATCATCATATGGTGGGATGACTACTCCTTGGTTTTCTTTTGCTAATGCTTCAGCCCTTGGTAAGCGATCAGCTGATGTATAGCCACATTTTTCAATACTTCCATGGTAAGCCTTAATCGCATTCAATTTGCTTTGGTTTGCATCTTCTGGCACAACAATTGTAGCTGGAATTCCTAGTTGATTTGCAATATAGGCAACTGCTTGCCCATGATTACCTGAAGATGCAGCCGTAACAAGGGAAGCTCCATCCTTCACTGCTTGTTTGACCTTGTTTGTTGCTCCTCTAATTTTAAATGACCCAGTCTGTTGTAGATGTTCCGCCTTAAAGAACATATGATTACCAAATAACTTTGACAGCTGCGTCGAACGTAAAATCGGTGTAGAATTTATCGTATCGGCAATGGTATGTCGTGCAATTTTTATCGCTTCGAATGTGACCATCAACTTCCTCCATATCCAGTTATAATAAATGTCCAACTTTGCATCTCAATTTTTTTAAATATCCTCGGCAATTAACTGCCGAGGATCCATCTTTTACTGCTTTTTTCCAAACGATCTTGTAACAGATTGATAAACTTCATCGAGGTTTTTTTCCATACCCGCTTCCACAGCAGCTACATACGATCCTTCCACAATTGGCGCCTCAATTAATTTCAGATCATCACGACCTGTTATCTCAATCGCCATTTCTGCATTCATTTTCGCACTACCGATATCGTAAAACAGTAAAACTCCTTCACCTTGGTTGGCTTGTTCAATGGCAGCGTTGATTTTTTCAATACTTGTCCCGATCTCACCTTCGTCCGTTCCACCTGCTGTTTCAATTGGAACCTCCTTCATCACTTGACGAATGAGTTCTTTTGTTCCTTCGGCAATGTGGGAACTATGTGAGATGAGTACAATACCTACGAACGCCATATTAGTTGTCTCCTTTCCAAACATCAGCTAAAGCTTCAAATAGATAAAAAGTAGAGACAGCACCCGGATCTAGATGACCAACTGATTTTTCTTTAAAATAGGCTGCCCTGCCTTTGGTTGCCTCTAATTCTTTTACACTTTCTAATGCGGCTTGGGCTGCCTCCATCATATCTTCTGGACGAAAGTCACTTGCTTGTTGGAATGCTTCAGATATGGGCGACCACATGTCAATCATTGTTTTTTCACCCTCTGTGGCTTTCCCTCTTTGCTTTATGCCATTAACAGCTTCGGTTAAAGCTTTAGCAAATAAGTCTCTTTCGACAGTGCCTGCCCCTTTGACTGCTGTAGAGATCTTTAAAAAAGCAGTACCGTACAATGGCCCTGAAGCACCACCTACTTTTGACATTAACGTCATTGCAACATCCTTCAGTACAGCAGAAACCTCATTATATTCGGTATCATTTAATTTATTGACTACTTCTTGAAACCCTCTTGCCATATTAATTCCATGATCTCCATCACCAATAGGCTGGTCAAGTGTGGTTAATTCATCTTTTTTTGCTTGCATTTTCTCATTTGTTTGTTCCATCCATTCTACAGTTTTTAAAACATCTAATTCCATTTTATCCCTCCTACCTTCGAAATGCAGGAGCTTCAGACGGTGCATCAAGTAGTGGCTTTAATTCATCATCTAAATGCAATACCGTAATCGAGCAGCCTGCCATTTCTAATGAAGTCATATATTCCCCAATATAAGTTCGATAAACCTCTATCCCTCTATCACGAAGAATGGCTTGAACTTTCTGGTTTACTATATATAGTTCCATTTCAGGGGTAGCTCCTAAACCATTAATTAAAACAGCAACTTCATTTCCATTGGAAATATCGATATCATCAAGGATACGGTCTGTTAGTTCTTGGGCAATCGTATCCGCTGAAGCAATTGGCTTTCTTTCTATACCTGGTTCTCCGTGAATACCAATACCAATTTCCATTTCATTATCTTCTAATTGGAAACCCGGTTTGCCTGCGGCTGGAACGGTACCTGAAGTCAAGGCCATTCCCATCGATCTTACATTTGCAACTACTTTATCAGCAACTTGCTTAACCTCTGATAACGATCCACCAGCTTCTGCTTTAGCCCCAGCAATTTTATGCACGAAAACCGTCCCAGCAATCCCTCTCCTACCAGTGGTGAAGGAGCTATCCTCTACTGCAACGTCATCATTTACGATTACTTTTTCAACTTGTATCCCTTCTGCTTCTGCTAGTTCTGCAGCCATTTCAAAATTTAAGACATCCCCTGTATAGTTTTTGATGACTAAGAATACACCCTCTCCCGCATCCACTGCTTTAATACCTTCTAAAACTTGGTCCGGGGTAGGAGATGTAAACACTTCTCCAGCAACAGCTACATCAAGCATTCCCTTTCCTATATATCCCGCATGTGCAGGCTCATGTCCACTTCCTCCACCACTGACAAGACCAACCTTCCCAGTGATTGGAGCATCTTTTCTAACCACTGCTAGTGTTTCAGGTATTAATGTCACCTTGTCAGGATAAGCTGCAACAAAACCATTTACCATATCTTGTACTGCTTGATTTGGATCATTTATAATTTTCTTCATATGCACGACTCCTTTCCTTTCTTATTATTGTAATACATTTCGATTAAATACGAAAAAAAGAGGTCATTTTTACCATTTGCGATAATCATGACCCCTTTTTATATCAGTCGTATGTTTTATTTAAATACACGTGTTGCTTCAACTGCCTTCTTCCATCCTGCATATAAATCTTCACGTTGCTGGTCTTCCATGTTGTTTTCAAATGTCTTTTCAACATTCCATTGCTGTGCGATCTCATCTTTGTCCTTCCAATACCCAACAGCAAGACCTGCTAAATAAGCTGAGCCTAGAGCTGTTGTTTCTTGTACGACAGGGCGCTCCACCGGAACTCCTATAATATCACTTTGAAATTGCATCAATAAGTTATTTTTAACTGCTCCACCGTCAACACGTAGTGTTTTTAAATCAATTTCTGAATCAGCGATCATTGCATTTAACACATCTTTTGTTTGGTACGCTAGTGATTCTAATGTGGCACGAATGAAATGATCTTTTGTGGTACCACGAGTAAGACCAAACACGGCACCTCTAGCATCACTATCCCAATAAGGTGTACCTAATCCAACAAAGGCAGGAACCATATATACTCCATCCGTGCTATCAACATTACTTGCATAGCTTTCACTTTCTGGAGAATCTTGGATTAATTGAAGCCCATCGCGAAGCCATTGAATCGCAGATCCCGCTACAAAGATACTTCCTTCAAGTGCATATTCTACTTTTCCGTCTACTCCCCATGCAAGTGTCGTCAAAAGACCATTTTCGGAATTAACGCCTTCTTCACCTGTATTCATCAACATAAAGCAACCCGTACCGTAAGTATTTTTAGCCATTCCCTTTTCGAAACATGCCTGACCAAATAACGCTGCTTGTTGGTCACCAGCTATTCCAGCAACCGGGATTTCTTCACCAAAGAAATGGTAAGATACCGTATGTGCATAAACCTCCGAAGATTGTTTTACCTCGGGTAACATACTCTTAGGTACAGTGAGAATTTCTAGTAGCTCATCGTCCCATTTCAAATCATAAATATTAAACATTAATGTACGGGAAGCATTTGAATAATCAGTGATATGCGTAGTTCCACCAGAAAGTCGATAAACTAACCAACTGTCAATTGTGCCGAACATAAGGTCACCATTATCGGCTTTTTCTCTTGCTCCTTCTACGTTATCTAAGATCCATTTAACCTTTGTACCAGAGAAGTATGGATCAATTAATAAACCTGTTTTTTCTCTAAATAGATCATTGTATCCAGCTTCTCTTAACTCTTTACAGATAGCTTCTGTCTGACGCGATTGCCATACAATTGCTTTATAAATAGGTTTACCAGTATGTTTATCCCAAACAACTGCTGTTTCTCGTTGATTGGTAATACCGATACCCGCAATTTGATTTGCTTCTAAATCTGCCTTGCGTAGCACCTCAGCAATACACGCAAGTACGGAGGTCCAGATTTCATTTGCATCATGCTCTACCCAGCCAGGATATGGGAAGAATTGCTCAAATTCCTTCTGAGCTGTCTCTACAATTTCACCATTTTGGTTAAAGATGATCGCACGAGAGCTTGTAGTACCCTGGTCAATTGACAAAATGTATTGTTTACTCATCACTATCTCCTCCTTAAACAGCCTTATTATTTATTTTATCAGAAACCGTTTGCGATTTCTTTAATTCCATACTAGCAGCGCTTACAATTAATATAGCCATGATAACACTTGTAATCCAAAAACCTACTGTAAAATCACCCATGAAAAATGCATTATAAAAGAACGCACCATAGACGCCTCCTAGTATTGGACCTAAAACTGGTATCCATGCATATCCCCAATCAGAGCCACCTTTTCCGGGAATTGGTAGAATCGCATGAGCAATTCGTGGACCTAAATCACGAGCAGGGTTAATTGCATAACCGGTTGCTCCACCTAAGGACATCCCAATCGCAATAATTAATACCCCTACAATAATTGGGTTTAACCCTTCTGTGAATTCGTTTGCACCAATGAATAAAAGACCCATCACTAGTACAAATGTACCTACAATTTCACTTAATAAATTTGAAAAAGGACTACGTATTGCCGGATCAGTTGCAAATACACCTAATTTTGCTGCTTGATCATCCGTTTTCTTCCAGTGCGGTAAGTAATTTAAGAAAACAATTGCCGCCCCAATAATTGCGCCTATCATTTGTGCAGTTATATACATTGGTACTTTTGACCATGGAAATTCTCCTATTGCTGCAAAGCCTAACGTAACTGCTGGGTTAATATGAGCTGGTGAATAATTACCAACCGCATATACACCTAATGCAACCGCGAGTCCCCAGCCAATGGTTACGACTATCCAACCAGCACCTTCTGCTTTTGATGACTTTAAGGAAACGCCTCCAACAACTCCGCCCCCAAAGATAACTAGAATCATCGTGCCGATTAGTTCTGCTAGAAATTCAGACTCAGCCATGTATAACACCCCTTATTTTATTTTCTCAATGCTAACTATGTTTTAAAAAAACGTTTACATCTCCAACATATGATTGATGGTATGCAAAAAGACCCGCACTTTAAATGATATACTCCCCCCAAGGAAGATACGATTAAAGTGTGGGTCTCCTATTCTCCGCCACATAATTAACTTGTAAACTAATCATACTTTAGTATGCAAACGCTGTCAAGATTTAAATAATATTCTAAATTTTCCATCCTAATCGAATGTGCTTTCTGATCACGTTTGGAAAAAAAAACCATAGTCATTTTACCCAGCTTATTTTCTATTTCGAGCTTTTCCGTGAAACAAAATCATTTTTCGATATTTCCCGGGTAATAATATTGTCCTACTTTAGCATTTAGACCAATCTATTATTTATTCTGGTTGGAAAATCAACAAATTACCTTGTGATTGCGAAAGTGTTGTTTCATGATAACTGCCATGAACCCAATCTGTTAATTGATCATGATACCAATCACTTTTGAAATGACCAGACTGTCCTGGGCCCACTATATGATACCCTTTTTTTGGTTCTTCCATATCGACAACAAAACGCCAAGAAGCTCCATGATTCACGATACCTGTCTCTGTTTTGTAGGCAGCAGCCATAGGTGTTACTTTGCTCCCTCCAACAGGTAAAGGGGCTTCATTATTGAAAAAGAATTCTAGTACTGGATTGATTTCAGATAATGGATGACGGAAAGAGACTTGATGATAATCTCCCCACTGCCAATCATTCATCTTCTTTCCAAAGTCATTTTCAAGTTTATTCAATGAATTTGTTAGTGCATCCTTTACTACCTGCTGTAATCCACCTGCGTTCTCTACCCATATTGCATCTTTTCCTTCAACAGATTTTCGAATTAGCTCATCTGTTGTTTGACCGCGCGAACCAAATAAATCCATCATATTATCTGGTATATCTTGATAGATAATTGCTTCTAATTCATTCATCCAATGATGGAAGATTAATGGTTGTACTGCTGTTGCTTCATCATGGTAATCCCATTTTTTCATGACATTGACCGCTTGTTTTTCTTTTTCTGAAATGTTCATATTACGCAATATCGATAAAAAAACAGGGACAAACTCTTCTGCTTGCATGTTCTTTGTATCCATTTGCAAATCTTGCATATCACGAACGGTTAATGCATTACTAGATTCTAATACTTCTGCTATTCGTTCATACCGATATGGTTGTGCCCAAACATTACTTATATGGTAAGGATAATCTTCTGTTGTAATTTTGTTATTTGCTGTAGCAATATAACCTTTCGCAGGGTTTACAATACGTGGTAATTGTTCAAAAGGGATATACCCTTTCCATTCACTTTCTTTCTCCCACCCTGGTAATGGTAATAACGCATCAGTCCCATCCTGATAGATTGGTATGTTTCCATTTGCCTTATAAGCAATGGTTCCATTTTTCTGTGCAAACACAAAATTTTGCGCAGGTACGAGAAACTTTTCAAGCCCTTTTTCAAAAGAAGACCAGTCACTTGCCCGGTTTATTTCAAGAATGGCTTCCAATTCTGTGGTAGGTTCGAGTGCTGTCCACCTTAAAGATAGCATTGTATCTTTTCCGCTTTCTTCAGCGAATTCAGAGATAATTGGCCCATGCCTCGTTTCTACTACATGATAATCTAGTGTTTCCTCATTTTTTACTTTAATCGGTTCTTCTATAACCGTTGCCTTTTCCCATTTCCCTTCATAGTAAAATTGATTTTCCCTCTCAGGATGCTGTTTTTCTAAATACAATTGCTGTACATCTGGGCCTGTATTTGTAACCCCCCATGCAATGGTATCGTTATGACCTAAAATAATTCCAGGAACACCTGCAAATATAACACCACTTACATGATTCGTATCTGATTCCAATTGCATCTGTAACCATATAGATGGGGTAGCTAATCCTAAATGAGGATCATCTGCAAGTAACGGTAATCCGGATGCTGTTTTATCCCCACTTACTACCCAGTTATTACTTCCATTAAAAGCAGGGGGGATAATCGCCTTATCAAAGCTTTCTGGTATCGATACATACGGTTCTTCCATAATTACTGGCTTCTCTTCAGGATAATCAGGAAATAGTTCATACGCTTTATTTTCCGGATAGTTTTGTAATAAGTAGTAGTTGAATGCTTGTCTTTCCCAATGCCCGCCTAAATCAAACGCCATATACTTCCCAATGGTTAATGAATCTATTGGTGTCCATGCTTCTGGTTTTATTCCCATTAAGGTAAATTCAATCGGCAGACGGTTGGTCCGTATTGCTTCATCCACGTAGGCATTTACGCCATCGGAAAAGTATTGTAATACCTGCTTTGCTTGTTCGCTATAAATGTCGTAGGATTTGGTAGCTGCCCTTCTTAGACCCAATGTTCGAAAATATTTATCTTGATCAATCGCTGCTTCTCCTACTACTTCACTTAATGTGCCAGATGCTTGTCTTCTCGACATCTCCATTTGGAACAACCGATACTGTGCCTGAACATATCCTTGTGCTACGTACAAATCATGATCATTCGCAGCTTTAATATGTGGAACACCATTTTCATCCGTTATTACCTGTACTTGTTCTTTCAGGATTGGTAAGTTGATCGTACCATTCACTTGTTCAACAGATCGTCCAATGAATGCGTTTACAATAAGGATCAAACTACCGATCGTTAGCAATAAAATGCCACTAGTAATGAAGGCAAATTTTTTCTTCTTTCTTTCCTGCCTATGTGGCTGTTTATCAAATACACGTTCTTCCATGTTCCCCCTCCTATATTCTTCGAAGACAAATCCATCTTTTTCTCTAATCAATATCTTCTTATTTCGGCAAATCCTTATGGTTTTCCTCTTAAAGGCTGCCTCCAAGCAACAGATTTTTTAATTTGTCTGCATTGATAGGAGATTATCAGATTCGAAATAGTATTTTGTTCATAAAATACTATTCTTGTCTGAAAGGAATGGATACCATTATCATAGCAAATAAAATATGGGTGACTCCTGCGGAATCAGCACGAGTCCGAAGATCCAATCCGGTAAGCGATTTTTGCTTACCGAAGTTAACTGTGTCCGTAACCGCGGAAAGCAGCCCATATTTCAGTTTGCCATTTAAACAATAAAAGATTATTCAACTTGGGAGTTACTCACTACTTAAGCTATATCCGCGCCTTAACACCTTTTATTCACTCACTGTTACGTTATATTTCCGCAGCCAATAATCAATTTGACAGAGATGGGCAATAAGTTGGGGGCCCTTCATTAGTTGACCATACCAAGGGTCTTTGAATTCTTTCCCTTCACTTTGTAAAATCGCTTCAACCTTTTCACGCTTAAGAAACTCAAATAACCGTGCTTCTTTATCATCTAAAATCTCTTGCATCCATGTCGTTACTGCTTGCGTATATTCGGGTTGAAAGGTTTTCGGATATGGGCTTTTTTTACGATATAGCACGTCATGAGGTAAAATCCCTTCCATTGCCTTTCGTAAGATGCCTTTTTCTCTTCCTTCCGCCATTTTCATATCCCAAGGAATATTCCATACATATTCAACCAATTTATGGTCTGCATACGGCACTCGTACCTCAAGACTGGCTCCCATACTCATACGATCCTTACGATCTAGTAATTGGGCCATAAACCAGTGCATATTTAAATAAAACAATTCTCTTCTTCTCGCGTCCGTATCATTCTCGCCATGTAACTGAGGTGTTTCACGAATCGTTTCTTGGTAACGATCAAATACATAGTTTTTTAAGTCTAGCTTTTCTTGCCATTCGGGGTGCAATAGATGAATTCGCGAGTCAAGGGAGCGCATCCACGGAAATCCTGATCCTGCTTCCTTTGAAGGATCATGAAACCAAGGATAACCTCCAAAGATTTCATCAGCACATTCCCCAGAGAGACTCACCGTCGTATGCTTTTTTATCCGCCTGCAAAACCAAAGCATCGATGAATCAATATCAGCCATGCCTGGCTGATCACGTAGATCAACGGATTCTTTTAAATGATCTGCTAACTCCTTCCCTGTGATTATTTCATTATGGTGATCTGTTGCAAAAGCCGCAGCCATCTTATCAACCCAGGGCTGATCCATCGATGGTTGAAATTTACTTGCTTGGAAATGCTCTGCATTGCCTTCATAATCAATGGAGAAGGTAATCAAAGGAGCATTTCCTTGCTTTGTAAAATAATTGGATGCAATCGCTGTAATTGCACTGGAATCTAAGCCCCCAGATAGAAATGTAGATACAGGCACATCTGCTACGAGTTGACGCTGAACCGCGTCGACAAACAGCTCTCTTACCTTATTTGTAGTATCCGCTAGTGAATCGGTATGCGGATGGCTTTCCACATTCCAATATCGCCATACCTTTAATCCATGTATAGAAAAGGTAAGCGCATGGCCAGCACGAAGTTCTTTCATACTTTTAAAGATACCATGCCCAGGTGTTCGTGATGGTCCTAACCCAAACACTTCCGCTAGGCCAGAACGGTCTACTTCTGCTTTCACATCGTTATGTGCTAAAATTGCTTTTAACTCTGAACCAAAGATAAACTGCTTCCCCTGCGTCAGGTAAAATAGTGGCTTTACGCCAAGCCGATCTCTCGCCATATATAGTTGATTCTTTTGTCCATCCCAAATACCAAACGCATAAATGCCGTTTAGATAATCTACACATGTTTCTTTCCACTCCATATAAGCAGTTAACAATACTTCCGTATCAGAAGTAGTTGCAAAGCGATACCCCTTTGTCAGCAGTTCTTTTCTAAGCTCATCCGTATTATACAACTCTCCATTATAAGTAATGGTATACGTATAACCATCTTTCGCCTTCTGCATTGGCTGTTTTCCACCTTCTAAGTCAACAACAGAAAGACGCTTATGTCCAAAGGCAATATGCTGATCCATCCAACAATTTGTATCATCCGGCCCCCGTAATGACAACGTTTCTGTCATATCTTGAAGCATTTGTTTATTCGCTCGAACATCGCTTCCCCAGTCTACATAACCCGTGATCCCGCACAAATATCGTCACCCTCTCTAAGTTGCATAAATAGCCTACGCAGCATTTTATGCAGAAACAGTTGTAAATATGACAGATTCACCATCTATTACTATATGATTGCATGTCTAGCAGTATTACTATTTTATTTGGTTCTAGTTAAAGTTGATCGAATAGCAAGCCGGATTCATGAAAAGGAAGCCCCTGGTCAGAGGCTTCCTTTTCAACTAGATTTATTCTGCTTTCATTGGTTCTTCTTGGGTAACAGCAATCTCATGTAATCCACTCCATTCAAAAGCAATTGAATAGTTTTGGACACGATTGTTAACCGGTACTAATTCGGAACGATAAAGGGTTGGGAATACTGGAATTTCTTCAACCATTAGTTTTTGCCACTCATTATAAACTTCTTTACGATGTTCCACATCAAAGGATGCTTCAGAAATTCCTTCTTCAATTAACTTATCATTTTCCTCACTTGCATAACGTGAGAAATTAAAAATGGCATCACGGCCGTATAATCCGGCTGGATTCACATCATTCCCAACGCTCCAAGCCCCCTGGAAGATGTCTACTTTTGGATCGTCATCGCCATTTTGTCCGACACGATCATAGAAGGTATTGAATTCTTGTAAGCGCCCATCCAATAGTTGGACATTCAGACCTACCTTTTTCCATGATTGAATATAATAGTTTGCTAATGGCTCTGCAGTGTCCCCACCTGACATGGAGGCGAAATTAATTACTAATTCTTCCCCTTCCGGATTTTCACGCATACCATCGCCATTCACATCTTCGTAACCGGCCTCATCTAAAATTTCCTTTGCTTTCTCTGGGTCATAAGCTAAACCCGGATTCTCGGAATCATGGAATTCTGGGTGAGATGGCGGAATTAATGTAGTTGCATTCCAGCGAAGTCCATTATAGAACTGTTCACCAACGGCATTATTATCCACAGCATGCCACATCGCTTTACGTAGGTTAACATCCGCCATTTTCATATTAGGATCAGGTTTCACTTGTTTCTTCTCTTTATCCCATGTACCTAACTTAAAGCCAATATACGTATAAGCCATATCGATCTGTCCTAAGAATTCAACATTGGACATTTCTGCATTGTCCGGATATTGATCAACTGGAAAACTGTCAACGGTATCAACTTTTCCTGTTTCTAATGCTTGCACTACTGTGGTCGGATTAATTACTGATAGAGTAACTTTATCTAGCTTTGGCTCCCCTTGCCAATAATCCTCATTTTTCGTATAAACAACCGATTCACCTGGTGTAATGGTTTCGACTTTAAATGGACCAAATCCAATCGGATGTTCTCTTACTTCAGGTGATTCAGCCATTTTTGCAACTGGAATATCTTCAAAGATATGCTTTGGCATCGCATATGGCCAAATTCCACCAGTTAGAAGCGAAGGTGTCGCTTCTTTGTAAGTAATTTTTAATGTTTTTTCATCAACTACCTCAATACCGGAAATGCTGTCAGCTTCCCCATTATGGTAAGCTTCCATTCCTTCTACATTCGTGAAGTCCTCTCCATAACGAACGCCATTATAATCCGGGTGACCAATTACTTCATAAGAGAAAGCCCAGTCTTCTGCAGTAACTGGTTCGCCATCATGCCAATTGACATTATCACGAATCGTAAATGTGAATACTCTGCCATCCTCAGATGTTTCAAATGTCGCAGCGCCATCTTGGGTATACATAAAATTCTCATCATCTGCTAATAAAGGTTCATCAAACCATTCAATCACCTCTGCATCATATGTTCCTGAATAGAAGTTCCAGTTTAATGTACCTTCAAACGCTGTATCGGTAACGAGGCCAAATTTTAAGTGACCACCGTCAATTGCTTCTCCTTCATTTGTTTTCTCCGCACTAAAATCATCAATCGAATATAATTTCTTTCCACTATCTTCTGATTTATTGGAATCAGATCCACCACTATCTCCCTCTGCTTCTCCCTCCTCAGATCCGCCACTGCATGCCGCTAAAGCAAGCAGCAAAACTAGCAACAGTGCGAGAAGTGCTTTGCTCCAACTTGTCTTTCTCATCCTTATAACCTCCCCTTTTTTGTCTTTCTTGTTGCGTCAACAAAGATGTTGACAGCATTTATACTTAACATCTGATGATGCAAGTAACAATTAGTAAACTGTATTACTAAATGATCGGATTTATGCTTACCCTCTCCGCTGTCTTGCGTCAGTAGCACGCTTTAATGCTTCCCCTACGTTTCGAACAGCCAACATCAGTAAGAAGATAAGAACTGCTGCTGGTACCCAGACCCACCAGTGAAACTCCAATGTTTGTGGATTTCTTGCATAGCCTAGTAGTGTTCCAAGACTTGGTGTTGTTTCCGGGAAACCAAATCCTAAAAAGGAAAGCCCAGACTCTAGGCCGATATTGGCGGCCAGATTTAACGTCATCGTTACAATAATAAGCGAGCTAAGATTTGGTAACACTTGGGTAAACATAATTTTAAAATTAGATGTTCCTAATGTTTTAGAAGCCTGTGCATAATCCAATTCTCTTTCTTGCAATGCTTTCGAGCGAATGAGGCGGGCAATTCCCATCCACAGAAAAGCAGTCATGATCAAGGAAAAGGACCATATGCTGTACTTCGGTACAATTGCAACAAAAACAATAACAATCATTAAGAATGGTAGAATTAAGAAAAAATCAACAATCCGCATCATAATATTATCGACGGTTCCCCCATAGTAGCCAGAAACCAGTCCATAAACGACGCCGATAACACCGGTCATTAGTGTAACGAGAATACCTATCGATAATGAGTTCCTCGTCCCAATAATTAACTGTCCAAAGATATCCCTTCCCCCGTAATCAGTACCTAGCCAAAATTGTTCAGATGGCGCTTCATTGATTGCAAATAAATCGACGGTTACGATTTCTGATTGTTCCAAAAACATTGAAATACCATATACAAACCCAGTTGTTCCAACAAGAAAAATGAGTGATATAAGCGCTACTTTATCCCTTACAATTTCCCTCCAAATAATGCTCCATGTAGAAGGGGTTTTTACTTCCGTGTCTGTTTGAGCCGTATCAACATGTGCATTGGCCATTTGAATCACCTCCATGTTTATCAAGTTATTATTTAATACGAATACGAGGATCCACAAGACTTAGAATGATATCTGAAAGTAGCGCTCCTAGAATGGAAGCTATCCCAAATAACAGAACAACTGCGGTTACCACACTGTAATCACGCTGCAATACAGAATCCATAAATAATAGTCCCATTCCTGGATAACTATAGATCGTCTCGATAAACACTGTTCCCCCAATTAAACCGGTAATTTCAAAGCCAAAATACGCAGCGATTGGCAAAAGCGAATTTCGTAAAATATGGCGGTTATAAACACGTGATTCAGAGGCCCCTTTTGCTCTTGCAGTGACAATAAAATCTTTTTGCTTTGTATCAATAATTTCACTGCGTAAATACTGGACCGTATTAACCGTTGTAATTAATGCCATCGATAAGCCTGGCAATAATAAATGTTGAAATTTGCTGAGCGCATATTCAAATGTTCCTGGTTCTAATCCTGGTGCTACACTTCCACCTGTTGGGAACCATCCCAACTGAAATCCCCCAACCCAAAGCATAACAAGTGCAAAGATAAATAATGGGGTTGCGAAACCGATATACGTATAGCCAGTAATTAGCTGGTCGCGCATTGTATCATTATAGCGGCCGCTCGTAATACCAAGTGGAATTGCGATGATATAAGTAAAAATAAGGGTAACTAACCCTAACCAAAAGGAATTTATCAGGCGCTGTTCTACTAAATCAGTGACAGGCATCTTGAAACGAAACGATTGTCCTAGGTCTCCCTGTAATGCCGAAGATATCCAATCACCGTATTGGATATACCACGGGTCATTTAACCCCATTTTCTCTCGTTGCTCTTCAATAGCAGCCGGGTCAATATTTGGATCAATTAACCCGGTTAATGCGTCACCTGGCATCATTTGTGCCATAACAAATACTAAAATACTAAGTAAAACAATTTGCGGCAATGTAATTAAAAGTCGTCGAACGATAAATTTCCACATATTATACTCAACCTTTCTCTGGCAAAGCTACGAGATGTGAATCAGAAATGTTCCGTAATCTATAAGCCAAGCCCTCATTATCAAAGTAGTCGTTATAATATTGTTGATATTCCATTTGCACTTCATCACGCAAATGTTTCTGCTTTTGGCGATTCTGTGGGTCAATATCAGGAATAGCTGCCACCAGACGTTTTGTATAAATATGTTGCGGGTTATTAAATATGTCTTGCTTCGTACCTTCTTCTACGTAACGACCTTTATACATAATGCCAATATCATCACACATGTGTTTGACAATCCCTAAATCATGACTGATGAATAAGTAAGTTAAATTTAATTCTTTTTGAATTTCCTGCATAAAATTCAAAACTTGTGCTTGTACCGAAACATCTAATGCCGACACCGGCTCATCAGCAATAATCAGTTTTGGTTTTAAGGCAATTGCTCGAGCAATACCAATTCGTTGTCGCTGTCCACCAGAAAACTCATGGGGATATTTCAATATACTTTCAGGGTTTAAGCCAACTTGTTCTAATAATTCTTGCACCCGTAGCTTTTCTTCAATTTTAGTTAGCTTTTCATAGTTTCGCAGAGGCTCTGCAACAATATCTAGCACGCGTTTTTTTGCATTTAATGAAGAATAAGGGTCCTGAAAGATCATTTGAATGTCTTTTCGAACATGCTGGGTTTTACTTTTCTTGCTAGTTAAATCTTTCCCTTCAAACATAACCTGGCCCGATGTAATATGATTTAATCCAATAATTGCTCTTCCAGTGGTTGTTTTTCCAGAACCAGATTCACCAACGAGACCATATGTTTTCCCTTCTTCAATTGAAAAGGACACACCATCAACCGCTCTAATTGCCCCAATTTTTCGATTTAGAATACCGCCCCTAATCGGAAAATGTACCTTCAAATCGTTCACTTCAAGAAATCCCATCCGCCTGCTCCTCCTTCTTCTTTTCATCTGGGAAGTAAAATTGATTATGGCATGTACAGCGAACAAAGTGCCCAGGCTTTATTTCATGTAATTCTGGATTCGTTTCGTGAGCAGAAGTGTCTATCCATGGAATACGGGCAGCGAACCGGCAACCCTCCCGAGGTAATTTATGTAATGGAGGTACAATGCCTTGAATAACATGTAGTTTATCGTTTCCTCCATCTATATTTGGTATTGAATGCAATAAAGACCTTGTATAAGGATGCCTTGGATTAGCGAACAATGTATGAACATCAGCGATTTCTACGATTTGACCAGCATACATGACAGCTACACGATCGGCCATTTCTGCAACAACACCCAAATCATGTGTAATTAAAACAATTCCAGCATTCATGTTTTCTTTCAAATCATTAATTAAATCAAGTATCTGCGCTTGAATGGTTACATCCAATGCTGTTGTGGGTTCATCTGCAATAAGAAGTTCAGGATCATTTGCAATTGCAATCGCAATGATGACACGTTGCCTCATTCCTCCAGATAATTCATGGGGGAATTGATCACATGTATGTTCAGGACGTGGAATCCCTACTTGATTTAATAAATCTATTACTTTCTCTCTACGTTTCTTCTTCGAGAGATTCTTATGATGGAGTAAAAGTGTTTCAGCAATTTGTTCTTCTATTGTCATTAACGGGTTTAGTGCTGTTAGTGGGTCTTGAAAGATCATAGCCATATCATCGCCACGCAGCTTATTCAGCTTATTGGCTGGCAGATTGGCAAGATCATGATCCTTAAAATAGATATTCCCTTCTATTTTTGCGCGATTATGTAATCCCATGACCGAAAATGCTAACGCACTTTTTCCTGATCCAGATTCTCCGACAATGGCCAATACCTCATTCTTATTTACAGTTAGTGATACATCATCCACTGCCGCATAATAATCATCGCGAATGCGAAAAGATGTCTTCAGGTTTTTAATTTCTAATAATGCGTTGTTCAAATTAATCCCCCTAGTCTTGTTTTATATTCATTTGTATAGTTATCCCTAGGCCAACAATGAACGAAACTTCAGAAAATTTATCTTAAAATAAAAATAATACCCTATTATATTTAATTATTCTGATATTTCTAAACTTATTACTCACTTTAACGACACACCCTCAAAAAAATGGCGTGTTCATCGAATATAAATTATTTATTGAGAATATTATCAATGTTAATATATTGTGATTATATGGGAATGTTTTCGAAAAAGCAATATTATTTTCAATATTTCATAGATAATCCGGTCTATATTCTGACGAAAATTGTCAGACAAAAGTCATTAATATCTAGTTATATCAACGTTCTACGCCTCTAAAGCTAGTATATTTAATAGATAAATAATTTGTCGATTTATGCAGGTATTTTTTCTTAGTTTTTTCCCTTTTCACATGGTGAAATTCTTAATGTAAAAGAAAGTTTCCCAAATTGATCTTACTACAAGAATTATGCCATAATATATCTTACTAATCGGATAAGAATTATATTAGGAGGATCGGAATGAATTTATCCCAATTAAAAACAGCGGAAGAACGATTACAAGCGTTAGAAACAACGGTTAAACCATTCACGGAACGAGGCGCAAAGCATGATCAAGCAAATACTTTCCCTCACGACAATTTTAATGATTTAAAACAAATTGGCTACCCTGCATTAACCATTCCTTCCAAATATGGCGGAAAGGGAATATCTTTAACAGAATTAATAAAGTCGCAAGAAATTATTGCAAGAGCAGATGGGCCAACAGCCCTAGGTATTGGCTGGCATATGGGGATTACCAAACACCTTGGTGAAAATGAGATTTGGGAATCAACCAAGTATCAAGCTTTCGCTAATGATGTTATTCAAACTGGTGCCTTACTAAATAATGCTGCTTCCGAACGTGCTACCGGAAGTCCTACACGTGGAGGCAGACCAGAAACAACAGCAAAACAAACTTCACATGGTTGGGTTATTCACGGTCGTAAAACATTTACAACATTAGCACCAGTTCTAACCTATTTCGTAGTTAGTGCATCGATTGAAGGTACAACAAAAACTGGCAACTTTTTAGTAAAGCGTGACCGTCCTGGTGTTTCCATTGATGAAACATGGGACTCTATTGCAATGAAAGGTACGGGCAGTCACGATCTTGTTCTAAATCACGTTTCTTTAGATAAAAGTGACTATGTGGAAGAGCTCACACCTGGAAAAAAAGCAGCTGCAGGCTGGCTCCTTCATATACCTGCTTGTTATTTAGGAATTGCTCGGGCAGCTCAGAAGTATGCATTGCAGTTTGCTACAAGCTACTCACCAAATAGTATTTAAGGAACCATCTCTGATTTACCAAATGTTAAACAAAAACTAGGGGAAATGGAACTTCAACTAATGGAGAGTGAACAATTTCTTTACGGAACAACCGAGCAATGGGATCATGGAACAGCATCCAAACGCACTGACATGCAACCTTTACTAGGGGCAGTGAAATTATCTGTAGTGAATAAAGCCATTGAAGTGGTTGATTTGGCTATGCGAGTTGTTGGCGCACGCAGCCTTTCCAACAGTAATCCACTTCAGCGTTATTATCGTGACGTAAGAGCAGGATTGCATAATCCACCAATGGATGACATGACAATAATAAAACTTGCTGACACTAGTTTAAAAGACCTTAATGATTAATCTCATTCTTTGAAAATAATGCATTGTTGTATTTTGATAAGCTATCGATACGAAGACCAAAGTAACTTATTCCTATAATCATCCGAACGATTCCATTCAAATCCGTTCGGGTGATTTGGTTACATAAAACAGGTTCTACCATCACTCCGTCAACATACTTCGCTTTCAGTTTCCTTGCCCCGGTAAGGGTATCCCAATGTGGCCCACAAAGGATGAGTTTCGTTGGCCCTCATTAGAACACATTCCTTCGAGATCTTCAACTCTTGCTGTTCCCATGTTCCCACAGGAGTCTGAGTCTACGTAGGTTGATTGTACGTATATTAGCTTTTATTTCATTCCTGGCTTAGTTGTGTTTCTGCCTCTCTTTTTATACTTCCTCAATAATTAGTAAAAATTTTACAAAACGAAATATATTTGAAATAGAAATGTAAGATTATAATTAGCCTATTTAAGGGTAATAATATATAAGATTCCTATGTTTAAGGTTAGGATTAGGAAGTATCTTCCAAGTACAAGGGGTGTTACGATGAAAGGTATTATTTTAGCAGGTGGAAGTGGAAGTAGATTATCTCCAAGCACAGATAGTATTAATAAGCATTTACTTGCAGTTTATGACAAACCAATGATTTACTATCCGTTATCGGTTCTAATGCTTGGAGGAATGAAGGACATTATGATTATTAGCACGCCCGAGGATAAACCGAGATTTGAAGCTTTATTAGGAGATGGATCATCGCTTGGAATTACATTAACCTATAGCGAACAAAAAGATCCCAATGGTATTCCTGAAGCTTTAACTTTATCGGAAGATTTTGTTGGTGATGATGATGTGACATTAATTCTTGGCGATAATATTTTCTATGGTCAAGGATTTACAACATTACTTCGCAATGCAATAAAGCATCATAAATATGCGACTATTTTTGGTTATCGCGTCAAAGATCCACGTCGGTTTGGTGTAGTAGAATTTGACCACCGACAAAAAGCTATAACGTTAGAAGAAAAACCAAATGATCCAAGATCTGATTTTGCCGTCACTGGCCTTTATATCTATGATAATCAAGCTGTGAAACTAGCAAAGAAATTAAAACCATCTGCACGAGGGGAACTAGAGATTACTGATCTAAATAGAGCGTATTTAAAACGTGGACAATTAGATGTTGAACTTCTTGGCAGAGGTTTTGCTTGGATGGATGCAGGCACCCATGAATCATTATTTGACGCAGCTGAATTTGTTAAAATCACACAACAACGCCAAGGATTTAAACTTGCATGTCTTGAAGAAATTGCCTATTACCTTGGTTATATCTCTAGAG
Source organism: Virgibacillus salexigens (assembly GCF_014905415.1). GTDB lineage: Bacteria > Bacillota > Bacilli > Bacillales > Amphibacillaceae > Virgibacillus > Virgibacillus salexigens. The sequence continues at coordinate 376,411 of NZ_BNEO01000001.1, forward strand.
AAGCATTATATAACAAGGGAAAATCAATGGAGAAAAACGATTATGGAACGTATCTCCTAGAAATAGCGGATCGCAAGCATACACAACAATATTGGGATTCCATTGATCGTAATCCAATGCTAGGACTGGTTGAATGATGAAAACAAACGAAACTACCATTTTAATTACCGGTGGTGCGGGGTTTATTGGTTCTAATTTTATCCCTCATTTTATGAATAAACATCCAAATTATAAAATTATTAACCTAGATAACCTTACGTATGCTGGTAATCCATTACATTTAACAGAAGTCAGTAATTTATCTAACTACCATTTTATCCATGGCGATATTGCAGACGAACAACTAGTTACCGACATATTCGAGCGTTATGACATCCATGGTGTAATTCATTTTGCAGCTGAATCACATGTTGATCGATCTATTAATGATGCAAAACAATTTATCCACACCAATGTTATGGGCACAATGGTTTTACTACAGATTGCTAAAAATAATTGGGAACAGAAGCACGAATTACACAACCGAAGATTTCACCATATCTCAACAGATGAAGTGTACGGATCACTTGGTAAAATGGGTAAATTTACAGAAGCAACACCTTATAACCCCAGAAATCCATATAGTGCGTCCAAAGCTGGTTCAAATATGCTAGCAAAAAGCTTTGGATATACGTATGGAATGAATGTCATCGTAACAAGTAGTTCAAATAATTATGGTCCGAAACAGCATCAGGAAAAATTAATTCCCACGATTATTCGAAAAGCTCTAAACGGAGAAGCAATACCAATTTATGGTGATGGCTCCAATATTCGTGATTGGATCTATGTATTGGATCATTGTAAAGCACTTGACCTTGTCTACCACCATGGCCAATCATTAGAAAAATATAATATTGGGGGCTCTAATGAACAATCTAATATTGCAATTGCGCAGCAGATTTGTAGCATCTTAGATGAACTTGTTCCGGAGTTAAAAACGGAGCACGGGATTTCTAGGTATGAAGAACTTATCACCTTCACAAAAGATCGGCTTGGACATGATCAACGCTACGCCGTCGATGATCAAAAACTACGCACAGAATTGGGCTGGCAACCTGTGGAAGAATTCCATACAGGTCTTCAGAAAACAGTAGAATGGTACGTTAATCAATGGTCGAGAACAAAAACCCATTAATTTCTGTTGTTATTCCGGTCTATGGTTGCCAAAAATGTCTACATGAACTATGCAACCGAATCAAATCGACAATAGAAGCAATTCCAGCCCAATACGAAATAATTCTAGTTAATGATGCTAGTCCGGATAACGCTTGGCCAACCATTAAAGCATTAAGCAATGAAGATAAACAAATACGCGGGTTTAATCTAGCTCGTAACTTTGGTCAACACCACGCAATCACAGCAGGTTTAGATTATACTAATGGAGACTTTATTGTCGTCATGGATTGTGATTTGCAAGACCGACCAGAAGAGATAAAAAAATTATATGAGAAAGCATTAGAAGGCTATGAAGTCGTTTTTGGAAAACGAATGGAACGAAAAGACACTTGGTTTAAGCGAATTTCATCAAGAGCCTTCTATCGAATCTATGATTATTTTACTGGAGGAGCTTCTGATCATACGGTGGCCAATTACAGCATGGTAACCAAAAAAGTAGTGGAAGGATATCGCCACATGCGAGAACAGAATCGTTTCTTCCCATTATTCCTACAATGGATGGGGTTTGAAAGTACTTCTATTGCTATTGAACATGATGCACGTAAAGAAGGGAAGTCTTCCTACAATTTAAAGAAATTGATTACACTTGCCACCGATGCTATTATTTCACAATCCAATAAGCCTTTAAGGCTATCTATTCAATTCGGATTCCTTATTTCATCCGTGTCATTTATTTATGGCATGTACTTATTTGGCAGGTATTTTTTCCTTGCTGAACCAGTACAAGGTTGGACCAGTGTAATGGTATCTATTTATTTCATCGGTGGATTGATTTTTTTTAATTTTGGTATTCTAGGATTGTATATTGGGAAAATCTTTAACGAGACGAAAGATCGACCGCTCTATTTGATAAAAGATACGACAGACAAGGAAGAAAATCAAACGAACAAACGGAGCTGATAGAATGAACACATTTTTGAAACCAACCCCTTGGGATAAACGGAACTTTCATATTAATACCTATGAGCTTACAAGTGCTTCAGAGGAAGCCCTACAAGAGACAAATCAAATCGAGGGGCATTTTACATTAAAGATTGATCCTACCGTCAATACAGAGAAGTTGCATAAATATGGGTTTTACTATACAGATACGTTAATGGAACCAGTATGTAAAAAAGATAGATTACAATTATTTGAGCAAGAAGGTATCGAACTTTCTAGAGAATATGATAAAACACATATATTAGAAATCGCTGGAGATGTTTTTACGAATGGACGTTTTCATCGCGACTTTCATATCCCTAACTTCATGGCCGATCATCGCTATAAAAACTGGGTAAATGACCTCATTCAAGCGGACAAAATTGTCGCGCTAATTTATGAGAATCATTTAGCTGGGTTCTTTGCCTATGAAGGAGATAAAGTCTTGCTCTTAGCAATGGATAAATCCTACCGAGGAAAAGGTCTTGCTAAGTCGTTTACAAGCCATTGTGTCGCAGAATTATTTCGTATAGGTAATTATGATGAGGTACGTACATCGATCTCCCCTTCTAATTCGGCATCGTTAAATGTGTTCATTTCTTTAGGATTCCGATTAAATGGAGCAGTCGATGTCTATCATAAATTAAATGGTACGTTACCAGTAGGAGTGTAACCATGGGTTATCTATATATTTTAGGAACCATTGGATTCACGGTGTATGGTCAATTAATTCTAAAATGGAAAATTGACCAATATGGTAGTCTGCCAGATGCCTTCATGGATAAAGTTATCTTCTTACTTCAATTATTACTAAATCCGTGGATTCTATCTGGATTATTCTCTGCTTTTCTAGCAGCGCTGTGTTGGATGGCGGCGATGACAAAGTTCGATATTAGCTATGCCTACCCTTTCATGAGTCTTTCTTTTGTGCTCGTGTTTATCCTATCTGCGCTTTTCTTCGGGGAACCAGTATCTGCACAAAAAATTATAGGATTTTCCCTCGTAATTGTAGGTATAATTATAATGAGGTGATAGGATGATTCCGTTTAATAAACCTTGCGTGATTGGTTCTGAGATACACGCAATTCAACAGGTTATAACCGCTGATAAACTATCTGGGAATGGAGAATTTGGGAAGAAGTGTATGAAGTGGCTGGAAGAACAGCTAACATGTGAGAAGGCATTACTTACCCCCTCTTGTACTGCCGCACTAGAGTTGACGGCATTACTAACAGATATACAACCAGGTGATGAAGTAGTCATGCCTTCTTATACATTTGTATCAACGGCGAATGCCTTTGTACTACGTGGCGCTTCCATTCGATTTGTTGATATTGAGCCATCAACAATGAATATTGATCCACAAGCTATCGAAAGAGCGATTACCGAACATACGAAAGCAATTGTGGTTGTTCATTATGCTGGTGTAGGCTGTGATATGGATACCGTTTTAACCATAGCAAACAACCATAATTTATGGGTGATTGAAGATGCTGCCCAGGGCTTAATGAGTACGTATAAAGGCGAATCACTAGGTACAATTGGCCACCTAGGCACGATTAGCTTTCATGATACAAAGAATTATACTTGTGGCGAAGGCGGGGCATTACTGATTAATGACGCTTCCCTTATTGAACGAGCAGAAATGATTCAGGAAAAGGGAACAAATCGCTCCCAATTTATTCGTGGAGAAATTGACAAATATACGTGGAGGGATGTAGGTTCTTCCTACTTATTAAGTGAATTAAATGCAGCTTATTTATCCGTACAGTTCCAGCACGCGAACGAAATTAATCAGAATCGACGACACAGTTGGGCTCAATACAACCATGGATTGATGAATTTACAACTAGATGGTGCAATTGAATTACCAACCATTCCTAATGTATGCGAACATAATGCACATATGTATTATATTAAATTGGAAAATGAAATGGAAAGAAACCAATTACGACAATTTTTAAAGCAAAACCATATTACCGCAGCTACACATTATGTGCCTTTGCACACTGCACATGCTGGCAAACAATTCGGTTTATTTGTTGGAGAGGATAGGTATACAACAACGGAAAGTGATCGCTTATTGCGGTTACCGCTTTATTATGGAATAGGAGAAGAGGCAATAAATGATGTGGTCAACAAAATACAGCAATACTTCCAATCCTAAACTATGGGTAGGCATTGCTTGTTTCGTCATCATCGCCTACCTCATGCCTTACTTTATATTAGGGGAAGATACTCATATTCGTGTCCATGACAATTTAGATTCGAATATTGTATGGTATCAATTACTTGCAGAAAGCGGACAAATTTTTAGTTTAACGGACACAGTACTTCCTAACGCGATTAACGGCTTACCAAGAAGTGCTCTACCATCTGGATTAGATGCAATGGTTTGGTTATACGCCATTTTTGAACCAATGACGGCATACACGATTGGACAAACCATTATGCGGTTTACAGCTTTCTTCGGTATGTACTTCTTACTAAAGCATTTTACCTCGTTTGGGAAAGAGATACCAATCATTACGGTTGGGGCCTCGTTAGGCTTTGCGCTTTTGCCATATTGGCCATCCGGTATGCTATCCATTGCTGGATTACCACTAGCATTATTTCTTTTCCTAACGATTCGGAAATATGGGAAAGCAACACCGTGGTATTATTGGCTAACGTTACTGGTTATTCCATTTTTATCTAACTTTGTTTTAACCTTCGTTTTCTTTTTAGCCATGATGGGAGTATTTTGGCTTCTCGATTGGCTTCGCAGGAAGCACGTGAATTGGCCATTTTTTATTGCAATTGCAGCCATGACAAGTGTTTATGTAATTAAAAACTACCTATTAATTACTTCGATGTTTTTTAGTTCTGGGTTTACTTCTCATCGTGATGCGTTAGATTTAGGTCATAATTCTTTCCAGCGAAGTATTGAATTATCATTGGAGAACTTCCTCCATGGTCATACCCATGATATGGCACAACATTATTGGATTATTTTTCCGGTTATTGGTATCGCCTTAATTGTTGCTGGTTATCGGAATGTAAAACCAAACTGGCTTGTCGGGTTATTTTTCTTTAATTTACTGCTTTCTATCTGGTATGCGTTCTGGTATTGGGAAGGTTGGCGTATTGTTAAAGATAACTTTATGATAGCCAATACCTTTAACTTTGCACGAATACATTTTTTTGATCCGGCAATCTGGTATATTTGTTTTGCTTTGGCATTGGCTATCTTTTGGAAACATTTACGATTTGGCAGGGTAATTACCATTATTTTAATAATTGCGCAATGTGGGTTGGTTTTATTTCCGTTAAACGAAGAAACCAAATATAATTTAATTGGAACACCCACATTTAAGGAATTTTATTCAGAAGATTTATTTGACGACATCCAGTCCTATATTGGTCAAGACCCTAAAGATTATCGAGTGGTAAGCATCGGAATGCATCCGACTATCGCTCAATACAACGGGTTCTATACGCTGGATACATACAATAATAGTTTTCCATTATCGTATAAACATACGTTTCGAGAAGTTATCGCAGGTGAGCTCGATAAAAACCCATCATTAGAAAATTATTTCGATACGTGGGGTGGCAGATTGTATATGTATGTTGCTGAACATGGCGAGAACTATCTCTATACAAAGCATCGTAATGATCCAATTGAACAACTGGATATTAATACGGAAGCATTAAAGGATCTTGGCGGAGATTATATTCTGTCGGCTGTTCCTATTGGTAATGCAGAGGAATTAAATCTCACGTTAGAGCGTACATTCGAACAATCTGACGCTGCTTGGAAAATCTGGCTTTACCGTGTAGATTAATGGAATCGCGCGAGTCAATAAGACTTGCGCGATTGTTGTATAAAATCAGACACCTGAATCATCCTTAACAGCACAGCTACTCGTAGTGGGCCCAATGATTAACTTTGCTGGAATACGTTCATTTACAATTTGACTTTCCCCGCTATACATCGCTAATAACCGTTGGGTGGCAAGTTTTCCTAGTTCATTTTCATTCTGTTTCAAATGTGTGAAGTTCCATTCAATCGTATTCCATGGTGGACTATCAAAACAAATAATGGACATATCATTAGGTACCTCTATGCTTAATTCTGTTAAGGCGACTTTTGCTAATACTGCTATTTTATATTCTAAAGCAAACAATGCCGTTATATCCTGATGTTTTCGAATAAAATGTTTAATAACCTTAATATCTTCTTCCTTCGCTGCCAGTGGTGTTGGCAACGTACTTTTTAAATCATAACACCATATTTTTCGATTAACACGTAACTGTTTTTCTGAAAAAGCTTCGACAATTCCATGTAACCTGTCATCTATAGTAGTTGTCTTAAAATAATATGGCATTAGAACACCAATTTCTTGATGCCCTTTATTAATTAAATAGTCTATCCCTTTTTTAGCCGCTGCTTTATTATCCGTTGATACAGAATTAGCAGCTATCCCCTTAAATGATCTATCAATCAAAATGAATGGGAATTTATTTATAACCATTTTCAAGATTTCTGAACTATAATGTTCAGCTTTAGCTGGAAATACTATTAAACCTTCGATCCCATCGTCTAATAATTCTTTAACTAGCTTCTCCTCATTTTCCGGAATGCCAAATGAACATTTTAATATAAAATGACATTTATCCCTCGATCCTTCTACAATTGATGTAATAAGGCCACTACCAAAACTGTCATCAAAAGCAGTTACGATTAAACCAAATAACGGTTTGCCCTCACTTTCAGCATGTGAACTTCTAGTTTCCATCTGATTGGAATCTTTAACGAAAGAGCCTCTTCCTCTTTTTCGGTAGATAAAACCTTCTTCCGCTAACTTCTCTAACGCTTTTTTACTAGTGATTCTACTAACTTGAAATGTAGTTGCTAGCTCTTTTTCCGATGGTACTTGATCTCCAGTTTTATATCGTTCGGATACAATATCTTTTTTAAGAGATTCATAAACTTGTTCATATAATGGTTTCATTTGTTCACCTCAACTAATAATTGTCCACATATATAACCGTTTCCTCATCGAAATAAAATATCCTCCACTACAGTGGAGGTATGTTTAATTAAATGAAATGATTTGATTGATTATACTCAAGTTCCTCCCTAGGAAAGAAATGTTTATTTCATCCTATGTTTCTAAATCGACTTGTATTGATTATCCTTTTGTCGCCCCGCCTAAGCTGAAGCCTTGAGACATAAATCGCTGGGAAAACAGATAAAGAACAACTGCAGGCATGGTATATATAACAGAGAAGGCGGCTAACTTCCCATATTCCACCATTCCATAAGTTCCAAAGAATTGATAGATCGTTACAGAAGCAGGAAATTTATCTGGAGTTTGAATCAAAATGTACGGCACAAAGAAGTTTCCCCAACTCATTGAAAATGTAAAAATGGCGACAGTACAAATTCCTGGTATCATTAACGGGGCTACTACTTTCCTAACCCCTTTCCATATAGAAGCACCATCCACCCATGCGGATTCTTCTAAATTAATTGGAACGGAATCCATAAAATTTTTTAACATCCAAATGCTATAAGGCAGACCTGAGGCAGTTAAGAATAACATGGTTCCAAATAAGGAGTCTTGTAGATTCAAAAAAACAAATAATTGATAAACTGGCACCATTACTGCTGTTATTGGTAATGAAGTCATAAATAAGATCGTATACATAAATGGCTTCTTATACTTTTGTGTATACCGAGATAATGGATAAGCAGCTAATACGCCTACAACAACAACTAATATAGATTGGCCTAATGATAATCCTAAGCCAATCATAAAAGAACGAATATTTGCTGGGTCTGATAATATAGAAGTGTAATTGGTAAATGTTATTTTATCTGGTAATGTTAAAGCTTGTTGTGCATTTTCATCAATAGAAGCGAAAATAACCCATAATAGCGGAAGAAGGAAACAAACCCCTATAACAGATAAAATTATATAAGGAACGGCTACTTCCAGTTTTATCTTTTTCATGTTTATCCCTCCTTATATCTGAACTTTCATAGATCGGATATAAAATAAGCTTGCGATTATTCCAATTACAAGTAAGACTAGTGAGATAGCCGTACCATATCCTAATTGATAATTAACAAATGCTTGATTATACATAAAGATCGGTAATGTTTGAGTCGAGGTTCCTGGTCCTCCTCCAGTCATCGTGTAAATTAACGTAAATACACCAAGCGTTTGAAGGGTAACTAAGATCATGTTTGTTACAATCGTTCCTTTTACAATTGGGAGGACAATTTTAGTCAAAACTTTTATCTTTGACGCTCCATCGATACGTGCAGCCTCCTCTAATTCTGTTGGAACATCATCTAAGGATGCTTGAAACACCATCATGGAAAATGCGGTTCCATGCCAAATATTTGCAATACAAACACTTATCATGGGGAATGTATATAGCCAAGTAACTGCACTTAGACCAATTGCGTTTAATATCATATTCAATGTGCCGCTATCATTCAAAAATGCAACCCAACAAAATGCCACTACAATTTCAGGGGTTACCCACCCAGCGATAATGATAATACCGATAATTCTTCTAAATGATTGCTTTCTCCCCTTCATTAGAAGTGCCAACAGAAATCCTAATACTTGCTGACCTATAATTGCTGATAAGAATAGGAAGACAATAGTTTTTAAAACGCTTATTCTAAAATTCGCATCATCAAACATTGCAGCAAAGTTTTGAAAGCCTACAAAATCTATGTTCTGTGCCTGTGTTCCAGTTAAAGCAAGATTCGTAAATGAAAAAAACACGGTTAACAAAATCGGACCTACAAAGAAAAGTAATAATAATAACCAAGAAGGAAGTAAGAATACGATGGAACGCAGGGCCTGTGGTTTTTTAAGTCTCCCTTCTTTCGTAACATAGTTAGATGCATTCATATTCAAGCCTAACCCTTCTCTCCAAATCTTATTTTGCTTATATTAAAAGCTTCCTCCCGCGCTATAGAAGGAAGCTTTAAAATCTATCTCTCTGTGACATTGTCCTTCCCAACAATTTTTGTAACTTCTTTTTTATACATCTCTGCCGCTTCCTCAGGCGTAATTCTATCAGTCACTACATCTTCTACCAATGATTGAATTACTGTTGATACATTAGGATATTTATCAACAGCAGGGCGAAAATTGGTATGTTGAAGAAATTCTGTAGCTTCTTCAAACATTTCTATCTCCAAATAAGATTTTTCTTTAGCGACATCCTCTCTTGGAGTTAGGTTTCTATCGATTAATTGAAGCTTCAAATTATTTTCTTTTGTTGATGCCATTTTAATAAATTCCCAAGCCATATCTTTATTATCTGAATTTGCTGGTATAGATAATGCCCATCCGCCAGACATTGACGTCGTACCTGGAGATTGACCATTCTCTGTTGGCATAGCAGCAAAACCTAATGTTTCAAATGCTTCAGGCCATGGAGCAGGTCCACTTTCATGCCATGTACCTGCCTGCCATATTCCATCAAGACCTATTGCTAGATTCCCATTTGGCATTAATTCTTGATAGGCAATACTACTACCTTGCCCATTTAACACTTGAGAAAGATCTGGACCTAGATCTTGTTCGTAAACCTTATCAATAAATTTGAATGTATTTAATAATCCATTACTCTTTACAATCCATTTTTTATTTTCACTATCATATAATGGATCGCCTGTTCCATAGAGCAGCATTTCAAATGTTTGCATGGATGTTGCTTCACCGGTAGCCTTTCCAGAATTCATCCAAATTGGAACTACTTCACCTGACCCTTTTTCTTTTATTGCTGTTGCAGCATCTAAAATATCTGACCAGGATTTTGGTTCCCACGGGATAGAAATACCAGCCTGCTTTAATAATTCCTTGTTATACCATAATCCCCTAGAATCCGTATTATAAGGGACACCATAAATCTTTCCATCTTCAGCAATCACGCCGTCTTTTACATTTTCGGTAAAATTATCCCATTCTCCCCACTTCTCAATACGACTATCCAATGGCTCAAGATAACCGGCACTTGCATCAGAATTAACCATAAATGTATCTTCCGTCACAATATCTGGAGCAGCGTCTTTTGATTGTAACAGTAAAGATACTTTAGCAAAATAATCCCCTTCACTAACTTCTAACGGGGCTAAATTCACCGTCACATCTGGATATTTTTCATTAAATTGAGGTATTATTTCGTTATTTAACCAATGTATTAACCCACTATTCGTACCGCCACCTGAGCGAAATGTAATACGAAGTTCATTATCTGAATCCGTATTATCTTCATTGGAACATGCAGCAATTAAAAGTAAGCAAACAAGCAGACAGCCATATCCAAGTATCCTATACCACTTTCTCATAAAATCCCCCTTAAAGCCTATTCGGTAAACGTTTTCATTTAAGTGGAATAATTGATATATCAACTCCTTTAAATGATATATGAATAACATATTATATATATATTATTAGTACTGGCGAAAATGAATCAATTTAAAATTATCCAAAAAAAAAGACCACATTTAGGTCCGCAAAAGGATAATTATTTATTGAACGTTAAAACGAACTGGTTAGGGCTAACTGTCCATATTTTCATAATCCCATAATAGCTTCCATTCTCCTTCTACTTCAGTCATATACACATCTTGTATCAATGTAGAGTTTCCATATTTCCCGTTAAAATGTTGCGAAACGGTAATGCGATAAACGGTGGGAATTGGTTCTTTATCAACAGCAGGTAACCAATTTTTTATTTCTTCTACGTCTTCGAAACTATATGTAAAATGCAGAACGCCAAAGTAGTTCATAATCACATCTGAACGATCTTGAATGTACGTTCCTTTTGGGAATTTTTCTTTCATTAATGGATGCAACATTTCCCATGACTCGGCAAAGGCACCGCTTTGTTCATAAGCATAAAATTCCTCTGCTGCTCCCTCTGCTTGATTTTCTGGTGATACTAGAACGATAAAATAAATAATGCCAGTAGCAAGGGTAGCCAGAATAATTAATGGAAGAAGTAATTTTTTCAACCGTCCCATCTCCTTTTTATCTCTGCTATCATCTTATTCTAGCTAGTCTCAAATTATTATAGAATCTCTGGCAAATAAAAAGCTGTTACATCTACTGTAACAGCTTTTTCTATTCGTTAATCTGCAGTATAGATACTATCGATAAGCGTCCGTTCAAATGGAAAACCGGAACGAGTCTCTCCTTTCACATCAATGGTTATATTATAAGATTGGTTCTTTTTTAGGTTAGACAATTCACTGCTAAAGTCGAGCGTCCCGCTTTTTTTCCATGTATTTGCGGTTGAACGATTCCCAGATTCAAGCACTGTATAGGTTGCTTGCAAACTATCTTGTTTTACTTGCGCTGAATCTGCTTGTATTTGGTAGTTAAATGTAGATGGCTTACTTTTCTCACTGATCTTTTTTATTAATGGAAGATCTTTTTGTTTATCAAACTTGGTGACTAGTAAATAAGCACTGTCTTGATTACTGCTTAATTTCACTTTCCAATTCCCCTCAGGAGGATTTTTCACTGCAATTCGATACGACTTTGCCCCATAAAATATTCCACCTGTATCATGTGTCGTTACTTTTTTTGCTGAGTAGGATCTTCCGGTCGGATCAATTAATGTTAAATCTTTGAGATTATGTCCAGCATACACAAGTAAATCAATACTTTCTACACCATCTTCAACGACTAGTTCCTGTTGTTCGGGATTCCCTTTCGTGATGGCATTTCCTCGTATCAATTGATTCGATACTGGAGCCGATGTCGGCTTTACAGCTTTCGTTAGTTCGGGCCTTACTGCTACCTGTCCATCCATAATATAATCGTCCATAAACGGAAAAATAATTTCGGTTTTAATCGATAGATGATCCCATTCTCCAATCGCTATTTCTTGTCCCTCTGGCAAACTACTGCTTACCGCAGTAACAACCCCATCATTTTCACCATAACTGGACAGATAAACACCACCATACCATGTAACCGATAGAACACTACCCCAATCCATACCACCGAATGTGTAATAATCATTATAATACGCATAAGGCTGTTCATCTATTTCAGATCGAAAATGCGTCATACGACCGGTCTCTACCGCCGTCGTTCCTTCACCTTGAAAGCCTAGTAGATCTGCAAGCCATCCTGCCCAATTACTGTTTGCTAAGTCCGCCAATTGCGAACCATGATGAGGACTTGATAACGTAATAATATTGTCGACATAACGCCAAGCACCATAATAAGCGGCAGCAGTTTGAGCATCGACTCCCCCTTTACTATAAGCCACCAATGTAATTGGCCGTCCATTAAAATGCGCCGAAATCTCCTCAATTTTTTCAGCTAATAACATACCGTTGTCCCACATATCAGCTGATGCACCACCAGCATCATATAGTTGTACGAATGCTGTCTGATAACCAGCTTCATAGGCAGCATGATACAGCCCATCTTCCTCTTCCCAAAAGATTTGTGCGACATTGTTTAAACCAGGTACGAATAATAATATCGGTGCATTTTCAACCGGATTGACTGGTGCCTGGCCAACATACCAATCGCCAGGTGTTTCTTCATTTCCATTACCACCCTTTCCCATCAATACGTTTTCTTCCCCCTTGCCGACTAACCTTGGATTAGCTAACCCTTTCGACTGGGCAATTACATAACACGGAATGGATAATACGATTAAGCTGAAAAGCAGCATAACGACAATGCGAATCGTCATCTTTTCTCCTCCATTCTACTTTGTAATGTATATCGAAACACCATTTTTTAAATGATGGGATTAGAACTGTTAAATGAATATGTTATAACAAGCCCTGTTCAGAACTTCTCTATTCTAAAAAAACAGCTGAATCTATGAGTAGAGATTCAGCTGTTTTTTCTAAAGATGGATCATCGTCTGCACATAGATTTGTACCATGATATAAAAGACAATCGCATATTTAATATTAAAGCGAATACCATTTTTAAACCCATTTAATCCATTTGATGCACTTAACATAATGACTGGCATAATGAGTGGTGAAATTAAAATGGAAATCACACTACCAGAAGTAACAGCTAACACGATTAATTCCGGTGGGTATGGCAATGCTATATTTTCTAATATTCCAGCAACCAATACCATGACGGTTAATGGCCCCATTCCTAGAAACCCTAGTAAAATGACGATAAACGGAAGTAAATATAAAAAATTAATAAACGGTAATAACTCTTGTAGTGCATAGACCCCATCTACCACTTTCGTGGCAAAATTGGTTTGGTTAAGGGCAAATATTAACACCCCAGCAGCCAGCATAATACTGAGCTGGTACGATTGATTTGCCAAGCTTGTTTGAAAATAAATTTTTGCTTCCTTTGCAAATTTTCTTGGTTTGTTTTTAACTGCATAATATAAGCAGGTCCATACCAAGATGGTTAATGGAATGACGATCATCAAATCAGCAGAAAACAAACCATGGATGATAAAGATCGACCCGAATAAACTAAGAAATAAAACGACAAATTCAATAACCTTTCTCTTTCGTTCTTCTAATGGATCGGCATGACGTAACACTTCATCAATTTCTTGCTGCAACTCATACGTCAAATTTACACCATAATGCTTTTCTTGGAAATAAGAAAATAGAACCGCGATCATGATCCCACATATGGCAATAAGAAAGCCTTGCAGAATACAAATCCAGAGGGAAGCATTCATTGTTTCTACTGCAAATATAAAGCTAGGAATGCTAATTACCCACATCGTAGATAAAGCGAAAGCACGTAAGAGTGCGGTCCCCTTAAAGTTTTCCCATGCTTCGTTTCTTTTCTTCTTCAAAATCTGATTAATAAATTGATACATCATGGGGATTGCACCGAATAAAAGAAAATAGGAAAATATTTGGGTTAACGACATCATCCCCAAATAGAACTTCCGACTGGTATTTAAAAATCGATGCGCCATTCCCATAATGTCTTCAATATATGGCTCCTCTCTTAATACCCAGCTAATCATTGGTACAATCACAAGTAAACCGACAATACTTCGCATCTGCAAGAATCCGCCATACAGTCCTTTCCATACAGAACCTTCAGCAAAAAAAAGAATGATAAGTCCAGCTGCAAATAAGAAAAGCGGCAATTTAAATTGGCGTAATGTTTTCGAAAGCCCTGCAAATAGAAGGATCAAAAATCCTAAGACAGCTAAGATAGAAAGCAACGGTTCTACTTCAAGGAAAGTCGTTACAAAGTGGAGAAGTGTATAGGAAATAATGGAAATCCTTAACCCCCATTTGATGACTGACTGCATACACCCCATCTCCTAATCTAATTAATATTATTTACCTTCATTAGGATAGCGTTTATCTAACGATTACACAAGCTATTTCGACTTTCGAATTATTATATAATTGATTCACCTTTCCTTTGCAAACAGCTAAGATTCAATATAAGATGTCCTGTCCTATCCCACATCCCATTCCTTCCACGCTAATGTGCCACAAGTAGTTTTTTCCTATCATCGTTAATCCTAGTCGATAACTCTACCATTTACCACTTCTGACTAAGATATTTTTCAAGTTGTTTATGTAATAGAAAACTAGATGATAGGAGACCATGATAAGGAACACCCATGTTACTACATTGCTTATTATATGGTTTGAAATTTGATTAACCACCCAGTTACCCAGGTAATATAGCAAAAAAGTTGCAGCTATAATGATGCCCATAAAAGAACCGAACACTTGTAACATATTACCGAAAGTAAGTTTTTTAATTATATCCCTATTTTTAATTAAGCTTTGAATTAGTACAATCAATGTTAATATAACCATTACAATATCGTTCATCATGTCACCCCATAAAATAATGTCCTGCAGACCGCTCAGATTTTCTGACGTATTTGGTAAGCATCAGACCATCCCCTTATTCAACGATTTCCATGTTGGTAATTATTTCAAAATCTTAAGCATAAAACAATTCCGTCTTTATCATCTATTATGCTGACAGGCATCATTCATAAAAAAATAACTTCTAATGCCACCATCTCTGCATATACATGAAAGGGTGTGTAACCATCGTTGATTAACAGGGAGGTTTTGGATTTGCCGAGCGGTATTTGTGAACGTCAAGTTAATATTCCTATTGAAAACATATGGCGCTTTGTTAGTGATATGAATAACTGGGCTCCTCTTGTTCCCGGCTATCAGGAACATCGCATTATTAATATGAAACAATCGATTTGGATCTGTAAAGGTGATCTAGGTATCATCCAAAAAACCGTTCGTTTATCCATTTGGATTACCGAGTGGAAACGTCCAACCAAAGTTGCCTTCACTCTTTCTAGCGGAAATGAACAAGTAATGGGTAACGGCTATTTTCAAGCAGTAAAGATTTCAAAAGATAATACAAAAATGATTGGTTCCCTAACAATTACTGCAAAAGGCATAAAAGGAACGATGATCAACTCTGTACTACGCCCATTTATTCCGAAAGCAACTGCTGATCTTACCGATGCAGTCATTAGACAAATACAGAAGAAAGAAACCGTTGTTATGCATTGATTGACAGGTTTTTCCTCTCTTAAGTTCGACAGTTTAGATCCTTCATGTTAGAATATAGCCGTCACAAGGCTATCAAGAAAGGATCTATCGTTATGACAGGATTAACTAAAAATATGAATAAAACCGTTTTGTCTTATACTCAAATTATTTTTGGAGCCACACTTGTTGCATTATCCTATAATTTATTTTTACTCCCATCAAAATTAGCGGCTGGCGGAATCTCAGGAATTAGTACAATTCTTTATGAGGTATATTCTTTAAGCCCGGCTTATAGTCAATTTCTAATTAATATACCTATCTTTATTATAGGACTACTCACCTTGGGAAAAGATTTTGGTTGGAAGACCTTAGTAGGTACGTTTTGGGTGCCGTTTATTATCTGGTTAACTGGCGACATCCCTTTTACCGTAACAAACCCTTTACTTGGTGCCATTTATGGTGGAATTATTCTAGGTACAGGGCTAGGAATTGTGTATAAAGGCAATGGTTCGACAGGTGGGACAGCAGCGATTGCCCAGATTGTAAAAAAATTCACTGGTCTATCGAGCGGCTACTCCCAATTAATCGTTGATGGATTGGTCGTTATTTCTTCTATCATTGTCTTTAATCTTGAATTAACATTATTTGCCTTAATGTGTATCTATATTACTAGCAAGACCATTGATATTGTGCAATTACAGACTTCAGCATCCAAGTTAGTTATGATTATTACAGAAAATGAAGAGCACATTCAGAACATCATCCGTACCGAAATCGATCGTGGATTAACAAAAGTACGCTCCGTTGGTGGATACTCTCATACGGATAAAACGATGATCCTATGTGTAGTCGAACAACAAGAAGCAGTCTACCTTAAAAAGATACTCCAAAAAGAGGAACCAAATGCTTTTGTTATCTTCTTAAATGCTTCAGAAATATTAGGTCGGGGATTTTCTATTGATAAATATTACGGACAAAAACTATAGTTAGTTGAAAGCTTCTAATGACAGAAAACGGACTAAAAAAGATTCATCCACGAAGAGATGAATCTTTTTTATGTTTAAAGGGTTATGAATTAACTAATATTGGGTGATGCAATCGATCGGCGAGTTGTTGAATTTGCGGCATTGTACCAATATCCATATTACCGCCACTAACAATGACGCCACAATGTCGGGACTTAATTTGCTTATTGTGAGCAAATAATGCTGCTAAAGCAGCTGCACCTGCACCTTCCATTAACGTTTTATTCCGCTCTAACATATAAACAATAGAGGATGCAATTTCCTCATCAGAAACGGTAACCATCTCATCTACATATTCTTTAATAAGTGGTAATGTGCGTTTTCCCGGCTTCTTCACAGCAATCCCCTCTGCGATGGTGTCGACTGATTTTAAGTTTTGACTTCGACCGGTATGGTAACTGGAATGCATAGCTGCTGCTCCAGATGCTTGCACCCCAATTATTCTCAAATTGCGGTTGACATATTTGGCAGCAACTGCAATCCCACTTATTAATCCACCACCACCAACTGGAACTAGAATCGTATCGATTCGATCTTCCTGTCGAAGCATTTCCATGGCAATCGTTCCTTGACCAGCCATTACATCATAGTCATCAAATGGGTGAATATATTCTGCTCCTGTTTTCATTTGATGTTCTACCGAGGCTTCATATGCCTCTTGAAATGTTTCTCCAGTAAGCACAACTTGCGCTCCATAGTTCCTGGTTGCATTCACCTTAGCTAAAGGAGTTTTTTCTCCCATAAATATGGTTGCCTTCGCACCTAATTTCGCTGCGGCATAGGCGACACCTTGAGCATGATTGCCGGCTGAAGCAGTGATTACGCCTTTTTTCAATTGCGCTTTGGTTAATTGCATTAATTTAAACGTGGCCCCTCGAAATTTAAAAGCACCCGTTTTTTGCTGGTTTTCCATTTTAAAATAGACATGTTTTCCCAAAAGATTATTCGTTGTCTGCGATGTTAATAATGGTGTTCGATGCACGAGTGGGACCAGCCGCTGCATCGCGGTGTGAACCTTTTCACCTGTTAAGCAATTCCCAATTCCGTCACTCTCCTTGTTCAGCTATTCCTATTATTTCTTCATACTTGTTTCATAGTCTGAGATTCTATCTTCATAATGAAGTGTTAGCGAGATATCATCCCATCCATTCACTAGTTTCTCTTTATGATATGCAGGGATCTCAAAGGGATATTCCTGATCATCTTCAATAATTAGTTGTTTTTCGAGATCAACTTCTAGTGCTAGATTCCCAGTTTCTGCATCTTCCATCCATTGCCTTACTTGATCTTGGTCTAGTCGAATCAAGATGATTCCATTTTTTAAAGCATTATTATAGAAGATATCTGCGAAACTTGGAGCAATAATAACACGAAAGCCATAATCTAACAAAGCCCAAGGTGCATGTTCTCGTGAAGATCCGCATCCAAAATTTTCTCCGGCAATCAAAATAGATGCATTCTGATACCGTTCTTTGTTTAAATCAAAATCACTTCGTGTATTGCCCTCATCATCAAATCGCCAATGATAAAATAAAAATTGGCCAAACCCTGTTCGTTCGATTCGTTTTAAAAACTGCTTCGGAATAATCTGATCTGTGTCGACATTGGTTCGATTCAATGGGTATACGAAGCCCTTATGCTCTTTTATTGCTTCCATTTCACTCCTCCTTTACAACGGAACACCTGCGTAGTCACGAACATCAACAAACCGTCCCTCAATAGCTGCAGCTGCAGCCATTTCTGGGCTTACTAAATGGGTTCTAGCACCATTTCCTTGCCGTCCTTCAAAATTACGATTTGATGTAGAAGCACATCTTCCTTCAGGTGGTACAATATCATCATTCATTGCTAGACACATGCTGCATCCAGCTTCACGCCACTCAAAACCTGCCTCTTGGAAAATTTTATCAATTCCTTCTTTTTCCGCCTGCAATTTGATACTAAAAGAACCGGGTACAACAATCGCTCTTACATTCTGATGTACCTTTTTTCCACGGACAATTTCAGCTGCACGCTGCAAATCACTAAATCGAGAATTTGTACAAGAACCAATAAATACATGATCGATCTCAATTGACGAAATAGGTTGATTTTCTTTAAGTCCCATATACATCAAGGCGCGTTCAACATCGGCTTTATATTCCACTTCTTTTAGATTAGGCGTCGAGCCGCTAACAGGAACACACATAGAAGGATTTGTGCCCCAAGTTACTTGCGGTTCAACTTCATCCCCACGAATAATTACTTGTTCATCATATACCGCTCCATCATCTGTAGCTAATCCTAACCATTCCTGTGAAACTTTCGTAAAAGCCTCGCCATCTGGTACATGCGTTTTTCCTTTTAAAAATTCAACAGTTGTTTCATCCGGGCTTATTAAACCAGCTCGAGCACCAGCCTCAATGGACATATTGCAAATTGTCATACGACCTTCCATTGATAGATTACGAATAGCCTCTCCAGTATATTCCATCACATATCCTGTTCCAAATCGAACACCAAATTTTGCAATGATAGCCAGAATTAAATCTTTAGCCGTTACACCTGGTCCTAAATCCCCCTCTACATGCACATTTAATGTTTTTGGCCGTTCTTGCCAAATGCTTTGTGTCGCTAAAACATGCTCCACTTCACTTGTACCAATTCCAAAAGCCAATGCACCAAACGCACCATGTGTAGAAGTATGACTGTCTCCACAAACAATCGTTTTACCAGGTTGCGTTAAGCCCAACTCCGGTCCGATAACATGAACAATTCCTTGATCGGGATGAAACATATCCGCTAATGGAATATTATTTTCTTCACAATTTTTCTTTAATGTTTCCATCTGCTTTCGTGAGATTTCATCCTTGATAACATCTCTGTTTTTCGTAGGGACATTGTGATCCATCGTTGCAAAAGTCAGTTCTGGTCGCCGAACCTTACGACCGTTGATTCGCAGACCTTCAAAGGCCTGCGGGGACGTTACTTCGTGAACCAAATGCAAATCAATATAAAGTAAGTCTGGCTTTCCTTCTTCCTGATGGACAACATGTTTATCCCAAATTTTTTCTATTATTGTTTTTGGTTTTCCCATTATCTTCACCTCCAGCCATCAGGCATATGAGTTACAAATACAGTTGGAAACACTGTTGCTTGAAAGATTTCCAATTACGGTATCTGTCATTTCTTTCGTCCCTACTTTTATTCCATCCTTTATACTCAAATCAGGTGTATGATAACCTTGATCCAATGTCTCTTGAACTGCTTTTTCAATTTCATCTGCTTCTTCTTGCATATCAAATGATTGCCGAAGCATTAGAGCGGTAGACAAAATCATCCCTAACGGATTTGCAATCCCCAGGCCAGCAATATCTGGTGCAGAACCATGAACCGGCTCATATAGACCAACACCATCTGTACGTATGCTTGCTGAAGGCAGCATCCCTAGAGAACCAGTTAAAACAGAAGCCTCGTCACTCAGAATATCTCCAAATAAGTTTTCGGTTACAATTACGTCAAATTGATTTGGCTGGGTAATTAATTTCATAGCTGCTGCATCTACAAGTAAGTGATTTACTTCAACATCTGGATAGGATTTGCTTTTTTCTTCGACAATCTCTCTCCACAATCTACTTGATTCTAGTACGTTCGCCTTGTCAACAGAAGTAAGTTTTTTTCTTCTTTTTTGTGCTGTCTGGAAGGATTTATCAATAATTCGTTCCATTTCCTGTCGAGAATAATACAACGTATCTACCGCGGCATTTCCATCTTCTACCCGACTTTTCGGTTCACCAAAATAGAGGCCACCGGTTAATTCCCTGATAATTAAAATATCGCTACCTTCTATTATTTCTTGTTTTAAAGGAGAGGCATGAAGTAAAGGAGCAAATCCTTTAATTGGTCGTAAATTGGCAAATAAATCTAAAGCTTTGCGAATACCTAATAGTCCTTTCTCAGGACGTTGATCACCGGGAAGCGAATCCCATTTTTCTCCACCAACCGCCCCTAACAATACAGCATCGGACCCTTTACACGCTTTAATTGTTGTCTCCGGTAACGGCGTCTGATATTGATCAATCGCCGTACCCCCAATTGCATGTTCATGAAATATAAACTGATGACCGAAATTAGCTGCGACCGTATTTAACACTGATTTTGCAGATTCCATAATTTCTTGGCCAATTCCATCACCCGGAAGTAAAACAATCTCCCTCTTCATACACGCTCCTCCTCTTAATTTGATTTCACTGTCTTTTTCTTTTCGGTATTTTGATGAATGATAAACCGATTGATTGCATTTAAATATGCCTGAACAGATGCTTCCATTACATCTTGAGCAGAACCTCTGCCATTAACTGTTTTACCATTTACAATTAATTGCACACGCGATTCAGCTAATGCATCTTTCCCCCCACCAACAGAGTTAATTTGGTAATCAATCAACTTTGTTTCTTCCTCTGTCAGTGAATCCAATGTCGTATACAGCGCTTCTACGCTGCCTTGTCCGGTACATGCTGTCTTTACTGTATTTCCCGAAGGTGTAGTCAATTCAATAGCTGCTGTCGGGATATTGTTTGAGCCGTATTGAAGTTGGAACATTTTTAATTGATACTTTTCAATAGATGTCGTGTCTGTTTGTACTTCAGTAACAATGGTAAAAATATCATCATCGGTAACTTCTTTCTTATGATCTGTCAGTTGTTTAAATAGCTCAAAAGCCTTTTTAATATTGTCCTCAGAAACGTCCATTCCGAGTTCTTCTACTTTGTCTTTAAAGGCATGTCGTCCAGAATGTTTTCCTAGGAACAATGTGTTTGCGTTAACTCCAACCAGCTCTGGCGTAATAATTTCATAAGTGGATGCATGCTTTAACACTCCGTCTTGATGAATACCAGATTCATGGGCAAAGGCATTTCTACCAACTACTGCCTTATTTGCTTGAATATACATGCCTGTTAATTTTGCAACCATATCGCTAGTACGTTTGATTTCCTGTAAATTAAGATTCGTTTGATACGGATAGAAATCTGAGCGGACTTTTAAGGCAACAGCAATCTCCTCCAAAGATGCATTACCAGCACGCTCTCCGATTCCATTTATCGCTCCTTCTACCTGGGTCGCCCCATTTTCAACAGCAGCGATTGAATTTGCTACCGCCATTCCTAAATCATTGTGACAATGGCAAGACAACGTTACCTGATCAATATTCGGAACCGTCGACCGAATAAATTGAAACATATTGCCATATTCTTGAGGAGTGGTATAGCCTACAGTATCCGGTAGATTAATGACAGTTGCTCCAGCATCGATAACTTTCTCAATAATTTGTGCAAGAAAACTCCAATCTGAACGCGAAGCATCCTCAGCAGACCATTCAACTTGCGGGAATTTTTTCTTCGCATAAGCTACCATTTCCACTGCTGTTTCAATTACTTCGTCGGGTGTTTTCTTTAATTTATACGTCATATGAATCGGTGAAGTAGCTAGAAAAATATGCACACAAGGCTCATCAGCACCTTTTAATGCTTCCCAAGCAATATCAATATCCGATTTTGTTGTCCTTGCTAATCCTGTAACAGACGTATTTTTGATCGTATCCGCTATCGCTTTAACGGCTTGAAAATCACCTTTGGAAGAGGCTGGAAATCCAGCCTCCATTCGATCCACACCTAATCGTTCTAGCTGTTTGGCAATTTCTAATTTTTCTAGCTGATTAAGGTTTACACCTGGGGATTGTTCACCGTCTCTCAATGTGGTATCAAAAATTTTAATTTGTGACATGCACTTTCACATCCTTTTGTTTATTTTGAGTTGCTTGCAAAGGCTGTTTAACAAAAGGCATTAACTCTCGTAACTCCTTCCCTACTTTTTCAATTGGATGCTGGTTTTCTTTCACATTAATTGCGTTGAATTGTGGTCGATTTACTTGATTTTCGAGAATCCACTGCTTCGCAAACGTACCTGTTTGCACGTCGTTAAGAATCTCCTTCATACGCTCTTTTGTCTCTTCATTAATTACACGTGGTCCTGACACAAAGTCTCCCCATTGTGCAGTATCAGAGATGGAATAACGCATATTCTCCAGCCCACCTTCATAGAGAAGGTCAACAATTAATTTCATTTCATGCAGACATTCAAAGTATGCAACCTCTGGTTGATATCCTGCTTCGGTTAACGTTTCGAAACCTGCTTTGACGAGACTTGTTAGTCCTCCGCAAAGTACTGCCTGCTCGCCGAATAAGTCCGTTTCCGTCTCTTCTTGGAAGGATGTTTCTAAAATACCAGCTCGTGCTGCTCCAATACCTTGCGCGTAAGCAAGTGCAATGTCAGTAGCATTACCCGATACATCTTGGAACACACCATAAAGTGCCGGAACCCCCGCTCCTTCTTCATACGTTCTGCGTACAAGATGCCCTGGACCTTTAGGTGCGACTAAGAAGACATCCACGTTCGCTGGAGGAACAATTTGATTAAAATGAATATTAAATCCATGTGCAAATGCGATCGCATTTCCAGCTTGTAAATTAGCTTCAATACTCTCTTTATAAACTGCTGTCTGTTTTTCATCCGGTAATAAAATCATCACTACATCCGATTGCTTCACCGCATCTGCTACAGATAATACAGTAAAACCATCTTCTTCTGCTTTCGCTTGTGATTTACCAGGACGTAGACCAACGACAACATCATAGCCGCTTTCTTTTAAGTTAAGGGCATGTGCATGACCTTGTGACCCATAACCAATGACAGCAATTTTCTTATCCTTTAGAACCTCTGTTTTTACATCTTTTTCATAAAGTACTTTTGACATAATATATTCCTCCTCAAAATTATTAATTAAATAGTAAATGAATTTAATTCAGTAACTTGATTGGGCTGCTGCCCGCGTAAAAAGGCAGTTACTCCTGTTTTGGTTAACTCTTTGATTCCGTAGGGGCGAAGTAGCGCAATTAACGCTTCTACTTTATCTGGTCTGCCTGTTACTTGTATTGTCAGACTATCTCTACTTACATCAATAACAGTTGCGCGAAAAGGAGTTATTATCCCTTGAATTTCTGCGCGAAGCTGGCCACTTCCACCTACCTTAATCAGTGCTAATTCTCTTGCTACAATAGCTTTTTCTGTGATATCTGAAACCTTCAGGACGTCGATCTGTTTATTTAACTGTTTCGTTAATTGCTCCAGTTTTTGATGATCACTAACCTCAACTACAAAAGTCATTTTGGAAAGCCCTTCTGTTTCTGATGCACCAACCGAGATACTTTCAATATTGAATTGCCGTTTATGGAGCATGCCGGTAATTCGATTCAGCACCCCACTTCGATCTTGTACCGTAGCGGTAATGATACGCCTCATTTGCTCACCCCAATCATTTCATGAATCCCTTTTCCAGGAGCAATCATTGGATATACACATGTTTGTTGAACTACTTGACAATCAACGACGACAGGCCCGTCAAAACCAATTGCTTCCTCCAGCACTTCCTGAACATCTTCCTCCTTATTCACCCTCATTCCTCTTATGCCATAACTATCGGCTAACTTCACAAAGTCTGGATTTTGGACAAATAAAGATTCAGAATAACGTTCTTCATAAAAGCTCTCCTGCCATTGTCGAACCATCCCTAATGCTTGATTATTTACGATTAAAATCTTGATTGGAAGATTCCGTTCTTTTACGACTGCCAACTCTTGCGCAGTCATTTGGAACCCACCATCCCCCACAACCGATACAACTAATTCACCTGGCGCTCCTAACTGTGCACCAATCGCCGCAGGGAACCCAAAGCCCATTGTTCCTAGCCCTCCGGATGTAACCCAGCGATTTGGTTTTTCAAACGAATAAAATTGTGCTGCCCACATTTGGTGCTGCCCAACATCTGTTGTTACAATCGCTTCTCCATCCGTGATCTGGTGTACACGTTCCAGTAGCCATTGCGGGGAAATCTGTTGATCCGATCGTTCATACCAAAGCGGATAATCCTGCTTATATCGAGCTAACCGCTCCTTCCACACTAGTTGGTCACCAAGTTCTACGGATCTCTTCAGTAACGCTTCTAATGCTTCTTTTGCGTCTGCAACAACCGGGATTTCCGTCTGAACGTTTTTTCCAATTTCTGCAGGATCAATATCAATGTGAGCAACTTTGGCATGCGGTGCAAAATGTTTAAGATTACCAGTTAATCGATCATCAAAACGAGCTCCGATGTTAATTAATAGGTCACATTCGTACAATCCCATATTTGCTGCATACGTTCCATGCATTCCAGCCATTCCAAGCGATAGTTGATGCGAGCCTGGGAAACACCCCAGTCCCAACAATGTATTGGTAACTGGTAAATGATATTTCTCTGCAAATTCAATTAATTCATTCGTGGCTTTTGCAAAAATCACCCCTGCACCAGCTAATACAATCGGTTTCTTGGCACGACTTAATGCATCTGTTAGTTTAATAATTTGTAAAGGGTTCGGTGTTTTATTAGGTTGATATCCCGGTAATTCGAAATGACTTTCATAGACCGCTGTCGAAAGCTCAGCTGAGATATTCTTTGGAATATCCACGACAACCGGTCCTGGTCTGCCAGTTGAAGCAACATGAAATGCTTCTTTTACAATCCCTGGAAGTTCGGATAATTGATTGACCTGATAATTGTATTTTGTAATTGGTGTTGTAATCCCCATAACATCCGCCTCTTGAAAAGCGTCCGTGCCTATAACATTACTTGCCACTTGACCGGTAAATATGACGATAGGCAATGAATCCATCATAGCGTCTGTAATACCAGTAACTAGATTCGTTGCTCCAGGACCAGAAGTTGCAATTACAACCCCGGGTTTACCCGTAACACGAGCATAACCTTCAGCTGCGTGAATGGACCCTTGTTCATGACGAGAAAGCACATGTTCAAACTGAGCATTAGAACGATAAATCGCATCATAGATTGGTAATACAGCACCACCGGGATAACCAAAAATCGTATCGACCTCAGCTTCGACTAATGCGTTAATTAATACATCCGCACCTGTCATTACTTTCTTTGCACTTTCCAATTCATGCTTTGCCTCAACCTTCACTGCTGCATGCCTCCTTTAGTAATCATTTGTATAGAAAATCCTCGTTCTCATGGAACCTAAGGATCATTCAACCTTTTTTCATAAGTTTTTGCTGAAATAAAAAAGACGCCTTCTATCCCATAACTGCACATTCGTTTACAGTGATTGGGGAGAAAAGCGTCTTCTTTTCACGGTACCACCCAGGTTTTTAGTATCCTCGCGAACACTAACTCAACAAGACCAATATATTGGTCTCAATTGATAACAGGTACAGGTAAGCAGTACCTGGCCGGCCTATTAAGTAAACTGTTCAGTCCGGCACTCAGAGATGATGTCAGAATATAGTGTACTTCCGGGCTCACAGCAACCCCGGATCTCTGCAAATACACAAGTTATATTCCTTTTTTCCCGTCATAGCGTTATTTTTATAAAATTGTGAACTTTTTTCTTTTCATTGTTCTTACAGTCAATTAGGCGCTGTTAAAATTAATAAGTTAATATTGCCGTTAATCATATACCGTTTTCGAACAAGAGTCAACAGATATTTTTAAGTTTTTTGATATTTTTGATTTGCGAATTATTTTGGATGCGCTTACATATTTAATGTGCATAGCATCTTTGTCTTTATTACATTTTCTTTACAAACCGATATATTGATTTAAACACCTAGTTTTATTATATTTATTAACTTTTTCACTTCGTAATATATCAGTTATTATTTTTTGTTATTTAAACCAATTTACTACAATTAATATATTGATATACAAAAAGGGCCTCTTACCTAGATAAGCCCCTTTTTGTAACCATTATTCTATTTATTTAAGTAATCCGTTACTGCACCAACGGATGAACAAGCAACATTATGTGCGTATTTACCTAACACTCCTTTTCTGTATAAAGGTGGAGCAATCCAGTCTTGTTTTCTTCGTTCCAATTCAGTTTCTGAAATCTCAAAGAAAATTTCCTTCTTTGTTGAATCAATCGTTACAAGGTCTCCCTCTCGTAAAAAGGCAATTGGCCCGCCGGATTGGGCCTCTGGAGCAATATGCCCAACTACTAAACCATGAGTTCCTCCAGAGAATCTACCATCGGTTAATAGAGCTACTTTTTCTCCTAAGCCCTTGCCAACTAGAATAGAAGAAATAGATAACATTTCCGGCATGCCAGGGCCACCCTTTGGTCCTACATAACGAATAACAAGCACATCACCTTCATTAATCTGATTATTCATGACTGCTGCTGTAGCCTCTGTTTCCGTGTCAAAAACCCTTGCAGGACCTGTATGCCGACTCACCTTAACACCAGAGACCTTTGCTACCGCTCCTCGAGGAGCAAGATTACCCTTTAGTACAATCAATGGACCATCTTCTCTTTTTGGCTTATCAAAAGGCATGATAATGTCCTGACCTTCTAATAATGACGGGGCATTTGCTAAGTTCTCCGCTAACGTTTTGCCAGTTACAGTTAGACAGTCCCCATGTAAGTATCCAGCTTCGTATAACAACTTCATAACTGCTTGTACCCCGCCAACACGATGAAGATCTTGCATAACATATTTACCACTTGGTTTTAAATCAGCTAAATGTGGTGTTTTCTCTTGGATACGATTAAAGTCGTCAATCGTTATATCTACTTCAATTGCATGTGCAATTGCTAATAAATGTAAGATTGCATTGGTTGATCCACCCAAAGCCATAACGACGGTAATGGCATTTTCAAAAGCTTCTTTCGTCATGATATCTTTCGGGTAGATACCTTTTTCTAATAATTGATAGACTGCTTGCCCAGCTTTGGAACAATCTTCTGCTTTTGCAGCTGACTCCGCCGGATTTGATGAGCTTCCAGGTAAACTCATTCCAATTGCTTCCATTGCCGATGCCATGGTGTTCGCTGTATACATTCCTCCACAAGCACCTGCGCCTGGGCAAGCATGACATTCGATTGATCGTAATTCACTATCATTGATATCGCCATTATTATGTCTTCCAACACCTTCAAATACAGACACAATATCAATATCTTTTCCATTTACAGAGCCTGGGGCAATCGTACCACCATAAACAAATACAGCTGGTACATCAGCATTTGCTATAGCGATCATACAGCCTGGAATATTTTTATCACAGGCACCAATTGCAACAAAACCATCTAAATTTTCTGCACCAACCACTGTTTCAATCGAGTCACCGATTAAATCCCTGCTTGGTAAGGAGTACCTCATACCTTGCGTTCCCATTGATATCCCATCAGAAACGGTAATTGTATTAAAAATTAAAGGAACACCGCCAGCTTCCCGTGCTCCTTTCTTTGCCTGTACAGCCAAATCATCAATATGTATGTTACATGGGGTAACTTCACTCCATGTACTAGCTATTCCAATCATCGGCTTTTGAAAATCTTCATCTGTTACTCCTACAGCCCTCAGCATGGCACGATTCGGGGCCTTCATTGTCCCTTCACTAAATACTTTACTCTTTATCCGTAAATCTTTTCCCACTGGATTTCCCACCTTTCTTTCGAATTATTATATGACTAATTATCGAATAGTTCAATGAATTTATTTAATTGGTATTAATTAAAATTTACCACCTCATATAGTTAGAGGGACAAAAAAGGCTTAACGCCATGGATTAGCGTAAGCCTTTTGTTATATGGATATGATCATGCCCTTTTTACACACCCAACCTGGACACAAGTATGGAAAACTGGTGATAACAAAGTACTAGGGGCAATAATTATATAAGTATATGATTAGCTTCATTTTATTCGCTCATCAATTTGTAAGATCCACTTTGATATCATCTCCCCAGCTGCTTGTTGTCTGCTTAATCTTGGGCCTTGACCACTCCATAAATGCATCCATTCTGGTCGATTTTGGTTAGCTGCTTCTCTACGTATCTCTTTCGTCAATGCATTTTGAATTGGATAGCTTGGTAGGTCTTCCTCATATGCTGCCATCTTTGTTATAAATTGATTCTTTATTCCTCTTGCCGGCTTGCCGCTGAAGGCGGAAGTAATTACTGGCTGTTCTTCTGTCGTATGTAAGATCGCTTCTTTATGTTGTTTTTTTGCACCGCTTTCTAGGCAAGTCAGAAAAGCAGTACCCATTTGTACAGCTTGAGCACCCAAAGTAAGTGCTGCCAATATACCTCGACCATCCATTATTCCACCTGCTGCAATAACTGGAATAGATACCTGGTCAACAGCTTGAGGTACAAGTGCCATCGTTCCAATCATCGCATCCTCAAATTCCCCTAAAAATGTTCCACGATGACCTCCTGCTTCACTCCCTTGCATAACCACCATATCCATCCCGTTTACTTCGTTTATCATTGCTTCTTGTACAGTAGTTGCTGTACCAATTAATAACAAATGATGTTGTTTGAGTTTTTGAATGGTTTCTTTATCAGGTACGCCAAATGTAAAACTGCAAATTGGTACCCCTTCTTGTAAAAGAATCTCTAATTGTTTTTCATAATTCGATGAGGAAGGTTGCTTCACTTCTGGTTTGGTTAGTTGTAATGCTTCTCGATAAGGTCGTAACCATTCATTTGCTTGGTTAATAGCTTCTGTATCCACATTCGGAATTTCCGGGATGAATAGATTTACCGCAAAAGGTTGATCTGTAAGTTGTTTAATTTGTTTAATCGCTTGTTGCATCGTTTCTGGAGTCATATATCCTGCCCCTAATGTACCAAGTGCACCACTATTCGAAACAGCAGCTACTAACTCGGGGGTGGTAACACCTCCTGCCATTCCAGCCTGTATGATGGGATACTGGACACCTAGCTTCTTCGTTATTTCACTCCTATACCACATCCATTTCTCCTCCTCTATACATGTGCTTTCCTTTTCCTATTCAGACATATCCTTCATCTCATTATAACGATAAATCCAGGGACGATGAAGTCTTCTTTTTCGATTAACGTAACACAAATATGGAGATAGCCAAATAAATAGCCTCCCGATAATCGGAGGCTATTTATCATACCTGACCCTATTGATCAATCAAAACGATCTGGATTTGAACCACTTCGTTCATTTATATTTAGATTAGTTATTTGCTTCATTTCTTCTTTTGTTAAAGTGAAATCAAAAATCGATGCATTTTCAATTATACGATGTTCTTTTGTTGATTTAGGTATCGTAATAACCTCATTCTGAATATCCCACCGTAAGATAACTTGTGCAGCGGTTTTATTATATTTTTCACCTATTTGTTTTAATACAGGTTCATCAACCAAGCCACCTCTTTTAAGTGGAGACCATGCCTCTAATTGAATGTCATGCTTTTTACAGAAAGCATGGAGAGCTTGTTGAGTTAAATGTGGATGATATTCTACTTGATTTACAGCTGGTTTAATCATGCAACCATCCATTAAATTTTCTAAATGATGTTGATGGAAATTGCTGACACCAATGGCCCTGATTTTCCCCTCTTTATAGAGCTCCTCCATTGCCATCCAAGTGTCCTTGTATAACCCCTTTACTGGCCAATGGATAAGATAAAGATCCAAAAACTCTAAATCTAACCTTTCCATACTATGATGAAAAGCTTTTCTCGTATTCCCATATCCTTGTTGATCATTCCAAACCTTTGTTGTGATAAACAATTCCTCTCTCGGAATACCTGATTCTTGAATCGCTTCACCGACACCCGTTTCATTATCATAGAACGAAGCCGTGTCAATACTGCGATAGCCATGTATAATTGCGTTTTTGACTGCATCCTTTACTGTACTTCCATCTTCTACTTTATACACACCTAAACCAAACCCAGGCATTTTCACATTATTATTTAGAGTTATCGTATCTTGCAAATGCTTCATCATATATCCAATCCTCCATTAGTTTTGCTACTTATATTTTAAAGGAAAACATTCATCGTTAAAATGAATAAGTCTATAACGCGATGTGTAGCGTGTTCAGAAACCGGGTACAGTAAATGGTATTAAAGGGTGTGAAACATGTTACCAGAATTATTTCATTCAAATTTATTTATTCTTGCAGTATCGATTATCCTTATCATTAGTATCCTAGGTGTTCAATTTTCTGCACGCATCAATTCACCATCTTTGGTCTTTTTTATTATCATCGGCATGATACTTGGAAGTGACACGATTGATGTCTTTGATTTTCGTGATCCGGAAATCGCTCAACTTATTGGAATGATGGCATTAGTTATTATTCTATTTGTTCTTGCTCTATTCCTATGCTTGCTGATTTACAACACAGTCAATTGTATTTCAATATTATTTTCTTTATTGTATTAACTTCTACAGTTATTCAAGGAACAACGATTCCATTATTCGCCAAAAAATTAGGACTATCGCAACCAGTTGGTACAAACCCATTGCATACCTTAGACCTACTATCTGTTGGCAAAAAGGAACTTAGTATCATTGAATATCAAGTTGGTGAACAAAATAAAATTAATGGACAAGTCATTGCAACGATTTCCTCCTGCAGCAAATATTATTATCATTCTAAGAGACGGTGAGACGATTTCACCTACTGCAAAGACCAAACTGTTCCAAGGTGATGTCCTTTATATCTTGGCGCCCGATAATAATAGAGAAGATCTTGATCTTGTGTTACGAGAAGAAAACTAACGAGGCTGTGATGATATAATTAGCTAAGAATATGCAGGTGACTGAAGCAAAAGGTGACTGTGGCCGTGCCCGCGGAAGGCAGACACCTGTAGTCTAAGTCAAACGTATAATAGTCAGGCAGATCATCCATCATTAGGTGATTTGCCTGACTTCTTTCTTTATTACCAGGATTTTGTCCCAACCTCATCTGTTTAAACAAAGATGGACCACAAGAGGAATGTGATAATAAATGCAACCAATCCTTGGAATAATGTTGCAGCTGTTTGTGCTTTGTAGGCTTGTGTTACCGTCATCCCACTAAATTCCTTAACGACCCAGAAATAACTGTCATTCACATGGGAAACAACCATCGCCCCAGCTCCAACGGCCATTACTACTAAAGCAAGTGGAACAGCACCCGTAATCCCCAAATCAGGTAAAAGTGGAGCAATTAATGTAGATGTAATGACAATTGCCGCAGTCGATGAACCCTGTGCCGATTTTAAAGCAGCAGCAATTAAAAATGGAATAATTAGAAACATCGCGCCTGTCCATAACGTGTTTTGACCAAAACTCTGAATATAATCTGCAATTGGTGTGGTGCTAATGACTGTTCCAAATGCACCACCAGCACCGGTTATCAGTAATATTGGAGCCGCTTCTTTAATGCCGATGCCTATCCATTCTGTTAATGTTTCTTCATCATATGAGGGCAGCAGTGCAAAGGCAAATAGTACCCCAACCAATAATGCAACCACCGGTGAACCAAGAAATAAGAAGATAGATGCTAATGTACCATTCCAACCAGCAAATGTTATAATCGAGCTTAATCCAATTAAGATAATCGGTACAATAATTGGAGCAAACGACTTTGCGGCAGAAGGCATCTCGCCAAATGCCTTCACAATAGCCTCATAATCATATGCCTCTTCTTCTTTATCTTCTCCCTCTACTTTCATCTTTGTGCCAACTTTGATTGCCCAAAGATAGCCGGTAAAAATCACCGGAATAACCACAATAATGCCAATGAGAATAATCGTACCCAAATACGCTTCTGCACCAATATTACCAGCTGCCGCAATTGGTCCTGGAGTCGGTGGTACTAAAGTATGCGTAGCAAATAAGCCCGTTGATAAAGCAATAGTCATGGAGGTGACCGCAACCTTTGCTTTTTTTGCCAGTGCTTTTTTTAAAGAAGATAAAATAACAAACCCTGAATCACAAAATACCGGAATACTAACAATCCCGCCAATTAGACTCATTGCCATCTGCGGTCGTTTTTCGCCAACAATTCGCAATACAACTTCAGCCATTCGTAAGGCAGCACCTGACTTTTCTAATATCACACCAATGATTGTTCCGAAGATAATGACCAGACCAATACTGCTCATTAATCCACCAAATCCACTATTCACAGCTTCAACTACATCTGATAATGGAAGACCTGCA
The DNA here is from genome assembly GCF_014905415.1 of Virgibacillus salexigens. GTDB lineage: Bacteria > Bacillota > Bacilli > Bacillales > Amphibacillaceae > Virgibacillus > Virgibacillus salexigens. The sequence goes on from NZ_BNEO01000001.1 coordinate 409,184, forward strand.
ACAATGCCAATTGCAAAAGCTGCGATTAGTAAAGATAAAAAGGGATGAAGTTTCATCTTTGCTGTAGCAAAAATAACAAATAAAACACCCAGAATAATAACAAAAATAAGTCCTAATCCTTCCACGTTGTTCCTCTCCTTCTCTCTGATGTTTGTTAGCGTTTTCAATTGTTACATTATTATATTATCATCCATTCTGTATATAGACCAATGGAAGTTTTAATCTTCATCTTTCCGTAAGCATAACAAAAGCACCATCGATAAATCCGATGGTGCTCTCCATTAGCTATGTTTGTGACTGTGTATTGTTTCCAGATACTTCGTTTCTGATTTGGTGTGATCATGTACATCACAATAATATACGATTGTCTCAACCTTTTGAGATATTTGGCATGTGCGCTTGTGTTTCATAAAATTTTTCCAATATGTAAATTCATGGGTACCTGTATCAATAATATTCGTATCTCTACTATATTCTTGCCAATTATGCGACTTGTTGGAATCATCTTCCGTCGTCTCTGTATGAGCAAGTGCAATAGTTGGTAGGCCTAAAAGCAATAGAGCTAAGCCTATAATAACCAGTCTTTTCCGCATGCCATCACCACTTTATTGTAAATTCTTTGCTTGCTATTTAGTTTTAACAATAAAATCAATATTATTCCTATATAGCATGTAAATGTTTTTAAGAAATATTTTGTTTAACACCTGACTTAATAAAATCTTCATTTTTCGTATAAATCGTTAGTCCGGTAGTGTTCTTGGTGTAAGTCGGAAAAAAGATACTTGCTATATATCCAAAAATGCAGGAAGAAAAGAACGCCATCACACTTACCGCAAATGGTGAAAAACTAGTCTGTTGAATAAAGTAGGATGTAATTGCACTTAATATTAGACCAATAAGTACACCGGGAGCATTTGCTCTTTTTGTAAAAATCCCAAGAGCAAATATTCCGGCAATTGGAACTCCAAATAATCCAGTCATTGCCAAAAAGAGATTCCATGTTTCCGCTTGATTTGTAGATACCAGGTAAAGCGCAGCACTCATACCAAGAATTCCGGTAATGATTATAACAAGTCTTGCTAGTACCACATCATTAAGCCTCCATGTTTTGTCAAAAAAACGTTGTTTAAAGTCGACAGTTATACAGGCAGAGATACTATTTAAACTCGATGATATCGTCGACTGACATGCCGCAAAAATCGCTGCAATTAATAATCCAGCAACACCAACTGGTAAGGTTGTTACGATGAAGTAAGGAACAATCGCAGAAGTATTAAAACCTTCTGGAAGCGCCTCCACATTTGAATAATAACTAAAAAGAACTGTACCCATTCCATAGAATATTGGAATTGTGATTAATGCTAAAATACCATTTGTCCATAATGACCGATTCGTTTCTTTTATTGATTTTGTTGTTTGATAACGTTGAACAACATCTTGACTAGCGGTGTATTGATGTAAATTATTAAAAATTGATCCGATAAAAATAATAGGAATTGCGGCTGCAGCTGCTCCAAATTTAAAATTATCCGTAGTTATTAATTTATCATTGACCAATGCATCGTTTATTACAGTTGACCATCCACCATTGATCGTTAATATACCAAGGACTAAAACTAAAATTGCTCCTCCAAGTAATAAAATCCCTTGAATGACATCGCTCCAAATAACACCTTCCATTCCACCTAAAAAGGTATAAATAATACAGAGTCCACCAACCACGGAAGCGATTACAATTGGATTAATACTAGAAACGGATGTAATTGCAAGCGTAGGCAGATAAATAACAATTGCTACCCTACCTATATGATAAAGCACAAATAATAGACTGCCGACCACCCGTAACGAAGGTCCAAAACGCTCTTCTAAATATTCATAAGCCGTCGTTACGTTGAGTTTTCTAAAAAACGGAATATAAAAATAGATGAGTATTGGTATAATCGCAAAAATTGCAAGATTACCAGCAGCATACGACCAATCACTTAAAAAAGCTTGTTCCGGCGTTGACATAAACGTAATAGCACTTAATGTTGTAGCGTAAATACTAAATCCTGCTGCCCAGGCAGGAATTTTTCCACTTGCTGTAAAAAAAGCATCCGTATTTTTTCCTGAGCGTTTTGTAAAATATACTCCCACACCAAGCATAGCAACTAGATAAACAATTAATACGATCCAATTTACTGCTCCTAAACCTACCTTATCCATTTCGAGTTCCCCCTTGTTTCATTTTTACGGTGCTGCCGCAGCAACACACGCCTAAGCAGCACCGTTTCTGACATCTTATAGATTAAATGTACTTACTAACTTCTTCACTTCTGCTCGTTTCTCAGAGTTGAATGCTTCAAATGGTTTTTTACAGACTCCGGCATCGATACCCGTAATTTTTAAAATTTCTTTCAGTGTTTGATACAAACCTAAATCTAAAATTCTCTCTATTAAATCATTTGTTATATGTTGTATTTCATATGCTTTTGAAACTTGATCTTCTTGACAAAGTGTAAGTATTTGTTTTGCACGTTTTCCATTAATATTAAATGTGCTTCCTATTGCACCATCAATTCCTGAAATGGCACCATAAATTAACATCTCATCAAATCCCGAGTAAATCAGCTTGTTTGGGTACTTTTTTCTTAGACGCTCTAATAAATAGAAATTCCCATCTGTAAATTTAACCCCTATTACGTTCTCGTTTTGGAAAAGTGCTTCAAATTGATCCAATGACATCGAAATACCTGTTAAAGCAGGAATAGCATAAATAATCATATTATTCTTCGTTTCATTGATAATTGTTTCATAGTAATATTTTATCTCATCGAATGAAAACTTATAATAAAATGGAGTAACAGCCGATAAGCTGTCATAGCCTAAATCTGTCGCATATTTCCCTAACGCAACAGCTTCATTTAAATTAATCGACCCTACTTGAGCTATCAGCTTTACTTTCCCTTTATTTTCTTCACTCACTATTCGAAACACTTCTTTTTTTTGCTCGGTAGACATCATAAAATTCTCTCCAGAACTACCATTCACATATAATCCATCCACTTTTTGTTTATCAATATTTTGTCTAATGATCTCACGTAATCCTTGCTCTTTTATGTCTCCGCTTTCATCAAATGGTACGAGTAGAGCAGAAAATATTCCCTTCATGTTGTCCCCTCCGATAATGTATTGATTTATAAACTTAATCAAGTTATAATATGGTCAGACCAATTTTAGTTAAACTCATCATAATTTCCTTATCCATAAAAGTCAACCCTTTTTCGTAAGGGGTTTCCTATTCCAATATGATATGATATGGATAACAATCATCACAAACCTAACTATATCAATGGTTTTGTGAGTGGATGAGGAGATTAGAATGAAAGCAAAAAAACAATCATTAGTGGAAGTAGTTATCGAAAGAATTAAAAAATCCATTATCGACAATAATCTTAAACCAAATGATAAATTTTTGTCCGAAGGAGAATTAGTCGAACAACTACAAGTCAGTAGAACCGTTATTCGAGAAGCGCTAATTTCTCTTCAAGCTCTAGGCATTCTTAAGGTTAAGGCTGGAGGCGGTGTATTTGTTGCAGATACAAAGCTCTATGCAATTACTTCTATCTTAAAACATCATTATGAAACCTACGGTGTAAAAATCAAAGAACTTGTGGAAATACGTAAAATAATTGAGCTCGGAGCGCTTCGTTTAATAATTGAAAAAAACATAGATGTTAATCTAGAAGCATTTTACAGCATTAATCATTCCTATTATCAATCGATCATTAATAATAACAATACAAATCAATATGATAATGATTTCCATCAGTTACTAATAAAAACAACTCAAAACGAAACGTTCTATCATTTCAGCGAAATTATCAATGAATATTTCTTATTGGCAAAGATGGATTTATTTCAAAAAGAGGAAGATCTTATGAAGTCCTACGATGAACATACGCAAATAATTAAAGCAGTTGCTGAAAAGGATTTGACGAAAGCACAGCAAACGATAACACAACACTTCAATCCTATATTCACATTTATAAAACAAATGGAGGAAGAATCGTGAAGATAGAACCAATCCAGAGTATGGAGAGAACCTCACTTAAAAAAACAGTTATTCAGGAGATTAAAAACTATATTATCGAAAACGAATTGTCGTCTGGGAATAAACTTCCCACCGAGCGAAGACTAGCTGAGATGTTTCAAGTCAGCAGGTCTGTTGTACGTGAGGCTTTAAGCTATTTAGAAAATACAGGAGTAATAACGACCACGCAAGGAAAAGGAGCTTACTTAAATGAATCAAATATTGACACTCTTTTAAATAGCTTCTTTTTTCTTTGGCAGATAAACGGCGGCAATATTGAAGATATTATGAGCCTGCGTATTATGTTTGAATCAAGTGCCGTAGAAGAGATTGTAAAACAAGAAAACCGTGAAGAAATGGAAACGATTCAAGCACTCCTAATCAAGAGTAAAGATGCTGATACCATGGAGGAATATAGAAATTTTGATATGTTGTTCCATAAACAATTACTTAAAGCAACAAGAAACCCACTTTTTATACAAATGACCAATATGATTAATAGCTACTTTTTTGAAACCGAGTACATCCAACTTAGTCTAGAAGAATATCAGCAAGTTATTCGTGAGCATCAATCCATCATAGAAGCAATTAAAAACAAAAATGCTGAATTAGCAAAATCATTGTTGAATAATCATATAAAACGAGCAAAACTATAGGGGGCTTTAGATGGAATATTTATCAATCGATATTGGTGGAACGTATATTAAGTACGCCCTCTTAAACGAAAACTTAGAATTAAACGATCATAGGAAGGAACAAACCAAAACTACTAGTAAACAAGTTTTATACCAACAAATAGAACAGATTATTAAAGAGATACAGAACGAATATAACCTATCTGGAATTGGGATCAGTACTGCTGGTATTGTGGATAGATACATTGGCAAGGTTGTTTATGCTGGACCAACTCTCCCTTTCTACAAAGGGATGGAATGGAAACAGCCTTTAACCAAAAAATTCAGTATACCAGTTGTCGTTGAGAATGATGTGAATGCAGCATTATTGGGAGAAATCTGGAAAGGCTCTATGATAAATAAAAACAATATCTTCTGCATCACTATTGGTACTGGAATTGGTGGAGCTTACTACAAAAATCACTTAATAGATGGAGCAAATCAACAAGCGAATTCTGTGGGCTACTTATCATATGACCCTACTACAGGAACAAACTACGAGTCCAGAGCTTCTACCAATGCACTTATTTCAACAATAAAGGAACATCTTGATGATACTGTTACCCCAGAATCGTTATTTGAACGTGCAAAATTGGGGTGTCACAAATGTTTAACTATTATTCGTAACTGGGCAAAGGAAATAGCAAGTGGCTTGGCACAGATTATCCTACTATATGATCCAGAGTATATCGTGATTGGTGGTGGCATTTCCAAACAAGGTGATTATCTATTAAATTTTATTCAAAAAGAAATACATCACTATTTGCCTAAACATTTTCTAAAGACAAAGGTAAGGATGGCTGCTTTACATAATCATGCAGCGTTATATGGCGCCATCTACCCTTTTTTAAAAACAAACGCGGAAGCGTCTTTGCATTAATCTACTTTTAAAAAGGATGAAGAACTTTAGATAAGGAGTTGATCGAATGCTAGCGCAAGTTAAAAATGGATTAATTGTTTCTTGTCAGGCTTTACCTGATGAGCCTCTACATAGCTCCTTTATTATGTCGAAGTTGGCACTTGCTGCTTTTCAGGGTGGTGCCTGTGGGATAAGAGCCAATACCAAAGAAGATATCGTAGAAATAAAAAAGGAAGTACCACTTCCAATAATCGGTATTGTAAAGAGGGATTACCAAGGCAGCTCTGTTTTTATAACAGCAACGAAAAAAGAAATTGATGAATTAATAGAGAGTGGTTGTGAAATGATCGCTATGGATGCTACAGATCGGCGAAGACCCAAATCCGCGACAATTAGGGATATAATTAAACATACAAAACGATCAGCTCCCCATGTTGAGCTAATGGCGGATATAGCTACCGTTGAAGAAGCTATATCTGCACAAAAATTAGGATTCGATTGTATTTCAACTACACTTCACGGATATACAGAAGGAACAAATGGAAAGAAACTATACGATGATGACTTCTCCTTCTTAAAGAAAGTTATCGAACACGTTTCTATTCCTGTAATCGCAGAGGGGAATATTGTGACTCCTGATATGTACAAACGATGTAAAGAAATTGGCGCTTTTGCATGTGTAGTAGGTGGTGCAATTACTAGACCAAAGGAAATAACGAAACGATTTATCAATGTATGTTGTTAAGTCATACGGCAACTTCTACGAAAACAACCTCTGCTAACTCGGGTATGCAACAAGCAATTCCCCCGATTGGAACAGCACGACCTGTGCCGTTCCTGCAGATTTCTCAACATGCTCAACTGTTTCATTTTCCTGTTTATAAAATCCTATAGAAAGAGACAAGAACCCGAATACAATAATACGTATTCGGGTTTACAGTTATTTTATTTCGAAATTGCTCTTGCACCTGCCTCATCTGACAACGTGCTTCAATCAGCTAGCTTTAACGAGAATTTCTATTCCCTTTCGTATTGGTTACTTTATCTGCCGAACCAACCATTTCAATTTTTACATCTGTTGACACATGGATCGAGCTTTGTGAGAAATAATTTTCTCCCGTTTCCCAATTATCCTTAACCTTTGACCAAAACCCATAATGATATGTGTATAAGAATTCTCCAATCCCAAGTATATCCGTATGCAATTCATCTTGTGCTTTTGCTATTACTTGGTAGGACATGGCCTTTACCTTTTCTTCAATGGCTTTTTTTACCTTTTTCAGGTATGCATCATTTAAAACACTCATATCCCCTATTCTTTCGGTGATTCTTCCCTCTAAATCAATGGTTATAGCAATTTCTGCCGTATTTTTATGCTTATTTACTAGACGGATGGACGGTTTAATATCACTTAATTCAACAGCAACCATTTGACCATCGATCTTAATTTTAATTGGTCCTCCTTGGTTATGTTGTGTTAGGAAGTTTAATCCTTTTGATTCTTCATCCGATAATGAATCAACCATTTTATGGCTCATTCCTTGAAATGCAGCAGCATCTTTATATTGAATGTAATTTTTATCCGTCATGTTTACTTTAGGGATGACAAAACTTTGATTGCCTAGGAGCATCTCTTGAACTTCTCCAATATGTACTGGTTTCATTGATTCTGTATTTTTATATGCATTATCCATGAGCGATTCCAAATACAAAGCCGGAAGATGTTCATTCTCCACTTTTGAGTTTAAGATTTCTTTAGCTCCACCATCTGCAATGACTAACTTTATCGAACGTCTCATCTCATGATCTCGAATAAAGTAATCCACAATATTTGCAATTAAATTGGGCTCTTTCGCTAATTCTTCAGAAAGAATGAGTACTTGCATATGAGAAAAAAACAAGGCATGGCTGGTTATTGTAGACATTTGCCTAGTTAACTCAAACAAGCTTTCTCCAGAAGCTGATATATTGGAATATGCTTTTTCACTGCCACCTCCTCCTTTTAAAGGGGAACCAAACTCGGAAGGAACAGCTGCTTGGTGTGTCAGTTCTAATACATACGAGCCGTCAGGTTTTTTTTCTTTTAAATCAATAGCGGATCCAATAACGAACCCTCTATCTTCAATTTCCACACGATCCCAACAACCTGTTAGGAATATGCAACAACTGAGTACGATAACGATATGCTTTTTGCCCACTCATACCAAATCCCTTACCACGTTAAGCTATAATTCCAGCATTTTTATGGTTAACTTGTCCTCAATAAGAAGGAGATATGCATAGCAAAACAATATAAAAAACTGCACCAAAGCGGGGCAGTCTCTAGCAAAAAAAGTATTCAAAATGCATTCACTTTATATATTTTTTCTTATTCCATGTACGTAAGTGCAATAGCGCCTTTTATCCCCTGCTCATCTGATAACGTTGGAGCTGTGATAAAATCTTCTAGATTACCTAATTCCACATAATTATTCATTAGCTGTGAAAAGTAATTACGAATACGCTGATATAATTCATGCTGTTTCATAACGCCGCCACCAATAATAACTCGTTCGGGAGATAATACAAGCGTATAGTTTATAATCGCTTGTGCGAGGTAAAAAGCTTCTAACTCCCATACCTCCTTGTGACTTGCAAGCAATTCTGCTTTTTTACCATATCGCTTTTCAATGGCTGGGCCGGACGCTAGACCTTCTAAGCATGCACCATGAGAGGGGCAAATGCCAGCGAAATAATCATCCGTATGTTTTTGAATCATGATATGTCCCATCTCTGGATGACTTTTTCCTTGATACGTTACGCCATCTTTAACAAAACCAGCACCAATACCCGTTCCAACAGTAATATATAAGCAGCTCTGATCTTTTTGTGCAACTCCATATTTGTACTCTCCTAAAGCTGCAGCATTTACATCCGTATCTAGAAAAAGCGGGACTTGAACATATTCTTTCATTGCAGTTAGTAAATCAAATTGCCGCCATTGTTGCTTTGGCGTATGCAAAATGGTCCCGTAAGAGGTACTCTTCTTGTCCAAATCCACTGGTCCAAAACTTCCAATTCCAATAGCACGTATAGAGAATTCAGAAAAATAGTCACGTACACGCCTAAGTGTTTCATCCGGAGTTGTTGTAGGAAAGGTTACCTTGTCAATGATTTCCCCTGATCCTTTACCTACTGCACAGACAAACTTTGTACCGCCAGCTTCAATACCACCTGTTAACATACATGCTCGCTCCTCACTAAATGTTTATGTATGGGAGACAATGAATTCTGCATGACCATTCAATTTGATATGTTTGTATGCCGCGATGCAGAATAAAATGGTCTCCTTTTTCAATCGCAAATTGTTTTATCACGCTACATTGTAGAAAATCCAGCGATTGTTCTCTCCCCGCCCATATTCTCTTTTGAGACACGGGCTAAAAAAATCGGATCCTTATCCATACCATATGTCCTGCTCATTACTCAGTAATAGTATAACAAAATCTTACTTAACTTGTTTCATAGATAAACCAGAAGAAAACAATGCCCTGCCTTTATTGCAATTCTTGGATAAAAGCTTGATAGGTAGTAGATTTTATCAGTTGTTGGACAGTTATTTCTGAATTGACAATAGATCCTAACAACTCATACATCTGCTGTAAATCTTCCTTACTATCTTTTTTCACATTTAACAAACATATGAACTGAACAGGCTTTGTCCCCCATAACACCGGCTTTTTTAACGTACATACGGTTAAAAATGTTTCATTTGTCTGCGGTGTGATTGGGTGTGGAATGGCCACTAAATTACCATAGGAAGTTGGCGCAATTTTTTCACGTTGATATATATAATTCAGGAAATCACCTTGAACCATCCCTAACTGAAAGAGCTGATGATATAAAAATTCAAGCACTTCATCTTTTGTCACTAAATCTTCTCTTAAAAACATGAGGTGTTTTTGGAAATAGGTAGTTATTCGTCCTTGATTGTTAATAAACTGTTCAATCCGTTCTAAATCCGAACTTCCCAATATAGCGCTAACTTCGACAACAGGCACAGAAATATTCGATGCAATTGGCACGGAACTAATAATGACGTCAATTTCATGTAACGGATACTCATGTAACTTGTATCGTTCCGTAATTCCAACAACGTCTAGCGTTTGTTTAAATTCTGTTTTTACTTTGTAATAAATAAGCTGTGCTGTTCCAAACCCAGAAGCACAAACAATTAAACAGCGTTTCGGACCTGTATGGAAATTTTTCCTTTCGATTGCAGCACCAATGTGTAAGGCAATATAGCCAATTTCATTTTCATCAATCTCTGAACCTGTTTCCTCTTCAATTACCAACCCTGCTAAAATTCCTGCTTCAAATGCCAAAGGATACTTTCTTTTAATTTCTTCAAGTAATGGATTTCGTATATTCATGCCATATTTGTATCGATTGATGGCTGGTTTCAAATGCAATCCTAACGCAATAATTAACTCCTTATCATGTTCAATTCCTAAGTTATATTCTCCCTCTACTTTATGCAGCATTTTTCGTATAATAGCTAAGATATTTTCTGAAATCATATGTTCATCGAGTACTTCTGCTTTATTAGGTTCCGATAACATTTTTGTTCCTAGTAAGTGAATAGCTATATAGGCTGTTTCTTCAAGTGGGAATGCAACTTGAAAGTGCTGCTCAACTTTCTTTACGATCCTTGCAGCTACTTGATATTCGTATTGCGTACGAATTTGTTTTACTTCACTAGACTGCAACGTGATATGATTTCCACTACGTATGCGCTGAAACGCAATAGCGATGTGGACAACTAAGTTTTGAATGGCAATATCTGACATACTAATATGATAGTTCCTAATCTGTCGGATAATAACCTGGGAAATAGACTCTACATCTTCCTTTTCGATAGAATCAATGAATTTTTCCATTGGTTGTTCACCACGATCATCGTTTCGCTCAACGATATATTCAGCCATACAAAATCGAATCTTTAATTCTTCACCTTCTAATCGCAATCCATAATTAGGTCGGGATTTTAAATGAATGGAGTAGCGCTGTAAAATACGTTTCACTTGCTTCAAGTCATTTTGCACGGTAGATTTACTAACAAACAGCTCATCAGCTAATTGTTCCAACTTTACATAGTCATTACTAACTAATAGCCTGCGAATAATTTCTGTCTCCCGTTCTTCTGGTGTTTGTGGATGCATTATTCCAATTGGTAATTCATGATAAGCAATCCTATGCAGAAAATCGCGGAACCTCGTCTCGTCAAGTATTGCTAGTTTATACCCTTTTCCCATAATCGTTTCAATCTTTGCGCCATATCCTTGAATCTGGTCATCCAACTTCTTTATATCTCCCCTTGTCGTGCGAGAAGTTACATTATTTAAATCAGCCAAAAAAGCTCCTGTAACAGGAGCATCGGCAATCATCATTTTTTTTAAAATCATTCGCATCCTTAAGGTAAGCATATCTAATTGCTCCTTACTGAAGGTTTAGAAAAGAGGGCGTTCTGGTAGTTGAATGTACTAAATCCACCAGAACGCTGTTTTTTTACTGAAGACCAAAATTACTCAATTCTCTTTATTTTAGTCGATTTGTTAATAGAATGATACTTTTTTAGTATTTGTCTTTTAATGGATATGAAGGCCATTCTTTTTTAAAATCCGTTATGCTCAGCTACGCTTTTTATCCAATGTGCGCTTTTCTTTGGTGTTCGTTTCATGGTTTTGAGATTCACCGAGTAGAAACCGTAACGATTTTTATAAGCATTCATCCAAGACCAATTATCCATGAACGCCCATAAATGATAGCCTTTTACATTACAATCTTCTTGAATCGCTTGATGGACCCATTTTAGATGATCACGGATAAATTCAATGCGATAATCATCCTGAATTTCTCCGTTTTCTATAAAACGCTCCTCATCTTGAACGCCCATCCCATTCTCTGAGATGAAAGACGCAATATTTCCATAGTTCTCTTTTAAATTAATCAAGATATCATAAATACCCTTTTCATAAATCTCCCAACCCCGATACTTATTCATCTTCCTTCCTGGCATTTCATAATTATCGAAAAACCAATCAGGCATAAACGGAGCATATGGATTTGGTAAATGCTCTTTTGCTTTGACTCGACGAGGCTGGTAATAATTTACGCCAAGTAAATCAATCGTATTTCGTTTTAAGAGCTCCTTATCCCCTTCGAATGTTGAAGGCAGTTGACCATGCTCTTTTAGAATAGCAATCAATTCTTCTGGATATTCACCAAGAACAGCTGGGTCTAAAAAGCTACGATTAAAAAATAGATCCGCGATTCGAGAAGCTCTAAGGTCGGCTGGGTTATTGCTTCTTGGATAAGAAGGAGTTAGATTTAAGATAATTCCAATCTTACTTTGTGTAAAGTCAAATTGACGAAATGCTTGCACTGCTTTCGCATGTGCAATCATCGTATGATAAGCTACTTGAACAGCCTTTTTGGCATCAACGATGTTTGGATAATGAAAATCATATAAGTAGCCACCTTCTACTGGTACAATTGGTTCGTTAAACGTAAACCATTTCGTTACACGATCGCCAAACAGCCGAAAACATGTAGCAGCATAATCTACATATTTATCTACTACTTCTCTACTTTCCCAACCACCCTGTTTTTGCAAATCAAATGGCATATCAAAGTGAAAGAGATTGACAAACGGTTCAATATCATTAGCTATTAACTCGTCGATTACCGAATTGTAAAATGTTACAGCTTGTTGATTTAGCTCTCCCTGAGGCATGAGCCTAGACCATGAAAGCGAGATTCGAAAGGTGTTATGTCCAATTTCTTTCATTAACTGTATATCATCTTTATAGGTATGATAAAAATCAGAGGTCTTACTCGGACCGACGTTATCAAAAAATCGATGAGGTTCTTGTTCATACCAATGATCCCAAATGTTTTTTGCTTTGCCGTCTTCGTTTGCCGCCCCTTCTATCTGCGTTGCTGAAGTTGCACTCCCCCACCAAAAACCTTGTGGAAACTGATAATTCACTTCCATTACTGTACCTCCTATTTATATCTGACTACTTATTTCGATAGATTTCAATTATTTCAATCGCAAGATCTCTTACTGTCATAGTTGTCATTAAATGATCCTGTGAATGGATAAGCATGACATTAATCACATTCTCCTCCCCTTTTGCCTCATTTTGAAGGAGTTTTGTTTGATACTCATGTGCCTTACTTAATTCTTCACCCGCTTCTTCTACTAATTCATCCGCTTTAGAAAAATCACCATGTTTAGCTTCTTGAATAGCCTCCATCACATTCGATTTACCATTACCTGCATGCAAAATAATTTGAAATGCAATTTCTGTTGTTTGATCCACGATTTTCACCTCTCATGACTGTTCAATTACGTCGATTTTTTTGTTTCTGCTTTTTTCTCTTTCTCATAGTAGCTTTTATCCATAATTTTCAAGAATGGCCACCAAATAGCAATAACAACAAGTAAATTGAAAGCTTGTAATACACCGCCTTGCCATGCATTCCCAGTTGCTAGAAATCCATTTAAAATAACAGGTGTTGTCCAAGGAACAATGACCCCTGCAGGTGGTGGAACTAATCCTGTAGCCATTGCAACATACGTAATAACGGTAACTACTACTGGTGCAACAAGCCATGGAATAATAATCAATGGATTCATAATAATTGGTAAACCAAAAATAATTGGTTCGTTTACATTAAAAATACCAGCAGGAGCTCCTAGCTTTCCTAATTCTTTCAATTGTCTACTTCTCCCGATGATAAAGATTAGGATAATGACAGCTAATGTCATACCTGACCCACCCATACCAACAAGAAAAGAATCAACAAACTGTTTGGTCACAATGTTTGGCAATTCATTTCCAGCCTGAAATGCAGACAGGTTTTGATCATTTAATGCATACCAAATTGGATCGAAAACGGAATTCACAATGATTTGGCCATGAAGACCAAAGAACCAGAAGAGTTGAATTAATAGTACGGCAATAATCGTTGCGGGTAATCCACTACCTAATTCAGTTAATGGTTGTTGTATAATAGTATAAATAAAATTCTGTAGCGTCTCAAAATTAGTATAACTAAATAGAATACGGATAACTAAAAATACAGATAATGTTAACGTGATTGGAATTAATGCACTAAATGATCTAGAAACAGCACCTGGTACTCCAGCAGGCATTTTGATAGTCCAATCTTTTTTCACAAAAAAGTGATATAATTCTGCAGAGATAAAGGCTGTAAAGATACCAAGGAACATTCCTTCTGCTCCAAGACTCGCTGTAGGAATAACCCCGGAAACACCTTCTAATACTTGCGGAGTTAAGATAAGGAATGCAGCTAATGCCACAACTCCACCGTATATTGCCTCGCCTTCATAATGTTCGGTTAGCTTATAACCGATCCCAACAATGACGAACATCCCCATAATACTCAACGTTGCAGCTGAAGCTGGACCTAAAGCATTTTGGTATGCTGTATATGCCTCCTCACTAATCATCTTATCCAGAAAAGGAAAATTGGCAATAACAACAAAAATGGATCCAAAAATAATCAGTGGTAAAGCAACCATAAATCCATCACGTAAAGCTGATAAATACCGATTATTGTTTAACTTATCAGCAATAGGTAATAAGAAGTTCTCCAACATTTCCATAAACTTCCCATTCATTTAAATCTCCCCCTTTTAAATGGCAGCTAAATAACGATTAAATAATTATCAAACACTTGAAATCGTTATTAACTTTTTATTTATTTCCCTCAAGCATCTCTAATGCTGTTGTTAACACCGCTTCTCCATCGATTCTTCCATATGCAATCGGATCAATGACATCAATAGGGACATTCAACTCTTCCGCGGCCTTCGAAAGCTTCTTCTTCAAAAAGCGCATTTGCGGTCCAATAAGTAGTACATCTGCTTGTTCCATTTCTTTAACCACTTTATCCTGTGCTACTGCCCAAATCCGGACATCTAGTCCTTTTTCAGTAGCTATTTCTTCCATCTTAGAAACTAATAAACTTGTTGACATACCTGCTGAACATGCTAAAACAATATTTTTCAAGAGAATTCCTCCTAGTTGGTAATTAGTTAATTTTAACTATAGTTTAAAAGAATACTACCGGAAACTACACCTATACTTTTTCCGTCACGAAACGGAAATAATTAAGCGCTTACAATTATTTACATAAGTAAAGGATAAAGTTTAATTCATCAATTAGGTGGGTACTAACATATTTAGACAGAAATGAGAAGGAGACAGTTCATGAAAAGGTTAAATCAATATGAAGCAGCTTGGATGGAGGAAGTTTTAGTTGAACATCAATGTCTATTTAAGATGAATGATCAAGTCTAACGAATTTGCATACAACAAACGGCGAATGAAAACCATATAAAAAACAAGCTGCAATAGAAGAGAAAAAGCAATCGCTTATAAATGGCGATGATTTTTCGCTGGAAGCTGTCGTAGATATGATTAATAGCGGGGAACTATAAGGATCAGATACTATTATGAAGAAAAAGGTTGCAGGAACTGGCAAAGAACCAGTTCCTGCATGTTTGTTAAACCTCATGGCAAGCAACAAAATGATTTTCTTCTACTTCACGATACGCAGGCATCCTTTCCGCACAATAGGATTTTGCAATCGGGCATCGTGTATGAAATGGGCAGCCTTTTGGATAATTTGCTGGACTAGGCATGTCCCCTTGTAACTTGATGCGTTCTCGCTTTATTTTAGTTTTCGGGCGAGGAATAGCAGATAATAATGCCTTCGTATATGGGTGAAGGGGATTTGCATAAATTCGACTTGCATCTCCTAATTCAACCTGTGCGCCTAAGTACATAACAAGGACTCGATCACTCATATGTCGGACGACTCCCAGATCATGGGAAATAAATAAATAGCTAAGCTGATATTTTTTCTGTAAATCTTTTAAAAGCTTTATAACTTGAGCTTGTACAGAAACATCAAGAGCAGATACAGCTTCATCGCATACAATCAATGACGGATTTAATGCTAACGCACGTGCAATACCTATGCGCTGCCGTTGCCCCCCACTAAACTCATGTGGATATCGATGATAATGTTCTGCTTTTAATCCAACTTCTTTAAGTAATTCCAAAACACGCTGCTTTCGGTGCTGTTTATTTAAATCGGAATCATGAATAATAAATACTTCTTCTAAGGCGTCTCCCACTTTTTGTCTTGGATTAAGTGATGCAAAAGGATCTTGAAAAATCATCTGCAAATTCCGTTTATATTTTTTCAAATGACGATCTGATAATTGTCCAATAGAGTCCCCTTGAAAATAAATGGTTCCATTGGTCATTTTTTCAAGACCAATAATTACTCTTCCTAAGGTAGACTTACCACAGCCTGATTCCCCAACCACACCTAATGTTTCTCCCTCATGAACAAACAAATCCACACCATTAACCGCTTTTACATGTGCTTTTGTACGCCGAAACACCCCTTTTTTTATTGGGAAATGTTTGGTTACATTGTTAACCTCTAATAACGGTGTTCGACTCACTCTCTGTCACCTCCTGTAACCAACATTTACTAGTATGCATCGGAGACAGATTAAATAATGGAGGTTCTTTCTGTTTACATTTTTCCATAGCAAATGGACATCTGGGATGAAATCGGCATCCTGTTATCTTATCGTCGGGTCCAGGCATAGAACCTTCAATTATTTTTAACTCCTGCATTGGATTATCAACATCTGGAACGGAATGAAGTAACCCTTTTGTATACGGATGTTGGGGAGCTTCAAAAATCGCATCGACATCAGCCGTCTCAACGACTTCCCCTCCATACATTACCATGACACGATCAGCAATTTCAGCAACCACCCCCATATCGTGTGTGACAAAAATAACTCCCATTCCAATCTCTTGTTGCAGCTCATCAATTAAATCCAAAATTTGTGCTTGAATGGTTACATCAAGCGCAGTAGTTGGTTCGTCAGCAATTAATAGATCTGGTTCACAAGCTAATGCGATAGCAATCATCACCCGCTGACGCATACCACCACTTAATTCATGTGGATATTGTTTTAACCTCTCTCTCGGACTAGGAATTCCTACTTTGTTTAATAACTCTATACTTTTTACAGTAGCTGCTTTTTTATTCATTTGCCGATGAATCATTAGTGATTCACGAAGTTGAAAACCAATAGTTAGGACGGGATTAAGCGCAGTCATCGGTTCTTGAAAAATCATGGATACTTTATTTCCTCTTATCTTCTCCATTTGCACTTCTGATTGTTTCGTTAGTTCTTCTTCCCCGAGTAAAATGGTTCCATTCGTTATTCTTCCCTTCGCTGGTAAAAGACCCATGATTGAAAGAGAAGTCAAACTTTTTCCGCAACCTGATTCACCGACAATACACAACGTTTCCCCATGATCCACCGAAAAGGATACATTTCGGACAGCAGTCAAATCTTTATTTGGTGTATGAAACGTTGTTTCTAAATCCGTTACTTGTAATAGTGGATTCATAAGATTCATCCTTTCTATCTACTAACTGGATATAGCGACCACTTTCCGGTAGGATCAACAATTAACCCCTCCATAGACGCATCATAAGCTGCTGTTACAATGCCATGATTCATTACAATCCAAGGAGCTTCCTCCATAGCAATTAAATTTGCTGCGTGTAATTTTTGCTTTCTAACTTCTTGATCAACAGACGAACGTGATTCTTGTACCAATTTATCAAATTCGCTATTTTCGTATCTTGCATAATTGGAAGAACCAATATTATCTGAGTGTAAATTCGGATAGAGTAATTCACTTCCGTCTGCAGTACTATTTGACCAGCCTAGAAAAGTCATCTCGTAGTCTCCCTTTCTAGCACTCTCCAAAAAGCTTGCCCACTCCATTGTTTCAATAGAAACATTTAATCCGATTTCTGATAACTGTGATTGTACAATTTCGGCCATTTTCATATAATTGTCACGGTTGGCAGCAAATAGTGTGATTTCCTGACCAGCGTACCCATTATCTTCTATCAGTTGCTTGGCTTTTTCAGGATTATATGCATACCCTTTTTCCTTAGCATCTTCTTGATAGCCGAAAACATTTGGACCAATAATACTCTCATTGTCTATACCAAGATCATTCAGTTGAGATACGTATGCTTCTTGATCAATACCGTATGCAACCGCTTGTCTAAATGCCAATTCATTAAATGGTTCTTTTTCCATATTAAATCCTAGATAGGATACACGCGTACCTTCCGTTTTTTGTACTTCAACATTTTGAATCGATTCGACACGATTAATATGATCAGATGCGATTGCATCGATAAATTGGACTTCCCCTGTTTCCAACATGGATATAGCGGTTGAAAACTCTGGAACTACTTTGTATGTCACCTTTTCTAATTTTGCTGGATCTCTCCAGTAATCTTCATTTCTAGTTAATGTAATATGATCGCCTTCCACCCACTCATCAAATACAAATGGTCCAGTTCCAACTGGTTCTTTATTGATATCCCCTTCCTGATCAGCTGTTGGGCTAACAATTGCTGCATTCGTATGGCTGAGAGCAGCTAACATCGGTCCGTACGGTTCCTCCGTATTTAATACGACGGTATTTTCATCTTCCACTTCGATCGATTCGATCGGTGCAAGCAAAGATGCTCGAGGCGCGGCTCTATCTGGATCTTTCAATTGTTCAAATGTATACTTCACCGCTTCAGCATTAAACGGAGTACCATCGTGGAAGGTAATCCCTTCTTTTAACTTAATAACCCATGTATTATCATCAGGATTTTCATACGATTCAGCTAATAATGGTTCGATTTCCATTGTTTCTGGATCCTGTGTGAATAATGTTTCATACACTTGATACGTTACATTTGAAGATACAGAGTCATTGGTATCAATTGGAGACAACCCTGCTGCATCTGAAGTAGAGGCATATGTGATTTCTTGTGGGGGTGTTGTGCTTTCTTTTCCACTACTATTCTCACTACTACAAGCAGCAGAAACAATCATTAATACGAGCAAACATATTGGTACAAAACATTTTCTCATTCATATCTCCCTCTCTCTTTTTTAAACATTCATGTCCATATTTGGATCAAGTGCATCTCTTAATCCATCACCAACTACATTAAAGGCAAAAACGGTTAACATAATACCTAATCCTGGGATAATAGCCATATGCGGCGCTTCCCACATAAAATCCTGCCCTGCTGCTATCATTGCCCCCCATTCAGGCGTAGGTGGTTGCGCTCCTAATCCTAAGTAACTTAATGCAGAGGTTGATAAAATAGCAGTAGCCATTCGCATTGTCGCAAATACAATTAAAGGAGCAGTACAATTAGGAAGAATATGTTTTAATAAGATTCTTCTATCACTTGCCCCTAATGTTTTCATAGCAAGAATATACTCTTGTTGTTTTATGGATAACACACTTCCGCGAACGATACGAGCACAGCCTGGAATGGACCAAATACTTATCGCAATAATGACATTTATTAAACTTGTGCCAAGCATTGCTATAATTAACATGGCTAATAGAATTCCAGGAAATGCAAACAATAAGTCAACAACTCTCATAATCAATCCATCTAACTTTCGGTAATAACCTGCTAGTAGACCAAGACCAATTCCGCCGATCAATCCGATTGCTACGGAGCTTAAACCCACCACTAGAGATAGCCTCGCTCCATGAACCAATCTCGACCACATATCTCTCCCATAATTATCTGTTCCTAAGATGTGGCCATCTGCCCCAGCTGCTAATTTGGTACCACTTAAATCCTGTTCATAGGGACCATAACTCGATAACCAAGGAGCAAATACCGCTGCAATAAAAATGCTTGCGATGATTACAATCCCAATCGCAGCTAATTTGTTTTTAACTAAATCCCGAAATATGGTGATCAATCGATGTTCCTTCCATGATTTCTCTTGTTTTTCCTTAAGCCCAGCTACCGATGACATTGTTTACCTCCTTTCTAACTTAATAACTTATTCTTGGGTCAATGAGTGCATAGATAATATCTACTACCAAATTGACAACTACAAATATGCCGGCAACTAATAATACCGTTCCTTGTACAATAGGAAAATCTCTTGCTGCTATCGCATCAATCATTAATCTGCCAACACCATTAATGGCGAAAACCTGCTCCGTAATAATCGTTCCCCCTAGTAGCCCACCAAAGTTAATGCCAATGACAGTAATTACCGGAATCATTGCATTCTTAAGTGCATGTATCCATATTAACGAATGCTTGCGAACCCCTTTTGCTCTGGCTGTACGAATATAGTCTGATCGAATTACCTCAAGCATAGATGACCTAGTCATCCTCGCAATAAGTGCTGCAGATGCCGTACCTAAAGTAATTGCAGGTAAAATTAACTCTTTCATGCCTTCTACTGTGTAAAAAGGGGAATTCAATCCACCTACTGGAAGTATTTGTAGGTTTACGGAGAAAATTAATATAAGCATTGCACCAAGCCAAAAATTAGGAATAGAAACACCAGCTAAAGCGAAAGTTGTACTTGTCACATCAATCCAGCTATTCTGCTTTCTTGCTGAAATCATACCTGCAACGATTCCAATAATAATAGCCACAATCATACTAGCGGTTGCAAGCTTTATTGTCGCAGGAAATCGAGTAATAATTGCTTCTGTAACTGCTTGATTCGTTTGATATGAGTAGCCGAAATCTCCTTGCAACACTCCAGCTAAATAGTCAAAATATTGAACAACGACAGGCCGATTTAGTCCTAAATTTTCCCGAATAGCCTCCAAATCTGATGCGGTTGCATTAGGACCACCAATGATAGTTGCAGGATCTCCTGGTGCAAGATGCATGCTCATAAAAACCAAAAACGAAATACCGAATAACAGCAATAGTAATTGTAAAAACCGTCGAATAATTAATCCGACCATTCATTCCTCCCCTTTCAATTGTTTCATTTTTCTTATTTTTCTATATAAATTAAATATTATTCTATTTCACAATTCGACAGTTGTCAATATTATCAGCTGTCGATTTAACCATTTTTTTAAATAATTACTTTCTTTTTTAAGGAAATATCCCTATAATTATTTCGTTTATGTCATTAGCACTATATTGTTGTTTATAGCTGCCATAACATGTTTAAATACCTTCAATTACATCGGAAACGTGGATAAAAAAGCACTAATCTTCATTATATATAGCGATTCTGCACTGGCTGAAGTCTACATGAAATGAAGATTTTATCGTTACCACTGATCCCTTTATCATGATCCTGAAAATAGTACACGAAATCACTACAGAGTTAAATAAGTAGATTTTGCATAATGTTTTTAACTTGAATTTGTTACAGTTTTCTCTCCTGATACTACAATTCATTGTTATATGGCTGTTCCCATAGCTTATGTACGCTACGAATTAAATCAAATCAACTAAATTTAAACAGAAAAGGAGTTTTAATATGTCACAGTTTTCTCTTGAAATACGTCAACAAATGATGGGAGTTGTTATGATATGAATGAATAGGGGACTCAAGAATCCTCACAAAACTGGAGATACTCTTAATCGGGGTAAATAGACGCCTGGTTGGCCAGAAATCACGGTCGAAAATATATATCGTAATTATTGTAGGAGCTGTGATATTGCTTCAACAAGTCACCGATCCTAATCCCGGGTTTATGGGTCATGCTCTCTCTGCATTATCCGCTTTGGACGGATTAGGATCCTTTGGAGCAGCCTTCATCATACGTATTCGATCCGCTTTTTCTTTTGACTTTCGTAAAGTATCCTGGCGGTGGCTCTTGCTGGGGTTGGCTCTCGGAGTGGCTATTAGTTACGTATCCACCATCGCAATCTACTATATGGGCTACACTTCAATGGATACCCAAGAAAGTTATCGCACCAGATATGATTTCCTTATTTATCCATATAATGGCCACAATCGTCTCTGTAATCTTTATGTGAATTAGTCATTTGTTTTAAATTAGTACGAATAGTATTAGCGATAATCACACCAAGGATATGTTATCCTCAATTGAAGAATAGTCGATAAAGTTCCTTAGAACCATACCACTTAACCATTAAGTCGTTAGGTTTATTTAGTTGGACCAATAAAATCCGAACTACCCTTCCCCACTATAATTTCGTATACTCGGAATGATAGTTCGGATAGATCTGCCTTTTAATCAAAAATAACCGACTATGTTGTGTTAACGCATGAGGGCTATTCTATGTTGATTTACAAATGCAATGGCGACATCCTGATTCACTACTGTTTTCTTTAATTGTCGTTGAGTTGTTCCGACACCCGGTACAATTGATGAAACTGCATCAGATGCATTTATTAATCCATAACCGTATCCATTATTGGGCGATTCAGGAAATTCGCTATCCGTCAATGGGTTAGCTGTCGATATAATCGCTTGTTCTATCTCATCGACGGTTAAACTACTATCTGCTTGTTTCATTAATGCTACTACTCCAGAAACTGCAGGGCCAGCCATGGAAGTTCCATTCCATCCGCCTTCATAGCCACCACCTGGTACACTAGAACGGATGTTTACACCTGGTGCTGAAATTTCAGGCTTTATTTCTTCATAAGGGGACGGTCCTTGTAAAGAAAAGCTACCTAGTTGATCATTCAAGTCCGTTGCACCAGTTGCAAATGATTCAGGGTAATTCGCTGGTACTGCTACCGATTCCGGTCCACCTGGATTCGTAAGCGTCGTGTTGCCTGCTGAAAATTCAGGGAATATTTCTGCAGCTCTCCAATTTTGTACAACATCACGGTACCATTCATCAAGACCTGAACCGCCCCCCCAGGAATTATTAACAATATCTGGAGCCATTTCTACATGTGCATTTCCTTCAGCATCCGTCGGGGCTAATATCCATTCCGCTGCTTCTAATAAATCTGCATCTGTACCTCCAGTGGCAGAAAATGCTTTTACTGCGATCCAATCTGCTCCAGGAGCAACGCCAATTTGGTTAGAGCCATCAGCTTCACTTCCAACCATTGTACCGGTTACGTGTGTACCATGGCCTTGATCATCATAAGGCGCTGCTTCACCTGCTGTTGCATCAAACCAGTTAAAATCATGACTTACCTCTCCTGAAGCTGCATCATAGCCACGGTATTTTTCTTTTAATGCCGGATGATCCCATTGAACCCCCGTATCTATACTAGCAACAGTTACACCAGAACCATCAAATCCCATATCCCATACAGCGGGAGCACCGATACGCTCAACATTCCATTCTACATTAGCAATGCGTGAAGCAGGCGCTTCTGCATCTTGCCTAACTGCTGTAAATAATTCCCTTGTTTCATTAGGCAACACCTTTTCTACTTCCTCAAAACCGGCGATTTTATTAGCTGTGTCTTTTGTTGCTGTTACTGCCATCCCATTTACAATATGGTACGACTTAAATGATTCTACATTACCTTTTTTAGCTTCTTCTGCTAGAAACTGCCTCACATTTTGCTGCGTATCCAACGATGTTTCCTTTAATTCGGTTAAGACAGCAGACCGTTGGGTTAGCTCAGCCTTCTCAGCAGTTACTTGTGCCCTTTGACTGGAAGCTTTTGCTTGTTTAGCCACCCTCATCGTATCGGCTTTTTCACGAAATTTGACTAGGAAGGTTATTTTACTATCATCATTAAATTCGTTCACTAACCGCTTACTAACTTTTGCTTGTACCACCTGATTGGATTTAGTACTTGTTTCTGCATTTACTACTGCTGGTGTGAATAATGAGAAAGTCATGATTGCCGATACAGCTATGCTAAAAACTGCTTTCATTCGATGTCTCCGTTTTATTCTCACAGCTATTCCTCCCATCGTTTTTAGATCAGATAAGAACCTTGATAAAGAACACCTGCTGTCTACCCTCCTTACAAATTTTGGCCCTTAGCTGACAGTGGTGCTTTTTTGAACGATCTAGGTTGTAATGAAAAGTATAGTAAAAGCAGCGAGAAAAAAGCTGTCGATTGCAGTCGAAAGAAAAGCCGTTATTGATAAATTAGTAGATTCGTAGCAAAATTCTCATGTTTTATCCTAGGTAATTATAATGAATTTCACTTATTAGATTTGCTTCAAATCAAATGTATACCTTGTTTTCAAGCTTTATTCGCAGCTTCAAAGCTCAATCATAAATTAGTATATTTTTACAAAAATGAATAATAACACCTATACTTCCTTTGGAACCTACTATTTTTCCTCTTCATTTATAAGCCTTTTCTCGTAAATTTCCCTAAATACAGGAAGCAAATGTTTTTATCCATGGACTATTAGGGAATATAATAAAAATAATGAAGTGTTCTATTACTAAGTAAAGGAGTTTTTATCATGACTGATTCGATTGTTGTTACAAATCCTGCTAATGGGGAAACGATTAAAGAGATTAAAAAGCACAGCAAAGAAGATGTTCAGATTGCTCTTAAGAAAGGACACGACTATTTTTCAACATGGTCGAAGGTCAACGCCCATCAACGTGCGAAACTATTAAACGCATGGGCGAAAAAAATTCGCGATGCCAAAGATGATCTTGCCGAACAAATGACGCTTGAAAATGGGAAACCATTAAAAGAGTCGTATGGAGAAGTAGAGTACGCTGCAAGTTATATTGATTGGTATGCTGAAGAAGCAAAGCGAATATATGGACGAACAATCCCTGCAAATACCGAATCAAAGCGTATTATAATTAGTAAACAGCCCGTTGGTTTGGTAGCAGCCATTACCCCCTGGAATTTCCCAGCGGCTATGATGACGCGTAAAGCTGCACCAGCACTTGCAGCAGGTTGTACATTTATTGTAAAACCGGCTTCTGAGACACCATTAACTGGTATACGAATCATAGAATTAGCACATGAAGCTGGTATTCCAGAAGAAGCTATTCAATATGTTACTGGATCAGGTAGCGTCATTGGAGATTTATTTACGGAAAGTGAATATGTTCGAAAAATTACATTTACTGGATCTACGTCAGTGGGTAAAGAATTAATAAAAAATAGTGCAGATACAGTAAAGCATGTAACAATGGAACTGGGTGGTCATGCACCATTAATTGTCGCCAAAGATGCAGATATCGAGTTGGCCGCCAAACAAACCGTTGCAACTAAGTTTCGCAATGCTGGACAGACTTGCGTTTGCGCCAACCGGATTATTGTCCATGAAGATGTCGTTGACGACTTCTCTAAAAAATTGATTGCAGAAGTAAAACAACTGCAGGTCGGAAATGGATTAAACGAAGGTGTTGATATTGGACCAATTATAAACCAAGGCGGTTATGAAAAAATCATTTCTCATATTACAGATGCAAAGAAAAAAGGTGCCCAGGTGCTGTTAGGTGACCATTTCGATGCGAATAAAGAGAAAGGCTACTTTTTTGTTCATCCAACCGTGCTTACAAATGTAACCAAAGAAATGGATATCATGCACGAGGAAACGTTTGGTCCAGTTGCTCCTATAACCACCTTTACTGAAATTGAGGAAGCCGTTTCTATTGCAAATCATACACCATTCGGCCTTGCCGCTTACTTTTTTACAAATGATTACCGAACAGGTACGTATCTCCATGAACAATTAGACTATGGAATTATTGGCTGGAATGATGGCGGTCCATCTGCAGCACACGCACCATTCGGTGGTATGAAAGAAAGTGGGCTAGGACGTGAAGGCGGCCTAGAAGGCATTGAACCATATTTAGAGACAAAGTACTTGTCCATTGGAAATTTAGAATAAGGTTGTCACTAGATGTTGAACGCCAATTCAATGAGCTTCCATTTCGCTCATTGAATTGGCGTTTTCTTACAAAAAGTAAAATAGCTTAATCGTGTTTCGTTGCTTTCACAGAAACCAATTCCTTGCAATAGTGGGATTTTGTCACATGGAATTTCGATTTGAATACGCATTTTTGACAAATTGTTCTATTGATGTTGTAAATCTACTACAATACGTGAGTCATATGTTGGCGTTTCTATATCTACGGAAGGTTGCTTTAAATGAAATTCTGCCAAAAAATCTTCTCCCTCTACCCGATAATCAACATGCTCTATTACCGGGCTGTTCGAGACTGGTATACTTCCGCCTTCCTGAGCTAACTCACCATCTATCTCTCCATATGGAATGGTTAATAACAAGCGATGATCATCTTCTTCCAAAGTATAATTGGTCACAGATTTATTTAAATCCAGTACGATTCGTGTATAAGCATCGTGTATACCAAAACGGATGTTTTTAATTAACGTAGCAGATATATCAACGTTACGTACTGCTTTTTCTTCTCGAAAGGTTGCAATAATTTCACCGGTACCTTCTTTGATTGCATAAAATTGATTATCTTCAACATTCCCTAATCCGTTTGAGACTTCCCAATTAATTTCTTCCGGGTTTATTTCTAGTTCCTCTCCCTTCTTATCAAAACCTTGTAAGGTTAGAGGGATTGTTTGCCCAACTGCAGCGGATAAATCCAATGGTAAGATACCAAGTACGGTTTTTTCTTTATAAGGCTTTACCCCTTCTGGATAAGGTCCATAAAGTAAGTATTGATTACGTACATGGTCAACCCAATTCGTCAATTCCTCTTGCCAACTATTGATAATCCTCTCCACCGGTTCCCCTTCTTCAATCATTTCAGCCGCATCTGAATCGCCAATTAGATTCGCGTATTTTTCTGTCATCGAAAATTGCGCTGGATCTTGATTACGCATCGTATCTAAAAGCTGTAGTCCTAAGTTAACTAACTCTATTTTCTTAGGGTTTGTTATATGCACTTGGACACCACCGATTCGTTCCCCTTCATATGTTCCAAACATCGGTGTAAAATAAGCGGACCGAAATCGGACACCTTCTAGGCTCTTGGCATTCATTTCTTCCGCTAATTGCTCGCCATTAATCCATGGAGCACCTACTAGTTCAAACGGTTTGGTTGTTCCCAGACCAGTTGTTAATGTTGTATCATCCAGTAGTTCTGTTCCTGCATACAGATAAGCGGTTTCTTGAGTGGGAATATTTGGTGAAGGTTGAATCCATGGCAATGCAGTATCTTCAAAATGCATAAAACGCTTCCAACCTTTCATTTTTGCTACCTTTAACGATACACCCAAACTATATTCGTGATTCCACATCGTTGCTAGTTCCCCTACTGTCATTCCATGGCGAACCGGTAGCAAAAACCTCCCCATAAAACTAACCGCATCCGCTGAACGAACAGGACCCTCTACTCGCTCACCGCCAATCGGATTTGGTCGATCTAGGACAATGATCTCTTTACCTTGCTCCGCAGCTGCTTCCATTGCAAAACCAAGGGTATAAATATACGTATACACATTCGAACCGATATCTTGAATATCGAATAGCAACACATCAACATTTTCAAGCATCTTTTCTGTCGGTTTCCAGGTTGGACCAT
This sequence comes from Virgibacillus salexigens, assembly GCF_014905415.1. GTDB lineage: Bacteria > Bacillota > Bacilli > Bacillales > Amphibacillaceae > Virgibacillus > Virgibacillus salexigens. The sequence goes on from NZ_BNEO01000001.1 coordinate 436,206, forward strand.
ACAAACTGTAAACAGGTAATCCAGTCTTTTCATCAATGTAGGACTCCACATACTCTCCAGCTTCTCTATCTCCACGAATTCCATGTTCTGGACCAAATAGAGCGGTTAAATTCACTTCTGAATGTTCATGTAAAAGGTCAATGGAACTTTTTAAATCTTGATCGATTCCTGTTGGATTGGTAATTAAACCTACGCGCTTTCCAGCTATCCAATCCAAATGATCTTCTAACAAAACCTCAATACCTGGTTTTACTTTCTTCTTCCCATTATGACTCAGTTCTTTTTGTCCAAGTACCGTATGTTGCTGTAATAGAACGGAAACAATTGCAATTGCTGATAAACATAGTATCTTAATCTTCACCAAAACACTCCCATCCATCTAAATAGCGAACATTTATACGTTTTCTGTTTGATCTCCTTGCTCTTCGTGGACAAGCTGACGATCATACATCTTAAAGAAAGGATAATAAATAGCCATCGCTACAATTATATTTACAATCATAAGAATGCCACCCCGAAAATCACCTGTTGTCAAAATACCTGAAAACGGCGGTGGTGTTGTCCAAGGAACAATCACGTATGGCTTTCCAACCAAACCAATCGACATCGAAACATAGGTAATAATTCCAACCGCAAGCGGTGCAAGAATAAACGGGATAACAAGGATTGGATTCATTACCACCGGAGCACCAAAAATAACTGGTTCACTAATATTAAACGCACTTGCCCATACGGAACCTTTTCCTAAACTTTTCAAATGCTTGGATCGAGCTCGCCATACAAATAACAATGTCAAAGCCAAAGCCATACCAGAACCGCCCACTGCCCACCAAATTGCCATAAACGGCTGACCAACAATATGTGGCAGTGCTTCTCCCGCCTGATGAGCTGCGACATTCTCTTCCGTCAAACTATACCAAATAGGTGCCATTACACTAGCAACGACAGAAATACCATGAATGCCAAAAGACCATAATAAGTGAATTAAGATAATCGCTACAATTGCCCCCCAAAAACTTCCCCCGAGCAGCTGTAATGGTTCTCTTAACACAGCACCAACGATACCATGCAAGGATAAGTCCCAAGTTGTTTTTAATACCAAATCGATGCCCCAAACAATAGCAATGATTGCTGCTCCTGGAATTAACGCTGTAAAAGCCCGCCAAACAGACGGTGGTACGCCATCAGGCATACGAATGACCATATTTCTACTTTCAAAAAAGCGGTATACTTCCACCGTAAATAATGCCAATAAAATAGCAATAAATAGTCCTTCACTTCCCATCAAATGAAGTGGAATATTCCCGTTTTCTGTTAATGGTGTCGCTACAAAAAACGCTGCAATACTAAGTACCCCTGCTGACAAACCATCCATGTTATAACTTTTGGCTAAATGATATGCAATCGCAAACACGGCAATCAGTCCCAACAAACCGAATGTTGCATTAACTGGGATATTAAGTGTTGTGGCATATGGCTTCATGAATGCTGCCCATGATTCAACAGGTGGCGAAGAAATGATCAAAAAAATACTTCCAATAATTAATAAAGGCATCGTGGCAATAATTCCATCTCGGATTGCCCGTAAATAACGCTGTTCAGCCAACCTCGCAGCAACCGGCAAAAAGTAACGTTCCATAAATGCTTGATACCTATTCAATAGTCTACACTCCTTTCTAACGTAATATCTCCAAAGCTTGTTCCAGTATCTCTTCTCCATTCAGCGTTCCATATGCTTTCATATTAATCATAGCTATAGGCACATTAGCTTCTGCTGCTTTTTCGGCAAGTTCTTTTTGTTTGTAGCGAATTTGCGGTCCCAGCAAAATAAGATCTGAGGTAGCAAACTGCTTTTCCATTTCATCAACCGAATGTGCTTCAATTTGGATATTAATTGCTTTTTCCTCTGCCACCTTTTCCATTCTATCTACAAGCATACTTGTACTCATTCCTAATGCACATACCAGGGTAATTTTCATATATCTCACCTCCTAAGTAAGAATTGGTTGAAAATAAGCCTCATTCGCTATAAACATATCCTGTAGCAATTCATGCGCTTTTTCAGCTGATGGAATTAATGGATGAAGCGTTAAAGCTTGTAGAGCAGTACCTATTTCTCTAGTAACTGCTGCCTCTACGGTTAATTCTTCATAAGCCTTAACAACCTGCAGTAACCCTCTGATTTGTGGTGGAATATCTCCTGTTTGCAAGGGTGTTATTTGATGATTTTCAACAAGACAATTGACTTCGACACAGGCATCGTTAGGTAAGCATGGAATAGCACCATTGTTACGCACATTCACTGTGTGAATTTGCTTAACATCCAAGTGAATGGATTTAATTAGATTAATCGCTGCTTCTGAATAATACGCACCGCCTCGTCTATCTAGTGCTTCTGGCTTTTCTGTGGTAGATGGGTCCGCATAAATAGTAAACAATTCCTGTTCTACTTGTTGCACTTGATCAGCTCTTGTTTCTCCTTGCTTATATTCCTCTAATTGCTTCGCCAGGATTTGATCTGTCTGATAATAGTATTTATGGTAGCTACATGGAATGGCATCTAGTGATTGTAAGAAAATAGGATCCCATCCCATGTTTGGTATGTTTTTAGCTTGATAACTATCAGATGTTCCTGTTAACACATCATTTAATCGTGATATCCCTTTAATTGAAAAATCAGTAATCCAAATCAAATGATTAATACCAACAAACTGGAGACTCACATCCTTGATTGGTACTTGATAGTCTTTAGCAAATTTTTTATAAAAGTTGATTGGATTGTTACATAATCCAACTACTTTCACATGACGATGCTTGAGAATTGCCTCGGTTATAATACCTGCTGGATTCGTAAAATTAAGTAACCATGCATCTGGAGCAAGTTCCTCGATATCTTCACAAATATCCAACATTACTGGAATTGTCCGTAATGCTTTCATAAAACCACCTGCTCCCGTGGTTTCCTGCCCAATAACACCATGCTTAATGGATAAGTATTCATCACTTTTTCGCATCGTTAGTTGCCCTACTCTAATCTGGGTGATAATATAGGAAGCGTTTTCTATTGCTTCACGGCGATCTAATGTGGCAACTATCTTAATCGGACATCCTGCTTTTTCTACCATTCGCTTCGCCAATGCTTCAATAATTTCTAATTTTTCTCTGCCTTCAAGAATATCTACCAACCAAACCTCTGAAACTGGTAATACATCATGGTTGTCAATCAAGCCTTCAATTAATTCTGGGGTGTACGATGATCCACCTCCAATGACCACAATTTTTAGTGGTTTCATAGTAATCCATCCTTTCTAGTAAACGTCCTTGATACAGTTTATTAAGGATGATTGTAATTTAGTAGATATTTAATTAAATGGAACACATATGTTTAGCAGCTGGGAAAATTTTATCTATTCCATTAAAAAAAACGTTGAATCAGTTTTTCTGATCCAACGTTTCAACCAACGATGTTATTTTCTCCACGCTTCATAATCCAGATGTTTATATTTATCCAAGTACCTGGTTGGCATTTTTAAGGCATCTTTTCGGAAAGGTGGAGCGAGCTGCGTACCATCAACAAAAATATTCAGAACTGCCGGCTTTCTCATTTCTAACACTTCTTTTATCACGGGTTCCATCTCGTTTGGATTATTTATCGTATAGCCAAGAGCTCCCATTGACTTCGCTACTTCAGCAAAATCAGGAGCTTGAATATTGGATCCGACAAATCGATTATCATAATAGTCGACTTGGTTCTTTTTCTCAGCAGCCCAGGATTTATTATTAAATACACAAGCAATTACCGGTATATTCTGCTCAACGGCTGTGCTTACCTCATGCAAACTCATTCCCCATGCACCATCCCCAATAATAGCAACCACAGGTGAATCCGGTTCTGCTAATTGCGCCCCTAATGCCGCTGGATAAGCGAAGCCCGTATTACCAAATGTCAATGCAGCAATATGACGTCTGGTCTGGTTAAATTTTAAATACGCATTCGCTGTGGAAGAGACATTTCCAATATCTGTGGAAATGATCGTATTTTCAGGTAAAGCTCTTGTTAATTCTAATAATGCACGACGTGGATTGATTGGATTCCCGTCTTCCATCGCTAAATCAATTAATTCTTGCTCCCACGCAGTCTTCAATTTGCTTATATCATCTAATCGATGCTGATTTTTAGGTCTGTCTTGGGCCTTCTGACTTAATTGATGATAAATGGCATCACTAGTTGCTTTTGCATCCCCTATAATGCCAATCTCAACCGGATGCGTTCTCGCAATATGACGCGGATTAATATCGATTTGAATAATTTTGGCAGCCTTCGGAAAATAATCAATATCATAACAAGGCAATGTACCGAATACCGATAATCTTGTGCCAATTGCTAAAACCACATCTGCTTTTTGCAGCGTATACATGGCTGCTTTTGATCCCATATAACCGATTGGTCCCACAGCTAAGTGATGATCTGCAGGGAAAGCATCATTGTGCATATATGACACAGCAACAGGGGCTGTTAGATGTTCTGCGATTTTCTTTACCGTATCAACACCCTCTGCATCTACCACACCACGACCAGACAAAATTACTGGATTACTTGCATTTTTAAGTAAATTAACGGCTGCTTGAATCGACGCGGGGTCGCCACTTCCTCTATTATCTACTCGATATTGGCGAGGTTCTAGAATTTCATCTTCTAATTCCCCATAAAATAAATCTCTCGGAATATCATACAATACCGGCCCTCTTTCAGCATAGGCAATTCGAAAGGCTGTACGTAAACAATCTGCTACCCTGCTTTTATGTGTAACTCGAACCGTTTCTTTTGTGATATCTTCAAAAATGGATACTTGATTTGCTTCTTGGAAGCCATCCCAGCCAACTGACGGCGTTCCTGCAGATGGTGAAATAATCACCATTGGCGTATGCGCTTGGTTGGCTGCTGCAACGGAAGTCACCATATTTGTAATACCAGGTCCATTCTGTCCAATCACCACACCAGCTGTACCGGAAACCCTTGTATATGCGTCTGCCATATGTGCAGCGCTTTGCTCATGCCTTACCGGAAGAAACCGAATGCCTGCAGTTGGGAAAAGATCGAGCATATCCATAAATGCAGATCCGACAATGCCATATACTTCTCGAATTCCTTCCGCTACCAAAGTCTCTACAATTGCTTCACTAGGTGTCATTCTCACCTTTTTACGGACTACGTTTTTAACTTCTTCCTGTTGTTTTACCATTTCCATTCCTCCTTCATAATGCATGAAGCATCCTTTGCTTCTAGAATATCTTTCTTTGCTAATTCACCTAAACGTACGATTTCAGTCGCATAGTTTAACAGAATTCCTGCTGATGGTGTTAACTTGACTTGTTTTGTAGAGCGTTCGAATAATCGCGTATCTAATTCCATTTCGAGTTCTTTTATTTGTATCGTTACACTCGGCTGCGTCACATGTAATATTTTCGCTGCTTCTGAAAAGCTCCTTTTATCAGCTACTGCTAGAAATGTCTTCAATCTTTCATAATTCATAGATTTTCCTCCATGAAAAATAATGATTCATAGTGACGTCCGTACCAGTTGAAGAAGCCATTTATACTGTTTGAGATTTCGCTTGCTTTTCTAATTTTTCACCGAGGGATAAATAGAGCATTTCAATATCCCGTCTCTCTGGAATTCTCCGGTTCGTTACAATCCCATTCCCATTTAATGCATCCTCCACAAGTGTATGCCGCTCCTGTTTTAACTCATCTAGATCGATATAAGCAAGCGCATCTTGCCAAATCCCGAACTGGTTATTGTATTGCTCGATTCTTTGCACTGCCTTTTCAGCTAATAAATGTTGATTTTCTCTATCCTGCTCGCCTAAAAGAATTGCAATTTGTGAAAGTCTCTCTACCGCTGAATCAAGACTAAATCGCAGCACAAATGGCAGCAATAAAGCAACACTCAATCCATGGGGGATATGAAAGTGTGCTCCTAAAGGTCTGCCAGCTGCATGTGCGAGATTCGTAGATGCATTTGAAAAGGCGATTCCAGCAAAACAACTTGCCATTTGCATTGTTTCGCGCGCTTGTAAGTTCTCCCCATTCTGATAAACAATAGGTAAATGCTTCCCGATTTTTTCAATGGCAAAGGTAGCATAAAAATCTGTAACAGGAGTAGCTTTTGTTGATATATATGCTTCAATAGCATGCGTTAATGCATCTAATCCTGTATAGGCTGTAAATTTCTTTGGTAAGCTTATTGTTAATTCCGGATCTAAAATGGAAGTATCTGGAACTAAATCTTTATGGCCCGGATTCATTTTGACATATGTCTCTGTGTTTTTAATCACCATTATCTTGGTTGCTTCTGATCCTGTGCCAGATGTTGTTGGAACCGCAATTAATGGAAGTCTATTTAACTGATGTTGATGGGGTATTTCCTCCCAATCCAGGTGTGGAGAGGCAGCGAACAACGAAACAGCTTTCGCTAAATCAATCGCACTTCCACCTCCGATTGCTATCACACCATTTGCTTTTACTTGATGTAATCGGTCAACAGCTTCTGATACATGTTCGGTTGTGGGTTCTCCCTGAAAGTCAGTAAAAAAGGTTAGATGAACACCTTTACTTAACTGCTTTCGTATCTTTTGGTCATAATTTAGAGGCGGAGAAACTAAAAAATGATCGATGATAATAAACAAATGACGAACACCTAGTTCCGAAGCAAGTCTATCTAGATGTGCTAGCTTGCCTTCTCCTAACATCATTTGCCTCGGTAAATATGTTGTGGACATCTTCTCCCTCCTTCGGTTTACAAAAATAGTCCTCTTCTCTTGTTTTTACCTCAAAACATCAACTAACCACATACTTATTGCTGGAATATAAGTAATGAATAGTAAGATAACCACCAGGGTAACTAACAGTGGACCAATTCCTTTGATCACCTCCTCAATACGCAATTTGGCAACACTTGCTGCCACAAACAAGTTCACTCCAACAGGTGGGGTAATAAATCCTATCGCTAAATTAAAGATCATCATCAAACCAAAATGGATAGGATCAACGCCTATTTCCATTGCCATTGGTAAAAGTATTGGTGTTAGAATAACAATTGCCGCTAACGCTTCAATTACAAGACCAACGAGTAATAGCAGGATATTTAATAATAGCAAGATGATGATTTGATTCTCACTAATCCCTAATACAAAGTTGGCAACGGTCTCGGCAACTCTTTCCAATGTAATCAGTTTTCCGAAAATACTTGCCATAACAATAAGTAAGATAATAATCGAAGAAGTCATGCCGGCTTTTACTACATTTTCATAGACTGCTTTCATTGATAAATCTTTATATACAAACATCCCAATGATTAACCCATATAAAACGGCAACTGCTGCTGCTTCTGTCGGTGTCATAATGCCACCGTAGATACCTCCAAGAATAAAAATTGGTACCAATAATGCGAGCTTTGCATCCCATGCTGCACGTAATACGCTCTTGAATTGAAAGGATGTTTGATTCCCTCTCCACCCTTTTTTCTTGGCAATTACATAGGTAACCACCATTAGTGCGATCCCAGAAAGGATCCCTGGTAGGATCCCAGCCATAAACAGCTGGGAGATAGATTGCTGTGAAACAACACCATATATCACTAAAGGATTACTTGGTGGAATAATGACGCCAATTGTTCCTGCGGCAGCCACGATTGCAGTTGCAAAGCCGGGATGATACCCTTGTTTAATCATTGCAGGTATTAATAACGTACCAATAGCCGCAACAGTTGCTGGTCCCGACCCACTAATTGCCGAGAAAAACATACTCGTTACAATTGCTACTAATGCCAGACCACCCGGAAGGAAGCCTAATAATTCATCCGATAAATGAAGTAACTTTTTAATCATACTGCTGCTTCCCATAATGACACCTGCCGCAATAAAAAAAGGAACAGCCATAATTGGAAAATTATCAATGCTTGTGAATGCGGTTTGTGGAAAAAAATCAATCGGGATCGCATCGGTAACTAATACGGTTGCTAGCGTACTAATTCCAAGCGCAAAAGCGATTGGCATACCAATTAGAATAAACAATAGAAAATAGCCAAATAGTAAAATAGCAATAGAGGAATGAGTTAGAAATAGGGAAGGTATGATAAAAAGGGCAGCTATTAGACAAGTCATCCATCCCTCTTTTACAGTCATCCCTTTCATATCTTGCCATAGGTTCTGTAATAGTCGGATTGATATAAACAGAAACCCAACTGGAATTGCACTATAGGGTATTGCCATCGGTATCGACAGAGCAGGTGTTGTCTGCGCGGTTTCCAATTGAAATAAAATCATATCAACCCCGTAATGAATTAAAATATAGCTAAAATAAAGCATGAAGATAACGGTTACTGTTGAAATCGATTTTTGTATTCCACTCGATAACTTATCAACAGCAATCGTTACTTGGATAGACTCTCTATTCTTTACAGATAAACTAGCACCAATAAAGGAAACAAAAACAAACAAATATCTAGCTACTTCTTCTGTCCATGTTGTAATATTGGCAATTTCAATGAAAGGCAGTAAATAGCGATTAATCACCTGTAAATTAATTAAAATTGTAAAAACAAGAAACCCAATCACAATCAGTACTTCTTCCAATCTCCTATCCAAGCCCTTTAAAAAACGATTCCACGGATTTCTTTTATTCTTAGAAGTAGAAAGTTGTATACCCTTGACTACAGAAGACCCTTGGCTCATTCCCTTTCCATCCCTTCAGCAGAATCTATTTGTTTACTCAAAGATTTCTTGCTTTGTCTTACCAAGTGTTTCAAGAATTAAGTCAACATATGCAGGATCAGCGACACCAGGCTTGACAAAACGATCCCAAACCGGTTTTACAGCTTGTTTCCATTTCCGCATCTCTTCCTCATTCGGTTCGACAATTTCTATCCCGTAATCAATAAATTGTTGTTTCGCCTCTTCCTCTCTTTCATTTGCTAATTTCCGCTGCCATATCATCGCCTCATCTCCAGCTTCCATAATAAGCTGTTGATTTGCTTGAGTTAGCTCATCAAATTTTTCTTTATTCATCACGACAATGTCGGAGCTATAGTTATAGTTAACTTCGGTAGCATAACGAAGCACCTCCTGGTGTTTTGAATCCCATAATAAGGAGTAGCTATTCCCTTCTCCTTCAACCGTTCCTTGCTGCAGGGCAGTAAATACTTCAGACCATGAAACAGGGGTAGGAGTTGCACCAAGTGCATCAAAATCAGCCTGTTCAATCTTGGAGTTCGTTGTCCGAACCTTCATCCCTTTTAAATCGGATGGCTCTTGAATTGGCTTCACGTTATTAACAATTTGCCGAAATCCATAGTCTGGAAAGAAGATAACTTGAAATCCCGATTTCTTCATTTCATTACGAATAACATCTCCAGGTTCTCCATCAATTGCTTGATATACCTCGTCCTTGTTTTCAAAAATGTATGGTAAATCCCAAGCTGTAAAATAGTTTGTAAAGCTTGTCATATTCGGTGTCGATGAACTAGCAAATGCAATACCTCCTTTTTGTGCACTCTCTATCACTTCTCGATCATTTCCGATTAGTGCATCATGATACGTTTGAATCTGAATTTGCCCATTTGATTTTTCTTCTACAAGTTCTGCAAACTTATCGATCCCTTTAGAAACAGGGTGGTTAGCAGATTTCGATTGGGCAACCCGAAAAGTAATTACATCGGCATCTGTTGAACCAGCACTTTGATTCATTGCAAGGTTTCCAAGTACAAATAAGGTGATAAATATAAGTACAACAAAAACCGAATTCATAAAATGCTTCAACCCTTCTCACCCCCCACGTTGATAACGCTTACAAATTAATTACATTCAACCTCTCCTCTGTCTACTATCACGCCTCGTCTTAATCCGAAATCGATACATATCCGGTCGATACAAACCTTGATATGCTTCAATGGGTTCGCCATACTGATCGTAAATAACTCTTTCCGCACTTAATACTTGGGAGGAAGGCTCTATATTTAAATGTACCGCGTCCGCCTTTATTACCTTCTCTGTAGAAATAAACTGCTCTGCTTCTGTCAATGTAATATGTAATTCATTCTCTAATAAGTCATAAATGGTTGCATTATTTAAATTATACGTTTGAAGTTCCAATCCAACCTGAATTGGATAATAATGCTTCTCTATCGCAACGGGCTTTGCATCTGCATATCGTAAACGTTTGATCGTGTAAAGTTCTTCTCCGAAAAAATGGGCTAATGTATCTGCCTTCTGCTTTCCAGCGAATAGCAATTTACTCCCTGGTTTCATTCCCATTCTTTTTACCGTATCTGTGAAACTGTTTAGGGAAGAGAGCCATTCCTCAATTGGGGGCTTCTCTGCAATAAAAGTTCCCTTTCCGTGTATTTTTTTCAATACACCATCCTGGACTAATTTGGTTACAGCCTCTCTAACTGTAGTTCTACTTACGGAGAACATATCCATCAGATCCCGTTCACTAGGAATCTTATCTGTATACGTCCCATTATATATTTGTTTTTCTAAAACATTTCCAATTTGTATATGCAACGGGATAGGTAATTCTGCATCAATCATCGGTTTCCCTCCATTTCATGCTCATCATGACGTACCTACCAGTTAATTTAAATAAAATTTGGCAAGATTAATTTGTTTTTATTAAAACAGGTATCCTACAATAAATCAATAATTAACCCTAATTTGAATTATAAGAATATTTTATAAGTATTTATACGCAATCTAAGAAGCAAATCTTCCTTCACATGAAATCGGAATAGATCATTCCTTTGCTATATTTATTTCCTTATAAAAACACCTCCATGTCGTTACGCATACTCGACGGTTTGGAGGTGTTTAGATTTATTCTCTTTCTATAATTTAATAATATTAGATTCTTCTTTTTCTATATTTCCTGATTTTTGTAGGGTAACTTGCTCGCCATCGTTTAAATTCGTAAATACAATCGGCGTAATGATCTTCAAACCCTTACTTTGAATGAATGAGAGATCGGCGTTTAATATTGGCTGACCTGCTTTGACATGCTCTCCTTCTGATACCAATGCCTCAAAACCTTCCCCTTCTAAGTTTACGGTATCAATACCAAGATGAATAAGTATTTCTTTTCCTCCATTTGATTGCATACCAATGGCATGTTTCGTTGGAAAAACATTTACGATTTTTCCATCTACCGGTGCAACAACAAGTCCATCTTTTGGTACAATTGCAAAGCCATCTCCCATCATTTTCTCAGAAAATACTTTATCAGGTACCTCTGTAATCGCTAGGATTTCACCTGATAACGGGGCGACGAATGTATCCGCGAACGGTTCATTCTGCATCGCATCTGGATTCACTTCTTCAATTTGTTGCTGAATTTCAGCTTGTTGATCTACCTCTGCTTCTCGTGGTGTTTTTCCAGAAATAATATCTTGCATTTGTCCCTTAATCGTTTCCGAGCGTGGTCCGAATATAGCTTGAATATTATTGCCAACTTCTAATACACCTGAAGCACCTAATCGTTTTAATTCTTCTTTATCTACGTTATTGATCGTATTTACCGAAACCCTCAGTCTGGTAATACATGCATCCAAATGGGAGATGTTTTTCTCTCCACCCATGGCTTCTAGAACATTATAAGCTAAATCACCATTTTTACTATTTCCACTTTCTATTTCTTCCGTATCTTCTTCACGACCAGGCGTCATTAAGTTGAATTTCTTGATGAAGAAGCGGAAAATGACGTAATAGATTACTGCGAAAATAAGACCAAGTACAATTGTAATCCACCACGGCTCTTGATTTGGCAGAATACCAAATAATGCAAAATCGATGGCCCCGCCAGAAAACGTGTAACCCACATTCACACTAAACAAGGTCATGAGCACAAAGGACAAACCATCTAACACCGCATGCAAGAAAAATAGTAACGGCGATACAAACATAAATGAGAATTCCAATGGTTCGGTAATTCCTGTTAAGAAAGATGTTAAAGCTGCAGAGCCTAATAATCCAGCTACTAATTTTTTCTTTTCAGGTCGAGCAGCATGATACATTGCTAATGCTGCTGCTGGTAGACCAAACATCATAATTGGGAATTCACCAGCCATGAAATTACCAGCTGTAATTTCTACACCGTCTTTCAATTGGGCAAAGAAGATCGTCATATCCCCACGTACCAAATTTCCAGCTTCTGTAGTATAAGAACCGAACTCATACCAGAAAGGCGCATGGAAGATATGATGCAGACCAAATGGAATAAGCAATCGTTTTATAAAACCGAAAAAGAAGACGGCTAGATACGTTCCTTCTTCAATTAACCAATAAGATGCACTGTTCATTGCTTCTTGGACAGGAGGCCAGATGAACAGTAATATAAAACCTGCTACAAACGAAAAGGCGGCTGTTGCGATTGGCACAAATCGTTTTCCTGCGAAGAAACCAAGGAATGAAGGCATTTCAATATCGTGATAGCGATTGTAACAAAAGGCAGCAATCAGACCAATGATAATCCCGCCAAATACCCCTGTTTGCAGGGTTGGAATGCCTAATACAGAAGCAAAACTAGGATCATTTTCGATCATTTCCGGTGTCACACCGATCCAAGACCCCATCACTTGATTTAGTACTAAATAGCCAACAAGCGCGGCAAGTCCAGCAGCTCCATCACTTGCTAAACCAATTGCAACACCAACTGCGAAAATTAGTGCTAAGTTATCAAAAACAATGCCACCAGCATCTTCCATTACGGTAGCCACAAGTTGAATCCATTCTGTTCCTAAGAATGGCAAGTACTCGAGCATCGTTTCCTGCTGTGCAGCATTACCCAATCCTAAAAGCAAACCGGCTGCAGGTAATAATGCAACTGGAAGCATCAATGCTTTACCTACTTTTTGCAGCACGCCAAATGCTTTTTTAAACATATTATATTCCTCCTTTTTCTCAACCATTCTTTCGAAAAAACCATTAAAAAAAGCATGAGCAGAAATTACAAATAAGCTAACAAGGACATCCATTCCTTATCTACTTATTATCCTTTCCACTCATGCCTGATCGTATCAGTAACACGTTAGATATCATTCGTATTTTTGATTTAAGCGTTGTAAATGCATGGTTAAGTAAACCGCTTCCGCTTCATATACGGGTTTTTTCATCGTTTGTTGCATAATTTTTACCAACTTCCATGCTAGATTATAGCATGTCGGATATTCTCTTTTCAATAGAGAAGCAATTTTTTCTGGTTCTTCAATTCGTTCTCCTTTCAAAACCCGTTCAATCGTATAACGAATATGCCTTACCAAGCGGATGTACTCAATCCCTTCTCGATTGACCCGGATGCTTAGCTGGCTTTCAATGATATCAATAAATTGAGTAACAAGTTGTGAATATTTGTTAATATCAGAAAGTTTTTTATCCGTAATCGCACTATGCACATGTAATGCGATAAAACCAACTTCTCCTTCCGGCAAGTTAATAGCTAAATGATGATTAATATAATCAACCATCTCCGCAGCAATCTCATATTCAAACGGATAGAGCACTTTTGTCTCGGCTAGAAATGGATTACGAATTTCTAATCCATTTTTCAAACGATTTACAGCAAAAAGAATATGATCCGTTAATGCAACGTGAATCGCTTCATTTAGCATTTCCTGTGACCTGTTTCGAATAATACCAATGGCTTCTATAATTGATTGTAATAGGGGTTCATCTATATTTGGCAGTAATTTTTTATAGTTTTCTTGCTCTTTTGCATTACGTAAAACAAATAACTTCTCTATTGCCTTTTCATCTATATTCTCTTTTTTCTTATGGTGAAAACCAATTCCATTGCCGATTAATACGACTTCTGATTGACCTTGATCCAGGGCAATTAATACATTATTATTTAAGACTTTTTTTACCGTAAACGTATTCAAAGTGGTCCGTCCCCTCAAGTCGGTGTTTTGCAATACGTATGATTATAACATGATTCCCGATTTAGGCAAAACGATCTAGCTATCTAAAAAATACCAATTAATTATAATGAAAAGCTATCCGTAGCTTTAAAATTTATTAAAAGTACGAAAAGCATCCGAAGTCTATGCTCGATCGGATGCTCTGATAATCTTTCATTTACTCCCAAAAACGATTTTGATAAAAGTAATTCGGTTTATTGGTTGTATTATCAAATGGTTTATGAAAGATATGCGTCGTGGCAGGGGAAAGCGGTGGGATTAACCAAGCCCATTTTCCAGTCACAACTCTGCCTTGTTTCGCTTCTTGCTTCTCAAATATTTCAAATTGTTTCGCAGCGGTATGATGATCTACAATGGATACGCCTGCTTTTTTGTATGATTCAAGAACAGCAGCATTTAGCTCAACAAGCGCCCGATCTTTCCATAATGTACTTAAATGTTTTGTGCTTAGACCTAATTGTCTAGCAACAATGGGGAGCAAGTTATAACGATCTTCATCAGCGAAATTCCTAGCACCTATTTCTGTTCCCATATACCACCCATTAAATGGGGACGCTACATAATTTAGACCACCTATTTCTAAACGCATATCAGAAATAATTGGTACGGCATACCATTTCACATTTTTTCCAGCAAAAATGTCTACTGTTGGATGGTTAATGGGAACTTCAGTGACTACCTCCTCTGGGATCTCCCGCCATTGTGGTGATTGATCATTTACCTGAATTACCAATGGCAGTATATCGAAAGACGTTCCTTTTCCTTCCCAACCTAACTTTTGACATTGCTTCGTAAATTCTAATGACGCTGGATCACCAATAACCCCATTCTCTGTTTCATAGCCAGCATAGCGAAGCAATTGATGATTCCAAATTTTAATCGGCTGCTCACCAGTTTGATATTGTTCGGGTTGGAAAATGGTAATGAATGGTTTAACTTTCCCATGATTCGTTGCTTTGTTTATATGATCAATGAGATACGTAAATACTTCTTCGCTTGTCGAAGCATCTCTTGCATCAATCACTTCCATACGTTCCCAGAATAGACGACCGATGCAACGATTGGAATTACGCCAAGCCAATTTTGCTCCATAAGCGATTTCATCATACGTCTGTCTATACATTCCATTCGCCTGTATTTCTTGTTTCACTTCGTTGCATCTTAGTTGGAAATCATCTGATGATGTTTCTAGTTCAGAATGGTACTGTTTAAGGAATGTCAATGCTTCTTCCCAAAGTTGTTGTTTATCCATGTCCTATTGCCCCCGACTTTTGTCTCTTTCTAGTGTATCAAAGCGCAGCTCATTTTTTGTGACAAAGTACGTACAATATAATTCTGAAAAAGCGTAACACAACATTTTACCTGAATAAATAGAAAGGCTTAAGCGCCTATATAAACTATAAATACAAAAAAGTTGAGTGACTATGTCTATCATGGTAAGATTTTAATTATAGATATTAAGAGTCTTTAATAACTATATTAAGCGGAGATGGATTGAGATTGAGGAAGTGAACCTAACTCAACAAGTAATCTATCTTTCTTCACTTTTAAACAAATTAGATTGGAGATGATTCGGTGATTTTAGATTGTGCTGTAATTGGTGGGGGTCCAGCAGGGATGAACGCTTCTTTAGTTTTAGGAAGATCAAGACGTAAAACCATTTTATTTGATGATAATCAACCTCGGAACGCTGTAACTAACGAATCACATGGCTTCCTTACTCGTGATGGTATCACCCCTTCTGAATTTAGAAGACTGGGGCAGGAAGATTTAAAAAATTATCCAGATGTTACCATCAAAAAACAGCGCGTAACAGAAGTGCATAAAGTTCAGCAACTATTTACGATGCAGACAGAGGCTGGAGAAGTTTATCGATCAAAGAAATTAATTTTGGCAACAGGCTTGAAAGAAACACTACCAAATGTAAAGCAGATGCAACAGTTCTATGGTACTAGTATATTCAGCTGTCCATTTTGCGATGGTTGGGAATTAAGAGATCGCCGATTGGCTATTATTGCAGACAATACCCATGCCTTTCATATGGCTAAAGTTGCTTTTAATTGGAGTAAAGATCTGATTGTTTGTACAAATGGTAATTACATTCTTTCCAGTGAACAACAGGATTTGCTAGAGAAAAAAGGAATACATGTATACGTGGAATCAATTACATCTTTAGTTGGAGAAAACGGCTATTTGGAAAAGATCATCTTTGCTGATGGTACAGAGATTCTGCGTGATGGGGGATTCGTTGTGCCAGAAATGAAACAGGCTTCTTCTATTGGTGAATCCTTAGGCTGTGAATTAAATGAGCAAGGTGGAATAATAACAGATCGTATCGGACGTACAAATGTCGACGGTGTATTTGCCAGCGGAGACATGGCAATTGCAGGTCCAGCCCAATTAGTAATTGCTGCTTCAGAAGGTCATAAAGCTGCTATTGGAGTCAATGCAGCGTTTATTGAGGAAGATTTCTAATCCAAATAAAATGGCAAGATTCATTACAATCCGCGTTTTTCCAACTTTATAGAAGATGTAATGACTGGACTGTCGATAATCAAACAGTGGAAATCGTTGAAACTCCAGTGGGAACAACATAGCTCGTAGATCGACTCTAGTAAGCGATTTGCGTTTACTAGAGTTAGCTAGGGCCATGCCCGGCAGAAAGGGAAACGATTTCCACTGTGATACAATTATCCGTCTTTTTACGTTCCAGCTACTAATGCTAATCAAATATTTTCTTCTTCACTGTATGCTTGGCCACCTCGTTACGGTCAACACCATATCCTATTCCAGGATGATCATTTACTGTAAGGATACCATTTTCAGCTATCACCTCTGGTTGGATAATATCTTTGTTCCAATACCTTGATGAGGAAGCGGTATCCCCTGGTAATGTAAAATTGGCCAACGAAGCAATTGCAATATTATGTGCGCGGCCAATACCGGATTCTAACATCCCACCACACCATAGAGGAATGCCTGCCTGCTCACATAAATTATGAATTCGTTTCGATTCAGTCAATCCGCCAACGCGGCCAATCTTTAGATTGATAATTTTACAACTTCCTAATTCAATGGCTTGACGAGCGTCTTCATGGGAGTGAATACTTTCATCTAAACAAACTGGGGTACTGATTTGCTTTTGTAATTTTGCATGATCGATCAAATCCCCTGCCATTAATGGTTGCTCAATCATCATTAAATCAAATTCATCCAATGCTTTCAACACGTCTATATCATCCAATGTATAGGCAGAGTTTGCATCTACCATTAACGGAATATCTGGAAAATGCTTACGAACTTCACGAATCATCTCAACGTCTTTTCCTGGTTTAATTTTGAGCTTGATTCGTTTATAGCCTTCATCCACTTTTGCTTGTATGGACTCCATTAGCTTTTCATAACTATTCTCGATCCCCAAACTAATACCAACTTCAATTCTAGACTTCGTTCCTCCTAGACTTTTCGCTAAAGATTCCCCGTTTTGCTTCGCATATAAATCCCAAACCGCACCTTCTAAAGCTGATTTGGCCATATGATTACGCTTATAGGGCTTGAATAGTTCTTGTAAATTATCCGGGTGATCAATTTTTTGACCTACTACTAGCGGGATCAGAAACTCCTCCAGCATATACCAGCTTTGCAGAGTGAATTCTTCGCTATATAATGGCCGTTCAGAGGTGACCCCTTCTCCCCAGCCGGAAAGTCCATCCTCGCTTCTCACCTCAACTAATAAGAACTCACGATCTTGCTCGGTTCCAAAACTCGTCGTAAACGGGTTTTTCATGCGCATTTTCATTTTATACATGATAACTTCCTTGATTTTCATAACCATCATTCTCCTTTTTAAATTGGTCCCCAACCCATTAAGACAGCAATTGTAAGATAAATAATTCCAATTAGACACCATATAATTACTAGCGGCATCACAAATTTAATCCATTTTACCCAGGATACCCCTGCGATGGCTAGGTTGGCCATTAATATTCCAGAAATGGGGGTGATGACGTTTGAAAATCCATCTCCCATTTTATAGGCTTGCACGGCTACTTGGCGAGGGATTTCCATAATATCTGCAAGTGGTGTCATAATCGGCATTACAATTACAGCTTGACCACTACCTGATGAGACGAGAATATTAAATAAGAAGTTTGCTACAAACATAACTAACGCGCCCATCACATTCGTAAATGGTTCCATAATCGTTGCCATGCCTTGGACAATCGTATCTAATATCTGTCCATTTTCCATTATAACGACAATGGAACGAGCCATTCCAATGATTAATGCTCCATAGACAAGCCCTTTACATCCTTCAAAGAATTGTACAACGAGCGCATTCGGATTAATTTTGGCTATAACTGCAGTTCCAATAGCAATGACGAGAAACATCGCTGCCATTTCGTTTAACGACCACTTGTATTGAAATACACCAAAAATATAAATTCCAATTCCAATAGCTAACCATAATAAGACGAGTTTATGTATACCTGTTAACTCGGAAGGTGCTGTATCCACACTTTTCTCATCATATTTCGGAAAGCGATTTTCGCCTAAAACACTGCGCATTGGATCTTTTTTGACACGATTGGCATACCACCATATATAACCAATGGTAGAGGCAAGCACCGTTACATAGATCAGTATCCGAAAACCAATTCCCGAAAACAAGGGTACTTGTGCAATTTCCTGCGCCATTCCTGTCGTTAAAGGATCAAGAAAGGCAGTATTAAAACCGGCATATGCGCCAAGATAAATAATAGAAACTCCAACAATTGCATCCAATTTCATGGATCGAGCAAGAATAATACCAATTGGAATAAAAGCAATCACTGCATTTACAATAATACCTAATGCGCCAAAAATTGAAAACAGCGTACATACAATAATTATCAGCAAATACTCTCTATTTTTCGTCTGATTAATGGTTTTCATAATTAACGCATCAATTGCTCCAGTATATTCAATTACCGCAAAAGCTCCTCCAATAATAAGTACGAGGAAAATTAACCCTGCTGAATCAATCATCCCTTGTTGAATCGATGTGAAAATGTCAATAAAGGATGTGGGCTGTTGATCTGTTTGCTGATAACTATCTGGCACCACCGTCGTGATATCATTCACTGTTTCTCTTTCAAATGTCCCGGCTGGTATCAAATACGTTGCAATGGCCGCTACAATTAGTATGATAAATAGAATAATATACGCATCTGGGAGCGCTAGCTTTCTTTGTTTGCTATTCCTCTTTTTGTTCTCCATTCAATTCCTCCTCTTTCAATTTTCGAAATATTAACAACTTGCATTGTATTATAATAAAGGATATAATTTATTTCAATATAAAATATTGTAAAAACTTTAAAAAGAATAAGGAGAATAACCTTGACTGCTGATTTTATTCAAAAAACGGAGGCCAACTTTTCAAAACTAACGAAGGGATTAAAGGTAGTTGCGGATGCGTTATTATCTGATCCAATGATTTTTGCAATTCATCCTGCAAAAAAAGTAGGAGATATACTTGGTGTTAGTGAAACAATGGTAATCCGTTTTTGTCATTCTATCGAATATAATGGCTATACTTCCTTACAAAAAGAGGTCCGTCAACACTTACTAGAGTTAAGCCAAACATCTAACCATGATATGAAAATAGAAGCCAATTACTTTGCTGAAAGTGTACAGAAGGATATCAAGATGATTGAAAATAATTTAGAGAAGTTGTCCATCCATGACATGGAAAAAATAGTAGAAACGATTATCGACTGTGAAAAGATAGTCGTTGCTGGATATCATCATTCCTTCACATTTGCACACTGGCTTTATTTTAACTTAAATTATATTGTTGGAAATGCTGACTTGTATCGGCCAGAGACAGATGCAGGATTGCTCGATTTATTACCCAATAAAGCCTGTATCATTGTTTTTTCATTTTACCGATATGCGATAGATACGATTCGCTTAGCAGAAGAAGCAAAAGCAAAAGGAATTACTGTCATTACCATTACTGACTCACGAGTGTCACCAGTTGTGGAATTTGCAGATATTTGTATCTCCTTATCTATTAATCAGCATACATTATTTAGTAAAGGACCTGTGACATTAGCAGTAATCAACGCAATTCTGTTTGAATTAGTGGAGCGAGTGGAGAACAGAGGGAAGATTCAATCAACCTATAAATACTTTATAAAGGATGGCGAATAGGTATATGAATATTGAACAACAGGTTAAAGATACATTCACGTATTTACATAATCACGCAGAAATTAGTTGGGAAGAAACGGAAACCACGCAATATATTGCCTCTATCTTAGAAAAGAATGGCTGCCGGGTTACTACTTTCCATGATCAAACAGGTGTCATTGGCGACTTCGGAAGATTTCATGCAAACCTACCAATTGTTGCGGTTCGAGCTGATATAGATGCATTATGGCAAGAAGTAAATGGTCAATTTCAAGCGAATCACTCCTGCGGTCATGATGCCCATATGTCCATAGTTCTAGGGCTATTATGGAAAATAAACCAATCTCCAGAATTAAAAGACAAAGTAGCTTTACGGTTCATTTTTCAACCAGCTGAAGAAAAGGGATCTGGTGCATTATCCATTGTAGATAAAGGAATGATAGACGAAGTTGACTACTTATTCGGCGTTCACCTTCGTCCACAACAAGAGACGAAAATGGGTCATGCTACACCAGTTATTGTTCACGGTGCTGCTAAAATGTACAATGCAGTCATCAAAGGACATGATGCACATGGCGCCAGACCACATTTAAATATCAACGCGATTGAAGTAGGTGCTCAAATTGTCAATTTATTAAGTAAAATTCATCTAGATCCTCGTATTCCGCATTCTGTAAAAATGACGAACTTCCAAGCAGGTGGAAAGAGCACAAATATTATTCCTGGTAACGCATCCTTCTCCCTAGATATGAGGGCCCAAACGAATGCAATTATGGAAGAACTCGATGCAAAGGTACTTCATATTTTTGAAACCATGAAGAATTTATATGACGTCGAAATCGACATTACCAATACCGATGGCATTGTTGCAGCCGAAACCAGCGATGAAGCAATTGCCATTATGGAAGCTGCAATAAACCATGTGCTAGGAACAGAAAACACAGATGCTCCTCTAGAAACACCTGGTGGCGATGATTTTCATTTCTATACCATTAAAAAACCCAACTTAAAAGCCACCATGCTTGGATTGGGTTGCGATCTTACTCCTGGACTTCATCATCCGCAAATGATGTTCAATAAAGATGCATTAATGAACGGGGTTCATATTCTATACGAGGCAGTAAAACAAGTATATAAATTTTAGTTAAAAAATCTCCAGCCCGATATGGTTTGGGGATTTTTTAACTTTCATAAACAGACAGAATGCCTTTTCAAGTGTATAGGCAAAAGGTTCCTATCTTAACTTATATTTTTGCTTGGTTCATCCATACTATTACTAGATATGTTAGAGGTGAGGATACGAATATGATTTTATATATCGGAAAAGTCATTTTAATATACATCCTAACGATCATCATTATTCGTTTGTTAGGTAAATCCGCTTTTGCTCAATTAACCGCTCACGATTTAGCAGGCGTCTTTTTCGTCGTTTCGATAGCGATCGGCCCGGTGGTTACAGATAACCTGGCCTATGCAATTGTCGCACTCATAGCTATTGGCACTATTCATATCATCTTTTCAAAACTTACACTAATTAATCGGTTAAATAAATATTTCATCGGACAGCCAACTATTGTTATCAAACACGGCAAGCTGATTAAGAGAAATCTAAAACAATCTCGTTTTGCACTGGCTGAATTGTTGTCGAGCTTAAGAGAAAAAGGGTATTCAACAATCGATTCTATTGAGTATGCAATTATTGAACCTAGTGGGGAAATTAGTATTTTACCAAAACCAGAAGATGCACCTGTCACACCAAAGCAACTAGATATGGCTGCTCCCTACCAAGGACTTCCGCTTGCAGCGATTGTTGAAGGGAAAATTCAGCATCAAAACTTGAAACTTATTAACAAAGACGTCCAATGGTTAAGAAAAGAGCTTACTTCAGCTGGATATTCAGATGAGCGCAACATTTTTTATGCAGTCGTTCAAGATAACAACCATTTGTTAACGATTGATAATGGAGAAGGAGATGTACACCGACAGCCATAAGTTGTACAGTTATGTAATCATTCAAATAGTTGACATTAATTCCCGCCGCATGACATGAAATTTTTAAAAGCGATTATCTCCTACATCCAGTGATTCACTGGTACGTAGTTTTTTTCTCGCTTCTCTCCCCCAGCTTTTTACTGCATCAATTGATACACCTTCCATTTCGGCAATCTCTTTCATCGTTAAGTTCTGAACAGCAAATAGATTTAACCATTTCCATTGCTTTTCGGTTAATACCTTCTTCGCCTCACTTAAAAAGATCTTCTCATCGAAATGTACGGATTCCATCTGCTTAACTGAATAATTACTTGTTCCTTTCTGATAATAATTTCCAGTCATCGTTTTTATTTTTTGTTGTTCAATGTAGGCTTTTACATTTTCTCTCTCTTTTGTTTGTTTACGAATCAAATCGATCATCCGATTACGAATTGCATAATTGAAATAGGTAGCTAGCGGGCCTTTATCCGCATGATAGGTTTCATACGCATTCCACATCGCCACTAACCCCTCTTGAAAAAATTCTTGATGGGGATCTCTTATCTTTAACCTGTGAATATGATAATGAATTCTCCGTTCATTCTGAGCAAGTACTTCTTCAAAAGTTAGATCAAACGTATTGGATTGCTTCATGCCACTTTCCTCCTAGCAATGCTTGTTAATACTATAATCGAATAAACATGACAAATAGTGGCATTTTGTTATCAATTTCCTTCAAAAAAGCTGGTACCTACCAAACCGGTGATATAGGCAATCTATGCATATAAGGATCGTGTAAATCGTATATAATGGAATAAAATTCGTTTATTGGGGAGGGGTTTTATGTTTTCTGACAACCAGATTAGTCATTTTTCTGAATTAGAATATAGTCTTTATAACTTTATTATGAACCATCTGGAAAAGGTACAGTATATGCGGATTAGAGAATTAGCAAAGGAAACGCATGTATCTACAACCAGTATTCTTCGTTTCTGTAAAAAGATTGATTGTGATGGTTTTTCGGAATTCAAAATTAAGTTAAAATTATACCTGAAAGAAGCAGAGCAGCTGCGGATGATAAATACAACTACTTCCCTTTCTGAATTTCTCGAACGTACGTTACAACACGATTATCAAACGAAAATATATGAGATTGCCAACCACTTAGTAAAGGCGAAAAATTTAATTTTTATTGGTATTGGCACGTCTGGTATTTTAGCAGAATATGGAGCACGTTATTTCTCTGCATTGCGGAAATTTTCCCTACATATAAAGGACCCTTTCTTTCCCATTCACCCAACAACTTTTGAAGACAGTGTTGCCCTTATCCTTTCCGTATCCGGGGAGACAGATCATGTACTTAATTTAACCAATCAGATGAAACAAAGAGGAAGTACGGTGGTAAGTATTACCAATCATTCTGACTGCACATTAGCTAAAATTTCGGATTATAACCTTGCTTACTTTGTTACACCAGAATATCGGAAAACATATAACCTTACCACCCAAATCCCTGTGATTCATTTTTTAGAAAGCCTAGCTAAAGCAACCTATGAAGTAATGCAACGAGATTAATTCTGCCCATGTATGGAGAGATGATGGATTCTCTTATACATGACTACCATTTCTGTCACCATCTCTTTTAAAGTTTCGGTTGTGAGCATCAGGTCTTCCGCATGCATGAGGAGCAGGGAGAATTCAATTTTGCTCCCTGCAGCTTCTTGGGTTATAAAAGCTGTATGAACCTTATGGCCGTTATTTAATAATGTAACGGCTTCAGCTATTTTTAGTTCTGCTTCTTCCATTCGATTTTCTCTAGCGGCATATAATCCCTCCATTAATGAACTTCTAGCTGAACCTACATGACTAATTAGATCAAATATTGCTTGTTCTTCTACCTTCATAGTCACACCTCTTCTTTATCTAAACTATCATTAGGTTGATTCCCAGGTATTGCTTTATTCGCGGCAATTACAAACGGTAAATAAATTAGAATGGAGACAACCACACATAAAATCCCTACAAATAAAGCCAGCCAATTTCCTCCCGAACCTAAGAAAGGGATAAGTACGCCAGGCGTTGTCCAAGGTATCGCATACGCTGAGGGTGGGATCAATTCTAGTGTAATAAAAAAATAACCAATGAGTGTGTTAACAAAAGGAACCATGATAAACGGAATCATAAACAACGGATTCAAAACGATTGGTAAACCAAAAATAACGGGTTCATTAATATTGAATAAACCTGGCGCAAGTGAAAGTTTTCCAATTTCACGATGATCCTTCCGCTTAGAAATAAACAATATTGCTAGTACCAAACCAATCGTCATTCCAGAACCACCATAGTTTGCAAAAGCATCATACAACGTTCCCCATGTTTCAGGATACGGTGCTCCCCAAGCCATCCCATTTTGTCCTACATATTCCAGATTTTCTAAATTCGCCTCTGCAAAAATTGCTTCCCGTACAGCCGCAACTGTATTTGGCCCATGAATTCCAAAAATCCAAAGGAGGTTAGAAACAACACCTAGAAATAGTACTGTCCATACGTTTGTGCCCATATCTTTCAATGGCGCCTGTAATACGGTATAAACTAACTCATGAATGCCCCCATCATTAAATTTAATAATTAAATAGTTTAATACAGAAACACCAATTGTAATAAAAATGATCGGGAATAACACACGAAATGACCTTGCTACTGCCGATGGCACCTGAGGCGGCATAGTAATTTGTAATCGCTTTGCTTTCGAAAGCTTACTAAAGATTTCACCAACTAATAATCCAATAATTAACGCAACAAATAATCCTTGAGCACCAAGCCATTGAACAGTCATATAACCTTGCCCATCAACATCGATATTTGCCGTATAAACGATAAAATAAGAGGATAAAGCAGTTAAACCTGCTAATAAATCATCCGCCTTTAAATAGATTGCAAGATTTCTTGCAACTAAAAACACAATGAAGATAGACATAATTTCTGTCGATCCCCGTAATACTGGGGTAAAGATTTCTTGATAGTTACTTAGATTCGGGAATAATTTATCTAAGAATAATAAATTTGCTATGAATCCATCCGGTGATAAAATCGCGAAATTTAATAATAAAATGATCGAACCAGCCATCGTTAATGGAAAAGCGAGAATGAATGCATCACGAACTGCAATAATATGACGCTGTGAATTTAACTTATTCGCAATCGGAACTAATATCCTTTCGATAACGCTTTCAAATTTGCTCATAAAACCCATTATTATCCCCCCTTTTTTTATTCTCCGTGGAGAGCCATTGCTCTATTTAACACCGCTTCTCCATTCATCGTTCCGTAGTCTCGCATATCAATAACTTCAACTGGAACTCTACCATTAATAATGGTATCAACTTGCGGTTTCTGGTAACGTACTTGTGGTCCAAGAAGAACTACATCTACTTCATCAGCCACCGTACTGCATTCGGATATTGGCAATGCAATAATCTCTACTTCTTTGCCTAAATTCGCTGCATGCTCCTTCATCTTGGTGACTAAGAGACTTGTAGACATACCGGCTGCACATACTAATAATATTTTCATTATCTCTCCCCCTCTATTCTTCTCTAAGCCCATTCTGCTTAATTACTGATTGATACCAATAAAAGCTTTTCTTTTTTATTCTACGTAAATCTCTTTCATTCCATTCATTTCGATCTACATAAACGAAGCCATATCGTTTCTGGTATCCATTTAACCAACTTAGTAGATCAGTAAATGACCACGTACAGTATCCGAGTACTTCCACTCCATCCGATATTGCCTGTTGAACTTGCTCAATATGCGCTTTGATGTATGCAATTCGATAATCATCATTTATGAAGCCATTTGCTTCCACCTCATCAAATTCTCCTAGTCCATTTTCTGTAATTAAAACTGGTAGTCCATAGCGGTTTGCTATTCGCCGCAATCCAATGCGAAGCCCTATTGGATCAATTTCCCAATCCCAATTTGTCACTTCCAGAAAAGGGTTTTTAACTGTTTTAAACAATCCTGGTACGCCTGACTCCGATGAAGTCCCTTTCTTCCCAGTCGTGTTCATTGTTCCCATACTTATTCCGTCTAGCGGATTGGATTCAACCGTTCCCGAGCGATAATAATTCACTCCCATGAAATCAGGCTTTGCTTCTTTTAGGAGTTCCATATCTCCCGGTTCTACCACTGGCGCTAAACTATGTGCTTCTAAGAAATTCCACATTATTTGCGGATATTGTCCAAATGCATAAATATCCATCCACCAATAGTTACGCTGCTCTTCAACATTCTCAAAAGCAAGTACATTGTCTGGCTTACTATCTAGTGGATATCCGGGCATATAGGCAAAACTCGGTCCAACTTTTCCTGCAGGCACATAATTACGAAAGGCTTGGATCACCTTAGCATTTGCTACATTTGCGATATGATTGGCTTGGTACATTCGCTTGGTATCCTTAACACCTGGTGGGTGGATACCCGCTTGATACCCAAGTCCGATAAACACGTTTTGCTCATTCATGGTTACCCAATAGGTTACTCGGTCTCCATATCGCTTAAATAAGGTAATACAATATTTCGTAAAATCATCAATGATCTTTCTCGATTCCCATGCGCCATATTCGTCCATTAATGCTTGTGGAACATCCCAATGATAGACAGTAATAATTGGTTCGATGTCATAAGAAAGCAATTCATTGATTAGATCATCATAAAATTGCAACCCCTGTTCATTCACCTTTCCTTTACCGATTGGATAAATTCTACTCCAGGCTATGGAAAACCGATATGCTTTTAAGCCCATTTCTGCCATTAAGGCAACATCTTCTCGATACCTGTGGTAATGATCAACCGCTACATCTCCATTTGTTCCTTTGTAGGTCATTCCCTCTTTCTTTGTAAAAATATCCCATACAGACGGACCTTTTCCGGCTTTATTCCACGCTCCTTCCACTTGATAGGCGGCTGAAGCAGATCCCCAAAGAAAATGATTGGGAAACGAAGTTCGCTTTTGATGTTCCATATGTTCCTCCTATTGATTTGCCTTATCAATAGTAAACGCTTGCAAATCATTCATGTAAATACTTTACCGAAGCTTCGTATCATGTACCACCATCTAGGAATCTGTTTCAAATAGATAACAAGTTGTAACATCATCTATTCATTTTTAGTAAATATAGATTATGATCGATTTACCAAATCTTCACAATATCTTCATTTCACTTTAATAGTTGAAACGTATACTTAAACTAAATTTAATCTAGGAGGGAAAAAATGAAAAAACGGAAGTTACATAGCTTACTTGCAGTTATTGCTGCCACCATGTTGTTTGTAACAAGTCTATTACAGTCAACTTCGATCGCTTATGCCTCTGTTTCAAATCCAATTGAAAAGGTAGAAAACGAAGAGCAGACCGATCAAGGTGAAAACAAAACGGCAGACGCAAAAGAAGAGCAAACCATGGAGGAATTAAAAGATCAGAAAGAGCTCCCTCTAGAAATAGAACATGAACCCCCTTCCCAAGTTGGTTATAACCAAGATCAATACATTCAAGCTACTGTTCCAAATGCGACAACCGTTCAACTCGTTTATCAAGCAACCAAATACGCACAACCAATTCGTGTCGATATGAAACGATCTAAGAACGATACATTTACAGAAACAATACCTGGATCCGTACTTTGGTCAGATTCCTTAGATTATTGGATTGAAGCGAAAAATAATCAGGAAGAAAAAACATCTACTGTCTATTCTCTACCAATTAAAAAACAAGCAGATGATGTTTCCTTATCAACATCATCCCTGCTTATTACTGAAGTAAATCTTAGAGAACAGCCTTTTATTGAACTTTATAACAACACGAATCAACAGTTGAAACTTAATGATTATACCCTATCTCTTGGGGATAAAAAGCTAGATATACCAGAAAGTACGGTAGCTTCTGGAAAAACAATCGTACTTTGGTTATCCGAGGCAAATAAAAACCGTAATGATTTTAATCAACTTTATGAAACCAACCTCACAGACGATCAACTTATCATGCTCGAATATAAGGACCTGCCTACCCAAGATATAAAACTACAGCTCGTTCATAATCAAAAGAAGGAAGACCTTTCTACTGTTTCTTATAGTGATTCAGATACAGCAGCTAGTCAATTATATTATTATCATGAAGGAGAAATGAAAAGCGGCGGTCTAACTAAGCAAGCTGCACCTATTAACCTTTTGCCTGGTCAAGTACCGGAGAACGTAATTGAAATTAAAGAGCCAACATCACCAGAAAATCAAACGGAGGACACTTCTAAAAACAAGCAAGAAAAAGCCGAGCAACAACAAGCATTATATGACAATGCCGATAAGGGAAAAAATGAGTCTACACAACCAATTCAACATGAACCAATCACATCTGCTACGGATACAAACGATTTAACTATTACAGCTACTGCTCCTAACACAAATCAATTAACATTGCATTACAGAACAGGAGAAGGAATGACAGTACAAGAGCTTGCTTTTACGAAAGCGACTGATTCAAATGTGTATACTGTCACCATTCCTAAAGAACAGCTCTGGTCTCCTACTTTTTCGTATCGGATTGTCGCTGAAGCTGAAGATGGGACAACAATTAGCTATCCTGAAACAAATGATATACAAGTTACTATAGAACAAACCAATAAAGCTGATCCACAAACCATACCACCATTACTGATTACCGAAATTACACCTGATACAGCAAATATAAACGGTGCCGATGCCTATGAATTTATCGAAGTCTATAATAATTCCAATCAGCCCATTCAAATGAGCGATTATCAAATCATTTACCGTTATCCAACAGAAACAGCTGATCAGCATTGGGATATTACAAATGATCAACTAATCGAACCTCAAGACAGCTTTATTATTTGGATAAAAAATGATGGAAATCAGAAGCAAACGGTTGCTGACTTTAATACGCACTACGGGTTAACGATGCCAGAAAGCCATGTTGCCAAACTAGATAGTGCCGGTATGGCTAATGGTAGTGAACGTACGCTAATTGTTGCAGACAAGTATGAGAATGAGATCATTGCTGCTTCGTACAATCAAGTAACCGATGATACCAATGCAGATCAAGGGATTGTTTATACGTATCCAGCAGAAAATGACAGAATGGTTAAAGCTGGTATTGGCGAAGGAATGACGCCATTAACCATTATTGATGGACAAGCACCTGAGGAGCCTGTAGTCATTAATGATACAAGTACACCAGTCATTGAATCACCTACTTTCACAGTAACGAAAGAACAAATCATTTTTAATGTAACAGTTACTTCCGAACAAGAAATCATTGGGACTAATCTTGCAATACTTCAAAGTGAAGATACTCAATATCAAACATGGTCCCTACAAGCTTCCGAAGATGATTCCCAAACCTACACGGTTACAATTCCTCGAGAAGAGATTTGGAGGGAAACCATTCAGTTTTATGTGGAGGCTTCAAATCAATCTGGAGATACTAAAACGGATATAGAAGACTATACTTTTTCTCAGCAACCGATTGACTATCAAGAAGTTCCACCATTACTAATTACGGAGATTACACCAGATACAACAAATTTGAATGGTGCGGATGGCTATGAATTTATCGAGGTCTATAATAATTCAACAGAATCAATTAACTTTAAGGACTACAGTATTCGCTACCGATACCCAAATACGAGTGCAAGTAATGATCTAGTTTGGGGGCCTGAAGAAGGAAAAGATATAATGATACCTTCTGGTGAATCCATCGTATTCTGGGTAATTAATCATGGAAATACAGATAAGCAAGCAGCTGATTTTAATGCCCATTTCCAAACCAATTTAGTAGATGGAGATAACCTATTTAAAATATACAATAACGGCATGGCTAACGGCAGTGAACGTACGTTATTAATTGCCACTAAAACGGGAGAGGAACTCTCTTATGCAAGCTACAATGACCTAGTTGACAGCGATGACACCGTTGCTAATAAAGGGATTTTCTATCGTTACCCCATCGATGGAAGTCTACAATCAACAAAAATTAGTGCTGGAGAATGGGATGCGACTCCTGGAGAAACATTAGCAGCACAAGTACCAACTAAAAGAATAAACCTACCAGCAGATAGAGAAGAACCAATTATTAAAAATACGACAACGAAAAAGAAAATAACATCTGAAGAGCCAGTAACCCTTTCCGCTGCCATTACGGATAATATTGGAATTAAGTCAGCAGCTGTTTATTATCGCACTGATGAAAAGAAAGATTTTCGAAAAGTAAACTTAGAGAAACAAGCCGATAACCACTATCAGCATATCGTATATGAACCAGAACTTATAGGAAAACAAACGCTAGAATACTATTTTGTCGCTAGCGATGGCCGAAACCAATTAACTGCTCCTGCTAATTATATAGAGATTGAGAATCCATTTTCACAAGAAGGATTAAGGCTTAATCTCGAAGATAATCAACTACTTTCTGGTGAAAAAGTGATTAAAGCAACCGCTGATACATACAACAATGAAACGCAGCTATTTATTGATGATCGGCAGATAACAGATACTTTTGAAGCAATGGAAACGGAGGCTTACTTTGCCTTTGATGTAAAGGAAACAAATATTTACTTTAAAAATGGCGTAACCATGGGAGATGAGATTCTCGAGGTTTTTGACGACACGTATACGGATTTCACGACATTAACTGTACCGGTGTCTGCTGAACGGCTTCAGCAAGGGGAAAATACGATTTCTATCCGAGCAGGTAACAAAGTTAGTCCATTTGATGAAACTTCCGAAGAGAATCGGGATGATTTTATGATAAAAAATATCCGACTCGTTTTAAAAGACGGGACAACCATCTATGATCCAGCTTATTCAGATCCTAGCAAAGCGTATTCTATTGGCGATAGTCCAAGAAAAGATGCTATCTACGACTTTAACTTTAATTTAGAAGAAGAACAATTTACATCAACAGCTTATGTATTTGATACAACATCTGTAGAAGATGGAAAGCATGAAGTAAAAACAAGTTATCAAGATAAGACAATAACAACTGCGATTATAACTGATAATACAAGTCCAACACTAATCCCTTCCATTAACGAGGGAAAAACATACAAAGGTGAATTTACGATTGATGCAGAGGCAAAAGATGCCACAAGTGAGGTTACATCAATAACTGCAACGTTAGATGGAGAATACATTTCCTTACCTTACGAAACGTCATCTGCACTACTAAAACCAGGGAGTCATGAACTTGTCTATCAGGCTACGGATAAAGCAAATAATGTAGCAAAGAAAAAGGTATCCTTTTCTGTTACAGAAGAGCATCCATTAATGCCAGATTGGCTTAGTGATAATGCTCATACAACAAGCGCCAATCTATCCGTAACTGTAAAGGACCCGACGAATGACATTATGGATGTTAACTTCCATGAAGCTTTTCAATACACGGCCGAAGATGAGAATATCACGATTTCACAAAACGCAGTCAGCACTGAACCCCCTATTGGCTACTTACCAGATGGAGAAGATCGTCTTACAAAAGAACAGCGAAACCAACTGCAGGCTTTAGATGGAAATGAATTATCTACCGAATCGAAGCAAAAATTCCCTTATCACCGATTTGATGTCAGGGTAGATAAACAGGTAGATAAAAATGACGAAATCGAAATTGTCTGGAATGGTTCTTCTTTAGAGGGAAGAAAAGTAACCATGTATGCTTGGAATTATGAAACAAGCAAATGGGCGCCGCTCGTATCTACG
The DNA here is from genome assembly GCF_014905415.1 of Virgibacillus salexigens. Taxonomy (GTDB): domain Bacteria; phylum Bacillota; class Bacilli; order Bacillales; family Amphibacillaceae; genus Virgibacillus; species Virgibacillus salexigens. The sequence goes on from NZ_BNEO01000001.1 coordinate 468,091, forward strand.
ATTGCAGGAAAAGAAGCATTTCAACTTATAGGCTCTGTAAAAGGGTTGGATTATGTACAAGATCAAAAAGTCAGTGTGATTGTCCAAGACCAAATCGCCAACCCAGGAGAAGATTTTAGTTTCGTTTGGATGGCAGATACACAATATTACTCCGAAAGTTATCCATATATCTATGATAAGCAAGTGGATTGGATTGCGAACAATCGAGATACGTTAAACATTGAATATGTTTTTCATTCTGGCGATTTAGTAAATGTTTACGATGATTTTGAACAATGGGATGTTGCTGATAGATCAATGCGCGTTCTCGATGACGCAGGCATTCCTTATGGGGTTGTCGCCGGCAACCATGATGTATATAATAAAAGCCGAAACTATGAGAATTACTATCAATTCTTCGGCGCAGATCGGTTTGAGAACAATGATTATTATGGAGGTTCTTTCCAAAATAATCGCGGACACTATGATTTAATTTCTGCGAATGGCATGGACTTCATCATGGTACATCTTGGCTGGGGAATCGAAGAAGAGGGTATCGAATGGCTTAATGAAGTTTTACAAGCACATCCTAATCGAAAAGCGATTTTGAATGTACATGAATACTTGCTAGCAACTGGAAGCAGAAGCCCAACAGGAGACGAATTATTTGAAAAAGTTGTCGTGCCAAATGAAAATGTCTTTGCTGTTTTATGTGGACATTATCATAATGCACATACATTGATAGATGAAATTGACGATAATAGAGATGGCATTTCCGATCGTACGGTTTATCAAATGTTGGCCGATTATCAAGGAGGTCCTGAAGGTGGACAAGGGTATTTACGAATATTGAATTTCAATATGGAAAACAATCAAATTGATGTACAAACCTATTCTCCGCACTTAGATGACTATAATTATTATAATCCGGAAGAATATCCTGGAAAAGATACATTCTCGTTGGATTATGATATGGCAGCTCAAACGAAAAAAGTAGCAACAGATTATCTAGAAGTAAATGTATATACCGATACATTAATCGATCGTGTTGAAAACGTCCCAAGTGGTGAAAAAGCTTCCGTCACGTGGCAGAATTTAGATCCAGATCATGAATATTTCTGGTATGTCGAAGCAACCGATAAATATGGCGGTACAACCCGTTCTGATATTTGGAGTTTCCTAACGGAAGATGGGGAAATTGTTAATCCAAGAGACAACGATGATAACAAGGAAGAAGATGGTAACGAATCGGAGAATAAAGATGGCGATGGTGATGGTAACCCAAGCGTTGAAAAGCCAAAAGCAGGTTCTGAACAAGATAAAACAGATAAGAATCAAGATGATTCATCGCCATTAATTGAAAATACATCCAATAACCCAGGCAATGGATCTTCTCTACCGGATACAGCAACCAGTATATATAATTATCTGTTAATCGGAGCTCTTTTCTTACTCGCCGGCCTAAGTATTTGGCTGATTTACTACTACCGCAGGCGACATATCCTAACTTAGGTTATAGGGTCGGTTTCAAAAAACTTGGCATGATTTCCGCGGGCACGGCCACAACTAACTTGGGGGTAAGCAAAAATTGCTTACCCAAGTTAATCTTTGGACCGGTGCTCTTCCCGTAGGAATCATGCCTATTTTGATTTTCTTATCTACTCCTTTGTTGTGCTTTCTATAAACGGTGAATGAAACATAGATTGACTATGCAGTAGCTCTTTACCAGCATACGGAAAGTTTGTCTTTAAAAAGTAGTCATTCTACGTAAACTCGTTCATTTCCTTATACTATTGAACTTTACACCAATCTAATATAAACGCCGCTATTGTTTTCGTAGTCGTCTTTAAGCTATCTAGATGAATATATTCATTTGGTGCATGCATATTAGCACCGCTTGGACCATAGCAAGTAGCAGGAATGCAAAATTCTTCAAAAGCTCGTATATCTGTTGTAGCCGTAAAACCAATGGATTCAAGCTGTTTATTTGTCGTAATTTCATGCGCATTAGCAAGTGAATCCATTAATGAAGGATCAACCGAAGAAAAACCCGGAGCGTGAAACCCATAAAATGTGATCTCAGGAGGAGTTTGCTTTAACCAGTTATCTTGATTAGCTGCTTCCAACAACCACGCTTTGACCTCTTTTTGAATATCTGTTGGATTTACATCTGCATAAAAACCTACTCTCGCCTCAAATGTACATACAGATGGCACATTCGAAGCCCAATCCCCTCCATGGATAATTCCAACATTTACATTCAGTGGATGAGGATGATTTTGAAAGTCTGGATGCTTTGGCTTTTGATTAATATATTCTCTATAGGCATCTAATGTCTCAATTAAATATGCTGCCTTATTAATTGGATTTTGCGCTTTTTCTGCACGTTCGACATGCGCACCGCTTCCTCTCACTTTTACACGTACCCACATGACCCCAAGCTGACCTTTTATCGCTCGATGGGACGTAGGTTCTGGTATAAGCGCACCGTCAGCAGTATATCCTTTGTCTAACAATGCTAGCGCTCCATTTCCAGTACATTCTTCTTCGATTACTGTCTGAATTTGCAAAGCTGCCCCTAGTTCAATACCAGCTGCTTGAATTGCTTTTACGGCATAGATCATTGCTGCAACGCCTGATTTCATATCACAAATACCTCGACCATACATTCTTTCATCCACAATTGTAGGATGATATGGATCATAGTCCCATAACTCCACTGGTTCTGCACTTACAACATCAATATGCCCTTGCAAAATTAAGCTCTTCCCTATTTTATTAGGATTCTCCCATTCTCCGACTAATACAGGCCGATCCTGGTAAGACCATTCAGGCTGCCCATAATTGTGATACTTTTTTAATCTTTCTGGTTCAGGATCAAAGGTGGTTGTTGTTAGATTCATTTCATCTAAGTGACCTTGAATAAAGGTTTGAATTGCCTTTTCATTACCTAATGTACTTTTATATGTCCCTAGCATCTTTAAAAATAATTTTTCCTCTTCCCATAATACATCGATCTTTTCATTCACTTCTCCAATTACGTGTTGATTCAATTTGGTTACCTCCATTCATGGAATCTTATTTTTTAAAGAATATATAGACTAGTATGACAATTAACCGTAAAAATGGAAAGTATCAGCTTCCATGAATAAGTGGTACCAGATGAAGTAACCTTATATAGATGTTTTTAGATATATAAAACCGGAGAGCATTTTAATGTTCTCCGGAGTACACTTACTTTGTAAAATAGTAATAACTATAAGGTTTTTCGGTATCTCGAATAAATTCATGCGCTTGATAGCCTTGGCTAAATAAATGAACAAATGCTTGTCTTGACTTCATTCGCCATTCAATAGCTGTCAACAAATCCCTATCTTTGATATCTTGAATATGACTTGGGATCGTAACAGCATACACATCGTTAGATAATGACTCTGTATAATAATCAGTCATCACTGGCTTCCCATTCTGCTCACTTAATAATACACTTGCTTGTTCTAGTGATGCCATTTTTAGTTCTGCTTGGTCATTCCAACGCCATTCGATAAACATCCGATCGGTAGGCATTCCCTTATTCAGCCCATCATCCATTTCACCATAATAATCTTCCTTATAGATTGCTCCGGTTGCTCCTAATTTGTGTACATTAAGATAGGCATTAAGACTTTGAAGTGGATCGAATGTCCAGATCATTTTAGCATAGCCCATCTCCTCTGCGATTTTTGCTTGCCTTTGTTTCATTCTCTCCCCTAAACCAGCTTTACGGTATGCTGGTAACAATCCTAACATATGGGAGTATAAATAGGGCTCCTTCCCGTCAAATCCAGCAAAACTATATGAAAAACCAACTAACTTCTTGCCATCGTACGCACCTAACATAAGTCCTCCATTGTTTACCGCTGTGAAGGTTTGATGGACAGGTGTCGCATTCCCCCAAATCACATCCTCTAACATGATGACATTCTCCAGTTCATTCATTTCAGTAATTGTTCTAATATCCAGATTCCCTTTCATTGTACCTCCCACCTACTCTCATTAATATGTATTGTTAAATCATATAGGATATATCAGCCACTTTTCAAGCATATACTTCCCTATTCTTTCACCAGATAGCTAAGAACATATGCCCATCTTTGACTTGATTGTCATATCGTTTATCCAACCCACGTAATCTTATATAAAATCTATAAATAAGAATAAGAGGATGATAGACGTGATAGCAGCATTAGAAGGATTACGTGTAATTGAATTGGGGAGTTTAATTGCTGGCCCTTTTGCTGGTAGGCTTTTTGCAGAGTTTGGTGCTGACGTTATTAAAATAGAACCGCCAAAAAAAGGTGATCCACTTCGTGAGTGGCGTTATATGTATGACGGAAAATCATTATGGTGGTCCCTGCAAGCAAGAAATAAAAAATCCGTTACCATTGACCTTAAATCAGCCGATGGCCAAGAACTTGTTCGAAAACTAATTGATGAAGCAGATATTGTTATTGCCAACTTTCGACCAGGCACACTAGAAAAATGGAATCTAGGATATGAACAACTAGCTAAACGGAATCCTAAGGTTATCATGGTATTGGTCTCAGGTTTTGGACAGTCTGGCCCCTATCGAGATAAACCTGGATTTGGGAGTATTGGTGAATCTATGGGTGGCATTCGTTATATAACAGGCTATCCAGAATTACCGCCTCCACGAGTAGGAATAAGCATTGGCGACTCGCTTGCCGCTTTATACTCCGTTATTGGAGCACTTATGGCTGTATATCACCGGGATGTTCGCGGGACAAAAGAAGGTCAATTAATTGATGTTGCTCTCTATGAATCTGTTTTCAGCCTGATGGAATCCCTCCTACCAGAATATGATAAATTTGGTGTCGTGCGAAAGCGCACAGGTGCTAAGCTACCTGGTATTACTCCTTCGAATACCTATCCTTGTAAAGATGGTAAATATATTGTTATCGGTGGAAATGGAGATAGTATATTTCAACGCTTCATGCATGCAATCGATCGAGCTGATATCGCTGAAGATGAAAGATTTCGATCGAATAGTGGACGATCCCAATATGCTGATTTCTTGGACAAAGCCATTAACGATTGGACTAAACAAGTAAACCTAGACAAAGCATTGACCATCTTAGATGAAGCAAATGTACCTGCTGGCCCGATTTATAGTATTGAAGATATTGTCAAAGACCCTCAATACATGGAACGGGATATGATCCAAACCTATTCTTTAACAGAAAATGATACTGTAAAGATTCCTGGAATTGTTCCTAGAATGAGTAAAACCCCGGGTAGGACAAATTGGTTGGGTCCGGATTTAGGAACACATACCGTTGAAACATTAAGAAATTATTTAAACCTAACGGAACAAGAGATACAAGATTTACAAGACAAAGGGATTATTTAAAGGAGACTCGTTATGAGTAAACAAATATATATTCACGAAGTGGTTACCAGGGATGGTTTACAAAATGAAGACCAATTTCTTCCAACCAAAGATAAAATACATTTACTTAATCAACTTAGTCAAACAGGTTTAGACAAAATCGAAGTCACATCCTTTGTTTCTCCGAACGCAGTACCTAATTTGGCAGATGCTGAGCAAGTAATGACATCGATACAGCGGAATCCACAAATATCGTATAGTGCACTCATCCCTAATGTGATTGGGGCCAAGAGAGCAATGAAATGCCATGTAGACGAAGTTAATTTGGTTGTATCGGCGAGTGAGACACATAATCAAAAAAATATCCGACAATCCATCCAACAAACATATGATCAATTCGAATTAATCATCGATTATTTGTCTGATAAACCGGTGATACGCAATGGTTCCATTGGAACTGCCTTTGGCTGTCCTTTCGAAGGGAAGGTATCTGAATTTAAAGTATTCCTATTAATCGAAGCATACAAAAGTTTGGGCATAGAAAACATTACGTTAGCAGATACCACTGGAATGGCTACACCCACACAAGTATATCAATTATGTAAACAAGTACTCACCTTTTTTCCAGACCTCCAACTGACCATGCATTTCCATAATACCAGAGGTATGGGATTAGCAAATGTTATTCAAGCCATCCAAGCAGGGGTTACGCATTTTGATTCATCTTTAGGTGGAATTGGCGGATGCCCATTTGCTCCAGGAGCAACTGGAAATATATGCACAGAAGATGTCGTCCATATGCTTTATTTTATGGGTTATGACTTGAATGCTAAGTTAGACAGCCTGATAGATAGTTCTATTCATCTTCAGTCTCTACTTTCCCATGAAACTCCTGGCCAAGTTAGCAAGGCAGGTAAAATTACGGATTTACATGATCCATCCAAATTTTAAGCAAGGAGGTTATAGTATGAAACTAATAAAGGAACCAATTAAAAATTGGAAGTTATGGGTTGTTTTCGGTGTGCTGTTCTTATTAAGCGTTCCATGGTATTTTCCAACAGGTAGCTATAAACCGATTATTCTTGGGATTCCTTACTGGGCATGGATTATCCTGTTTGTCTCAATAGCCTTTTCAGCAACGATTACCTTCGCTATTAAACGACTCTGGATAACGGAGGAAATAACTACGGAGAGAAAGGAGGATAACAAATGGAACAAGAACTAGCTTTTGGTGGCTGGGCAGGAATCCTGATTATGGCGAGTTACGGTTTATTGATGCTAGGAATTGGACTGTTTACATTTTTAAGAAACCGCAATCTACGAAATAGTAATGAAGAGTATTACTTGGGTGGAAAAGGTTTAAGTATCATGGTGCTTTTTTTTACTTTTTATGCCACTCAATATAGTGGAAATACGATCATTGGGTATGCACCACAAGGATATCGAATTGGCTTCGAATGGATTCAATCGATCACTTTTATGATATTAGTCATGGTCGGCTACCTATTATTTGCGCCCCGATTGTATGCCCTAAGTAGAAAACATAACTTCATTACGCCATCCGATTGGTTAGATAAACGATTTCGCTCTAAAGGCATTACCATTTTAGGATCTTTTCTTATGCTCTATGGTCTAGGTAATTATTTATTAGAACAATTAGTTGCAGTTGGACAGGGTGTTTCTGGATTGACCGGAGGAACCATTCCATATCAAATTGCTGTTGTGTTTTTTATCATTATTATGTTAATTTACAGTTGGCTCGGCGGTATGCGTGCAGTAGCCTATACGGATACAATGCAAGGAATTGCGCTCCTCTTCGGTGTTTGCATACTTGTAATCGGTTCTATTATTTACTTCGGCGGTCTTCCTACTTCAGCCAATTATATGGCTACACTTTCGCCAGAAAAACTTGGTGTCCCGGAAGCGAGTGGAATTTCTGGATGGTTTAGCATGTTGCTCCTTACGTGTATAGGTGCAGCAATCTATCCCCATGCAATTCAACGTATCTTTTCTGCCAAAAACGAAAGTACATTAAAAAACTCACTGATTGGTATGGCATGGATGCCGTTTATTACAACGGGGGTTATTTTTCTTGTTGGTATTATTGGTATAAACGCTTTTCCGAAGTTGGATGTCATGGAGTCCGAACAATTGGTTGGGATGATGGCGAATGTAATTGCATCGCAAAATGCCTTTTTCTATTGGGCAATGATTCTATTATTCGGAGGGATAATTGCAGCAATTATTTCTACTGCGGATTCCGTATTATTAACCTTCTCTTCCGTAATATCCAAAGATTTATATGGTAAGTTCATTAATTCAAAGGCATCTGAACATAAACAAATTATTGTTGGAAAAATTTCCGGAATTCTGGCCGTTGCTGTTTTATTATTGTTAGCATGGTACCCTCCAGCAACGTTATACGAAATATTTGTTTTGAAATTTGAGTTACTCATACAGATTGCTCCCGCATTTATTCTCGGCTTATACTGGAAAAAGCTTCATACAGCTTCTGTTTTTACTGGAATGATTGTGGGGACAATTTTAGCAAGCTTGATGACATTTATAAATATGGAACCGCTTGGCGTATTTAGCGGTCTTTGGGGATTGCTAGTAAACCTGATCATTTGTGTTTGTGGGAGTTACCTATTCCAAGTGACTACAGAAGAGCAGACAGAAGCGGAGAGAATAATAGGTTTATAAAATCACAACAACACTAACCTACTACTTCATGTAATATTTATCATAAAAATAAGTGTAGAAAGACCGATGGTTTTTCTACACTTCAATATTCTGTTCGAATAAAGAATTATTGCTATTCTGTAACTTCTTGCATTTTTGTTTTCGCTTCTTGAACAATTTGATCTAATTCTTTCAGCTGAGCTGGATCGATCATTCCATCCTGATTGTTTTGCTTTTCAATCTTATTGATTAACGTATCCGTATAACGTTGCAATTCTTTTGTTCGTGCCTTAATTTCAATACGAACCGTTTCATTTAAATCGCGTTCAGCTTCCTCTACCTCTTCTTTCAAGGCATCATTCAGACGATTCGTTTGTTCGTTTTGCACAGCTGAAATTTCCAATTCGATATGATCAATTGCTTCATCGGTTTTTTGTTGAAACCAATTTGTCAGCATCCCCGTTATATTCTGCTCTGCAAAGACAGCCGTATATGCGCCACCTGTTAACAACATACATAGTACTATACAAAACGTCCATCGACATATTTTCTTATTCTTTGTTCGTTCGCCATTGATTTGTCTATCTGCCACCTGCTTCTCCCCCCTTCACAGGTGATTCATCACAGTTCGAAATTACTCATTTATCCCTGAAACCACTTCATCAAGCGCTGCTTTAGCCTCATTTTCTAGTGTTTGTGCCGTTGCCGTAATTATGATTTGTTGTTCTTCTACCAATCCTCCAATTAATTCCGTAACCGTTTCTCTTAAATCGTTTATTGCCCAATCCACTTGGTTTTGTAGATTACGTATCGTTACTTCCTCATTCGTTGCAATTTCCGCTTCCAAATCAGCTTGCGCATTGGCAATTGCTTCTTCCAACTCAGCAACCGCTTGCGACTTTGCTTCGGTTAAATCAGAAGTTAATTGGTTTACCGCTTCATCTCCCAATTGTTCTGTAAATGCTGTTAAATCATTGGTTGCGTATTGAAGACCTTCTACTCCTAATCTTTCAATCTCTAGGTACCCATCAAGAAACACATTATAGAACTGTAATCCCATCTCCTCTAAAATCATGCTTTCTTCTTCACTCAACGATTCAATATGTGCTAGTTTTGCAGCGACGACTTCTTGAAGGGATGCTGCTGTCTCCTCTGTTCGAGCTAAATCAATATCTAACGATGCATCACGCCTCAATTGACCATATTTCTCTTCTAGTTCCGGCAGCTTGCTTTCACCGTACTCGGTAACTTCTTCTTCAATTGTCGCTACAGAATCATTAAACATCCCGTCATACCACTGGCGGATAGTTATCCCTGCATCCGTATTAGCAAATACTACACCAGCGCTTGATAATATCCCTACTCCAATGACTCCCGCAGCAACTTTCGATTTTAAAGTTCCTAATCCTAGTTTCATTCTCAACTCTCCCCTTGTTTTTATTATTTGGAAGGACTCGTTGTTGAATCCTTTTGATATAACCACGATTCAAGTGAACGACGAACATTATTTGATATACCTTGTTGTATCTCATGCTTCTTTTTCTCTGAATAATTGTCCAACCGTTCATAATTCGATTTACTTATTGCTTCGGTGATTTGTTCCTCATACGCTTCTCCATACTGCTGAATCTCTAGTCTAGAATCTATACGAAGTTGCTCTAGTCTTTCTTCAACGTAGTTTTGTTGATGATTTAAAAGATAGTCATTTAAAATATATTGTTTAAAATTATCTTCCGTATGCTCGTTTATCCAACTCTTCATTTGAAAAATGGAATACCACATCTCTTTATCAGCTGCCACATGACTGGAGCTTATTAAAACGATGCAAAAAGCAATTGCTAATGATTTTTTCATTTTCCATACAACCTTTCGACTCAATACTTATCGCTTATATAGATGTATTCATTTCCATCTTTTATACTATCTTAGCAAAATATCAATAGATTAAAATCTGAATATTATACTATTTTTAAAATAGTATAATAGTTTTGCAAGATATCTATCTTTCATGCAACTGGTCTTATTTTAGGTATAAAGTCCTGGTGTTTCTTTTCTTTTTCAACAAATTCACAGAAAAACTGCAGTCTGCTCAAAACACTTAACCAAAAACAATACTATTTTCCTATTAAACCGATAACTGATTTGATTTTTGTACTAATTACTGGATTACCCCACTAAGAAATAGGGTTAAAAATAATCAGGATGGATTGACTAAATAACGTAGTGAAAAGTCGCGTTCGCTGGAGGCATCATTCATGAATATTGATATAATTATCAATTTGACATCGTTACTCCTTGCTATGGCATTCTTTCTTATGACGATGTACAATTTAATACTAAGCATTACATACCTAATTAAAAAGGTAATTCATTCATCTTGGAATGATTGTCTTACTAATGCTTATTGTAATTATAAGTCTTCATAATGTTGCGTATTTTGGATAAATGGATAGATTGCAAGTCAAAGGAGAGAAGAATTATCTACCCTTTTATATTGATGATTAAAAGCCGAGTTAAATACTAGGCTTTACAAATTATTTTCCAAGGTATAAAATAGATCGAGTATATTATTTACCTAGGTAAATATAAGTTGAGGATGGTACTTGTGAATAACATAACAAATCGGGATCTGCTCCATTTATTAAATCAACGTTTTCGCTATTTAACCAAAGAAATGAACAAACGACTCAGTGACCATGGGTTGTATGCTTCCCAATGGTCTATTATTTTTTCTATTCAGCGATTTGGGCCAATGACACAAACAGATATATGGAAATATTTAAACATTGAAGCGCCAACCGTTACACGAACGCTTTCTCGTTTAGAAAAAGGTAGTTGGATTGTTCGAAGACAAGGAGAGGATAAACGCGAACGAGTCATTGAATTAACCGACTATGCAAAACAAAATTTTTCGGTTGTTCAAGAAACAATGGATACATTTGATGAAGATATGGTGACTCATTTATCACCAGAAGAAAGGAATCATTTGTATCGATTATTGGAAAAATTAGCAACAGGAGAGAAGTAATATGAGTCAAGAACAAAAAATATGGACGAATAGTTTTATAAGCATTTCGATGACACAATTCTTAATTTTCATGTCGTTTTATGCTTTAATGACAACCTTACCTATTTATGTCATCGATAATTTAGGAGGGACAGAAGCTGAAGGTGGGTTAGTGGTAACTGCTATGTTATTAGCAGCAATTATTGTCCGTCTTTTTTCCGCTAAATTATTAGATAAGACCGGAAAGAAAATGGGATTAGTAGTTAGTGTGGCAATCTTTGCAGTAACTTCATTTCTATATCCAGTAATTGACGCATTTATGTCTTTATTAGCTTTACGTTTCTTTCATGGTTTATCATTTGGTGTCATTACAACTGCGACAGGGGCGATAGCAGCAGATATTATCCCACCATCACGACGAGGTGCTGGCCTTGGCTATTTTGCTATGGCAATGAATCTAGCAGTTGTTGTCGGACCTTTCATTGGGCTAACCGTATTACAATTTACGAGTTTTCGAAACTTATTCATTATTTTAGCGGTATTAATGATCGTAGCTGTCATTAATTCAATCATGGTACAGGTGCCAAAAGGAGCGAATGCTCCTGAAAAAGGGAAGCAAAAATTAACGATCCATGACTTTATCGAAACAAAGGCTATAACGATTGCACTCATTTGCAGTTTAGTATCGTTAGCTTATGCAAGTGTCATGTCCTTCATTTCTGTTTACGCCAATACTTTAGGACTAGCATCAACAGCGAGTTATTTCTTTGTTGTATTTGCCGCAGTTATGCTCTTATCAAGACCATACTTTGGAAGGTCATTTGATTCTAAGGGGCCGAAATTTGTTATATTCCCATGCTTAATTATGTTTACTATGGGACTAATTGCACTAAGTTTGACCAATTCACCTTGGATGCTTTTATTATCAGCTGTTCTTATCGGTCTTGGATATGGTACCATCTTACCAAGTTTCCAAACAATGGCTATACAAGCTTCACCAAAAAACAGAAGTTCTCATGCAACATCCACGTTCTTTATTCTCTATGATTCCGGGATTGCAATTGGATCATTCATATGGGGAATTGTCGCATCAGGAGTAGGGTATGCGAATCTTTATCTCGTATGTGCAGTAATTGTTATTGCAGCACTTGCTCTCTTTAATTTATACCATTCAAGAGCAATAAAACCTAAGGTAAAACAAGAAACTGCATAGTTCCTACATCATCTCATAAAGTTCGAGGAATGGATCATCCTATCCTTCCCCGAATTTTAATATGGTAAGACCTTCACATAGGATAACAGGTGGAAATGCTGGCCATTAACCTTTGATAAATGCAATACATTTCTCGGCTATTAATTCCTTATCATGATCTAAAGTTGCAACATGGTAACTAAGCTCTAAAGACACAATAGAACGTTCTTTTGATGAAATAGATTGGTAGATTTCTTGAGAATTTTCCGGAGGAACTACATGATCTACCGAAGATGCAAAGATCATGGCTGGTATGTTAATTATTGATAATTGTTCTCTTACTTTCTTGGTTAATGCAATAATTTCTCCCATCGACTTAACAGGTGTTTGTTTATAAGCTAATTCTTCAACCCCATTTTTTTTGATATCAGAACCGATCCCATCTATAAAGCGGGTATTTGAGTTAATAAGCTCTTGATAATTTTTGATCATTTCTGGCATATGAATAGCCGCATTGATTGGCATAATTCCCTTTATCTCTGGATGGTGTTCAGCAAGATAAAGCGTTAATGTCCCTCCCATGGAAAGCCCCGTCACATAAACTTCCTTACATGTTTCTTGAAGTTTTGCTAATCCTTTTTCCACTGTTTGAATCCAATCCTGATAGGTTGCATTTTCCATATCTTCTGGCGATGTCCCATGTCCGATTAAACGTGGTCCAAAAACCGTAAAACCAGCATTAGCAAGTTGTTCACCAAGAAATCGCATGCTTTGGGTAGAACCTGTAAATCCATGAATTACTAGCACCCCCGTTTGATTACCAGGAAAATAAAATTCTTTCGCACCCTCTATTACATTTTTCTCTGCCACGAATTAACACCTCCATCAAATACAATAATATTGTAAGCGCTTCATTTTTTTATAAAAAAATGAAAGTGATTTATAGGATCACTTTGTGCTTATATGTATTAATCAGCATCTAATATAGATGTCTTTGTTCCTTTTATATTACCACTAAGCAAAACTGGTGGCAAGACTTCTCAATTCTCCATTTGTTTAGGCTACAGCTAAAACAGCATTGATGATGGTTTTTTAAAATCACAGTAGAGCCTGAAGCAAATGGTACATCCATTTATCATGAGTTTCGTAAGACATCAAATCGGTACATTAATGGAATAAACTGACACAATTCAGCTAGCATATAGGCAGCCCAAAATCCACATTTCCATCTGACTCCATCGGTGGAACAATTTGTTTGGCCGTTTGGTTCCTAGCCTATAATTCTTGTTGTCTACAATTAATATGAGGTCAGAAATGCAATTGCCTTATTTATCAGAGTGTTACTTCTACCATACATCCTCTAATCAAAAAGACACCACGGATTCAACAAAATGGTTATGGTGGTGTCTTTTCTCTGAGATTAATTCATTAATTCATAAATTTCACACAAACAACTTCTGGCACCTCGACTTCACTGTCTTGTTTTGTTAATTTGCCAGTTGTTTTATCCCGAGCAAATAATACGAGATTTCCACTATGTTGATTCGATGCAACGATAAACGATTCACTTGGATCTAAAACGAAATCACGTGGCCACTCTCCGCCAGTAGCTGTCCATTCAACCAATGCTAACTGATCGTTTTTTTCCTCTACTTGGAAGACCGCAATACTATTATGTCCACGATTCCCCGTGTAAACAAACTTTCCATCAGATGAAATGTGAATAGCACTTGCATCATTTGTATCTGTAAAATCCTCTGGTTTCGCAAGGATTGTTTGTTTTTCTGTAAACCTACCTTCGCTTGCATGATAATCAAGTACAATGACTTCTGAACTTAATTCTGTCAGAACGTAGGCTGTGTTCCCATTTGGGTGGAATACAATATGACGAGGACCACTGCCTGGTTTCGTATGTAATGTTTGATGTCGAACCAATTTATCGTTTTCCACACGATACGTGACGACCTCATCTGTACCTAAGTCACATACGACAACATAACTCCCATCAGGAGTAAATCCAGCAAAGTGGACATGGGATTTTTCCTGTCGTTCATGTGGACCGTTCCCTTCATGCGTTACAAATGAGCCAGTTTCTATCTTGCCACTTGTATGAAGAGCATGGATAGCAACTTCACCTTTGTGATAATTCCCTGATACCACTTTTCCATCATGAACACTGACATGACATGGCGCTCTTCCCTCTAGAAGCTGTTCATTTAGTTTGTTTAGTTCCGCTTCTCCATCTATTTGATAAGCATATACACCTCCCAAATCGCCGTCCTGACCAACAGCAAATAAGAAACGGTTATCATCGCTAATGGTTACATATGTAGGACTACCAACAGTAGCAACAGCTTTTACTGCATGTAATACTTGTTCTTGGGTATCCAGCTCAAAACGATAGATTCCTTTGCTATTTTCCCTTGTATAGGTTCCTGCAAATCCAATATAGTTTGTCATTCTACCCTTCCCTTTCCATATACTGAAATACTATATAGCTAGAATTGTACGTTTAAATAGGTGAAATGTAAACCTCGACACTTCCTTTTCGATCAATATGTAAAGTGCCCGAGATAATTTATCTCGGGACACGATTCTATATATAGTTCCTCTTTATTTCCTTATTCCATGTCTTGCTGAATATCTTTTCGCCGTTTTCAAACGCTGACATGGTATTTGTTAAATAAAAGTTTGCTTCGTCGCTCGTCATTTCACTAAAAGTAATTAACTTAGTCTGCCAATCACCTCTGCCAACTTTTAGTTCCCATTCACAAGAAGCCGTTGCCGATAAGGGATCGTTTTCTTTAATCATATAGGTATTTTTATTTTTACTTCCATACTCTAAACCATTGGTTACTAATTTCCGTTCCCCTTCATCGGAATAATCTTCTAATTTCCATGCTCCTGTCACTGTATCATGACTAACTTTTCTGCTTCGTTCTTCCATGCGTAATACTTTCTTTTCCATTACCTGAGCGATTTCAGGGGTTTCAAATCGTACCTGTTCATCGTTAGATTGCGCTTTTCTAATTGGTAATGAAAGCTTTGTATCCTCCCCAGTATGCAGGGTCAGTGTAACAGCTTTCGGAGACGGCCATGCTGACGGCCAGTAAGCTGGTGAAACAGCTAACTCTAACCGATGTCCTTTAGGAATATGCTGACCGATTGCATCTAGTTGTACCGAGACCTGATATTTTTCTCCTGGAATTAGCTTGTCAGGATACTCATGTGAATTGCGATGGGTTAAATTAAGTACACCCGAGCTAATTAGTGTGGATTCCCCAGTCGGTGCTTTATCACATAATCTTACTGCTAATAAAGCCTGTTCTTGATCTGATTCAATCGTAGCATGGAACATAGGGAACCCTAAGATTTCCATATTTTCTTCCATTGGCTCGGAGGTAAATACGGTTGTCATGCCATTTTCTAATCGTTGGTCTGAAGGAAGGTCTCCTGGTTGACCAAACGGACAAAATACCCCTGCATAAAATCCATGCTGTTGAACACTTGGAACTGTTATGCTATCTTCATTAGCTGCTTCTGCAAGCTGCATATGGTTCGGATAAAAATTCTTCTTAGCGATACTCTTGGAAGGCCATTCTTCATCTGCCACCCATTTACCAGGACGCACATCATAACTTACTTTAGGAGGGGCACTATCTTGGATATAAGTGGTTAATTTAGGTTCATCCATGATGCCAGTATCATTTCCCTTTAACCAGTGATCCCACCAACGTAGGCACTCTTGCAGAAATCCAATTGCTGGTTCCGGTGTAGCAACCTCGGGATACTCATGAGCCCATGGTCCAATCAACCCTTTCGCATTTGGAAGACGCTCAATTAGGCGAAATACTGAATTGGTATAGCCATCCTGCCAGCCACTTACAGCAAACACAGGAATTTTAATATCGGAATAGTCTTCACAAACAGAACCATGTTTCCAATAATCATCTCTTACTTGGTGACTGACCCATTCTTCCACAAATGGAGGCGTATTCTCTAATCGATCCAACCAGTTTTCCTTCCAGCTCTCTCCTACTACCTTGGGGTCTTGTGGTCTAGCATTATAAACAAACATCGTTGACGCCCACCAAAGCATATCCGAAGCAAGCATCGTTCCTCCCTTGTAATGGACATCATCTGCATAGCGATCGTCCGTTGAACATAGCGTAATAATCGTTTTTAATGCCGGATGATTCCTCGCCGCTACTTGTAATCCACTAAATCCACCCCAGGATTTCCCAATCATTCCGACGGAACCAGTACTCCACGGTTGGTTTGAAATCCAATCCAAGACGTCTAAAGCATCATCCTGTTCTTGCTTTAAATACTCATCTAATAATATACCATCCGAATCACCAGATCCTCTTATATCTACTCGAATGCTCGCATAACCATGCCCAGCAAAATAAGGATGACGTATGGAATCTCTGATTGCAGTAAAATCATTTTTTCGGTATGGAATATATTCCAAAATCGCAGGTACGGGGTTCTCTTCGGCATCCACAGGCAGCCAGATGGTGGCCGCAAGTTTCTTTCCATCTGACATCGGTATCCAAATATGGTCAACTTTCTTTATTTCACGTGGATAATCTGTTTTAATTCTCCGCTCCTCTGAGTCTCTAACATTAAATACCAAGCTTATCTTCCTTTCTTGTGTTGCAACTTAATTTCCTAAAAAACGATAATTTATTTTCACTCTTTTATCTGGCTTAACAGTTCTCATTACGCTTTCATACACATAACATATTGTCCGTTCCACTGCTTGTTCCTTAGAGTAGTTACGTCGATGATTCATGAATGTACTCATCATTCCTTTCCAAACCATTAACGTAACATCAGCAATATAATCAATGTCTTCACGATCAATAAATTCTTCTTCCACTGCATTTTCGATATATAATGCGCTTCGTTTGGAGAAATTCTGTTCCATAATAATGGATTTAATCTGCTCAGGTAATCCAATAAGATCATCTTCGTATATACTATAATAGTCTTCCAACAGATCCTCAGGTATTGCTCCCAAATTATCCATAAAAAGAATAGCGTAGATTTCTGGCTGCTCAAAGGAATGCTTACAAAAGCATTCCCATGAATATAGCCATTTTTCTACAGTATTATTGCCTTTTTCCATATATGCTGGTAGTTCTTCTATATAAGTTGTTGTAAATCGCATGGCTGCAAAGAATACGAGATGAGATAAATCCTTAAAATAGTTATATGCTGTAGAACTTGTATATCCAGCGCGATCTGCGATTTTTCGTATAGTTATATTGTCAATTCCTTCTTCTTCAATAATTTCCGCAGCAGCATCGAGAAAATAACGCCACATACGTGCACGTTGTATTTTCTTTTTCATTTAACTGCCTCCTCACTTGAACATTTACGAACGACGTTTCTTCACATATACATGTTGATCTTCATTCTGTCTCAACCATCTTACCAAAGATATAGACAATAGAATATACATGATTAAAATCGGAACAGAGACTAAAACAGATGATGTTTGTACGACACTAAGCCCACCTGCAATGGTTAAACTAATTGCTAATGCTGATAGTAGTATTCCCCATAATAATCGATGCCAGCGTGCTGGCTCAGCATTACTGTACAATTCTTTTGTTGCAACACTAGCAATGACATAGCTTGCAGAATCGAGCGAAGTTGCTAAGAAAATAAAACCTAAAACAACAAAGAAAATGGAAACAACGATAGGCATAGGGAGTGAGTTTAAGACCGCTACAATAACAGCTGGCTCACTCTGTTCTAAAATAGTAACTAAATCTACTTTTCCAGTTAATTGAAGATCCATCGTGTAACCACCAAAAACGCCGAAATAAAGCCAACTTCCTAATGCACCCCACATGAGCACATTAAATACTAACTCACGAATGGTTCTTCCTTTGGAAATACGAGCCACAAAAATTCCAATGAACGGGGCCGTCGCTGCAAACCATGCCCAATAAAAGACCGTCCATGCTTGAGGAAATCCTCCTTTTTCTATTGGATCCGTATACAGACTCATTCTCATAAAATTATCTAACATTAAACCAAGACTGTTTGTGAAATAGGATAGAATAAATAATGTTGGCCCAACAATGATCACAAATATCGCCAACCCCAATGCTAAATAGACATTCCAATCACTTAATTTACGTATCCCCTTATATAATCCAAAATAAGCACTTGAGCTAAAAATAACGGTCCAAATCAAAATAATAACAATATTTAAGCCTAATGATGGCTCTATCCCAATTAGATTTCCGATTACTGCAGATACCATTGGGACACCAAGGCCTAGCGATGTTCCTAACCCGCCAATCATGCTCCAAATTACTAATATATCAATAATTTTTCCGATAATTCCATCTGCATGCTTTCCAAGCACACCTCGGCAAGCCGCACTGATGCGAAGCGAACGCTCTTTTCTTACATAGAAGCTATAAGCCATTACGACGGCTGGCAATGCGTATAGTGCCCATGCAGAAATACCCCAGTGAAATAGCCCATAGCTGACTGCATATTCAGCAGCAGTAGTGGATTCGCTTTCGATGCCAAATGGAGGACCCGTATAATAATAAAGTGGTTCGACAATCGACCAAAACATGATACTGGTACCCATACTTGCACAAAAGAGCATACCTCCCCAGCTAAACCGAGAAAACTCGGGTTTATCATCTATATCCCCTAGTTTCACTCTTCCATATTTACCCAACATCAACCATGCCAAAATAATAAATAAACCGATCGTTAAGAACTCAAACGCCCAATCTAAACGATGTGTAATATCAGTCATGAGGCTTTCCACTACTGGACCAGCGGATTCTTTAAAAATAACTAAGAATAAGGTTGCAACTATAACTACCAATAAAGATGGCCAAAAAATAATTTGATCTACTTTTACTCTCATAACGTTTTTTACATACCTCCCCTTATTTATACATTTTATGAACGTGTTTTTTATATGAACATGTTCATATTAACATAATAATAAAATATATCAACCGCTCCTAAATGGATTGAAAAATTCGTTTTAAAATTAAAAAACCCCCTGGATAGTAATTACTATCCAGGGGATTAGTGTTGTTTGTCCATTGCTCCATTTACCATAAAGTCAACATATTGTTGAATCATTTGATCTTTAAATAGAGTGACCTAATCTCCCTTATGAATACGATAATGCGTATACATTTATAAACAAAAAACAGCAAAAAATACCTATTGAAAGAGAAGTCCAAGCTATTAAGACTTGTTTCATTCCATCCGTTTCTAGTATTTAAGCACTCGAATAGCGCGCAGACTTTTAGCATTTTCCTTTACTGCTTCTTCCTCCTGAAAAAGCTATCGAATAATTCGATAGCTTTTTTTTACCTTTAATTCGTTAAACCTATCTATTTTTAAAATAACCTTTCCATAGCAAAATGCCAATTACAACTTGGAAAACGATAAATCCATATAACCAGACGGAAAGCATAGGATTTACAAACATATTAACACCTCTTCATGCTTTATGCCTTAGTAATACTAATACGAAAGTTACACAGTTGTTTTCTCTGCTTGATCATAAGAATAGGTGTGACGATTTAAAAATGGTGCAGTAATGATAATTGTGAATATCCCAATGAAAGTTGCTACTGCTCCTGCTGACATGGTACTTGGAATAATTCCTCCAAAATACAGAATGAGATAGGATAACACACCAACAGCCATAGAAATTTCAACTGCTCGTGCTGGCGCTTTTCTTTTTCCATAAATAGCATGTAAGATTGGTCCTAAAGTTCCTGCAGCTACACCAGAAATACCAATCCACATGACATCACCCATATAAGCAGGAGGTCTTACTACAATTAGAAAGGCAACTAACCCTATAATTGGAACAGTTACACGACTAATAATGAGAGCAATTCGCTCTGCCTTTTGGTTATCTACTTTAATTATTCCTCGTTTTACTAATACTTTTAGAAAAATATCATTGGCAAACACCGTTGAAATGGAAACAAATAGACCATCCGTTGTAGACATTGCAGCTGCCAGTATAACAACACCAAATATAGCCACAATAATAGCCGGAAATGCCCAGACAATATATTCCATTAATGCTACATCCGCGCTAACTACCGTATCCCCTAATGCAGCACGACTATAGATGCCACCAAATAAAACAACAAGTGAAAATATACTAGCCACAATGTACGTGACAATCATCTTTCCTAGATCTTTCTCATTCTTCAACCCTAACACTTTATTAAACAAATGAGGGGCAGAAGCGAATGCCCACTGAATCACGATGGCACCTACCACAACACCAATTGAATAAAAATGCGTCGATTCTGGGTTAAAAATACGCACCAAATTTTCATTTTGATTTGCTAAATTCGACGTAATTCCACTAAATGTTGCTGTTATACTGCCTTCCCAAAAAATAACGATCCCCGATACAAATATAAATAGACCGCCAATTCCCATCATCACTGCTTGAACAGCGTCCGTGTAAATATCAGCAAATGCCCCTCCAGCGAAGACATACAGAATAACAATAGCTGCAATTACAATTAAACCTGTGGTATAAGGGATATGTAATAAATATTCAAATATACGGGCACCTGCGACGAATTGCCCAGCAATATAAAATACATTAAATAATAATATAATCCCCGTACCTACTCGTAATATATCACTCTTATAAAAATCACCGAGCCAATCAGGAAGTGACAGTGATTTTTGTCCATTATTTAACTTCCTTACTCTTTTCGCTACCATAATTACACCAATTGGGCCACCACCAATCATTGCCAAAAACAGCCAAAGGTTAGATAATCCCCAGTCATGCGACCAGCCTGGATAACCGAGAAACGTAGCGGCACTTAAATAAGTTGCTGTGAAGGACAGACCAAGCACATAAGGACCAAGATTCCCCCCACCAATCGCAAAATCCCTCACATTCTTGGTTTTTTTTGAACTGACCAAGCCAAGCAAAAACATCACAACTAAAAAAATAGTAAAACCGATCCATGTATAGATCGTAACTGTACTCATCTCTGTCCCTCCTTTCTCACGGTGCTTTATTTAATTCATTCGCACAGTTCTAAACTGTTGTTTGAGCTTTTCTAGCTGGGTGATTGTCCGGTACATGTCTACGTCCTTTACCAAACATATTCTCTCTTAGTGTCTTCCCCTCATATTCTGTACGATAGATGCCACGCTGTTGCAGTTCCGGTATAACGTAATCAACAAATTCCTGGAATGTCCCTGGTGAATAGGACTGGGCAATATTAAACCCATCTGCATCGCCAACGGTAGCCCATTCTTCAATTTTATCGGCTATTTGTTCGGCAGTACCAATGAATTTCACCGTCCCATTCCCAAGTCCATGATTCTTCACTGCTTCACGTAGTGTCCACTTTTTATTTGGGTCCTTAGTGTACATATCTAAATTACCCTGTACTGCTTCTGTTTCCATATCTTCTATATATTGATCTGGGTCATAACTTGAGAAATCAATTCCTGTATGACCAGATAATAAAGCAGCTGTCCCCTCGTAACTGACCTGTTCTTTTAATCCTTCATATTTTTGATACGCTTCTTCTTCTGTCGAACCAATAATTGGTAGAATCATTGGAAAGATTCGTACATCTTCTCGATTACGCCCTTGCTTTACTGTTCGATTTCGGATATCGGCTGTATAATTCTTTAATGCATCCAAGGAATGATTTTTGGTAAAGACTCCCTCCGCATGTTTAGCTGCAAAATCTCTTCCTTTTGGAGAAGCACCAGCCTGAAAAATGACAGGTGTTCGCTGTGGAGAGGGCTCTACTAAATGCGGGCCAGGTACTTGAAAGAATCTTCCTTCATGATTAATTAAATGTACTTTTTCTGGGTCAGCAAAACGATCATTCTCGCGATTATAAACAACGGCATTTGCTTCCCAGCTTTGTTCCCAAAGTTTGTACACAACTTCCAAAAATTCATCTGCTCGATCATAACGCAATTCTTTTGGCAGTCTACTAGTAAGTCCCAAGTTTACAGCTTCACTTTCTAAATAAGAGGTGACGACATTCCAAGCCACCCTTCCATTTGTTAAGTGATCAAGCGTAGAAAGCTGACGAGCTAGTGAATACGGTTGTGCATATGTTGCTGATATCGTCGGTGCAAATCCTAGATGTTCTGTTACAGCAGCCATAGCTGCTATTGGAATTAGTGGATCATGAGCTGGAAGCTGTACTGCATGCTCCGTTGCAGCCTGATGACTATTGTTATAAACGCTGTAAGTTCCTAATACATCGGCAATAAATAGAGAATCAAATTTCCCTCTCTCTAGCAATTTAGCAATGTCCATCCAGTAGGTAAGTGTATTATGTTTAACTCCTTCATCCTTTTCATGCTTCCACAAGCCTGTCGAATGTGGAGAAGGTGAATTCTGAATAAATCCGTTAAAGTGAATTTGTTTAGCCATATCCAACTCTCCCTTATGCGTTATCCTAAATTAAATCTTTACCACTCTGGTGATCTTCATCCTCCCCTGATTGATGGTAACTCATGAGGATTCGGTGCCCCCGTGCTAACCTAGGAGACGGTTTAGTCGTCATAGGCATTAAGTTTATTTACACTACGTGCCAAAGCAGACCCTGCTTTCAAAGCTACAGCTACGAAGATTGCTTCAGCAATTTCATGGCGGTTTGCCCCCGCATGTTTTGCATTTTTCGTATGAAGGTCAATACAATATGCACAGCCTGTGGTATGTGCTGATGCCACTGCAATTAGTTCCTTTTCTTTCTCAGTCAGATAATTCGTTTGGATTGCTTGTTTATCAAAATCAAGAAATGCGTCAAATGTAGCCCCATTTAATGCTGCAAATTCCTTTAATCGGTTAAAATAAGACGCCTGATACAAATTATCAGTTCCTTCCCCGTCATACGCATTCAATGCATTAACTCCATGGGCTGCTGCTGATCCTGCCTTTAATGCTGCTGCAACAAAGATAGCTTCAGTTACCTCTTCTTTTGTTGCTTTTTGTTTCTTCACATTGCCTACATGTAATTCAATGCAGTATGGGCATCCTGTAATATGTGCTACAGCAACGGCAATTAATTCTTTTAGCTTTGCCTGCAACTCTCCTTCAGCTAAGGCCTGATCATTAAAAGCAAAAAAAGTATTACATGTTTCTGGGGCATATTCTCTAAGCTCTTGAATCCGTGAGAAATAGGATTTTTTATACAAACTCTCCGTTATATTACTCAATGTTATCGCTCCTTTAATAAATAAATCATTTCACTAATTAAATATAACTTTTCCCATTCATTTAGTTGGATTAATGGAAGAGGATATACGGTTTCTATAATGACCAATGAAAAAACCCCTTCCGATGAGAAGAGGTTGCTGTATCGCCTACATTCTCTCATCTTTCAAGCAAATGCTTGCTGGAATTAGCACCTTGTTATATGTAACGGTTGCTGCGGGATCACTGGACCAGATTCCTCCCCCGACTCTAGATAAGGAATATTCAATTTAATTAGTAAGAATTGTACACAATAATACCGAATACCGAAAAATGTGTCAAGTATGATTTTTTACATTTTTCCGATAAGATCTTTTTAATTGTTGGTTAAGAGACTACAATTCTATCTTTTGACCTATTCCTAGCGATTTCGCTTTTACATAAATTCCTTTAGCTACGACAAGATCAAAATAGGCAGCTCCAACGGATTTAAAAAAAGTAATTTCTTGATCTGTTTCTCGCAATAATCGATCTCCACCACCAACATCACTTAACTCTGCGTGGATGTGAGAAAATTGCCAATCACTTTCTTGATTCGCATAAATTAACTCACCAGCTTCTTCTTTTATACTGGCTAAATCATCCACAATAATCTTATCAACTGTCTGAATGGTTTTTAGATCTACTTCTCTCATGCTAGGCAAATACGAACCAACCCCATTTATATGCATACCAGGTCGTAGATCATTTCCATCGAATACCGGATTATCCGACCTTGTACTACAAGCAATAATATCGGACACTTGCATGACTTGCTTCGGTGAATCCACTACTTTGATTGGAATCGTAATCCCCCAGGTCATTAATGCTTCTTTGAATGTGTACGCCTTTTCGATCGTCCGATTAAATAGGATTAATTCTTGGATAACACGAACTTCCAAAACACCTAGGACTTGTTCAAAGGCCATGGCCCCCGTTCCAATCACTCCCAATGTTTGTGCATCCGTTCTAGCTAATTTTTCTGTCCCTATCCCGCTCAGTGCTCCTGTACGTAAACGAGTTAAAAATGATGCACTCATCATACAAATATGTTCCCCATTACTAGCGTCGGTTAATACTAATGCACCTTGAGTAGTTGGCTTTCCTTGTTTCGGATTCTCAGGAAAAATACTGACTAATTTCACGGAGGCAATTTCCTGTGATAAGTCTGCACTTGGCATATATAGACTCGAAGCTTGATGCGCCGGTATGTCAATGACTGTCCGATGCGGATTAGTAATTTGTCCTTTCTTTTTAGAAATTAACCCTTGCTTTACATCATAGATTGCATCGTTCATAAAATAATGATCCTTAATTTCTTGCTCTGAAAGAATTAACATAGCTTTCTTCCTTTCATGTATATGTAATAGAAAAGTGCAAGCGCAGTTATGAGAATATCGGCATAAAACCTTTCTCAAATCGCATCTTGCACATTATAAACCGACTATTTTTTAAAGATTCCTTTTAATACAAAGGCAACGTTAGCTGGACGTTCGGCCAAACGACGCATATTATAACCAAACCAGTCATCTCCATACGGCATATATACACGTACTTTATATCCTTCGTCGACTAATCGTTCTTGTAATTCAATACGAATTCCATAAAGCATTTGAAACTCGAATTGGTCACGAGGAATATCATGCGCTTTTTCCAGTTCTTTGGTATAAGCAATAATACTGTCATCATGCGTTGCAACAGCTGTGTAATTCTCATTCAATAAGTTCTTTTTTATAATTTTTTTATAGTTATCATCGACATCCTGTTTATTTGGAAATGCCACTTTTTCGGACTCTTTATAAGCACCTTTAACTAAGCGAAGATAAGGGTTGTAGCTATCTAATGCGTCTAAGTCCTCTTCCACGCGATAAAGATACGCCTGTAAAACCGTTCCCAAATTATCAAATTCCTGTCGTAATGACTTAAATATGGTTAACGTCTGTTCTGTACGCTGATAATCTTCCATATCAATCGTTATAATCACACCATATTCTGTCCCAGCCTGCAAAATTTTTCGCATGTTCTCCATAACTAATTCATACGATATATCCATTCCCAAAGAAGTTAATTTCAACGATAATTGTGCATTCAATTCTTTTTCTGCAATGACCTTGATCGCCTGAATACATTCCTGAGCAGATTGCCTAGCCTCGTCTTCATTATCAATGAACTCTCCCAAATGATCGACTGTAACGTCAAATCCTTTGGCATTTAACTCTTTTATTTTTTCAGCCGCACCATTAATATCTACTCCTGCAACAAATCGCGATGCTCCAAATCGAAAACCATACTTCTTAGCTGCTTTCGTTAGTGGTTTATTATTGGATAAAAATAAAAAGAAATTGCGCATGATTTGTTCCACGTTGATCCTCCCCCCAACCATCTATAGTTTATGAACGATCAAAAGCAAGGGAAAAACACAATAAGTGATTTCCCATGATTTTGATTACGCATTTCCACAAAACTTTGTAAAGCAGTGCAGGAGTGAGATATTGTTATTATGTTATAGCATTTCAGAGCTTGTTTTACCTTGCATATGGTGAATCAGATAATCAGGTCCACCTGCTTTAGAGTCCGTACCCGACATATTAAATCCACCAAATGGCTGATAACCTACAATTGCAGCTGTACAACCGCGGTTGAAGTAAAGATTACCGACATGGAAATCTTGTCTTGCTTGCTCAAGATGGGTACGATTATTGGTAATTACGGCACCAGTTAATCCATACTCTGTATTATTGGCAATCTCAATCGCTTCATCAAAGTTCTTTGCCTTTGTAAGTGCAACTACTGGTCCAAAGATTTCTTCCTGCATAATTCTTGCTTCTGGACTTACATTACCAAAAACAGTAGGATTTACGAACCAACCTATACGATTATCACCTGAGCCGCCTGCTAATAATTCTCCTTCTTGCTTGCCAATTTCGATGTAATCCATAATTTTATCATAAGCACCTTGATCAATAACTGGTCCCATAAAATGAGAGTTATCATGTGGATTCCCAGCTGATAATTCTTTGGTAAGCTCTACGACTCTATCTTTCACTTCTTCATAGACATCCTCATGTATGACAGCACGTGAACATGCCGAACATTTTTGTCCTGAAAATCCAAATGCAGATTGTACAATCGATTCAGCTGCCAACTCTAAATCGGCTTCATTATCTACTACGATGGTATCTTTTCCACCCATTTCAATAATCGTACGTTTCAGCCACTTCTGACCTTTTTGTACTTTAGCAGCACGCTCAAAAATTCGTGTTCCAACCTCACGTGATCCTGTAAAACTAATAAACCGCGTACGTGGATGATCAACTAGATAATCCCCTACTTCTTTACCAGGACCCGGAATGTAATTGATAACTCCAGCAGGCATACCCGCTTCTTCCAACACTTCCATTAGCTTATAAGCAATTACTGGTGTAGCACTGGCTGGTTTCAACAATACCGTATTACCTGTGACCATAGCTGCTACCGTTGTACCGGCCATAATTGCAAACAAGAAGTTCCAAGGTGAGATCACAACCCCAACGCCTAATGGGATATAATGGTATTGATTGTATTCAATAGGACGACTGTTGATCTTGACACCATCTTTTAACTCAAGCATTTGACGGCCATAATATTCAAGGAAATCAATTGCTTCTGCTGTATCCGCATCTGCTTCTTTCCACGGTTTCCCACCTTCTTTAATTAAATGAGCTGTGAATTCATGTTTTCTACGTCGAATAATTGCCGCAGATCGAAAAAGAATATCCGCACGGAATTTCGGGTCTGATTTCCGCCACGTTTCAAATGTTTGATCTGCAACTTTCATTGCTTTTTCTGCTAATTCTTGATTCGCTTTCGAAACATAGCCAACTACTTCTTCTTTATTAGCAGGGTTAACAGAAACGATTTTATCTTCTGTTGTAATGCGTTCTCCCCCAATAATTAGTGGGTATTCCTTACCTAGATCCTTCTCTACTTTTTTTAATGCATGAAGCATTTGTTGCCGATTTTCTTCCACTGTAAAATCTGTAAAAGGCTCGTGTGTATAAGGTACTACCATATGAAAAACCTCCTAATTATAGTTTACTAGTCCAAATGATGAAACCGTTTTCACTACTTGTGAAAAGAAGAAACCCTAAAGCATATGCAGTGCTTATTAATTTAATCATTACTGTAATCAATAAGTTGTCTAGCCTGTTGCGGGTTTTTTTCTAGTTACTAATAAGAAATAGATCGTAGCTACATTAATTTGAAATTTGAACTAAGAAAATTTTCTAATAATTTAAGCGAAAAGTATTTAAGTATCACTTAAATTATGTTTAAATAAATTATAAGATATTTTTTGCTTTTTCGTCAACTGTTTTTTCATACCATTCTATAAAACTAGGAATTGTGAACTATCATGAACCGTTTAGCATAAGGGGCGAGTATACCATGACAAATTCTGAAAACCTTGGAAACAAAGTAAAGAATCTGCGAAAACAAAAAAAGTTAACATTGAAGCAAGTCTCTCAAGAAACCGGTCTTTCCATTAGTTTTTTGTCACAATTAGAGCATTCCAAAACATCTGCAACATTACTTTCGTTAAAACGAATTTCTGAAGCACTCGGGGTGAATCCAAGCTATTTTTTTTCTTCAGAAACACAAGGTTCCCGTTCGGCAATTACCAGAAATATTGTTGATACGAAAAACCTGACAGAAAATCGATTTATTTATAAAGATCTTTCGGGAGAAATGGAAAACCCTTTGTTTGTACCTAATTTAATAATTTTGAATCCAGGGGATAATCGGGGGAATAATTTTACACATAAAGGTCAGGAATTCCTCTATGTATTAGAAGGCACTCTAACCATCGAAGTTAACCATGAAGAAGTCCTATTGCAACCATATGATTGCATATTTTTGGAATCATCCACCCCGCATAATTGGTATAATCGAACCGATAAAACAATTAAATTTTTATGTATTTCTTCTACTGAATAAGGATTAATATCAATGGACTTTGGAATGATTGTAACCATTGATTATCGAGGGCACCTATAGGAAGGCTAAGCAGAGGCGCAATCATTGAGAAAATAGGGCTGAAAGTATTTAAACGGCAACACATTGGAAAATAGGCTTTGTAGAGAAAGGCTACAAAATGAAAACGATTAAAGTTAATGTTGTGATCTATTATAATCACTTTGCAAGGGCTTATTCCATAAAAACTAGGTCTTAAAAAGGCTCAGCACCTTGCTGAGCCTCTTGATTTACAAATGATTATCAATAAAAATGGTTAATACCCGAGCGGGTTCATTATTTACTGGTATAAACAGATGCGATTTGTTCCCTTTAAAGAAAGCACTATCTCCTTGTTCCATATGATGTTTGCTTTCTCCATAAAGTAATTGAATCTTTCCTTCCAGAATATAGATAAACTCATCCTGTGAGTGGGTATACGCTTCTTGACGAACATTCATGTCACGCGGAGTAACGTGTACAATCGTCGGTTCAATGCCAGTAAACCTTGAGCGATTGGCTAATAATTCATAGGAGTATCCCATATTTTCATCGCCTACTTTGAATTGTCGCTCTCCATGCGGAAGCAAAACAAGATCGCGATCATCGTGATCATCTAATAGCCATGATAATGGCACATGTAATACTTCACTAATTTTGGATAGCGTGGCAATTGCTGAAGCAGTCTGGCCATTTTCTATTTTTGATAGAAGACTTTTGGAGATACCACATTCATCTGCCACTTGCTGTTGTGTCTTTTTTGTTCGTAAACGCATCTGTTTTATTTTCTTTCCAATATTATTTAGATTTATTGCTACTCTCTCCTTCCAGTAAAAAAACCGTGACTATCTTAAACTAATTATAACAAAAGAAGCTAGATTACAGCAGTTACATGGTGAAGGCATTTATCAGAAGCTATTTTCAATAAATCAAACATGGGACTTCCACTGATGTTTGAGTTAAACTTCTTCCATGATAGAATAGTACAAAAACAACGTCAATTGGTAGGAAAAGAATCATCAGTTCAGGTTGATTAACATCTAAAAATCAGAATATACCGATAAAACGGGAGTATCTTTTGACAAAGGGGTGGTATAATGAAGCAAAAGCTGCTGTTATTCCTTTTATATTTTCTCAGTTTAACGAGTGTATATAACTATTTCCAATTCGTTCAGAGACCGATTGATGGAAACGGGATTGGCATTTCCTATCTTTTTATTATGATTAATGAGAACGTTAGTAATCATCAAATATCCATATATGCTTCGAGCTTTCTAATTATCGGTCTTTGTTTATTCATCCTTACTTTACTTTATCATTTAACCAAATATCGGCATCCAAGTCAGTAGTGTCTCTACATAGGGAACAGGACAAAAGTCATGTAGCTAAACAAATTACGACTGTCTTTCATGAATTTGACTTCTGCTATATTATTAGATGAAATGATTGAACGCATCATCTATTAAAGATCTGCAGTAGAAATCGTTGAAACCCAGCACAGACCTAAGATCCACTCGGATAGGCGATATTTTGCTCGCCCAAGTTAGCTGACATGCTCACGAAAAGCGAAACGATTTCCACTGCGAAAGTATGGTTCGCCTACTTATTTAGAAATTCATGGTTTCTCAGCCATATACTCTAATAGAAAACTGCTTAAACAGCAGTAAAGATATTTGTCTTTCCACCTGTACCTTGAACAACTGCCAAACCTAAAATTGCTTGAATAAGTTCACCAAGATCAATATTTTGAGCATCCACAATATATGCTACGGTGCCTCCCCCAATTGGGAAGTTATTACATCCAATAATATAAAGATTCCCCTGCTCAACCGAGAAGTTTTTGACTTCTGGAGCATCTTCACCTGGAGCTGTACATCCCGTTTCTACTTGATCACCTTCATACGTTAATACAATAACATCACCTAGTGTTGGAACTGGTACGGTAATAGCCACACTAAATTCCTCCTTTAAATTTTGTTTATCTTGCAAGATCATCCTATGATGTAATTCAGTCAGTGCATAGGTTGATAGAGGAAGTTAGAAGAAAATGATGATAGAATCTATTAATACTTAGGCAAATAATAGGGTTTTAACAAAAGATCAGAAGCTTTGGTGTTATTTTAAGGGGATAGAAAATAGATAAAGCGAGCGCTCTCCAAGCTGATGCATTCATTTCCATACCTTTCAACCGCAATCATGATGAAGAAAATGAACAATAAAAAAACTACCCGAATATAACTTGTATATTCGGATAATAATTTGGATTTTCCTTTAGTTAATTACTTACAAGAAGGAACCTCTAAACTTATTGCCATACATCTTCCGCTATCTCAACAACATGACGTATTTTTTTCCACTGCTCTTCTTCTGTTAAATTATTTCCTTCCTCGGTTGACGCAAATCCACATTGAGGGCTGAGACAAAGTTGGCCATAAGGGATATACGTAGCGGCTTCTGCAATACGTTTTTTAACCAAGTTTGGATCTTCCAGCTCCGCAAATTTTGATGTAACCAAGCCCAATACAACGTGAAGGTCGTTTCTATTCACATAAGATAAAGGTTCAAAGCCACCCGATCGATCATCATCAAATTCAAGGAAAAGCCCATCTACATCTAATCCTCCAAAAATAGTTTCTGAAACCGCATCATATGATCCTGTACTGAAATAGTGTGAGCGGTAATTACCACGACAAATATGCATCGTTATTAACATATCGTTTGGACGTTCGGCAATGGATTCATTAATAACACTTCTACAGACTTCCATTAATTGTTCCGGATCAAAACCTTTTTCTCGGAGCGATTCCCTGCCCTCATCTGAAAGAAATGAACTCCAAGAAGTATCATCTAATTGCAAGTAGCGACAACCAGCATCATAAAAAGCTTGGATTGCTTTTTGATATGTGTTAATTAAATCTGGAATCACTTGTTCCATATTTTCATAGACATTTGTTTCTATATCAGCTCGCACTAGCAACATATTCGGACTTGGGATTGTCTGCTTCGCAACATGCTGGTCTCCGACGGCTTCATGTAAGAACTTATAGTCTGCAAGAAAAGGATGGTTTTCACTAAAGTCTACTTCTCCAGTGACACGAATCGCGCGTTTTTTTGTTTGAATTCCAGAAAATTGCAATCCTGCTTCGGGTACAAATTCTTCAACTCCAATCAAACCTTCTAAGAAGTCAAAATGCCACCATGCACGACGAAATTCCCCATCTGTAATTGCCTTTAACCCTGCTTTCTTTTGTTTTTCAACTAATTTAATTATCTCCGTGTCTTCAATGGCTCGGAGTTGTTCGTTCGTGATTTCCCTACTTGCCTTTTGAATTCGAGCTTGCTTAATCCGATCAGGTCTTAAAAAACTTCCTACATGATCCCCTTTAAATGGTGCTTTTTTTTCTACTTTTGTTGCCATTTTATCCACTCCCTAATTTTTTATGTAATAAAAAAGCCTCTTCTAGCTAAGAAGAGACGCTGTAATAAACGGTGTCATCTTCTTATCTCTCAAGTTTAACTAAACTTGCTAGAAGTAGCACCTTGTCTTCACAAACAGGTTGCTGAGGCGTCTACGGGCTAGTCCCTTGACCTCTCTTGATAAGAATTCCTTTTAAATATTTAATATCTATCATAGCAATTCCACAATAAAAATGCAAAAGGTTTTGACAATTTTTTTATTTATTTTCTAGTTGACGTCAACGTTTTATAAGGATATATCGCATGAAAAAGCTAAATAATACAACAACTAACATAAACACCATCCAGCGCCAATTAAACGATTCAGCAAGTAGATTTATCCCTAAGCTAACGATACCTAGAATCATTGATAAAATAACAAACAAATTAGCTATAATCTTATCGGCATATTGAGGCGATCGTACCGACTCCTCCTTAATTCCTCTTTTTTCTCTCCAATTTGTTCCAATCCATTCTAGGATGGGCATGGCAATTAATAAAAACAACAGTAAATAATGAAGCAATTCCAAAAATGGCATATGCTCAGATGAATAAATGCTTGCAAAAGCACCAGCAACGGCAAATCCAAACATGACAAATCGGTCAACCAACGGTGTAAAGATTGGTTCTTGTAAGTAACGTTTTAAGTTCTTCATCCATGCAGTCACTCTCCTCATATAACTAACTTATAACAGTTTTTCTTTGTTAAGCGTAACATCTCTTATTAGTTAAGGATATACCTTCTTCCATTCACGCATGAAAAAGGATGATTTAACACATGGTAACAAGAGAGGTCATTCATTATTATGAAATTCCATTATAAGGCGATAAGGGAGGTTATCTGATGGAACAATCATGGCTTTCATTAATTCCATTTATTATTGTTATTGGACTTTCGATCTGGCAAAAACGAATTCTTCCTGGTTTAGTACTTAGTCTGGTTGTAGGAGCTTTTCTATTAGAATTCAGTATTTTGGACGGGACAAAGGAGACGGTCAGCTATATCGTAACTACCTTGGCTGATCCAGGAAATATTAATATTATCGCTTTTTTATATCTATTTGGCGGATTAATCGGCATGATGCAAATCTCTGGTGGTGTGAAGGGATTTTCGGAGTGGGTTGGTAACAAAATTGACTCTGAACGCGGGCTTCTAGCGGTCATTTGGTTAACTCTCCCCTTTACCTTTATGATGCCAATGTTTCGAATTATGATGATTGGTCCTGTGATTAAATCCTTATTGAAAAAAGTCAATATATCAAATTGGAAAGTTGGTTTTACCATGGACGTATCAACCAGCTCTGTTATTGTATTGTTACCTGTAGCAACAGCATTTGTTGGGTTTATGGTTTCACTGATTGAGGGCGGTATTCAAAAACATAATTTGAATGCAGATGCTTATCAAGTTTTCCTATATAGTATCCCTTTCAACTTTTTTGCCATCGTCATGCTAATTATTGGATTGATTTGGACCTTCTGGTCAAAGCCAAAAAAGAAACAGACAAATAATGGTCCGCAAGACGGGGAAGAAGGGAAACATCATCGTGCTAGCATAAAAAAAGAATTAGAAATGGTAAAGGCACAACCTTGGAATTTAATTGTCCCATTGTTTTTACTACTTGGACTTACCTTATTTCTATTGTGGCAGGATGGGGTGGAAAAAGGAGCTACTAGCTTGTTCAATGCCTTTGCTGAAGCTGATGCTACTTTCGTCATCCTGCTTGCTGTTTTTATTACGTTAATCATCACATTTATTTTCTACATGATTCGTGACCAAAAATTAGGGGAAACGATTTATCATTTTTATGATGGGGGAAATCAATTAATGGAAGCGATCATCCTTCTCGTTTTAGTATGGTCTCTTTCGCTTGTTACGGAGGACCTTGGTTTCTCTCAATTTATTGAAGCAACACTAGGTTCTTTTCTCCCAGCCTTTACAATCCCTGCTATTGTTTTTATCGTCGGATCGATCGTTAGTTATTTTCTCGGATCATCTTTTGGAACGTGGGGGATATTTATGCCACTTGGTGTTGCTCTAGCAGCTTCCACTGGAGCTTCACTGCCAATGACAGTTGGTGCCGTCTTTGCAAGTGGATCATTTGGTGCCATGACCTCTCCACTTGGCGATACAACCATTACGACGGCGTCTATTTTAGAAGTTCCATTAATTGATTATGCACGGTATAAATTAAAGATTGTTTCCATTGGGCTTGGAATTGCAGCTGTCTTATACCTAATAGCGGGATTTTTTATCGGTTAAGATAAAGATGTTTTCCGTTTATAGAATATATTCTTTACCTTATCTGATTATAAGGAGGTTCTTTGAAAATTCTAAGTAAACAGGCTGTCGAGACTTTTTTCCGACAGCCTAGAAAGAATTTTCGCCTTTTTTAAATTAGTTGATAAACCCTAGCTTCATAAGGCCTTAATACCAATTGCTCCAATTGTTCTTCTTTATCTACATCGTAATTACTTAGTAACAACTTCGCTGATGATTGATCTGTAATGCTGACCAATACTTCCTCCTCAAATAAATTCACCATAATGAACATTTGCTGATTTCCATCGGTTCTTGTATACGCGTATACCTTATCATGATCGGCTAAAGAAAGATCATATTTTCCATAAATAAAGACTGGATGTTGTTTTCTTAATTGAATGAGCTGTTTATAGTAATGATAAATGGATGTTGGATCCTTTATCTGTGCAGCAACATTGATATTTCTATAATTTGGATTGATCTTCATCCAAGGGGTACCCGTAGTAAATCCTGCTTTTTCTTGGCTACTCCACTGCATTGGTGTTCTTGAATTATCTCGCCCATTTTTCCAAATAATCTCCATCACATCTTGATGATTTTTCCCATTCGCCATCTCTTCTGCGTATAAATTTTTCATGGAAATATCATTATAATCATCAATGGACGCAAATTGGACATTTGTCATTCCAATTTCCTGTCCTTGATAAATAAATGGTGTTCCTTGCATGAGAAAGTAAAGAGTAGCCAACCCTTTTGCTGATTCCTTCCAATATCGATCATCATTTCCCCAGCTTGAAACCGAGCGTGGTTGATCGTGATTTTCCAGAAAAAGAGCATTCCATCCGTCGCTTTCAAGCCCTTTCTGCCATTTAGATAATGTCTCTTTTAATGCGTGAATATCTAATCCACCAGACGCA
Source organism: Virgibacillus salexigens (assembly GCF_014905415.1). Lineage (GTDB taxonomy): Bacteria > Bacillota > Bacilli > Bacillales > Amphibacillaceae > Virgibacillus > Virgibacillus salexigens. The sequence continues at coordinate 503,216 of NZ_BNEO01000001.1, forward strand.
CTTTTCCCCCATAAATCCAAGTGCTCGAATTGAAATACCATATTGAATTTCCCTTTATGTTCACCAACCCAAAGATCTGCATCATCTACTGTCACCCCATTTGCCTCACCAACAGTCATGATATCATAATGATCAAATGTCTCCTGCTTTAATTCCGCTAAAAAGTCATGAATACCTTTCTGATTCATGTGACCATCAAAAGAAGGTACGTATTTCTTATTCTCCGGATTTGGCATATCCGGAAAACCTGGAGCCTTTTTAATATGCGAAATGGCATCTACTCGAAAACCGTCAATTCCTTTATCTAACCACCAGTTCACCATCTCATATAAAGATTGGCGGACTTTCGGGTTTTCCCAATTCAAATCAGGTTGTTTACGAGAAAAAACATGCATATAATAGGCATTGGTTGGTTCATCATATTCCCAGGCCGATCCCCCAAAAATGGATTCCCAATTATTGGGCTCTCGATTGCCTTTTGCTTCATGCCATATATAATAATCACGATAGGGATTATTTCTTGAGGACCTTGACTCCATAAACCAAGGATGCTCATCCGACGTGTGGTTAATGACTAAATCCATAATTAATTTCATATCTCGCTGATGTACTTCTTCCAATAATTGATTAAAATCTGTCATGGTGCCAAATTCAGACATAATGGCTTGGTAATCACTAATATCATACCCATTATCATCATTTGGGGATTGATAGACAGGACTTAGCCAGATTACATCAATGCCTAAATCTTTAAGGTAATCTAACTTATCAATGACTCCTTGAATATCACCAATTCCATCTCCATTTGAATCCATAAAGCTGCGAGGATAGACCTGATAGGCTACCGCTTCTTTCCACCATAGTTTTTTCATCGTCCCTCTCCTTCATTTAACTAGTTCCATTCATCGTTCCATTTTCTATCGTCACTTCCACACCGAAATGATCGGAAATCACTGGTTTATTGATACCATTAAATATCACACGCGACAATCGTACCTTGTCCTTTGTCGACGTAAAAATAAAATCAATTCGTTTATTTTCGTTATTCTTTTCCCAACCTGCAATTTCACCAGCTACAGTAATTCCACTATCCTTTTCTCCTGCCAGTTGGAAGGTGTCATTATAACCTAAATGTTGCACATAGGCATACCCTTCCGCTTCTATATTAGACACATTATTAAAATCGCCCATTAGATAATGTGGAATCTGTTTATTTACATTTGTAACGAGTTGATCCATCTGGCAACGAAACGGCTCTTCTTTGTCCTGCCACCATCCCATATGACAAGAATAAAATGCATATGGTATCCCATGATGATCAATGGTCAATCCTACCACCTTACGTGTTTTCCAAAATTCTGGATCATCACTTTGACTTACCAAGAACTCTGTTTGGTCAAGAATTGGACACTTTGTCAATAAAGCAACCCCTTCTTCATATTGATCATAAGCAGTATGTGAGAACGCCCATGTATATTTATAAGTTGATCCCAAATCATTTAGCTTTTGTACAAGTAATAATCCAAAATTATCCTTTTTCAAACGATCTGTTACTTGTTCCGATACAATAGATTGACTTACTTCTTGTAAAGCAACAACATCATAAGCAGCCTCATGAATTGATGCAGCAAGGATGTCCAGCTTCTTCCATTGATCTTCCTCTTGCCAAGAATGGCAGTTTAGTGTCAATAATTTCATCTACTCCTCCTCCAGGTAATCGATTACCTTTGATTTAAGCACATCTGCTTTTGGTCCGTAGATTGCCTGAACGCCAGTATCTTTTTTAACAAGCCCCATTGCACCTGTCTTTTTCCAATCCGTTTCAGAGGCAACTTGATCTACATCTTTTACAGAGACTCTAAGACGTGTCATACATGCATCTACTTCCAAGATATTCGCTTCACCACCAAGTAAGCGGACAACTTCTTTCACTTCTGTATCTTTCGTATCTTTTGCTCTTGCTGTTTGCGTAGAGCTGTTGTTTTCCTCTTCTGTTTCATCGTCTTCTGAGTAATTACCGGCACGACCTGGTGTTGGTGAGTTTAATTTCCTGATTAAGAAGTGAAAAAGGAAATAACTAATTGCAAAGAAAACAAGACAAGTAATTACAAAGTTAATAATATCACCGATGAGCCCTGCATTGATTGCCATTGGTAATCGAGTAGTCAATTCGATTAACCCAAAGGAGTGTAAACGCAAATCTATTAAATCTACCATTGCAAAACTTACTCCAGCTATAAGAGCATAAACAAAGTACAATACTGGTGCTGCAAACATAAACATAAACTCAATCGGTTCCGTTACCCCTGTAATGAATACGGCTAGTCCCGCAGAGAAAAACATGGACTTGTATTTTGTACGCTTATCTATATCAACATTACGATACATTGCAAGTGCCGCTCCAATTAATACTGCACTGGATAAAATCATCTGTCCCATTTTAAACCTAGCTGGTGTTACTTCTTGTAGCAACGTATGATAGGCTTGCATATCACCAGCTGCTTGCAAATTGACTAGATCAGAAACCCAAGCCAACCAAAGTGGGTCTTGACCTGCTACCACTTCACCAACCGATGCTCCGGTCATTATCGTATAGGTTCCGCCAAGCTCCGTATAGTTGATTGGAACCGTTAGCATATGATGTAAACCGAATGGTAACAACAATCGCTCTAACATCCCAAAGACAAATGGCGCTAGAAATGGTGCAGAGTCTTTAGACGATGCTAACCAAATACCAAAATCATTAATCAGTCCCTGAATAAATGGCCATACAACAGCCATGATCACAGCAATAATTACCGACCACAGGATAACCACAAATGGTACAAAACGTTTTCCATTAAAGAATGATAGGGCTTGTGGTAGTTTGCTAAAGTTGTAGTATTTATTATAAATTGCCGCTCCAATAAAACCGGAAATAATTCCAATAAATACCCCCATATTAAGCGCAGGTGCCCCTAAAATTGAAGTGAAATAATTATCCACGACCAATTCACTTCCAAATAAAGAAGTAACTGCCGCCTCCGGATTGGTAAACATATCGTTGGTAACACCAAATATAACACCAGTAATTCGATTAATTAATATAAACGCTAGTAAAGCTGCGAATGCCCCTCCGGATCGCTCTTTTGCCCAAGAACCGCCAATGGCTACAGCAAATAAAATATGTAAGTTATTAATAATTGCCCAGCCAATATCTTCCATCACTCGTCCAATCATAAGGATAAAAGATATATCTTCCACTGACATTGCAATTACTTTCCCTAACGAGATCATAATTCCAGCTGCAGGCATTACAGCCACAACAACCAACAACGCCTTCCCTAACTTCTGCCAGAAATCAAATGAAAACATGTTTCTCATGCTGCTCCCTCCTTATTATTAATGCAAACGATTTCTCAAATGAATCGATGGTTCCTTAGTTTTTCAAAAACTTGAAAACACTTTCATTTTACTAAAAAATAAAACATATACGTTATCAAAATTCTACTTATTTAATCCTATTCTCCCAACCATATGTGCAAACGATTGCATTAATTCTATAAACATAGTATAGCAGAATCAATAGAAGGTCAAGTACTTGTTATGATTTTTTGTTTATGTTCATCAAAAAACAGACTGTAATTATTGTTCATTTAGGAGAAAATACAGTTACATGTTGAGAGTATTTTCTATGGTTTTATGCATAAAGCGTTTCTGATAGTTCGCGTACAGAGGTACTACTATAGCAGGGGACAAATAAACTACTTGAACTTCAAATAGAATATGTATCCTGAGAATAAAGTCGATTACCTCATATAAGCATAATCGACTTACCATTATAGAATGTTATAAAAGGATTTGAATCTTATTATTTCCCCCCTAAGTTAGCAATCTTGTCATAGGGCATAGCGTCATTCATCATATGATGAAAGGTTTGTTGACCCATGATCTCATCACTAATGGTTTTCAGTAAAGTTACAGTTGCTCTAAAAGGGCCAGACCCACAACTAAGCCTCTCAATGCCAATATCTGATAACTCGGTCAAAGAAGGCATTCCAGGGCTGGCCAATAGATTAATAGGTAAGGAAAGTTCTTCTCTGAGATGTTGGATAATCGTCTGGTCTGTTAATCCAGGAACGAAAATACAATCCGCTCCCGCTTCCTCAAATTCTTTAGCACGTCTAACGGTTTCTTTCAATCGCATTGTTGCATCTCCAACATGGAGCCAGTATGTATCTGTACGAGCATTTATAAATAATGAAGCATCATCAGTGGCATAGGAAAGTTCCTTGATAGCTGCAATTTTTTCTTTTTGAAAGGATAGATCATATAGTGGTTGATCTGGTTTGCCTGTACCGTCTTCAATATTTATCCCAACAACTCCAGTAGCTATAATTTTTTCTACTGTTTCTAAAACCTCCTTAATGGTTTCTCCGTATCCTGCTTCAATATCTGCGCTGACGGGGACATTCACAGAACTTGTAATCAACTGAATGACTTCAATCATTTTTTCCAGTGGAATATTTCCTCCATCCTTATACCCCAATGAAGCGGCAATACCAGCGCTTGTCGTTCCAATCGCTTCAAATCCACTTTCTTCAAACATCTTAGCACTAATGGCATCCCACGCATTTGGAAGAACAAAGCTGGATGACTGCTGATGTAGATGATGAAAGTTACTCATTTTTAAAGATCGATGGTTTTGATCCATAAAAAAACCCCTTTTCATGAATTAAATTTGAAATCACTTATAATCTATGATTATTGTAACCTATGGATAGTTCAACTATAATCGAAATATGGAATGCAGAAGGAGATGAATACAAATGAGTGTGAATCCAAATGTGGCCGAAGTTGCTTCTCTCCTTAGTGAACCTTCAAGAGCAATGATTCTAACTAGTTTAATGGATGGGCGTTTTCATACAGCAAGTGAGTTAGCCTATATGGCTGCCATTAAACCCCAGACAGCCAGTTTTCATCTCTCAAAATTAGTGAAGGGGAACCTTGTTACTGTCGAAAAGCATGGACGATATCGTTATTATCAACTGGCAAGTCGAGAGGTTGCATGTATTTTAGAATCTTTTCTTACTATTTCAAAACCACCCGAAGTGCGTTCATTAAAACAGTCTAGCCAAACAATCGCCCTTCGTAATGCCAGAACGTGCTATGATCATTTAGCAGGACGGTTAGGTGTAGCATTAACTGAATCGATGGTGAATTTGGGTTATTTGCGAAAAGGAGAAAAAGAATTTGAGGTAACCTCTAATGGAGAACGGTTTTTTCAGGATTTCGGATTGGAACTTGCGGATCTAAGAAAAGAACGTCGTTCCTTCTCCCGTGTTTGTTTGGACTGGAGTGAACGGCATCATCATCTTGCTGGTGCTTTAGGTCAGGCCATAACTTCTCATCTTTTTGAATTGAATTGGATTAGCAGAAAACCTTTAAGTCGTGCCGTTACGATTACCGATAAGGGACAGAAAGAGCTCAAAAGATACTTTAACTTAAGCATTTAAACTCCTTTTTCACAGGTTGTCTCTATATAACGAAAGAGTGCAAAAAGGATTAAGCAATGCGTAAAGCTTGATCCAACGCAACTCTACTATTTAAGAAAGACTTAAAGGTAATCCATATTATGTTTTTTTGCTTTATATGGATTACCTTATATTGCTACACCTTCTTATAAAAGCTTACCACTTCTCAATTAAATAATCAGCATCATCATGAAGTCTGTTATATGCATCTTCAGCAATCAATCCTTCTTCGTTTTGATGATCAAGTAGTAATTTAAAGTTCCTCATATGCTTAACAACCTTCTCACCTTCTTCTCTTTTCTCATAAATATTAACCATCATCAAATGGATAGATAATGAATGGGCAGCACTTTCGTTCTCGATCTTTCCTTCCTCTAAAAATCGTTCAACTAATATTTTCATATCAGATGAACGCTCCGTCCAATACTTTGGCAAACGAAGGAATTGATCACCATTTAGTTGGTCGATAGACCCATCAGCCATACGAGTAGCAATGCCCCATAATCCATTTTCCACACGATCGATTAACGCTTGATCATAGCCATATTCAGGTTGTTGCCCTGGCATTTCGAAGAGAACCGTAGCGGTTCCATTAAGAGCAAATGAAGACCTAGCCTGTCCAGGCAAGTCACGTTCCTCAGGGTGCAAATAACGGGCAACTCCTGGCTCTTCCCTATCCGAAAATTCCTTTACCCCAAGAGCAGCAGCTAACGCGTATCGCTTAGACTTATCTTGATCCAATTTTGGCCAATCCGCATATTTTGTACTATCTTCCGGCCCCAGTGGTGGATAGTCTATCGCGATTGTGACATCCTCGCCGGTCTTATTCGTTTCTGGGGTTCCCATATGATGAAGATCTACAAAAGCCTCAACTTCACCGAACTCATCTTTCAAATTCAGATATACGTTTCTAAGGATGCGGGATTCATTTGTTAGGAAAAAACCAGGATCGGCCCCTGTACCAGGTAAATCCGCAACCTCTGGTTCGTAGCTCAAATTCGGGTTAAAATCCCGGTTAATGTCAAATCCGCCGTTCGTTTCACTATAGTACCAAGATGGAGTAGTACCATTAAGCTGTGGATACTTATTCATAACATCATTCCATGAGAAAATATTCTGGCGTTGAGTTATGTCAGCACCATCGACATTAAGCCTAGGCACGGCAACTATTGTAACTTCGTCACGAATTGCTTGAGCAAAGGTACTATCACTGGTTCCGAGTGTTTCAAGCATTTGTACAAGTGCTTCAGGACCACTCTTTTCGTTTCCATGTATATTACCATTTATTAATAATACTTGATCCCCTGTCCCCACTCTAGCAGCATAGATTTCTCGTCCTTGGTGTGAATGACCAATGACATCAACATCGACTCTGTTAGAACTTGCCTTCTCAATTTGATTTAGCTTTTGAATTAGTTCTTCATTGCTCATCCAATCATGGTCCACATTATCAGTATTATTATCGTTTTGCAGCGCCTGTACAGAAAGCGGATTCATTACTAGTAAGATAAAAGCAACGAATATTAATTTTGTCCAACTATTTTTTCTCATAATGCCCTCCCTAAAAATTCACTTAATCATCCCTACTGCTATTCATCTTAATAAAGTGATGAAACAATTACTTATTTTAGATGTACTTTGATGAAACACCTCCTTTAAATCTCTTTTTAGAGAAAGTCAATACATCCTTTTAAAACTCCGAGCAATCCAGTCCCTAACTTATAAACATGTATTTATTTTTAGTTTCGATAGGCGCTTTTGTATCTCCTTCTGAAAATGAATAATCAGTACTTTAGTAGGTATATCAAGTGAAGTGAATGATCTGAAGGGTATAAGTGACTTTGTAAAAACGCTGCCTGCAATCATTTAAAAACAAGAAAAGATGCCCTTAGGCACCCAACTAATTATTTGCTTTACTAAGATGGTGATCGTTATCCCAACAAAGCAGAGAAGTTAAAATATCGTAAGGCTCACATAAAGCAAACGACCTACAAAGCTCATTTACTTCGTAGGTCGTTGTTTTAGACTGTTTTTTTATAATTACTAGATTGATAAGCAAGTGCTTTACTCGGTAGACTTTTACCTAATTTATCTTGAATATATAAAGCTGCTTGTTGAATCTTTTCTTCTTTTATGCCGGTTTCAATTCCCAATCCATGTAACAAATATAATACATCATTTGTAGCAACATTCCCAGCCGCTCCTTTTGCATAAGGGCAGCCACCTAAACCGCCAACAGAGCTGTCAAATCGCGTTATTCCATGTTGAATAGATGTCATCATATTTGCGATTGCCATTCCTCTTGTGTCATGAAAATGCATAATAATCTTTTCTTGATCGTAACGAGATAATATAGAAGCTAATAAAGCTTCTACCTGACTCGGAACGGCAGTTCCAATTGTATCGCCCAATGATATAGAATCCACACCATAATCAAATAATTGATCGCAAACGTCTATTACTTGTTCTGGAGAGATTCTTCCCTCATATGGACAATCAAAAACGGTAGATACATAACCAGTTACTGCCTTTTTAGCATCTTTTGCTTCATGGATTACTTTTTTCAACACGGGGTAGGTTTCATCAATGGATTTATTAATATTTTTTTGATTATGTGTATCACTTGCTGACATAAAAACCGAAGCTACATCAATTCCTGTTTCCAATGCATGCTCTAGCCCCTTTAAATTGGGAACAAGCGCAGAGTAGGTCACGTCTGGATTTCGCTTAATCCTTCTGCCTACTTCACGTGCATCGGCCAATGGTGGAATCCACTTTGGATGTACAAAAGATGAATATTCAATTTCCTTCACACCGGATTCAGACAGCATGTTAATCCATTTCACCTTGTCATTTGTATCAATAAATACATCTTCATTCTGTAATCCGTCCCTTGGCCCAACCTCTTTGATACCCACATGCTTTGGATACTGACACATGCTTTCCCCTCCAATTTCAGAATTGATTTTTTCGAAACTCCTCATTACGTATTATTATCAATGTATGCAAAATGACAAATACAGTTCACGATAAGAAGGCTTGTGAATACGCTTACTTATAAAAATATAACCTCTTTTTGTACTATATATATTGGATCATGTTTCATTTCATTCAACTTTGTTGAATAAAGTATATTATAAACATCCAACCCAAGTCAAACGAAGGAGAACAAAACTGCCCATCTCAGAAAATGTAATAGATGAACGACAAACTTGGTTTAACAAGTTCTATTTTGCTCATACTAAGTTCTATAATTATTTGAAGAATGGAGCTGAGCAAATGGATTCTACCAAATCAAAGCTGATTGAATATAAAGAAGGGATGGGAAAATTCTCCGATAAAATGCCGGGATTTACAAAAGCCTATACATCCTTTACAGAAGCTTGTTTTCAAGAAGGGGCCTTACCTAAGAAAGCAAAGCAATTAATCGCATTAGGTATCAGTGTTCATGCGCAAGATGAATATTGTATTATCTATCATACAAAAGGCTGTTTGGATCAAGGCTGCACCGAGGAGGAAATTCTTGATGCCATATGTGTGACTGCTGCTTTTGGGGGTGGACCTGCAATGAGTCAAGGAGTTACATTAGTACAAGCATGTATTGATGAACGAAAGCAGTAGCTTGTATATACGTTTTGGATGAGCATACTTATATAGATACGTATGAAATCAGCTTGTAAAGAAAAACTTGCAGGCTGATTTTTTTCTTACAAATGAGCTTATATAACAAGTGATTGCTCCCTTTAATCGTTCTCACGAAGTATAAAAACAATCGATTTATATTTCCTCATTTATTCCACATTTATCACATATTCATTCCATCACCATTGTTTAGTATTAGTAATGTGCTTCATTATAAGCACCCAGCAAACATTTGAAAATAATAGAAAGACGGTGAAAAACAATGGAATTGCTTAGTCTAAATGGGTTGTCTCACATTGTTGGCGTTCCAAAAAATACTGCAGCAACCTGGGTTGAGGAATTTAATATGTACGTACCAAAGACACAGCAGCAAGATGTCATGTATTATCTTCCAGAAGCAATTGACGTTTTAAAATTCATCAAAAAATGTAAATACAAAAACTATAAGAAACCAGATATACTAAAGCGATTAGCTAATAGAAGCTTTCCAATACGAGTAGAAAGTACAATCGAGGATGTACAAATGACTTTTGAACAAGGAAATTACCGAGAAAATATCTTAACGGTGATGCAAACGATTGGAATGACAGTCTCTAATGTTGCTAATCAAGAAAAATCCATTCAATCACTGCAGGAAGAACAGAAAAAAAGGATGAAGATCGCAGAACAACAATCCAAAGAAATTAATGATTTACGAGAACAGATTGAGTCATTAAAACAAGCAATCACCCCGGCGAATGAGTACGAAATGAAAAAGGAATCTTTCGCAAGAATGTTCGAATAACAAATTAATTGCTAGAGGAGGAACTGTAATGTTTAAAGCAGATACCAAAAAGGCTAACCCAGGTGATATTATTGAATTCGAGAAAGAAAATTACATCTTACAAGGACAAGTACTGCCATCAAACTGTAAACGTAGTATTATTGTCGATATTTCCTCATCCAATAATTTGAGGAAAATCAGCCATGGCTTCTCAAATACAGTGGTGGCACATGAAAATTACCGAATTATCCAAAAGGTTAAAAAGTAGTAAATTCATTGTCTCCCTCTTCCCCTTCATAAGTAAGGCGGCTGCTAAAAATAGCAGCTGCTTTTCTTTATGTGTGTTGATCTTATCTTCTAAAAACCGGCATAAAAAACATAACTGTCTAATTGTTTGTACAATTGTACAGCTAAGTCACTGTTTTGCTATTATGATTTCACATATTGATTGGCATGTTATTTGCATTAAGATTATAGAATAAAGTAACAATAGAATGATTCTAGGAGGAAGAACTATGGAATGTAATCATATTCAGTTAACGTATAAGGATAAACTTGCTAAGATAGAACTAGATGCACCACCAGCAAATACATTATCAACTACTATGATTCAAGAATTACGTACCGTTTTCAAACAATTACGCGAAACTGATCACGTCCACGCTATCATTATAACCGGTTCTGGAAAGTTCTTTGCAGCTGGTGCTGATATTAAAGAATTTGTACCAGCGATGGGCGATGCACATAAGGGAAGGAGTATATCCGAAGCAGGACAAGCATTATGTAATGAGATCGAGTCCATGAATAAACCGGTGATAGCTGCCATTAATGGCCCTGCATTAGGCGGAGGACTGGAACTGGCAATGGCCTGCCATTTTCGAATTGCTGCTCATGATGCGAAGCTTGGGCTACCAGAGTTAAATTTAGGATTAATCCCCTCTTTTGGTGGAACACAGCGTCTGGCAAGAATTACCGGTATAGCTACTGCTACCGAGTTAATTTTATCTAGTAAACATATCAATGGCGAACAGGCTTTTGCATATGGAATTGTTCAACTATCTACTCCCCAAGAAGAACTATTACCCACAACCTTAGCGACGGCTAATGGTTTTATTAATGGACATAGTATGACAAGTGTAATCAAAGCCATGGAGAGCATTGTCTATGGATACCATGAATCCTTCGCAGATGGATTAAAAAGGGAAAGAGAAAACTTTGCAGCATTATTTCAAACAGAAGATGCCAAAGAGGGCGTAAACGCGTTTGTTGAAAAAAGAAAACCAAGCTTCAAACATAAATAAATTCCCACTATAAGTATAAGTAAAGGAGACGTGTAAACATGGAGGAAGTTTTATTCTCAACACAGGATAATGGAGTTGCAGTAATCACCTTAAATCGACCAAAAGCGATTAATTCATTAAACTATGAGATGCTCGTACCAATTCGCGAGAAATTACTAGAATGGGAACAAGATGATCGTATTTGTCTTGTTATTCTGAAAGGTGCAGGTGCCAAAGGTTTTTGTGCTGGCGGAGATATTAAGACACTGTATCAGGCAAAAGATAACAAGGATGGATATGATAAGGCAATTACCTTCTTTACCGAAGAGTATTTAACCGATCAATTAGTTACTAGCTTTTCTAAACCGATTCTAGCAATCTTAGATGGTGTTGTTATGGGCGGAGGAATTGGATTATCCTACGGCGCCAGCCACCGAATTGTTACGGAACGAAGCAAATGGGCTATGCCTGAAATGAATATTGGGTTTTTTCCTGACGTTGGAGCAGCTTACTTTCTAAACAAAGCGCCTGGCTATGCTGGTAGATACCTAGCACTTACAGCTAATGTGATTACTGCTACAGATGTTCTCTATGTAAATGGAGCGGATACAGCTGTATCCAGTAATCAGCTAGAAGCATTAGAAAAGCAAGTAATGGAAACCAATTGGCATATTGAACAAGATCGAGCAGCAAAACTTGATTTGCTTCTTGATACATGTCATCCAACTTCAATACCTGATGGTGAAATCGAAGCCTTACAATCGAAAATCGACCAACATTTCTCTTATGGAACAGTTGAACAAATCATTGATTCTCTTAAATCCGATAATAGTGAATTTGCTAGCAAAACGAAAGAAACCTTGTTATCTAAATCCCCGATTTCTCTTAAGGTTACATTAGATCAACTAATCAAAGGAGAAAATAAAACATTAGAGGAATGTCTAGAAACAGACTTGGTTCTAGCTAGAAACTTTTTAAAGTCGCATGATTTTTATGAGGGCGTTCGGTCTGTCGTTATAGATAAAGATCGGAATCCGAAATATAATTACCAGCAATTATCGGATGTGTCCCCATCCGTAGTGAACTCTTTTTTTAACGTTAATTAAACAGACTTGTTCTAAAAACGAGTTGAAGCGGCACTATAAAAAACCCCAAGAGTTAGTTGTTAGACAAACTAACTTTTGGGGTGCAATATCATAAGGCTTTAGTGATCTATATGAAATTTAAAATTTATTGATCCAATTTTAATTTCAATGCCTCTGCAATTTTATTCGGTAAATCCGTATTATCATAAAATCCAACAAACTCATCTGCCTTCGGACCGTATGCAAATACAGGTACCTGAACACCAGTATGATTACTGCTTGTCCAGCCAACATTGGCACGATCACTAATCACTTTATTAATGGCAACTGCTGGATCTTCTGCCTTTTTAATTTGTTCAATTTCTGTTTCATTTAGGCCAAAATCCGTATATTGCTTAATAACTTCTGCAATATTGGAACGCTCTTCATTTAATTCTGCTGCCATTTGTGCTCCTGTTGCTTTTACATCCCTTAGCAATTCTGGATTTGCAGAAGCGGAGCCATTCGCGCCTACCGTCATACCTCCTGTTTCATGATCACTACCAATAACAACAAGCGTTTCTCCATCTTTTTTAGCAAATTCGATTGCCTCTTTTACTGCCTCTTCAAACGCTTCTACCTCATTCATTGCCCAGGCTGCATCATTGTCATGTCCGGCCCAATCAATTTGACTTCCTTCAACCATAAGGAAGAACCCGTCTCTTTCTTGATTAAGAATATCAATTCCGGCCTCTGTCATTTCAGCAAGGCTTGGTTGTTCCTCCTTGTCACGAATCATTTCATCCGAGAGTGGACCATCCGCAAATAACCCAAGTAGTTTATCATTATCTTTTAAAGAAATTTCATTTTTCTTCTGCAATTCTTCTCGATCTTCAATTACTTCATATCCTTGCTCTTCCGCTTCTTTCAGCAAATTTCCTTCCTCTTGCTCCCCACCTTCTGACTCAGGTAAGAAGTTGCTTTTCCCACCGCCAAGCAAAACATCAACTTCATTAGCAATCATTTGTCTAGCAATCTCTGTTTCATTATTTCGATCTTCAACATGAGAAGCAAACGCTGCTGGCGTTGCATGTGTAATCGTTGATGTAGCTATTAATCCTGTTGCCATATCTTTATCCTTTGAAGCTTCAAGAACAGTTTCCAATTCATCCCCGTCTGGATCGACACTTAGCATTCCGTTATTCGTCTTCACCCCTGTTGCCATTGCCGTTCCAGCCGCAGCAGAATCTGTAATATTGGAGTTAGCAGAATGTGTCGTATACATCCCTTTTAAGTGGTCATCCCAAACTGCCTCTTCCCCTTTAAAGATTCGATAATTCGTAGCATAATCGGCATTAAAACCGTCTGGGATCATATAAATAACATTCTCCACTTTTCCTTTTTCCACCCAATCAGGCTTCCCAGGCTTCACCCATTCTGGTTTACTTGCTTCTGCAACTTGTACAGATCCCATACTAGAAGCAACTAGACCAAGACTTACTGCAACCACACCTATTTTCTTTAACACATTATCTCTCCTCTCCAAACTCAATTAATTCTAGTATATCTACAAACTATTAATAGAGTTTTAATACATCGTAAATAGAATATTAATTTCAAACTGAATGCTATTCTCTATAAGACATCTCCCCATTTGTTGTCATTTCTCCGATTATTATTTGCAATAATGAAAAGACCGTACCCGTTCCCTTGGTACGATCTAAACTGTCTTCCACTCTCATATTTGAACATATATCGATAATATGGAACACTTATTTCATGTGGTAGCATGCACTGATTAACAGAGCAAACAATATAATCACAAATAAAAGAAATGAGAAATAAATAATACTGGTATGCGATGAATAAAAGGTTTGTTGATCGATTTGTTTTTTCTTATTAAGGTAACTGAATGTAGCGATGATAATTGTTAACGTTCCTACCATTCCTATTCCTAATATGGTAACGATTAGAGTAATTCCCTTAATACCAAGATGCGCAATTAATAACCCTATACCTATAACAGCCACAACTGTACGAATCCAGGCAAGATAAGTTCGTTCGTTTGCTAGATGCTGCTGTGCATATTTTAGTTGGTTTTTATGTTTATCTTTTTCTATAGGATTAATTTGTTTCATTCTGAATCACTTTTGAATAGATTAACAAAATAGCGTAGTAAATCGACTTCCCCCACTAGTTGGACCTTACCCGAATGCAGTGCTTCTCGAATGTCGTATGCTCCAATAATGACTTCTTTCCATACCACACCTGTCGTTTCAATCCAAAGATCAGGATACTGAATATATCCCCTCCGTACCTCTGCTACTCCCCGTCGCACTTGGATTTGATAGGCTGCATCGTTATCTGTGATTTGAACGGATGCGGTAATGACATCATTCTTACTCTTGTCTGGGTTAAGGCGAATCGCCATATTGGAAAAAAATTGATCAACTGACATAGACTTGGCGTATGAAAGTTGTTTGTCCACAGATCTTGGCCGGTAATGAATTTCCCCTTTTAACTCAAGCGACTGCGTAAGATAATAAGCACGGTTGTTTGAATTCTGAGAAGCGCAGCCCAATTTAAATAATGCCTCAGCCTTCAAGGATGTAACTTCATCATTATCCGGTGTGATCGTCAGCAACATATCTGAAATTTCCGCGGTCCACTGATATTCTTTGTTGTCCAATGCAGTTCTAATCTCTTTCAGCATCTTTTGATAACCACCTGCTAAATCCACTATTTTTTGGGCACGAATCGCTTTAGAAAGGGGGATTAAATTAGTTGCGTTCCCGTCAAACCAGCCTAAATAACCATCATAGATAGCTCTTATAGACTGTGAAAGCTCTCCATACAGCTCACGTAATTCTTTATATGTTTGGAGATGTGGCGGAAGATAGATGCCTTCGACCAGCTCATCTGGGGTCTTCCCTTGATTCATTCCTCTAACAACAGAATCATGAACATATTGAATTGCATCACGGTATACCGTAAGAAGCTCATGGATTCTTTCTGATCCGTAAATCGGTTCTGCATGGCTAGGAACTAAATACTCAGCACCAAGATCTCTCATTTTATCTAGTGATTCAACCCATTTGTAAACTGGCCGTGGGGTTGTTCCACGAATGGTATACAGATTAGGGAAACAAGGATAATAGTTATCAGCACTAAGTAACACTTTTTTTTCGGGTATCCATATAAATATTTGGTCATCGGTCTCACCTGGAGCAGAAACCAATTTTAATCGAAGTCCTCCAATACGTAATTCCAACAAATCTTCAAACTCTTGAGTAGGCATAACCAATTGAGGATTATATCCATCGACATGAAGAAACGGTCCAAGCCCCATCGCAGGAAGGTATTCACGTGGAATTTTCACTCCAAACTGTCTAGCTCCACGGACGGTTAAGATAGGATCCAATTGATTAAATTGTTGATTAAATAAATCTTTCGTCTTTGCATTCGCGTACACTTCCGTTCCCTCATCCATAAAAACAGAGGCACCACAAACATGGTCCGTATGCCCGTGGGTGTATATCACGGCTACAGTTGAAAGCGGTGAAATTTCATCAAATTCTCCCTTGATTTCCTGGGCAGCACGAATACTTTCCGTTGTATCAACAATGATGTTCCCCACGTCTGTTATCAACAAAATAGAATTTGCCAAACCGTAGCCAATGGCAGAATACACACCCTCTGTTACTTTTTCTATCCTTTTTGTGAAACGCTCGGCATGTTCCGCTAAATAAGAATGTTTGTCATAAAATAGTGCATTATTCTTATCCATATCAACCCTCCATCTAAATAGTATGAATATTAATCGTGTAATTTCTAGTCATTGTTTCTGACACTTGCATTGTCAAGATCTGCTCTAATACGATATAAATCGCTTTTTGTTAGATGAAATGGGAGAACAAATATAATACTAATGATTAGCAGGGCTGCTGGAATAATTGACAACAACCAAAGAATTCCATCCAACACAAATGGTGTCTGCGCTTGATTCGGTATATAGCCAATAAACATTAGCACAATTCCTATCAGCCAACCGCCAATAGCATTTCCCGACTTATGGAAAAAGGCAGACGTAGCAAAAGTCATACCTTGTGCGCGGAATCCATGTTTCCATTCTCCATAATCCACACAGTCAGCAATCATGGAGAAGACCAGAACGGTTATAACCCCCTGCCCAATACCAGCAAGAAAACGTGTTATAAATATCAACATCAAACTGCCGTAAGGAACAAAAAAGAACGTTGCATTACATACAGCTCCTAAAGACAGGCCAAAAATAAGTATTGCTTTCTTCTCCATAAACTTTGACATAAAAGGGACTAAAAAGGCTCCTACAATAGTTGCCCCCATCATATTTAACATATATAAACTTGTTAAATCCGCTCTACCAACATTATAGGTCATATAATAGATTCCTACTGGTTGTACTAACGCCTGAACGATAGATGAAACAAAGAGCATCATGATTAAGAATCTTAATTTATCGTTTTTCCCTACCACTCCCCACCGTTTTAGAATACTTCCCCTCTTCTTATTCTTGTTGACCAAGCCTTCATACCATGCATACGGTTTTGTTGTTCTAAACGTTATGAACAAAAGAATTGCACAAACGATCCCAAATAGTACCATCGTAATAAGAAACCCTATTTCCTCATTGGTAAACATACGAACCAAAGGCATGGTAAGTGTTGATGCAATTAAAGCTCCAAACAACTGAAAAATCAGTTTCACCGAAATCACTTTCGACCGTTCATCCGGATCATATGTAATGGATGCTTCCATCGACATATGAGGGACATTTACAAACGAATACATCATTCCGAATAATATATATGTTATGGCAGCGTATATTACATTTCCGCTTTCAGAGATACCTGGCGAAGTAAAACAGAGCACACCTGTTACAACAAGTGGGATAGTTCCCCAAAGGATATACGGCCGATAGCGGCCATGCTTTGTGTTTGTTCTATCAGCAATGGTTCCTACAACAGGGTCAGAAATGGCGTCCACCAATCGAGCGAATAAAAAAATAGTTCCCGCAGCAGCTGCACTGATTCCTACAACATCCGTATAAAAATACATCAGATAGGTCGTAGTTGTCATAAACAATGTATAATAAGACAACGCGCCCAATGAATAACCAAAAATATGTTTCATTGGAATTTGTTTTACATTGGTCTGTCTATTTTCTGTATCCAAAATAACATCGGCCATACAAATCCCCCTATATTTATCACTTTTTAAGCTTTTATGTCTTCCTCCTATCAATGGACCTGTCGTTCCACTTTTTCCCAAAAAGGTTCTTTTAATTTTTTCTTATCAATCTTCCCAATCATCGTTAAAGGAAGCGATGCTTTAAAATGAACTTCTTTCGGAACCATGTAACTAGAAGTTCGTTCCTTACAGAATCGAATCAATTCTTCTTTAGAACAGCTTTTGTCCTTGCGAAGAACTACAAAGACGCAAACAGCTTCTCCCCAATCGGAATGTGGCACACCGATGCATGCACTCATGTCCACAGCGGGGTGCTGATTAATAACCCTCTCTACTTCAACCGAATATACATTGAAACCACCTGAAATTATCATGTCTTTTTTTCTTTCAACGATATACAAGAATCCGCTATCATCTATTTCACCAATATCCCCCGTATAAAACCAACCGTCCCGGAAAGAATTTTCAGTAAGCTCAGGGCGTTTGTAGTAACCGCTTGAGAGATAAGGGGCCTTAACAATGATTTCTCCCCTCCGTACCGTTTGATCGCAGTTACCATGATCATCAACAAGACGAATACTAGTACCTAGACAAGGCTTTCCACAACTTTTCAGCACTTCTCTCTTATTTTTGTAAGCCCATTGATGATCACTTTTTGTTAATCGGGCAATTAGGATACTGCATTCAGTCATACCGTACTGCTGTCTTAAAATTGTTCCGAATAATGCAAAAGCTTCCTTCAAACGTTCGGGAGATATCGGAGACGAGCCGTAATTAATATTTCGCAGCGAGCTTACATCATAGTTTTTTTCCTTGGCTTCATCTATCAAGCGATAAATGATCGTTGGAACAACGAAAGTGCTTGTAATACCTTCATTTTGCACAGCATGCAAGAAAGCCCCTGGTTGAAAAGATCTTAGAATATACACGTGACTGCCGGACAATAACGATCGATTAAGCAGGACCCCCGCTGAATGTACAAGTGGTGTACAAAATAAAACCTTATCCTGATCATCGTAAGGATATTCCATACTGGCGGTTTGCAATCCAGCTGCTAAATTCTTTTGCGAATGGATTACTCCCTTTGGTGTACCTGTCGTACCACCGGTATAGGAAATCAATGCCGTATCGTCAGGTTTAGCAACAGGAAATTCCACACTAGAAACGGTTTGATCCCAATTAAATATAATAAATTCCTCAGGATAGTCGATAGCAAACCCCGGGATCCCCACCACTATTCTTCCCGCTGTCCCCTTTTGGTACTCCAATACGGATTCTATATGATTACTCGTTGCAATAATCACAACATCCGGTTCGGCTTCTGCTAGAATAAAATCAACCTCACTAACACCAAGTTTATTATTTAAGGGGACAAGTACAGCACCACAGCGTCCTATTGCACGGCTAAATAAAACGCTTTCAATACTGTTCGGAATTGACATAGCAATATGAGTGCCAACACCTGCACCAAGCTGCATTAAATAACCAGCAATCCGATCTACTCTATTTTGTAATTCCTTATAACTAATCGTTTCATTCTTCTCTAAATACGTAAGCGCAGGCTGATGGTCAAACCTTCTTACACCATTAAACATTAAATCTTGATAAGTCATGGTTTCCACAGAAAATCCCTCCATAAATCTAAAATCATTCTTCTTAGGAAATCTCACATTATCTATCCTTGAAGAATAATGTTGTTTGTTGCACTTATATAGTGAGGAAACATTGCCTCATTACCAAACACCCTTCTACCTTTTCAGCATTTGCTTTGCAATTGTATTTCTTTGAATTTCAGAAGTACCAGTCAAAACCCTAAACATACGCACATTTCTGTACATTTTTTCAACCGGGTGTCCCTTCATTAATCCTTTTCCTCCAAATATTTGAACCGCTTTGTCTGCAACTCGGTTGGATGTTTCAGAAGCAAAAACCTTCACCATGGATGCTTCTGCCCTCACGTTTTCACCGTTATCAATTTTTTCAATTACGTCATATAGCATGCAACGCGCAGCATAAATTTCAGTGGCCATATCAGCTAACATATGCTGAACAGCTTGAAATTCACTGATGGCATGCCCAAATTGGTTCCGTTTTTTGGCATGATCAATCGACAGATTTAAAAGCCGTTGTGCCACACCAAGATAAGTTGCCGCCCAAGAAGCCCTGTTTTCATTAATCCTGCTCATCCCCAAGCGAAGTCCCTCTCCCGGCTCACCAAGTATATTTGAAGTTGGAACTTGACAATGGTCGAAAATTAGTTCAGCGGTACTATGCTCACCAGAAATTGGCACCTGTATATTTCCTAATTTAAAACCTGGTCTGCTCTCCGTCTTTCTATCAACGATAAATGCAGTAATCCCTTCATTACCTTTCTCAGAAATATCTTTTGCCATCACTATTGCCCAATCAGCATATGGTGAGCCACTGATAAAATGTTTCTTCCCATTTAAAATATAATTGTCACCATCTCGTATTGCTGTTGTTTGTATCGCATAAGCATCTGACCCTGCTCCTGGTTCTGACAAGGCAAAACAACATCCTGCTTCTGCATTAATAACTGGCATTACATATTTCTCTTTTTGTTCTGGAGTAAATACCTTTAGCATCTTACCAATCCTTAAGGGGCCGCCAATTTCACCTAATACATGTCCCCAAAGAGCAGCACCGGATTGTGTCAATGCTTCCTTCAAAAGACAAAGTGTTTTTAAACTAATATCCTGTCCTCCCAATTCTTTCGGAAGATTAATTCCGTAAAACCCTAGATCCTTAGATCTCTTTCTGACCCAATCAATATGTTCAATCGGAATCTGTTGTTCAGAGTCAATTTCATGCTCTCTTTCGTATGGTAACAACTCATTGTAAATAAATCTGCTTAATTTCTCTCTTAGGCCGTTATTTTGTAAAGTACTTGTCACCATGCATCCCTCCCTTTAGATGAATCTCCTTACTTTTCTGTCTACCAGTTATAAATAATACGTCATATGACGTATTATTTATAACATTAATATATCTCTAATTCTGTGTCAATATTTTTTCAGAACCTTTCGAAAAGAATCGCAATAGTTCTTGTCTAACAGTTGCTCACAAAGAAGATGCTTAATAAAGGACAAAAAATAAACCAGTCTTATAAGAAGACTGGATCACTTATTTATTCTTGGAATTCTGACCTTTATTTTTAATTGTAAATTGGTATGAATCAGAGGAAAGATACATAAGAGTTGAAATAAAAGGCTTGGAATTCCCAGTAATAAATGTACGGTATAGTGTTAAAACTGGAAATCTAGGAGGCACATGTAAATATTCTGCGATATCTCCAGGAATTTGGTTAACCTCAATCGAACACCTAATTTCTTCTAGCTCATTTTGAGATTGCTCTTGAATTAATGTACTTAACGGTTGGAATTCAATATTATCCAACACTTTTTGTTTATTAATATATAAGTTTGGAGATATGTATCCAATATGAAATGCAATCGGCAGATCTTTAATATAGAATAAACGCTCTATCTTTTGAACTTTCATATCCGGTGAACAACCCAAAGCCTCCGCAATATTTTTGGGGGGAGTATCTAAAGTTGATCTTAACAATTTAATATTCACATCTAAACCTTGATCTAAAAGGGTTTCATAAAAACCTTTAAAATTCTCAACGCTTAGAATATCATTCAAAACATCGGTCTCAATTACAGGGGCGTTAACAAACATCCCCTTTCCACGCTGAATCGTAATTAATCCATCCGTAACCAAAAGATTTATTGACTTTCGAATGGTGACCCTGCTCACTTGATACAATTCCATCAGAACAGGTTCAGTTGGTAACTGTTCGCCAACCTCAAAATATTTATCTTGTATTTTCTGTTGTAAATCGTCAGCTATTTGACGATACATGGGAACATGACTACTGCGATCTACTTTCACAAATATAACCTCCAAATGTTATCTCGTCTTATTATACAACAATTGGTAAAACTGGACAAAAAGAATATAGTTTAAGTTTAAATGAAGTATTTGTTATGCAGTTCTTCATCAGTCACGTTTACGTACAAAATTTGTAGGTCACTGTTTGAGAATAATAAAATAACCCGGCATCTACTTTTTCCTTAAGTCAAGCACATAAAACAACCTGATCCTCGAATTTAAGAATCAGGTTGTTTTGTACATCTTGCTATTTATCAAAACCAGCGTTCGGTTACCACTTTTTTCCTTGTATAAAATTGTACGCCATCTTTTCCATTTGTACCTAAATCTCCGTAGAAGGAAGCTTTGTTTCCAGCAAATGAGAAGAACGCCATTGGTGCTGGTACATTGACATTAATACCAACCATACCAGCATCGATACGCTCACGGAAAGTTTGTGCATGTTTACCATTCAAAGTATAGATAACAGCACCATTGGCAAATTTAGATTGATTCGTTAACTTTATGCCTTCCTCCAAATCTTTCACTCGGACAACACTTAAGACAGGTGCAAATATTTCATCTTGCCATATTTTCATATCTGGGGTTACTTGATCAAAGATAGTCGCACCAACATAATATCCATCTGGGGTAGCTTCTTCGATATGACGCCCGTCTACAGGCAGATCTGCTCCCTCGTCAACACCTGAATCAATATAGCGAATCACTCTTTCTTTATGAGAATCACGGATTACCGGTCCTACAAATGTCGATTCATCCATCCCGTCCCCAGCTTTTAATTTTTTTGTTTCCGATGTTAGTAATTCTAGGAATTCATCAGCTACCTCATCTACAACGGCAACTACCGAACAAGCCATACATCTTTCCCCACTGCTACCGAAGGCTGCGCCAATCACGCCTTGAACTGTTTTTTCTATATTGCAATCAGGCATAACGACCGCATGATTTTTAGCTCCAGCTAGTGCCTGCACACGTTTGCCATTAGCAGTACCTGTTTGATATACATGTTTTGCGACAGGCTCTGAACCAACAAAGGAAATAGCCTCAATGTCAGGATGTTCTAATACGCGATTAACCACATCTTTTGCCCCATGAACTAAATTCAATACGCCATCTGGAAATCCAGACTGATAGAATAAATCAACAAGGCGTTCAGCCAAAATTGGTGTACGTTCGGATGTTTTCAAGACAAATGTATTTCCACATGCGATTGCCAATGGGAACATCCAAAGCGGTACCATCATTGGAAAGTTAAATGGTGTTACCCCTGCTACAACACCGAGTGGGTAACGCCAGATTGATCCATCTATCCCTTTCGCTATACTTGGAAGTGCATCTCCCATCATGAGATTCGGTGTGGAGGTTGCCAGTTCTACTACTTCAATTCCTCGCTGTACCTCCCCTTCTGCATCTCTTAATGATTTCCCATTTTCAAGCGTAATAATCTTTGCTAACTCTGCTTTATGTTCTTTTAAAAGATGAAGATATTGAAAGAGATAACGAGCACGATCAGGTACTGGAACAGCCGCCCAATCTTCATAAGCTTCTTTTGCAGCAGCAACTGCTAGGTCTACGTCTTCCTTCTCTGATAAAGCTACTTGTGCAATAACCTCCCCTGTTGCAGGATTAGGAATATCAACTACTTCATCGCTCTGTGATTCTACCCATTTGTTACCGATAAAGTTTTTCATCATTTTTATTTCTGAAGATATCATTTTGCTGCCTCCTTCTTATTTGATTGTTCTTTCACTCGTTGGTACAGAACAGACATATCTTTATCCCCAAAACCTTCCTGCTCTACTTCCTTATACAAAGCTAATAATGTTTTGCTAATCGGTAAGTCCAATTGATTGTTATCTGCCACATCCATCGCAAACTCCAAATCTTTACGCAGTAACTTCAAGGAGAATCCTGGATTGTAATCTTCGTTAGCAATAAAAGTTTGATAATTCCGTTCATAAATTCGGCTCTGTCCATAGCTAACATTAAGCATTGAAAACAAGTCATCTAAATCAATATTTTTCTTATTAGCAATATGCAAGGCTTCACTAACCCCAGCAGTATAAAAACCAATTAATAAATTATTAATTAATTTAACTGTTGTTCCACTATCAATCTGTTCATCGACATGGAAGATATTTTCACCAAGCACTTCGAGTACAGGTAAGACTTCATTATAGATAGCTGTTGGCCCACCAACCATCACGGTCAATGTTTGGTTTTCAGCACCAATTACTCCTCCGCTGACCGGTGCTGCCAAAAACGATAATTGTTTTGCTTTACATGCTGCTGCAATCTGTTGATTAAGTTCAGGCGCGACGGTACTTGTATCGATCAACAACTTTGAATCGTCGCTTCTATCAACCAGTCCATCGACACCTAAGTAGACATCTTCTACCGCCTTAGAAGATGGCAAGCTCGTAAAAATCAAATCACTTTTCGCTACCACGTCAGCGATAGTAGAAGTAATCTCACCACCAGCCTGCTTCAACGAAAGTAGAGCTTGCTCATTTAAGTCATAACCAGTAACATGATATCCTTCCTGAATCAATCCCTTTGACATCGGTAATCCCATGTTCCCTAAACCAATAAATCCAATCTTCTTCATGCTATCCCCCATTTCTTATTCCATATATCCGTCATTTGCAATAATTGCTTGAGCAATTTCCTGTTTTACTAAAAATATATTGGAATACCTTACTGGTAATGCCCGAATGTCATCCAGTTGTTCACCCTTGTCGTTATCACTTATAGTTAAAGAAGACAGAAGCATGATCGCATTGTTTTCAATTCGTTGATATGCTTCCTCACAAAATAAGTTCGCTAGCTTTTGCTTCAACTGCTGATTGCTATCGGCAGCCATCAGTTGCGTAGCGTTCATAACGTAGAATTCCTTAATAATATCGGCCATACTTCGTAGCGACATCTGTTCAAACTTTGTCTGATCGGAAACTTTAGAAAACGCATTCAAAATAATGTTTATTATTGTCGCTGCATGGCGAATAAATGGATGGGCGGCGTTTGTGTCGATAGCAAGCAAGTGCTCCTTTTTATTTTTCAAAAACGATTTCGCTATGGTTTGTCGATTGATTTCATTTGTTCCTTCAAAAATACGATTAATACGAGCATCACGATAAATTCGTTCTACTTCATATTCTTGCATATAACCATATCCACCATGAATCTGAACTGCTTCATCAATCACATAGTCTAATGTTTCAGAAGCTTGCACTTTATTGACCGAACAATCCATTGCATAGTTCGCCAGGTGGCTAACTACATTGTCTACATGGTTATCCAGAACATCTAATGTTCCGGCAGTATACGATGCAGAACTTTCTGCACCATAAATCGCTACTGCCATATTGGCTATTTTCTCCTGAATCATGCCAAACTCTACGACAGCTTGCTGAAATTGTTTCCGTTCTTTTCCATATTCAACAGCAATGGCCAATGCTTGCTTGGATGTTCCAATATTCGCAAAAGCCAGTTTTAGACGAGCAAGATTTAAAATGTTTAACGCAATTTTATGCCCTTTGCCAATATCTCCTAGAATTTGTTCGTCTGATAGGATAACATCTTCAAAGATAACGGTTGCTGTAGATGAACCTTTAATCCCAAGCTTTTTTTCCTCAGGACTAACGGAAACCCCGGGGGTATCCCTTTCAACAATAAACGCAGTTATTCCATCTATCGTATTAGCAAACACAACATATACATCAGCAATATGTGCATTGGTAATCCATTGTTTTTCTCCATTTAGTTTCCATGTTTTCGTTCCTTCTTTCTTCTTTGCTGTTGTTTTAGATGCTAGGGCATCGGAACCTGCATGTGGCTCTGTCAAAGCGTAAGCACCCACCCATTCACCAGATACTAATTTAGGTAAATAGGTTCGTTTTTGGCCTTCTGTCCCAAAATAAACAAAAGGTAATGTACCAACTCCTGTATGAATATTATAGGATACACTAAATGACCCGCCAAAACCCATTTTTTCAGCAATGTTACCTGCCATTCGTTTCCCCATGGAAAGTCCGCCATAATCTTCAGGAACATCTGCACCAAGCAGTCCAAGCTTACCGGTCTCACGAAAAAGTTGTTTTGCTAATGTATAATCATGTGCTTCAAGTTTATCCATATTGGGATTTACTTGTTGGGAAACAAATTTTTCAATAGTTTTTGTAATCAGTTGTTTTTCTTCTTGAAAATGATCGAGATTCAATATCTGTTTGAATACATCCTCATTTGGAAACATGGATTCTCGCTGAGATGCACTTACTTTCTCCATCTTCTCGCCCCCTTCAATCTTACAAATGCAAAATTCATGCCAACCCCTCACTACCTTTACGAAGCTATTTAATAACGCCGGCTTGGATTTGGTAATTTGTTATCTTGCCGCTGCGGACGGTCGCTTTCCGCGGGTAACGCTTCAGGCTCCTCCGGGATCTTCAGCTGTTGCTTTTCCCGCTGGAGTCAGCTGTCCTTCACTTCATCACGAGACAAATCAACAAATTGCCCCCCCATCCTCTTACTCCTTCGAGTGTGGTTAGTGATTATGCAACTCTACACATAAAGTGTTTAGCTGTCCATACAATTCCACATCCTATCTATAAACATTTTATTCCATACAAAATCACAGGATTCCTTAAAAGTATGCCTGTGATTGTACGTATTATATTTTTTTATAGCGTGATAATTTATTATATAGTGTTGAACGGGACATACCTAAAAGCTTAGCTGCTTGTGATTTATTTCCTTGTACTTTTCTTAGCGTACGTTCAATTAACTCTTGCTCCTCTTTGGAAGCTTCCTCTAATAATTCCTTTCTTCTTCCAAGATGATTATGGTGAGACGGGCTATAGGATTGCATTTCCTGAGAAGCAGTATTTGTTTGTTCAAGCTCGGGTAATTCATCAAATGTAATATGATCCCCATCTGTTAGGACAAACAATCGCTCCAATACATTCATTAGTTCACGTATATTCCCCGGCCAATGATATGTATGCATCATTTGCAGCAACTTCTGATCGATTGTTTTTTCTTTCACATCATAGGTTTTTGCTAACGCTTGTAATTTATGAGAAACAATAATAGGAATATCTTCTTTTCGATCTCGTAACGGCGGGATCGATAATGGAATGACATAAAGTCGATAAAACAAATCTTCACGAAATTCCCCTGTCCTGACCAGTTGCGGCAAATCCTTATTCGTAGCTGTAATTAATCGAAAATTAACAGGTGTCGATTGATGACCGCCTACCCGTTCCACTTTTTTCTCTTGAAGCACACGTAAGATTTTTGCCTGCATCGCTAGTGGCATATCGCCGATTTCATCTAAAAAAATCGTTCCGTTATGCGCTAATTCGAATTTACCTATTTTCCCGTCTTTATCAGCTCCTGTAAATGCTCCTTTAGCATAACCGAACAATTCGGATTCCATTAACCCATCTGGAATAGCGGCACAGTTGACACTGATAAAATTGCCATGTCTTGTACTGCAACCATAATGAATCGCCTTGGCAAATTGCTCTTTCCCGACCCCGCTTTCACCTGTTATTAATACGGCAGCTTGTGATTTAGCAGCTTTTCTTGCCATTTTTTTTGGTTCTGATATAACCGGACTCTCCCCGAGTATATCCTCAAATTTCACACATGCTTCTGGTTCATTAACAGTTTTATAAGCTATCGGGGACTGATTTTTTTGAACATCCAACTGTTCCATTCGTTGAATAACCTGATAAATTTCAGAAACACCTTCATAGACAAGAATTCCTGCTGCACCAATTATTTTATTATTTTCCCAAATTGGAATGCGATGTACAATTACATTTTGTCCTTGCAAATTATGAGGCTGACTACGCTCGGGAACACCGGTTTTCAAGACAACCGGTAACCGTGTATTATCGATAACGTTCACTGCATGCATGCCAACTGCTTTTCCTTTAGGAACGCCAGTATATCGACTGTACGCTTGATTAAATAGGCGAATAATTCCATTTTCATCTACCACCGTTAATCCTTCATAAGCTGTATCAAATACGAGCTGATACCATCTTAAGGATTCCTCTCTCTTGTCGAGCTCTTCGATCAAAAATCGCTGAAAGTACGTTAATTCCTTATCTGAAATCGAACCGATAAGTTTTTCATCTTCATTGATGATATATACTGGTACATCGGTCACTTGTCTCATCAGGATACGATCATTTAAAACTCGATAATTCAGGCTCATTATTCTTGTAACATCATCCATAACCGAGTGTTCTTGCAAGTAATTTACTACTTCATGTACACGAAAAACACCCATAATACTGCCATTATCTATAATTGGAAGTTCTGTTTGATTTTGTTCTGTGGCAATTTTCATGGCATCCTTAATCGTCATTGACTTTTGGATGGTTATAAGATTGGAATTCATCCACTTTTCTACCGTATGTATTACTTCTTCCACGCTAACCATCCTCCTATAATTAGATAAATTGAGCGGTTGTTCAATTTTTGTCCATTATACCCTGCAAATAAATGTAAGCCTTTTCATTTATGCGTGTAGAAACATGTGTTTTTTCTGAATTATAGCATTATTTTTTTGGATTCGCAAACGGACTTCTTCCATTCGAAACGAAATACATGATCTTATTTCATACGAGGCAAACTAAACTTAAAGGAGGGAATGACATGGCAAAAGGAAAAACAAAAACAAAAAATAAGAGTAAAGAAGAAATTAATGATATGAAAAATCAAAACAAATATAAACGCAATCGTCCTCCTGGTAATTAACACAGGTCAAAGCATCCACTGATAGCTCATCGTGGATGCTTTATCTATTTATAATAAGTAAAATCCGATACCCATGATGACATAAGCCGCTAGTAATACCAATCCTTCAAACCAATTGGAATCACCATCAACCGATATACGAATCATTAACAATACGGCTGTAACCATACTGATAAGCTCTGCCCACGTAAATACAAGTGGCATCGATGTCGTGAAAAAGAGAGACAAAAGGACGAGAACTGGTGCGACAAACATAGCTACTTGGAGGGTTGATCCAACTGCTATTTCAACTGCAACGTCCATTTTATTTTTATACGCCATAATTACAGCTGATCCATGCTCCGCAGCATTTCCTACAATTGCTACAATAATCACACCAATGAATAATTCTGTCCAACCAAACGTGTCACCTACGACTTCAAATGTATGAACCAGATTTTCAGACACATAAGCAACAGAAATGGTAGAAGCAGCTAAGACAATAATGGACTTTATTTTTCCCCATTCTGGAACTTCTTCTTCCTGTTTTTTTTCTACATCTTCATTATTGTTTGTATAGACACCTCGATGAGTCACAAGCTTAAACACAAGTGCAGCGATATATAAAAGAATTAAAATAATCGAAATACCGATACTTAAAATCATTGTATCTGTTTCATTCATGGATGCAGAAAATACTTCGGGAATAACAAATGCCACAACAACAGCAAAGATTAACAGACCTGAATTATGTCTAGCATCATATACATCGAAAGATTGGCGTTTATATTTCAACCCGCCAACAAAAAATGAAAGACCAGCAACAAGTAATAAGTTACCTAGTACAGACCCAGTAAGTGAGGCAAGGACAATTCCAATTAATCCCGCCTTTAATGAAAAAATTGAAATAATGAGTTCTACTGCATTTCCAAAAGTAGCATTCATTAATCCACCAATTCGTGGCCCCATTACGATTGCTAAACTTTCAGTTGCTCGGCCAATAAAACCAGCAAGGGCAATAATCGTTAGGCAGTAGATGGCAAACATGATGACTGCAGACCAATGCAGTAAGGATCCGATCACAGATAAAGGTAGCCCTATAATTACTAAAATAATGAAGATTTTATTCATCATTTCGCATCATCCCCTTTCAAAAATGTTATAGGGATAGGCTACCCAATTTGGATGGTTTTATTTCAATGTATATACTCCTTTTATTGATTCACCACATCTTCTTCCACATCATCATATCCCTCATCAAGATCCTGTGAACGGCGATCTTTCACAGTCAAAATAGCGACTAATGAGATAATTGCGGTTAAAATAATATAACAAGCGACCGGAATATAGGAATTATTAAATTGCATCAAAAGGTATGTAGCTACTAATGGAGCTGTTCCACCAGCTGCCGCTGCACCAATTTGATACCCTAATGAAATCCCTGTGTATCTTACTTTTGCTGAAAAAATCTCAGAAAACATGGTACCAAGAACTGCTGTAATTGGTGACCAAATCAGTCCAAGTCCCACGATCGTAGCAATTACTAAAAGCGCTACTGAATCTTGGTGGATTAGCCAGAAGTAAGGAAATGCATAGAGTATCATTAATATCGTTCCCCAAATATACAGTGGCTTTCGACCAATTTTATCCGATAATCTTCCCATAATTGGGATTAGTACCGTTGTAATGACGGTGGCAATCATTACTGCATTTAATATCGTTGTTTCACTAAATGCCAAGTTAGATGTGGCATAAGAGACAATAAAGGTACCGAAAATATAAAATGGGGCCGTTTCGACAACTTTTGCTCCGATGGCAATTAATACCTCGCGCCAATGAAATCGAAGGGTGTCTACAATTGGCAGTTTGGCAACATTGCCTTTTGCTTGGTTATTTCGGAAAGATGGGGTTTCATCAATTCCCTTACGAATCCATAAACCAAAAATAACTAGCAATGCACTAAGAATGAATGGAATTCGCCAGCCCCAAGCCATAAAGGCATCATCTGGCAATAACGACATAACAGAAAGGGCAAGCGTACCCATAACCATTCCAATCGTTACTCCCATCTGCGGCACACTGCCAAAAAGACCACGCTTTTCTTTTGGTGCATATTCTACAGCAAGTAAAAGTGCACCTCCCCATTCTCCACCAAGACCCAATCCTTGAATTAAGCGTAAGATGATAAGTAAAACAGGTGCCCATATTCCAATTGCTTCATATGTGGGAAGTATCCCCATCCCGAAGGTGGCAGCCCCCATTAGACTTAATGTTAGTACAAGCGTCTTCTTTCTTCCTATCTTATCACCAATATGACTAAAAATAATACCACCAAACGGACGAATAAAAAATGCTAGTGCAAATGTAGCAAAAGCATAAAGCGTACCAAAAGCAGGATCTTCACTAACAAAGAATAGTTGATTGAACACAAGTGCTGCTACTGTACCGTATAAAAAGTAATCAAACCACTCAATTGCACTTCCCACAACACTTGCAATCAGTACTCTCCTCATACCTTTATCCATGTTTTTTCCCCCATATTATTATCTATTATTCTTTTGACGCTCGGTAATGAAGTGGTTTTTTCTTACTTTGAATCGCTTTCATTAATAAAATGAAAAGATCTCCTCCTTTAACTAATAATTTAACCTCCATTTAAAATACGTGTATAAATTTAAATATAACTTAAATTTATACTAAGAATTATAAAATAATTCCGTTTATTATGTCAAATAATTTTTTGAAAAATCAAGCAAATGTTTTATACTTAAATGCTCGGAATTTAGGGGCCCTTATTACGTAAAAAGCCAAAAGCTTTACGCCTTTGGCTTTTTTGTAAATTAGAGGGAGTATTAAGATTGCAATTGACTTTATTAAACTCCCTCTTTTCTTGAATGATTAAAATCAATCATTTATGCGCTTTTCTATCTGCTTCCTATACCCATATACACTTCCAAGCAAATTAGCATGTTGGCGGAAATGACAGAATTTTATAGTAGGCTTTATGGTGGAGAGGTCAATTTTTGCTAAGATTGCATCCACCTTCTCATCAATTGCATCAATAAGATCCACTCGCTCACTTATTCCCCCACCGAGTAAGATAATCTCCGGATCATAAATATATTGTAAATTATAAATCCCAACTGCAAGTATGTGATAAAATTCTTCTAAAGCCTCGATGCAGATATTATCGCCGCTATCAGCCAATTGAAAGATCCTTTCCCCAGTTAATTCTTGAATATTACTTAATCCTTTTTGTTTGGCTACTTTTTTTACCAATGCTCGTGTAGATGCAACCCGGCTCCAGACATCATCATCCCCAGTTATGTTCGTATTAAGAAGCATATAACCAAACTCGCCACCATGGAGATTAGCTCCTTTATGGATGGTTCCATCCTTAATAACAGCTCCACCGATTCCGGTACCAATTACAACAACGAGTATATCCTTTTTTCCCTTCGCTGCTCCCTTCCATAATTCTGCATAAGCAGCACAATTCGCATCATTTTCCACATACACTGGTAAATTAAAACGCTCTGATAGCATTTCTTTTATATTCGGTCCATGTAAATAAGGCACTGCGCTGGAGCCATATACAATCCCATGATCAGAAACTGCCCCAGGGCTAGACACAGCTACACCCTTTATATTGATCTGCCGTTTTAAATAATGATCCATTACATCCATTAACGCTTCTATCGTAGAAGGGGTGTTTACTTTTTCCAGTTGTGATATTTCACCTTGATCATTAACAACACCCATTTTAATATAGGTTCCACCTATATCGATACTGAAGTAACTTTCCACTAAGTCCCCCTCCATTCCCTAGTATTACTTCACCATGTCATCATTGATTGCTTCAAAATTCCGCTCTTCTATTAAATTTTTAAACCAATAGGCTGATTTCTTTAGACGCCGATTACGATTAGCCTCTAAGTCTATTTCTACTAAACCATATCGGTTTTTAAAGGCATTCATTGGCGAAACATTATCAGAGAACGCCCACAACATATATCCTGTACAATTAACCCCTTGTACGATTGCTTTCATTAACCATTTGAGATGCTCACTTATGAATTCGATGCGATAATCATCTTGAATGATACCATCTTCATTTTTGAATCGTTCCTCGCCTTCTACCCCCATTCCGTTTTCTGCTACAAACCATTCGATATTTCCATATTCTTCTTTCATTCGAATTGCCATATCATACATAATTTGTGGGTATATTTCCCATCCTCGATAAGGATTCATTTTCTTCCCTGCCAATTCATGTTTTTCATAATAATATGCTGGATGAAATGGAATATGGTCATTCCAAGCAGTGGATCTAGCTTTCACGCGGTGTGGAAAATATAAGTTGATACCAACATAATCGATCGTATTCTCTTTTATCACTTGCAATTCCTCTTTTATATAGTCAAAGGTAACTCCATGCGCCTCCATTAACTCAAATAATTCAGCTGGATATTCTCCTTTTATTGAAGGATCTAAAAAAATGCGATTAAAGAACAAATCATACATTCTGGCTGCTTCTTGATCATGTCTTGCTGTTGATCGTGCATAGGTAACTTCTGGATTAAGGATAACGCCAATC
The DNA here is from genome assembly GCF_014905415.1 of Virgibacillus salexigens. Classification (GTDB taxonomy): domain Bacteria; phylum Bacillota; class Bacilli; order Bacillales; family Amphibacillaceae; genus Virgibacillus; species Virgibacillus salexigens. The sequence continues at coordinate 535,972 of NZ_BNEO01000001.1, forward strand.
TTTGCTCCATGGTTTTCTTTCAGTTTCAGCTGTTTAAATAACTTTACAGCTTTAGCTGTAGCCAAGACCTTATTGTAATTCCATTGCATCCATTTTTTTGTATTTTGTTCAAATGGCCAGCGGATTGCATCTAAATATACCCTAGTCTGTACCACAATCGGTTCATTGAAGGTGAACCAATGTTTTACACGATCACCGTAACGTGCAAATACCTTTTCCGCATACTTAATAAATAGATGAATCACATGTTTTGATTCCCAGCCTCCATATTTTTCTAACAAAATAGCCGGCAGTTCGTAATGCTCTAAACATATCATTGGCTCAATGTGATTAGCAATAAGTTCATCAATCATATTGTCGATATGCTTTGCATATGTTTCATCCACAACCGCATTCTCATAATCGATTAGAAAACGTGACCAATTAATTGATGTTCTGAAATGAGTTAGGCCTATTTCTTTCATGTAGCTGATATCTTCTTGATAACGATGATAGAAATCTGTAGCTATTCCTGGACCGTAACCATTGTGCCAAACATGCTTATTGTTCTTATACCAACTATCCAAATAAGAATCTTGAAAATCTTTTTTACCTGCCCACCCTTCTGTCTGCCATGCTGACATGGCAGCTCCTAATATAAAATCCGTTGGTAATTGCAAATTAATTGTTTCATTCATATTCATAGGCCTCCTTGTTTAGGATTCATCCGTATTTTTGCTTTGAGTGGCTAGCAGCTTTCGATAATTCGTTGGTGTGATGTCAGTAAAACGCTTAAAAACTTCAACGAAGTACTTGTATTCCTGAAAACCAACTTCTTTTGCAATTTCATGTATTCGATATGGTGTCTCTGCTAATAATTGCTTTGCTTTGTCCATACGTAATTGATTTACATATTCATTAAATGTTTTACCTGTTTGTTGTTTAAATAAGGAGCTAAAGTAATTTGGCGATATATTCATGACATTCGCTAATTCAATTACTTTAATATTCGATGTATAATAGGTTTGGATATAATTCTCGGCACGTTTAATGATCCAATCTGTCGTATTGACTTTTTGTACATTTACGCTGTTCATAACATTGTCTAGTGCGTAATTAAACTGTGTCTGAAGTATTGAATAAGAATTATGTTTTGCTAGGTTTATACTTTCTAATTGTTTGGGATGAAGTTGAGATACTTCTTTTTCAAAAAGGGACTTATAACGATAAATGACTTCCTCCATGATCTCCATACATGTTTCTACTACTTCATGCAAAAAGTACTCATTTGTTTGAAAATAAGTAAATAACGTATTGACTAGCTTCCTTACCTTATTACTATCTTGAAAGCAAGCAGATAACACTTCTTCAACGATCAATGATGGAAATTCCCTCTGCCCCTTACGTTCCGTCTGATAGCAGTAGATAGATTGATTATTCAAGGGTAGATATGGCAGCATATTTATTAGAATGGTATATTGTTGCTGTAGTTGTTGAAGCGGGATTATTCTGTCACTCCAAATGAATTTCATATCGTTTTGTATTAATGGATGAAGAATAGTCGTAAATAAATCAATCTTAAGATCATTCTCTTCAACGATAATACACGTTAACAACAAATTCTCATCTGTAAAGATGGAAACAGCCTGATACCCATTTTTTACTACTATGTCTTGAATCACATGTTTCCAATCTGTTTTTAAAGCATGTATATCATATTCAGTCAGTTGATTTGTTTTTTCCGCCCATTCATTCATTCTGCTTAAAACTGGATAGATTTTGACTTGGTGGTTGATAGAATTATCCATAGATTCAATGGTAAATTCATTAATTTGCTGATAAATCGTATTCATCAGCTCCATGTGTTGCAAAGCTGTTTTCTGTTCCTCGGTTTTCGACAGCGCTTGTGTCAGATTCACCACTTTTTTTATTAGCTCTTCTACATTCACCGGCTTTAATTGATAATCTTTTACTCCTAGCTTTATTGCTTTTTGTGCATAAGCAAATTCATCATAACCACTAATCATAATGATTTGCACAGACGGATATTGTTTATAAATCAACTCAGCTAGCTGTAAACCATCTATTTTTGGCATTTTCACATCTGTTACAATAATGTCAATATTCCCATGATCAATTATCTTTTCCATTGCTTCTTGACCATCATAAGCGACAGCTACTACATTCACATTATAATCTGACCAAGGGATGGTTTGACTCAACCCTCGACATATAATCGGTTCATCATCTACAATTAGTAAATTAAAAGACATGACCTTATTCACCTAGTTCTCTTTGAATATTTTTCACTCTTTCCATATCTATCAATGGAAGAACAATTTGAATAGATGCGCCCTGTGTCAGATTTGTTTTTTCTAAAGTAGCCGCTTTACCAAAGACGAGCTCTAGTCTTTCTTGTAAATTCCGAAGCGCATAACCATGTATACCTATTTTTTCTGGATTGGTAAATCCCCATCCGTTATCGATTACATTAATATAAAGCGAGTTGTATGACCGATAACCATGAATCCTAATGATCCCTTGTCTTGGCAAGTCTTTAAATCCATGTTTAATACTGTTTTCTACTAATGGTTGGAGTAACTGTTTCAGGACATAGTTATCTTTCACATCATCCTGTACATTAATATAAAATTGGAGACGATCTCCTAATCTACTTTGCTGTAGTTCTAAGTAATTTTTAATATAGTTGATCTCTTCTTTTAATTGAACCCATGGTTTTCCGTTATTTAACTTCATCCGAAAGATGGAAGAAAGCCGTTCAATTAGACGACTGGTTTCATAAGCATTCTCTAGCCTTGCTGTCCAGCGAATCATATCCAGGGTATTGTACAAAAAATGTGGATCAATTTGACTTTGAAGCGCTTTTAATTCAGAGTCCTTTTGTTTTATTTTTAACCTATATTCCACATTTATATGATTTTGAATGGTCTTTACCATTTTGTTAAAGTGCATACCTAGAATTCCAATTTCATCTCTTGATTGTACATCTACACTTGCAGTAAAATCTCCGTTACTCACTTGCCATGTTTGTCTCGTTAGCTCAATAATTCTTCGAATATTCGATCTATAAAATCCAACAAAAGCAACAGCCCCTAATAAAACCAAGAGAATGATCATATTTCGAATCGAATTGCGTACATGATATAGTTCTTGAACAACTTCTCCTTCATCAACCATGGCCACGGAATACCAGTTAGTGCCTTGTAATTCTTTTTTTACGACGAGATAATTACTATCTTTTGTTTCCAAACGATACGATGATGCTTTTCCTTTTGTTACCCACGTTGCAAGTTCTGTTTCGGGATATTGCTTCCCGACCAGAGATGGATCGGAATGCAGGACTACAGAACCTTCATTTGATAATACAAAATAACTCCATTTCGTTGATGAATCTTGGGATTCAATACTGCGATATAACTTCTCATGATCCAGGCGAATGCGAACCATACCTATTCGATTATTAATTTGGTTCAAATCGTTAATAGCCCGGGATACACTGATAACTTCTTTCTCTCCCTCCCATTCACTCGTTACATGGTAAGCATCACTCCAAAGTGGTGCTCCGCTTTTTTGAATGGCAGCTTTAGCTAATTCCTTCTCACCATTAAGAATGGGCTCGCCTAGATCTAAGATTGTTCCATCCTCCGCTTCTAGTAAAACGGATGAAACATAGGGTTTAGATATCATTTGAAATGTAAAATAGCCATTTATACCATCTACAGCATTTTTGTAAGCTAGTTGATGTGTTTCTGCTTCTGGTGTCATAAAAAATGTCCGAAACTCCTTATCATAAGTCATATAAGCAGTCATATTAGTAACTTCTTCTATAATAGCGGATAAATTTTGTTCATTCTTCTCTAGATTCCCAATAATATCCTCTTTTGCCTGGTCCTTCAGTGCAACAGAAGTCTGATAATAAATGATAAAACCAAATACAGTAGGCAGCGTGATTAACACGACAAACACTGTTATGAACTTCCGCTTTAATCCCCAATTCGGAATCATCATACATCATTCCTTGTCGTTTAATTCTTCTATTCTACCCTTTTACCGCTCCGGCTGTCATACCCTTAACAATTTCTTTTTCTAAAAACAGGTAGAATACAACGATTGGAATTAAAGACATGGTTAACCCCGCCATCTGTGCTCCATAATTGGTTGTGAATTGCCCAGCAAAACTAGCCAAACCTAAAGGTAATGTTTGAAATGCTGGATCATTAATTAAAACGAGGGCGAAAGAAAATTCATTCCAATTGTAAATAAAATTTAGAATTACCACGGTAGCTAACGCTGGACGAGACATTGGTAAAATAATCGACCAAAAAATGCGAAACACGCCACATCCATCCATAATTGCTGATTCTTCAATATCTTTAGGGAATGCTTTCATAAAACTCGTTAGTAAAAAGATCGTGATGGGTAGGTGAAACGCGATGTACGGAAAAAGCAGCGTTATCGGTGTATCTAATAAGCCCAAATCTCGCATCAATATAAACATTGGTACAAGCGTGGCGTGAATAGGAATTAACATACCAAAAATGAAGAATGTATATACTAACTTGCTCATTTTAAACGTAAATCGTGCTAAAAAGAAGGATGCAAGTGCTCCGAATAACACCGTAATTAGAGTAGCGGTAATACAAATGAAAATACTATTTCCAAATAGCACTCCTAGATTGGCTGTTTCCCATGCATTTACATAATTTTCTAAAACAAACGTATGTGGGAACCCTAATTGATTTGTTAAAAACTCTTGTTCCGATTTAAAAGAATTAATCATCATCCACAAAATCGGATATGCATTAACTAGTGCAAATAGAAAAAGAATCAGATAAATGGACGTCTTTTTTATACTCCTTCTTGGATATAATTTAAGCTTAGATCTATTCAATAACTCCATTAAGACGATACTCCTTTCTAAATCATCTTCTTTCCTAAGACTTTCGTGACAATAAAAATTAAGATTAGACTAAAAAAGAAGATAAAAACTGAAACGGCACTTCCATATCCGTAATTCAATTGACTAAAGGTCTCCTGGAACATATACAACGCCATCACATCTGTAGAATGGGAAGGCCCTCCATTGGTCATTACATAGATTAAATCAAAGGTTTTTAAACTACCGGATATACATAAAATGATAGCTACGATGATGGTATCCCAGATCATTGGAATTGTTATTTTCCAAGTCGTTGCCCATTCTGATGCACCGTCCATTTTCGCAGCTTCTATTACTTCATCTGGTACATTTTGTAAGGCTGCTAGAAAAATAATTAAATAGAGACCAACAAATTGCCAAATCACTGTGACCAAGACGGCAATCATTGCCCACTGTGGATCACCTAACCAATTCTGTGCCAACTCACGAAGTCCGATAGATTGTAATAACTGATTGATCATGCCATTTTTTGAATTATACATGAGGCTCCATGTTAGAGAAATAACTACCGTAGATAAGACAACCGGTAAAAACCCTATTGTTCGAAAAAACCTTACTCCCTTCAATTTGCGATTTAATAATAGAGCGATTAATAGTGCAATTGGAATTTGACCTAAGACGGAGGCAATTACGACATAGATGTTATTTTTTACAGAGTTCCAAAATAAGGAATCCTGAAATAATTCCTTAAAATTATCCAGCCCTACAAAAGTCATCTCAGAGAATCCATCCCACTGCATGAAAGAATAATAGAATGATTGAATAATAGGATAAATGGCAAATAGAATATAAAATAATAAAGCAGGTAACAATCCGATTATAATAATGCCTTTTTTACCAAGTAAATGCATATTCTTCTCGCCTCCTTCTCTGAAGAAGGGCTGCCAACTCAAGGCAACCCGAAAGTCATTTGCGCTTAATTTCCTTCTTCTAAAAGTGCTTGCATTTCTTTAGCCAACGCTTCGGGTGTTTTTTCATCCAACGTGATTGATTGCAACCCATTATTTATCATATCTGTTAGGTCAGGAGTAAGCGTTGCGTCATATACGGGTGCCAATCCATTTTGGGCAAACCGATTCGCTTTTTGAAATAAGCGAGGTACATCGTCATCCATTGGAATATCAGCCGGAACAATAATATTCGCTTGTGCTAATTGTTGATATAAATCTTCTGCATAAAAATATTTCAGAAAGGTAAAAGCGGCTTCTTTTTCTTCATCATTTAATTCACTGTTCAAGGCAATTCCACCTCCAGCTACTCCAGCTATCTTAGAAGGGTCTCCCTCACCACCTGCAAAACTAGGAAATGCAGCAACTCCGATGGAATCTGGATCGTCTACACCTTCTAAAATTGGTCCAATTGCCCAAGAACCAGCCAAATGCATCGCTGTTGTTCCATTAATAAATTCACTTCTTGCTTGAGCTTCATCTATCGTATTCATATCTTCGTTAAAAGCTTGTATTTCTGTTAACTCTTTAATTACTGTTAAGGCATTTATAAATTGATCGTTTTCAAATGTTTCTTCTTTACTTAATACATTCCCTAAGAAATCACTTCCTGTATAGCGATCAGCAATCGTTGAAATATAAATCGATTGCAGCGGCCAAACAGATTTGTTACCGAGTGAAATTGGTGTTTCTTTGTTATCATTTAACATACCAATTAATTTCTTTAGTTCTTCGTAAGTAGAAGGAAATTGTTCATAACCTGCTTCTTTTAATTTATCCTTATGATAAAATATGAGACTTGTCTCACTTATGTTAGATGGAATAGCATAATAATTACCATTAATTGCATAATCTTGTAAAATTTCATCCGGTATTATGTCTTTCCAATTATCTACTATAGAATTAAGTGGTAATAAAACTCCTCCTTCAGCTAACGGAGCTGTTCGAGCCCCAGGCCAAACTCTCATCATATCTGGTAGTTGTTTCCCAGCAGCTTGTGTACGGAGTTTTGTTTCATATTGATCATGCGGAATACTTTCCATCTTTATAGTAATATCTTCATGTTCCTCGTTAAACTGTTTGATAATGTCTTTATATACAGTATTTTCTGGACGATCCTCCGTCCAATCATTCCAAAGGGTTAACTCAATTCCTCCATTTCCCGAAGCCTCTTCTCCCCCGCTACAAGCTGCTATAAACATGAAAAACAACCCGACAGTTAAGCTTAATAACTTCTTCAATTTCCATACCTCCCTTTATTAAGCGCTTACATATATCTTAACAAGATAATAAAAGACGATATATCCTATAAATCTATAAAATTATCCGATTTTTTCAAATTATTATTCAATGAGGAAAGCTCAAAAATACCTCATAAAAAAAAGCCAAGCATGTAAGCCTTGGCTTTTAGAAATAGAACTAACCTTTATTTAAAGAATGAAAGATATAATAGATTACCGTACCTAAGATTAAGGAAATAAACAGCCCCATGATCGTAGCTTCAGATTCAAATGTGTTCCCCCTGATATTGATGGAATACAAGGAAAATTGAAACATCGTCGGACTTGAAGAAACAGAAGTAGAGCCCATTAACCGGATGATGAATGGAGCACTAAAAACAATCAAAACATATATGAAGACAAAGCTTATTCCCAATTTGAGTGACTTCCATAAGACGGGCATTGGCATTCCCCCTTTCTTTACTCAATTTATATCTAAAATATCCAATTCCTTTTCTCTCAGAAACCCATACACACTTCCGAGAAGATTGGCATGTTGTCGGAATGCACAAGTATTTATCATTGGCTTAACCGTAGAATCTTCAATTAATTCAATGATATGAGTAAGTTTTCCATCAATTCTGTCTACCAAATCGTTTCTTTCACTTATTCCCCCACCAATAAGAATAATCTCAGGATCATAAATATATTGTAAATTATAAATTCCGAGTGCAAGGGAATGATAAAATGCTTCTAAGGCTTCGATACATATAATGTCTCCCATATCGGCCATGTCAAAGATTGCCTCCCCTGTAAGGTCCGAGGCATCCAATTGTTTTTGTTGGGCAACCTTTTTTACTAAAGCTTTCGTAGAGGCAATTTGACTCCACGTTGCACCGTTCTCAGAAGTTTTTGTCGGAATTAACATATATCCAAATTCTCCACCATGCAAATTAGCCCCTCTATGAATCAAACCATCTTTGACAACTGCTCCTCCTATCCCAGTTCCAATGACAACGACAAGCACATCTTTTCTACCTTTGGCAGCGCCTTTCCATATCTCAGCATAAGCAGCACAATTTGCATCATTCTCCATATACACAGGCAAACCAATTCGTGCCTTCAGCATTTGCTTTATATTTGGTCCATGTAAATACGATACAGCACTAGCTCCTTGGATAAGCCCTTCATCAGTTACCGCACCAGGACAAGAAACTGTCAAAGCCAAGGTATCAGAGTTTTGTAAAATATACTGTTCAATTAAAAGGAATAGTTCTTCTAATGTCTTCGGTGTTTTCTCTTTATGATGTTTGAGAATTTCTCCAGACTCATTCACTATTCCTTTTTTAATATATGTACCACCAATATCCAAAGATATGTATTTATCCATCGATGGCCGCCCCCCCTGTTTCTTTTTTTTTCAACTATTATATCATTCAACTATTATAAAAATTGGATTTTTCAGAAATCAAAATCAACCTTTTGATGGTAATGAATTTCATATCATGACGTTAATCTTAGAAGGGAACATCAATGAATTTTATTTAGATGCAGCAAGAAGAAAAAGCCAAGCTTACGCATTGCAGCCCTTGGAATCGTATATCTTGGATGTTTAAACAGGATCGCTCTTTTGGAATAAGGAGAAAAATTTGCCTGAAGTTTAACCAGCCCATTAATCTTCTGTTGCTGGAAGTAATTGTTCCTCTAATACATATGCTTTTGCAGCTAGCGTTTCTTCCTCTTTTAATAATCGAAATAAACCTCTCATCACAAGTTCATCTGGTTTTGATTTTCTCGATTCTTCTGATATCCGATCCGTTACCTCAAAGTAGTAAGTAGCATTTCGAAGTTCATGAATCCTTTTATACAGCGCTTTCCACGCACGTTCTCTGTCCTGGAACGATGTAAATGCTCCGTCTCGGTCCATTCCTACAGAAAAAGGGCGCATCATCTCATCGTCTAAAAACGGCACACTGTTACCTTGGAGAAAATCCTTCGCTAGAATATCAATCTGTCTTACGATATGTTGACCAAGCCCCTCCGGAGGAAGCACATTTTCTGAAGAAATGATAAGTCCCATATACGATGTATAAATGGATTGTGTCATCCACATTAAATCCCATTTGTAAGGCAAGATACTTTCACCATATAAATCAATTAAATTCTGTTCCAGCCAGTTAAATAATCGCCCTCTCATCCGATGGTGTAATCCCTGAAGCTTCTCACTGTTTTGAGCTGACTCCCCACGGATATGCATTTTCATATACGATTTATACTCTAATATTCCTTCGAATTGAACTTGAAACTGTTTAGCAAAACGTTTATAAGGTGGTAAATTATTATCCAAGCCTACTACAAAAGCACGTTCAAATACAAGCTGTTGATAATGTTCGTATATCGATATAATTAGATCTTCTTTTGATGGGAAAAACGAGTATAGCGAACCTTTTGATACACCAACATTATCTGCGATTTGCTGCATCGATGTACGTGTGTATCCATATTCTGCGATCAATTCAACAGCTGCTTCTAATATTGCTTTTCTTTTATCCATCATGCTCACCTCAATGTCTTCTACCACTAGAATACACTACTTGTCCAGTAAAATGATAGTCACAAACAGGGACCAGCACCTCTTATAGCAGCATTCCCTCTTCACTTATGTTTACACTATATCTTTTTTTAATAAGTAAAAAATGAATGATTAAAACAAAAAATGACTATATAGTCATAAACATCTATACTTTATATTGCAATAAATATATGGTATAACTAATACCATGTTGACCAAACAGTCTAAAGATCAAAAAGGAGGCTGGCACATGCTGAAATGGATCTTAGAACGTTCGAAGCTCTTTATTATATTTATTGTGTTATTCGTCATTGTTGGAGCATTTACATTCATTCAACTTCCACAACGCGAAATTCCAGAAACACCTGTAAATATCGGTACCATCAACACTGTATACCCTGGTGCGACGGTGGACACAGTTGAACGGTCCATTACAAATCCTATTGAGTCTTCACTCCGATCAATTGATGGCATCGCTGAAGTAACTTCATCTTCTTCAGCTGGCTTTTCTAACATTGTTGTCGAAGTTGAAGAAGGAGAAAGCAAGAAAGAAGTATTTGGTGACGTCCGGCAGGCTGTATCGAGTTCTTCTGCTTCGTTTCCAGAGGAGGCACTGGAGCCAGAAGTTAACGAATCAACGTCAAAAATGCCAATCGTTTCCTATCACATTACAAGCGATAATCGCGATAACCTGCTCTCTCTTGGAGCGGAATTGAACCAATGGAAAGATGAAGTACAAGAATTATCAGGTGTTTCTGGTGTAACCATCAAAGGATTGCCTGAAGAACAAGTTTTGATTAAATTAAAGCAAGCTGAATTAAAAGAGGCTGGTTTGAACGTGACTGATGTCCAAAGTGCCATTAATAATGAGTACTATCCAACTCCTTTAGGAAAGCAGCAAATGAATGATGAAGTTGTCCAGCTCTCTGTTGAAAACTATGATTCGCTCGACCAGATGAATGAACTATTCGTTGGTAAAAACACAGAGGGGGATGCTGTCTATTTAGAAGACATTGCTAGTGTTGAAGTGAGTTCAAAGGAACTTGAAGATATGATTACATTTGAAGGTAACCCTTCTGTATCATTCACTGCTTATGTTAAGTCAGGAGAAGATATCCCAACCGTTGATGAGCGGGTAAGCGATAAAGTGGCTGAGCTTTCTGAAAACCTGCCTTCAAATGTCGAGCTCGTGTCGTATTATTCACAAGCATCTATTGTAACGGATATTTTTGATGGGCTATTCCTATCTCTTGCTATTTCTGTTTTAGCTGTGATTGTTGCTGCATCGCTTGGACTTTCTGGATCAGGTGCACTTGTAGTGGCACTTGCTGTTCCAATATCCGTTCTTACTGGTTTAATACCATTACCATTCACAGATGTTGACCTTAACCAAATTTCTGTTATTGGCTTAATTATTGCACTAGGAATTATCGTGGATGACTCTATCGTTATTAATGATAATATTCAACGTAGATATAAACTAGGTGATAAAGGACTAATTGGTACTACCACTGGGGTAAAAGAGATCTGGGTATCGATTGTAACCTCTTCCCTGGCAATTGTATTTACTTTCCTACCGCTGGTCTTCCTGTCAGGTGGAAATGGAGCATTTATACGCGCATTGCCAACCGTTCTTATTACTACAATTATCGCATCCACACTTGTTGCCCTAATATTTGTGCCAATTCTGCGTTATTTCTTAAATCGTTGGTCTAAGAAGCCGATGTCTGACGCACCAGGTCTTCTTGGAAAACCCTTAAATAAGCTTGCTGATGTTTATGCAGATAAACTCTTAAAGAAATTTTCAAAAAAACCGATGCTTGTCTCCATTCTTGGGCTTGTATTTACAACGGCCATCTTTGGATTGATTGTCTTAACACCATTTGAATTCTTCCCACCAGCTGATAAGGAAGAAGTAACCGTAGATATCACACTTCCAATTGGTACACCAATTGAAGAAACACATCATACGCTTCAAGACATTGAAAAAAGATTAAAAACAGATGACGGTGTGTATGAAACAGGTGTCTTCACAGGAACTGGGACTCCTGGTCTCTTTAATAGTTCATTGTCAAGCACTGGAGAAAATACCGGACAAATCGTAGCTAGAGTCGACAAAAAAAATCAAACAACCCAAGGGCTGATTGACGATTGGACAGATACACTCCGAAATGAATACCCTGATGCTGAGATTTTTATGGATACTATTCAGCAGGGACCTCCCGTAGGGGCTCCAGTAACAGTTACCGTCAGTGGGCCGGAAATCAACAAATTAATTGAACTGAGAGATAGACTTACGAAGGAAATAGAAGGGCTTGAAACAGATATTGTCGTAGATAATGTAGGTGATTTTGAACCTTCTATAGAATATGTACCTGATCGTGGTGCACTCGAAGATAATGGAATTACCGTCAATCAGGTTAGTCAGCAAATTCGACTTGCGACGGAAGGTATCCCATTAAAAGCATTCGATAATGGTGTCGTTGAACGTGATATGAATATTGTATTAGAAGGAAATGAAGGTAAGGTTGACCTTTCAAAACTTGAGGTTCCAGCAGCATCTACAGATGGAACACCTGAACTCATTTCTTTAGATGAGCTTGTCACAACAGAGGAAACGGAAAAGCTTCAGAAAATCCCTCACATTGATGGCGAACGCTCGATTACACTTCGTGCCTTCCCAGAAAACGAGGAGAATTATGAGGCAAACGTAACCGATATCGTTGAAAATCAACGTAATCAGCTTGAGAACGATGATTACAGCATCACAATAGGTGGAGAAAATGAAGCGCAAAGTGATTTCTTTGCCGAAATCACCGTACTCTTCATCATTGTACTGTTCCTAGTATACCTGTTAATTGCTTTTCAATTTAACTCACTTTCGTTACCGTTCCTCGTACTTGTTGCGGTTTACCTGGCAATCTCAGGTGCGATTCTTGGTTTATTCGTCACGCAAACACCAATTAGTTTCCTTGGTGTTATGGGGATGGTTTCACTTACTGGTATTGTAGTGAGAAACTCCATTGTGTTAATTGAATTTATTGAACAAGCGCTGAATAGAGGCATGAATGTGAAAGAAGCTGTGATTGAATCTGGACGCGTTCGCTTACGCCCGATTCTTCTAACCGCCATCACATCAATTGTTGCCCTGATTCCAGTTGCAGTAAGTGGAGATGCCCTCTTTACTCCACTTGCCATAACCATTATATCTGGTATCCTCTTCTCAGCAGTATTAACGCTGATTATGGTCCCAATGCTTTACCTTGTTTTCTATCGATTTAGAAGAAAGAAAACAACAAAAGAAGCATAAGCTATACGAGAAAAGAGATGGAGACAAAGGTATCTTAATCCTATAATAATCCGAACGACTCCACTTGAGTCCGTTCGGATTATTTGTTTTCTCATTTCTCATTGCTCCGTCAAAATACTCCGCTTTCCGCGGGCACGGCATCAGCTTCCTACCCCGGCAAGGGGTATGCCGATGTTGTCCGCAAAGGACACGTTTAGTCGTCCCTCATCAGAACACTTTCCTGCAGGGTCTATAGCGCGTGCTGTTCCCGCAAGAGTCTACGTATTTTGACTACACTTTTGTATCAGCGGTTATTTCATTCCTATTTACCCCTTCGGCTTTTAAGTTATTGTGTTCCGACTCTTGTTAGAATGAATTTTATAATATATTTTATTTTAGAATAAATGCGTTATATATAAGAACGTATAATTAGCCTAAATAACTCCCTGTATTCGTAGTGTGATTTCAGCTATGATTGCTGAACCTAAATAAGTTCCAACTAACACAAACATCCCAACAATGATCGTCTTCCAGCCTAATTTAACGAAATCTGCCCAGGAACGGCCGATTGAGATTCCTGCGTAAGCTAAGATTGGTGTTGTAATTGCCAGTAAGTTAACCTCCGAAGTCCAGGTAACAATTTGTTCTGATCCAGGGAAGCCAGGAATCGTTAAGATAAATGCTAACAAACCAATATAAGCAATGCTTGGAATTTTTTTAGAGGGAATGAGACGATGAATGATAAGACCTGCTAAACTAATTAACGCTAACGTAATTATTCCTGGAATTGCTTGAAGCGGCATAATATCATAGCCAATCCAATTACCAATAATAATCATTGCACCAATAATCACAAATAATAAAATCCATTCTTGGATATTTTTCAGCATGACCTACACCGCCTTTGATTTTTTACCAATTTTATTCTTATTTGATTTGTCTCTTGTCATTATTTCGTATAACTTTTCCGTTAACGGCAACCCAATAAAAATACTTGCATATAGTCCTGTAACAGAGGTAAGTAAGTTACTAGCACCAGAGAATGCGGTTAATGTTTCTGCCATATTTGGATGTGCTGCAACTAGCGGACCTAATGATGCTGCTGCCATGCTTCCACTACCAATACCGGTTGCCATCGCAAATGAATATGGATGAAGTGGGGTAATCGTAGCTAAAAATCCTGAAGCTAATCCAAGAAAGATCGAGCCGAATACCGTACCGAAAATATACATAGCCATTACACCTCTTCCCTCCGGGGAAGATAGTCCATATTTGTCAGTAATAAGGGCTAAATTAGCTTCTCTACCTATTGAGTGAGTCATACCAACACTTTCACGTTTCAAACCTAATAAGATTGCAAGTGGGAGAGCAATTAGAATGGTTCCTAAATTTCCAATCTCCTGAAATACCAATGCCCAGCCTGCTTCAATTAATTGCGGCAATGCAGTACCAGCTTGTACGCCAAACTTTGCAATGAGCAAGGTTACTGAAATAAATACAAGCGATTCGGCATGAATAGATTGTTTCTGTTTAACAAGAGGTGTAAAAAACAAAGCAATTCCAATAATGACGGCATAAAGCATCGGCAATAATAGAATAACGCCAGCACCTATTGGAATCTCATGTGTTCCGATTATTTCTGTAAACATAACAATACCAAATACGAGTAAATGTAAGCGCCAATCCTTCCATAGTTGAGCTGCTTGTTGTGTCATTCTGTTTGCCTCCTCGAATAATGAATGAGGAGCCTCTAACTAATAGAAGACTCCCATCAAATAATTAACCAATTTCATTTAATGATTTGTTTGCATATTCATTCATGTATTGAAGAGTGGCAGCTCCTAAAACTTTTGCAGCATGTAGTAATGCCCGTTCGTCAATATCAAATTTAGGATGATGGTGTGGGTAAGCGATATCCCAATCTTCATTTCTAGCTCCTGTGAAGAAAAAGGTCCCTTTGACATGTTGTAAATAAAAAGCGTAGTCTTCTCCCCCCATAATTGGTTCCGTTACCTTTACTGCTTCTACACCAGGTACTTCTTTCGCAACTTCTGCTACAAATTCTGTCTCTTCTTTATGGTTTACTAAGGTAGGATAGCCGCGTGTATACGTATACACATAATCAGCCCCTGAGACATCACAGGTAGCCTTAATAATACGTTCCATTTCTTTTTCAATAAATTCTCTCGTTTCTTCTTTAAACGTACGTACTGTACCAACTAACTCTGCTGAGTCAGCAATCACATTATATGGGTTTTCAGCAACAAAATTACAGACCGACACAACTGCTGAATCTAGTGGATCTACCTTCCTGCTTACAATTTGCTGTAAGTTATTAATTAATTGTCCACCAATAACCACGCTGTCCTTTGTATCATGGGGATGAGCTGCATGTCCACCTTTTCCTTTAATCGTAATATCAAATCGATCTGGAGCTGCTTGCAAGGCTCCTGTACGATATCCAATTTCTCCTAATGACATTTGAGCTTGTAGATGGGTACCAAAAATAACATCGACGCCATCTAAGCAACCATCTTCAATCATTGATATCGCCCCACCTGGTGGCAGTTCTTCCGCATGTTGATGTAAGAAAACAATCGTTCCTTCTAATTCATCTTGTAACCCGTTTAATACTTTCGCTAAGCCTAACAGTGACGCTGTATGCCCATCATGCCCACATGCATGCATCACACCATCATACTTTGATTTAAATGGGACATCGGTTTGTTCATGGATAGGAAGCGCATCAAAATCAGCTCTTAAAGCAACCGTTGGTCCAGGCTTTGCCCCTCTTAGATAAGCCAAGACTCCATTACCACCAACATTCGTGCGAACTTCATGTCCTAACGCAGTATGATAATCTGCAATATATGCTGCTGTTTCCGTTTCCTCAAAAGATAATTCCGGATGTTGGTGAAGAAATCTACGTATTTCTACCATTTCTTCATAGACTAGATCTAGATTACTATATAACTTTTCCATGTAGCTCACCCCTTTTAAATATTATTCTTATAGTAATACAAGTTTTCAGAAATTTAAATGGGAAATAATGGTCAGATATAAATTTATACTAGAGCCAATTGGATGAACGAATTCTATTTTCTAGGGAAAAGTATGTGTTTATTTTCCTTATCTAGGAATAACTTCGAAAATAAACCTGCTTAATAAGAAATAGTGAGAAAGGATAAAACGTGAGATCCAAGCCATTATCCCATTTATAGCTTTAATATTATTGAAATAAACATAAATTTTATTAAGGCTAATATATAAAAATATTTAACTTTAATATTGATTATGATACTATAAAGCAAGTGAGGTGACTATAAAATGGATCCAAAAGATACGCCCGCATGGATAGCATCCTTAGAAAAGGAAGATATAGAGTTTATTCGAAAATTTGTTTTAAGTTCAGGTTCATTAAAGCAAATCGCGAAGAGTTATGAAGTTTCGTACCCTACGGTGCGAACAAGATTAAATCACATCATTCAAAAGATCGAACTAAATGATGAATTAGAGAAAGAGCCTCTGATTAGTTATGTTAAACAATTGGCAATTGAAGACCGCATCCAATTAGATGATGCGAAACGAATTATTGAAAAGTATAAAGCAGAAAAGAATGATTATTAACAAATAGAGTTCTTTCTTCATGAATTTGGAACGGTAACTATCATTATTTTGGGTTCAGCTGCACAAATCTTTTATCGAAACAATATAATATCTTGGGGGGGAGTTGTTCCTACACTTTATGTGTCGATATTAACTTGGAAGTTTGTTAACCATTACATCGAAAGTATACTGGCTTATATGCTAATTATTTTAGTAGGTATAATCTGTTTTATCGAGCAGTGGTATCTAGCTAGGAACTCCCTTCAAAAGCAACGTAAAAAAGAATGATTCAAAATGAAAACCTATGATTTATCTAACCTTTCATGCTTATCTGAAAGAAAATCAAGTCTCCTTAAATGAAAAGTGAAAGACATACATAATGTAGGAAAGAACAATCCAAATGTCATCCGAGTATAAGTTCCTATTCGAATGATCGTTTGGATATTTTTTTCGCTTTTTCCGATACGAGCATTTATAACCATCCTTTTTAGATTGAATTAAGAAAAACTTGGGAATACCTAAGGTGGACGAAATAATAAAGGAGTGTAATATCATGACAGAGCGAATCTTTATCAGTCCAGCAAAATACGTTCAAGGCAAAAATGCCATTCATAATATTGGACAATATGTCAAAGATCTTGGTGATCAAGCGATAGTTATTGCCGATGAAACAGTCTGGGATATAGCTGGTAATGACGTTGTGAAATACTTAAAGAAGGAAGCTATCCAAACAGAAGAAGTTGTATTTAATGGTGAAGCTTCGAAAACAGAGATGAAGCGGATAACGGATATTGCCAAAAACGCTAAAGCAACGGTCGTTATAGGTGTGGGAGGTGGTAAAACACTAGATACCGCTAAAGCTGTATCCGATGATATAAATGGCAGTACTGTGATTGTGCCGACAACTGCTTCTACAGATGCGCCGACAAGTGGGCTTTCTGTCGTTTATTCGGAAGAGGGTGTATTTGAAAACTATCGCTTCTATAATAAAAATCCAGACCTTGTCGTAGTAGATACGAAAGTAATTGCTGGTGCTCCAAAACGCTTTCTATCATCAGGTATCGCTGATGCCCTCGCTACATGGGTCGAGGCAAGAAGTGTTATTCAAGCGAAAGGAAATACGATGGCAGGTGGTAGTACAACTATCGCTGCACAAGCAATCGCAGAAAAATGTGAGGAGACCTTGTTTGATTATGCACACCTTGCTTATGAATCGGTGAAGGCTAAGTCTGTCACACCTGCTCTTGAAGCAGTCGTTGAAGCAAATACATTACTTAGTGGTCTAGGCTTTGAAAGTGGGGGGCTAGCTGCAGCACATGCGATTCACAATGGATTCACAGCAATAAAAGGCGATATTCACCATCTAACACATGGCGAAAAGGTTGCGTTTGGAACACTTGTCCAGCTTGCTTTAGAAGAACGTTCCTTAGAAGAAATAGAGCGTTACATTGCGTTATACATTCACCTCGAATTACCTGTAACTTTAGAAGAGATTAAATTAAAAGATGCCACCCGTAAGGAAATTATAAAAGTGGCAGAAGCAGCAACAATTGATGAGGAAACCATTCATCAGGCATTTCAAGTAACCGCAGATGATGTGGCAGACGCGATCTTTGCCGCTGATCAATATGCAAGAGCTTATAAACAAAAAGTCAATAAATAGGTCACTTCAACTTGTGGGGGGTTCATCCTCCTCAAGTTTTTTTATAAGGATTGGTAACATCTCTGAATATGGTAAAATCAAGATCAACGTAGTGAATACAAATGAGAAAGTATGTGTAAAAATGAAGAAGATCATTAAATATATTCTGATTATTACTTCCCTACTTGTGTTCATCGGCTTTAGTGTATTTTGGATATGGTCTGAACAAACCTATGAAGCTTCGAATAACCTGTCGACATTCCTCGGTAATGATACCATGGAGTATCAGCAAAATTGGCTTGTTTTTGAACCAGAAAATCAGCAAGCAAAAACTGGTATCATCTTATACCCAGGAGCAAAGGTTGAACCAGAGGCTTACAGTTATTATGGAGATACATTATCAAAGGAAAGCTACCTTGTTATCATTCCACAGGTCTTATTCAACTTTGCAATTTTTGATCAAAATATTGCGCAAGAGATAATGGATTACTTTCCTAATGTGGTTCAATGGATTATTGGAGGTCATTCACTAGGAGGCGTTGCTGCTGCT
This sequence comes from Virgibacillus salexigens, assembly GCF_014905415.1. Classification (GTDB taxonomy): domain Bacteria; phylum Bacillota; class Bacilli; order Bacillales; family Amphibacillaceae; genus Virgibacillus; species Virgibacillus salexigens. Next base: position 554,737 of record NZ_BNEO01000001.1, read on the forward strand.
TCATTTGCTTTTAATAATCCAACGAAACTAGATGGTCTTATCTTGTTAGGATCTTACCCTACAGATAATAATAACTTCACAGGTATGGATCTACCCATGTTGTCTATTTACGCGAAAAACGATGGATTAACCACCCCCAAAGAAATACAAGAAACTCAACATTTGCTATCGCAGCACGCAGAGTTACAAGAAATTCAAGGTGGCAATCATGCACAGTTCGGGATTTACGGAGAGCAAAAGGGAGATGGCAATGCGACGATTTCTGTTGAGGAACAACAACGGAGGATTACAGATACAATAAAACAGTGGTTAGACGATGCCAATCTTTAAACAAACAGCATTATTTTTATATTTAATGAAAGGAGGAAGTTGAGAGAAATGGATACCCTGCTCTATTTTCTTTATACCATCATATATTTGATATTACTTATCTGCGTCGTTCGTTCACCCTTTTCTCAGAATAATTGGTCATTGCGTTCGTTTATCTATCTTGTCTTACTTGGTTTAGTAACCGATAATAGTATCATTGCAGTTGGCAGATTTATTGGAGAAGGTATGTTTCTCGAGTATCTGAATCTCAGCCGTTACTGGATCCATGCGTTAATCACGCCTACATTAGTACTCTTTTCCTTTGGGATATTGAAGCCATTCAACCTTCGAATCTTTCAACATAAGGCAGCTTTCATGGTTACTTTACTGTTTACCATGCTATTAATAATTTTTGAATTGTTTACTGAAACCATTCCTTTACATTTAAAACCACTCTGGGAATATGACGTCTTACGTTATGTTCCAATAGAATCAGAGAGTGGTCCACCTTTCATGATATTGTTCGTTACTCTTTGTTTATTGATTGTAGGTATTATTTTATCCGTTCGTATAAACTGGATTTGGATGTTAATGGGAGCTTTGTTGATAACATTAGCTAGTGTCATTCCTATCCCCTTAAATAGTTCGGCTATAACCAATGGTTTTGAATTATTTTTAATGTTAACATTAGTATTAACATAACAAAGAGTAGATAGATAGCCAGAAAAATAAAAAGACTGCTTGTTTAGATTAATAGTTGATTATAAAGCTACAAGCTTTTATATTCTAAGTGGTAAAGGATGATGAATGTGGTAAATCTTCCTCGAATTGGAATGGTAGGTTTAGGTGGGATTGCTCAAAAAGCATACTTGCCGATCCTCTCAAAAGAAACAGATTGGACATTTGTAGGTGCATTTTCACCAAGTCGTGAAAAGAGAAAGACTATTTGCAAACAATATCGCATCCAAGATTTTTATAGCTTATCAGCATTAGCACAAGCCTGTGATGCTGTATTTGTACATAGCTCAACCCAGTCACATTACGAAGTCGTTTCAGAGCTATTGAATAAAGGACTCGACGTCTATGTCGATAAACCTTTGGCTGCGTCTATTTCAGAAGCAGAAAAACTAGTTGAATTAAGTAAAACATCAGGAAGAAAGTTGATGGTCGGTTTTAATCGCCGGTTTGCACCAATGTATATGAAAGCGAAGGAACAAGCAACTAATATTGCTTGGATACGTGTTGAAAAGCATAGAGCAGATAGTGTTGGTCCTAATTCTTATGCATTCACCATGCTAGATGATTATCTTCACATTGTGGATACAGTACGTTGGTTAAGTAATAGTGAGCTTCGTGTATTACATGGAACGATTCATACAAATGGGGAGAATCAACTTTTGTACGCACAGCATATGTATCAATCCACTCAAAATATATCTCTCACCACAGCAATGCATCGAAAGGCCGGGACAAACTTAGAACAAATTGAACTCGTATGCGATGGTGTAATAACTCGTGTTAAGAATATGAACAACACAGAAATCGAAGGAAACAACACCGTTTCAAGCTCTTCTTTCTCTTCATGGGACACGGTATTAAAACAACGAGGATTTGAAGGTGCTGTCTATCATTTCGTAGAATGTATAAAATTTGACAAGCAGCCTGTGATTGATGGAGTAGAAGGATTTAAGTCACAGCGGTTGCTGGATCAACTATTAACCCACCAATCGTAAAAGGACCGATTATACGTCTAATTTTAATCAGTCCTTTTAACATTCTGCTCATTTATTATCACATAGCTACTCACCAATTCTAAACTGCCTGCATACGACTAGATTTTTACTCATCATCTGATTGTATATGGTCGATTACTGCCTTCGTTGTCTCTGCAATTAACTTGTCATCATACTCCGCATCTTTCTGATCGCGTTTGGAAAGGATAGCAAGAACAATTGGATCGCCTTCTGGCGGCCAAATAATAGCAATATCATTTCGGGTACCATAGGAACCTGCACCCGTTTTATCTGCTACTTCCCAATCATCTGGTACACCTGCTCGAATCAAATGATCACCAGTTGTATTTCGCTTCATCCAATCCATTAACAGCAATCGTTTCTCCTTCGGAAGTGCATCTCCTAGTGTGAAAGCTTGAAGACTGTTAACAAGTGCTTTTGGGGTACTTGTATCAGCTGGTTCTCCTGGTGTAAAATCATTTAACGCTGGCTCTATACGCTGCGGATCAGTAACATCATCCCCTATATTTCTAAGTACCTTTTTCAATCCACTCGGACCTCCGATTTGGTTGAAAATAAGATTTGCCGCTGTATTATCGCTGTAGCGAAGGGAAGCATCGCTAAGTTCTTTAAGAGTCATCCCTGTATCAACATGCTTCTCTGTAATTGGATTATAATTTACCAGATCATCGTTTGTATAAGTAATCCTTTCATCTAATTCCGCTATTGACTTTTGTTGTAAAAGGGCTCCTACGGCAAGCACTTTATGGGTAGAAGTATAAGCAAATCGTTCATCTGACCGATAAGCTATCGATTCATTCGTTCCCATGTCCAAAGCATATACACCAAGGGTGGCATCAAATTCATCCTCAAGGCTTTGAAAACGATCCTTTATTTCTGTCTTTGGCTCTTCTCGATGACTTTCACTACTTGCCTCATCATCTGTACAACCTATTAAGGCTGCAAATGAAACAAATAATACAAGCCCCGTTTTCTTCCATTTTATTAACTTAAAAAGCTTGTTCCCTAAATTCATCCCCATTCCCTCTTTCTACATGAAGTTTTGATCTTAGCCTGATGTTCACACAACATATTTAATCAGATTCCTACATGTTGAATCACCTCTAGCGAAAAATATGGTGTACTAAAAATGGCGCTTTCTTCTGCGTCCTTTTTCGATTGCAAAGGCAGGCTACCTCTGGATTATCAAATGATGATACATAACCAATAAGTGTAGACCAAAAAGTTAGATACCTTCATTAGACTACAACTGTAATCTTATACTACATTTGTAATCTTGCTTTGTCAAATCGGTTAACTTTAGGCGAACACAAGTTCTCTTGAATTGTAATTATAACAACAATTAAAAGGAACACTTCGTTAAAAGATTGGACTTGCTGTAAATCCAAGTGGATTGATTATCCCATCACGAAATGCTACTATTTTTATATATTAAATTTATGAAGTCTCACCTTTTAGTGATCTTATCGGTGGAATATATATTCTCAATGAAGGACTAAGAAACGGAGATAATCATATGTACTTTACTCATTTTGTAATAAGTTTCATCGTGTCTTCTTTTACTGTTGTCGTAATAACGCTAATTAGAAAAGTGTTTAAAAGGCAGCTCACAGCCAAATGGAGATATTATTTATGGTTTCTAATGTTCCTTGGATTAACACTTCCTTTTATTCCAACGAATATACTTCAAGTTGAGAATTATTTTAACGTTGATGTTAATCAGAGTACTCAAATCAATTCTTCCTCTACCTCTATGAAACAAACGCCAGGGGAAGAAAATTGGATGCAGGACTTTTCCGTATCTGTCAACAGGTTGGATCTTACCGTTCTCAATGAAATACTAGCTAATATATGGATACTAGGGATACTAATTCTATCTGTTTTGGCCATAAATGCTTGTTTAAAATTAAAGAAAATTAAAAGCAGTATAATAAACATTGAAAATAACGACATCATAGCCCTATTTGAACAGTGTAAACAACAATTAAATATATCGAATCATTTGATCATAGGCGTTTCTCCACTGATCAAAACGCCGATGACGTTTGGCTTGTTTAAAACGTATATTGTGCTGCCAATCCGATTTGAGGAATGGCTATCGAAGGAAGAAATTGAATACATTCTGCTTCATGAGCTGAATCACTATAAATATAAAGATATGGTCTGGAATTACATTGTTGTCATCTATCAAATTGTATATTGGTTTAACCCACTTGTTTGGTTCGCCTTTAAAGAGATGAGATTAGACCGGGAAATTGCCTGTGATACTGCCGTTTTAAATACATTAGATAGGCAGAATTATGTTGATTATGGAAATACGATTATTAATTTTGTTGATAAGAACGCACAAGCCAAAGAACATTTTAGTTTGACCAATCAGCTTAATGGTTCTAAAAGGCAGATCAAAACACGGATTGAAAGTATTGCTTCCTATACAATGGAAACAAGAAAGTTGAAGCTAAAAAGTTTAGCTATCTTTCTTCTAGTAGGAGTAGTTATAACTAGTCAAATTCCAATCATTTCCGTTATGGGTGCTGAAGATAATTATCATCATTTAAATAATGAACAGACAGTATACGAGGACTTAAGCAAACATTTTGCGGATTATGAAGGAAGCTTTGTATTATATAGTATGAAAGATGATACGTATCGTATTTATAACGAAGAAAAAAGCACATTACGAGTTTCTCCGAACTCCACATATAAAATTTATAGTGCACTGTTTGGATTAGAGACAAACGTCATCTCAAATAACCATTCCATCCTGAAGTGGAATGGGGTGGAATATCCTTATGATTCTTGGAATAAAGATCAAAATTTGTCAACAGCAATGAAAAATTCCGTCACTTGGTACTTTCAGCAATTGGATCAGAGTGTTCAGAAAGATACGATCCAAGCATACCTAAACGAAATAGGCTATGGGAATAACAATCTTTCTGGTGGATTATCTCAATACTGGCTAGAATCTTCGTTAAAGATTTCCCCAATTGAACAAGTACAAGTACTTAAAGGTTTTTATACCAACCAATATGGATTTAAAGATAAGAATATACAGACAGTAAAAAATGCTATCAAGTTAGAGGAAAAAGATGGGGCAATGCTTTCAGGAAAAACTGGTACAGGTAGCGTCAATGGCAAAAACATTAGTGGTTGGTTTATTGGCTATGTGGAAACCGAAAAAGATACTTTCTTCTTTGCGACGAATATACAAAGTGAGGAAAAAGCTTACGGAAGTAAGGCAGCTGAAATAACATTAGCAATATTAAGGGAAAAAGGCATGTATTAATTCCATGGTTTATGTGTCTTGGTTAGAAGGGTGGGAAATTCATTTGCCTAAAAAAGTACCAAGTATTTCAGAAGCAGAATGGGAAGTTATGACTGTGTTATGGGAAAACGCCCCGCTGACAGCCAATGAAGTCATTTCTTCATTACAGGAACAAAAAGATTGGAAGCCAAAAACCGTGCGCACCCTATTGGATCGTCTTGCACACAAACAAGTGATCAGTGTCAATAAAGATCAAAGAGTCTATACTTTTTACCCGAATTACGCGCAAGATGATTGTCAGCATGCCGAAGCTCAATCCTTCATTCAACGAATCTACGGGGGGACATTGAAGTCCATGCTTGTACAATTTATTGAAGACGACTCCTTGTCTGAAGAGGAGATTAATGAGTTACGCTCCATCTTAGATAAAAAACCAAGTGAAAACGATTCAGGTAAGAAATCAAGTGAATAACAATAAAAAACACCTCGAAGTCACTATTGAACAAAACGAGTTCATTTGCGACTGCGAGGTGCTTTTTTATTCAATACTTCTACCATTACAAAACCGGTCAAATAGTTAGTTCACCCGCTTTTCACTATTCCAATACTTTCTGCGCAGACGAAATTTCTGCAGTTTACCAGTCGCTGTTTTGGGAAGCTCTTCTACAAATTCTATGATTTTCGGCGCTTTAAAATGGGCCATATTATCACGACAATACGTGACAATATCTGCTTCGCTTACGTTTGCTGCAGATTTCAACACAATAACTGCCATTGGTACTTCTCCCCATTTATCATCTGGAACAGCGATGACAGCTGTTTCTAAGATATCAGGGTGTTTATATAATACCCCTTCTACTTCTGTTGAAGAGATATTTTCACCACCAGAGATAATCATGTCTTTCGCTCGATCTCGAATCTCAATATAGCCGTCCGGATGCGTTACGGCTAAATCCCCAGTATGGAACCAACCATCTTTGATCGCTTCAGCTGTCCGCTCTTTATCTTTATAATACCCCTTCATGACTACATTACCGCGGGTTACGATTTCTCCCAGCTCCTCCCCATTCCAGGCAACTTCTTGACCGCTGGGACTAATCACTTTTGTTTCTCCATTAAAGGCAAGTTCAATACCTTGCCTTGCTTTAATCGTTGCTTGTTCATCAGCTGATTTTTCATTAAAATCCTGCTTCCATTCATTGTATAAAATAAAAGGTGCCGTTTCCGTTAGTCCATAGACATGCATAATATTTAGTCCAAGTATCTTTTGCGCTCGTTCAATTAAAGCTGCGGCTGGCGGCGATCCTGCCGTGCCCATACGTGGCTTCGATGTTATCGTTGTTACTTGTGCTTTAGGATCGTTAACAAGCATATTGATCACCGTTGGTGCTCCACATAATAGCGATACCTGATGCTGCTCAAATAATTCTAAAATAATAGATGGTACAACTTTTCGTAAACATACATGAACCCCTCCTACCGCTGTGATTGCCCATATACCTCCCCATCCATTCGCATGAAACATCGGTAACGTATGAAGATAGACATCATCATGATTCACTCCAAGATGAAACATGAAGTTTGCTGCATTCATGTAGTTTGCCCGATGAGTCAACATCACACCTTTCGGGTTCGAAGTGGTGCCACTGGTATAGTTTAACGTTAGCAGCTGATTTTCGTCGATGTCCACTGGAGAATACACCGATGGATTGACGTGAGCGATAAAATGGTCATAATCTATCCCCTGTAAGGTAGAATGATATCCAGGAACAGAAACAATAATTATTTCTTCCAATGACAGATTTGCCTCAATTTCCTGAATCGAAGCTGCAAATTCCGCATCGACAATTAGCATTTTGGCATCACTATGGTTAATAATGTATTCCATATCCGATGCTTGAATTCGATAGTTTAGCGGTACCATAACAGCTCCAGTTTGGCAAATCCCATAAAAGCATTCCAGCATATAATGTGTATTAGGTAACATGACCGCCACATGATCGCCCTTTTGAATACCTGCATCTGTAAGCGCTGCTGATAAACGGTCAATCCTTTCTCCAAATTCTAGATAGGTAAATTGTTTCTCTCCATCAATCACTGCTGTCTTCGTTGGATAATATTTAACAGCTCTGCGTTTCCAATCCAACGGTGTCAGTGGATAATTCATATCGTCAGCCCCTTTAAAATGAGTTTTTTACACATGTTTATGTGTCAATCTATTACTCTGGCTGATAATCTTTTTTGTTGCTGATATATACGCGTTTTCTAGTTCAGACACGACTTCCTCTATCGACTGTACTTGATTAATTGCACCAATTCCTTGCCCAGAACCCCAAATATCTTTCCATGCTTTCACCTCCGGATTATCCAATTTATTAAAGTTAATTTCCTGTTTCTTTTCTAAGTTATTCGGGTCAAGACCTGCTTTTACAATACTTGGGATTAAATAATTTGCGTTAACACCGCTGAATGCATCCGTATAGATAATATCTTCAATCGATGAATCAACAATCATTTGCTTATATTCATCAAACGCCCCACTCTCTTCTGAAGGAATAAACCGGGTTCCCATGTAAACAAAGTCTGCTCCTACGATTTCCGAAGCGAGAATATCTTCTCCTTCTGACATACCGCCAGCTAATACGATCGGCCCTTCAAAAAATGACCGTATCTCATGGATAAATGCAATGGGATTCAATACACCAGCATGCCCACCAGCTCCACTAGCTACGAGTATTAATCCATCCGCACCTTTCTCTATTGCCTTTTTCGCAAACTTAACATTAATTACATCGGAAAAGACGATGCCACCATATTCATGGGCAATTTCCACTACAGGACTTGGATCTCCGAGTGATGTAATTACAATAGGTGGTTGGTATTTTTCGATTAACTTAAGATCTTCAGTGTATCGTTTATTGGAACGATGAGTGATAAAGTTAATCCCCCATGGAGCGATTTTCTTTGTTGGCTCCTTTTCTTTAATTGCGTTGATTTCGATATTAATTTGATGCATCCAGTCTTCCAAAATATCACCGGTACGAGCATTTAATGCTGGAAATGTCCCAGCAATACCAGCTTGGCAAGCAGCCACTACCATTTTCGGGCTGGATACTAAAAACATTGGCGCCATAATAACAGGCAAGCGCATCGAATCTTTCATTCGTTGAATGGCTTCGTTAGACATATTCAAGACTCCTCTTTCCAAAGAATTTTTGTATACATTATACAGCTATGGTTACTATTGCTTTGAGTTGATAGATATCTCCTGTACCTGAGCCTCTTGCTCCATTCACTTGGTTAAAGTAAAAGTTTTAGGCGGCAAGCACTTATTGGAAGCGATTTCAACTTTATTTTTCATCCAATAATCACTGAATACCCATTCATTATTCAATTACTGATAATTCTAATAATTATGGCTTAGATTGTCAAGTTTTCTCTAGCGTCAGCGTACCCATAGAATCATTCTGTAGACGTAAATGACTAGCTACAGCTTCGATATCGGTAGAGAAAATCCGATCTTTGCTAATCGTCGGTACAATATTTCGGTATTCGTGATATTTCGCTTTTAGTTGCGCTGCCATGTTTTCAATCCCTTTACTTTCTACTGCTTGTAACGCACAAATACATTCAATTGATAACACGTGACGCGTATTGTGGATAATCTCTCTTGCGTGTCGAGATGCAATTGTTCCCATACTAACATGATCCTCCTGATTTGCAGAAGAGGGAATTGAGTCAACACTCGCTGGATGAGCTAAGGTTTTATTTTCAGATACAAGTGAGGCCGCGGCATATTGCATGATCATCGCTCCAGATTGAAGTCCTGGCTGCGCACTTAAAAATGGGGATAAATCATTTAATTGTGGATTAACTAATCGTTCCACTCGGCGTTCAGAAATATTAGCAAGTTCAGCAATTGCTATTTTAAGAAAATCCATCGCTAAGGCAATTGGCTGACCATGAAAATTCCCACCCGATATCACTAATTTTCCACCTTTAAATATAAGTGGGTTATCAGTTGCAGCATTTGCTTCAACTTCCAACTTTTCTTTTACGTAATCAAGTGCCTGCCATGTTGCTCCATGCACCTGAGGGATGCAGCGGAGCGAGTAAGCATCTTGTACACGCTTATCCCCTTGCTTAGTTATTAATCGACTCCCCTCTAACCAATCGGTCATTCGTCTAGCTACATTGGTTTGTTGTGGATATCCTCTTGCTTCATGAACCGCAGGATGGAAAGCATCAATAATTGCTTGTAATCCTTCCATTGTTAGTCCTGCAATCCATTCACTATCATATGCGAGCTTCTCTGCCTCTATATAGTTGATGACTCCAACTGCTGTCATTGCCTGGGTACCGTTAATTAAGGCTAAGCCTTCTTTTGCCTGTAATACAATTGGTTTAATTCCCTTTTCTGCCAAAACCGAAGCCGCATCCGTTGGTTTCCCTGTCATATCAAAGACCTTTCCTTCCCCAATCATTACTAAGGCTAAATGTGCTAGAGGAGCTAAGTCTCCAGATGCCCCAAGAGAACCCTGCGAAGGAATAACTGGATGAATACGCTGATTGACCAGTTTTACTAATTGTTCTACAAGAACCGGGCGTACACCGGAATATCCTTTTACTAATGCATTTAACCGAAGTACCATCATGGCACGTGCGATCGTTTCTTCGAATGGTTTGCCAATTCCACAAGCATGGGAGCGAATCAAATGCAATTGTAAATCTTCTACGTCCTTCGTATCAATTCTTACATCGCTGAATTTTCCAAAGCCCGTCGTGATCCCATAGACAATTTCTTTGTTGGCAACAATTCGATCTACGGCTACTCTACTTTCTTGGACCCTTTCCATCGTCTTACTCGAAATCGCTATTTGTTCAAAATGAATACAGATTCGTTTTAATTGTTCCACTGTTAAATTGTTTCCGGTTAATTCAATCATTGATTTTCCTCCGTTTCATAAACCAAGCAGCAAGGTGCAGCTCGAACTCAGTAAGTTATCCGCAACTGTAAATTTCTAGACAATAAAAGAGATGACAATGGCATACAAAAACAGCCATCATCACCTCCTTTTAGCTAATTCCTTTAGGTAATGATTATCTTATCTTCTTTAAATATGATTAACGCCTAGGCCAACCGTTTCATGTTCCAAGCCTTTGATTGGTGCACCGATCGTTCCATAAAAGGCAACCGCAATCCATTCACCTTCTCCAGAGTCCACATAAGGTTCTCCACGAACAACAGCAAAGCGTAAACCAACGGTCCGCATCATTTCGCCAATCGCCCACTGCCCTCTTGTAATTCCTTCCAGACCTTCTAATATTGCATGATAAAGTGCATGGGTTTCTCGGTAAATTCCGTCTTGAATCAAACCGCTACGTTTTACTGCTGTCTCCACTGCAGATATTACCTTTTGCATATCCATTGATCCGACTTTGCCTTCACAGCATTGGGCATCTTGAAGCAGGGATGAATATGACGCTCGTTCTTGCTCCTCTAACATCGCCAGTAATGTTGCAATTTTCCCAATCCGAAGTTTCTGTCTCATCCGTTTGTTCTCCTAAAAAATATTCTATTTCTTTCAGCTCCATTCTAAAATGAGAGCAATTTAACTAATGACTAGTAACTAATAATCAGTATACGTGCTGGCAAATTCATTCGTCAATTCTATTTATGAAGATTCCGTCTTTTTATTATACAGATACTTTAAAATCGAAAACTCAACCTCATCACTAAATCATCTATTCCAATGTGAACTTATAATAATACATATGCAATCGGCGTGACGATAATGATTGTCAAAATGGTACGTTCTATCCATATCACGAGTAACTTCGGAATGGAAATTGGAATTTCCGTAGATAGAATAACTGGTATGGTTGCTGAGAAAAATAAAATCGCTGATACCGATAGGGTACCAATGACAAATTTCGTAACTAGCGGGCCTTCTGCAGCATACAGAGCTGGTAAAAACATTTCCGCTATTTCCATCGCTGCCGCTTTTGCTGCCATCAATGGCTCTGGTACTTGCATGATCCATGTAAATGGATAGAAGATATATCCAAGTATATCAAAGGTAAAAGTGAATTCTGCAAGTACTAACCCCAAAAGTCCAACCGACAAAATCGATGGTAAAATTGACATTGTCATCATAAGTCCGTCTTTCAGATTTAACCATATATTTTTATAAATGGATGGCGCATGTTCAGCAACTTTCATCGCTTGCTGCCATGCAACTTTGAATCGTTCCCTTTCTACTTTTGCTTCTGGATCGCCTTTTTGATCCGCATAAAAACGTTCACTCATTTTGTTTAACGGCCAAATCCGTACAGTAATTGCCGTGATCAGAAACGTGACAACTAAGGTAACCCCAAAATACGTATTCCATTTTTCCATGAGTCCAAGCGTGTTTGCCACAACAACCATAAACGTAACAGATACTGTAGAAAAACCCGTTGCGATAATCGCTGCTTCTTTCTCTGTATATTTTCCTTCTTTAAAAACGCGATTGGTAATTAATAAGCCAAGGGAGTAACTACCAACGAATGATGCAACAGCATCAATCGCCGACCTACCTGGCGTTTTCCATATCGGCCGCATCATTGGCTGCAGCAATACGCCAACAAACTCTAAAAGTCCGTAGCTAACTAATAATGCAAGAAAGATCGCACCAATTGGCACAAGCACCCCTACTGGAGTAACCAAGCTTTCCATTAAAAATGGGCCCATATCAGGACTGAATAACCAATTCGGTCCAATATCCAGATAAAGCATGAATGCTACAATTAGCCCAATGACCTTGAAAAAAGATAAGACCTTGGTTACAGCGCTTTTCTTCCATGAACGGTTCACAAACGGTTGTATCGCACCAAAAGCAATAATGACAAAGATATACACAGAGACTACAGTAGGGAAGCCATTACGTAAAAACGTTACGAGATGGTCCAACGGTATCGACGAACTGCCATTTATTGATATTGGAAGAAAGAACATGAAAATTCCAATGAGGCTATAACCAAAAAACTTCATTACCGCTTGCTTCGGATGATTTGTTCCGGTTACTGGTACCTGCTTCTGCACTTCACTCATGGATATCCTCCCAGCTTAACGTACCTTTTTTAACGCCCTCGTTTGTAAGTTACCATCTTCTACAACTACTTGCCCACACTTGATAACTGTATCTACATGATTCATTCCATATTGATAGGACAAAGTTAAATAATTCGGAACATCGAAAATTGTAATATCTGCTTGTTTCCCAATTTCTAGGCTCCCAATTTGATTAGCTCGGCCAATTGCATGTGCAGCATTAATGGTTGTGGCCGTAATTACTTCTTCTGGTGTCATACCCATTTTTAAACAGCCAAGATTCATAATAAATTGTAAAGACAGTGTTGGTGACGAACCTGGGTTTGCATCTGTGGAAAGTGCAACCGCTAAACCTTGGTCAATCATTTTCCTTGCCTGGGCAAATTCCGCCATTAGAAAAAATGCAGTGCCTGGAAGCAGGACCCCAATCACATCCTGATCCGCCATTTGGCGAATTCCTTCATCAGATGCTTTCAACAAATGATCGGCTGAAACAGCCCCAACTGCTGCAGCTAACTCTGCTCCACCATAGGGTTCAATTTCATCTGCATGGATTTTTGGAATCAAACCAAATTCCTTACCAGCTTCTAAAATTCTTCGTGATTGTTCTGGTGTAAACACACCCCGTTCGCAGAATACATCATTAAATTGGGCTAGTTTCCGTTTTGCAACTTCCGGTATCATTTCAGAAATAACTCGATCAACAAATGCGTCTGGATTCGCTTTTTCCTCAACTGGAACAGCATGTGCCCCCATAAAAGTAGAAACAATATCCATAACATGATTCTCATTTAAGTGCTGAGATACTTCCAATTGCTTGATCTCATGTTCTGTAGTTAAGCCATATCCACTCTTTGCTTCTACCGTAGTTACACCATTTACTAAAAATGTGTCTAGACGCTGTTTTGACTCTTGGTATAGTTGATCAACATCCGCCTGCTGTGTAGCCCGAGTAGTAGCATGAATCCCACCACCCTGATTCATAATGTCCATATACGTCTTTCCTTTTAAACGCATCGCATATTCATTTTCCCGCGTTCCTGCATGAACAAGATGTGTATGAGGGTCAATGAGACCTGGAGATACTACTTTACCTGACGCATTAATCTGTTTTGCCTGATTGATCTCATTTTTATACTTCGTTTGAATGCCTTCCGTTGTACCAACCGCAATAATCTTTCCATCCGTTGCAAGTAATGCGCCATCTTCAATACAGTTCAATTCTCTCATCCCATCTCTTTTGGCAGGATTCTCCGTATGTCCACTTACCGTAACTAATTGGGCTGCGTGTTTAATAAAGATACTCTCTGACATTTATAACGCTCCTTTATTTAACATTGGAATATGAACACCTTTTTCCTTTGCTGCCTCTTCTGCTTTTCTATAGCCCGCGTCCACATGCCGAACGACGCCCATTCCTGGATCTGTTGTCAGTACACGATCTAACCGTGCCTCCGCTTCTTTTGTCCCATCAGCAACAATTACCATTCCAGCATGTAGAGAATAACCCATACCAACACCGCCACCATGATGTACACTGACCCAACTTGCGCCACCAACGCTATTAATTAACGCGTTTAAGATTGGCCAATCTGCCACAGCATCACTACCATCCTTCATAGCTTCCGTTTCCCGATTTGGTGAGGCCACGGAACCTGAATCAAGGTGGTCGCGTCCTATAACCATTGGTGCTTTTAATTCCCCACGTTCAACCATACGATTAATGATCTTGCTAAAGCGCGCTCTTTCTCCATACCCAAGCCAGCAAATACGTGAAGGAAGCCCTTGAAAACTAATTTTTTCTCGTGCCATACGAATCCACTTACAAAGGGATTCATTGTCACTAAATTCCCGTAAGATGACTTCATCTGTTTTATAGATATCTTCCGGATCACCGGATAGCGCTACCCAGCGAAACGGCCCTTTCCCTTCACAAAATTGTGGGCGGATGTATGCAGGAACAAACCCAGGAAAATCAAATGCATTTGCAACTCCCTCATCTTTAGCTACTTGGCGAATATTATTGCCATAGTCAAAGGTGACCGCTCCTTTAGATTGCATTTCCAGCATCGCCTGTACATGAGTAGCAATACTTTGTTTAGATAATTGAACATAATTCGTCGAGTCATTCTTACGTCGTTTGACGGCTTCTGCTAACGTCAGTTCGACGGGAATATATCCATTTAATGGGTCATGAGCAGATGTTTGATCTGTAAGCACATCAGGGATAAACCCCTTGTTAAGCATTTGCGGTAGGAGATCAGCTGCGTTTCCTAATAGACCGATAGATAGTGCCTCTCCCTTATTACGTGCTTCTTCTGCAAGTTTAATAGCTTCATCCAAGCTATCAGTCGAAGTATCCAAGTAATTCGTATCTAAACGACGGCTTATTCGATGAGGGTCCATTTCCATTGCGATACAAACACCTTCATTTAATGTTACCGCTAATGGTTGTGCACCTCCCATTCCTCCTAAACCAGCTGTAACAGTTATCGTTCCTTTCAAGTTCCCGTCAAAATGCTGCCTCGCACATTCTGCGAACGTCTCATACGTCCCTTGTACAATCCCCTGACTGCCAATATAAATCCAACTACCCGCAGTCATTTGTCCATACATCATTAACCCTTTCTGATCCAATTCATGGAAATGTTCCCAATTCGCCCAGACTGGTACTAAATTCGAATTAGCAATCAATACTTTCGGAGCGTTTTTATGGGTGCGGAATACAGCGACTGGTTTTCCTGATTGAATTAGTAATGTCTCATTATCCTCAAGCTGTTTTAATTCCTTGACGATTGCCTCGTAGCATTGCCAATTGCGTGCTGCTTTGCCAATTCCTCCATACACCACTAGCTCTGCTGGATTTTCTGCCACCTCCGGGTTCAGATTATTACTCAACATTCGTAACGCCGCTTCTTGAATCCAACCTTTTGTATGCAATTCTGAGCCACGATATTGCTCTACCTGTATGTTGTTTTCCGTTTTCATATTTCCCCATCTCCTATTCTCTTGATCTTTTCAAAAGATATATGCACCCAATAGTAGAAATAGCCAGTATTTTATATTTAACGTAATATCATGTTAGTTAATTCCTTGCAGAGACTTCCTGTGTATTCCCTGCATTACTTCAGCAACCAGATAAGCAGCTAATCGTACGGTTGAATCACTTGTATCTAATTCTGGATTCACTTCAGAAATATCAAAACTTACGAACTGTTGTTTGTTTGAAATATATTGGAGGATCGCTCGAACAGTTTTTGGTTCCAATCCAAAAGGTGACGGTGCACTAACCCCTGGAGCTGCTGATTCCTGTAGTGAATCAGTGCATAAAGTTAACATAAGGTAATCATATTGTTCACTAAACCAATCGATTTGCTGGAACGTCGATGTAAGATCAGCAACATCTTCTTCCATCACATACTGACAACTATAGTTATCTGCCTCATCGAATAGCGCTTGAGTATTTCCCAACCGTTGGATACCCAAGCACAAATAACCTGCTCGCTTATCTTGTTCAAGAATTTGTTTGAACATCGTCCCAGATGAAGGTGCTGCTTCATTACGCAAATCAAAATGAGCATCAATGTTAATAATTCCAATCGTCGCCTCTCGACTAACCGATTTACGTACTCCTAAATAGTGACCGTATAATGTCTCATGTCCTCCTCCTAATATAATTGGCGTACAACGATGTTTAAACAGTGAATGAATATACGTCCCTAGTTCTTCCTGTGCCTCCTCCATACGCTCATCCATGCACTGTACATTACCCAGATCAATTATTTTGGAAGTATTTATATGGGAGGGCAGTTTTGCCAAGGACTTACGAATTTCGTTTGGTGCTTTTTTAGCGCCCTGTCTACCTTTATTTCGCTTGACTCCTTCATCACACTCAAAACCAATGAAACCAAAAGTCAATTGTTTTTGCTCAATGAGTTCACTGTTATTCTTTATTTCAACAATCTGATGAAATCGGTAGCTTCTAGGGTTATTGTAATCATCCACTCTGCCTGTCCATATTTGTTTATCTACTGGTTGATAGATGAAAATCACCTCGA
This sequence comes from Virgibacillus salexigens, assembly GCF_014905415.1. GTDB lineage: Bacteria > Bacillota > Bacilli > Bacillales > Amphibacillaceae > Virgibacillus > Virgibacillus salexigens. Next base: position 571,216 of record NZ_BNEO01000001.1, read on the forward strand.
TGTTTCATTTTTTAGAAAATACTTACTTTACGTAAAATTATACGTAAGCTAATATATAATTACCAATACATATTTTCTATAAATTTATAGTTTAAATCTATAAAAATGGAGGGAAACAATGGATTTTCGCCTGTACATTTATTTCATTACGGTTGTAGAACAAGCAACCTTTACAAAAGCCGCTGATGTTCTTCATATTTCTCAGCCATCCTTGAGTGCAGCAATAAAAAGATTGGAACAAGGGGTTGGAATGACACTATTGGAAAGAAGCACTCGGCATATAAAAGTGACTGAAGAAGGAAACATTCTTTATCATGAAGCTAAGAAATTAGTCAATCATTATCAGCATGTTTCCAACGAAATGAACCGGCTAAAACGAGAAGGACCGCTCCAACTACAGATTGGGTTAATTGAGTCCTCTCATTTCTGGGTCCCTAAGATTTTAAAATCATTTAAACGAGACTATCCCCATGCACAAATTAACTTACATGAAATTCTCAGCTTACCTGACGTAGAAAACGCACTCATGAACTTTGATATTCACTTAGCTATCACGAATCAATTTCTCAACAGCGAGATGATTGAAGCAACTCCTCTTTATCAAGAAAGATTAGTGGCAGTTCTTCCTAACGGGCACAGACTGGCCAGCAAAAGGGAATTAAGGTTTGCAGATATGGAAGGTGAAGCATTTATTGTATGTAAGGAAGGATTTCAGACAAGAAAGGACATTTTACATGCATTTGGAAAATCTGGTTTTCAACCAAAAATCCAATTTGAAATTGAAAGGTTTGAAACAGCATGTCGTTTAGTGGATGAGGGACTAGGCATGACCATATTACCTGAAAACTACGTAGACCAAGCAATGAATGGGAATTATACAATCAGGCCTATAGTTGGAGAAGATATCGCGCGTCATGTTTACCTAGCATACGAAAAAAATCGGTATTTACCTCCGATTGTACTACGATATATTGAATTAATAGAAACATATTTTAAAGTCAATCATCGTATTACAACAAAGTAGCGATATCGTTCTCCCATTTAGCTGTGATGATGCCTCGTTTAAATAGAATAAGGGATCATTTGGTGTTCCTTAAAAACTCCTCCACATCTGCCATTGTTGGCATTGCTATAGCGGTTCCTGTTTTCGTTACCGATATTGCCGCAACTGCATTCGCTCGAATAACAGCTTTGTCTAATTTCATGCCTTTAGCAATAAATGTTGCCAAACCGCCATTAAATGCATCTCCCGCACCAGTTGTATCAACCGCTTGAACAGGGAAGCCTTTTACAAGTGCTCCCTCATCAGAACCGTCATACACAAAGCAGCCTTGTTTTCCAAGGGTAATAACAACTGCATGCACGCCACGCTCGATTAATTGTTTGGCTGCTTTCCTTGCTGATGACTCATCCACCACTTCTATCCCCGTGAGTAAACTTGCTTCCGTTTCATTTGGTGTAATATACGCAATGTCTTGCAGTAAATCATCGTCGATTTGTTGGAAAGGTGCTGGATTTAAGATGACCGGCTTATTATGTTTTCTTGCGAGTTGAATCGTTGTTCGAATTGCATCCATCGATGTTTCTAATTGAACGAGTACCATATCCGATGCTTCTAAACGCTGTTCAGCGCCTTGTACATCCGTTGAGGTTATTTTCCCGCATGCTCCCAAAGCAACAACGATCGTATTTTCCCCTTGATCATCAACCGTAATAATAGCAGTTCCAGTCGCTTCTTCTGTATGTCGTGTTACATATGTAGTATCTATGCTTTCTTCCGTAAAATTTTCCATTGCATGGTCACCGAATAGATCGTGACCAACTTTCGTCACCATGGTTACATTAGCACCCTGTCTAGCAGCGGCTACAGCTTGGTTACTCCCTTTTCCACCAGGCCCCATTTGAAATGGTCCACCTAATACGGTCTCTCCCGGTTTTGGCATATGTGGTGTTCTGCTCATCAAATCTACTACATAACTCCCTACAACCATTATATTCGCCATTGAATTTTTCACTCCTTACATTCGACTCTTTGTTCATTATACAAGCAATATTGGATATTTTGTATAGTAGAACCCGTTTACATCCCACCTCATTTACATTATCTTTAAAGGGGAAGGCGACAGCAAGGATTAAAATGAAAAGCAGGTGTTGTTACCCTAGTTAGCTCTAAGGTATGCCCTCGGAATATTTTAGATAATCATCGTTTCATTAAGACTTAACTTCCAAACGCTTTTCCTAGTCAGTTTTGTATTATTCTATATTGCACCCTTGGTCATTTGAAGTACCTTTAAATAAGTCTATAAGCACCCTTACTTCCCCCCTTCTGATTGATATCCATTATTTCTTAGCGCCTTTTCTACCGCTTCTAAATATTGAAATTTTAATTTTTTATCGGGCTCGAGATAAGTTCCTTCTGCCCACTCATTCCAAGCATTTATGAACAAAAGGTCACTTTGATACAAATGGTTTGCACGATGAATTTGCTCGCTTAAATAGTTTTGAAAATATGTTGGATTAGCACCAACACAAAAACTGGCATTTTCGCCAAGACGAGCAGTATTATCCCAATCGATAAAAGCACCTGGTATAACCTTCGTTTCATTATCAACTAGAGATCTATTTAAAATACAGGACCATAGTGTATCGTAGTCCATGGCTAGTTTTCTTCCGTTGTATCCACTTATCCCCTTCCACATACGATGACAACCACCGTGAGCCATCGTATAATGCGGTTCAAATTCCAATGAAGCATCAAAATTAGTTTTATCCGATAGTGGATGAAATCCATTTAAAGTTCTAATAAAATATATCCCTTCAAGGCCGTGTTGCTTAGCCAATTCGTTCCAATATAGTAACATCTCAGAACAATTCGGTATGAGTTCAGGGCGATAAATTAGAAAAATTGGTTTATCCTGGACACGAATATATCTATCATCCATAAAGGCACGTAATAGATAGTTAAAATGCGATTGCCAATCTTTTTCTCTTCCATAGTATTGAGGCATCAAGACCTGATCTTCACTCCCATCCCATCTCCTTGACCAAGGTTCATTTGCCCAAGAAAGACAAAATGGAAAGTCTGGCTTACCAGAGGTTAATACTTCATTAAATGGTTTTTCAAGTAACATCTTTCCATCGAACCAATAATGATAATAGCAAAAACCATAGATACCATACTTCTTAGCTAAATTTGCCTGCCATTCACGCACACTTGGGTCTAGGAGGTTATAATAATAATCTTGATAAGGTTCACGGGGTTGATAATGATTGGTAAATAAGGGTGATGATTTTTTTGTATTCGTCCATTCTGTAAACCCTTCCCCCCACCACTTATTATTCTCAGGGATTTCATGAAATTGCGGTAAATAAAAGGCGATTAGTTTGATTTTGCATTGATTATTGTGATTAGCACCTTCCCCCGTTCTTTGAATTCGATCCATTCCTTTTCCATGCATTAGAGCTCTGCTCATAGGAAAGGATACTTCCTCATACGCAAAACCTTTCCATTCTAGAGATAGACCATTCTCCTTCCCAGTTATTTCATCGTCTTTACAATGCTGAATCAATCCAATATTTAGAGCATGATCCCATAACCTTACATTTTTAACCTTTCCTACAAAAAATCCATACCGTTTAAGTCCTCCAATTGTTCCTGAAGCAAATACTTCTTCCTTAGCACTGGAAACTCCTTCTTTAACAAACTCTCCATTTATAAAGAGATTAGGTATTTTATTCTTAATGACAATGGAAATATGGGACCATTCTTTTAGCTCTGTACCGCACACCAAAGTAGCAGGAAAATAGTCATCAGCATGCTCCACTACAACAACTCCGTTCGTACCAACAGATACCCCTACACCTGATTGGAATTTATTTTCAGTATGTCCTGGAAAAATTACAAATCGTTGATCAATTAGCCCCTGTGTACCTTTATTATTTTCATTAACTAACCGGATCTTTTCTTCCGGTTTCACCCAAAATTCATACGTGAAATGATTGCTGATGTTTTTAATTAACGGTTTAATTTCAATGTTACTATTTCCATCAAAGTACAGACGTTCTTCATTGACCATGAAATCTCTCCTTTTAAAACCCATTATCGCCCCAAAATGAGACTCTCCAAGTTTATACCATCACTAATTAATAAAAGGAAACCATATCATCATCTTCCCTTAAGCAAACAATACCTGATAGGGACTGACAATCTACCACAAACTTACGACGAATTGGAACCATTGGAGTCGTTCCTCCCATATCTTGATAACTAAAAATAACACAACAACTATTGTCCAATGATTTTTCCAATTTAAATACAGTTGGCATACCCGATCCATCAAGGGATATTGGTTCAGAAGTTCCCTTCTCCTTAATTAAGAATCGTTCACATCTTTCCACATCACAAAAATCTGTATTTTGTTGCCAAAACATATTACTTAATAATTTACAAATGCAATTATTACATTGTATTAAATGGTCACATCCACTACACCCATCCTTTCTTCTTTTTACACGACGCCGTTTCTCCCAGAATGCCTCTCTACTATATCTTCTAGCAGATTTATACACGCCCACGACTATCCCTCCTTTTATACCCCCATTTTGAAACAACTTACTACATCATATTAAAACTCCCAGATATTGATTAGATGTTCGACTACTTATTGGCTCATTATCCTGAATCTGATCTTAGAATATCTTTCTTTTCAAATACATAGGTATGTTAATGGAGTTGACAGCAACCGTTTACCGAGAAAGAGTGGTTGAATATGAAGGGTGTTATTTTAGCAGGTGGGTTAGGCACAAGATTGTCACCAATAACTAAAGTAATAAATAAGCACCTATTACCGGTGGGTTGTTTTCCAATGATTTACCATTCAATTTGGAAGCTAAAGGAAATAGGAGTTACGGACATTTTACTTGTGATAAATAAAAAAGACACACAAGATTTCAAAACAATAATAGGTAATGGGGAAGCATTAGGTGTCAATATACATTATGGATTACAGCTCGATGCAAAGGGAATTTCAGACGCTGTTTATGTATCAAAAGATTTTATTCAAGACGATAAATTCATCGTCTTACTCGGTGATAACCTATTTGAGGACTCACTAGTTTCCTATGTGGAGAATTTTAAAACACAGCCAGTTGGAGCCAAAATCATAGTGAAACAAGTGGGTAATCCGGAACAATTTGGAGTTGCTTCATTTAATAAGATGGATAATCGAATTACTTCGATTCTGGAGAAGCCCAAACATCCACCTTCAAATTATTGTGTTACTGGTATTTATATGTACGACAGTAATGTATTTAAGCTTATTGAAACACTAAACCCTTCAAATCGAGGAGAATTAGAAATAACAGACATCAATAACCTCTATATTCAAGATAGACTAATGACATATGACGTGTTATCGGGGTGGTGGATTGATGCTGGTACATTCCAAGATTACGCACGTGCTAATGAACTTATTTTAAAAAAGAAGCTGGATAACTAAATGAATTGTGATACAAGGATTGACGTATGACGCTTGACTATAATTACCAGTTATAATCAACCTCTAAAAAAGAAATCTCTAGAAGGGAGATTTATGATGAAAAAAATGATTATTTCAGGTGGGGAAGGGCAGCTTGGAGTAGCATTTGCAAAAAGATTACAGCCTTCATATCATAACATCAGTTATTCAAAAAAAGAGATGGATATAACAAATCCCGAGGAAGTTGACAAAATCATCAAGCAGAATAAGCCTGATTATCTTATTCATTGTGCTGCTTACACCGATGTGGATCAATGTGAAAATATGAAAATGAAAGCTTTCCAAGTCAATACACTTGGTTCATTAAATATTGCTAAATCTTGTAAGAGTCATAAGGTGAAATTAGTTTATATTAGCAGTGATTATGTATTTGATGGTGAAAGCAATGTGGCATATAGCGAAACGAGCAAGCCAAATCCCAAAAACACCTATGGCCTAAGTAAATGGTTAGGGGAAGAAGTCGTTTTAAAAACCAACCCTGAAAGCTATATTGTAAGAACATCTTGGCTATACGGGCACGGGGGAAAAAATTTTGTACGAACGATATGGTATTTGGCGAAGCAAGGTCAGGAGGTGTCAGTTGTCTCGGATCAAATTGGATCTCCAACGTATGCAGAAGATCTTGTTGAAAAATGTTTAGAAATATTCGAATCTCCTTATGGTATCTATCACATTAGCAATCAAGGAAAATGTAGTTGGTATGATTTGGCTCGAGTAATTTACCAAGAGTCAGGCACAGGTATTCATCTGGTAAAACCAGTATTAACAAAGGATTACCAAAAGACTTCCGTGCCAAGGCCTTTTTTTTCTGCTCTAAAAATGGAAAGATTGAAGCAATTAAACATTTCCTTACCATGTACATGGAAAAAGGGGTTAACAAAATTTATGGGGAAGGAGAAACTTTAAATGATGGAAGGCGTAGTTGTTAAAGAATTAATAAGACATTGTGATGATCGCGGTTATCTGACTGAGTTAGTAAGAGATGATGATAATTTGCTAGAACACTTTGGGCAGGCAACCTTTTCCATGAGTTACCCTGGAGTCATCAAAGCATTTCATTATCATGAAAAACAAGATGACTTATGGTTTTTTCCATCTGGAAATGCTCAAGTGGTTCTTCATGATCTTCGAAAAAATTCAAGTACAAGTGGGAAAACCGAAACATATTATATGGGTGAAAACAATCCTATTCTATTATTAATCCCTAAAGGAGTCGCACATGGATACCGTGTGCTTGGTTGTAATCCAGCAACTTTAATTTATTTTACAACCACTTCGTATAATCCGAAAAATCCTGATGAAAAACGGTTATCTTGGGACGACAAACAAATCGATTTTGATTGGCAGACGCATTATCGCTAGTCAACAACAATGGTGGGGTTAATCACTCCTTACGATACCTATCATTTCTTCCACTCTACTCGCAAATGTATGCAAACGTAATACCTTATCTTTTGCACTTTCAGCAATTTCCTGTCGTAATTCATTTTTATTTAAATATTGGCTTATTTTGTATATGCAGTCTTCATCTGTTTGAAATGAAACAATCTCCTTTCCCTCTTGAAAATAAGTTGGGAGTTCATCAATATATTCCATAAGTGCGAATGAACCGCAGCTTGCAATATCAAACATACGATTATTAACACTTTGATTAAGAATTCCAGCCGTATTCTGATTGGAGGGTTCATTATGAGGCCGTAACGTATTAAGTATAATCTTAGAATTTGAATAGAAATCTGCAACTTTGTTGGGGGGAATCCAACGACTTATTACCTTACATCTGCTTCTAGCTGATTTTGGAATCCATTGTGCACGCCAATTATTTCCAATTAATTGCATAGTGTATGAAGTTTTTTCTAAAATTAATAACACCAATCGAATTCTTTCTAGATAAGGGTACCCGACCATACATATATCATATTGCCTTTCTATACTTCTTTGCGAGAATACAGAAGGGTTTGTACCAAGCATCAGATGATGGACATTTTTGTGCCCTAGCCTTTTATAATATGCTACTGCATTTGAATCAATTGAAAATATATAATCGAAGTACGGCAGAATTTTAATGGAACGATCCGTATAATAAGGATCTTCTGTAAGCCAAAGAACCGACTTAAAATTGCCGGATTGTATGGTTTCTAATATATAAATAGGAAGATGATCCCCCAAAATAGTTAGAATCATATCGGGTTTAAACTGTTGACAAACATGTTGAAAATTCCCTCCGTTTCGTAACGAGAAATACATTGTAGTCAATCCGCTACATTTGTTTATTTCATCGTAGATCCATTGATCAAAATAGGTATAAATACCAGAATATCCGGATGGAATATATAAAACATTCATTTCAAAGATATCTCCTCTATTTATAGATATTTATTGCTTTCAATTATATTAGGAGTTCTTCAAAAAATGACTAGCAAAAAGGGAAATGAGGCAGGTGATAAGAGTGAACCCTAAAATAACCGTCATTCTTACAAGTTATAATAAGCCAGACACAGTTGGCAAAGCTATTAATAGTGTATTAAATCAGACATTTAATAACTGGGAACTTTTTATTATGGACGATGCTTCGAACACACAAACTACTAATATTATCCATACTTATTTAGACGACTCACGCATTTATTATTATAATAGTGGTATTAAAGACAATCAAAGATATAAAAAAACTCGCTATGCTACGTTAATTAATATCGCCATTTCCTTATCTCACGGAGAATACATTTCCTATTTAACAGATGATGTGTTTTATTTGCCTGAAAGATTAGAGGAGATGGCGCATTTCTTGGACCAACACCCTTCCATTAACATTGTGTACTCTGGACAATTGATAAAACATGTTGATCATTCTTACAATGTGGTAGCTGAAAAGAACCTAAACACGAAGGGCATCTTAAAAAAGGCTGCACATCAAGTCGATCATTGCTCCGTAATGCATACGAGAAACATTGCCAATGAAGTTTTTAAATCCTATCAAAGTTATTGGAATGATGATCCTATGTATTGGTATAATGCTGATGCAGCATTCTGGAATCGATTAAATAGGTTTGCCCCCTTCCATCCCATTCCTAAAGTCTTAGATGTTAGCTTAATTACCCCATCATCTCTGCAACAGCTAACATCTTATCTTCCAGAAACCATACCGGATGGTGTTTTAGTAAAAGGATTAGATGACAAAGTTTATTTAATTGACAATCAGAAGCGTAGACATATTTCAGAAGCGATGTTTGACCAATTAAAATACAACAGAGCTAACGTTGTACAAATACCTGACCCCATCCTTTTTAAATATGAAGAAACTATGCCTATTGACCTCAATCTTGTTAATAATGGCTTCATTCCAAATCAACGTTTAGTACAATCAAGAGAATCCAAAGAAATGTATTTTATCCAAGATAACAAAAAAAGAAAAATTTGCAATAATAGGGTTTTACGGAGATTCCATCTTCATATTAAGGACATAATCCTAATGGATGACATTACGTTAACAAAATTAAAAGATGGTGAAGTAATAGTTGAACGCATTTCTAATAACACACTACTACCAGATGGAGTTGTTTTCAAATATATGAATACACATTATTTAAGTATTAATCATTGTCTACACCCCGTTCATCTAAAAATATTAAATAAACTGAAATTATTTACGAGAAATGCTGTTAGATTAACAAAAGGAGAATTTCAATTATTCGAAGTGGCAACCCCAATAACTTGGCCTTTCATAGGAGAAGATAATAAACAACATAAAATTTAAAGCAAAGAAATTTTCTCCCTTGCATAAATAATGATTTTCTGTTATATTACAGGCAACTAAATATCTTCTTATTTCAATTTTTTGAAGTGAGGATAGAGGTGCAATGTTCATGATTACACCGTTTGAGGATGATGAGATCCAGGGAAGATGGTGGAAAGGGGGCATTGCCGAAGCCACAGAAATCTCATATTTTCTGTAGCTGGTTCTGCTATTGAATAAATACAGGACTGTCATATAGGAAACTATATGGAGGGCTATCTGACGCAAGAAACGATTCTAACGTTTCTGCAGCAGTGATACCCCTCGCTGTTGCTTTTTTGCGTTTATTATATATGGCCTTTCCACCTATCAAAAATTACACAAAAAGGGTGTGAAGCAATGTTATTTGGCCAAGTAGTAACTGCAATGGTTACCCCATTTGATCAACAAGGAGAAATTGATTTTCAAGCAACGGAAAATCTAGTTAATTATTTAATTGCAAATGGATCCGATGCATTAGTCGTAGCTGGTACAACTGGAGAATCACCAACACTTACAAATGAAGAAAAATTAGCGTTATTTAAATCGGTTGTGAAAATTACTAACGGCAGAATTCCAATTATTGCTGGGACTGGATCAAATCATACAAAAGCATCGATTGAGTTAACGAAACAAGCAGAACAAACTGGCGTAGATGGTATTATGCTGGTTACCCCATACTATAGCAAGCCTTCACAAGAAGGGATATATAGACATTTTCAATCGATCGCCGAAGCAACCTCCCTACCGATCATGCTTTATAACGTTCCAGGTAGAACTGTTGCCAATGCTAGCGCTGAAACAATTGTAAGACTATCTGAAATTGATTCTATTGTATCAATTAAAGAGGCCAGCGGTGACCTTGATCAAATCACGGAAATCATTCGTCGCACGCCTCATGATTTCACACTTTATAGTGGAGATGATGGACTTACATTACCTGTATTATCGGTAGGAGGAACTGGTGTCGTTTCCGTAGCTTCCCATATAATTGGCAATGAAATGCAAGAAATGGTCAACCAGTATCGAAATGGAAATGTAATAAGAAGTGCAGAGGTGCATCAGCATCTACTCCCAATTATGAAAGCACTATTTGCGGCACCGAGTCCAACACCAGTAAAAGCAGCATTGAACCTTAAAGGTATTTCTGTTGGTAGCGTTCGTTTGCCAATGGTGCCTCTACATCAAGAAGAGTACGAAGAATTGAAACATGTATTGCAGTTCAGCCAATCCATGGTATCCGCGATATAAAAAATTTACAATTATGCAATGCCATAAAACAGCCGCACATCTTTTTGTGACGGCTGTTTCTTTTTGCTTTTACTTACTACTCCCTATCCTTCAGCGAAATAAACTTAAATACATATTTCGACGGATGAAAGTATATTTTTGAATACTCAAATACCGTTCCTTGCACAAATGTTGAAAATGCTTTTAAATAAAGCAGCGGCTCATTCTCCTCAACATGAAGAAAATCCACAATCTCTTTCGTTGGCATGATCGGATACAGTTCTCCGTAACGTTTATCGATCTGATGACCTTTCTGTTCAATATAGTCATATTTTGATTCTTTCATCACATCAATGGACAAGTCTGGGAACAGTTCTACAGGCAAGTAAGATTCCTCCAGAATAAAAGCTTCTTTATCTGCCAATCGTAACCGCTTAATATAATACACCTTATCATCTTCCGAAACATTTAATACATCCTGCACTTCTACTGAAGGCAATGTTAACTGAAATTCTATTATTTCATTCGATGGTTGATGGTCTAGTCTGATCATTTCCTCTGTAAAGCTTTGTAATTTATATATATTATGTTCAACCTTGTTATGGCTTATATATGTTCCACTACCTTGAACACGATATAATAATTTTTCTTCTACCAATAACTTAATAGCCTGCCTTACTGTTACTCGACTAACACCATACGAATGAGCTAGCTTTGTTTCAGTCGGAATAGCATCTCCCTGCGCTAATTTTGCTGAGATGATATCTTCTTTAATTCTGTTTGCGATCTGTTTGTATAAAGGCAATGATTTATCCCACATTCAACGACCAGCCTCTCGAAAAATATATACTTCAGTCTACCATTTACAGCATGATTTTCATAGTTACTGATAGAATTTGTTCTAAATTTGTATTGATAACCATATAATATTTGTGTTAAAGTTGTATTAAATTATAAATGAAAGGGGTTTCATATGAGAAGCAAGCAAAATCTAGTCATCGTTGGCGGTGGAAGTACGTACACACTAGGAATAATTATGAGTTTAGTAGCCGAGAAAGCTAACTTTCCACTAAGAAAAATTGTATTCTATGATAATGATAAACAGCGCCAAGAGAAAATAGCCAAAGCATCGGAAATTATCCTTAAAGAAAATTATCCAGAATTAGAAACGTTCACCTATACGACGAATAAACAAGAAGCGTTCACAGACATCGATGTTGCTTTTATTCAAATCCGTACTGGTGGATTAAGGATGCGGGAGCAAGATGAAGAAATCCCTGTACGCCATGGTGTAGTCGGCCAAGAAACCTGTGGGGCTGGTGGCATGGCCTATGGTATGCGATCAATTACAGACATGGTTGCATTAATTCAAGATATCCGATCGTATTCCAAAGACGCCTGGATATTGAATTATACGAATCCAGCCGCCATCGTAGCCGATGCATTAAATCGAGAGTTTAAAGCAGATGAACGAATTCTCAATATTTGTGATATGCCTATTGCAATTATGCACAGCTATGCATCGATGTTACATAAAGATGTATGGGAGCTCGTACCAGAATATTTTGGATTAAATCATTTTGGTTGGTTTACAAGAATATATGATAAAGAGGGGAATGATTTAACGGATACCATTAAAAATAAAATACTTGAGGAGGGGTTCATACCTAAGGATAAAGAAATTGCCCATGATGAATCATGGAAGCAAACGTTTAAGCAGGCAAGGCAAATGCTGATCGATTTTCCAGAATATCTTCCAAATACATACCTGCAATACTATCTTTATCCAGACGATTTAGCGAAAAAGGAAGAGATCGGCAATACAAGAGCACGTCAAGTAATTAACGGAAGGGAAAAGCGTGTCCACGAACAATGTGACCAGATTATTAACGCGAAAACTGCTGCAATGATAGATATAGAAAGTGATATTCATGGGGTTTATATGATACGAGCCGCTGCCTCCCTTGTTTACCATTTGCAAGAGACTTATATTGTCATTGTTGAAAATAACGGAATTATATCTAATATTCCAAATGATGCAATGGTGGAAGTCCCTGCCTCGCTTACAAAGCATGGACCAAAACCGTATGTCGTTGGGGAAATCCCTCGGTTTTACAAAGGATTAATTGAAAATCAGTTAGCCTATGAAAAGCTAGTTGTAGATGCTTTCTATGAAAATAGTTATACAAAAGCATTACAGGCTCTTACGTTAAACAGAACAATTGTCCATGCTCCAACAGCTAAAGCTATATTAAATGACTTAATAAAAGCCAATCAAGGGTATTGGCCAGCTCTAAAATAAAATTCTTGAAGGTGGAATAGATATGAAGCAATTGATTATTAATGCAGATGATTTTGGATATTCGCGTGCGATTAATTACGGGATTATCGACGCGCATACAGAGGGTGTGCTAACGTCAACAACCTTAATGACCAATATGCCTGGTGCACAGCATGCCTATGAACTCGGCAGAAATCATCCAGATCTCGGAATCGGCGTCCATCTGACCCTCACATGCGGAAAACCAATATGTTCTACACATCACACATTAGTAGATATGGATGGTAATTTCAAAAAACTCCATCATTATCAGAAACGATTTCATATCGATCAAGAAGAGTTATATTCTGAATGGAAAGCACAAATTGAATCGTTTATTGCATCTGGGCTTACTCCAACTCATCTTGATAGTCATCATCATATTCATCATAAAGAAACAATGCAGCCAATATTTGTAGAACTTGCTAAAGAATACAATCTACCTGTTCGCAATTATCTACAACATAATGACACGACGAAAGCGCTGCGGACAACGGAAGCGTTTGAAATGAACCCAGAGGTTTTATTAAAAGATATCGATGAATTGCTCGCCATGTATAGACATGCAACTACGATTGAAATCATGTGTCACCCGGCTTATTTAGATAAGCAGATTTTAGAGCAGTCTTCCTACGCGATGCCGCGCATAGAAGAGCTAACTGCATTAATCCATCCTTCGATGAAAGCGAAATTTCGAAACAGCTCTCATGTACAGTTAATTTCGTATCGAGACTTAAGGAGAGGAGCTTTATCATGAGACGGTTTATGCAAAAGCTTGGAAAGTCCATGCTCATTCCAATTGTCGCTATGCCAATAGCTGGGATTCTATTCCGCATAAGTGCTCCTGACTTACTAGATCTACCATTATTCCAAGCCGCAGGAGTCATCTTTAATAACATGGATATTTTAATAGCTATTGGTATTGCCATGGGCCTAGCAAAAACAAAGGATAGAGGGATTCCAGCATTAACTGGATTTTTAGCGATTAGTGTATTAAATGAAGGATTAGCCCTGATGAATCCAGACTTGAATATGAGTGTCTTCGGTGGGGTATTATCTGGGTTAATTGCCGCCTTTATCTACAATCGATTTAAGAATACCCAATTACCGAATATCTTTTCATTTTTTGGTGGCGAAAAATTTCCAATTACGATGATTATTTTAACCATGATTCCAGTTGCAGGTATATTCACTTTTATTTGGCCATATGCCCAAGCAGGAATTGACTTTTTTGCCCAATCACTCGTAGGACTAGGCGCGTTAGGAATCTTTATCTTTGGATTTCTCAACCGCTTCCTCCTGCCATTTGGCTTGCATCACGTATTAAACACATATATCTATTTTGGCCTAGGCAGTTATGAAACACCTTCAGGTGAGGTAGTGACTGGAGAAATAACAAGATTTTTAAATGGCGATCCTACTGCTGGTTATTTCCTTGGTGGCTTCTTTATCGTCATGATCTTTGGTATCCCTGCAATAGCTTTAGCAATTACTCGAGCAGCAAAGAAAAAGAAAAAACAAGAAACAAAAGCACTCATGAGTTCCGGAAGCCTTACCTCTGTTGTAGCTGGTCTGACAGAGCCTATTGAGTTCACATTTATTTTTACATCGCCATTATTATACTTCATTCACTCTGTTTATACAGGACTCGCAGGTGCTACATTGTATTTGTTACATGTCCGGCACGGCTTTTCTTGGGGAGGGAGTATCATTGACTATGGATTAAACCTTGGTATTGCGGAGAATGGTCTACTCCTCCTCCCTATCGGTCTAGCATTTGGTGTATTATATTACATTACATTCTACACCATTATCGTAAAACGCAATATAAAAGTAATTGGAAGAGAAGATGATGTTGCATTCAGTGAAGAATCAGAAGAGCGTGAACAAGAACTATCCTTATCGCATTCGAAGTATGAATACATGGCGAAAAAGATTCTTGAAAATGTAGGTGGTAAAGAAAATATAACTGATTACGAAAACTGCATGACACGTCTACGATTAGTCTTAGCTGATGCCTCCATCATTAACGAAGAAAAGATCAAGCAAACCGGCGCACACGGTGTCGTTAAGGTTGACGATCAACACGTACAAATTGTTGTAGGTCCAGAAGTATCCAACATATACCAAGAATTTAAAAAACTTATCGAAATATAATATTTACCAGACCGCATCTAAGGTGCGGTCTTCTCTTGGATGAAGCTACCTATGATATGGAATACAACTACCAATTATAAAATTTTGAAAATCTATAGACTTTTCTGTTTTCAATCCTTATAATATGAAACAATTTCTTATTATTTAAAGGAGTAAAGATCTCAATGAAAACAATTAATTTCATCAGTACCTTTGCGAATAAGTACTTTGCTTTAATCACCATTCTGGTAGCTATCCTTGCATTCAACCTTCCAAATCAGTTTCTATGGCTTAATTCCTATATCAATATTTTATTAGGAATTGTTATGTTTGGCATGGGGATGAATATGAAACCAGTTGACTTGAAACTTGTTCTAACCAAACCAATACCAGTCCTAATTGGAGTACTTATCCAATTTTCGATTATGCCACTAATCGCATACGGAATTGCTACGCTCTTACAATTGCCGCCAATGTTAGCTGCTGGAATTATTTTAGTTGGATGTGTCCCAGGAGGTACTGCATCGAATGTAATGGTTTATCTTGCTAAAGGAAATGTCGCATTATCTATTGCAATGACTTCTTTTTCAACATTACTATCGCCTATGCTTACACCCTTATTACTATATTTACTTGCTGGGCAATGGATGCCAGTTAACCCCTTTGCTATGTTTCTTTCAATTATTCAAGTGATTATTATTCCGATCGCTTTGGGTATTATTATTCAAAAGTTCTTGCCTAACATCGTAGAAAAAAGTTCGCAAGCATTGCCTTTTATTTCTGTTATCGCGATTTCAGGTGTAGTTGCTGCCGTAGTTTCTGGGAATACGGAAAATATAGCTGCCTCAGGTATATTAATCTTTCTTACTGTTATTATCCATAATCTATCAGGATTGCTACTTGGCTATGTTATAGCGATGGCTTTAAGACTTGATGCAGACATGAGACGGGCGATATCGATAGAAGTGGGTATCCAAAATGCAGGTCTGGGCGTATCGCTAGCAAATACGCATTTTGCTCAGCAGCCATTGACCGCCTTGCCTGGAGCGGTAGCTGTGGTAACCCACGTTATTAATGGGTCTATTCTAGCTTCAATTTGGTCAAGACGACCTATTCGTAAAAAAACAACAGATGTTGATAAACAAAGAAGCAGCAGTTATATTAGCTAAATTAATTTTCGAAAGTCTCCATTAGAATTAATTAAGAAGCTGATTATAAGCGTTTAACTAACTCCCTCTCCTTTATAACTAAAAATAAGTCTAGGAAACTTTTTAATAATGCTTTATAATGATGTATTGGAAAAATAATCTATTTATATAGGCAGACATCATGATTCTTCCTTATTACTAATCCCTATATCCTGCTATCAAGAGACTATTATGACAAGGAGCACTGACAATGAAGAAAACAACACCTATTATTTTAGTTAATTCATTAGATGTTGAACGCGGTGGTATTACAAGAGCTTCCATAAAAAGAGCAAATATGTTATCACAGCACAATAAGAACGTCATGATAATTACATTTGCATATCAACAATACTTTAATAAAATTATCCAAAAACTCTATGATAAGAATATTCTCAGTAAACATGTAAAAGTCATTAATTTTTTTGAAGAAATGCAATTGATGAAGAAGAAAACAAAAGCAAAAAAACAACTCGTAAAAGAAAAAGGGTACACTGTATTTCCAGTTGAAAACAGGAAAAAAGAACCTTCTTATAGGTACTATAAAAATGGATTATACATCATGTACAAACGATTTAACGCTGAAGGATGTATAAAATTTATTGATTATATGGATGAAACCGGTAAAAGGGTTCGTCGGGAGGAATATAATGAAAACGGTATTCTGGCGAGGACAAGGCATATGGACAGCACGAACAATAAACCCCGCTTTGATCAATATTTTGATACGTCGGGAAATTGTATCTTCAGTGTGTATGTTAATCCAAAGTCAGACAATGAAGGAAGAGTAGTACGGTTTATACATCAACCCAAAGAGTTCACTAGTTTATCTAAATGTCAGCAAGAATGGCTAGAATCTGTATTACAACGGATTAAATATCCAGTTGTATCGAGTGAATTGCGAAAGTTTACTCCAATGTTAGCCAATGTCCAGCACAAAAATATAAAAAAAATTGAAGTGATACATTCAAGTCATTTACAAAAACCGTTTAATGATAATAGTATGATTAAACCAGCATATCAGTCTTTATTCAAAGAGCTAGCAAGTAATTTTGATTATATTGTTTTTTTAACAAATGAACAAAAGCAAGATGTAGAGAAAGTCTATGGTGCAAACAGTAATTTTAGAGTAATCCCACACTCCACTTCAATTAAAGAAGAAAGAAAAACTAAAAATACGTTGAACTATAACCCATATCTTGCAGTAACCTTAGCTCGCCTTCATGAGGTCAAGAGACTTGAAGAAGCAATACGCGCATTTCGCCTTGTTGTAGATAAACTACCAAAAGCACAATATTATATTTATGGAAATGGAAATAGTAAAGAAGAACTGCAAGCACTTATCAAGAATTTAAAATTACAAAATAATGTATTTCTAAAGTCATATACAAATTCTCCGCAAACTACGTATAGAAACGCAGCATGCTCGATATTAACTTCGAGACAAGAAGGATTTGCAATGGTTATTACAGAAAGTATGGCAGTGGGTACCCCTGTAATATCATATAATATTAAATATGGTCCTAAAGATATTATTACAGATGGAATAGATGGGCATTTAGTCGAAGACGGAAGTAGACAAGCGCTTGCTAAAAAAATAATTGACGTAATGGAGAATGAAAAATATCGTAAGAATTTATCTACAAATGCATTAAAAGTAAAAAAAACATTTAGTGAAAAAAGATACAACAGAAATTGGCTCGAACTTTACCTGTAATACGATATACTCGTTACTATAAGTTCTATCAAATTAATACCATTGGTAGAATTTCCGAAGTGGATATACGATTTTAAAATTTGATATTTTTTCACCAAACCTGAACTCCTTTAAAAAGAAACCATCTCCATTCCTTAACTGTCTATGTATATGGTAAACTATTTCTTACTTGATTAAATGGGGATGTTCAACATGATGTTATTTCTTAGTGTTATTCTGCCAATTATGGCTGTTTTTGCTTCAGGATTTATTTTACAACGAATTCGGGTTTTAGACGTAAAATCCATCTCTACCGTGTCACTATACATACTCTCACCACCCCTGATCTTTGTTACACTATATGACGCGGAATATGACAGTGGTTTCTTCATTATTCTGATCTATATGTTTGTTTTGTTCTACTTAATGGTGGCATTAAATAAATTACTAGCAAGAATCTTTAAATGGGAACCTGATACAGAAAGTGCTTCTATTTTAGCTACAGGATTTATGAATTCTGGAAATTACGGCTTACCTGTTGTCCTGTTCAGTGTTGGAGAAGCTGCGGTTCCATATGCCATTTTCATAATGGTCGTACAAGCATTGCAAAATAATTTCTTTGGTATCTACTATGCTTCTAGAAGTACAAATGGAATACGGCGTGCCTGCGAAAATATTCTTAAGATGCCTACTACCTATGCAGCAATATTAGCTTTTATCTTTAAATACGTTGCAGTTCCTATCCCAGATGCCATTCATTCAACTTTAGCAATGGTTGGGGATGCCGCCATTCCTGTCATGATGATTATGTTAGGAATGCAGCTTGGATCCATTACTGGATTAAAACTTAATTGGCAAGTCGTTACATCTGCTGTTACCTTAAAAATGATAATTGCACCAGCAATCGCTTATTTATTTGTATTCATTGTTGATGTAGATCCAATTATTGCATCTGTGCTAATTATTATTTCTGCCATGCCAACCGCTGCAACTACAACTATGTATGCAATCGAATTCGATTCCGAACCAGAATTAGTATCGAGTATTACACTAATTTCTACTTTGGTTAGCATCGTTACATTGAGCGTATTGCTGAATATCGTGATATGAGGGTGGGGTGGTATGAAAAATATACTATTTAGTCTAGCTTAAAAAGAGATGAGGGCAATCCTAATTTAGATAAAGGAATAATCCGTTTTCTTCATGTGCGAAGTTACATTCGGAGAATCGTTTAAATTATTTATCGTTCGCTTTTAAAGTGGTATTTACTACTGTAAGGATAATAACCAATTCTTAATAATAGAACAGAAATGACTTCCACGGGGGAGTGAGTGAGGCTCCACTCGAGTAAGCGTTTTTTCTTACCCGAGCTAGCTGAGCCCTTGTCTGTGGAAAGTATCCCGTATACCAGATTGCAGTTTAACGCATACATTGGTTGATTCAAATTAGAGGTTCTTATTTTAGTTATATTCTAGCTAATTAACCAACATTATTAAAAATCTCTCTTTCCTCTTCTAATTTTTTTAGGGCCTCGTCATTTGTAATTTTTTTCTTTGGAGAACAATAACTAACTATTAAACCAGCAAGAAAGGACACTATTAAAGATGGGATAACTGGATTTCCCCAAAATTCAATGAAGTTTCATTTGAAATTATGGTGAAAGAAGTACCAGATCCCCCTATTAGACTTGCTATTCCACCTTGCCAAGTAGCTCTTCTCCAATACTTCCCTAATAAAGCCGCTACTAGTAAACCAGTCATAATGGTAGAACTCATGTTGGTAATATAACTAATGATGTTTGTAGTACCAATAATGAAAAGTAGCGCTAACCCAATGGTTATCATTAATCCTATCCTTGAAAACAAAATTGTCTTCTTTCTACTTGGTAATTTCCCGCTAATTACCTGATAAACATCTCTCACTAGTATCGTTGTTCCAGCTATAGCATCTGAATCTCCTGAAGACATCGTTGCAGCTAAGCCTGCTACCAATAAAAAAGCACCAATCCAAAGTGGAAATACCTCAGTTATCATATAGGGAAAGGCAAAAGCGGTATCTGACATGGTCGGATTCAACAATCGAGAAGATAAACCAATGATGGTTGGGAAAATAGAGAATAACACTGCTACAATTCCTGAAATAATAAAACTTTTCTTAACTACGCTCGCATTCTTACCAGAATAAATACGGTGTCGATAAGCAGGAATGACTAAAACTGCCACCACTGTAACTAAAATCAAGGATAGTCCGGGAATTAATCCAGCTTCTTGAACACCTAAGAATGTTGTCATCTCCCTAGGTAATCCTTCAGATAAACCAGTGAAGCCTCCAACCCTTATGAAGGACAATATGGCTAAAAGGGTAAACCCAATAAATAAAATAATAGATTGAACCACATCCGTATAAACAACGGCTAAATATCCACCAATTATGGTATATAAGCCAAAACCCACTGCAGTAACAATTTTAGCAGTTGTAGGATCTAGACCAGTAATCCACCCTAGATAAATACTGCCCCCTAGAATATGGGTTCCTAACCATCCAACCTCTGCTAAGTATAAGATAATTGACATAGCTCCTTTAATTACTTTGCTTGCCCCAAAGTAATAACTCAATTCTTCAGAGAACGTCATAAAATTTTTATCCCGTGCATCCGAAAATAACAAAACTAACGTAATCATTCCTATTCCCAATCCTATCCCAAAAAATGCTCCTGCCCACCCTTGCTCATAAGCTGTCTGGACTGCCCCCATACTTGAACCCGTACCAACAGCAGTCGCAACCGTTGCCCCAATTAAAAGAATTGGGCCTAACCCTCTTCCTCCCATTAAAAAATCCTCACCTGTTTGAACTTTCCGCGTTACCCAAATTCCAATACATACCATAAACAATAAAAATAGTAAAAAAAATACGAGGTAAATAATTTGATTTTCAACCATCATTTCTTTCACCCCTTCCCCACTTTAAAGAAAGAATTAACCATAACAGCTAGTTAAGACATTCGTTAGTTTTCCAAGACCCTCTATCTCTACTGTCACTTCGTCACCGTCACGTAACCAAACTTGCGCTGCCTTATCATACCCCATCACAACACCTTCAGGGGTACCAGTAAGAATGATATCTCCAGCTTTTAGCGTCATATATTGTGAAATATAACTAATTATCTCATCACAATGAAAAATCATATCCTTTGTATTGGACAGTTGCCTAACCTCTCCATTCACACGACAACTAATCGTTAAGTTATTTGGATTAGGTATCTCATCAGCTGTTACAAAATAAGGTCCTAGTGGGCAAAATCCCTCTAAATTTTTACCTAGTAACCATTGGGAAGATCTAAACTGCAAATCTCTTGCTGATATATCATTTGCACAGCAGTAACCAAAAACATAATCTTTCGCGTTTTCCTTCGACACCTTCGTTGCTGTTTTACCAATTACAATGGCCAATTCTGCTTCATAATCTACTTGGTCAGAATCCATTGGTAATTTGATATCCTCCATATGTCCAGCCAGTGTATTATTGTATTTATTAAAAAGAATCGGTGTTTGAGGTATATCTGCTTGCGTTTCTTCAGCATGCTTACGATAATTTAATCCAACACAGATGACCTTTTCCGGATCTGTGATACAAGGACCAAGCGTAAGTTTTGTATCATCAACAAAAACCGGCAATTCTTTTTCCATTTGTTCGGTAATCATCGTCTTTAATTGAGTTATATCTACATGCTCGATTAACTTCTTCATATTGTTATATCGAGGAAATATGGCAGTTAGATCGACTACTCCTGTATCTGTTTTTATGCCAAGATAATTTGTCTGTGATCCTCTAATTGTCACTAATTTCATGTTATCTCCTCCCTTTTCGATGATAAATAAATGCGAATGAAGCAAGTATCGTTTATGATTTAAAATTCACTTGCATTTGCCAGATGCCCCCCATCAATCGGTAATATCGAGCCGGTAATATAGGAGGCTTGATCGGATGCTAAAAAAAAGACTCCATTTGCAACTTCTTCTATCGTGCCAAGTCGATTCAATGGAGTTTTATCGGTTAAATTTAATTGTTCCTCTTTTTGCTTTAAGGCTTGATCTAATGGTGTATCAATGAATCCGGGTGCTACTGCGTTAACACGAATATTATACGCTGCTAACTCAACTGCCATAGATTGCGTTAATAGATTGATACCAGCTTTCGAGGCATTATAATGTGCGAGCTTGGAACTCCCTGCAAGCCCATTCTTTGACGATATATTCACGATAGAACCAGGTATTTGCTGCGCGGCCATCTCTTTGCTTATCCATTGGCTAAGGAGAAAGGTGCCTCGTAAATTGATTTCCAATATTTTATCCCAATTTGCTAATGAAATCTCTAGAAAAGGTTCTCTAGCAGCCCAGCCAGCATTGTTTATTAAAATATCAAGTCCATCCCAACATTTCCAACACGCATTAGCAGCTGACTGAACTTCATTTTCATCTGAAATGTCGCAAATAACAGCGTGTGATGCGCCCTTTAATTCAGCTAGATCTTGCAGCGCCGCTGATAATTTTTGTTCATCCTTATCTAGCAACACTACTTTACATCCTGCACTTAGGAACTTTTCAGCAATTCCTCTCCCAATACCACTTGCAGCGCCAGTAACTAATACTCGCTTGTTCACGCAAAAATCCCCTCCCCTTATACGCTTTAGTCCCAAGTACGTTCCACGTCCACGCCTATGCTTTAAAAAACTCATGAATAAACTGAACGTAAATATTTATCGTTTTTTCCAGTTCACTGATTTCTACATATTCTATTTCTCCGTGAGCAGTACGTTGATCAGGACCATGGCAAACGGTTGGTATCCCCATCTCTTTTACAAAAATGCCAGCATCTGTTACTAGTTTTTTCCCTGTTAATGGTATTTCCACTTTCGTTACTTGTTTTACCGATTGCTGAAGAGCTGTTACTAGAGGATGATCTTTTGCTATGCGATAGCCATCTCTCACCTTGGTTAACTCTAAATGAATACGTACGCCATGTTTATCCGCAATAGTAGCTAATCGTTCTTCCATTTGGTGCTTAACCGCCTCAAAATCGTCATCTGGTCCATAGCGTCGGACTCCTTCCACACTAGCATACTTAGGCATTTGGTTATAAAAGGATCCACTTTGTATATGGCCAATAAAGTAAGAAGCATAGCCAATATCTTCAATCGCTTGTTGGTTTAAGTACTTATTTTCAAGTTCTAACGCATGAATGACATCTGCCATAACATGAATAGGGTGTGGTGTTTCAATCGGTGTGAATAATTGGTGACTAGGATCTCCCTCTCTTTCGACAACGATATGAAACGTGGCTGATCCCATTTGAGCAATGGTGCAATCGCTTGTTGCTCCTTCCATGACGATTGCTGCATCAGCTTTTAAATCTATCTTTTCCGCAAGCGCATATAAATCTTCTCCTCTTCCCCCCGGGCTTTCATGCATACTATTCGCAATCACAATCCATTCCCCATTAATAGCATCACGAGAAGCATGCAGCATTCTAGCAGCTTCCAAAATACACGCGAGGGATCCTTTCATATCGCATGTTCCACGACCGTATACTTTCCCATCCTTAACAAATGGGGCTCGATGATCTAAAGGAATGACATCCATATGTCCATTAAAGATTAACTTTTTCCCATCAGGGTTGGTATTTCCTTGAAATCTTCCAATAAGTGTTGGGTTATTTGGGATGAATTCATATGTTTCTACGTTAAAGCCGACTTCCGTTAGTAATTGTTCATAAAGTGCTGCAATTTCTCTCGTATCACCTGCATGATCTTGTATACGTACTAGATTCAGCAGATTGTTGATAACGAGCTCGATATCTGTTTGTTTATACAAATCCGGCATTATATATCCCTCCATCTGTTTTACTATCTACCACTTTCGCACATCCGGAACCTCGATGGGAGCCCCATTACGAGTAATTGATTGTTCTGAAAGAATTCCCGGTAAGGTCATTTCAAGTGATTTATAGATATCAATCGCTACTGGTCGTTGTTCAAGGATACGATGAACAAAGTCTTTGACCATAAAATAATCGGCTCCCCAATGGTGGGAATCTTTTGCCTCTTCTGGGAAATCAATTAACTCAGCTGGAAGAAAATCACCATACACATCGGGGAGCGCCAGCCACTCCTCCTTTGATTGCGTATAATCCGTGAGCCAAATCCGATGTGTGCCACCAGGTACTCTTGGCGCTTCATAACAGCCTTTTGTACCTTGAAGCGAGTAATATCCCATGTTATGCGGCCGATTAGACACCATATCTAAACGGATCGTTATCAGGGCTCCACTTTCTGTGCGACATAGCATCATCGTTGTGTCATCGTTTTCATATGCAGGCTCCGTATGCGATCCCGGGCCCAGACAATTAACCAATTTCACCCGCTCATTAAACCAATCCAAAGGCGGTCCTAAGCTATGTGTGCCGTACGTACAGCCACGTTTTCCCATTGTTTCTTTACGTCGCCATGTTGGCTTCCCATGTTCGTCGTAATGAAGGTAGGTTACATTATGCAAATATTCCCCTTCAGCAAAATATATGTCACCAAATAAACCTGCTCTAACCATGTTTCGAATAGCGATATTTTCCCGAATATAACAGTAATTCTCTGCCATCATATATTGTGCATTGCTATTTTTAGCAGCTTGTAGTAATAACTTACAGTCTTCCAATGTAGCAGCAGCCGTAACTTCTGATAAAACATGAATATCTTGATTGAGTGCGTCGATCGCCTGTGCAGTATGAAGTTGCAATGGCGAAGCAATAACAACCACATCAATCCCAGCATTTAATAGATCTTCATACGAAGCGAGCGCATACTCAACTTGATATTTATCACAAAAAGCCTGTCGTGCTCTCTTATCCGGATCCATAATAGCGACTACTTCTGCACCATCTACCTTGCTAAAATCTTCATGAAAGTGACTTCCTCTACTCGTTCCAGCTATCCCAATGCGTAATTTGCCCATGAACTTTCCTCCTGCTCATCAATTAATTCATTTCAACAGATTGACGCTTTTCCCATCCGTCTGAAAAGAGTGGTAAAAAATGATTTGGGTGATAAGGATGTTGTTCTACAATTTGATGATTTAATGCAACCCCCCATCCAGGTTGATCACTAACTGAAATATAGCCGTTTTCTACGTTTATTGGATTGGTTAATAATTGTTGGGTCCAGTCGACATTGAAATCATCGAATATCTCATGTAAATAAAAATTCGGTGTAGCTGTGTTTAAATGGGCACAAACAACCGAACATAAAGGTCCTTGGGCACTATGTGGAGCAATGACACCATTACTTGCATGTGTCATCGCAGCAATTTGCTTCGCTGCTGTTATCCCTAAATATTGGGGCTCCAGCTGAATAATGTGAACGGCATGATGTGCTAAGAGTTCCGAAAATTGTTCTCTACAATAATAATCCTCCCCGCACGCGATTGGTACTGGACTTCGCTTGGCAACCTCCACCATCGAACTTATTTTTTGTGGCGGTACAGGGGCTTCAAACCAGGTTGGTTGAAAAGGCTGCATCGCATCAGCAAATTGCAACGCAGTATGAACACTAAATCGATTATGACCTTCGATTAAAATATCCACATCTTCTCCCACTGCTTCTCTAACTGCAGCAATAATTTCGATAGCTTCATTAAAATCAGGTCTACTCACAGTTCGCCAAGCTGATCCAAAGGGGTCAAATTTTAATGCTGTATATCCTTTTTCGATCACTTTCTTTGCGTTATTATAGAAATTCTCCGGTGTTCGCGCCGATCGATACCAGCCATTTGCATAAGCACGAAGCTTCGGTTGCACTTTTCCTCCAAGTAATTTATAAACCGGGACCCCTAATGCTTTCCCCATGATATCCCAGCAGCCGTACTCAATTCCAGATAATGCTGCACCATGAATCTGGCCACCATCAGAGTAGTAATCACGGAATAGTCGTAAGGAATGCTGCTCGACATCGAAAGGGTCCTTTCCTATCACCAACCGTTTTAACTCATGAACAGCTGCTTCTGTCGTTTTTGCAAATCCGTTAAGCGTTGCCTCTCCTAAGCCGGTTATTCCTTCATCTGTTTCAACCTGTGTAAACACCCAATTCTTCCAATTATTACCTGCGATATATGTTTTTACATCAGTAATTTTCATTGGTAACCTCCTATGTCTTCAAACTTAAAACAATTCTCGTAATACATCCTCCATCGCTTCCAAAGTTACATCAATTTCTCTGTCTGTATGACTAAAGCTAATATGATTCCGTTTCATGTTCATCGGCATTTTAAAGATACCTTTTTCGATGAGCTTCTTGCGATAGCGAACATATAGCTCTCCATCATTATGTTGTAAATCCGAATAGTTTTTCGGTCGAAAATTCATAAAATATGTTGTCCAAACGGATCCAAATCCTGCAACAAACGCGTCGATTCCTAGTACTTCATGTATTTCCTTTATTCCTTTTCGCATCCTATCTCCTAAACGGAAGATGTGATCATGTACAGGTTCATTCTCCAGCATTTCGATCGTAGCAAGTGATGCTGCTGTCCCTACTGCGTGACCATTGTATGTTCCTGCAAACCAAACATCACCACCTGGATTTGTATTAAATCGAGACATATACTCCCTCTTACCGGCAATAGCTGCCATTGGATATCCATTGGCCATTGCTTTTCCTAAGGTAGTTAGATCAGGGGTAATGCCTGCTATTTTTTGAAAGCCACCAATATCATGACGAAATCCAGTAATCACTTCATCAAATATCAACAAAGCGCCGTATTTCGAACAGAGTTCTTTTAAACCACTTAGAAATCCATCTTCCGGCAAAATACAGCCAATATTATGTGGAATTGGTTCAACAATAATTGCTGCTACTTCATCATTGTTTTCGATTAAGGTTTCTTCTACATGTTGAAGATCATTAAATGTACATACCAATGTGTTATCAACTGCTTCATCTAGCATCCCGTTAGAACCAGGATCCCGTTTCCCAATTTTATCCCAATCACTCAACATATTACGTGCTACATAATCATGCCAACCATGGTAACAGCCTTGAAATTTGATTAATTTCCGCTTCTCTGTTACTGCCCTTGCTAAACGTATCGCATGATACGTTGCTTCCGAACCTGAATTACAAAATAATACTTGTTCAGAGGAAGGAACATGCTGACAAATCTTCTTTGCTAATTCGATTTCGAGATCTGTTGTTCCGACACCGAATAAATCCGTTCTTGCAATAGTTTCTGTTACTTTATTGTTCACATAAGGATAATTATGTCCGAGAATAAATGGTCCAAATGCGGCTTGGTAGTCTATAAATCTATTACCTTCCACATCTTCCATATAGGCTCCTTCCGCTTTTGTGAAGATTAAGTGCGGATCCACATTACGAATAGAAGTATGCACCCCACCTGGTGAATAGGCAGTTGCCTCTTTATAAAGCTCTACATTACTCGCTTTGTTCATACATATTACCTCCTTTGAGATTAATTATTGAACACGCAGCGTTATGACCTATATATCTACTACATAGATACTACATACAGCGTGATTTACGTTACTGCCCCTAATTCTTTTGAGACAGCCATGGCCGTTTGCTGCAATTCTTTTACCAATTCATCCAAATTGGTAAATGTCAGCATCGAGGTATGGCCGACAATACTGATAGAAGCTACCACTTTGTCTCCATTAAAAACGGGGACTCCGATACATCTGACGCCGATTTCTTCCTCTTCATCTTCGAGGGCATATCCTTTTTCTCGAATCTGCTGTAATGAATGTTTTAACTTCGAACTATCTGTAATCGTACGATCTGTATGACGTGTGAGTCCTTTCTGATCAATGAGTTGTTCAAGTTCTTCTTCTTTTAAATAGGCTGCGATTACCTTTCCAAGACTCGTTATATGAAAATCTGTCCGCAGTCCTGGGAAGGTAGAAAATCGTATAAATGAATTTGGTTCCACTTTATCCACATACAACACTTCCCCCTCATCCAACACCCCCAAATGAACGGTATATCCCGTTTTATTCATTAGCTTATTTAAATAAGGCCTTGCTATTTTCACCATATCCACTTCTGATATATAAGCCATACCTAATTCATAGAGCTTTACCCCAATCTTGTATTCTCCTTTTTCATTTTTCTTGACGATATCATGTGTTTCCAACACCTTTAAGATTGAAAAAACGGTTGTTTTAGAAATATCTAACGTCTTGTGAATCTCTGTAACGGTATATTTTCTTTCGGGTGATGCAATTAGATTTAATATAGAAATAGCTTTTTCCAAAGCCGGTACATTGTATTTAGCCACGATGTTCTTCCTTTCGATTCTTGCTTTTATCTATTTATTTCGTTGATCCATCAGCAATACCACTTATAATGTGACGCTGTGTAAATATAAAAATGATGATGATAGGAAGGGTAGAAACAGCTGATAACGCCATCAATTCTCCCCAATTTGTTCCAAACTGACCAACAAACTGTCGCATTGCTAATGTTATCGGCCATTTACTATTGTCTGACAGCATTGTTAATGAATATAGAAATTCTCCCCAAGCAAGTAAAAAGCTAAATGCCGCACAAGTTAGTATTCCTGATCTTGCAAGAGGTAGAATAATTCGCAAAAATGCTCCCCACCTAGAGCAACCGTCAATGATTGCTGCTTCTTCTAATGCCTTGGGCAATGTTAAAAAATGCGTTCGCATGATCAAAATGACAAATGGCAGTGATAATGTCATATTCGCAATAATGACACCTAGATACGAATTCAATAATCCTATCTTGGCAAACATCGTATAAAGAGGTAATGCCAACATATTACTCGGAAACATCTGCGTAATTAAAATAAATAAAAGAAACAAGGTGATTCCTTTTAAATTCTTTCTTGCAATGGCATAGGCAGCAGGTGCAGCTAAGCAGATCGTACCAATCATTGTCCCAAAGCTAATGATCAGGCTATTAAAGAAGTGACGAAATATGGCTAGATCACTTCCTATAAAAATGTTTCGATACGCTTCAAAGGTAACATTCTTCGGGAAAAGTGTGGATTCACCAAAGATCTCCGACATTGGTTTTAAAGACGAGATTACCATCCAGTAGATTGGAAATAAGAATACAGCAACAATTAAAAAACCTACAATAGAGAATAGCCACTTTTTACTACGCATCACATTACTTCCTCCTTCCGAATAAGATAGAGATAGAGGATCGCTATCATTCCTATTAAAAAGAAGGAAATATTAGAAAGTGCAGCACCTTCTCCAAAACGATACATGCTAAAGGACAGCTGATATGCGAGAAATGGGATAACCTGGGTTGAATCAGCAGGTCCACCACCAGTCATGATATAGATTAAATCAAATACTTTAAATGTGAATATAACCCCGAGCATTAATAGGACGAGAATAGTAGGCTTCATCAATGGGAGTGTAATGTAATAAAATTGCTTTATTTTATTCGCACCATCTATTTTAGCTGCCTCATAAATACCTGAAGGCAAACCTTGCAGTCCTGATAATAGAATGACCATACTAAATGGGATACTTATCCA
This sequence comes from Virgibacillus salexigens, assembly GCF_014905415.1. Classification (GTDB taxonomy): domain Bacteria; phylum Bacillota; class Bacilli; order Bacillales; family Amphibacillaceae; genus Virgibacillus; species Virgibacillus salexigens. The sequence continues at coordinate 600,676 of NZ_BNEO01000001.1, forward strand.
AATATTTGCGATAATAATACTAATTAAAGCTGAATTTGGATTGGTCAACCAATACACAGGCTGCGAAATAAACCCACTCTGAAGCAAGAATTCATTAATGATGCCGTTCTCCCCACTTAACATCCAACTAAAAACGGTGCCAATAATAATAATTGGTGTCATCCAAGCAATTAATAGGATCGACCGCATCCATTTGTGACCAGGAAACGACTTATTGAATAATAAAGCAAGTGCAAATCCGATACTTGTTGAAAAAATTATTGTAGCAACAGTAAAGATTAGTGAATTTACAAGGGCTTTACCAAATAGCGGATCTTTTAGTACGGTAATATAATTTTCAATACCGACAAATGGCTGCTCTCCCTGAATCAGATTACCGATGTTTATATCCTTGAAACTTAATAGAATATTGTACAGAATGGGATACACAAGAAAAGCGAGTAAAAATAAAGCTGAAGGGAGAAGAAATGTATAGTCCTTGAATTTATTTCGATTTAATTGTTTCGCATTTCCAAACTTCTCCACCAAACTCCCTCCCTTTAATAAAATCTCTAGTTCCTATTTGACTCCAATAATGGTTGTACTGTTTCTTTCGCCTTTTTCAACGCCTCTTCGGCAGATTGGCCACCAACTAAAGCATCCTGTAACACAGTATAAATAGCAGTATTGATATCATTATGTTGTTCGCCCCAGCCATATCCTTGAGAATTTTGGATGACATTAGCAAAGACACGACGTATTTCATTATCTTGGAAATAGGAGTCATTAGCTACATCGTCACTAAATGGGAAATTCCCAGTTGCTTTCAGCCACTCTAATTGTCTATCAGGTTCAAGCATGAATTGAATAAATTCCCACGATTCTTCAATCGATTGCCCACTCCCAATGGCAATACTTTCCCCACCGATAACGGACGAATGGGTTTTATCTTTTGGAATTTGAGCGACAGACCAATTTAAATCTGGAGCTTCCGTCTCGAAAGTAGGTATCATCCATGAGCCGCCGATAATCATCGCAACTTTTTCATTATAAAAATCCACACCCACTTCCTCTAACTCTTTATTCACAATTTCTTGCGGCATCACTTTCTTATCAAACATTCGTTTCCACAAATCAAGTGCGCTTATCGCATCTGAACTTGTTATATTAGTTACATCACTACCTGTGGACCATAAAAACGGTATCCAAGATGCTGTACCATGCTGCGAATTATGTGCTGAAGCTGAAAAGCCGTATGATCCATCTTCTGTTAATTCTTCTGCACTGCTCTCTAACTCGTCCCAAGTTGTAGGTGGCTCCGCTACTAAATCTGTGTTGTAAAAAAGCGCAACCGCATTTGTATGAAGCGGGACACCATAGTACTTGTCATCAAGTTGATGAATCTCTGCAATATTTCCATACATTTTCTCTGCTAATCCAGAATCTTTTACTTTGTCTGTAACGTCTTCTAGAATGCCAGACTTTGCGTAAAACTGAACTTCATTTATACCCCCGATAACCAAATCAGGCATATCACCACTCGTTGCACTAATTAAAAGCTGTTGTGTTAACTCGCTATAAGGTACATATGTCAATTCTACTTGGATATCTTCTTGAGACGCATTAAACGCTTCAACACGATCAATAAGCTCTGATTCTAGGTTTTCTGACCAATAGTGCCATAGAGTAAGCGTGGTCTTATCTCCTTCTTTAGCTTCTCCTCCAGCATTCTTTTCCTCATTACAGCCAACCAGTAAAACTAGTCCGATCAACAGAAACGAAAACAATTTTTTCCTCATTCGTCCTTCTCCCCTCATTTAAATTTGGACCAGTAAACCATCATTTCTCCAGGGACCATCATTTTGAACTTTTGAAAAGGATAGTTTCGATATAAGTAATCTACAAAGAAAGCAGGACTTTCTGTATTTGATTGAAATAAGTCATAATGAACCGGTACTATTAAATCAAGGTCGATTTGTTGGGAAAGCTCGATAGCATCTCGAAAATTCATATTACCAAGTGCTCCTTCATTTGAGCGCTTCCAATCCTGACCGTTAATAGGTAAAAAACCAACATCTATAGCGCGTGGTTTCAAAAAGTCAATTAATTCTTTATAAAGTACGGTGTCACCTGCATGATAAATCGTTTCATTGTTTGTTTCGATAACGTAACCGAGATAGTAATGCCTTTGCTTTTGATCAGTGAAAAAATCTTCATGTTTCGCAGGAACTGGAGTAATGGACAAATTAGCGAATTGGATAACTTCGTATGCTAGTGCGGAGTGGATTCGATCTTCATGTATTCCTATCGTTTTTAGCTGTGTGGTAGATGGTGCTGGGCAAATAAACGTTGCTTCTGGGGAGCTTTTCATGATTGCTTTTAGCGTTTTTGGATCGAGATGATCTACATGTTCGTGTGTTATCAGAACGAGATTTGCGTGTGTAATAGCTTCAGGAGAAATAGGTGAATCGAAGTTTCGTTTTAATAAGTTAGGTGGATAGACTAGACTTTCTTCTTCAATGTAATTGGACAGGTATGGATCGATATAACAAATAACGTCATTCACTTTTAGTACTACACCTGACTGGCCTAAATGCCAGAACATTATCGCCCCCTCTGGAACTACTGCATTACTAATTTGCTGAACCAAGCTTGGATTACCGGAAGGATTTTGTGACATTTCATAACCTCCATCTCCAACTATTTGTTCCGTATAAAAAACTATGTTCTTTACACAGAATTTTAACCAAGTTTATATCATCTGTCAATACGAAATAATTATTATTTTCAAAAAATAATCGTACTAGGTGCCGCAGGAAATTGTTCTGATGAGGAACGACCACGCGGACAACGTCGACAACTCCTTGTCGCGGCAAGGAAGCTGAATCCTCGCTCGTGGAAAGTGATGGACCGATGTGTTGTGCAAAAAAATTCCGAACGGATTCGAGTGGAATCGTTCGGATTCGTATTGGGATAAGATCCTTTTTTTCTCCGTTCGTTTCTTTACGGATACAAGAGTACCGCCTACGCAGCATTCCTTTCGGGCTTTCTAACAAAACACATAATTGCTGCTACTGCGTATAATACAGATTGGAAAGCAATTCCTGTGAATAGTAACCAGCTGCTAATAACAGTAGCTGCAATAAAGAACCCGCCGGCAACACGTGGATTTCGCTTTAGATTAAGAACACCTACAAGTCCTAAGATAAAACTAATGACACAACTGATAATCGGAATCCATAATAAATTGATAAATATCGTTATTAATTCAGCAAAGGCTCCGAATTCGACAGGATTAATCGAACCTTCAAGCCAGCCAATACCTGTATTAACAATTATTAGTAATAACACCCCTACTGCAGCAAAAAACGCATCCATTACAAACCCAATGATGCCTAATATTTTTTCAATCGTTCGATTCATATTCTTCCTCCTGATTCAAAGGTAAACTGTCTAATTATACGTTGATATATGAAAAAAAGATTCATGCTTTCTTTATCTATTTTATTACAAAAAAAGGATGTCATCCAAACCATTTCGATTTGATGGCATCCTTCCCGCACGTATTTTTATTTAGTGAAGGTGGCTTCCTTCCCTTCAACTGCTAAATCATCACGCTTCTTCATGGCAACTAGTGTAATCATTTCAAATGCCACTGCAGAAGCAAGGGCAGCAGTTATTTCACCACTATCATATTCGGGCAATACTTCGACTAAGTCAAAACCTTTAATATCTAGCCCATGAAGTCCACGTACATATTCTAGGGCCTCATGACTATCAGGACCGCCTACTTCTGGGGTCCCCGTTCCTGGAGCAAATGCAGGGTCAACAAAGTCGATATCATATGAAACAAAAACGGGCTTGTCGCCAACACGTTCATGAATTTGGCGTAATACCTCTTCTTGTCCTAATTTTTTCACTTCACGCATCGGAATGGTTTTAAATCCTAAATCTTCCGGATCTGTTATATCTTCTGGTCCATAAAGCGGTCCCCGTAAACCAACCTGTATAGAGTGTTCTGTATCAATGAGTCCTTCCTCTACTGCTCTACGGAATGGCGTTCCATGCATATATTTTTCTCCGAAATAATTATCCCATGTATCGCTGTGGGAATCGAAATGAACGAGCGAAACAGGGCCGTACTTGGCTGCAAACGCCCGAAGATGACCTAGAGATACAGAATGATCTCCTCCAAGGATAATGGGAGTAATTTCTTTTTCAAGAATGGGAGCTAACGATTCTCCCACAATGTCATAGGATTTATGAATGTTTTGTGGAACAATTTCAAAGTCCCCGTAGTCAACTCCTGAACAATAATCAAAAATATTAATTCCTTGATTCGGATTATAAGGTCGAAGCAACACAGAAAAGTTACGAATATGCTGCGGGCCGCCACGAGCTCCAATTCGATTTGATACTGCAGTATCAAAAGGATTACCTACCACTACAAAATCTACATTTTCTGTTGTTTGGATTTGTTCCAGTCGCATAAATGTACGTACACCGGTGTATCGTGGGCTTTTTGAAGAATCTTTTGGTTTGTACATGTCGTCTTCCTCCTATTGAATTAATCACTCTACTATCAAACTAATTGCTAGCGGTTATTTATGCAAGTCACATTAAAGGAAAAAGAGCTGTGCCATTAGAATGATAATTGGCAGTGTAATGATGGTGCGCTGTAAAAATATAATTACCATATCAAGAAAACTGATTGGAATTTTCGAACGTAAAATTAAGATGCCTACTTCTGATATATAAATTAATTGCGTCATTGATAAAGATGCGATAACAAAGCGGGTAAGTTCACTTTCGATTCCACTGCCTATTACTGCCGGTAGAAACATGTCCGCAAAGCCAACGATCATCGCTGGCGCTGCCTCTGATGCTTCAGGGATATTCGCCCATTCCAGAAGTGGGACAAAGGGATAAGCAAGAATATGAAAGACTGGTGTAAACTCAGCAATTATAAGTGCAATCGTGCCTAATCCCATCACTAGTGGGAGCAAACCAAACCAAATATCAATGACATTTTGTACGCCACTCTTTACAATTGAGGAAATACTTTTCACTTCTGCTGCTCGAGCAACTGCTTTCTCCATCGCAAAGCGGAATTGGGTTTTCCCAGTAGGAACTTCTTCAGCGATTTGCTTGCCTGCTAATTCATAATAGTTATCTTCTTTTCTTGATAGTGGGGGGATCCTTGGAATGATAATTGCAGCAATAACTCCTGCCACAATAACCGTGATATAGAATTGTACAAACATATGACCCATACCAATAAAGTTAATAACGAGTAAACTAAAAGCAATGGATGCAATAGAAAAATTGGTTGCGATCACAGATGCTTCGCGTTTTGTATAAAATCCACTCTCATATTGCTGTGTTGTAATCAACACTCCAACGGTACCGCTTCCCATCCATGACGCTAAAGCATCAATTGATGAGCGTCCTGGTAATTTAAATAGCGGTCGCATCACCCCTCTAACAACAGTTCCAATAAACTCCATTAACCCAAAATTTAATAATAAGGGCATAAGAAAGCCAGCAATTAAAAACCACGTTGTAAGTACAGGAATGAGATCGAATAATACCGTACCACCGGTAGCACCCGTCCAGATAAATTTAGGACCTAACTCATATAGTGTCATTACTGCAAAAACAGCACCTAGGATGCGAAATATCCCCCAAAACCAATTAACATCTAATAATTCCCTTAAGAACTTGGAATTGGTCGCCCATTGTTTTTGGTATCGTAAACCTACTTTCATAACAGTAGTTCCCAATACAGAAAGGATTAACACACCTGTCATAAATGTTGGTAAATAAACTTCAAATTTGTTTTGAAGGAATTCAGCAATAATACCTATTCCAATTGTCCATTGTCCCTGATAAGGAATTGGAACAAGAAATAAAAATAAACCTGTAAGCGATACAATGAAAGATTTCCACTGATTAGATGGTGTCCAAAAAGACAAATCTTCTTTTTCCAAGTCGTTGGATTTTTCTATTTCTTTTTGAACCACATTCACATGAGCACCTCCGACTAAATCTACGACATACATTTAAACGAATTTTCCAACAATAAAGTTTTGCTAAGCATCTGGCTAATTCCATATCCGTAGAATTAGCCATGTTTTATCTTAAGAAAAGTTACAATTACCAATCGACAAATATTTTGTTTCTAAGTACGGTTCAATTCCTTCCAATCCACCTTCTCTTCCAATACCGCTCTCTTTCATTCCTCCAAAAGGTACATGCGCACCAGAAGGAGCCCCATCGTTCCAACCGATAATCCCATAATCAAGATGGTCATGAAGATAACTTCCTACGCGGTAATCATTCGTAAAGAAATAAGCCGCTAAGCCATATGGCGTTCGATTCGCTATCTCAACCGCTTCTTCAATAGATGAAAAACTCGTAATCGGAAGAATTGGTCCGAATGTTTCTTCCTGCATGATAGCCATCGCTTCACTCACATGAGTTAACACCGTTGGGTAGACAAAAAAAGTACCGTTTTCAAAATTAGCATCAAACTTATTTCCAATCGACACCTCGGCCCCTTTTTGAATTGCATCTTCTACTTGAGATACAATTTTGTCATAGCCTTTTTCATTTATGATCGGACCGACATCTGTATCCTTCTCTAATCCATTACCGACTTTCAAATGCTTTATCGCTTCTGTTAATTTTGCTGTATAAGATTCTACCATGCTCTCATGTACAATTACACGATTTGCACAAATACAGGTTTGACCAGCATTTCTAAACTTAGAAAGCATTGTTTGCTTAACGGCAATATCCAAGTCTGCGTCCGCTGCTACAATAAGTGGTGCATGACCACCTAACTCCATCGTTACATGCTTTACTGTATCTGCACTATCACGAATTAATGTCTTACCTACTGGTGTAGATCCAGTAAAGGTAATCTTTCGCACATAGTTGCTCGCAGTGAACAATGGACCAACATCAGTTCCATATCCATTAACGTACTGTATCACATCCGCTGGAATTCCAGCTTCATGCGCAAGGTCTACGAATCGCATCGTCGTCAATGGGGTTTCTTCCGCTGGCTTAATAATAAACGAACATCCTGCAGCTAGTGCTGGTGCTGCCTTTCTTGTCATCATCGCCGCAGGAAAGTTCCATGGCGTTATCGCCGCAACTAACCCCACTGGCTGTCGACTGATGACAATCCGCTTTGAATCAGACGATGCAGGAATCGTTCGACCATAGATTCTTACTGCCTCTTCTGCATACCAATCAATATAACTCGTTGCGTAATCTACCTCGCCCAATGACTCCTTTAGCGGCTTTCCATTTTCTAATGTCATAACCTCTGCAATTTCTTGTTTATGTTGTTGAATTACATGTGACCATTGTTTTAATAAGTTAGACCGTTTATGGGCATCAAGGTTTGCCCAGGCTTTAAAACCACGATGTCCATTTTCAAGCGCTCGATCAATTTCTGCTTTTGTATTAATTTTCACTTCATTAACAATCTCACCTGTTGCAGGGTTCCATACTTGGATCTTTTCAGACATGACCATCCCCCCTATTGATTAAATGCCTGTTCTAAAATGGTTAAGCCCTTCGCTAATTCTTCGTCTGAAATAACTAGTGGCGCCAAAAACCGAATCACATTTCCCTTTAGACCAGCTGATAGGAGTAGCAACCCATGATCATTCGCATAGTTGACAATTTCACTTGCCTTCGTTTTATTCGAAAATTTACTGTTTTGATCGGTAACTAATTCAACAGCTACCATTGCTCCTAATCTACGAATATCTCCTATAAATGCATGCTCCTTAGAGAGCGTAATTAATTTATCTTCTAGCTTTTTCCCAAGAAGCTCCGCTTTTTCCACTAATTTTTCTTCTTCAATAATATCTAATACTTGTAAAGCAGCCGCGCAAGCTACTGGGTTACCAGCAAATGTTCCACCCAATTCTCCAGGTTCTGCCGCATGAAGAATTTCTTTTCTGCCTACTACCCCACTTAATGGCAAGCCTGCCGCCAATGACTTGGAAACGGTTACCAAATCTGGTATAACATCAAAATGTTCCATAGCAAATAGTTTCCCTGTTCGTGCGAAACCAGTTTGAATCTCATCGGCTACGAATACAATTCCATGTTTTTCACAAAATGCACGCACAAATTGAACAAACTTCTTTGGAGGAATTATAAATCCACCTTCGCCTTGAACTGGTTCCATCACGACACAAGCTACTGTCTCTGGGGCAACTGTCGAAATAAAAAACTCCTCAAATTCTTCTATCTGTTGGTCAATATAATCTGATTCTGACATCGTATCTGGTTTATGGTAGAGGTAAGGATACGGCGCTTGATAAATTTCCGGAGCAAATGGCCCGAACCCAAATTTATATGGTTTTACTTTACTTGTCATCCCCATCGTCAAGTTCGTTCTCCCGTGAAACCCTCTAGTAAATGTAACAACGGCTTGACGATTGGTATATTTACGAGCGATTTTGACCGCATTTTCTACTGCTTCTGCTCCAGAATTGAACAGGATTGCTTGCTTATCGAAACTACCTGGAATTAGCTGGCATAATCGTTCCGCCAGTTGGATATACCCTTCATACATGACTACATTAAATCCCGGGTGTAAAAATTTATCTACTTGCGCTTTGACCGCTTCTGTAATTTTGGGGTGGGAATGTCCTACATTTAACGTCCCGATAGCACCAGCAAAATCAATCCATTCATTCTGTGCATGATCCGTAATGGTTGCTCCTTTAGCATGGTCAGCAATTAATACATTTCCGTTACTTACTCCCCTAGGAATATACTTATTTCGCTTTGTTCGTAATATATCATCTCTGGCTTGTTCGACAGTAGTCATCTATATCCCTCACTTTTTTAAATTTAGTAATTAGTATGACAATAATCTGGTATAATGAAAAGTACCAGATTTTAAATTTAATAGGTACCAGATTAAGGAGTGCTTTCAAATGTTATTGAGATTAGATAAAACAAAGAAAGAAGCCTTTATTTATCAGCAAATTTATGAAGAAATCAAAGCGATCATCCTAGCGGGTAAGATTCATGCCAATGAAAAATTACCTTCTAAACGAACGTTGGCCACTCAACTAAACGTCAGTGTAAATACGATCACCCATGCATATGAACAATTACTAGCAGAAGGATACATCTATACAATTGAAAAAAAGGGGTATTATGTCGAAGCGATAACTGCGTTTATTCAAGACAAACAACCTGTTCGTACTTTACCAGATGATTTAAGAGAAGAGAGTGTGGATAAAAAAGGTTGGCTCTCCTTATCTCATATGGCTTCTGATATTACGAAATTCCCATTTAAATCGTGGATCAAATGTCAGCAAAAGGCGATTAATCAGCATAAGCAGGAACTTTCAGAATTCCCGCATCCTCAAGGACCCTTCATTGTACGCAAAACAATTGCCAGGATGATTACATTATCTCGTGGTGTGGTTTGCGAACCCGAACAAGTTGTTATCGGCGCAGGTACCCAGCTGTTAATTCGTCAACTCATGGAAAGCAAAACAGAAAAAACGAGAATAGCCATGGAAAACCCAGGGTATTCCCGGTTTTATACCCTCTTAAAGAATATGGAATTTCCGGTACAGCTTGTCGACTTGGATAATAAGGGAATGAATATAGAAAGAGCGGAACAATCAAAGGCGAATCTTTTGTTTGTCACACCCTCCCACCAATTTCCAACTGGAAAAATAATGCCAATCTCTCGACGTATCGAACTGCTTAATTGGTCATTACAGAACAACGATCGTTATATTTTGGAAGATGATTATGACAGTGAATTTAAGTATGAAACGGACAACATTCCATCCTTACAAAGTTTGGATCGAAATCAGCGGGTTATCTATACCGGAACGTTTTCAAAAACGATTTTACCTGGACTTCGCATTAGCTATATGGTACTTCCACCAAAGTTATTGCGCGATTATCGAAATCACCATCAGCATTTGATTCAAAACAGTAACGCACTTGCACTGTATACGTTGCATTATTTTATTCAAACAGGAGAATACGACCGACATGTGAAGCGAATGAATCATTATTATAAAGTAAAAAGAAAAAAACTAGTCACCTACCTTCGATCTTACTTTAAACATACTATTTCGATTGAAGATATCCCTGCCGGCCTTCATTTTGTTGCAACGTTCAAAACGGAAAAGCGGTATGAAGAAGTTGAGACTCATGCTAAAAAAGAAAAGCTTGAGATTTACTCTATGAGACGGTTCATGTTACAACATCAACCCAAACAACCTGGAAAGATTAAATTAATTATCGGTTTTGCTAATTTACAAGATGAGGATATTGAAGAAGCAGTGAACCGGTTGGGGAAATGTGTAGGAATACATCATGGTTACTGAATCAGTTGATAATAATTAACCTCTTATAGTGTTCTATTTTGTATTGACAAATTGGTATCGCTTCCATAAAATATAATATGTAGACCGTTTGGTATAAAACTTTAATTGGAGTGAATGTTCTTACATGAAAAAAAATACTCGAGAAGAAATGATTAAGGCAACAGCAAAACTTCTGCAAAAAAAAGGGTATGTTGGAACAGGATTAAATGATATTATACAGCAAAGTGGTGCACCAAAAGGGTCTATTTACTACCATTTTCCAAATGGTAAAGAGCAACTAGCTATTGAAGCTATAAATTGGACAAAACAAGTCGTAACCAATTTTATTAAAGAAAAACTTACACTACATGACAATCCAGTAGAAGCTATACAATACTTTATAGCAGAGAGCGCAGAACGTTTTGAAAAAGACAATTACTTTATAGGGGTCCCTATTACTGCCCTTGTATTAGAAACGTCCTCAACCAGTGAAAACTTACGAAAAGCATGTAATGATGTATTTGAAGCCTGGTCTACAGAATTTTCTCAAGTGTTAGAAATAAATGGCTATGAAAAAGAGAAAGCAAACGAACTTGGCGAGTCCATAAATTCCATGATTCAAGGCGCCTTTATTGTATCCTTAGCTCGTAAAGATTCTTCTGCTATTCGAGGGATGTCTCACATGATACCTATCATTCTAAAATAGTCATTTTTTTTTATAAATTATGTAGACCGGTCTACTAAAAATAAAAACGGAGGTACAAATAATGCATAAGACAAATGAAATCCAGGAAGCGAAAGATTTTATATCAAGTAAAACGAATATTATCCCTGAAGTCGGAATCGTTCTCGGTTCTGGGTTAGGAAGTCTAGCTGACGAAATAGAAGATGCCGTTACTATCCCTTATGAAGATATTCCTTTTTTTTCTAAATCTGATGCGGCAGGACATGCAAACGAATTGGTTATTGGTAGATTAGAAGGAAAAAAAATCGTTGCAATGAAAGGACGCTATCACTACTACGAAGGCTACAGTCTGGATGAAGTTACATTTCCTATAAGAGTAATAAAAGCATTAGGTGCTAAAAATCTAATTATTACGAATTCTTGCGGTGCAGTTAATACAGACTTTAATCCAGGTGAACTAATGCTAATTACCGATCATATTAATTTAGTTGGTACAAATCCGTTAATCGGCAGAAATAATCCTGCCTTAGGCACACGCTTTCCTGATGTATCTGAGGTTTATAGCAAGAAGCTACGTAATTTAGCCTTAGATATAGCTATCGAAAATAATATTACATTACAAGAAGGTGTATACGGATGGTGGAGTGGGCCTGTTTATGAAACACCTGCAGAAATACGAATGATACGAACACTTGGAGGTGATGCAATCGGTATGTCTACTGTACCTGAAGCTACCGTTGCAATACACTCTGAGATGAGCGTATTAGGGATTTCTTGCTTAACAAATATGGCTTGTGGGATCCTAGACCAGCCTTTAAGTCATGATGAAGTTATTGAAGTTGCCGGCAAATCCCGAGAGAAGTTTGTTTTATTAGTTAAAAAAGTAATTAATAGAATTTAAACAAGTAATCAGGATGTACAATCACTTACATTCTGATTACTCCAAAAATGTCATAATTTTTATTTTATTATATACAGAGGTGTACAAAATGAATGTAATTTGGGGTATAGCAGGATGCTGTTTTATCATTTTGGTCTCTTTTCTCTTATCTGAGAACAAAAAATATATAAATATAAGAACAGTTACAATTGGTTTTTTTCTCCAAATTGTTTTTGGGTATCTTGTATTAAAATGGGAGTTTGGAAAAGAAGTACTTGCATATGTATCCACAGGCATCAACGATATTATTAACTATGGACATGAGGGAATTGCATTTGTTTTCGGTCCTTTAGCAGATAAGGACGGTGAACTTGCAGTCTTCGCTGTTAACGTATTAGGCCTCATTATCTTCTTAACCGTTCTAATAGCAATACTTTATCATTATGGAATCATGCAGTATATCGTTCGGATTATTGGAGGATTTATTTCTAAGATAATGAAGACTTCTTATGCTGAATCAGCAGCCGCTGCTGCGAACATCTTTGTTGGTAATACACAATCACCATTAGTTGTAAGGCCCTATATTGCCAATATGACGAGATCACAGTTATTTTCTGTAATGGTAGGAGGCTTAGCTTCCGTTTCTGGTGCTGTAATGGTTGGACTAGCTGCAATGGGGATTCCATTAGAATATTTACTATCAGCAGCCTTAATGTCTGCACCAGCAGGGCTTATGGTAGCAAAATTTATTATTCCGGAAACAGAAGAAATTAATGATAACGAGTGGATAAAACCAGTAGAAGCTGCTGCAAGCAAGGAAAAGACAAATATCATTGATGTTATTTTTGTGAGTTCAAAGGAAGGATTACACTTTGCAGTAAACGTAGGCCTCATGTTAATGGCTATCATTGGATTAATGGCGTTAATAAATGGGCTTTTAAATTGGGGAGGATCCCTTTTGGGATTTGACAACTTTTCATTAGAATTGATTTTTGGTTATCTGTTCGCTCCCATAGCATTTATTATTGGGATTCCTTGGGGGGAAGCTTTAACAGCTGGAAATTTATTAGCTCAAAAATTCTTATTAAATGAATTTGTAGCGTTTGCCCAACTATCTGAAATTATCGATAGCCTATCGGATAGAACATTAGCTATTTTGACTTTTGCACTTAGTGGATTTGCTAACTTTGGAGCAGCAGGCAGTATCGTTGGGATGCTAACAAACATGGCTCCTAAACGGAAGTTTGATATTCAAAAACTAATGTTGAAAGCATTAATTGCAGCTACTTTAGCAAACCTTTTAAACGGGGCCATTGTAGCAATGGTTATCTAATTAAAGCGGTGTTACATTGCCAGCTACATAATTATTGTTTTAGATACTTTTAAAAATAGGACCTCCTGTCTCTACTTTTATTTCATAGTTTGCCATACAGGAAGAAAAACGATAGGATTCCACTCTACGATGTATATAGCTTCCAAAAACTGGTTATCATTCCGTGTGTTAAGCTTGCCATCGACCATGTCACAGGTAAATGGGAACTGATTTGACTTGAAAAGAAACCAAACTTATATGTGTCGTAAGGTTCCCATTCGGTCCGTCGGAAATCAATAAAACAGCAATGCTCCTGTTATTAAGGATCTTTACGCTTCCTCTGCTGCTATTGATTCAAACTACGACATGTATACACAGTACTAATTTCTGCTCCAGCAAGGTGTTTTTTGCGGACATCTTCAGCTCCCGTGGCAACAAAGACTGCTTCTTCAAGGATCTTCAGTTATCTTATTTCCTGCTTGAGTCAACTTCCTTTTGCTCCAATTATCGAACATTTATTTAGTGAAACAAGCATGTTATGACATAAGAAGACTCCATGTTAACAAAGATACATAGACTTCGACGTGAAAGCGAAGACAGCAGACTTAAAAGCAGTACAAATGTTAGTATACCGGTTATCGTTCTAATAATAGAGCCGTTTTATCGTCACTTTCCTTTAACCTTGGATAGGTTAAACAGGAGGCGTCTTGACTCTCTCGTTTCACTACTTCATTAAATAATGCCTCTACCCCCTGATTACATGCAATCTTTGCAGATTTCTCCCAAGCAATCGTGGTTTGCTCTCTTGTAGGTAAAAGCATACCATCCGTAAGTAATACTATTTTCGACACCTTGCTTAAGGAAACCGTTCCTGACTCCATAAATTGGAATGCTTCAGCAGTCCCATCAATCACCCCATAACCCCCTGATGTATTCATGTTCTCGCGATTTTGCATTAAAATAGGTTTTATCATTTCTCTTAATTGACTTAAATCCATATGGTTTCCTTTTTTCTCATGGAGTTTCATGAATTCTTTAAGGGCAAGCTGATCAAAATATTGGATTAGATCATATGTAATTGCACGTATTTCACCACTTTTATACTCTACAAATATCATGCAGTCTCCCGCGTGAAAAAAGTCCAATGCATGACCATTTGAGTGCAACTGAATTGCTGCTAACCCGGTTGAACTTCTTTGCTTTTTAGGAATATCTTGAATACTAGATATATTGCTGCCACTCCTAGCAAAATTATTAAATTGATCCACTAATTTTTGACCTAGTGTTTGATTCGCTCGAAGCACCCCATTATATAATCCATCAGTTTGCTTCAGTGCTTGCAACTGCTCTTGGACCGTATACGAAGCCAAGTAACCCGGAAGTCCATCTAATCCAGTAGCCCCATCTATTACAGCATATACATTGGCATCTTGATTAATAACATAGGAATCTTCGTTAATCGGACCATTCCCTTTTTGGTATACATGGGTGCATTTCATTTATATACTCCTTTCAAACTCACCTGTTTAGTTCGAATTAAATACCTTAAGACCAGAGCCTAGAATTCCTTGGTCATGATTAAAATGACTAAATTCCATATGATCTAATATATGAAGTTGCTCCTTTAATAAGTAACAAGCTAATTCTTCTTTCACTAATTGTAATAGTTGCGGGTTATGTACAGCAACACTTCCGCCAAATACAATCTTGTGTGGGTCTAGTAAACTAGTAATCACGTATAACCCTTGGGTTAAAGAGGAAACCAGATCTTGAATAATTATCTCAGCTTGTGCATCTCCTTTATGATATGCAGATAATACATCTGCTGAGGTAATGTACGAATCTTTAAATAGATCCTGCCCTCTTTTGGCAATGGCAGGACCCGAAGCAATGGATTCTAACCTTTCCATGTATGTCCCTTTGTTTTTCAAGGTAATTGGAATAAGCCCTAGCTCTCCAGCAAAACCAGCACCTCGAATAATTTCTCCACCTTGGATGATGGAACATGCAATTCCTGTACTTATCGTAATATAAGTAAATAAATCCGTTTCCGTCAGCTCTGCTTTCTTCCATTCAGCAAAAGCAGCCATATCTACATCATTATCAATGACAATTCGATTAACGCCCAAAGCTTCGCTTATCCGTTTTGTAAACGGAAAGTCTCGCCAAGGTAGATTATTCTGGAATACAGCTATTCCATTTTCCCTATCCACTTTACCAGGGATACCTGCACCAATACCAAATATATCACTTAATGGGATACTCGAATGATTCATCAGGGTCTGCACACATGTTATTACCTGTGAAAACATTTGCTCTTTATCAGAAGTATCACTTCTTACAACTTCTTTTTGAATTAAATCCCCATGTTCATTAACAATCCCACTTGCAATCTTTGTCCCACCAATGTCAATACCAATGGCGTACCTCATTTCCTTCCCCCATTCTAATGGCTTAGAAAAGGCAAAACCAAATGGAGTGTTTCCAAAATTGTTTTGCCTCTTTATTCCAGATAAAAAGTTTCATTTTTATTACATGCGTATTATGGAAACTTAGACTTTCATCACCAAGATTGGCAAAAAGCAAAAGTAGTTCGTGTTCAAAAAGGAGGATAAAGATGTGACAATTTAACCATCCTCTATTAAATGAATTTCCGATTATAATTCCAGAGCAGGAACAACAACCCCGCCAACCCAATTAATTGGGAAAATAACTCAAGTCTCCCAATTGTTCGTTGTCCATTAATGATCAAATACATGCAAAAGAGAAAAAATACGATTTTCAAGATACGAAACACCTTATCTTCCATCTTTGCATACCTCCCAAATAATCTCACTCGGTCCAAGGGTCACTACATGCTCAATACCGGTTCCAACATAAACATTTGTTGTCTGTGTCTCCATTGAATTGTTAACAACTGCGTACATATTGATTTCTAAGTAGGCATGAACTTCACAGTGAATATTTGATGCATACCATTTCTTCAATTCCCTTTCTTTATGTGCTGCAAAAAATAATGCCCGCATAAACAACCGTGTGTTTTCATGGCTATATGGAAGTCCGGCCATATAAACACTTCGACCACTTCCAAATGGTGAACTAGCTAAATAAATGCCATCATCATTTTGTCCAAGAATCGTCGTCTGCTGCTCTAATGCATAGATGTTTTTTATCCCTTCACCGAAATGGAATACCTTGGTATCATCGGTAATAAAATGGGAATCGGCCGTATCGGTAAAATACTTGTTCGTCGATAAGCTAAACCCAAGTTCTTTATCCACACCTAATACATTGGCTAGTTGAAAATAACGTCCTTCGTGATGATATGCACTTGGTTCGCCAATCCCGATAAATCCACCGCCATGATAAATCCATTCTCTTAGTTTTTCTGTCAACACAGATTCCTTCCATATTTCCCCACCTGAGAAGGCTGTACCAGCATCTCCTGCATTTATGATCACATCGATGTCATCAGGTATACCATGATGTATCACATCGTCAAAAGATAGAAAGGTAACTTCTGCATTTGAACCACTGAGCGCTTCCAAAATACCATAATAGGAATAGGTTTGCTTATACCACTTCCCATGGGCAACAGTGTGTGCCTGCCAGGATCTCAGTTGTCCCCAGGCATTCAGGATGGCCACTTTAATTCCTGTATAAGGCTTTACTCCTTTAATCTTGTCATAAATTTCGCGAAATTCCTCGGTAATGTGTTCCACATAGTCAACAAACGCAGGAAATTTATAGGCGAGGCTTAAATAGCCGCCATAGCCGATGCGATCCAGTGGTTTTCGCATCATAGCCCTTCTAGCAGACAACCAAATTTCATTCGCTTCAATAACCGGATCATTCCCTTCATAAAATGTATCCGGGAAAAAGTAAGGAAGTAATCGCCCCTCGGTATAAGCAACATGCGGAATATCGGAAATAATTCGAAGGGTAGTTCCATCTCCAACACTGCCAACGACCGCATCCATATCTGTATCTTTAAAATAGTTGCCGTATGGTTCTGTTCCAATCCAATTATCTCCTAAAAACATCATTGCTTCCTTGCCGCTGTCGTGAACCATTTCAACCAGTTCTTTCACTTCTTGCGCAACAAATTGTTGAATGAAATCAATATAATCCAAATAGGCTGTTGAAGGAACGCGAAAGGTAGTGTTGTAATAGCCTTGATCTACGATATCTTCCGGTCTTAGTGAATAGCCTTTTTCCTTTTCAAAGGCTTGCAATGCCGCCACAGAAACGCTCGCTCCATAGCCAAACCAATCCACAAATTTTTCTTTTCCTAAATGATTAAATATCAATGTAAAATGATAGAAAAAGGTGGTAAACCGAACCACATCGGTGTCCGGATTTTCCTTTAGCCACTTTACCAAATAATCTTTAATAAATTGATTAGAGTATGGCTGCCGAGCATCAAAAGGGATTTCATGCGGTTTATCCCCCCAATCATTGGTCATATGATTGTACATTTGTGTCGGATCCCATTTCATATAAGCTAAAAAGGAGACCGTATATTCATGCCAAGGCTGTGCTTGATGAATAACTAATTGATTCTCTGCTTGATTGACTTCCCAACTATCTGGATTTACTACCTCACCTGTTGTCCGGTCAATTACTTCCCACCACTTTTTTGGGTCATGTACATAATCCGGTTCTATCTGTTCATCAAAGTACCCCTTCGTAAATGTTACTTCCAGCTTCGTTCCAGTAGCCATATGATATTGGGACATGAGATAAAGCTGCTGAATTTCTTCCGGATGCTGTTCAGCAAATTCATTGTGACTTCGTGCCACAAAATAGGTCGTATATATTTTGGCATTTAACTGTTTGATTTCTTTATCCAACTTGGTTCCATCACTATCCCGCAAAGCATCTGCACCCCAACGGCTAAGTAGTTCCTTCGTTTCATTTAAAAAATTTTCCTCACTTGGTAACGTTACTCTTCCTGATAATTTCTTCATTTGATCCACCTATCCTTTCAACCCACCAACCGTCATTCCTTGTGTTAGACGTTTTTGCAGGATAATATAAAGAATTAATGTTGGGAGCATAACGATGACCATCCCCGCATACATTGGTCCATAATTCGCCGCTGCCCGCTCAGCCGCCATCAGATTTAATAAGCCAACTGGCAATGTTTGATTTTCGCCCGGCATTAATGTTAGTGCCAGAATATATTCGTTCCAAAAAAGTAAGAAGTTAAATAAAATAACTATGATAATACTTGGTCCTGCCATCGGCAGCATCACTGAAAACATGGTTTTAAAATATCCCGCGCCATCGATACTTGCTGCTTCCTCAAAATCGGAAGGAAGTGTTTGAAAATAACTTGATAAGAGATAAATTGTAAACGGCAATGCGGTTGACGCATAAATGAGTGCAAGCATAAACCGATTATTTAACAGGAGTTCTTCGCCAAGAATAGTCCGGATAACCGTATCCCAATCTAGGAGCATGAGGAAAATCGGAACGGCAATATAGCTGATATTAATAAACAATCCTACCTTAACGAACGAGTTAATCATTTTACTTCCTCTGAAACTAAAACGGGATAATACATAAGCTGCTGGTAACGCTACAATCAGCAAGATTGCCAATGCCAATACGGTCACCACGGCCGAATTAAATAAGTAGTTTCCCATATTTGCTTCCTGAAATGCTTCGATGAAATTTTCAACATGGAAGCCAAGGGGAATCGACCATGGATTACCGTAGAATTCAGCATTTTGCTTGATTGATGCAAAAAACACCCATGCTACTGGTACAATGATTGATATTGCCAAGGTGATCAAAGCAATATAGATAAATAGCTTATACAACGTATCCGTTTGCGAACCATTTGATTTTTTCACCACTTCCTACCTCCTTCTTTAATATTCCAGTACATCTCGTTTTGTAATAAAATTTACAATCGCCGCTAAAGCAAAGGAGAAAATAAAAACGACTACCCCGATCGCCATCCCATAGCCATAGGTCGAATTTGTATACGCTTGATCATACATATAGAAAAGAAAAACCTCTGACGAACCATCTGGTCCACCGCCGGTCATTGCTTTTACAAGTAGGAAGCTCAAGTTAATCGTACTAATGATAAAAAACGTTAGTGTCGTCCGAATATTGTTCCAGATCAATGGTAACGTAATGCCGGTAAATTGCTTCATCTTGCTAGCCCCTTCTAGGGAGGCTGCTTCATAATAGCTCGCAGGTATACTTGCCATGCTAGACATATACATTACCATGTAATAACCAATAGCCTGCCACACCAATGCTCCTGCTACACTGTAAATAACAATGGTCTGGTTACCTAACCATTTCTGTTGTAAGGTTTCCAAGCTTAATAGATGGAAAATGCTATTTAATAACCCATTGGAAGGATCATAGATGGCAGAAAAAATCCCAGCAATTACGACAATAGATAAGATGTTTGGGATATAAAAGATCACTCGAAAAAAATTGCTGCCTCGGATCTTCTCTTTGGATAATATTGCCGCAAAGAAAACAGCAATCACGAAGGTAAAAATGGCAACAATAACAATTAATAGAATTGAATTTTGAAAGGACCGAATAAAATCCATGTCATTCCATAAAAGCTTAAAGTTATTAAATCCTACAAACTGCTGGTTATTCGAAAACCCGCCCCATTGATAAAGCGACATTCGAAATACCTCAATCGTCGGAATTACCATAAAAAGAATCAGTAAAATAAGTGCAGGAGCCACACAGACGCCAATAAATAGATTCCTAGATTTCTTTTTACTCATTATTCTCACCTCTTTCATGTGAAATCGCGTAGGGGGCATAGGCAACATGTTCAAATAGAACTGTTTCATCACATGCCGGGTATCCTGAGTTGGGCAACTTCACCACTGATTCACGCGTCCGTCCACCTAAGTCACACATTATATGCAACATATCACCATCCAGGCATCCCTCGTCACCATTCGACGTACCTCGCACCCTGTGACCAAATAAAACGATGAGTTTACGTTCCCACCGTTTTATTTTTATCTTTGGATCGTCCATTAGTTCATAGCAGGTCTTAGCTGGTCACTTGCCTCTTCAATTTGTTTTCTCCATTCCTCCACAGAAATTTCACCACTGATCACACTGTCAATGGAACCATATAATGTGTCTCCGATGCTGACACCTGGAACAGGAGCTGTAGAAGCGAATGTTCCCATTGCTGGAAGTACGCCATCTTCTTCATAGATATTGTAATAGAGTAGATTGTCTCCCTCCATTTCTTCTGTAATCCCCTTAATTGGCTGAACTGCTCCAGATTCTAAGAAGATAGAAGCTGCTTCATCTGTGTACATATAGGTGATAAATTCTTTGGCTGCTTGTTTATTTTCAGAAGCAGATGGAATCCACATCTGTTCAAAGAATGTAAATGCATAACGATCGCCGCCTTTTTCAAACGAAGGAAGTGACATCATCCCCCACTCAAAATTATCCGCTTTAGGGGCTTCTTTCATTTCACCAACTACCCAAGTTCCATTCGGCATAAATAGTGCCTCATTATCTAAAACCAACTGCTGGTTCTTCGTAAAATCATTGGGGTTTGCATTTGCAACTGTATTTGGATGCGTATAATCAGCTAATTTTTTTATTGTTTCTAACACTTTCGTTGCTTCTTCAGTTTCCCATACACCATCTTCATAAGTCATTGCTGAATTAAAGAAATCTGTACCTCCTGAAGCATACAGCATTGATCCAACCATCGTGTCAAAATAGCCAGTTGTTGGATAGGTGAAAAGTGAGATTCCTTCTTTAGCTGCCTTCTCACCTAAAGCCCACATGTCACCCCAAGTTTTCGGAACTTCCCAGCCTTTCTCTTCAAATAATCCTGCATTATAAAATAACCCTGTAGGACTATAAAACATAGGAGCTAAATAGGTTTCCCCATCTGCATATGGATTCGTAGCTAATGTATCACTGAATCCTTCCAATAATTTGTTATTTACCGTCATGTCTTCTCCATATACATCCATGTCTAGTACATCTGTAATTTTTTCCATACCATCTTCCTTAATAAGTGTTTCTGTTAACCCTTCTGGTCTACCTGTTGCCAATAACAATACATCTGGATATTCTCCGGCTTGCATATTTGGCCGGATCAATTCTTCCAGGTTTTTTTCTACGGTTAATTCAACAGTTACATTCTCGTTAGCTGCTTCATATGCATCGGCTATCTTTGTCCACATGTCGCCACCATAACCGGATTCCAAAGCAGCCACATGTAAGGTTGTTTTCCCATTTCCTGTATCACCGTTTGCTGATTGAGATTCCGAGCAAGCAGCCAAACTTAGCACGAGTAAGCTAAAGAAAATCATAGACAAGCATTTTTTCATCTTGTACCCCCCATAGTTTTATTTACTATAGTTCAATCGTACCTAGTGTTAAGCGCTTCCACAATAAAAATATTGTTGTGATTTTTAGATATATTGCTTTTTATTATGTTTTGAATAAAATTTCTTGATAAAGATAGAACCGTAGCTTCTAAAAATCATTACCAAATAGAAATAAGGGAGCTGATTAAAAATTCAGCTCCCTGCTTTTTTATTCATATAGAAAGATAGGTAAAAAACTACTCCCATCTTCCGATTAAAATATCAGAACTCGATTTAAGCGTATTATACGCCTTTTGAGAAATTAATTTTTCTTGTTTTTGTTGATCTAGCAGCTGTTTAAATCCATTTAGATGCTTGATAACCTTTGCAGCTTGTTCCTGCTTTTCGTAACGAGCAACTGCAATCAAATGGGTGTTTAATGCGCGAATCACTTGAGGGTTCGCGAATTCCTCCACTTCATCGTATTGTTCAATAAGTGTTCGGATATCAGCTGTGCTTTCTATCGTAGCTACCTTTTCAATTTGTAAGTTGTCTAATATAAAAGTTCCTTCACCGGTATCCATATTCACACTTGTTCCATCACTAAAGATTCCAATATAGGTCTGTCCATTTCCTGAGCCAGTTACTGTGAACTCTGCCCTGTTGGTATCGGTGGATGCAGTTATTTGTTCATTCACTGAAAGCCCTTTGGCATCATCAATATCCTTTACATCAATCGCCTGATCTCCAGCTATAAACCGATAGGAATCAGCAGTAGTCTGATAGTCAAAACTGACTTTGTATAGACTATTTGCTTCAAAGTGGACATGCTGTGGAATGGTTCGGTACACTAAGCCATTATTTCCAGTATTCACTTTCAAAGACCATTCACCATCGATTACGTCATCGACTAATTTTTTCCCTGCCCATCCTTTTTGGGTGTAAGGAGCATGGAGCTCGGATAAATGAATACGATTATCTTCCACTCCTTCTGTGTTTCCTACAACAAACGGATAAATACCCTGCACTACCGTTTCAAAATCCTGCTCAAATACACGTGGAGATGCATGATTTGTTAAAGACTTTTTAACAATTCGGATGTCATCATATATGGTATTTCCTTCACCAGATTCTCTACCAAGGATCAATTCAGCGCTTTCACTTTCCGCCGTAAAGCTTACCTGCATCCGCTGCATGGTACTATTGGTTCCATCATTTGTTGCATGTGAATCAGCTTTCACATAATTTTTTTGTAGACTGCGGAGAGTGTAATTTTTCACATCTTTTGAAGCACCAGTCACTTCGATGGAAGCTTGCTTATCACTGTTGTTTTCTACATAAACCTCAGCTACATAATCCTTACCTGGCTCCAGTCCTGTAAGTGTACGAGTGACATAGGTGTCTTTTTTGGGATTATCGATATCCAAGTAATAATCACCACTGCTTAAATTTCTAGCTGATCCTGCCTGATTCGTCCGTTTGACGGTTACAGCTTTTTTGTCACCAGAAACCTTTGTGTGTTCCCCTTTTACTGTTCCTGAATTGAAACCAGTATCATAAACATGCGCTTTTGAACTCCAATTATCAATGATCAATCCTTCATCTTTTTCCTTCGTCACGATATAAGGTGTAGCAGCCTCTGCCTGTAAGGTTATTTTTTGATCAATAACGTTAACTTTTTGCCTTTCTGATCGGCCTTGATCTGTCAATTTATATACATAAACCTTAGATACACCTGCATATTCATCTGGAAGCGACCATGTTGATTCTCCGCCTTCTAGATTCCAATGATACAACTTATCAGAATCAGGGGTCGGGTTTTCAAAATCTTGTTCTACCCAAGGAATCAAATACGTATTTCCATCAAGTACTACCTGATCATTAAGCGCAATGATACGTTCTCTGGAATTATCCTTTCTTGTTACCACCACTTTATCTCCATTACTTGGATCTTCCAGCTTAATTTCTTGTTCTAAGTTTGTTACTGTCGGATCACCATCTGTTGTTTCCCAGTTTGTTACATAATATTTCTGCAAAAATTTTGTTGGAAGATTCGTATCAAACGTCATTTTGATGAAGTTGTCATAATTTTTATCGGATTGCCATCCTTCAAATCCAGCTAGTTCAAATCCGCCAAGTAATGGATGATCTGCTGTGCCGCCAGCTTCCGGCCAATTTAAAACCCAGGAATCTTTTTGATGGTTGCCAATAAAACGTAATACTTCAGAATTAATCCCTTTATTTTCAGGACCTCCGTAATTCTTGTCCGTAGCCCAGTGCTGCCATGTAGAATAGTTGGCTACAGCTGTCCCAAATTCGGATGTCAATCTCCAACCTCTATCTTTAAACTGCTCATAAATTCGATCTGATTCCCATTGATCCTGATACCAGACATCTAGATAGATAAAATCAAGCCCAGGAGCTGCAGCATGTAATTCATCCAAACGTTCTGCCCGCGTTCCTGAATACAAGTCTTTTAATTTATCAATTGTATAAGATTGGTCTAGCCAGCCCCAACCTTTTGCATTTGGTCCTTCAATTAAGTCTTCATTGAAAGCTTTTGCTTCCGGATACGTTTCCTGGGCATTTATATGAACACCAAATTCGGTATTATACGCATGCCCCTCATTAATAAGGGTGTTTAGATCGGCTTTGCCCCCCATGCGTTCCCCTACATTACCATAATCCGGATGCGCACTATCATGTCCTTCACTTCCATATCCTTTTAAGAGAACTGCTTGTCCTAATCCATCTGTTGCCAAGGCTACCTTTTTTACATTATCCAATGTTTTAAGAAAAGGCTGCTGTGCCTGTGACCCAAAATTCATCGCAATTCGTGTTCCTACAAGATTATTAACATTGTTTGCTCCTTTAATGTCCTGCATGATATCACGGTAAGCAATCGCACTGTCCTGCCAGTCTACATTATTATCTTCATTGATATCTTCGGCAAGCGCAATTTTTATCGTTGGTTTATTGGATGATGGCTCAGGCATAAATTCGCGATGATAGTATAAGGGGCTGGATCCGATCCCAATCGCTTTGTCACCATTTTCATTTTCATAACGGCTTGCGGTAAGATTTTTGTATCCATTTACTTCGGAACTGGACCAAACACCAGCACTTATTTCATCTGTAGACAGGAAAGCAGTGTAATACCCTGTTTCTGTGTCCATCCCCCCCAGCGAATCATTAACCAATACATTGATGTCGCCAGGTTTGGTTACATCCTTGCTAAGGTTTGTTAATTTTGCCTTTGCATCCTTTTGACTGGAATTAACCGAAATGAAATTCATATCTGCAAATTCAATGGTCTCTATCGTTGCCCCAGCTTTATTATTTATATCTTCGAATCTGTAAGTAACTTGGTTATCTTCTACTTTTACGGAAAGTGTTAATTCGGCATCCATCGCTTCATACTCGTCTTCAACTGCTAAAGTGTAAATTGCTTCATCTTCACTGACTTTTTCAAATGATACTTCAGGATAGTACAGCATGTTGTTTAATTTTAAGCCATAAACAGGAGATTTCTGCCCATTCATCACTTTACCATCTACCTTGTATTGAATAATTCGTGGAAATACTTCATCAATGGTGACATCCATATAATTGGAATGTAATGTTTGTTCGATTGGTTCCTTATTTGGTGGCTCTGGGGGTGTGTATTCCTCGATACTTACATTAGAGATGGTAATATTAGCAGGTCCACGGCTCTTTTCCAAGCCAAGTAATCCTGCCTCATTTACCCCATCAGGTTGAAACCAGGAACCCACTTTTTCATTATCAACATATAACGTAACGTTATCATCAACAAACTTTGCACGTATATGGTAGGTTTTGTCCGCTTCCAAAGGTACCCCCTTCGTTGTAGAGGTCCACTTATTGGCAGGACCAAAAATCTCACTAAAATATTGATCGTTTTCATCCTCCGTACCAGCGAAGGAATACGTAGAAGCATCCTGCAGACGATAAATAAAACCAAAGCGGCTTAAATCCGTATTCGAAGTTATATCTGCTTCAAAAACACCATTCTTTATCTCTTCCATCTTACTGTAGACAATTTTATTTTTCTCATTTGAGGTAACACGAAAAGTCGCTGAACCGTCATCATTATATGTGATCGATCCGTCACCTTGAATCAAATTAAAATCCCCTTCTTCAAGATCACGATCACTAATATCTACTTTATCTTCTTCTGATAATTCGGCATGTAATGACGGGACGTTTATCGATAATAAAGATATCGTCATTGCAAAAAAAACGATGAAAAATGGTTTTTCATAACGTTTGTTCACATCAAAACCTCCTTTTGAATTTCAAGACAATTACCCAAGAATAAATGAACAGCTAGATCGTGCTAAAGCCGAATCATCCCCTCCTTTAGGAATCCAACGATTTTCCATAGTTGAACAAAGGCAAACCGTCGTTTCAATAGTTTATTTAGTAGTCAAATCACTACTCTACTCCAAGGCTACATTTATAAAAACGCTTTCACAATAATAATATTGTTGACTTTTTTATTAATATTGCTGTTATTATCGCTTGTTAATAAACTCCCATGAGACCCTGTAGTGAATACTAGATTCCTAGTTAAAAATAGATGAACGGAAACTATCCAAAACCAAACCAATAATTCCATATTCTAGGTGTCATTGTTTTATAAATATTGCCTTTTATTAGAAAACTAGTTAGAATATAAACAATAATCAGTCATCATAATTACGTATATAAAAAGAGGGTGCGTATCATGTCTTACGAAGTATATAAAGTAAATAATTCAACTGCTAAAAAAAGACCATTTAAACTTTTGTATATTACTCGTTCCGAATATGATAAGGGCTGGCATAGTACACAGCATACCCACCATTTTACTGAACTATTTTATATCGTAAATGGAAAAGGGTCTTTTGTTCTTCCAACTCATGAAATTCCAGTTAAAGAAAATGATTTAGTGATAATAAATCCTAATGTAGAGCATACGGAGAAGTCGAATGTTCAAGATTCACTTCAATATATTGCTTTGGGAATAGAGGGGTTGACTTTCTCACTTACTGAGGAAAAAGACGCACAAATGGGGCTTTTTACGTACCGCGGAGACCGTGAAGATGTTCTATTTTACCTTAATAAATTATTAAATGAAGTGATGCATGGCGATATCCAATATGAAATTATTTGTCAAAATATTATCGAAATCTTGATTGTTAAACTAAAACGCGAGAAAAAATTTACCATCGAGAAAACAGAAACACTGAATATTAATAAGGCAGTAGCTTTTATCAAGCATTACATTAATCAAAACTATCGTAACAACATCACACTTGATTTATTAGCAAAGGTGGGGCATATCAATAAATATTACCTATCACATACGTTTAAGAAAGATATGGGAATCTCTCCGATTGAATACCTGAATAAAGTTCGAATTAAGGAAGCAAAAATATTGTTGGATACAACCGACTATAATATCGGTGAGATTGCTGAAATTATTGGTTTTTCTTCACAATCTTTTTTTACACAGGCATTTAAACGCACAACAAATCAAACACCTTCCACGTATCGAAAAGTGCAATTAAACAGATGATTTATGCTTGTCCTTTTACCTGGTTGAATGCCATACAGATCTTGAAATCTACGAAAGTCGTTAATCATGTAAAACGCTTATACTCCATAGGATACAACATCAAAGCGCGTTTGGAAGAATCCGGATCGTGAAAAGGATAGTAGGAGGAACAAGTTGGGGGAATGGAGTCATCCTTCTATGTTGGTACATAACCAACGTGTCGCATTCTGTTACCCCTCTAACTTTGAGGGAATGGCTTATGGTACAGGCAAATATGCATGAACTTCATACCGATTTCCTTTTTTGATAGAATTTAAATCTTTCAATCGTTATGGATCCAAACAACATTCCTAACAGGGCAAATAAGAATAACGATATTAGGAAACACATTAACCAGCGAAATACTATAAATAAGACAAATGCTAAAACAAATAAGCATACAATAATGATGGCTATGCCAACTTCTATTTTAAATCCGTTCTTTCCAGCAATTATGTAATCATTAATCATGTCGTCAGTTAGATATACTTCCATTAAAGGTTCGTAGGTTAATTTTTTATAATAATATACGCCTGTACCAAAAACTAATTGCCAAGCCAATTACTATAAGTAGCGTCATATAAAATTCATTCAGAAGCGTCAAGTATATGTGATCTATCCCCCGAAGACATGCTAAAACAAGAGCAAATGCTATCCAATAATATAATTCATTTACTTTCCTTTGATAGGCTTTATAAACTTTACTAGTCTGTTTATCCATTTTTTATGTTCTTCGTATAAATAGGAAATAATTGATTATCAAATTTGCGATTCGTGTGCCACATTCTAAAAACCCCTCCCCACTAAAACGACCAATACCAACTTTTGTAACTTGCTCATGATCTTCTATAACCTGTAAGGACCACCCATCTACCTATACCAGAGCTGTCACACTATATACAGCATATACTAATGTTAAATGCAGTCTAGATTACTATCTATTTGGATTATTAGCTAAATGTAACGGTTTCTCTACGTTCTTTCCCAGTTATCAAAGGAGCAGTAAATAAAAAGCAAGAACTGTTGTTTTACCAGTAACAGTTCTTGCTTCATTACGTTGGATTTATCGAGTACGTTAGCGATGCGATACAATAAACGCTGCTTCACCTGCGATATGGTATTCAGTTATACCATAAGGGAGTACGAAATGATCTCCTTTTTTGATTGGGAATTCATTCTCGGCTACTGTTATCGTAGCATTGCCGTCTATCACACTAACCTGCAAAAAGTCATATTCTTGCTTCAAAGTTACCTCACCATGTAATTGCCAGTGATTTACCGAGAAATAGTTTGCTTCCACTAGTTTCTTTATATCTAAATCTTCTTCCGTGATCTCACTTTGTCCTACTTTCGCATCTTGATGTGGCACGTTTGTCACTTCAACCGCACGGTCTAAATGTAGTTCACGCTTTTGACCACTTCTATCGGTACGATCATAATCATATACACGGTACGTAATATCCGAACTTTGCTGTGTCTCTAAAATGACAATTCCTTTTCCAATGGCATGGATGGTACCGCTCGGAACATATACAAAATCGCCAGCTTGTACTTTTTTTCGACGTAATAATTTCTCCCATTCTCCACTACGAACCATTTCCTTCAGCTCTTCTTGGTTTTTAGCATGATGACCTAGAACGAGTTCCGCCCCTTCTTCTGCATGAAGCACATACCAACACTCCGTTTTTCCGTATGGTACACCTTCGACTTCTCTTGCAAACTCATCATTTGGATGAACTTGTACCGAAAGATCAGCGTTAGCATCTAAGATTTTGACAAGTAACGGATATTCCTCAATATTCGCTGCATCTTTATTAAATAATTCCCCATGTTTATACCAGGCTTCTGCAAGCGTTTTTCCCGACAAAGGACCATTCATGATAACACTTGGTCCATTCGGGTGTGCAGAAATCACCCATGCCTCTCCGGTTTTTTCGTAAGGAATCTCATAATTAAATTCACTCCGCAGCTTTTGACCACCCCAAATCCTCTCTTGAAAAACGGGCTGTAAAAACATCGGTTCTTTATACATTCAACATCACCTCGAGTAATTTATCGGTCAACTATAACTTTATTGAATTTCCCCCAACAATTTCATTGCTTCTAATTCAGAGGTCACTTCAAGCAATTGGTTTCTATAATCTTCATCCATTAACTTACGAGATAGCATTTGCAATATTTTCAAGTGAGCATCTCCGGCACTCTCTTCAGGTACAGCGATCATGAAGATTAGCTTCGCATCGGTTCCATCGAGGCTATCCCAATCGACACCATCACGCTTAATCCCAAAGGCAACGGCCGGACGTTTTACTGCACTTGATTTACCATGTGGAATCGCAATATTCATTCCCAAGCCAGTTGAACTTTGACTTTCACGATCCAGAATTGCCTGCTTATACGCTTGTTTCGATTCTATTATACCGGCAGCATCAAATTTTTCAATTAATTCTTTAATTACTTCATCACGTGTGGAACCAGTCAGATTTGTTTCCATTAGATTGGTAGCGGTAATATCTACTAGCTTATGGATTTCTCCCTGATCTGTAGGTTGTTCAGACGTCTCTTTCGATGTTGCTGCTCCACCATCTGTGTTTTCTTGATGAACGGGTGCAGCATCTGCTACATCCTTTTTCAAAAAGTTAACTAAAAATGCTGTTACAAGAACACCCACAATTACTGCAATAAAGAACATGATTACATTAACGACAGCACCTAAGAGTGCTACAATTGGTCCACCGTGTGCAACCTTATCTCCAACATTCCCTATCATCGCGATCACAGACCCTACCATGGAGCCGACCACAATACTCGGTATTACTCGTAAGGGATCCTGCGCAGCGAAAGGAATGGCACCTTCTGTCACTCCAAAAAAGCCCATGGTCAATGATGCTTTCCCAGCTTCTCTTTCATTCTCCTGATATTTCTTCTTATTCAGTAATGTTGCTAATCCCATTCCTATAGGTGGAATACAGATTGCAACAGCAATCGGCCCCATAATTTCATAGTTTCCTTCTGCTATCATTGCAGAACCGAATAAGAATGCCACTTTATTGAATGGTCCACCCATATCAACAGCAATCATACCACCAAGAATAAGTGCGAGTAAAATCGAACTTGCGCCTTGCATTCCTGATAACCATACCGTTAAACCTTCGAACACTTGTGCAACGGGTGCACCAATAACATAAATGAATAATAGACCTACAATGGCAGATGAAATAATCGGTATAAATATAATTGGCATTACTGGTTGTACAGCTTTTGGTACTTTTATTTTCTTAATACCCAATGCGATATAACCAGCTAAGAAACCAGCGATTATCCCGCCAATAAAACCAGCACCTGCCTCACTTCCATAAAAGCTTCCTGTAGCTGCAATATAGCCGCCAATCATACCTGGTACTAGGCCTGGCCGATCTGCAATACTAACAGCAATGAAACCAGCTAATATTGGTACCATGAACATAAATGCTGTATTGCCAAGGCTTTCAATCTGTTTCCAAATCGAACCCTCTGGTATTTTAATTCCACCTGCTGTTTGTTCCCCACCAAGGGTCAATGCAAACGCAATCAAAAGACCTCCAACAACGATAAACGGAATCATATACGATACACCATTCATCAGGTGCTTATAAATAGGGTTTTCTTTTTGTTTACGCTCTTGCTTCACTTCTTCTGGAGATACTAACCCCTCTTGATGAACCGATACGTCTCCAGCTTGAATTCGTTCAATTAATGCTTTTGGGTTACGAATTCCTTCTTGGACACCGGTTACAATTAATTTCTTACCAACAAAGCGTTCTTTAGAAATTTCTTTGTCAGATGCAATAATAATACCATCTGCTTCGGCAATGTCTTGTTCTGTAAGTACATTTTCTGCACCGATCGATCCCTGTGTTTCTACTTTTATATCAATGCCCATTTCTTCGCCTGCTTTTTGTAAATTTTCAGCAGCCATGTAGGTGTGAGCGATTCCAACAGGGCAAGCTGTAACAGCTAATACCTTCATCACACTTTCCTCCTATGAATCGTTTATTCTTACCTACCTGTATTATAACTTAGAATATCGAATAATTAATTTCGATGTTTACCAGAACTTCTGGTAAATATGAATTATTAGCGAAAATCTCAACTACGATTGACTATTTCATCTTTTGTAGAAATTCTTTCACACTAGTAGCATGAACTAATGAGTGAACAAATGACAGATCCTCACTATAATTAGCTATCTGTCGGACCGCGTCCTTATTTAACCTTTGATCATTCCTAGAAATGGCTAGCAAAAACACTAACGATACTTGTTCATCCCCCCAATTTAGAGATTGTTTTAACACAGCAACCGCAACGACGGATTGATTAATCATTGTTGGATTCCCATGCGGAATCGCAATACCTCCCCCGATTGAAGTCGATGACTTTCTTTCTCTTAACAGTGCACTATGGATGAACTCTTTGTTGATAAATCCTTTCTTATAAAGTGTATTCCCTAGCATTTCTATTACTTGAAACGGGTGCTCTTTATCCACATCCAAATGGATGAGATCCGCACGAATTAATGAGGAGAGTACTGATTTTTCACTCTTTCCACTTTGTTTAGTTTCTATTTCCGCAATAAATTGATTTAGTTTTTCTTTATCCTTCGCTTCTAATAAAGGAGATACCATCACATAGGGGATATTCACCTGTTCCAATTTTACAGTTGAAATGATGAAATCAATTTCATATTTTTTCACATAATCGTTCATATCGGCTTTCCCTATACAAGCAACAATTTGTAATCCATGGTATTGATGCTCGATCTTCGCTTGCAATAAGTGAGACATGCCGACACCCAAATGGCAAACGATTAATATCCTTTTTTCTTTCTCTCGTTTGCCTTCTAATCGTTCCAGTGAAGCTTGAAAATGAAGTACTAAATAAGCTGCTTCATCCTCAGGAACATCCAGTTTGTGGTTTTCTTTAATTTCATCCAACGCGATCATAACCATATTAAACAAGTAGGGATACATTTTTTTAATATCGGATAAGAGTGGGTTCGTAATAGGAAATCCATATTTCATTCGATTAATCACGGAATGAATATGTACAATTAATCCTTTCTTGAGAATACCATCACTTTCAAACGAAAATAAGGTAAGGTTACCCAGTCTGTTTATTAAATCATCAATAATTTGTAGTAGGTGATCATCTTTCATAAAGATGTCATCCCCTAAGTCATCCTTCTTTTTGCTGCCAAGCAAATGCCAGGTAAAATAAATTAACTCATCTTCAGGAAATTTAATTCGAAAAACGGAGCCGAGCTTTTTTAAAAACCAGGTTGCGTAGTGATATTCATTGTAAGAATGTATGGTTTCCTTCTCCACGGTTGGAATAGACACAGGAGATTTTTGCCGCGTTCGTTTAACCATAATAAGCGTATGCACAAGTAAACTTTCCATCGCACCATCTGTAAAGGCGATTTCATATCGTTTTTGTAATTCATGTAGTACCCTTTTTACCATTGTTATTTCATAAGGCAAAAACAAATTTAAGACATAGCTTTCATCGCTTGTAACAGAAGAAATAAGCTCTGATAAATGAGCCAATGCACTACGTTTTTGCATTTCTTCCCCTTGAACAGCATTGCCTAATTTAGGCTTAGATAATAACGTTAGCTGATACGTGTTAAGCCAATTCGCGATGATTTCTAATTCTTTTTTCACGGTGGCTCTTGAAACATAGTACCTATTGGACAATTCTTCTAAAGAAACCGCTTTATTACTTACCAGTAAATAATAGGCGATTTCAATACATCGATCCTCATGCACTTTGGTCTCAGATGATAGTACTCTCTGTAATAATTCAGGTCGGTCCGTTTCATCCATTTCAAGTGTAATTCCTACTCCTCGTTGCCGTCTTAGACTTGTACCGTTATAGTCCATAAGCAGCGCTTCGATTACTTGCAAATCATTACGTACCGTCTTTTCTGAACATCCCATTTGCAGTGACAAATCATCTATATTAAGAATTTTTCCGTTTTGTATTAATAATGTTTTAAGCAGTTCCCTTTGTCGATCATTCATAATTACACCTCGCACTTAATCCAATCAGAGTGTAGCATACTTCGTAAATTTACTGAAATAGTTTTCCTTTATTAATGATTGGGCACACCGAAATTTTGAAGTACCCCAGCAAAAGGAGGGAACTTAAACATGATGATAGGAAACCAATGTTTCTTAAGGGGATACAGACAAATCCTTTTTCCAAACTATTGCTAATCGTTATACTATACTTACATGCTTGATAGGGAGTGAACAAACCATGTTGCAACAAATTCGTAGATTACAAATAGAAGATGAGGCATATTTTGCTGCCATGGATACAGGAATAGAAGATGATTATATCCAACGAATTTTTCATCGATTAGTTACTGATTCCAATCGATTGTATGGATTATTCTCAGACAAACAATTGGTAAGTCTTGCTGGCTTTTCTGTATATGCCAAACGCTATGCCATGCTCGGGAGATTGCGAACAGATCGCAGGTATAAGAGGAAAAACTTTTCAACAGAAATGATGACGTACATGATAAATGAAGCTGTGCAACTTCCAGGCATCCATTGGATTGGGGCAAATACGCAGGAAAACAACTACCCTGCACGCCGTGTGTTAGAAAAATCGGGGCTCACCCCCTATATCAGCTTACATGGTGCGACTGCCTCGGACACTTCTGCTTTAACAACAGGAGAAGAGATTTGGCAACCGATTCATGATTTACAGAAAAAGAAAGGCTGGATTAATCAAGCATACATAAACAATCATGCCATTTTCCCTTATGAATGCTATTATTCTTTTCCTGCAACCGAAGATTTATTTACTGAGGAAAATTTACAAACATGGGAGTTCTATGAAAACCCTACAAGCACACGTTTTATCATTACGAAACATGATCAGAAAAAATATGATTATTTACATGTTGCCTACCCGTGGAATGATATCACAAGACAAGCAGGTCTATGGGAAACGATTACTTATGCCTATCGGAAATTATGTAGACGTACAAAAAAACCAACCTTTATATGGATAGATCTAACAAAGGAAGAAGCAAAAGCCCTTCCTGCTAATCATGCATTTGAACTTCCCTCTCCTTGGATCCTATATGGTAAAGATCGAAAGTCTTTTTAACCGTCTAGAATTGCGCGATTTAACCAGAAATCGCGCAACTTTGTCTTTTGATCGAGCAGTAATTGCAATATTCATGCTCCTCGACAATTCGCTATATTTCATCCATAAACGATTGAACAAATTCCCGCGCTCCCTGCTTATCATACCCAAAATACAATTCACTCGCTAATTTATATGGATTACCGAAGAAAAAACGCTCATATTGGGTTTGTCTTGTTCCAAATGGACTCATGGTTAAATCCCATGCTAATCGAAACAATTTAACACGTGCTTCTGCATCTAATGTGGCACTTTGTAAATATTGATTTAAATCACAACGGAGTTCTGAATTAAAATCTGCTTCTGTTGGAATAGAGATTAACCCGCTTGCTCCAAGTAATTGAATAATTTCAATTACCCTAGGATAAATAGTTGGAAAAGCACTGCTGGCCGCTTGAAGGGGAGCAACTTCCGGCCGCATTAAACCAAATTCATCTGTTTTAGCATTTGCTTCTGCTTTGGTTAATAATCCTTTCATCGATTCCAGTCCAACAATCACATCAGCCATTTTACTTTGAACATTTTCATAGCCAGCTATTTTGATAGATTGAATGATCTCCTCTGCAACCCCTAGGGCAAATTCCAGCTTCACAATCTGCCTATGGATGACTTGGTGTAAATTAAATGGCAAAAATGCGCTCGAGCGCTGGAAATGATTGCCCACCTCAATATTCTTATACGAAAATACCCTTTCCCATGGAATAAGTACATGATCAAATACAACAATTGAATCCATTTCTTCAAAGCGTGAACTTAGCGGATAATTAAAGGTTGAATCTCCTTTTTGAAATGACTCTCGACAAATGAATTTAAGTCCCCTGGCATTACTCGGTATCGAAAAGAAATAGGCATTATCATCTTCAAAGATTCCGCCTGCCGAAAACACCAGAATTT
The DNA here is from genome assembly GCF_014905415.1 of Virgibacillus salexigens. GTDB lineage: Bacteria > Bacillota > Bacilli > Bacillales > Amphibacillaceae > Virgibacillus > Virgibacillus salexigens. Next base: position 635,937 of record NZ_BNEO01000001.1, read on the forward strand.
CATCGGTCATTCCTCCCTGTGTCGCTAGCAGCCTCGCTCCCTTAATAATGACTCCTTCGTCCGTTTCATCAACAATTCGGGCAGCAATAGGATCTTTACTATCTTCCACATAATACTCCGACCGATTTACTTGTGGATTAATAAATGTATGGGTAAACGATAAGTCTTTTTCTCTAGCTTCCTCATAAAACTTGACAAGCCGTTCGGGAAAGCAATTTGTTTTCCCTTTTAAAAAAGAGGCAGAAGCTGCAAATGCCATGACGATCGTATTCATATAATCAGGACTTCTCCCCATCATTCCACCATGTTTCTTGGCCCATGTCCGGATCATCTTTCCACGTTTAAATAGATCATATTTAGTAATTGGTTGTAGATACGAGGTTCCAATTCGGTCCCCTGTAGTAGGAGAAGGATACGTCATTAATTCTTTGTAATTATCCTTAAGCTGTATATCATACAGCTCAGCTTGGCTTTTCATTGCTCCTCTAAAAGCAGGATGCTGTGATATTGGTCCAGATATTTTTTGCCCATTATACCAAACTTCTGTTTTAAGCTGATCAATGCGCCGTAAATAATCATCACCTGATATGGCTGGCATTTTCCTTTACACCCCTTACATATTTTCCAGTTAAACACCTATATTTCAATATATTATCGAGTATGAATTATGTTCACATACGTTTTAAACCAATGATTATAGCACCAAAAAGATATTCTTATTCGACGTTTCCTTCCCTGGTATTCCAATTACAATTAGCAGGGGTTCATTATTCATGAAACAGCCTTGAACACGAACTATTTCCAGCCTGGCATACGTCTGGATTGTAAGGTTAATCATTTACCATCATCATTCATTTATGATAATCTTAAATCATATACATAAGCATTATGGTTCTTACTTTATATAAGGGGGCTAATCATGGAAAATCAAATGATTATAGTAAAAAATCACCAACAATCCATTCCATTAACGATGAAACGGATGGCAATTTACAAACGAAGCCGAATAGTTGAGGCGACCGACGACAACGAGCAAACGTATCTATTGTTTTTCCATCTTGATCGCTACTTAACCTATGCAAAAACCCAAAAAAAACATACCAATTCACATATTGGCAACGCCTTTCAATCTGGACTAACCGTATCCTTCCCCCACCCGCTCATCGACTGGCAAATAACAAGCTCCACTTATAAGAAGTATAAATTCAATGAACTCTTCAAAAACTTACAACGTGAATACGGGCCTCAAGAAACTGCTCTCATTGCAACTTATTTTGAGTCACTCATTCCCAAAGAAAAACTTGCAAATCTTATCGAAAAACTTTGTTATAAAGAGAGACGTGATGGAAAATTACTTTCTTGCTACCGCCTATATACGATTCTAAAATCCTTTTCTCCTAATCACCGTTTGGTCGAAGCCTTTTCGACTGACCTATCCTTCACTAAATACGATGAACAATACAAACATCAAGACGAAAACATGCTCGCGAAAGATCCAATTTATATAGAAAATCATCTGTATGATCAAAAATATAGTGCGTTTGATCAACTTAGTGCTCTTTATAGACAGCAAGCGCGATGGGTAGATCTTATAGCCATCACCATTGCTCAAGCAGCATACACTAAGAACGAGAATGATTATAAAAAGCTATTAACAATGCTTCATCATCATTTCCCTGACGTACCAATAACAGAAATTCTAAAAGACTTATATACACGTAATTTAACGATTGCTTCATTTTTGCAAGATTTAATAAATGCTTATTTAGCAATAGGAGAGTGGGAAAATGCCTTGCATTTACAAAATCAACATGATCTCTCTCTAACATCTGCTCAAATCCAATCGCTGGAAGCCATAACCAACAAGACTGAAATGAATTTTGATGCTATTTCACCGTTCGAACTTCAACAATTAATTCGTACGATAGCCAAAGTAAATCCAACACAAGCAAGCAAGATGTTACATCAAGCAATTTGTGCATTACTAGAAAAACACAAATTAACCTATATCCAAAATTGGTTATCTCCGTTTAATGATCTTCCATTAGCGCAACTAGACATTCAAAAAATCAAAGAAATGATTCATATTTTCGAAGAGCCGAATCAGCAGCGCAGGCTAGGTGAATTGTATCATTATTACCATCAACCTGAACGTGCAATTGAGTGTATGAGTTGGGATATGGAGCTATATGAAGATGACCCTAAACCAGTAGAATGGCTGGCAAAACTCTATTCCGAACTAGGCATGGAAGCAGAACATAAAGCATACCAACAACTCTATGTGGATATGGTTAAACGATCCTCATAAGAGGATCTCAATAAGAGGAACCAAGCCTTAATGAACCGAACAATTTGAGGATCCAGAGGGGTGTACTCCATATGATAAAGGAAAAAATATTCACATCTGCTTAAGTACACCCCTTTTTTAGATTGGAAAGAAAAAACAGCCATCACTCTTATTAATCGCTATCCAAATGCGAGCTGGAATATTGCTAGAATGGCACACCGATCTAATTATTAGGGTGCGATAACTTATTAAGCATGTTTAATCCCTCAACGTAGTAACGATTCAGCACCGTCAACAAAGATTTCTGTACCAGTAATATGGCTTGCTTCATCCGAAAGCAAAAAGTGGACTAGATCAGCAACTTGTTCAGGCTTTCCAGCACCATGTTCCAAAGGCTGACTCCCCTCGGGGAACACTACTGGAATTCTGATTTTAGCTAAATTAGCTTCATCCGTAAACGTATTTTCACCAATATTGGTTTGAATTGCACCGGGGCAAATAATATTGACACGAATACGGTATTCAGCTAACTCTAAAGCAGCCATTTTTCCAAACGCCATTTGGCCAGCTTTGGAGGAACTGTATGCTGCCATACCAAAACCAGTAAACGTACGATTCCCATTTATTGAGCTGGTAATGACAATACTTCCTCCATATTCTTTCAAATATGGTACAGCGTATTTCACTGTAAGAAAGGTACTTTTCAGATTCATCGTTAATGTTTGGTCCCAATCCTCCGGACTTAAATCCTCAATTGGAGCAACCCGTCCATTAATTCCTGCGTTAACAAAAACGGAATCCAGCCTTTCCCAACGCTGAACAATACGTTTAATTGCTTTTTCCAATACAGCAGAATCAGCTACATCCGCTTGTACAACGATAGCCTCTCCTCCTTGATGTTCGATATCTTCTTTCACAGCTGCTGCATCACCTTCATGTAAATCAATTAAACCAACTTTTGCCCCTGACTTTGCTAATCTTAATGCTGTCGCTTTTCCAATTCCTGATCCAGCACCGGTTATGATCGCTACTTTTTGTTCCATCATCTCGTTACACTCCTCACATGCTTTTACGATGAAGTTTACCCGGTTTAATAAGTAGTATGTATGTTGATACAGTATCTTTGAATCTCTTGGCTACACATTTTATACTTAACAACATACTAGGATAGAAAGGAAGGGGTCAGATTGGGACAAGAGATTAAAGGGAAAATCGCCTATATTACTGGAGCAGGTAGCGGTATTGGTAAAGCCACGGCTCTAACATTTGCACGTGAGGGAGTACATGTTGGCTTAATTGCAAGAACAAAAAGCAAACTGGATGTAGTTGCAAAGGAAGCAGCAGAAATTGGTGTGAGGGTAAGTGTCGCAGTGGCTGATATAGCTAACTTAGAAGAAGTAGAAGAAGCAATTGCCAACTTAGAAAGTGAACTAGGCCCAGCAGATATTCTTATTAATAATGCTGGAATTGGTGCGCATGGGGATTTGCTAGAAATGAATCCAGAAACATGGAAACATACATTTGAAGTCAATGTCTTTGGAACCTATCATGTTATCCGGGCTGTCTTACCACAGATGATTGAAAAAAATCAAGGAGACATCATCAATATCTCCTCTAGTAATGGCTTAAAAGGAACGGCAGGTTCTACCTCATATAGCGGGTCTAAATTTGCTATTCAAGGTATGACCGAAGCACTGATGCAAGAAGTTCGTAAAAACAATATTCGCGTGTTTACGATGAACCCAAGCCTCGTTGCTACAGAACTCGTCTTTGGAGATGAACTAGCAGAAAAAAACGAAGATAAATATATGCAACCAGAGGATCTAGCAGAATATATGGTAGCTCAATTGAAGCTTCACCCACGCATCTTCATTAAACAATCTTTACAGTGGGCAACCAATCCTTTTTAGATTTGCGCTAGAAGTAGGTAAACTCACCTACTATTACAGTGTGACAATATGTTACTTATTAATCAAATAGAAAGGCCGAAGGCTGTTACAACCACCTTCTGCCTTTCTGTTTGTTTTACATTAATCTTTGCTTTTAAACTATTTACATGGCTATAAAATCAATGTGCCATCATTTCATGAGCTACTTCATGTCCACTCATTTCTGATGGATAATAGGTTGGCCAGTTAGTGACCTCATTTAATAATGCTTCCCGATCATCTCCCCAGTACAAATGGTAGTGTCCAGCTTCAGTCGGATAGATGCTATGATCACTAAATTGAATATACTGAGGGAGTCCTTCGGATGCTTCTGCAAGTTTAAATATATATCTTACTCCCCTATTCCCTGCCTCATAATTTAAAATTTCATATCCATCATAGGTGTATTTACCAGAACGCTCTTCACCATTCTCAAAGAAAGTTACTTTATCTCCTTCAATTAAAATACGCTCAACATCTGTTTGGTAACCTTCCTGATAATATTCCTTATATTCTTCCATCGTCTTATCACCTTCATGTTCTGCTTTATAGGCAAAAACTTCATCAAGCGTACCATCTTGAAGTAACGGATAAACAGACTGCCAATCTCCTTCCCAATCTGAAAGGGAACGATCCTTCACTTGACTGTCCTCAAAATACCCTTCATAAATTTTCTCTGTTTCTTCATCATGCGCATGATTATGGGTATGCTCATGTTCACTTTCAGAGGTAGAGGCTTCAGATAAGGCTTCGGTTAAAACCTCTAAGTTGTGCTCCATAAGTGTAAAATAATTCTCTTTATTCTTAACATCTTCTTCGGTTAGAACAGATAAATTGTGTATTCGCAAGGTCTCTGCATCAATTTCTTTCCTCACAACATCTGCCACTTTAGGAGTTACATTCTGTTCAAAAAGCACATAGTTTAACCCGTGCTGTTCAGAAGTTTCTATAATACCTTGTATATCTTTTTGTGAAGGTTCATTGGTAGGACTTAATCCAGAGATAGCAATTTGCTCAATACCATAAGATTGCTCCCAATATCCGTAAGCAGCATGAGATACAATTATTTTATTCTCAGGTAAGCTTTCTAGTTGTGTATGGAATTCTGTGTCAAGTTCTTCAAGCTTTCCTTTAAGTGTTTCAAAATTTTTATTAAATACTTCTCCCTGCTCAGGTTTAAGCTCTACAAGGATATTCTTAATGTTTTCTGCCATCTCAATAGAGAGAATGGGATCTAACCAAACATGTGGATCTTTATCCCCGTGATTATGTTCATGCTCATGATTACCTTCTTCCCCCTCATGGTGATGATGGTCATGGCTATGTACATGCTCTTTTAAGTCAATTCCTTTTGATGCTTCTAGTATTGTTACATCTTCAGATTCAATAGAATCTGAAATCTGTTTAGCAAAAGGCTCTAAACCTGCACCGTTATAAATAAAAGCATCGGACTCAGCAATATCCACTATTTCTTCCGTCGTCGGTTCATAATTATGCGGATTTGAACCTGGAGGTAAAATTGTCTCCACGGAAGCTGCACCTTCTGCAATCTGCTCTGCAAAATACTGAAGAGGATAAACAGTAGTAAATAGCTTCAAATCTTTATTCGGTTTCTCTGAATTATTGCTATCATCACTACTACTTACTCCATTTCCGCACGCAGATATAACAAAAATAAACGTAACAAAACTGATAATGCCTAATATTTTTTTCAATATTTCCCCTCCTCTTTATTTTCAAAAAACATTATATCGTAATGATTACGATTTGTAAATAGTAATCATTACGATTAATAATCATAATTTTATTCCAGTTTCTTTAACTGGACTCGTACATTGTGGACATAAGCCATAAATTTCAAATTTATGGCTATGAATTTGATAATCTTTTAATCTATCATTTATCATATTCATCGGATAAAGTTCAAATGCTTTTGCACTCCCACATAGGTTACAAATAAAATATTAGTGATCTCCATTAGATTACATGCAAAGCGAAAGTATCTTTTACCATGAAGATTAGTCATTTCTAATAATTTCTCATTCGCTAACAGGTATAAGTTCCTATAGATCGTATTGTGGCTCACATTTGGCAAAACTTGTTGAATGCTATATAAAATATCTTTAACAGGAATATATCGATCTTGACTTATAAGAAAATTCAACATATGCTCTCTCTGTTTTGTATGCTTATAACCCTTCTGTTTTAACTTTTGAATGGCTGTACTCAAATTCATCATACTCCCACCTTAATCAAAAATAGCGTATTTATCTTTTTATAAGCCATCGTTAAAATAAGAATCAGCACTGCTGTCATTACAATCGTACCTCCTGGAGGGATGCTTAAATGATAAGCAGAGAACAAACCGATAAGAACAGATATTTCACCAAATAGTACCGATAACCCGATCGTTTGTTTAAAGCTCTTGGCTATTCTTAAAGCTGAAGCTACCGGTAATGTCATTAAAGCTGAAACGAGTAGGATTCCCACTACTTGCATCGAAGAAGCGATAACTAGTGCCACCAGCAAAATAAATAGAAAATGGATCCAATGTCCTTTAACTCCTGAAACCCTAGCGTTTTCTTCATCAAATGATAAAACAAATAACTCTTTATAAAACAAAAAAACAAGTAAAATCACAGTAAATGTTATGATCAGGACGGTCCACATATTGGAACGGCTTACAGCTGCTACACTTCCAAATAAATAGCTAAACAGATCCGTGTTAAAGCCGTCTGCTAGAGATATGAAAACGACGCCTAATCCTATACCTCCAGACAAGATAATAGGAATGGCCAACTCTTCATAATTCTTGTACACGCTTCTTAAGCGTTCGATTAGAACAGCACCTAATACGGAAAAGGTCATCCCCATGAATACTGGATTCCAATCATTTATCCCAGTAACTTTCTTTTCTAGTAAAAGACTGGCTGCAATCCCGGTTAATGTAATATGAGAAAGAGCATCTGCAATTAGAGACAGCCTGCGAACAACGATGAAAACTCCAAGTAATGGTGCAACCAGACCAATTAATATTCCTGTCACTGCAGCATTCTGTAAAAACTCATATTTTAAAAAGCCTTCGAGCATCAGGACATCACCTCCATATGATTTAGTTGCTGTTGCATGTGGCCATAAATTGGGTTCGGCTCGTTTCCATTGTATTGATTATATTCCTCCGGAGTACCATGAAACCTTATGGTTCTATTCATGAAGACCAGATGAGTTGCATGCTCCGTAATCGTAGCTATATCGTGTGTGATCATAAGAAGGGTGATACCATGATTTTTATTTAACCTTGCAAGTAACTCATAAAACGCGGTGACATGCTTTTCATCAATTCCCACTGTTGGCTCATCAAGAATTAATAACGAAGGGGCACTAACTAAGGAGCGTGCGATAAGTACTCTTTGCTGCTGACCGCCTGATAGTTCCCCTATATTAGATTTTGCAAATTCCTCCATTTCTACAATTTTCAATGCCTCTAATGCTTTTTGCGTATGCTCACGTTTTAGGAAGCGGAACATACCTAATCTTGAGACAAGGCCGGATCTTACGACTTCTAAGACACTCGCCGGAAAACCTGAATTGAAACTATTGGACGTTTGTGAAACGTATCCAATTTCCCTCCAATCCTTGAAATGTTTAAGTGGTTGGTTAAATAATTGAATACTTCCTTTATTAGGCTTAATGAGACCAAGAATCAGGTTTACCAAAGTAGTTTTTCCGGAACCATTTGGTCCTACCAATCCAAGGAATTGCCCCTTATCTATTGAAAAATCCACTTGCTCAACTGCCCATTCCTTTTCATACTTAAAAGAAACGTTTTTTACTTCTACAACCTGCTGTTCATTCATTTGATCCCCCCTCAAATATGATTAATTCGAACTTGCAAGATACTGAGTGATTATGTTTTATATTTACGAATGGAATTCAAATTTGCCTAACAAAAATCATAATCATTACGATTTATATTGTCTAATTATAAAACAAATGCCTCTTAAATCAACAATATTTCTTCTTGTTCAAGGTCCTTAGGTAAATTCAGGCAATGGATCATGAAATTTTCTCCAATCCTGCTTCGTCTCTTCATCTGTTAGTAAGCACTGATTTAAACCCATGATGATCTTCTCTTCACTCATATCTACGCCAATAAATACCAACTCTGTTAAACGATCACCATATTTGTCATCCCACTGCTTTGCTATCCCTGGTTCCTCATGTAAGATTTTTATTCTTTCCTGTTCAGGATAAGCCGCTATCCACTTCCCTACACCTTGGATAGCGATGGATGTGCCAGTTTTCGAACCACTTGATTATTAGAGAGTGGCACGCCCATCCGCCTTCAAACCATGAAAAGTCCTTCCACAGTCCCCTGTTTCCAACACTCATTCACGCCTGCCCCCTCCATTTTATCCAGGCTATGCTGATTAAAAATATCTAATCGAGGCCTTGAATATCTTCCTTTGAAGGGTTAAGCATAGTCGTTTGACCGGGCGTATTTTTTTAAGCTGTAGGGTTCACTAGCAGGGTAATGGAACAAGGGAGATCTTAAGTAAGACATGCCTATTTTTTTGTTAGTGTTCGCCACACTTACATGGGATCTGGATAGGAATCAATAATCAAAAAATCCTCTTTGTTGACTTTTTCTAGTAGGCGAGTGGCCACACTGCATCCTTGAACACCTCCGCCTATAATGATCCACTTATACATAAACAAAGTTCCCTCATTTTTCTTACCAACTTGATTTTTTCACACCTGGTATTTGCCCTTTATGCGCATAATCTCTAAAAGCGATCCGGGACATTTTAAACTTTCTCATATATCCTCGAGGTCTCCCTGTTACTTCACATCTGCCTGTTAAACGTGTCGGCGAAGAATCACGTGGTAGCTTTCTTAGTGCTTCATAATCTCCTTTTGCCTTTAACTCTTTTCGTAATTCTGCATATTTTGTTACCATTGCTTGTCTTTTCTTTTCTTTTGCAATTTTAGATTTTTTTGCCATTTTATCTCACCTTTCCCTTTTATCAATTAAAAATTGTTTTCCACTTCTTAATAAATTCAACTTGCAGTCGTGGCAGGATCATAGAGCGATCAGATGATTCAATGGTTAAGCCCTGCCATCGAACGTTGTATTCAATAGAAAACCTTCTTCCTTTAAATCGAAATCATTACGGTTTTGATTTAAAAATTTTTTCCGATATACATCTACGGAATTGCCTAGTAAGTTTTTCCTTATTTAAGTTCTTACCAATAAATACAAGTTCACTTATACGAGTATCCTCCTCCCTCCAGTTACCTTTTTCTTCTCCTGCAAAAAGCATATGAACTCCTTGAAAAATATAACGCTTATCTTTTCCTTCTATGTTTAAGACACCTTTATAACGATATAAATTCTCGCCTTGTATTTGAACAAGATAAGAAAACCACAAGTTAAGTTTTCTTAAGTCAAGCGGTCTTGTTTCTTTCAATAATAATGAAGAAATACTCTCATCATGATGATCCTTTGCATTTATACCATTTGCATTTAATCTTAACTTCTCGTTCAAGTCAAAAGAATAGATATTTAGCACATTACGCAAATCAATTTGACTATTTAAACATACATATTTGGTAGCTGTTGGGTTCATTTTTTCTAAACGCATGGTTAGCCTATCCCAATCATCACAGGTGACTAAATTCGTTTTGTTCTAATTGACTTAATGATTCATCTTTATACTCTAAATGTTTTTATTTCTTTAGTTGCTTATACAATAGTTTAATATCGAATAAACCAAATCGTAATGATTACGATTCATTGTAATAGAAACGTACGCATTTGTAAACTATAAACCTTTACAGCTTTTTCACCTTTATTGTTGCAAATGGTCTATGCCGACCAAAAAAAGGAGCTAAGTCAAAGGATTTAATTCGAAGGTATAGTCACATAAAACCACTTTTTGTTTCTGCTATCCTTATCCATACGAGAAATAATTTCTGTATAATCAACCCATAAAACCTTAGCATGCATTTCTTTTAATTTCTTATGAATCTTTCCCTCCAATTCTTTCATAACTTCTAAAAGTTCAAATAATGGCATATTAAAATGTTTAGCTATTTCCTCATGCAGCGAATATTTCTTCACTTGAATCATGTACTGTTCTGCTGTTAAGATGCTTTCTGTTAACTTATCTTCCATTTTTATTACCATACGATAAATTAATCGATCCTTCTCTGAGAACTCGTTTAAAATTCTACGTAGAAACAGTTCATATTAGCACCCTTTCAAGAAATCCCTTTTCTTACACGTCCGTAAAACGTAATGATTACGATTTATTTGCATGTCACTTACTCTATCACGTAACATCATTTAAAACAAAATAAAGTTAATCATCAAATGAACACATTTTATACGAAGAAAAGAGTAAATTACCCTTCATAGTGACATGTAGGTGTGGATGCAATAACCTAGTACGTTCTTAACATACGAAGTCTAAGATCTTCCTCTCTCGTTCATAAAATAGTTACAGGAAGAATATTGTTGATAGTAGCACAATCAATAAATGTAAAACGTTCTTAATTTATTTCTTTAAACATAATAATGGAACAGATAAATGAAGTTCCCTACCAATCAAAAGTATATGAAAAAGGAGAAATAGAATATGAAAAAAACACTCTCTTTATTTTTTCTTATTGTAATATTGGGCCTTGTTGCTTTTTGGGAAACGGCGGAAACAAAGCATGGATTCACGCCCACTTTTCGAGAGGGGGAAGACACGCTAGAAGTAAGTAATGAAGTAGAAACTGATAGTACGTTGGAATATATGAAAGAAGAAACGGAAGTTGAAAATGGGTACCGTATTGAAACATACCGGGAATACGAAATCTATACTGACAAAGAAGGAAATATAATCAAAAGGGAACCTACCTCTAATTATAATTACTTAAGGTATAAATTAGAACAAGAGTAATATTTGGGGGTGTGTCGATAATCGATTAGCTTCGAAAAGCAAAAAATCAAGCCCCCTATTAATAAGCATGAAAAAAGGTTCTGTGTTCACCTCCCAAATAAGTTAAACCGGAATGTTACAGACAAGCAATCTATCTCACAAAGCAAAAGTGGGGAGTATCTTTCTCCCCACTTTGATATTTTGAACTATGCGCCAATATAACGTTGATACAATTGTTTTGCGACATTTATATTTGTAACGCCATGTAATAAGGTTCTGCCATCTTGAAAAACGACAAAACGAACGGCTTCAACTTCAAAAATAAGTACTTCTCCATTATCGTTAATTTTATCCGTAAATGTCTTGACAGCTTTCGCTAAAGCAGAAAGTGATAAGCTGCCTTTTTCTCCTGGTCTTACTTGTACCGTATCTCTTCCACAAAGTAAAACTGTCTTCATCCCTTTTTCCTTGGTTAAATAAGGATAGGTTGCTGATTGTGAACAAGATGAACAAGTGGGATTCAATAACTTTTTTACGTTAATTGCACTATAGGTCCTTCCCCATATATCAACTTGTACTAACTCCTGAGATAAACCATTACCAGTCAAGTACTTTAAACACTCCGATGTCTGATAGGCAGCGGTCATCTGTACCGCAGGAGAAATAATACCAACCGTATCACAGGTTTTCCCTTCCTGAGGGAGATGATCAATTAAACATTGTAAGCAAGGGGTTTCTCCAGGAATAATGGAAAGTGCAATGGCAGTACTCTGTAAGCAGCCACCATATACCCAAGGTTTACGATGTTTTGCTAACACATCATTTATCACAAAACGTGTTTGAAAATTATCTGTTCCATCGATAACAAAATCAGCATCATGTAGCATCTTTTCTCCGTTTTCCTCATCGAGCTCATCAACAATTCCCTTAATCTCTACTTCCGGATTAATTGCTTGTAATCGTTGCTCGGCAGTCCTTGCTTTCGTTCGATTCTGTTTCGCGTCTGCTTCTGTATAAAGCTGTTGGCGCTGAAGATTACTTAGTTCAATATAATCACGATCAATCAAAGTTAACTTACCTATTCCTGCTCGTACAAGCATTTCCGCATTTGCACTGCCTAATGCTCCCGCACCAACGATGACCACATGTTTGGCAGCTAATCGACATTGACCTGTCTTCCCTATCGGGGCAAATCGTTCTTGACGAGCATAACGTCCTGCTATCATTCGATCATCGCCGTATCTGGACTGCTCTTCATTCCATCCATTCGTTTAGGGATACGCCCGGCTTCATAACCTAATCGGCCAGATTGTACGGCCAACTTCATTGCTTCTGCCATTCGAATTGGATCTTTTGCGCCAGATACAGCTGTATTTAATAAAACCCCATCTGCTCCAAGCTCCATGGCATAAGCAGCATCACTTGGAGAACCAATCCCTGCATCAACAATTACTGGGATATCAGATTGTTCGATAATAAATTGTAGATTCATTGTATTGATAATGCCCTGCCCCGATCCAATTGGTGAGGCTCCTGGCATAATCGCATGTACACCTGCTTCTTCCAATCGTTTTGCTAATACAACATCATCAGAGGTGTAGGTTAATACAGTGAACCCTTCCTCTAACAGTTGTACCGAAGCTCTCATCGTTTCAAAAGGGTCAGGCAGCAACGTTTTCTCACAGCCGATAACTTCTACTTTAATCATGTCACATAAACCAGAAGCCCGGGCTAAGCGGGCAATCCTTACTACCTCATCGGCTGTTTTAGCTCCAGCAGTATTTGGTAGTAAATCATACTGCTGTAAATCTAATTCTTCCAATAAATTCGGCTCGTTTTCATCAAAAATGTTCATTCTTCTGACTGCAAAGGTTAGAATTTCTGTTTCGGATACTTGCACCGCCTTTTTTTGGCTTTGAAATGTCGGATACTTTCCAGTACCTAGCATCAGTCGAGAATGGAATGATTTTTCTCCAATCATTAACATGACTTATCCCCCTCCTACAAAATGAACGATTTCTATAACATCGCCATCGGTTAATGTTGTTTGGTTATATACGGCTTTATTGATAATTTGTTGATTCTGTTCAACTACCACAAGCTTCTCTTGAATGTTAACACGATTTAATAGATCACCGATCGTTGAATCCTTAACTACCTCCATTTGCCGTCCGTTTACGTGTATTTGCATATCTTACCCTCCCTTTCCTAAAACGTGCTGGTGTGAAAAGACGTTCGATCGAAGCTGGCACATAACGGTTTAAGACCATATCACTGACAAGTTTCCCTGTAGCTGGAGCAAGAAGAATACCATTCCGGTAATGACCGGTGGCAAAATACAGATTAGAAACATCGGGATGCTCCCCAATGATTGGTCTGCCATCTTTGGTACCTGGACGCACGCCAGTCCAACAGCTATGCAATTCTTCCTGCTGAAGGGATGGGAACAACCTAAATAGGCGATTCATTAACTCAAAAATGCCTCCTGTTGACGTATAGCTACTGCTATCGTAGTGATAACTAGTTGCTCCAATAATGTAGCGTCCATCTCGTTTTGGCACCAAATACAAATTGTGAAAAAATAATGTCTGCTCAATAGAGGGATCGCTTGGCTTGATGGCAAAACATTCTCCTTTTGTCGGGATCATCGGATTCTTTAAACCTGTTGCTTCAAACCACTTCCTACTATTCGCACCAGCCGCAACAACCACATGATCCGCTGAGATACCACCGTTCTCGAATTGGATATGAAAAACATCACGGACACGATCTATATTCGCAACGCGACAATTCTCGATTACTTGGCTGCCCATTCCTAAAGACGCCTGTTTAAAAGCTTCACATACAGCCAAAGGTTCCACATTCCCATCTTGCTGCATGTACAATCCTCCTACAGCATGCGTTAATGCTGATGTTCGTTGCCTAATCCCTCCCCCATCCAACCATTCCAAGCCTTCAAATGCCTTTTGTTTTGCTTGCAGTCTTTGCTTCTGTTCTTCATTCGTAGCTATCTCGAGCATACCGTTGGTGGAAAGCTGGATATCAATCCCTGATAACGAAAATAGTTCGTCGCTTAGAGATGCATACATATTTCTACTTGCTTGGCAAAATTGATAATACGTACCTTGCTGATCATTTTCTGTATGCACCCCAAGCATGCCCGCAGCAGCTTGTGTAGTTTTTCTTCCAATTCTATTTTGTTCAATTACCGTCGTTGCAACCCCACTTCTACTTAAATAGTAAGCAACGGATTGCCCAATAACGCCTCCACCTATAATCACTACATCAACGTGTTCTTTCATATCCGTTCACCTCCTTTCGAAATGACTTTACTGCTTCTAATGGATCAGTATGGCTGAAGATACCTGACATCACAGCAACCCCACTTGCCTTTGCTTGATATATATCATTTACCTTCCCGGTTGTAATTCCACCAATTGCATATACGGGAATATTCAATGCTTTCGCGACTGTCGCTAATTGTTTTACTCCCCTTGGCTTTACTCCCTTTTTGCTCGCTGTTGAAAAGACATGCCCATACAAAACATAAGCAGCGCCTACCTGCTCTGCCCTCTTGGCTACTTCAAGGGAGTGCGTCGATACACCAATTTGTAAACAAGGGTATTTTTTTTGGAGGCAGTCTACCTCTGGCAATCTATTTTCCGGAAGATGAAGCGTTGGTACAGCTGTCTCCTTAGGTAGAATCTGGTGGCCATGAATAATTAGTTTTTCTGCTGGAAGACCTTGTGCAAGTAGTCGTTGAACGAACAAAGAATAGCCACTCTTGGTCATCTGTTTTTCTCTTAACATGATAGCGTCAACATATGGACTAATGCCCATTATTACCTGGAAAAGACGCGCTTCCTTCTGTGAACCACTCGTCACCGCAATTAATTTCATAACTCCCTTCTCCTTTTCATTAAAAAATGCCACTTTTCCAGCAAAGGAAAAGTGGCATGAATCGTTCAGCATATTCAATAATATCGTCGATACACACTAGTCATGTCACTTTCCTCCGCTGGTTCTTACCCCAGTTCAGGTTCAAAGGGTCCCCATGTCTCACATGGATCTCAGCCATTACGTAAAAGCACCCCTAGTGAAGCGTAATTTAATTATTTAATAGGCATTTGTCTATAAAATACATGATTTTGGACTATTCGTCTACCAAAAACGACCAATTTTCTATTCTTCTTTCTGTTCTTTTATGAAAAAAGGAGCTGACTTAAAAACCAGCTCCTTCAAATCTGTGCTATTTGGTATAGCTTTGTTTCTCATCAATCTTTTGTTCTTTCGCAAGTTCACGACTTGCACGCGGAGCTGTCCAGAATGTGGTTAACATGAGTAAGGATACTGGCACAGCCGTAACGACGATAAAGGATTGCAACGATCCAACACTATCCTCACCAATAGTGATGAGTACAGTTGCGACAAGTCCCATAAGAATCGCCCAAAATACACGTAAGAATTTAGATGGATCTCCGTTGCCTGTGATCGCCATCGAAATAGTTAATGACATTGAATCGGTAGTTGTTAGAACAAATACAATCGTTGCCACTAAAAAGAAGAAACCGATAATTGTACCAAGCGGTAACTGTTCGGCGATAGCAATCATTGCTGCTGGAGGTCCAGCACTATTTAAGGCTTCAGAAACGGCACCAGGGTTATTCATTTCAGCAAAAATCCCTGTTCCACCAACGACAGTAAACCAGAATGTTGTTACTACAGGAGCAATTACCGCAACAGCAGTCACAAGCTCACGAATTGTACGGCCACGTGAAATACGACTAACAAACATGGCCATCATTGGACCATAGCCGATGAACCAGGCAAAGAAAAAGACGGTCCATAAGCCAAGCCAAGCTCCGTCTCCACGGAACGTATTCAAGGTTAGAAAGTCTTGAACATATAATCCAAATGATTGCACATACGAATCAAAAATGAATAGTGCTGGTCCTAGGATAAGGACGGCCACCATTAAACAAACTGCCAGTATAATATTATAGCTGCTTAATATTTGAATTCCTTTATGAATCCCTGTCGCAGCAGAAATCCCAGCTGCTAGAACAATGACGATAACAATAAGACATTGCACAGCTAAATTATTTGGTACACCGAACAATGCACTTAATCCGTAACCTGCTTGTAATCCAAGGAATCCAATTGGACCAATCGTACCAGCTGCCACTGACACAATCGAAAAGGCATCAACAAACGTACCAAGTGCACTTTTTCTCATAATTTTATCCCCAAATATCGGATAAAGCAACGATCTCGGCTTTAATGGTGCGTTCCGATGATAATGGGAGTACATGAGTACAATCGTACCTAATGTTCCTAAAATTGCCCATGAGACAAATCCCCAATCGACAAAACTTGCTGCAAGTGCAGGTACTACTGCTTCAGCAGTGCCAGCTTCAATTCCTGAGAAATGTGGCGGTACGGTTAAAAAGTGACTTAACGGCTCAGCAGCAGCCCAGAAGACACCACCCGCCGCTAGCAGCGTACACATGATAATCGAGATCCACTTGAACGTTCCGATCTCTGGCTTTTCTAATTTTCCTAATCGAATCTTCCCAAATTTGGAATAGCCTAGTATTAATGCAATAACTAAAGTCCCAACCATCAGAACTTGATAGATGGAGCCGAAATAGGTTACCGACCAGTTAAACATCGTATTAACTGCATTTGTAACCATTTCCTGGTTTATTAATGCAAGAATCACAAAGGCAAGTAGCGCCCCTCCACTTAGAAAAAGAACTGGCTTATCTATGGTTTGATCTTGCTTCATTCTATTCTTCAACAATCTGCTCCTCTCAATTCCATACAAAAAAATCTCACATAACCATCTACTGACTTTTCTTATGTTTACCTTTTTCGTCAGTTGTATGTGAGATTTAATAAGCATTTTAAATTAACATACAGCGTTTAAGGATACATTTTTTCTAAAAACCTGTCAAGTCAAGTGAATAAGAACTGCGTTCAATAATCGTCAGATAGGACGGACCAGGTGGGCATGTAAACGTCAGAACTCTTCTGTTTGAGCAGTCTTTTCTCTTGAGTTGGAGCAGTGCTCTCTCCAGTTGGGGCTGGTCTCTCCTTACTTTAAAGCGCGGTCTCTCCTTTATATCTATAATTTTTAAACATTAACCTTATTATTTTTTATAATGATTAAATTTTCAGAATATAATTGTATTCAGCTTTTTTGCATGCTTTAATAATACTAATACCTACTTAAGTTAAGCGCTTACAAAATTCAGGAGGAGAATAATGATGACCGAGCGTAAACAATTGAACAAAACATTAAAACCACATTGGGTGTGGGCAATTGCTTTTGGATCTGCTATTGGTTGGGGGGCATTTGTCTTGCCAGTAGATTGGATGTCAATGGCAGGACCATTAGGAGTTATTCTTGGATTTATAATTGGAGCAGTTTTAATGATTATCATAGGAGTTAGCTATGGTTTCTTAGTTGAAAAGCTACCGGTATCCGGAGGTGAATTTGCTTATGCTTATTACGGTTTAGGTAGGTACCACGCATTTTTATGCGGCTGGTTTTTAACACTAGGGTATATGTCTATTGTTGCCTTAAATGCCTCTGCACTCGCACTTTTAGGGAAATTTGTATTACCGTCTATTATTGAGCAGGGCTATATGTACAGTATTGCTGAGTGGGAGGTATATACTGGAGAGGTTATTCTTGCTTGTCTTGCTTTGATTGTCTTTGCATTTCTTAACATACGTGGTGCAAGTCTATCAGGCTTTTCTCAATTTATCTTTTGCATAGCATTAATAGGTGGTGTTATCGTTTTAGTAATATCTATGGTGCTTCACCCTTCAAGTTCTTTCTCAAATCTGCAGCCTCTCTTTAAACCTGAAATAGGTGCATTATCATCAATTCTTGCGATTGTTGCAATAGCTCCCTGGGCGTATATTGGCTTCGATAACATACCACAAGCAGCCGAGGAATTTGATTTTCCTCCTAAGAAATCCTTTAAGATTATAGTTATTGCATTAATTTGTGCTAGTATAACTTATTCATTAACTATTATTGCTTCCGGTGTCGGCCAGTCTTGGACTAGCGCTGTAGAAGCTGATTCTGCTTGGGGGACAGGTGCTATCATTGAAAATACTTATGGTGCAGTCGGGGTTATCTTATTATCCTTTGCGCTCATGATGGGAGTATTTACCGGATTAAATGGATTTTACATGTCAACAAGCCGCCTATTATTTGCGATGGGAAGAGCCAAAGTGCTACCGAGCGCTTTTGGAAGATTGCATCCGAAACATAATACACCACACATAGGTATCCTATTTACACTTGTCATTACCTTACTTGCCCCATTCTTTGGCCGAGAAGCTTTATTATGGGTCGTTGACATGTCAGCATTAGGAGTGACAATCGCCTACTTCTACGCCTGTTTCGTAGCATATCGACTTTTTAAATGGTCTGATAGAACCTCTCTGCATAACAGTACAAAAAAGTCAATCGTTTCACCTGGCAGAAAGCTCTGTTCACTACTAGGCATCCTCTGCGCAGCTGGATTTTTCTTATTACTCGTTATTCCAGGATCTCCTGGATTTTTGGATAAACCATCTTGGATCGCCCTATTTGTATGGGTGGGAATAGGAGCTATCTTTTTCCTCATAAGATTTAAAAGCTATCGAGCAATCCCTAAAGCGGAAATGGATTACTTGATTCTAGGAGAATATAACGAGAAGGAAGCCAATTCCAATGTAGCCTCTATGGAAGAGCATATTAAGTAACGAATGTTAGTAGATACGATTGTGTGATCATTAAGAAAATAAATGTGTCTTAATAAGCTCCTGGCTCTAGACAGGAACTAGATCTCAGGTACCTATAAAGAAGGTTGCTAAATCGAACGTCCTGGATCACCTCACGTCTGACCTATGCCCTTGAAAAGGAAACCACCCTTTTCAAGGGTGACGTAATACGAATGCACTTCAAGAGATACCCTCGTATGAAGCATCACCATCCCCACACGCTTAAGCTAGCCGTAGCTAATAATTCAAGTATTAAAACCGAAAGAACAAGCGCGCAAGCTCCCTGAACAGAGATGTACGGACTGCGACCTGCCAAGCAGGTTGGGGCGGTATTGCCACGCAAAGTGGCGAAATTAGCCGATCATTCTACCGTAGGAGATAATGGAATCATGCCCCTTCATAGGGGTATGCCGATGACTTAGCCCAAAGCACGGTTTTAGTCGGACATCATTCAACCGAATTGATGATGACTTTCGCTACGGGCATAAGTGTGATGAAGCCTCTTTCTTCACTTCGTTCAAAAATCGGCAAGTCTTCTTTATCGTAGGACACGACGGGAAATCTCCTAGTTTTTGGCGCTAAGAGCTAAACAGAGCTTTCTCATCAGAAGCGTTTTATCCAACCAAAATTTTATACTTCCTTAACTTGTAAAAAAATCACCGTGCCAAACTTTGGCACGGTGATTCTTGATTTCGTTTACTTCCCCCACACTCCATAATCCAGGTGTTTGTATTTATCCAATAAGCGTGTAGGCATTTTCAATGCATCCTTCCGAAATGGCGGTGCCAGTTGTGTTCCATCTACATAAATGTTAAGTACTGCCGGCTTTCTTTTCTGTAATACGTCTTTAATTACTGGTGCCATATCTTCTGGCTTTTCGATGGTATAGCCAAGAGCCCCCATTGACCTTGCAACTTCTGCGAAATCAGGAGCTTCTATATTGGAACCAATAAAGCGATTATCATAATAGTCTACTTGGTTCTTCTTCTCAGCTGCCCATGATTTATTATTAAAAACACAAGCAATTACAGGAATATTTTGTTCAACAGCTGTACTTACCTCGTGCAAGCTCATCCCCCAAGCGCCATCACCAATAATCGCCGCTACTGGTGAATCTGGTTCAGCAAGCTGTGCACCTAATGCAGCTGGATAAGCGAAACCAGTATTACCAAATGTTAATGCGGCAATATGTCGCCTTGTCTGGTTGAATTTCAAATATGCATTTGCTGTTGAGGACACATTTCCAATGTCTGTTGATATAATCGTATTATCAGGTAAGGCTTTCGTTAGTTCTAACAGAGCACGTCTTGGATTAATCGGTTCCCCATCTTTCATGGCAAGGTCAACCAATTCCTGCTCCCATTCCCCTTTTAATTTGCTTATTTCCTCTAAACGACCAAGGTCTTTGTTGCCATGTGGTACTGTTTCTTTTAGCTGATTATATAATTCATCTGCTGTAGACTTTGCATCCCCAATTATTCCAACCTCTACGGGATGGGTTCTTGCAATATTTCTCGGGTTAATATCTATTTGAATGATTTTCGCTTCTTTTGGAAAATAATCAATATCATAACATGGGAGCGTTCCAAATACGGACAAGCGTGTGCCAATGGCTAATACAACATCCGCTTTCTTTAACGTATGCATTGCTGCTTTCGATCCCATGTAGCCGATTGAGCCGACAGCAAGTGGATGATCTGCTGGAAAAGCATCATTATGCATATACGAAACAGCTGTCGGAATGGTTAAATGCTCGGCAATCTTACTAATAGTATCCACCCCATCAGCATCTACAGCTCCACGCCCTGAAATAATAACCGGATACTTCGCAGTTTTTAAAAGCTCTGCAGCTTTTTTTACGGAGGTTGGATCTCCACTTCCTCGATTGTTTACCCGATATTGATGTGGAGCTAGAATTTGATCCTCTAATTCTCCATAGAATAAATCACGTGGAATATCATACAATACAGGCCCTCGCTCTGCATAAGCGATTCGAAATGCTGTTCGCAAACAATCTGCTACACGACTTTTGTGAGTAACCCGAACGGTTTCCTTTGTAATAGCTTCAAAGATCGAAACCTGATCTGCTTCCTGAAACCCATCCCAACCAATGGTAGGGGTACCAGCAGAGGGTGATATAATAACCATTGGCGTATGCGCTTGATTGGCAGCAGCAACAGAAGTTACCATATTCGTAATTCCTGGACCATTTTGCCCAATAACAACACCTGCTACACCAGAGACACGTGTATATGCATCTGCCATGTGTGCTGCACTTTGCTCATGCCGTACTGGCAAAAAATGAATACCTGCTGTCGGGAACAAGTCCAGCATATCCATAAAGGCTGACCCAACAATTCCGTATACTTCCTTTACATTTTCTGAAACTAATGTTTCAACGATAGCCTCACTTGGTGTCATTTTCACTTTTTTGGATGCTTCCTTACTTACTGTGACTCCTTGTTTTTCCATAAAGAATTCCTCCTTCAAAATTAAATACATTAGCGAAACAAACTGTTCGAAACATCTAGTTCTAATTTATTTGCCATTTTTCTTAATTCATGAATGAATAACTCCGTTGTAGACGATAGTATTTGCTCTTTACGAAAAGCTATATAGAAATATCGGTAAAATGAAATATCTTTCATCGCGTAAGCTGTCAACAACTGTAACTTCTGTTCTTTTTTAATAGCATTTTTCGAAATAATTGAAACCCCTAATCCTGATTCAACTACTGCTTTAATTGCTTCTGTACTGCCTAGCTCCATCACAATATTTAACTCATCGATAGGTATTCCAGCTTGCTGCAAATAGTGGTTCACTACCGCTCTTGTGCCAGACCCCTCTTCTCTTACAATTAATGGGATATTTTTTAATTGATCTATCGAGATTTTCATCTCCATTTCAGAGAAATAATTTGGTGGAGCTATTAAACACATTTCATCTTCAAGAATTGGCTCAATCATAATATGTGGATCATTAATTGGGGTTTCAATTAATCCTACATCGATTAGCTGATCTTTAATATCAGAGACAATTTTATTAGAATTTGAAATATCAACACGCATTTGAATTAATGGGTATTTATCTTTAAACGTTTTAAGAAACTCAGGAAGAATATACTCACCTATGGTTAAACTACATCCAATACATAATTCGCCATGCGTACTTTCCTCGATTTTCAAAATTTCCTTCTGTGCCGAGTCACTTAATTTAATGATATCTTTGGCGTATTTTAGTAGGATACTCGCAGATTGAGTCATCTTCACTTTTTTAGTCGTTCGTTCAAATAATTTAGTATTAAGTTCTTCTTCAAGTGCTTTAATTTGCGAAGTAATAGTTGGTTGTGTAACAAATAGTTTTTTAGCGGCTTCTGAAAAGCTTTTCTTCTCAGCAACTGCGATAAATGTTATTAATCTTTCGTAATTCATGCATGCTACATCCCCTCCGATAAGCATTCCTTAAAAATGGGTGGCATGAAAATTAGTGTCTTTCTACACGCCGCAAATTACTGACTCTACGGTTTCTACAAGAAAATCTAAATCTTCCTCTGTACTACTCAAGGGCGGAGCTATAATTATGACATTATTCTGACCAGGAACGGTGTCACCGTTTCTACCTATAATTAATCCTTTCTTTTTACATTCACTTACTATCTCTGCCATTTTTGAATCTTCAAGAGGTACTTTAGATTTTTGGTCTGTAACCATTTCCAATCCAAGTAAAAATCCAATTTGCCTTACTTCCCCTACGTTTTCATGTTCCATTAATTGATGAAGTTGACTTAATTTAGATTTCCCTAATTCATTTACCCGCTCGACAATATTTTCGTTTTCAATAATTTCAATATTTTTCAGTGCTACCGCACATGCAGCAGGATGGCCACCATATGTTGAAACATGGCGGAAGTGATTATCCTTTCCTTCTTCTTTAAACACGTCATAAATATTGGATTTAACGGCTGTTGCTCCCAAAGGTAAATAACCGCTCGTCAGTCCCTTGGCCATGGTTATGATATCTGGCTGTACTCCTTCTGCGTGCATAAAACCAAACATTTTACCAGTTCTACCATATCCTGAAACAACTTCATCCATAATTAAGAGCACGTTATACTTCTTACAAATTTCAGCAACGCGTTGAATGTATTGCATGGAAGGAATGATTACACCGCCACCAGATATAAAAGGCTCCATAATTAATGCTGCTACTGTTTCTTCTCCTTCCCAATTGATCATTTCTTCAATTAATTGGGCCGCTTTTAGATCCGATTCCTCTGGTTCTCCGCCAAAAATAGATCGATAATGATAGGGTGGATATACATGCAAAAAGCCAGGTACACCAGGATCATATTTCACCCTTCGATTTGCCTGTGCAGTTGCACTTAATGCACCTAAAGTTGAGCCATGATAAGCTCTATAGCGGGAAATGATCTTAAATTTGTCTGGGTTGCCAGTCTGCTTATGGTACTGCCTCACAATCTTAAATGCGGTTTCATTAGCTTCAGATCCACTATTAGAGAAGAATGTTTGATAACCTCCTCCTAGTAAACTACTAATTTTATTCGCTAGTTTAACTGCAGGATTGTGACTCATTGTTAAGGGAAAATAGGTAAGTTTTTTCATTTGTGCTGTTGCTGCATCAATAATCTCTTGCCTGCCATGCCCGAGATTTAAACACCATAATCCTGATACGCCATCCAAATAGCGGTTACCAGATTCATCCGTAAACCATGATCCTTCACCTGAGGCAGCAACCATTTGTTGAGCACCTGGGTGATAACGATGCATTGCATTCCATAGATGAGGTAATTCTTTTCCAACTACATCAGGCATTTCCGCTTCCTTTTTCAACTTTAAGCCCTCCATTCCAATTTAAAATAGGGTATAACTCTGAAACTTACTACGCAGTTATCGGAGCTTTTAAAACAGATGTGATAGGTTTGTACATCTGGTCATAGTGATTAGCAACTTTTTCATGCGTCATATATCCAGCATACGTATTAACCCCCTTCGCTAATGCTTCATTTATTTGAATTGCCTGTTGCAGGCCATGATTTGCAAGAAAAACCCCATACTGGCATGTGTTGTTTGTTAACGACAATGTTGAAGTTCGAGCTACAGCTCCAGGCATATTTGCCACAGCATAATGAATAACACCATGTTTCATATAAACTGGGGAGTCATGTGTGGTAACTCTATCAATGGTTGAGATCGATCCTCCTTGGTCAACTGCTACATCAATTATGACAGATCCCGATGTCATTTCTTTCACCATTTCTTCTGTAACCAATTGAGGAGCCTTTGCCCCTGGTATTAGCACAGCACCTATTACCAAATCCGCTTGCTTTACTGCCTGTTGAATATTCATTGGGTTTGACATTAACGTCGTTACTGTTCCAGCAAACATATCATCCAATGCACGTAAGCGATTCGCATTAATATCAATAATAGTTACATTTGCTCTTAAGCCTAATGCTATTTTTGCCGCATTCGTACCCACAACTCCACCACCTATGATAACCACATTACTAGGATGAACCCCTGGTACTCCACCTAGTAAAACGCCCTTACCACCTTTCATATTTTCTAAATATTGTGCACCAATTTGTACAGCCATTCGACCTGCTACTTCGCTCATAGGTGTCAAAAGCGGCAATGAATCGTCGCTGTCTTGAATAGTTTCATAAGCGATTGCAGTTACCTTTTTATCTATTAATTCCTTTGTCAATTCTGGTTCTGCAGCAAGGTGTAAATAGGTAAACAAAATTAACCCTTCACGGAAATAAATATATTCATCCGGCTGAGGTTCTTTCACTTTCATTACCAATTCAGCCGCCCAGGCCTCTTTTGCAGTACCAATTTCAGCTCCTGTAGCTTTGTACGCTTCATTCAAGAATCCACTTTCTTTGCCAGCTGCGTCTTCTACCAGCACCTGATGTCCTGCTTTGATGAACGAGGTGACACCTGATGGAGTAAGCGCTACTCGGCGCTCATTATTTTTAACCTCTTTTGGAATACCAATAAGCAATAACATCACTCCCTTTACGTCAAATAGTAATTACAATAATCAAGTTAAGACATCATAACGTCCGAACCAGTTAGGTTATTGTAATGTAAAGCGCTTCTGTGTGGTCCTCCTCTCTACTTCCTTCTGTATTTAATCAGCAATTACTTTTAGTATATAAGAGAACACATTTAAGTTTCAACCTATTACAAAAATTCTGATATTTAAAAGCGTAATAAGTTCCATTTAAAATTACTATTAATGTTTGTACTCTCCTTATTACCAATACATTGCTGGCAGAGAGAACTTCTACATCAAAATCAACGAAACTACTTCATATAATAAAGTGACACTTTAATCATTGAAGGGGTTTCTTTTATCCCCCACTGTTTGTTAGTGCCACTTTGGGTATGACCTAAAGCCTCTGAACAGAATCGGACATTTACTGGCAGTTGGATCTCCTAATTCTCCTCCTGGGCTTTACTTTAGGATGGAAGTGGAGGTTTTACTGCCAGTTAAATGCGGGATAAATAAGATGGCTACCCAAACTTGCGTGATAGATTAATCTTAAAGGTATACATATCACTTCGATAAAAAGCTTCTTCCAATTCAATAATATCTCCTGTTTGATCTTTTATAATTCTTTCAGCAATAAGTAAATTTGCTCCTGATGCAACGGATAAGTATTCTTTATCTTCATCTAGCATCTGTCCACTAGAAATGGTCTGATCAGCCTCAGCAAATTTTATTCCTAATTCATTCTCTATTAAGTAATATAATGTAGCATTGTCTAAATCATATTTTACCAATTCCTTACCAATTGAGACAGGGTAATAGTGTCTTTCTACTCCTAGCGGGATGTCATCAGCATAACGAATTCTTTTTATAAAATACGCCTTTGTAAACCCAGTTCTATCCTGAATATAACTAGGGGGCGTGGTGATATAATGAGTTATTAATTTTGCCCCGGGTTTCTTTCCCATATTCCTTATTGTTTCTGTTGTACTACTCAAATTACCTAACCAATCATGAATTGGTTTAAATGAAACAAATGTACCTTTACCATGTCTTTTTTCTAACACTCCTTCTCGTACTAAAAGATTAATAGCTTCCCGGACTGTACTTCGACTTATATTATAACGTTCCATAAATTGACGTTCACTTGGAAGTTGACTTGTAAAAATCCCTTGCTCAACTTGATTTTCTAAAATCTTTTTTAATTGAATATGTAACGGTATTGAGCTAGTATGATCAAGCAAAGAACTTCCCCCTTTTACTCGTTTATTAAAGAATAACACGGTTCTGTGTTATGTAAAGGGAAGTAACATTTATCCTTATTTATAAAGGTAGATGAGAGATTTTTAAATTTATCTTCATAAATCTTTTTCTATTGATAACCACACAGGCCTAACTATAATTATTATTACAGTAAGGGCGTGGTTAAGTTTAGTGCCTTTTTTTGGGGCGTACTCTGTCCAGTTATGGACGTGCTCTCTCCCGAGTTGATACGTTTCTCTAACGAAAAAACGCCTTTCTATAGAAAGGCGTTTTTTAGCTGGCCACTAAAAATTAGCCGCTTCAAAAAATCTATTTGGTTTCATATGTTGAATATGATAATTTGTTTTCCCATCGATACAAAGTTCTGAAAGTATCTTACCTATCATTGGAGAAAGTTTGAACCCATGCCCTGAAAATCCACTTGCTATTATTAGGTGAGAGGTGTCTGGCAATTCTCCAACAATAGCATGGTTATCTGGTGTGTAAGCATCCATATATGCACTTGCTCGTACAGGATCAGGATAAAGTACTGGAAGTAATGTTTTTACTGACTCACTTATTCTTTCTAATTCCTCAAGATTTGCATCCCTATATAATTTGGATGGATCGTCAATATACGATGGATCCTTTGTATAAGAGGCTTTTACCATGGAACCATCAAGCATTGGTGCGCCTGTAAGCCGGAAATCGCCACGCATGCGAGCGAATATAGGCAGCTTATCAGCAGTGACCAAAGAAACATCCTTTGGTGCAAACCATGTTAACAAGAGTCTCCTTGGAACCAACTTATTTTTTAGCTGAGGAATTAGTTTTAACGTCCATGCGCCGGTAGTAATGATAACTTTTTCTACATGATAGGACTTCTCATTAGTTACAATCGTTGCCCCTTGTTTTTCTGGAACAATATCATTTACCTTTGTATAATTTTTAATCTTCGCACCATGTTTGACAGCCTGCTGAACTGCTGATACAACAGCTAACTCTGGCCTTAAAAAACCAGCATTTTTATCTAGAATAACAACGTCGTTCTCGTATAACGTAAATTGTGGGTATCTTTTTTTGGCTTGTTCCCCCTCCAAAACTTCATGCTCAAGGGCAAAATCATGAATACTTTTTTTAATTGTATTTATTTCTAATGATCCTGACTCACCTATCATTAAGCCCCCGTTTAACGTTAATAAGTTGTTATCGCTTGCCTCTTCCAAACTCCTCCACAAATGCTTTGCTTCTTGTAATAACGGTACATACTCCGGACCTTCCATATAGGCAGTACGAAATAGGCGCGATTCTCCTCCTGCTGCTGTGCGATCATTACCAATGCCAAATTGTTCAAATCCAATTACAGATACACCTTTTTTAGCGAGCTGCCATGCTGCCATACTTCCCATTGTTCCGACCCCAACAATTGCAACTTCTGCATCCATCTAACACACTCCATTCCACATAACTTATAATTCTAATAATAATTTTTATTCAGAAAATTCAACCTATATCTAATTTAGCTGCATTCCGTTTCTTTGTCGTTTCATTTTTAAAAATGGCGTTGAATATCAGAAAGCCTATTAACGAACCGGCTACCCCAAAAACTGCATATGGAATTTCTGTATCTATTATTTGGGCTACTGCAGCACCTGCAACGCCTAGTACAATACTACCAATTGCACCTTTAGGAGAGAGGAAATTTGTACGTCGTATGCTAAATCCTAAAAAAATTGGAACTAATAACCCTGCGGCCGAATAGGCGTAAGTTGCTTGTAGCCATCCTAATGCTTTTGGGTAATACAAGGCTAATAGAATTGCTAAAAAAATAACGAATACGGATAACATCCTTGAAGACCTTATCAGTTTTTTGTCGCTCACATCTGGATTAATGTAAGATTGATAAATATCCTTCGTAATATTTACAACAACGGATTGTACTGCACTACTAACTGTAGACATAATTGTCGCTATAATAAATGCTGCATAGATGGAAAGAAACCAGGTAGGAATTTGTGTTAAAAACCACCCTGATGCCATTTCTGGATTACTTAAACCTGGGTTTTGCGATAAAATCGCAATCCCCATAAACGAAGCCCATACACCAGAAATTACACCTACTATTGCAGCAATTATAAACCCTCTTTTTGCTGTATTCGCATCCTTAGCAGCATAAATCCGTTGGTAAGACATTTGATTTGTTAAAGCTCCAGGGAAAATCGCAAAAATCCAAAGTACGATCGTACTTAATCCAACTGCTCCTAAACCTTCAGGAAAGGATACAAGATTGTTTGGAACATTTGCTGAGATACCACTCCAACCCCCAGCC
Source organism: Virgibacillus salexigens (assembly GCF_014905415.1). Classification (GTDB taxonomy): domain Bacteria; phylum Bacillota; class Bacilli; order Bacillales; family Amphibacillaceae; genus Virgibacillus; species Virgibacillus salexigens. Next base: position 664,452 of record NZ_BNEO01000001.1, read on the forward strand.
ATGTTCAACATATAGAGACCACTTGCAATTGAAAGTACTAGCATGAAACATCCATATACAAAGTCCGTCCAAGCTACAGAGGCTAGTCCTCCGGGTAATACAAAGAGTAGACTGATAGCTGCGAATATAATAATAAGTATCGTAAAGGAAATTCCCGTTATCTCGGTGAATAAGTTACCGAATGCAACCAGTTGTGTACATAACCAGCCAAACGGTACGACAATTGCCAATATGGTAACTAAGCTCATCATGATTCGATGTTCACCATATAGGTTTTTAAAAATATCTGGTAATGTAGAAAAGTTTTGCTTTTTCAACCACCCAGCAAGCAGTACAAGAAGCACAATTCCAATTGAATATAACAGATTATAAGTGATTGCAGACCATCCTGCGCTATATCCAATACCAATATGTGCAACTAAGACACCACCACCGACACCAGTAGCAAATTGACTACCTGCAACGACATACACGGGTAAGGATCTGCCACCAACAATCCAAGTTTCACTGCTTTTTTGTTTTTTTCCCACCAAAAAAGCGATTGCTGAACCAAGACCTAGAATTACAATCGAACTAATAATGATTGCGATTGTAGCGCTCATCGTTCTCCTCCTTATTTTTGACGAACTTTTTTCGAATCAAATTGTTAGCTTAACTTTTTAACTATTCAGATATCCGGGAGTACATTTGGTCGAATCGATTCATAGAAAATCGGGTAAGATCAATGGAAGTCTCTCCATCTTCTAACAACTCTGTCATAAGCGTACCTACTAGTGGAGACAACGTAATCCCGCTATGCATTGCAGCAATATAAGCATTACGGACCTCCGGAACTTCACCAATAATTGGAAAGCCATCTTTAGGCATCACTCTAATTCCCGAGAAACATCGCACAACATTTGCTTTGGCTAAGGAAGGAATAAATTCAGTAGCCATTTTTGCCGTTTCCTGCATGATATCTAGTGTTGATCGTTTGTCATATCCCACCTCCTCTTTAGAATAGCCAATTAAAACCTCCCCATTATCGGCTTGTCTTATTCCCCCTATTGTATGTTTTAAAAAAGGTGATTGAGGTTCTGTTACTAGAATTTGCCCTCGAACCTGTTTAATGGGAATGTCTACCCCTAGCATCTTTCCTAAATCCTTAGACCATGGACCACCAGCTAAAATCACTTTTTTTGAATAAAAGGTATCTTGATCAGTCTCGATCTGAAATATATCCTTTTTCTTTGTAATAGTGACTACTTGATTATAAAAAGAAAAGACAGCACCATTCTTTTTGGCCGCTTTTGTATATAGCTCCACAAGACGAAAAGGATTTACATTACCATCTAATTTACAGAAAGTAGCCCCGGCTACTCTTTGTGAAAGAGCAGGCTCTTTTTCTAATACTTCCTCTCGGTTCAACACATCGACCTCAATGCCAACTTCAGCTTGTTTTTCAGCTAGCCTTAATGCCCCCTCTCGATCCGCCTCATTGAAAAATGGAGCGATTCCTCCAGTTCGTTTATATTCAACATCACCTATCTTCCGCTCTAGAAACGGGTATAATTCAGCACTATACATACTCAGTTCTCCATACCAAGATGGTGTTTTGCTGTGCACCCAAACCCAAGCTTGCGTTGACCCGGACGTTCCAGACATAGGAAATCCTTTATCAACAACAAGTATGTTATTTTTTTTACTTTCAGAAAGGTGATAGGCAATACTACTTCCAACGACTCCACTCCCGATAACAACTACATCGTATTTATTATTTATCACTTGGATCACTCTCTTCTAATGATTCCTCGAATACAGAAGCAACACTTTCGGATTCCTTTTCACCAGCAAGAGCACTCATTCGAACCATTCGTAACGGTAGCCGCATCCTAGATGGTTCAATCTCACTAGATTCCATCCCCGTGTACTCACTGATAATCCTTCTAACTAGTTGAAGACATATTTTTGATTGACAGGGGCCCATTCCACATCTTGTTAACCGTTTAATATCGTCAAACGTTTCTGCACCAAACTGAATTGCTGACTCAACTTCATCTATGTTTACTTCTTCACAGCGACAAACAATTGTCGATTTATCCAAAGAGCATCTCTCCTTTCAATGGATCAACAAAGTCTGGTAATGGAAGTCCTCTTTCACTATGATAATGCTTAACTAATTCTAACCTGGCTAGCATGGTATCCTTATTAAAAAACGTTTCTATTTGATAAAGTTCTTCCCACAATGCAGCCTTTTTTCTATTTGAATCACGTTCACTAATAAACTGTAACGATTCTAACGCACTTAAAGCAGCAATTTCCCCTGTTAAAAGTATCGAACCTAAGGAAGTAATCCCTGCTGCATTACCTGCAAGGTATACAGATGGATTGCTTGTTTGAAAATTCACGCTGTATGTTGGCAGCCATCCGCCAAGCACCTCACTGTGTGTTAAGTCACAACTCATTATTTGAAACGCTTCCAATATAGGACTAAATCCATTGGCTGTACAAATCAGATCTACTTCAAGCTCCTCCATCATACCTTCACTGGTTCGAATAGTCATTTTCTCAACATGGCCTGATCCACTAACCGATTCAATCGTACTATTTAAGAAAAAAGGGATATTGTTTTTCTTACACATGGATAGTAAAGCTTGATCCCTGCTTAATATCGTTTCAGACGCTTCCACAATCGCTTGTACTGAAATACCACATTCATATAATTGCTTAACGACTTCAAGAGCAAAGCTATTTGATCCGATCATCATTACTTGTTTCCCTGGATATACAAACTCCCTATTCAGTAAAATTTGTGCTGCACCAGCTGTCATAACCCCAGGTAGTGTCCAACCCGGAAAGATCCATGCATTCTCTGCAGCGCCAGAAGCTATAATATTCTTTTTAGCCTCTATTTCAAATGTTGTTTTTCCATTAGTAACACCGATATGTCCATTTTTATATGCACCGATCATCGTATGATTTCTAAGTATTTTTAGATTGGGAGTTTCTAATTGACTGGTAAGTCTCTTCACTAGTGATGTTCCACGTTCAGCAAAAAACTTGCTTGGTAGGTTTGCATGCAATTGTGTCTGCTGTCTTAATTGCCCACCAAGTGAAAAGGATTCCTCAATCAAAATAACATCCGCGCCATAAGAAGTAGCTGTTATGGCTGCACTTAGCCCCGCTGGACCACCACCTACTATTACTAAATCAGTCTCCATCTTACTTCCCCCTTTTTGGATCTCCAACATTCGATGACACGACCATACCTTCTTGTACTAATGTAGTGCAGCTTATCACATGCTCTAAGCCATCAATTGTTAAAAAACAGCTGCAGCATCTTCCCGTAGCACAGTATACTCCTCTTGCTTGAGCCAATTTACGGCTTCTTCCAAGTTCTTTAACTCCATTAGCTAGTAAAGCAGCAGAAACCGTTTGTCCCTCCCAAGCCTTTAATGGCTGTTCATTAAAATAAAACGTTATTTCCTGGTCAAATTTTCTCCCTAAAATTGGATGCTCCACCATTTGCATCATCAACCCTCCAAGCGTTTCAATGATTATTAGAAAAGAAACTCCTTCATTATATAAAATATAATATTATAATATTATAATATTTAATTTGATACTTATTGTTGCTTAGATATTAACGCTACAATTGAACTTCTAGATAGTATTTAGCATCTTCGAAAAGCATGATGAGTTTTGAGTACTCAATCTTTTGTTTCGTAGCAGTTGTAGTAAAGCGTTCTAAAACAAACAATGGATCACCTATATCTATACCAAGTGTCGAAGCTTCATATTCTTTTGCAGTCATTGTAGAAATATAAACTTTCGCTCTATCTAATTTAATTTTATATTTTCTAGAAAATATATTATACAGTAGCTCGTTTTCTATATCGTTCTGACTTAATTCTGGCGCCAAATGTTCTGGAACATAAGAGAATTCAATCACTGTAGGTTTCTGACCTTCAATTTTAAGACGGTTCATCATATAGATCATATCCCCTTGATCGATACCTAGTTTTCTAGCAATTGCTTCTTCTGCTGGTATTGTTTTAAAACCAAGTGTTTTATGTGGATATGCTTTTCTAGTTTCTTGTTCATCCTGAACCGAAACGAAACTGGCTAGATTATGTTCTTCTCGTTTTTTTACAAAAGTCCCTTTTCCACTTTTTCTGTGAAGAATCCCTTCGTTAACTAGATCAAGAATGGCTCGCTTAACAGTAATATTACTTACTTGGAAACGGGTAGCTAATTCCTTCTCAGCAGGTAACTTATATCCTACCTCCCATTCACCTGAATCGATTTTTGTTTCTAAATATTTTTTTATTTGCTTATATAATGGTATGGAAAGATCTTTATCTACAACCATATTGGTTTGCTCCTTATAATAGTCTAAAATTATAATAATATAACTTATTTAATAACTTTCAGTAAATTCTAACATTCAATATGTTTCGAATCAATCTTTTTATTAAATTTTCTAAATATAAATTAAAAAAGAAATGATTTCATCTTCTTATCACATAAAAAAGCCGGTTACCCGACTTTTTCATTTAACTTGTGGTCTTTTCCGTGGATACACATCTGTCCGCTTAGCCCATGCTTCCCAGATACCCTTCATCTCCTCCACAAGTTCTGGATAGTTGTCTTTTAGGTTATGCATCTCCGTTCGGTCATGCTCTATATCATAAAGCTCCCAATCCATTTCTTTTACTTTCGACAGCTTCCATTTGCCTTTCCTCACACCACAATGCTGCTCGTGTTCAAAACAAAACGTTCTTTCTTCCATTTCCTTTTCACCGCGAATGGCAGGCATGAAGCTTTGCCCTTCCATTGGTAAGATCGAATGTCCATTGTATTGATCGGGATAGGAAGCATTCGTAATCTCCACAAGGGTTGCCATTATATCTATAAAATGACCTGGGCGATGATCAATTCCTCCCTGGTTCGCCACTTTTTCCGGCCAATGAGCTATTAATGGCGTACTTATCCCACCTTCATGGCTATAATGTTTATACAATTGCAATGGCGTACTACTCGCATTTGCCCAGCCAGATCCATAACTATGATAAGAATCAGGACCACCCATATGATCTAAGTCCTCCTTGCGATGAAGAAAGTTAGACGTTGTAATCCAATTATCAAACCCCCATGGATCCCATTCTGCACAAGCACCATTATCGGAACAGAACAGGATAAGCGTATTGTCCATCTCGCCATGCTTCTTTAAGTCATTGAGTACCCTGCCAATATTTTGATCCATTCGATCAATCATGCCAGCATAAATGGCCATTCGTTTAACTAAATCCTGCTTTCGATCATTCGCAACCGATTCCCAAGCCGGGTTCACACCTTGAATATCTCTATCCCTATTCCAAAACGGAGCATGAGGCGTTAATTCTGTGTCTTCTGGAACAATCGCTAGTTTCTTCATTCGATCCAATCTTTCTTCTCGTATTTTATCCCAGCCTTTTTGATATAGCTTCTCATATTTCGCTATTTCTTCTTTTGGAGCTTGCAAAGGAAAATGTGGTGCATTATAAGATAAATAAAGAAAATATGGTTCCTGTTCTGCTCTTGCTTCTGTAATGAAGTCTAATGCATAATCGGTAATCGCATCTGTCGCATAAAACTCTCCATCCTTATAAGTTCTTTCCGGTCGCCCCTTCGGCAGCCTGGAATAATCCGATTGATCCCAGAAACTAGTAAACCCTCCTAATAATCCATAGAAATCATCAAAACCGCGCTCCGTTGGACCAATTTCACCAACATGCCATTTACCTGACAAATAGGTACGATAACCTACTTGTTTAACAACTTCAGCTAAGGTAACGCATTGATCTTTAAGGTAACCACGATACCCAGGCGTTTCCAAGTCTTCCGTCATTTCACCGACACCGGCTTGATGAGGGTATAATCCACTTAACAACGAAGCTCTGCTCGGGCAGCACCGAGCAGAATTATAAAATTGAGTAAACCGTAGCCCACCCTTGGCTAATTGATCTAAATGCGGCGTCTGAATCTCACTTCCAAAAGATCCAAGGTCTGAAAAACCTAGGTCATCTGCTAAAATCAAAATAATATTTGGTTTCTGATGCATATTAACACACTCCTAACAGCTAAAAATTAGGCATCATTGATTTCTTTAATTTTTTCCAGAGCTATCTTGGGTTCGCGATTTTCTTTTAGCAAGCCATTAATCTCCTGCTGAACATCGGTGGTTTGGGTATAACAATAACCTGAAATATAAGGGAGATCTTTGATAGCATTGGTAATATTACGGAAACGTTCTAGGAATTCGGCTTCCGTCGTCACTTGATTGCCATAGCCCCAACCACGCTTATCTTGAAACGCAATGCCCCCGTACTCCGTTATCATTATTGGCTGTCCTTGATAGTGATATCCTTCGGCAAAAGCATATTTATGGTGGTTATGTGGTTTTTTATTTTCTAAAATAGCTGCTTTATCTTGATAGCGATGATAGAAATTCTCACCTAATTCCTCGTAGTCATGTAAAGCAATTATGTCAGAGATTGTATGTTCCCAACCATCATTGACAATGACTGGACGGTTGGAATCGATTGATTTTGTTACATAGTAAATTGCCTCCGTAAAGGATTGCTGCTTTGCATCCTTAAAAATCTTTGGCACGCCCCATGATTCGTTAAACGGGACCCATGTAATAATCGAAGGATGATTATAATATTGAGTTACAACTTCCTGCCATTCTTTTGTAAAGTTCGCTACCGCCTTATCAGAGTACTCATAGGTTGCCGCCATTTCTGACCAAACAAGCAGCCCCTTCCTATCGCACCAATATAGAAACCTAGCATCTTCCACTTTTTGATGTTTACGTACCCCGTTATAGCCCATTGCTAAAGTCTTATTAATATCTTCTAACATCGCTTCATCTGATGGAGGAGTCAACATCGTATCAGGCCAGTACCCTTGATCCAGTAATAGTTTTTGATAAATCGGCTGATTATTTAACAATACCTTTCCCTCTTTAATTGAAATCTTTCGCATCCCAAAGTACGAATGAACTTCATCTTCCAAAGCTTCGTCCACATATAATTGGAAGGTTACATCATACAAATGTGGATGCTCAGGCGTCCAATGCATGATCTTCCATTCATGAATCGGCGAAGTTAACTCTATCTCTATCTGTTCATCTTTCCGAGTTGGCGTGATTACAAACTGTTTTACTAGATTTCCCTCATACCGGATCGTCGTCTCTATCCGACAAGCCCCTGTTGGCAATTGATTTAAATCGTACGCCAAATGCAACGAATTTGTATCGATATTTGGTGTCATCTTCACATGATTAATCGTTGTCTCTGGTAAAAACTCCAGCCATACCGTTTGCCAAATCCCTGTTTGCTGTACATACCAGCAGCCAAAATTCTCATTAATCCAACGTTGCTTGCCGCGTGGCTGATAACAACTTTGGCTATCCTCTACTTTGACAACAAGTTCATTTTCCTTTGTTGCATCAACCGCATGCGAGATATCAAAGGAAAAAGCAGCATACCCACCAGTATGAGCACCGATAAATACGCCATTCACCCAAACCTTCGTATGATAATCAGAGGCTTGGAATCGTAACAATGCACGTTTCGCTGCATTTTCTTCTGTAATTTGAAATGTACGATGATACCATACATTCGGGTGAAATGCTTCTTCACCAATACCACTAGCTTTTGTCTCGTACGTAAAAGGAACTTGTATTTCTTTTGTCAATACAGATGGCTTATGCTGCCACTGTTCTAATTCACCGATATTTTTATCGTCAAATCCGAACTTCCAAGTTCCATTTAGGTTCATCCACTCTTTTCGTTCAAATTGTGGACGAGGGTATTCCGTCCGTTGATACGTTTTCTTTTCCTTTGTCATTGTTTCTTTCATTTTCCTTCACTCCTCTATTAACCTTTTATACCTGTGAAACTAATTCCTTTGACAATCTGTTTTTCAAAAATCAAAAATGCAATAATAACTGGAATCGATGCGATGGCATTGGCTGTCATTGGTAACACATAAGCTTGCGAATAAGTTGAATTAAACACCGGCAAGCCAACCGGTAATGTGTACAACGTCTCCGACAATATGGATAAGTATGGCCATAAGAAATTATTCCATGAACCTATAAAAGTAAAGATTCCAATCGCTGCCATTGCAGGTTTTGCTAGGGGCAAGACAATTTTGTAGAATAATTTGAAATAAGAACAACCATCAATAATGGCACTCTCAATAACTTCTTTTGGTACACCATCAAAGAAACTTTTTAAAATAATGACTCCAAGTGGTGAAGCAATCATTGGCAGAATTAAACCAGCATAACTGTCAATCAGATTCATACTCTTAACAATTTCATAAAGAGGAATAATCGTTGCTTCTCCTGGAATCATTAAACCAAGTAAAAAGAAGATAAAAATAAAATTCTTAAAACGAAATTTCATTTGTGAAATCGCAAATGCTGCCAACGAAGTAATTGCTAATGTTAAAATGGTAGTTACCAAAGCAACAAAAAAACTATTAAACAGCCAACGTAGGATTAAGCTGTCCATAATGATAGTTACATAATTGGAAATCGTATAGGGTGGTAGAAACCACGCAATAGGATTTGACGTAGAGAATCCATCCGGTTTGATCGATACAAACAACATCCAAATAATCGGAACAATAAACACTATAGCTACAATCACACCGATGGTTACTTTTACCTTTAAGAGCGGATCTCGATTACGATCCAACGCTTTCCTACTTTTAGATGAAGTAATCGAAGCCATCTAGTTCTCCTCCAATCGTTGATTTTTTAACTGAATGATTGACAAGATTAATAAGATGAAAAATAACGCATAAGACATCGTTGCTGCATAGCCCAAATTATTTTGTGTAAAGCCTACTTCATAAATGTATTGAATGAGCGGCCGTGTGGCTCCTCCTGGACCACCACCAGTAATTAGCAGGATTTGCGCAAATACTTTATAAGAAGCTAATATTTGTAATAAAATGATTACCCGACCAATTGGGATTAATTGTGGTAAAGTAATATAGCGAAATTGCTCCCATCTCGTAGCGCCGTCGATTTCACTAGCTTCATAATACGTATCTGGGATTTCTTGCAAACTCGTAAGAAAAAGAATCATATTAAAACCAACCGACCACCATAGTGTTACCCCGACAATACTGACCCAAGCCAACGTTTTATCCGCCATCCAAAATGGTTCTGCTTCAATTCCTATTGCCTGAATCACCGTATTTACCAAACCACTGTATGGCTGTAACATAAAGATGGCTAAAAAGGATATTACCGCAACGGACAAGATACTTGGCAGAAAGAACGAGCCACGGAAGAAGGTCTTTAATTTGGTATTTAAATTAGCTAAAAGCGCAAGACCTAATGCTAGAAGTACCATCGTTGGTGTGGTGAGGATAACAAATAAGGTCGTATTCCATAAGGTCTGCCAAAAGAAAGGATCCTTAATCATGTCCACATAATTCTCCAAGCCGACGAAATCCATTTTCTTAACTAGATTCCAATCATATAGACTCATTTGCAATCCTTTAAAAATAGGCAGGATTGTAAATATTAAATAAGCAATAAAGAATGGAAGCAAAAAAGGAACCGCTTTCATATCTTTGATCCAAGCTTTCTTATTCATTTCCTAAACTCCTTTCTTGTCTTATTTGTTAATTAATCATGTATAAGCTCCTTTACCTCTTTCTCAATTTGCTGAAAAGCTTGTTCTGCGGTAGCTTCATTTGTCCATATTCGATCGAGATTACGGATCATAATATCGTTAATACCACGATAATAAATGGTTCGGTCAGAGAAATTGACATAATCGGCAACCTGGGCATAGTCTTCCCGATAGGCCATCTCTTTAAATTCCTTTGATTCTACTACCGTATCCTTTGCTGGAATATGACCTGCTTGCGCCCACTTTGCTCCATGATCTGTGGCAAAGTCCATAAATGCAACGGCACCTCGTTGTACTTCTGGATCTGCATCTTCATAGGCAGGTAAAACTAGGGTGTGCGAACCACCCCATGCTCCTTTTTGTCCAAAAATAGTGGGAATCGGCATTGCCGTAAAATTAAAATCCTCCGTGCTTTCCCAAACTCCTGTCGACCAAACACCTGTGGCAATCGTAGCCGCTTTACCAGATTGAAAGTCCGAATAGAAATCTGCTAGATTTAATGGAATGACTTCATCCTCATACCAGAATTTCTGCATGTATTCTGCAGCTTCAATTGCTTTGGCCGTATCTAACACATAACTAGGGTTTTCCAAATCATCTGTTACAATATTTTCGCCACCTAGCTGGGTATAAAATGTCCACCATTGTCGATATCCATCCATTCCAACTGTTGGGAATGCCAATGGAAAATTATTCTCTGGCAATTTCTCTTTTAATGTTTGAAAAAATGCTCGAAATCCTTCGGGCGTCTCCTCCATCTTTAACGTTCCATCTTTATTTAATAATCCAGCTTGATCAATCAAATCATTATTGACGTACATAATATGAGGATGTGTATCAATGGGGATTGCATAATGTTGATTATCAAAAACGGTTTGATCTAGAATATTTGTATTAAACTCATCCCATTGCACTCCTACTTCCTCTGCATAGCCATCTAGATGTTGCAAAATACCAAGATCGACTAACTCAGGTAATGTATGAGAATGAGAAATCGCAATATCTGGTCCCTTCCCTGCTCCAAGACTGGTAATTAGTTTCGTATAGTATTCCTCGAACTCTTGCTGAATATTGTTCACATAGAATTCGTTTTGACTAGCATTAAATTCATCCACGATGTTTTGCATGTATTCGGCATCTCCACCTGCAAATAAATTCCACATTTTGATTTCCTTAGCTCCATCTGGAACATTCGCGCTATTACCACTTACTAGCTGACCAAGACCAGAACACGCTGTTAACAGAAATAACAGGCTAAGCAAACACAATGATACGCCAACCCTTCTACGCATCAAACACCCCTCCCTTTATTACAATTTTTATGTTTTTATACTGTTTTTCTGTATTTTAAGTGAATAATACGCTTACATTTCTGAAAAGTCAATAAAATTAAATGTATTTTCTAACTCCTTTTGTTTTAGAAATCTCTTTTATATATAAAGAAAACATCCTTTCAAAGCCCCCTATTCAAGCGTATATAATTGACAGCAGGTACATGAAAAATAAACTCGCTTGGACAAATATCCAAGCGAGTTACTTTTAGGTTTTATTCCATTCACGACTCCCCGCGTTCATTTAATATAACTAAATTTTCCATTTAATTATTGCTTCTTAATTACAATCGATAATTTATAATTTGCATGCTTATTTAAGCCCAACAAAAAATCATCTAATACTTCATTTGATGGAAATCTACATTCAAGAAGATAACAACCATCTCCACTGATTTTATAATTGCTTATTATATGCTTCTCTTGAGTGTTAATAAAGGAAAGGAAAGGCTGATGATTGGTACTTCGTATAATAATTGTAATAAAGGCATATACATAACAACCTAATTTTACTTGGTTTATCTTTATTGTATATCCCTCAATTACTCCCTTTTCCTCTAATTTAGTGACTCTATCTGCAGCAGCTTGTCCAGTCAAATGAACTTTTTCCCCCAGTTCTTTCATCGTTATACGACTGTTCTCGTTAAGTTCCTCCAAAATCTGCATATCCGTATTATCCAGCATTCGGTCAAATCCTTTCAATTATCAAGTCAAACAGCAAAAAGTCTTGATTTTATCCATGTATTCTTAATTGATCCTAGTATAAAATATACTTAAATAAAAGCAAGGGAGTTTTATTATGAATATACAACAAATCCGAAATGCAACTCTTGTAGTTGACTATGCAGATAAAAAGTTTTTAATCGACCCTTTTTTAGCAGATAAGGGGACTTATCCTCCTTTCCCAAATTCAGCTAGACAGGAACAAAATAACCCTTTAGTGAACTTACCAACATCGATAGATAAAATTATATCCAACATCAATGCCGTCATTGTAACGCATCTACATTTAGATCACTTTGATGAAGTTGCCAAAGAAGTATTACCAAAAGATATCAAGATGTTTGTACAAAACGAAGAAGATGCGAAAGAAGTAGAAAAAGAGGGTTTCCAAAATGTAGAGGTTTTACAAGAAGATTCCGTTTTTGAAGATGTTAAGTTAATTAAAACGAAGGGGAATCATGGAAGAGGAGAAATAGTAAAACTTGCTGGTCCAGTTTGTGGTGTTGTTTTCAAACACCCAATGGAGAAAACGTTATATGTAGCAGGAGATACGGTTTGGTATGAAGGTGTGCAAGAAGAGATTAATGCACACAATCCAGCAATCATTGTCGTAAATGCTGGAGATAACCAATTCCTAGAAGGCGGTTCTCTTGTGATGAGTAAAGATGATGTTTATCAAGTATCTAAGGCTTCCCCTCATGCAAAAATTATCGCAAGTCATATGGAGGCTGTGAACCATTGGACATTGTCCAGAGAAGAATTAAAAAGCTTTATTAATGAAAAAGGAATCTCCTCTAACGTGTTCGTGCCAGAAGATGGGGAATCATTTTCATTTTAAGGTAAAAACAGACAGAAAGAATAAATTCTGTCTGTTTTTCTAGTACTTTAAATGCTCCAAATTCAACTACATACCTCAATAACTAGATTAGATCTTCCATTACACATAGGACAAATGGTATTGATTTTAAGCGGGAGCCGATTCTGTCGGAACAGACAACAAACATACGATAGAGCAATCGTTACATTAACTATAATGAATCGTTAATACGATATCTTGATCATAATCACCAAATCCTTTACCAAATAAATTAATACCTCCTTTATGTATTGCATCTTCTTTAATGCCTACTTTAATTGATACAAAATTCTTTTCTAGTAGATTTAATTCGTCGAGGGTACATGCCGATAATTGAAAGTCATCAATAAATGTTTCATGCTTGGTAACCTTCCACGTTTTTAAACTGCCATACTGTGTACTGGTAGTATCAGCCCAGTAACTTGGATTAAGTTTCCCTGGACGATCTCCATAATCCCCTGGACTCGTCCATGTCCCAATATCTACACCGTTAATCCATAACGTAATATCCGATGGCCAATTGGGGTCATGATTCGGTGCTTCCGAACATATCTCCATGGAAAGTTGTAGGCTAGAGATCGTCGCACCACTTGGAATTACGATAGGAAATTTATATTCAAAATATCCCTTTCTGGTCCAAATTAATTGTGCTTTTGAGCGCTCTGGGCTATAAAAATGAACCGGTTCATCTTCAGGAATCAAGAATTGCTCTTGATTTACCATGCCACAAGTAGGGGCCACTTGAAAATCGGTATACTGACCAATCGGCATTTCTAATCGATAGCTTTGATTCTCCATATAGAAATTATCTTTTTTATTTAATTGAATATGAATATCATCGAAATTTCTTGTACAAACTTTCATAGCTCCCCTACTTGCCGGTCGAAGTTCTGTATGTATTAATGCAGCTTGTTCCAGCACCTTCACATGTGACGCTGTGGTAGAAACGGGTATGCCTAATGTCTCAGCCATTTGGTGGATATTCATATTTCCTTCATTAAGTAGATTAATAATTTGCAGACGAACATCGGAAGCTAGCGCATGGGCCACTTTCTTTAAATTATCTGTGTCTTTTATGGATAGTTCTAGCAAAAGAATCCTCCTCTACGATTAGATTGATTTTATTACAAGATTGTTAGAAATATACAAACTTTATATTTATTTCTTACTATATTACTATATATTTTGGAATAAATGAATACGCCATCCTCTCTAAATGGAAAAATCCTACATTGAAAAAATGAAATTCCAAAAAATCTAAAATGATATTGATTTCAATACATTGCTGAAAATGGACCAAAAACATATACATTCAAAGATGGAGCTAAAATGGAAGTCGGTTCTGAATACGTATGACCGGAACGAGAAGTGCCAACAGTTATGAAACTGTTTGATTTAATTAATTTAATTTAGCAATAGCTTTTTAAAGATTTCACAGCCCCTTTAAAGAGCTATTTTTATATGTGGGGCCTTAGGATATGGATATAATGATATTTAATTGTTATTATAAGGTGGAAGTAATATTTGTGAGGTGATTTTATGACTATGCAGGAATTAATGCCTTTAATAATCATCTTTATTAACTTAATTTTTACTATAGCGATAGCTTTTGGAATAGTTTTTATTGTTAAGTATGTGAAATCCAAGAATTCTTCTAGAGATAAGTTAGAGGAAAGAGTTGAAAAGTTGGAAGAGAAAGTAAACAACAAATTCAAGTAATGGTTACTTCTATATATACAATACCTTATTTTATGGGAATATGAACAAATTATATAAAAATCCTGCTCAATATGAGCAGGATTTTTTACTGTTATTTTAGTCTAAAAATTAACGAAGTAATTATAATACTCCTGGTTTGCTTGTGCCAACACTTGAGCAGCCTGCGTAAGAATATTATTCTTAGTGAAATTCATCATTTCTTTGGCCATATCAACAACTCTAATATGTGACTCAGCAGCTGTTCCGTTTTCAGTAAATGCTCCTTAATCGTATGCTCTAGACGGTTTTGTACTGCACCTAATGAAGAACATTGGGTAGATACTGAATTAATAGCATCATCAGTTTTCTTAAATTCGTCGTCGAAGCAAAACGGTACAGCTTCTTTACTGTTGAACTTGCTCCAAAGAATGAAATCTCCCTTCTTTTCCCTACCCCACATCCTCATCTATTTCCAATCGTTCTCCTTCCCTTTGTTCATGCCGATTCCCTAAATACCGTATAATAAAAAATTGAACCACAATACCGACAATTAAGAGAATGATACTATTGTCAATGAATGTATAACTTACGTACATTACTCCAGCAATACTAGCTGGTACAAGGGCATAAGGTATTTGTGTATTCACATGGGCAATGTGATCGGATTCGGAGAAGATCGATGCCATCACGGTCGTATCAGAGATTGGTGAGACATGGTCTCCAAAGATTGCCCCAGCAAAGATTGCTCCAATTACTATTGCAATTAATTCTTCTCCTCCCATTGAATAACCCAGCGGAATAGCAATCGGCGTCAAGATCGACATGGTGCCCCAAGATGTTCCTGTAGCAAACGAGATAAACATCGCAATTATAAATACGAGAAATGGCAATAATGCTTCAGTCATCCACCCTTGTGTGGCTTTAACTACAAATTCCGCTGTACCCAGCTCAGAAGTTACTGTACCGATTGACCATGCTAAAACAATAATAATTAATGCTGGCAACATGGTACGAATCCCACCTAACAATGTATCCTCACAAGCCTTTAAACGCATACCTTGGAGTAAAGCTAGGATAATGCCAACGGTTGTCATTGCAAATGCTCCCCAAGTAAGTGCTACAGAAACATCTGTATCTGCAAGTGCGTCCATAATGGACTTTCCTTCAGCGCCACCTCCTGAATACCATAGCCCCCAAATGCTGACAGATATTAACGTGACAAGAGGCAGAATAAAATTCCAAACGCTACTCACTTTTTTATGCGGTTCCCCCAAATCCTGGTCAACCGAAGACAATGGTGTCGATCCATCTGGAATCAACTTCCCGGTTGTATGCGCACGTTTTTCCGCTTTTGCCATCGGTCCAAAATCCTTTAATAAAATGATCATGGGTACAGCTAGCAAACAGAGAATCGCATAGAAATTCCAAGGAATCGATTGTAAGAAAACAAAGTACGGATCTATACCTGCTATACCAATCGTAGCAAATGCTGCTGCTATTAAAGATACTTGAAAGCCAATCCAATCTGAAACTGGGCCAATTGTTGAAATCGGTGCTGCGGTTGAATCAATGATATAAGATAATTTCTCACGTGATACTTGATGTTTTGCAGTAATATCCTTTGTTGCATTTCCCACGATTACGGAATTTACATAATCATTAAAAAAGACGACTAGCCCTAATATATATGGTAGGAATAGTACTCGCTTTTTTGTGGTTAATTTATTTTCCAATAAGCGTATAAGCCCTTCTGAACCACCGGTCTTAAACATAAATGCTGCCCCTGTTCCTAACAATGCTGTCATGACAAGGAAACGTGCATTCCAAGGATCAATCATCACATCTTTCATCCATGTAAAGGTCATACCGACTGCAGCAAAAGGATTTCCACCAGCTGCAATCAATCCTCCAACCCAAATACTAATAAATAAAGAAAACAACACACGCTTTGTAAAAATCGCCAATAATACAGCAACAATTGGTGGAATAATTGATAAAAAGTCCATAAACATGTCAACCTCCAATAATTGTGAAATTCAGTGACTTATCTTTTAAACAGCATCCTTCCTCTTGCTTCATTCTTATATTTTGTTCATTTATCTTACGTTTATATTTTTATTATTACAAGTTATAAAATATTCAGACAAAAGTCGTCTAGCAACATGAATCAAAAGTTTTAGCGGTATAATAAAGGGTAGGTAGTAATAGCTACCCTTATGTTTATACTGAAGGAGGAAATATCCATGCAATTCAAAGATAAAGTCGTACTTATAACAGGAGCAGCAGGAGGAATTGGAATTGCTGCAGCTAAAAAGTTCGCAGAGAAGGTGCCAAACTAGCACTTGTCGATCTTAAGAAAGATGCACTTGAAAAAGCAGCGGAATCCGTTCAAGCTGATGATATTCTCTTACTGGATGCCGATGTTTCAAAAGAAGCAGATGTTAAAACATATGTCGATCAGACCAACAAACATTTCGGGCGCATTGATGTGTTTATTAATAATGCTGGCATTAATGGAGCGTTCGCAAACATTACGGAGCAAACAGCTGATAATTACCATGCGGTATTTGGAGTAAATATAATGGGCGCATTCTTCGGCTTAAAATATGTACTTAAACAAATGAAGGAACAAAATAGTGGTGCTGTAGTGAATACAGCCTCGAATGGTGGCCTACTTGGTGCCCCAGGTATGAGTGCTTATGTTGCATCGAAACATGCCGTTATCGGGCTTAATAAAACAGCAGCCCTTGAGATGGCAGAATATAACGTCCGCGTGAATGCAGTTGCCCCCTCAGGGGTCGATACGGCTATGATGAAATCCATAGAAAAAAATGCGATGGGTGAAAACGCTGGAGAAGCAAGAAAACAATTCGAAGCTTCCGTTCCGCTGAACCGCTATGCTACAGCTGAGGAAATTGCCGACTTAATGCTCTTCCTTTCTTCTGAAAAAGCATCGTTCATCAGCGGTTCCTACTACCGAATTGACGGCGCACAAGGTGCTACATCCGTTTAATATTTAAAAATGACAGCCCAGATCTGGACTGTCATTTTTTATACTCCTTCCTAAAACATTTCCGATACGGTTTTTGCATGGAGGAATTGTGGTAAATAATCCGGGCCTCCCGCCTTTCCGTTTGTACCTGACATTTTGAATCCACCAAATGGCTGATAACCTACAATTGCAGCTGTGCAACCTCGATTGAAATATAGATTCCCTACTTGGAACTCATAGCGAGCACGGTCTAAGTGTTTGCGATTATTGGAAATCACTGCACCAGTTAGTGCATATTCTGTATTATTTGCGATGTCTAATAATTCATCAAAATCCTTTGCCTTTGCAAAACCAACGATAGGTCCAAAGATTTCTTCTTGCATAATTTGAGCGTTTGGATCGACATCTTTAAAGATCGTTGGATAAACAAAATAACCGTTGGAATCATCCATCTCCCCGCCGTAAGCAAGCTCTCCTTCTGTTTTTCCAATATCAATATATTGTTTGATTTTATCGAATTGCTTTTGATTAATTACCGCACTCATATAAAAATCCTGTTCAGCCGTATTTCCGATTGTAATTTGCTTTGTTTTCTCAATCGCTTTGGTAAGTACTTCATCATAAACAGCCTCATGAATAATAGCACGTGAACAAGCGGAACATTTTTGGCCTTGAAATCCAAATGCAGATTGAACAATCGCGTCTGCCGCAAGATCGATGTCTGCATCATTATCGACTATAATTGTATCCTTTCCGCCCATTTCAGCGACTACCCGCTTGAGGAAATCTTGACCTTCCTGTATCTTTGCAGCACGTTCTATAATTCGTGTTCCTGTTGCACGTGAACCAGTAAAGTTAATAAAATGTGTTTTCGAATGGTCAACCAGATAATCGCCAATTTCTTTAGGATCACCAGGGACAAAATGGATAGCTCCATCTGGTACGCCTGCTTCCATTAAAGCTTCCACAAGCTTATAAGCAATTACAGGTGTATTCTCCGAAGGCTTTAGTAATACCGTATTCCCGGCAACCAATGGGCCGACAGTGGTACCGCAAACGATTGCAAACGCAAAGTTCCATGGTGGGATAGCTACCCCTGGTCCCAGCGGCTGGTAAAAATACGAATTATTCTCATTTGGACGATCCTCCACCCATTTTCCTTCGGCAAGCTTTATCATTTCTCTTCCATAATATTCGAGGAAATCGATACCTTCTGCAATGTCAGCATCCGCTTGTCCCCAAGGCTTACCTGCATCATAGACGAGTATAGAGGCGAATTCATATTTCTTTCTACGAACAATCGCAGCTGTCCGGAACAGCACCTCTGCACGTGCCTCCGCACTCCAACGCCCCCATTCTTTAAACGCCTCTTGTGCCGCATTCATCGCTTGATCAATATGATCCGTTGACGCCATAGAAGCTTTCCCAACAACTTGTTCTTTGTTTGCCGGATTTATAGAGACGATTTTTTCTTCCGTATATACTTTTTGCCCATTAATCATTAATGGAATATCCTCTCCTAATTGACTCTCTGTTTTCTTTAAGACTTGTCGAAACGCTTCTCGATTCGCAGATTCATTAAAGTCAGTAAACGGTTCATGCTTAAACGGTAAAACCATATAACTTCCTCCTTATAAACACGTTTATATACCGATTCCCAAGACATAAACTTGTAAAACGTTTACAGAACAAAGGCTTAAAAAAAAGACCTCCATCGTTACATGAAGGTCTTATCCATTCCCATTATGATTTTATTTCGTTAATCATTCCGTGTACTTTCGTGATTTCTTCATCTGGCACAATGTAATAATAAGTGCCATCAATCTTGGTGCCGCTCCCCTCCATCATATAGCTAACAACGTTTTTCCTTACATTTGTATAGTTAAAAAGTAAATCTTTCATATCATCAAAATCCATATTTGTCGCCATATTGTTTCCTAATACATCGATGACACCGCTGATTTTGTTGACTGAGGCGACGGAAGCACCTTTATCGACAATGCCTTCGATCACTTTACGCTGGCGCTCGGTACGCCCAAAGTCTCCGGCATTGTCCTGTTTACGCATACGTACAAATGCCATAGTTTTCGCTCCATCCATCTCTACTGGTCCTTTCGTAAAATTATACGTACCATCATTCCAGGCAATCTCGTTATTTACTTCGATGGTACCAAGCTGGTCAACCAGTTCTTCGAGCCCTTCCATGTTCATACGTACAAAATAATCCAGCTCAATATCTAAGAAGTTTTCTACTGTTGCTATTGACATTTCGCTTCCACCATATGCATATGCATGGTTAATCTTATCCTCAAATCCTTTACCAACAATCGTTGTACGTGTATCTCTCGGAATACTAACTAATTGCATCTTTTCTTGTTTAGGGTCAAGTGAAAGCACCATTAACGCATCTGATCTTCCCTTATCCGCACCACGCGCGTCGACACCGAGTAATAACACATTTAATGGTTCTTCATCCTTCATTTTCTTTTTTGTTACCGTCGTATCTATCGCTTCCACCGGCTCACTCATTTTTTCGTTCACCGTACTCTTTGCATTATTATAAATGGAGATGGCATACGCTCCGCCCCCTAGTACCAATAATAGAATAATAACTAAAGGAATCTTAAACCATAGTCTTCTTGGTTTTTTCCGATCGCTTCGTTTCATACAATTTCTCCTTTTACATATAAATAACTCATTTAATTATTTTGAAATTTTAATAGAAAATTACTAGATTTACCAAAATCTATTACAATAGTCTTATTATACGCTATCTTTTCTACAAAAAACAACAGTATTTTCATTGGGCTGAGACAACTATCATCTCAGCGGCAACTCTTCATTTCAATATAAAAAGCCTGCAAACAGGATATTTACAGACTCTTTAGCTTCTTATTTCTGAAAGTCCACCTTTGCTGTTTTTGTCAAATGGACATGTGATTCACTTGGTTTTGTTTCAGCAATTATATTGCCGTTACGAATCGAATACAATACAGCTGCCTGTTTGCGAATAGCTTCATAATCATCTTCCGCGTCAAGCACAATTAAATTTGCTGGTTTACCTTCTTCAATTCCATAGTGCCCCTCAATATCCATTGTCCTGGCGCTATTGGTTGTAATTAAATCAATTGAATTGCTAATTTGATCATATCCCATTAATTGGGAAGCATGAATTCCCATATGAAGTACTTGTAGCATATTTCCTGTACCAAGTGGGTACCATGGATCAAAGATATCATCATGGCCAAAGCAAACATTCATTCCAGCTTCCAGCAATTCTTTGACACGTGTTAATCCTCGTCGTTTTGGATAGGAATCAAACCTTCCTTGCAAATGAATATTAACAAGCGGATTAGAAATAAAATTGATTTCAGAAAGACCTAATAAACGAAATAACTTCGACGTATAGGCATCATTATAAGATCCCATAGCGGTTGTATGACTAGCTGTTACCCTTGATCCTAGTCCTCGCTCATAAGCTTCAGCAGCTACTACTTCTACAAAACGAGATTGCTCATCATCGATTTCATCACAATGAATATCAACGAGCCGATTATATTTTTCAGCTAAGTCAAAAGCAACCTTCATTGAATGCACACCATACTCACGAGTAAATTCAAAATGCGGAATTCCACCAACAACATCTGCACCTAGCTTAAGTGCTTCTTCAACTAATTCTTGACCATTCGGATAAGATAGAATGCCTTCTTGCGGAAAGGCAACCAACTGTAAGTCTACATATGCAGCCATTTCTTCCTTTACTTCTAATAAAGCTTTTAACGCCGTTAGTTTGGGATCGGTAACATCCACATGGGTACGTACATGCTGAATACCCTGAGCAATTTGCCATGTTAAAGCTTTCTTCGCCCTTATTTTTACATCTTCCTGTGTTAAGGATACTTTCCGTTCAGACCAACGTTGTATCCCCTCAAACAGCGTTCCACTTTGATTCCATGCAGGCTCTCCTGCAGTAAGTGTTGTATCGAGGTGGATATGAGGCTCTATAAAGGGTGGCAGTACTAGAGAACCATTTACATCGATTACATCTTCGCCATCTCTTATCGTATTCGATCGATGAACCGAGATAATTTTCTTATCCTGTATGGAAATGTCCCATTTCCCAGCTTTTCCTCGTAACGAGGCATTTTTTATAATCATATTAATTACTCACCTTCTCTACTTTTGATGTCATGACTTGTTTCTCTTTCATTCCAATGAATTTCATCCCTGCTACATGGACTACTCCTGTAGCAATTAAAGCATTAATTGGCGGGATCCCCGGGATAAAGGTTGCCGCGACAATCCCCACTCCCCACGCAAGTATTGCTACCCAATTGATGGGTTGAAAAGTCATTGTCTTAAATGCCCGATAATTCCCTCGATGAACAATGAAAAAATCAGCAAGAATAATAGCTCCAATTGGCGGCAGCGCAGATCCAAGTAGTGTTAAGAACCCAACAAAGTTATTATACAACCACATCGCAGCTAATGTCCCGATAACTCCATTAACAATAACTAATTTCTGTTTTGGTAGTTTCGTAATATTAGATAATCCAAGTCCAGAGGCATATAGCGCATTATCATTGGTTGTCCAAATATTTAGTCCTAAGACGATGATAGCTGGTAAAATCAAGTTTTGTATAAACATTACTTCCGATATATCTGCTTGTCCAGTTGCTATCGAACCAATAGCTCCAAAAACAAACATAAGCGTATTTCCTATAAAAAAGGCAATCACGGTTGTCACTACTGCTGAACGCTTTTTACGAGCAAAGCGAGTAAAATCCGGTGTCAGTGTTCCTGCGCTGATAAATGAGCCGATACAAATGGTTAACGCTGCAGCTAAACTGATTGCCTCAGCAGGTTGATAATCAAGTAGTCCCTGTATCCCTCCAATACTTTCTGCTGCTTTAAAAACAGAGGTACTGCCTAAGACTGTAATTAATGGCACGGCGATAAAACTTATGATAGCAAGTGCCTTCATTCCAAAAAAGGCAGTAAACGTCATAGCAATTCCCGCTATAGCAATTAATAGATAGATATCAATTCCTGTTACTTTTTGAACAGGAATTGCAAACATCGCTGTCCCAACACCGAACCAGCCAATTTGTGTGAATGCAAGGAGAAAGGAAGGAAGATAGGAACCTTTCTCACCAAATGCATAGCGTGCAAGTAAGTGGGTCGACAGCCCAGTCTTTGCAGCTATATAAGCTAATGCCCCAGTATATGCACCAAGAATCAAATTACCAGCAAGCACAATTCCAATAAACTGTAGGAATGTCAGCCCTTGTCCCAATTCTCCACCTGACATCATACTTGCTGAGAAGAATGTTAAACCAAGCATCACTACGAATGTTTTCCAAAATCCATTGCGATGATTTAATGGAACTGCCTGTAACGAAAACTCTGTATCTATTTTTTTCATTATAATTCCTCCTGGTTATCGGTACCATACCAAGAAGGGAGATTGTGTTTTCTGTATAAAAAAGCAGGCCTCCAGTCGTGTGCGACAAGAAGCCTGCTTTTTAGGGATGGCCATTATCGAAAAACGATAGTAGCTACCGTTATGTATGTTTGTACATCTATACATAACCCCTACACATGATCCGCTGTCCTTGTCAGCCTCTCTGGACTGAATTAAAGGTACCATATTTAATTACCATTATTATGACAGATGGTTAGCGAAATCGTCAAGTTGGGAAAAGCTGGTAGATGCTTTTATTCCACACCTACTATCTATTTTTTATTCTTAACCTCTTCCTAACGTTCCTCTCCTCTCTAATTCTACGATTTTTTCTCCTTTAATATCGTGGCTTTACAGGAAATGTATGTACAATTTTTTATGAAAATTCATTCATCGTGTATTGAAAATCTAAGACTAATAACCTATAATTGAAAATGATTATCAATTTCATGTTCTGGAGGTGACAACATGATCGATATAGATCAAGTACAAGTTGGTTATGAGGATACCATTATTATTGATAAGCTTAGTGTTTCGATACCAAAAAATAAAATAACTACGATTATCGGGCCAAATGGTTGTGGCAAATCTACATTACTGAAAGGAATTGCCCGAATCCTCAAGCCAAAGACTGGTGGAATTTATCTTGATGGAAAGCGGATTAGTCAGACATCTACCCAGGAGATTGCAAAGAAGATGGCTATACTACCACAGTCTGCTGAAGCACCATCAGGATTAACCGTACGTGATCTTGTTACATATGGTAGATTTCCTCATCAACCCAGATTTGGCAAATTAAAAAAAGTTGATATAGAAGCAATTGATTGGGCACTAGAATCTACTGGACTAACGGACTTAGAGAAGCGCCCATTAGAAGCATTATCTGGTGGACAGCGACAAAGAGTTTGGATTGCGATGGCACTCGCACAAGATACAGAAGTGGTTATACTAGATGAGCCGACTACCTATTTAGATATGTCACATCAGCTAGATATACTGGAACTTTTAGAAAAGCTTAATCGGGAGCAAAACAAAACCGTTGTCATGGTCCTGCATGATTTAAACCATGCCTCCAGGTTCTCCCACCATTTAATCGCCATGAGAGATGGTGAACTAATTACCCAAGGCAGCCCACATGAAGTGATGGCAGAAGAGAATTTAAGAAAAGTGTTCCACATTCAGCCAATGCTGACTGTTTGTCCATTCAGTGATAAACCAATCTGTCTATCCTATGCAAATGTGGTAGAAAAGTCCGTTATCAGTTAATCTAGACGATTCGTATTTAGTTAAATACTAGTGAATGGGAGTTAACCAAAGATGAAGAAAAAACTTACATTACTTAGCACATTGCTATTTTTATTTATTATATTAACCGGATGTATGCAAGAAGATGCCTCATCACAAGAATCAGAGGATAAAAGTGATGCTTCAGACAACGAGACAATTATAATTGAAGCTGGTTCAGAGAAACATGAGTTTGATGGACCGCAGAAAAACATTGTTGCTTTAGAATGGAGTGTAGCAGAAGAATTACTAGCTGTAGGTGTACAACCAGCTGGAGTAGCTGATGTAGAAGGGTTTAATAAATGGGTAACCATTGATAAGAAATTGGATGATAGTGTGGTCGATGTTGGACAGCGTACCGAGCCAAATATTGAAGAAATTGCCAAACTAGATCCTGATGTGATTGTTGGAAAAGAATATCAACGGAAACATCAAGAAGAGTTAGAAAAAGTAGCCCCAGTTGTTTTATATGATGGAGCAACCGACGAAGCAATAAGCGACTTATATGCCCACATGACTGATACATTTAAACAAACTGGTAAATTAGTAGGGAAGGAACAAGAGGCCAAAGACGCTATTACGCATTTAGAAGAAAGAATGGATGCAGCTAAACAAAAGGTAGAAGCAGCTAATTTATCTACAAGTGAATTTGTTTTTACACAAGCATTTTCTGTGAATCAAGCACCAACTTTCCGGCTTTTCACGAGTAATTCTACAGTTAGTCACGTTCTTGAAGGCATTGGACTAACAAATAAAATTCAAGATCAAGAGCCACAGACGGATGGTTTCATTGAAGCAAATGTGGAAGCATTATCCAATTATCAAGAGTCGTTATTTTTACACACGGTGCAAAAGGATGATCCATTATTCTCTAATTTAGAAAATAATCAAGCTTGGAATTCTTTAGCTTTTGTTAAAAATGAGGATATGTATGATCTTGGCGCTGGTGTTTGGACATTCGGTAGTGTATTATCCATGGAAACGCTGGTTGATCATGCCGAAGAGGCTTTAGTGAAGTGATCGTATGAAGGTAAAACCAATCCTTTTCATATTCGGATGTTTTCTGTTATTTCTTGTCCTTGGATTGATTCACTTAAGCCAAGGGCAAGCCTCTTCGGGCTTTATTACGTTTTGGTTAGACGTGTGGAATAATGATCAGGAATTAAGCTTTTTATTATATAATCGTATGCCTCGATTTGTAATTGGCTGCTTAGCAGGAGCAGCATTAGCTGTTGCAGGGATGTTATTACAAACAATGACGAAAAACCCACTTGCCAGTGCGAGTACCTTAGGTATCCATGCAGGGGCATATTTTTTTGTCGTATTATTCACGATTTTCTTCCCTTCCATTAGCGGTGGCTACCCGATTATCGTGACGATGGCAGGAGGAATTGCGGCAGCATTAAGTGTCACCTTTTTAGTTGGCAAATCTTTAGACCCTGTGCGTATCGCATTAACGGGGCTCATTGTAACCATGCTTTTTTCGTCATTCACAAGTGCATTACAATTATTGTATGAGAATGAAGTGTCTGGATTATTTTTATGGGGTTCTGGAACATTATTACAATTGGACTGGAGTGGGGTCCAATTTGCTACTCCATGGATAATTGGTACATTAGTGGTTGCTATCTTAGTCAGTCGCCGCTTCGACATCTTATTGCTTGGAGATGAAGTTGCTATTGGCCTTGGTCAGAATATTACGTTGAGTAAAGCATTTGGTTGGGTTATCGCTATCTTATTAGCATCGGTTACCGTCACCGTAGTAGGACCAATTGGATTTGTTGGTATTATTGCACCACATTTAGTCCGATTAATGGGATTTCAAACACATCGAACGATGATAATTGCCAACGTACTTGTAGGTGCTAGTTTACTCATCAGTGCAGATATTTTCGTACGTATCATTTCTGATTTGTCAGAGTTACCCGTAGGTGCCATGACGGCAATTATTGGTGCTCCATGGCTCGTATATTTAGCACTAAAGATGAGCACTCAAACGCGCTCCTCTGGAAATGCATTAGAAGGGAAAGAAAGAATTGAGCGTGATCGAAGGAAAATCTTCTACCCAATTTTATCGCTTGGTATCTTGATACTCGTTGTCATTAGCTTATCGTTTGGGGGGACAAGTTTTACTAATTTGCTCGCGTTACCACAGGAGCTTATGTACAATAGTTATGTTTGGGATTTTCGAGTCCCACGAGTAGTAGTAAGCTTTGCTGTTGGTATGATGATGGCTGCAAGTGGTTTACTTATGCAAACCGTCCTACGAAATCCGTTAGCCGATGCATCTGTTTTGGGGATTACCTCTGGTGCTAGTGTCATTGCTATGCTGTTTATCGTAGTATTTCCTCAAGCTCCATTTATTTTTGTTCCAATTGGTGCATTGCTAGGAGCCCTATTAACAATGGTAATTGTGTTAATCATTAGCTCAAAAAGCGGATTCCAGCCGATGATTCTCTTATTAATGGGAATCGCCATGTCAGCAGTTGGTGCTGCACTTATTCAAATTTTACTCGTGCGAGCGAATGTCCACGCTTCCCAAGCTTTAACCTGGCTGTCTGGAAGTACGTATGGAATGAGTTGGGATGACTTGGTGATGGCTTTGCTTGCGGTTATATTGATTATCCCAATTATTATCTGGCTAGCTAAACCATTCGAGATTCTATCCTTTGGCGACGAAATTTCGATTGGATTAGGTGTTCGTACAAGCCGTATGCGATTACTTATGATTGTTTTAGGAGTCGTATTATCTGCAATTAGTGTATCCATTGTTGGAGCAATTGGTTTTGTCGGATTACTCGCACCACATATTGCCAGACAATTGGTTGGACCAAAGTTATTGCAGCTACTTCCATTAACTTTAGTCATAGGCGGCCTACTGTTGCTTTCCGCTGACTTTTTTGGAAGGGTATTGCTTGCCCCGAAGGAAATTCCAGCAGGTATCATTGTCTCGCTGATTGGCGCACCTTATCTCCTTTATCTATTAAAGAAGACAAATCGAGTAAAATAAATAAAGGGTTGCCTCAAAGTTTTAAACGCTTTTGGGGCAACCTTTTTTGTTATATTCATTTTATCATTCTTGCTGTTCTTCTTTTACTTTTTTGATTGTATTCTTTATTGACTTACCAATAACCAATCCAATCAATCCACCGATAACTAATAAGAGAACATTTCCCCAATCCATTGCTTCGCCTTGAAATAAATTGATAATATAAGTTGTTACAATTATTCCTACTATCCATACAAAGATAAATTTAACAAAATACATATCTCTCACCTTTCAAGCTTAATACCAAAGATAAATTTAATACATGAACTCCTTTCACTTTTTTACGATCTTAATTCATCTTCCTAACATTTAGTACGATTTAACAGAAAAACAGTTTCAATAATTTTCCATTTTTTTATTATTGTACGCTTATAAATTAATTTACCTACACTTTCAAATAACCTTTATATAAATTAAATCTATTTTAATTAATAGTTAACAATAGATATATATACTTAACCTAGTGAATAACAAAGGAGGAATTTGAGTTGAAAAAAGCATTATATCCTATTTTATTGGTAATGATTGTAATTATGTTGGTAGATAGTACCTTAATAGGACCTTCAAATGTGTTAGCATCTGAAAAATCTGGACAATCCACGAAGGTAGATTTAAAGATTATGACCTATAATTTAAGGTATTTAAATGACAGCGATCCTTCCCCACATACCTGGGAGGAGAGACTCCCTGCCATTAAAAAACTTATTCGTAGAGAAAGACCGGATATCATTGGGACGCAAGAAGTTTTATATCAGCAGCTTACTGATCTTGAACAAAGTCTAAAACATTACGACTGGATTGGTTTGGGACGTGAAGGTGGAAGCAATGGAGAATACGCAGCTATATTTTATGACAAAAAGCAATATTCTCCTATCGAATATGATCACTTCTGGTTATCAGATACACCAGAGGTGATCGGTTCCAAAACTTGGGGGAATAATATTCCACGGATGGTAACTTGGGCAAAATTTGTTGATAAAAAGAGCAAGCAAAGCCTCTATGTGGTCAATACGCATTTCGATCATGAATCTGCAAATGCTAGAGAGAAGAGTGCAGCGTTAATCATGAAGAAAATCAATAATTTTGATGAATCTCTACCTATTTTCTTAACAGGAGATTTTAATACAAGCCCTGATAGCATTCCACACCAGACACTAACAAGTGAGGGAGCATTTAGTGACTTGTGGGATACTGCAAAATTTAGATTTAATGAAAAGCTTGGTACTTTTAATGGATTCGATGATCCAACTGGTGGCGGTCCAGATAATCGAATTGACTGGATACTTGGAAAAGGAAATATTTATACACATAAAATTAAGATTTTCGATGACAGTAAAAATGGACAATTCCCAAGTGATCATTACCCAGTAATGGCGGATGTCATTTTATCCTACTAAACTAGCAAGAGGTGCAGTCCTTGTTTAAAAAGGGACTGCACCTCTCTTTAGCAACAACCTATTTCGGTATCGTAATCATCACTCGATCATCCTTAATCTCAACTTCAGCTCCCATTAATGCATTTTCCCTTAACCAGTCACTCCCATGGATACTAAGAACATAACCGTTATCAGGGATGTCTGAATTATTTCCACCCCTTTTTACCACTTCTCCATCTACAACCGTTACCTCATAACCGTATATATTCGTGCCTGTAGTATCACCATGGTCGGGTGTATATTGGATTAATTGATTAGCACCACGACTTTGATTCACACCATCTAATGGTCTTGAAAGAACATATTCCCCATACAATGCTTGGATTAGAAATGGATCAAATACAAACTCTCCCATTTTTTGAGGAATTTCTTCCAATCTATCTAACAATGATTGTAATTTTTCTCGGTGCTTCGCTGCCTCTTCCTCATTGCCTTCTCTCTCATTTAAAAGTAGATGTACTGCCTCCACACCTGCTTCTCCATACAATGCTAGTTTATCTAAATAGGGACTAATTTCTCCTAAGAATTGCTGATTATTGAGATGATTTCTTAGGTTTTCAGGTGTTGTTTGCAGCTTCTGAAACTCATGTATCAATGTGCTCGCTACTTTACTTATATCTCCGTCTGATTCGTAGACATCCCAAAACCGTTTAATAAGCGGTTTAATCGTAAGTGATTCCTTATCACTAAGGCGAGAGGAATAAGCATTCTCGGCGAAAGTCTTCACATAAGCAGCAGCATCCCCTCCGAAATCCTGAACACTGTTTTCCCAAGATGTCTCTGGGTCATAATGATACGGATTCCACGTATAATCAGCGATCGTATATAGTGGTATTTTGGATGCTTCCGCTTCATTCATCGGATTTGCGATTAATCCAGTGACACCATTTTCTGTTAGATCGCTATCTCTATTAACTAGTGGTCCTAGAAATAAGCGATTACGATCAAAATCATTTACTGGATAGTTGTCCCATAGTAATAGCTCATGACCAAAAATTTCAGATACTTGGCTTGCCCCTTCAGATGTAATTGATTCAGATACAACATTTGGGCCTGTCCACATAACAACAATATCTTCATTCGTTAATGCAGCGAATCGTTCCCTGTACGTATTTGTGTGTGTACCGGCATAATCTGTTGGCACCGTTATTAACGCATTGGCACCTTCATGTGTATCAATAAACGCTTCTTCAAAACGATTTAATAAATAAGCTTGAGCAGCTGCAGTTGGATTCGGGTCATCACCGAACATTTCCTTATCCTGATCACAGTGAAGTTCATAACTAATATCATCTAAAAAAATAGCATAGGAACGAACACCTAAATCCCATACCGTTTCCATTTTATTCATAAGCAATTCAAAATCTTCGTCTCCAGAGTAGCATACGGTATTTCCTGGAGATAAGGAAAAGGTAAAATCAACATGATTTTCCTTCGATTGATCCACCAATTCTTGTAGTTCCTTCAACTTCTCTTCTGGATAAGGTTCACGCCAATCTTCTCGATGGTATGGGTCATCCTTCGGAGCATAAATATAAGAATTCAACTTGTTATCTCCATAAAATTCAATTTGACTCAAACGATCTTCATGAGACCATGGAGGTCCATAAAATCCTTCAATGGACCCACGTAACGGCATTTCCGGCCAGTCAATAATTGCTACACTAGGAACCCAATTTCTCCCTGGCCGCTCTTGGATAAGCTGTTCAAATGTTTGTGTTGCATAATACGTGCCTGTTTTGTCTTTCCCTGCTAACACCATTAATTTCTTATCTGCATTTGTAGCAAGGACATAACCGTCATCCTTTATGGTTGTTGGTTGTTTCATATCCAAGTTTTTCAGTATTTGACTCGAGTTTTCATTTTCAGAAGGTCCACCAAGAAAAATGGTTGTTGGTGTATGTGGCTTGTCTCCTATATGTTCTTTTATCACAATACGCTTCACATCATTATTTTTTAATGTTTTCTTCAAATGCTGTAATGCTTTTTCATCTGTATCGTCCCCAACTACGATTCCCACAACCGGCGTCAATGGAAAGCCATTACCTGTTACCTGTAGATGCTGTGGCTTCGGGTTAACGGTTATTTCACTTTCTTCTTCAGCTTGAACAACATTTGACTTGTTAAGCATCATCGACGCGACAACGAACATCATCAGTACAAACATCATCAACCAGTTTTTCCATACACTAGCACTTCTACTTTTCGAATGAGAATACAATTCATCACCTTCCCCCAATATTAAAACGCTTTCATTTATGCTAGCACTCTCTTTATTCTCCTGTCTATGCATCCATGGTTTGATTTTTTACAATTTTCAACATATTATTTCTAAACAATAAGAGACGCCCATGAAGGCGTCTCCCCTGATAAGATAGATCTTACTCCCTTGCAGCTGCAGTATGTGCTTGCAACAGTCCTTTATCCTTTCTACCATGCGCAAAGTAATAGACCATCAAGCCTACGATCACTAGTCCAGTAAGCGTCACATACATTCCCCTGTATCCAGATATCGGAACTAAATAACCTAATACAAAAGGACCAACACCTAAACCAAGGTCCAAACCGATAAAATACGTGGAATTTGCCAATCCCATGCGATGCTTCGGTGTTACTTTTATAGCAAGGGCTTGCGCCGTTGATTGGAAATTACCATAACCAAGCCCTATAATTGCTGCAGCGAGTAGTAGAGCCCAACCTGTTGTTGCCTGACTAAGAACAAGCATTCCAATTGCAAATAAAAGGAGTCCAGGATATGCTACACTGTTTCCTCCCTTACGATCCATTAATGGTCCAGTGATTGGACGTGTTAACAGGATAATAACAGCATATACAAGGAAATAAAAACTACCCGCCTCGACCAAATCGATATCTGCAGCATAACCAGTAATAAATGATAGAATACCAGAATACGCAAAAGCTGCAACAAACATGGCAATGGAAACCGGTAATGCATTTAATTCAAAGAAATTAGACAGCTTGAACCCTTTACTTTCTGTTTCCACAGGTTCTTGCACCATTGGTACTTTCACCATAAGTCCAAGTAGAAAGCTGATAACCGCCATTACGAGTGAAAACACAAAGATACTTGAATACCCACTGGAGGCAACAAGTGCCACGCCAATCAATGGTCCAATTGCTGTTGCTAATACAACACTCATACTGAAATAACCAATTCCCTCCCCATTTCTAGTTGGAGGAATGACCTGTGCAACAATTGTACCTGTTGCCGTTGTCGCCATTCCTAAGCAAATACCTTGTAACAGCCGGAGGATAATTAGTGGGTAGATGCCTATTGGAAAAAAATAAAAAAAGGTCAAAAAAAGAAAAAGCGAACTCCCAATAATTAAGATTTTCTTACTTCCAGTTTCCTGAATCTTTTTCCCCGAAAATAATCGACCAATTAATGAACCAATAACAAAAATACTAGCAACCAATCCACCCAAACTCACAGAAGCGCCATACGTTTCCATAGAGTAGGTTGCCATCGTTACTAATAATAAATACATCGATAGCATTAAAACAAAGTTAACAATCGATACAAACACAAAATCTTTCGTCCATAATTTTTCTTTTGTCAAAAACAGTTCATCCTTTCCGATAATCTGAAATCTTACCTGAAATATGATTTAACAGACGAGCAGCTGCTACTTGTTCTTCTTCAGGTATGTCTTCTAATAAGTACTGTTGAAATTGGCTAATCTTCGCTTGAATTTGATCACAACGTTCCAGTCCTTTCTCTGTTAATTGGATCAACTTCGTTCGTTTATCCGCCCCAGAAATAGACTGAAGATAGTCAAGTTCGATTAAACGTTGCACCATTTTAGTCGTCGTTGGCTTCTCCACTTTCTGATAACTAGCTATATCACTAAGCGTTTGCTCTCCATTGTGTAAAATGAAGTGCATAATCCGCCATTGTGAACTATATAATTGAAATTCTGCCAACTCTTGATTTAATTGGTTTACATACGGTCGATAAGTTAAGTTGTATTCATGAAAAAACTGCTTATAAGGTTTCATTCTTTACCACCTTTACACATTTAATTAGTTAGGCAAACTAACTAACGAATTCTATTATACATAGTAGTTTTGGAAATGTCTATAGCATGGTCGACGTAAATATAAAAAACCCCTCAGCTTCTGCCAAGGGGACGTTCATGCTTCGCTCAGTTCACCGTTCTATTGACTAACCTCATGTAAGAGCAAATATCTTCTTCATCTGCGCGCGTTAAAACAGCTATTACAAAAAAGGGAGTGTCATTGATTATTCTTCAATGTACCTACGAATACCAGAAAGCTCTTCATAATACCCCTCTGTTGTCACTGGTATGATCTCTACATCTTTTTTCGAGTTTGGTGAATGGATCATCATGCCATCGCCAGCATACATGGCAACGTGATGCACACTCCCCTTGCCTTGATCATGAGCAAAAAATAACAGGTCTCCAGGCTGCATATCTTCATACGCTACAGGTTCACCATGTGTTGCTTGGACACTGGAATCACGCGGAATCGTAATTCCATGAGATTGATACATCGTAAAGGTAAATCCAGAACAGTCAAATCCGAAGCCACTCATGCCTGCCCATAAATAATGCAAGCCTAAGAATTGCTTCCCCGTCTCTACCAATGCTTGTCCAGTCGGTGTCGGGATGGCTTCTTGAGATTCAAAGGTTTTCGCATCTGCTTTCTTCACCCACGCATGGCTTCCATTTGGCAGCATCACCCGATATGCATGCTTGGTTTCTCCTAGATAGGGTAAGCGTGTATTGTAGCTGACCTCCATACCCTGATGTCGGAATGATGGGGTATGATATAAATGACTAGTCGGTGCATCTACCATGACAAATGCGTCATCTGCTTCATATGCAAATCTTTTTGAATACGTCAACTGTGAAACTGGCATCCATCCACTATAACCTAATTCCTCTTTCGGCGTAGGTTGTCCATCAACAGCAACCTTTACCCAGTCCCCTTCTTTTTCTAAAATAGTAACCTTATTTCCATACAGTGCCTGGGTCTCCAACATCCCATCACCAGACAGCTGCAATTCTTGTTCATACGTCATATTTTCTTTCCATTTCCAAATATCAACCGGATTACTAGCCGACGGCTGATCGACTTCCCGCAAAATATTCGGACCAGTCCAAAGGGTGGCGACTGCGACTTCCACATAAGCAGTCTCCCCTTCTTCCGCTTCAAATGCTTTCTCCAAAGACTTGTCTGCAGCATGAGATTCAACTGGGCTAACGAGTAAACACCCAATTAGTGCTAAGCCTACTATTTTCATCCACTTGATCAACATCGAACATCCTCCTTCTCTGATTCTTTGATTCTATTTTTCTGATTCATTCACTGCACCAATACCGGCACTGGATGATAGATAAAGCTTCTCTCCTTGATAGTCAATCACTTCTGCTTCCTCTACCAGCCATAATGGTGCATCTAAGTCGTAATAAATGACATTCGGATGTGCAGCAGCAAAATGTGCTGCTGCTCCAACGGAAAAGCTGGATTCCATCATGCTTCCTATCATGCATGGCATGCGGTGGACCATTGCTAAATTAGCGATACTTAGCGCATTTTGAATCCCACCACATTTCATTAATTTAATATTTAAAAGATCGGCGTAATGGCCACTGACAATTGTAAATGCATCCTGTGGAGAAAAGACGCTCTCATCTGCCATGATTGGTGTATGCACATGATCGGTAACAAATTTCAATCCATCCAGATCCTTTGCTTTTACCGGCTGTTCAATAAACTCGATTCCCGCACCGATTTTCTCCATCTTTTGGATTAATTGGACTGCCTGCTTGGGCTGCCAGCCTTGGTTCGCATCAAGCCTAAGCAACACATCAGCAGGGATCGCTTCTCTTATCGCAGTAATCCGTGTAATATCGAGCTCCGGCTTAGCACCAACTTTAATTTTTAAACGGGAATAACCAGCTTCCACCCATTTCTTCGCATCAGCTGCCATCTTCGCTGGGTCATCCACCCCAACGGTCATGGATGTATAAATTGGTTGATGATCCCCTAACAATTGATATAGAGGAATAGCCAGCCATTTGCTGTATGCATCATAAAGTGCCATATCTGCGGCTGCCTTTGCACTCGTATTTCCGACGCAACTATTTTGAATTGCGGTAAGCAACGTTTGGAAATGACGAATATCTTGATGAAAGAGCGCCGTTTTAATCGGTCCTTCAAGTGCAGCCTGAATACTCTGCGCCGAATCACCAGTTATCACCCAAGTCGGTGCTGCTTCTCCTTTCCCAATCACGCCATTCGCTAAATGAATCGTTACGGTAATACTTTCAATTTCCGTTGCCGTTCGCAATGCTGTTTTGAACGGCGTATGCAGCGGAATCTCTCGGTATGAAACCTTTATATCCTCTATAAGCAACACGATTTCCTCCTTCTTCCAACCTCGTAATATAGGAATCCACACTTTTATATCTAAAAATCTATTGTCATCTTATGCTCATTAAAGTATTTCGAGAATTTTTCCTACAAACATCCCAAAATACGTACCAAGGAAAGAACCGATCAATGCCATTACAACACCGACTGGAATTAAGCTCCGGCTATAAGCAGCTGCAAGCATTGGTGCTGATGCCATTCCCCCAATATTAGCTAAGCTGGCAATCCCCAGGGTGAATAAATCGTATTTGAACAACTTTCCTAGTAACAGCATAATGACTAAGTGAATCAACATAATTAGGAATCCAGAAATTAAATAAATTGGCGCTTGGGCAATTTGTGAAAAATCGGATTGCGAAGCGATTAAGGCTACGATGATATACAACATCACGTTCGAAACATCTAATGCCCCCGGAATTCTAGACACCCGTGTTTGTCCAAGAATCAACCCTACAACAGAAGCAATTAGAATCGTCCAGGTTGTTGAACTGAACACATCCCCTAATGCTGGTAAATGATCTCCTGCTAACGTTGCGAGTGCAGAGACAAGTAGACCAATTCCAAGTAAGTACATCATATGCTTGAATTCCGTGCCTTGCACATCATTCACGTTGTCAGCATCCTCTGCCAATCCACTGTCCATAATTGTCGTATCTGCTTTCGTCCAACGATTAAATGCACCAGCGAACGGAACCAGCCAGAACATGAACATGACCCACACAGCATAATTAATCGTATCCATCATTAACACATAACCAAAAATATTCTCTGGAACCTGTAGTATGTCTTGCAAAGCAACCATATTGGCACTTCCACCCGTCCAGCTGCCTGCAAGTGCACCAAATGCGCGCCATGTATCCGCTGCATAGAAGTGATTAAATATAAGATATACAATGGCAAAACCAAGAATAATACTGATTACCGCAACAAAATAGCCACCGAGCATGCGCGGTCCAAGTTTGATGATACTGCGAATATCACATTTCAATAGCATAATCATTAGCATCGCTGGAAGCAGCGCATTCTTCACACTCGAATATGCAGGTGCTGTTGCTTCATTATCAAATAATCCAATTGTTTGTAAAAAGGCAGCCCCAATATAAAT
The DNA here is from genome assembly GCF_014905415.1 of Virgibacillus salexigens. Classification (GTDB taxonomy): domain Bacteria; phylum Bacillota; class Bacilli; order Bacillales; family Amphibacillaceae; genus Virgibacillus; species Virgibacillus salexigens. The sequence continues at coordinate 700,496 of NZ_BNEO01000001.1, forward strand.
TAGTACAATACCTGGAATGAATTTAAAAAAGCGTTTCGAGCTAAATTTATTCTCTATTCCTACCATCAATGCTGCTAACGCTACTAAGACGGCAATATAAACAAAACCATCTGTAATCATGTTGTTTCCCCCTTTATATCAATCAACCTGTCTTACGATTTCTAATCTATTTCATGATTGGAACGAAGCCTCTCCCCCTTTATATATAAAAAGTACTCGCGTATGCTGCAGCTGTAGAATCCCTTATCACACAATCTTAATTATTTTCTGAACAAATAAAAATCCAACCTAACAAGTCATTGTCAGGCTGGATTTCGACTAGGTTTATGTAGTCAAAGCACCTTTTGCTTGGTTATATTTATATTTCGCGTCTTGATAGGCGACGACCAACGCTTTTTGTGATGAACCATGATATCGCTTGCGAATTGCTTCCTCGATTAACGAATCATCAATCTTCCTTCCAATAAATAAGGATTTGACAAATTGATTCGTTAATTGAATTGTTGAAGAACACTCACAATCGACAATGTCATCGGTGGTCGCATCAATTACCAGTGCCAGAAAAAATTGATTGTACTTTTTCGTAATTGGGTTATTCTGTGGTGCCTTGGCATCCCCAATTACATAGATGGAGCTGTCATTATACAATGAAAGAATCCCCTTTAGGATGCTGCAGATAATATAAGGGAACTACAAGGGAAACTTGCAGTGACTTATACCATGCATACGCTTTCTATTAAATATAGTAACATTATAATATTTTTGAAAATTTACGTCAAATACTCTCAGCAAATTACTTAATTAGATAACTATACCCGCACATAGCTCCATATAGTATGACATGAGAAGTTTTATCTAATATAAACATGCATTAGGTTAATTAGCACGCTGGAACATAGCGATAAGATCATCTAGTGAATGAAGCGTTAGATCGAATTGATCGTTAGGAAGCGGAGTTTCCGTATATTCACGTGGCAAATAAACGGTAAGGAAGCCATGAGTAGCTGCAGCACGTAAATCCCAAGGATGCGCAGAAATAAACAGCGTATGAGCTGGATCGATCCCTAGTAAATCAATGGGCAGTTGATATGCTTCAGGTGTTGGCTTGTACGTTTGCGCAAGTTGAGTTGAAAGTAGGACATGCCAACGTAAAGCGCCGCGAGAACATACCTCCGTGATCTGTGTTAAGCTTGCGTTTGTTAACCCCACTGTTTTAACTAAATTTCCTAGTTCACTTAGCTGCCTTACCGCTTCTGGCCATGGTGTAAAGTACCTTCCAACATTGACTAGGTGTTCGAAGTTGTCACGCGTTAATGAAATTTCTTGTTCTTCCAAAACAGTGGATAGTACTTGGCGTCGAATATCATCTTGAAGCATAAAAGGAACTTCTCCTTTTATAATTTTATCTTGAAACGATTGTTGTCTCTTTTCCCATGTATTGACCACTTCCTGCGCTCGTTCTTCATCAAATCCACTGCTTAAAAACACGCGTGTTATTTCCTGATTAGTGGTACCAACATAGTCCACAAGCGTTCCAACAATATCGAATATGATTGTATTCACATTATTAAAGGTAGTTTTTTGATTAACGTTATTGATGTCCATCGAAGCATTCCTCCCTCTTTATAAACAAATATTTAAGGAAATTCCGTGTTAACATTAATGATAGCGTTCGAAAAATGTTAATCTTGTTTATCGTGTCCAACAAAAAACAAAAATAATCCCTCATTAGTTCACAAGACCTGTTGAGGGATTATTCCTAATATAGCTCCTTCCCCCTTGATGGGGTTGGTCTATTGTTACCATTGAATGTTCCAGCATGGAACGGATTTCACTCTTCTATGAACTTTTGTCATTTGCCTGCCACCTATGCATGATTTTCAAACCAATGATTCTGTAATTTATAGCCTAAGAATCATGCCTTTTTATACTACTAAAGCAGTTATCAACCCCAAATCACTTAACATTCTGACTTTTTTCTGTTTGTATATCTGCATCGCTTTTAAAATCCACATGCTGAACAGGGTCTGATATATTTGTCAAATATGCTAGTTTGAAATTCGTATAACCATATATCACTGCAATCATTGGACTGATTATATTTAAAAAAGCATACGGAGCATAACTGAATGCGGAAACACCTAACGTAGCAAACATAAACACCCCACACGTATTCCAAGGAACGAGCGGTGAAGTCATGGTACCTGCATCCTCCAATGTTCTCGATAGGTTTTTAGGGTGAAGATTCCTATCTTTATATACCTTCGAATACATCCTTCCTGGAATGATGATAGATAAATATTGATCACAAGCAACAACGTTCGCTGAAATACAAGTCGCAACTGTGGAAGCAATTAAACTTCCTGTTGATTTGGCAATCGAAATGATGGCTTCTACAATTACTTCCAAGCAGCCGGATTTTTCTAATAAACCACCAAACGATAGAGCGATGATAATTAATGTAATAGTATACATCATACTTTCAATCCCGCCATTATTAAGTAGATTATCTACTACTTCGATTCCGACATCTTGTGAAAACCCATAGTACATAACACTTAAAGCATTGCCCGGATCCATTCCCTGAAATAGAATAGCAAATGCCACTCCCAACAAAGAACCGATTGTAAGACCTGGAATTGCCGGCATCTTAAATAACATCATAACGATTACTGCTGCAGGCGGTATAAGCAGCCACGGTGAAATCTCGAATATTCCGCTTAACTGATCTTGTAATGCTTGTACTTGTGCAATACTTGATTGCGTTTCTGAAAATTGAAGGCCTAAAAACGTATAAATGACTAATGCAATCACTAATGCTGGAATCGTCGTATACATCATATGTTTGATATGTTCGAATAACTCCGCTCCTGTAATACCAGGCGCCATATTCGTTGTTTCTGAAAGCGGCGATACTTTATCTCCGAAATATACCCCAGATATAACGGCCCCTGCAACCATTGGTAAATCAACGCCCAGCCCTTGGCCAATCCCCATAATTGCTATACCTATCGTTCCTGCGGCTGTCCATGCATTTCCAGATGCTAAAGCTACAACACAGGAAATTATACATGCAGATGCTAAAAAATAACTCGGTGATAACAGGTCCATACCATAGTAAATCATTGTAGGAACTATACCAGCTGCTATCCATGAACCTATGATCGTCCCAATTATTAATAAAATGACAACCGCTTGTAGAGACAGTCTAATCGTATCTAAAAAACTACTCTCCAATTCTTGCCAAGAATAACCTAAACAAAGGGCAACAATTGCAGCAACAATTCCACTAAACAACAGAGGTATATGAGGATCAAGCTCAAGTATAGATATACCTACGTAAAGCGCAATTATCATGAAGATAATCGGAATCATAGCCACCTTTAATGATGGTCTTTTACCCGTTTTCTTCAAACTAACCCATCCTCCCTCTATTTTTATACTATTGTCCGATCTGTAATTTCACTTGTTATTTTATACTCCTTACAATTTTAAAAAATTGTCTTTTCAGTTAATTATATTTCGTTTGAAACTCATCTTCTTTTTATTTACTTTTCCACGTAGTCGGGATTACTCCATTCCATCGTTGTTGCATACTTCAGTGATTCATGATCATCGGGCAAGTAGTTTGCGACCACCTCATGTAATACAAACCCTTTCTTGGATTGAAAGGTAAGAACAGGATCATATAATTCACCATGAATTACTTTTAATGCATAATCTTTCGCAGACATTTGCTCTGCATATTTATAGTAAAAAGGAATCCGCCCTCCAATGAAGATACTTTTTAGATTAAATTCTTTACAAATGGCTCTTCGGGCATCATACAAACGTTGACCAATTTTCATCCCTCTATAATCAGGGTGAACGCCAACTTCAATTCCATACAGATGTACCCCATGCGGATTATGATTACGAATATACCCTTCATCAGATAATACTTTATAGGAATGGTCCTCATCATAGTCATGGTAGTTAATAATTAAGCTCGATGCATTCCCGACAATTTCACCTTCGTATTCAATACAAATTTGACCTTCAGGAAAAACCTCCAATTGACTTGCAAAATGCTCCCTTTGGAGTGATATATCTGGACCGAAGCACTTATTCGATAATGCTGCGATCTCCTCCAAATCCTCATATCTTATGTTACGAACAATTAATCGCTCATCACGTTCCGTTACTTCTGCCTCATACATGGTTCGACTTCCTCTCTTTTAATTAATTATTATTTCGTGATAGCAGATTCTTCCCATATCTCTAGAAACCACATTCATTTTTCAGCAGTACGAATGGATACAAATTTTTCTTCCATAAACTCATAAAGTCCTGATGTACCACCTTCCCTGCCAATTCCACTCTCTTTCATTCCTCCAAAAGGTGCATGCGGAACAATTGGTGCTGGGTCGTTAATTCCAACCATTCCATAGTCAAGCTGGTGCATCATCCGTATACTGCGACTTAAATCATTCGTGAAACAGTAGCTCATTAGCCCATATGGGGTATTGTTCGCTCGATCGATCACTTCATTTTCTGTACGAAAAGTAAATATCGGTGCAACTGGGCCAAATGTTTCTTCTTTTGCAATTTTCATATCGTCCGTTGTGTCAGCAAGTACTGTCGGCGCATAAAAATACCCCTTTGTCCCTTTAATCCGCGATCCACCTGTCACTACGCTTGCCCCTGACTCCGTAGCTTTTGTTACTTGATCTTCCACTTTTTCTAATGCTGCAGCATTTATCAATGGACCCATTTCTATATCTTCTTCCATACCATTACCAACTTTCAGTGTATGAACTTCTCTTGCAAGACGATTGCTGAATTCATCCTTTATGGACTCCTGTACGTAAATTCGATTTGTGCTGATACACGTCTGACCAGCATTCTTAAACTTTGTACCGATCACTGAGGCAACAGCATCATCTAAATTAGCATCTTCAAATACAATAAATGGTGCATGGCCTCCTAATTCCATGGATACTTTTTGAACATTCTCTGCAGCGTTACGCATTAATAGCTTTCCGACCTTTGTTGAACCTGTAAATGTAATCTTTTTTACTATTGAATTACTTGTCATTTCACTTCCAATGGAATCCGCGTCTCCAATAACTAGATTCGCAACTCCTTGCGGCAAACCACCACGTTCAAAACACTTGAATACTTCCATTGCACATGCTGGAGTTGATGGGGCTGGCTTCAAAACAGCAGTACATCCTGCAGCCAATGCTGGTCCTAACTTTCGAGTAATCATGGATACCGGGAAATTCCAAGGTGTAATGGCACCAATAACGCCAACAGGCTGACGCAGGACCATTAATTGTTTTTTCGTGTCAAGCGCTGGAAGCACATCCCCATATACGCGTTTCGCCTCTTCTCCATACCATTCGAGGTAAGCAGCGGCGGAAGCCACTTCACGCCGAGCATCAGTAATCGGCTTTCCCATTTCCTTCGTAATGGTCTCTGCGATCTGAGATTGCACTTTCATTATTTCATTGGCAATTTTCACAAGAATTTTACCTCGGTCATTTCCTGACAACATGCGCCATGATTTAAAAGCATGGTGGGCAGATTGAATCGCCTCTTCCGCTTCTTTTTGCCCACCTACATATACTTCACCCACTTCTTCTTCTGTTGCTGGGTTAATAATAACTTCTTTTTGACTCGTCTCTATCCATTTACCGTTGATATACACCTGACAAATCCTCCTTTATAAAAATAAAAACGATAGTCGAACATCTATAATTTAAACCTGTTTCTCTTTCTCGCGTTTTACCGTATATTTTTGAAAGGGATGGTCTACAGGCATCCCATCACAAATATAAATACGATTCTTCGTTAAATTCATGACAATACCAAAAATTGTCTCCATCCGTCGATGTACCGGAGCCTGCTTGTTTACAAAGTGATTGATCGAGTTTGGTGCATTAAATGTATCGCTAAGCCATATTTTAAACGTTTCTTCTGTAATCTCTGTTTTATTTTGAATCGCTTGAGCAAGCAGCTGCTCCGCTCTACGCTTTCTAATTTCAGAATCACTGTAACGTAAATTATTTCCTTCTCCTACCTGCATTTGGATCTCTTGGGAACATATATGATTGGTGTGTACCCCATGGGATGCTTCTTTATTTGTAATCGCTATTCCAAAGGGAGATACCTCAACATGAAAGGTCATGCCATGATGTGCACCTTCACTATAACCAATCATAAAGTTCGCCGCCGAAGCCATTTGACCTTCTTGGATTTTCCCCATTGCTTCATGAAGGGAAGCAGAATCCAAAATCGAGCGAAGACCTAAGTGAATTGGCACCCCATCAGACTTCTTGCTGGAATGAAGTGCATTTAGTCCAACACCAACTGCGTGTTCATTACAACCAATCTTTCCAATAATGCCACCTTCTGTAACCATAAGGATATTCGGTCTATCTTTCCTCTCGATATTCATCATCAGCAAACTGTCTTTTTGCGTAGCTTTCCAGTCCCAATTTTGCCCGATAATCGTATCGGCAGTTAGTGGACTGCTCGTGCAAATACTTGTACAGCCATCGCTAAATGACGTATGAGCATCGCCAGTAAGTGCAATTTCGCTCCGTGCATTTAGAGCCAAAATATCTTCAAATGCAAGCCCAGACCCTTCAGCAACCCCTTCTATTTCATCAAGCAAAACGGAATCAAAGGCTTCGATTGCGGGAACATGAATCAGCGCACGCTCTCTTACCGTCTTCCAATCAATACCCTGGTACTCATAAAAAAGCCGTTCATACGTTTCCATACTTTTATCGATTTCTTTCTTACCTTGCTCACCATGCTGACGCCCGATTTCCTTCGCAGTCCCCTCAAGATTCAATATTTTCATTATTTACACCCTATTCTATTAAACTAGTTTTTTTACACAGAAAAGTTGGTAAGCGCATCGTCCATAATTGCGACCATACTTTCCACCTCTGACTTACTAATAACTAGAGGAGGCGCCAATGCAATAATTGATTTTCCATCGGCCATTCCGAGTGCTCGTAAAATCAAATGATGTTGAAAACAATCTTCTACATATTGAAGGCCTGCTTTCTTCTCAGCCGCAAAACGTTTGCCAGACGCACTGTTTTCAAAGAGTTCAAATGCTCCCATTAAACCTTTATTACGACAAAGACCTACCGTTTCGTGTTTGTCGTTCAAATAAGCAAGCCCATCATTCAGTACTTTTTCCATTGCTTTCACATGTTTTACAAGATTCATTTCTTCCATAATTTCCATGTTTCGAATACCGACTGCACAAGCCATGGGGTGCCCACTATACGTAAATCCATGAGCCATTACGTTTCCGAATGTGTTGATAACTTCTTTTACGTTGTCATGAATCATCACAGCACCTAATTGTGCATATCCGCTTGTAATCCCTTTAGCAAGTGACATTAGGTCAGGAACCACGTTCCAATGATCTACCGCAAATTTCTCACCCGTCCGACAGAAGCCATTAATAACTTCATCTGCAATTAACAAAATATCAAACTCATCACACAAATCTCGCAGCGCCTTCATATATCCTTCCGGTGGCATATATACCCCGCCGGATCCTTGAATCGGTTCTATAATCAGTCCAGCAATGGTTTCTGCTCCTTCTGTTTCAATGAGATGGCGAGCTGATTTTTCAAAATCAGGATGAGCGCGCTCCCCTTTTTCACATTCTGTTAAATGTGGGGTTGCATGAAGCACATCTACCATTTCAGTACCAGCAAACCGATGGAATCCAGCGATTTTTGTCGCCGTTCCAGCACCAATCGTTACCCCATGGTACCCATTTACAAAGGAAATGAATTTCGTTTTCTTCGGCTGATCTTTTATCTGATAATATAAACGGGCTAATTTGAAGGCGGTATCATTAGATTCCGACCCGCCAGAAGTATAAAACGCCGTATTCAATCCATCTGGAGACCAGTCCGCTAGCTTTTTTGTCAAACGAATAGCTGGTTCATTCGAATAACCGGCAAAAGAGGAGGCAAACGCAATTTTCTCCATTTGTGATTGAGCTGCTTTGCCCAATTCTTTGTTGCCGTGCCCTAAATTTACATTCCACAACATAGAGATGCCGTCAATAAATGATTCACCTTCTGTATTTCTTACATGAATGCCATTCCCGCTTTCAAAAACCATTTTCGGAACCTGCCCCGGAATACTTGTTGGATGCAGATAATGTTGAACGTCCATTTGTTCCAGCTCTTCAGTTAGCTTGCTTTTAACAGGTGCATGTTTCATATATAATTCCTCCATTTCTTTTATGAAAATCAGTCCTTCAACCATATACATGCAAATGTCATGCCAACATTTATGAAATGTTCATCCACCATATTTAAAACGCTTTCAAAACAAGATTATACATTTTGTTTTTTTATGCTTTTGCATTTCACTATTTATTTTTCTAAAATCATAAGCTTTATATTCTATGCATTTCTGCATAATCTATACATACACGCATACTAAATAAACTATTCTCAATAACCAAAAGACCAAAACCTATACAATCCAAATTTCCATGGATATTTATAAATGAAAAAACATAGGACCAAACATATGAATCGATATTTCTCAGAACAAAGGCGCAAGCGCCCGTTTAGCGACGTACGAACTGCGCCCTGCCAAGCAGGGTGGGTCGGCATTGCCACGCAAAGTGGCGAAATTAGCCGATCATCCTACCGTAGGAGATAAAGGAATCATGCCCCTTCATAGGGGTATGCCGACGTTGGGTGCAAAGCCCGATTTAGTCGGACATCATTCAACTCAATCAATGATGACTTTCGCCACGGGTCCACATTTTATACTTTCTTACCTCAAATTATGCATTTTAGCATAACTCACTAGAACTAGTCTCTTTAAGTACAATATTCCACTATATGGAAATTATACTTCTTTACTTTTATCCTGTCGTTTTATCGAAATGTCGTCTCTACCCTAAAATAAATAGAACAGCCGCTAAACACTAAGCATCTTGTAACGACCCGTCGAATAAAAAGACACCCTAAAAACACGGATGCCATTGTGGGAGCCAATATAATCCCGGCTCCTTTTATTGTCAAAACTAATTGATAGTATGTTGCCGATTTTTGAAGTTACTGAATACTCTAGGATCTTCCGTGTGAAATAACCCGTCAAAGCCATTTCAGGAAATAGAACCAGTTCTGCCTTCTTTTCCTTCGTTTATTGGATAAAATCAAGCATCTTATTGAAATTCTCTTGTTTATCACATAAAGCCGGTTCGATTTGCGTCAAAAGGATTTTTGTCAATTTGGTTTCCCCTTCCCTTCATCTTCAAATACAACCTTTCCGTCCATAACGGTTAATTTCACCTTGGTCTCTCTGATTTCTTCTACAGGCACATCAAACAAATTTCGATCGAGTACAATAACGTCGGCCAATTTTCCTTTTTCGAGTGTACCCAACTCATTTTCACAGAATCCCCCATAAGCGGAGCCTAATGTATAATTCCGTAACGCCTCAGCCAAGGTGATTTTTTCATTGGGATTCCAGCCTCCCGCCGGATTCCCGTCATTATGAACCCGGGTAACCGCACGGTAAATCTCCGTCATCGGTTCAAGCCCAACAACAGGGAAGTCCGTACCAAACGCCATTCGTGCCCCTCTATCTTGCAATGTCCGAATGGGCCATGTCAAATGTTCACGTTTTTTTCCTAGTCGAACAAGATAGTCATTATCTTTGAATTTTTCAGCCGCTGCCATATGTTCCGGCTGCATGGAAGCGATGATACCTAGTTCTGAAAAACGATCAATATCCTCGGGATGAATGACTTCAATATGCTCTATCGTATGACGAGAATCCCGTACTCCATTGGCTTTCTGCGCTTCTTCAAAGATATCCAATCCCAATCGGACAGCACCGTCACCGCAAGCATGAAAACGGATACGAAAGCCTTCATTATCGGCATCTAGCGCCCATTCTTTCACACGGTCAATCGGAATAAGCGTATCGCCCTGCGTATCCGGCCGGTCTGAATAAGGATCCACAAGATAAGCAGTGTACGTGGTTGGCACTCCGTCCAGAAATTGTTTTAAACCCGAAAACATGAGCTTATCCGATTTGAATTTCTCTCTTAACATCTTGGGTCGTTCCAAATCACCATTTAACGCCGTCAAAAATTGAATGCGAGTCGTTAATTTATCTTTTTTTCAAACTCATGATAAGAATCAAGATCCCCTAGTTCAAGATTTGGAAGCGGCAGCATGTCACTCACTGTTGTAATCCCTAACCTCGACGCACGATCCAAAAACTTTTGAATTAATTCAGTTTGTCGTTCCCTTGGAATGGTACTGAATGCCATGTGTGCCAATCCCATTGCTGTCTCAGATAAAAACCCTGTCGGTCCCCCATTCTCATCTCGTGCAATCTCACCAAATGGCGGATCAGGTGTGTTCCTATCAATACCTGCGAACTCAAGGGCTTTACTATTTAACCATGCCCCGTGACATTCGGCATTAAATAGGAAGACAGGACGATCCGGGATCAGCTGGTCAAGTGTAGAACGATGCGGCAATTTTTTTTCATCCCAAAACACATGATACCACCTAAAACCAATCACCCACGGATCATTCGGTCGACTGTCCGCAAAGGTTTTAACCATTTCCGCCGTTTCTTGTTCTGACTTTGCATCTATCAACCAAACACTGTCCTGCGATAAACTTCCAAGGAACAGATGAAGGTGGAAATCTTGAAAACCAGGCATGATAAGCTGATTCTCATAAACATTGACTTTTGTATTGGGACCAATGTATGATTTAACTTCTTCTTCTGAACCCACCGCAATGATGTGCTTATCTTTAATTGCGACGGAGCCGGAAAACGTAGTATCCTCCAAACCTGTAAATAGGGCATGACTGGACAATACCAAATCAGCTTGTTTAAAAATACTCATAGCTATGGCCATTCCTTTCACTTCGCTTAAGGCACGAAACACTATGAAATAGTACTTGCGCTGAGCGATTTTTCACAATAGCTTTGGGGCGGTATTCCGTTTTTCGAAAAAAATATTCAGTTACATTTCTTCTAAATATAGAACTCCACGTTACAGCATAATCATTGTTAGTATCACCGCATTATCCGCCTTAATGGCAAGATAAAACTATCCGCAAGTTCTTCACCAGAAGTAATACTTCTAATCCTAGAACCTCCAACTTTTCAGAATACTTCTTTTTATTATATTATTACTCAACTTTCGCATTAAAAAACAAGATAACCTCCGTATATGACAAGGCCTTAAAGCAATAAGATACTATCTTTGATATTAGGGTTCTTTAACGTTAGTTAACCGCTGAAAAGGCTATCCTAATAATAGAACAAATCTTTCTAAACACCGCAGATTGAATATACTTCGCTTTCCGTAGGCGAGTGTCGAGACTCCTCGGACTGCCGTCCTGCGGGTCTCGCCGATCTCTTACTTCCCACTGGAGTCTACATATTTTCAATCTGCTAATACTAGTAGTTATTGTCATTATCAGCAACGAATTCTTTTCAGTGACATAGTTGGATTTCTTACAAAAAGCATATCAAATGTTGTTAAGCCAATGATTTGATGTTTTAAAAAAACTTGTTGATTTCATTATTCATTTAGCGAGCAAAGCACATGCGATGTTGAACCACTTCATTAGCTTCCTGGAACGAAAGGTGACTGACTCCTACGGGAAAAGCACGTGTCTGAAAACCCCGCAATGAGCGGTCTTTGCGAGTGAGGAGGCTAAAGCCGTGCCCGCGGAAAGCATGTCACCTTTCGTGGAAGGCAGCGGTGTTAGGAACACCCTCCTATCTAACGCTTGTCAAATATCATAACAAGTTTCATATAAAGTGAATCTTCAATCAGTGGGGGTTTTCTTTTATCCCCCTCTGATTGTTAGTACCGCAAGGGTATGACCTAAAGGCCTCTGAACAAAATCGGACATTTACTGGCAGTCGGATTCCCCACTTATCTTCCTTAATTTCACCTCGTAGGATTGAAGTGGGGGGCTTACTGCCAGTTACATGCGGGATAAACCTTATCATACCAATAGTTGCAGGATTATTTTTAACTGCGAAAGTTAAGTTGTTTATTCATTCTACTTTAATATTTTTATATAGTTGATTCATTTTCGCTAATTCATCTGGCTCTAAATATTCAAAGAAAACCGCTTTTTCCGGGATCTCTGGGTAAGAGGCATGATTACTTTTCTCTTCTTCGCTCATTAAATCTTTAGCTGCAGCATTTGGATTACTGCTCGGAATAGCATCTGTCAGTTTTTTACTCACTTCTGCTTCCAGCATATAGTTAATAAATACTTCCGCTGTATATTTATTTTTCGATGTTTTAGGGATTACAAAGTTATCCATCCACAACATCCCACCCTCTTCTGGAAGTACATAATCCAAATTATTATTTTCTTCCATAGCAGTACCTGCCTGATCTGAATAGACTTGTGATATCCATACTTCTTCATTAACCAGTTTTCCTGCTGGCGTTGAATCATAAGCGAGTATATTTTGTTTAATTTTCAAAAGACTTTTCTTTGCCTCACTTAACGTTTCTTCTGTTGGCTGGTTAATATCATAGTAGTGTTTCTGTAATGCCATCGATATCCCCTCACGCGGAGTTTCCTGAATAGTTACGTGATTTTTATACTTCGGATTCCAAAGATCATCCCAACTTGTCGGTGTTTCTACTTTTTCTTTATTGTAAACAATCCCGATGCTTCCATATAAATATGGAACGGAATATTTATTCCCAGGGTCAAACGAAGGATCCCGAAATTCCTCTTCAATGTTTTCAAGATTCGGAATGTTTTCCAAGTTCAACTCCTGCAGCATACCCTCTTGGATCATTTGCTGTACGAAATAATCGGTCGGCACAACAATATCATAGGCAACTGTCCCACTACTTAGTTTTGTTATCATTTCCTGATTCGATGAGTATGTGTCATAAACCACCTTCACACCATACTCTTTTTCAAAGTCTTTGAGAATTTCCGGATCAATATTCTCGCCCCAGTTAAAGAAATATAACTCTTCAGACAATGCTTGCTCCCCTGAACTATTATTTTGTTTTGCCTTCGTAGTATCATCATTAGAATCACTGCAAGCAGTTAATAAAACAAGGAAAAAGACTAAACCGACTGCTAATCTTAAGTGTTTCATAAATATACCTCACTCCTCATAATCCTCATAATCGATAATCTGAAACAATCTTTTATTTATTCCTTGTTATAACCCAGTTTAGCTTTTTGAAAATAACGGTTAATTAACTGGTTCATCTATGGGTCAAGCAGCTTTCCCCAGCCTGTTTTTTCATTTTTTCTTTTGCATAATAATGTCGGGATTATTCTTTATGCTGTATCAAGTTAATGAAAACCTCAGTTATATATTTATAGCCTGTACTCTTCGGAAATGAGCCTGTCCGGAATAAAGATTCAGAAAAGTCCTCGTTATATCTACTTACATCTATTCTTTAGTAAATCGTTGTACGTCTATCTTTCAAAGGGGTGACGGTACCAACCTCACGATTCCGGCGGATGAGTTCCAAATCCAGTTCACCATAAATCGTCATTTCCACATTAAAATCTGATTCAGTAACCACACCGTTATGTCCAAAACCTAAGTCAGACGGGGAGAAAATACTCGATTGCGTGTATTGTGCATTCATGCGATACACCCTAGATAAATGTCCGGTCATACCAGTGGTGACGGTATATACTTGATTTTCAATAGCACGTGCCTGAGCACAGCAGCGAATACGCGCATACCCTTGCTGATCTTCAACTGTATAAGGAGTAAATAAAATGTCCGCTCCATTTTCTACTACTTTTCGTGCTAGTTCTGGAAAGAGAATATCATACCCGATTAGGATCGCAATTTTTCCGCAATCTGTATCAAATACGTCCATCGTACTACCTGGCTTAATACCCCACCATTTTCGCTCGTCAGCTGTAATATGCAGCTTATATTGTTTATCAATTTTTCCGTTTCGATGAAATAAGAAAGATACATTATAAATAGAATCGGTTTCTTCGATAAAGTGAGAACCTGCAATAATATTTATACTGTAACGTATAGCAAGATCCGAAAAAAGTTTCACATATGCCTCTGTATATCTGGTCAAGCTTCGAATTTGTTTACTTGGGACCTTCTCTCCCAAGAAAGACAATAGCTGAAGAGTCAATGCTTCTGGAAGCACCGCAAAGTCTGAGCGCTTTTTAGAAGCAAGGCTAATGAAATACTCACACTGCGAAGCAAATTCTTCAAAATACTGCATGTTCCTTAATCCATATTGTATCATGGAGATCCTTACCGGCATGGCATGTTGATAATACTGACGGTCTGCTGGGACATGATCGATGTTTTTCCACTCCAGTATCGTCGCATACTTTAATGAAGCTTCATCCTCTAACAAATAATTCGCTTTCACCCCTCTGATTTCAAATCCATTCATTAATTGAAAAATTAACACTGGATCGTAAATCTGCTGGTCCCTCACTTGTTCAACATATTCTTCAGCAGTCAGTACATCTGCATATTTGTGGTAATTGGGAATCCTTCCACCGAAGATAATACTTTTCAGATTTAATTTTTTGCATAGCTTCCGTCGTTCCTTATAAAGACGCCTTCCGATTTTCAAGTGTCTGAAGTCAGGATGCACCACCACATCAATCCCATACAAATGATTTCCATTCGGGTTATGATTTGTAATATACCCTCCTCCAGAAATATCATCTATTGAATGATCATCCCCATAATCTTCGTAATTAACAATAAGGCTCGAGCTCGATCCAATAATTTGGCCGTTATATAAAACGCATACCTGTCCCTCAGGGAAAATTCGAATATGACTTTCATAGTGCTTTTTTTCAAACGCGATGTCGGGATTATCGAATCCGATTTGAGCAATCCGTACAATTTCATCAATATCCTGTGATTCTATTTCACGGATAACTATCTTTTTTTCAAAAGTCGAAACATCTATTTTCGTTTCCGTCATCATCTCATGTCCCTTCTTACTATCTGTGAATTTTTAACTTTACATTTATTAGGCCTTAAATTCTAACCAAAAAACCGATCTTGAAACTGTTTGTAAAACTTCATTACTCCAACTGCTTTGGAATGTTGGTTGTGGAATGGGATAGACCGCAATTTTTTAATACGAAGTGGGTTGTCCGGATCTCCTTCCTCCAAAATATCTTCCGCCATTGTCTTCCCTAGTAAAGAGGCCATTGCAGCACCATGCCCCCCATAACCAAATGCAAAATGTGCTCCATCCTTTAATTGGCCAATACAAGGAAGCATGTTCTGCGTGAATCCTACTTTTCCTCCCCACCGATATTCGATACGTGTTCCCTTTAATTGTGGGAAAACGCTCAACATCCCTTCTAAAAGATTTTCATAAATTCGGTTTTGATCGCGTTTACTTGATGCTCTTCCTGAACCGCCAAACGCCAAACGATTGTCCCCGGTCCTTCGGAAATAATAAAGAAGGTTCTTTGTATCCGAGACCGCACGATTATTTTTAATTAGCGCTTCTACTACATCTTCTGGAAGAGACTCGGTTGCTATCATAATACTTTCCACCGGAACAACGGATTTTTTAACTATTTTGTTTAAATCACCAGAATAGGCATTTGTAGCAATCACTAGATTATCCGCAATCACTTTGCCTTTGTCGGTCCGAACAATGAATTTGTTTTTTGAATTTCTTTTTACACCTGTAGCTTCTGAGCGTTCGTATATTTTCGCACCCAGTTTTTCAGCTGCCTTTGCCAAACCTAATGTGTAGTTAAGTGGATGAAAATGAGCACTTTTATAATCAACACGCCCTCCGGAATAGAAAGAAGTTTCCAGTTCATTCTTTATCTCATTCTTTTCTACAATATCAATCCCATAATAATTCAGTTTACTAGCCATAAATTCTTGATCTTTTTTCATAGACTCTAAATGTGATGGTTTATATGCTGCCAAAAAGTCTCCATTCCGCTTAAAATCACAAGAAATATCATGTTTATTAATAATATTTTCAATCAGATCGATCGAGTCTAACGAAAGCTGCCACATCTTTTTCGCTGCATGTAATCCTTTTTTCTCCGTCCAATATTCCATAGATCCAAGATAACCAGTCAGTACTTCTCCTCCATTCCTGCCGCTTGCTCCGCATCCAACTTTTCCCTGTTCAAGAACAATTGTGCTGCATTGTTTTTCTTGTAAGTGATAGGCTGTGGAGAGTCCTGTAAAACCGCCGCCAATAATGACCACATCACAACACTCCTCTCCTTCCAATAGCGAACGATTCATACTGTTATTCGCTGTACCTTCCCACATTGATAATAGATCCATACTTTCACCTTCTATTTAAAATTATGTTTATTTAACATTCCATTCCTATAATAAAGAGCTATCATCATCAGATGATGTAAACTTGATTAATACCACAATAGATAATAGAACCAAAATCATTAATAAGAGTGAAATCGCAGAACCTAGCTGCCAGTTCATCTCTACTAAAAATGCATCACGAATCACATTTCCAATCATCAATAAACGTCCGCCGGTCAATAAATCGGTTACGACAAAAACACTGATAGCCGGTACAAAGGTAATAATTGTTCCTGTAAGCACACCTGGAAACGTCAGCGGCAACGTCACAGTCAGAAATGTTTTGACGGGATTCGCACCTAAATCTTCAGCCGCTTCTAAATATGTTTTATCTAACTGTTCGATAGAAGCATAGATAGGAAGAATCATAAACGGCAGAAAGCCGTACACTAATCCTACAATGATGGCAAATGGTGTATAAAGCATCGTAATTGGTTCGTCAATAATACCGATCTTAAGAAGTAAATTATTAATAACACCTTGGTTATTCATTAATATAATCCAGGAATAAAGCCGGATCAGCAAATTTGTCCAAAATGGCACCATTACTAGCAACAACAAAAAGTTTTTCCATTTCCCTGCATGAGCGATAAAATAAGCAAATGGATAAGCAATAATTCCGCAAATAACTGTTGCAATCACAGACCACCAAAGAGACTGCCAAATCGCCTTTGCATATAAAGAACTAAATGCTAAACGATACGCTTCCATGCTGAATTCATAAAGGATGCCACCAAATCCAAGATTCGTGGTAAAACTAATTACAGTAATCATTCCAACTGGAACGACTAAAAAGACAAGAAGCCAAACTAAAGATGGAGATAACATCAAATATGCTGTTCTAATGTTACGTATCATATCAAATCCCTCCCTGCTGTTTATTCATCCTGTTCATTCTCCAGCCAACGATTACAATGACAAGTACGACCGCTAAAATCAGAATGGTAGATAAAGCATTAATTTCCGGGGATACCCCTCGCCGTACCATCGAATAGACAAGAACAGGTAGCGTATTAGAACCTGGTCCCGTCGTGAAAAATGCAACAACAAATTCGTCTAGGGAAATAGTAAATGCCAACAAAGCGCCTGCTAGAATTCCAGGATAAATTAACGGAAACGTAACTTTCCAAAATGTATGCCACTCATTAGCCCCAAGGTCTTTAGCTGCCTCTTCTAGTGCTTTATCTAAGCCAGCTAACCTCGCTAAGAGCACGAGAATAACAAATGAGGTCGCGAACACAACATGACCGGGGATTACAGTAGCTAGACCTAATTTAACGTTCAGAAAACTATATAGTACTAACAGAGCAACCGCTAAGACAATATCAGGTATAACAACTGGAATATAGAAAACGAAACCAACCGTTCTCTTTCCCGGAAATCCATATCGATGGAGAGTAAGAGCGGCTAATGTTCCCAGTACTGTGGAAATAACAGTCGTCACTATTGCGATAAACAAACTATTAAATGCTGCATCGATAATTTGCGAATTTGAAAATAATCGAATATACCAATCAAACGTAAATCCTGTCCATACCGTCCCTATCTTAGAGTCATTAAATGAAAAAACCATTAAGACAAGGATAGGTATATAAAAGAAAGCAAAAACGAGTATAGTAAAGACAAATAATGTTTTCTTCGTACCTTCTCTCATATTTGCACCTGCCTTCAGCAATAAAAAAATAGTAGCAAGCTTTAAACCGAAATTACTTCAGTCCCATACACTCACGATGTGCAATACACATAAAAATCAATGGTTTATTGATTATCATGATTTCTCTGAAATATCCGGATGAAAAGCATCGTCGCTTTTTTCATCCTGTTAATTCACTTTTGCTTTTTGGAAATAACGATTCATCAATTGATTTTTATCGGGGGCAAGCGGCTTTCCCCAACCTGCTTTCTCAACTTTTTCGTTCGGCATGATAAGGCCAGGACTTTTCTTTATTTTGTCATCAAGTATTTCAACTGCAGCTTTATTTGGATTGCCGTAAGGATACGCTTCTGACAATTTCTTACTCACTTCCGGCCTTAATAGATAGTTCATGAAAACCTCTGCCGTATATTTGTGTTCAGCATTCTTTGGGATTACCATGGTATCCGTCCATCTAATTCCACCTTCTTCTGGAAGCACGAATCCTACGTTTTTGTTTTCTTTCCAAGCTACAGCTGCTGCTCCTGAATACGCATACCCAATCCACGCTTCTTCACTAACAAACTCTGCTTCTGGAGTAGATTTGAATGCTAATAAGTTTGGTACTAATTCTTTCAATTTTTCCGCACCTTCTTTAAGCTGCTCTTCTGTTGGATCATTGTGGTCGTATCCTAAATATTGAAGAACCATGTTAAAATTTTCTTTCGGCTCTTCCATGGTAATGACATGCCCTTTATATTTAGGATTCCACAAATCTTCCCAGCTGGTGGGTGGCTCTTTTATTTTTTCTTTGTTGTACGCAATACCGTCATACCCAAACATGTAAGGAACGGAGTACTTTTCATCCGGATCAAACGGAAGACCTTTCCATTCGTCTGCAATATTTTTATAATTTGGTATATTTTCGAAATTGATCTCCTGAAGTAGGTCTTTTTCTTGTAGCTGATTTACGAAAAAATCAGATGGGACGACAATATCATAAGCAACAGTACCAGCACTTACCTTTGCAAGCATTTCCTGATTTGAACTGAACGTTGAATAAATAACATCTACGCCGAATTCTTCTTCAAAGCCATTTAAAATTTCTTGCGGCATATATTCACTCCAGTTAAAAACAACTAATTCATCAGACAACTCTTCTCCTGCATTGGCATCGCTTCCTCCCGACGACTCACTGCCAGCTTTTGAGCAAGCGGCTAGCGCAAGAACCACAACCGCCAACAACGGTAATATCTTTTTCTTCAAATTCATATCCCCCTCTTTCCTAGTTTTGAGCTATACTTCCAATTTCTCCTTCATTTTGAACACTATACTATCAGCCGGCTCCCAGCTTAGGTAAAGCTGGGAGCCTTGAGAACAACGCTTAAAAATATCGCGCGACCCATGAGCCACAACCTCCTGCCCGTCTGGAAACGCAGCGATAATCTTTGTGACCGAACCTATATAAATTTCGTCTTTCATGATTACTTTTAACTGCTTGACTTTATCATTAGCGTGCGCAGAAACCTTAATTTTTTCTGGACGAATAGACATATAAACACTTTCATTTTCCAGAAAATTCTGGTTGTTTGGGATGATTATATACTGTCCAGCACACTCCATTGTTGCGTATGTGTCATTTGTTTGCATAACCTTTCCTTCAAATAGGTTTGTCTCACCGATAAAATCAGCCACAAATTTTGTTGCAGGTTTTTCATAGATTTCATCCGGCAACCCCGTCTGTTCAATTTTCCCTTGATTCATAATGACAATCCGATCCGACATCGTTAAAGCTTCTTCTTGATCATGAGTAACATAGATAAAAGTCATGCCTAACTCTTGTTGCAGCTGTTTTAGTTCGAGTTGCATCTGCTTACGAAGTTTTAAATCCAGTGCTCCCAACGGTTCATCTAGCAGGAGTACTTTCGGGTTATTTACAATCGCACGAGCAATAGCAATCCGTTGCTGTTGACCTCCGCTGAGATTTTTTGGTTTTCTAGCAGCAAAATTTTCTAGTTGTACAAGATTCAAAGCTTCCTTAACTTTGTTTTTAATATCCTGTTTTGATACTTTTTTCATTTTTAAACCAAATGCTACATTATCAGCAACCGTCATATGTGGAAACAATGAATAACTTTGGAAAACAGTATTAACTTCTCGGTTGTACGGTTCAATCTTGTCTACTTTTTTTCCATCAATCCAAATATTTCCCGAAGTCGGTTTTTCAAACCCGGCAATCACTCGTAACGTTGAAGTCTTTCCACAACCAGATGGTCCTAGTAATGTCAAAAACTCTCCTGTTTTAATATCTAGATTTAACTCTTTAACTGCGTAAGTATTAGCAAACTTTTTAGAAATATTCTCTAATCGCACCATACCTTCCGCCATTTTCATCTCCTCCAATTTAATATTTGTCTCCCTGTGAAAAACGAAGAATATAAAAAGCCATGAAATTTTAGACTTTCTATACTTTCCATGCAATTATTATGCCAATTTTTAGTTTATTTTAAATTTTACCAAAAAAATAAATTCACTAAGGCTACCTTGGTTTTTAAACAATGGAGCAAGCAAACGTTTCTATGTATGATCTGGGCCCTCGGCGCAAAAGCAATGTAATACCTCACTGATATTCTATCTGTAGACCAGAGTGCAACGAATCAATGTTGATTTATCGTAAGAGCGTCTGGAAGCAGTCATTAAGCAATGAGTGTTTGTACCGGATGTGTTTAGCTCTGCAAATCACTTAAATAACGCAAAATTTCATACAAAACTAAAACATTAATTTCAGTCTCTAGTTATCCAGCCAAGCGTATGCTGTATTGCATAGATCTATGCAATACAGCATTAAAATACGGATGTGATACATATCAATTACAAGTAATTTTTTATCTATGCTTTATTTCACCCAATCACTTCTATAAAGTAAATCTTCAATCAGTGGGGATTTTCTTTCGTCCCCACTTATCCTATTTGTTTTACCCCCCATGAAAATGCAGACAATCTTTACCTATTTTCATCCTAATAGGCGAAGTTCACTCCATGGTTGGCTTCCTGTTAACCTGCGACAATAATTAAAATAAGTTACAATTTTTCAGAAAACTGATTTCACAATATTAGCACCCTTTATTTTTTAACTATTATGCATTTTTGCATATTTTGTGATAATCTGATAATAAATGAAATTTATCGTGGAGGTCATTACATGACTGTTGTAATTAAAAATAAACTTCATCCCCTATTCACTATTTCAATAGCACCTGAGGAAGAAAGCTGGCAAAGCCGTTTAAAGAATAATCCCAATGCATTTCTCTTTCTTAAGGCAAATAATCAAATAAATGCTTATATTCATCTACGTGATACGAATTGGGAGCAAATGGAGGATATTACAATAGATAATTTGTATGAAAGCGCACATTCTCTGGAAAATGTGGGAGTTATCCATCAAGATCAGTCAGAAATACCATCTACCTTTATTTTTCAACTTTTAGGGGAGCCGATTGCTCTTGTTAAAGGTGAAAATGACGAATATATTGGATATATCCGGCGAGAAGATTTACTAGTTGAGCTTTTACGTATAGAAGATGACAACACGAACTTGTTAAAATTCATGCTTTCCTCGATCCCTATGGGGATTTTTATCACAGATAACGAAGGAAAGATCGTAAACTCGAATGAAGCTGGACTAAGAATGATTAAATCTTCTTTAAAGAAGTTAGAGGGTACTGCAGCTTCTCAATGGTTTAATGGCGATAACCTTAAGAAAGTATTCCGTACCAAAAAGAAAATTCTAAACCAGATTCAGATTGAGGATGAAGCAGGGGTTTTAGTTGATTATATACCCATTTCGGATTCCAAAGATAATTTGGACGGTATCATGATTGTCGTTCAAGATTTGCCTAAAGTAGAAGAGATGGCGATGGAAATTGCGTACGTCAAAAATCTCAATGCTGATTTAAACGCAATTCTCTCATCGATGTACGATGAGATATTAGTAGTAAATGATAAGGGGGATATCCTTCGCTTCAATGATAACTTTATTTCTGGACTTTGGAACGAAGAATTTAAAAATCTTGTCGGGCAAAATCTTTTCGAATTAGAAGACCAAGGATACTTCAACCCTACTATCTTACGGTTAGTATTAGATAAACATGAAAAAGTATCGATCGTTCAAGAAACAGAACAGGGTAAAAATATTTTAGCTGTCGGTAATCCTGTGTTTGATGAGGCTGGCCATATTCATCGTATTGTTATTGCACTGCGGGATATCACGGAAACAACGAAACTGAAAACAGAGCTTAACGAGACGAAAGAATTAACAAAACGTTACGAAAAAGAACTTCAAAATCTGCGAAACCTTGAAAATGCAAATAATAAAGTCATCTATTGCAGTACTGCAATGGATAACGTGATGACAAAGGTAAAAAAGTTAGGCGAGTTTCATTCTACAGTCTTAATTTTAGGAGAATCTGGGGTTGGCAAAGAAGTTATTGCTCAATCGATACACAAAAATGGTCTTCGCCAAAACAAACCATTTCTATCAGTCAATTGTGGAGCGATCCCAGAAAACTTATTGGAAAGTGAACTGTTTGGCTATATAAAAGGCGCTTTTACCGGAGCAATTAACCAAGGAAAAATTGGCTATTTTCAGCAAGCAGATCAAGGCATTTTAGTATTGGATGAAATCGGCGAGATTTCACAACAGTTGCAAGTGAAACTGCTACGTGTTCTACAGGAAGGTGAAATATTTCCTGTGGGGAGCTCCAAACCGATCCCTATTGATGTTCAAATTATTGCTTCTACAAATAAGGATCTAGAAAAAATGGTGAGGGAAGGCACATTTAGAGAAGATCTTTATTATCGAATTAATGTCATCCCGATAGTTGTACCGCCATTACGCGATCGCACGGAAGATATTCCACTTTTAGCTTACCATTTTTTGCAACAATTAAATTTAAAATACGGGAAAGAATACTATTTTTCACAAGAAGCATTAAACTTATTAGAGGTTTACTCATGGCCAGGAAATATTCGTGAACTCCAAAACATCATTGAGCGTCTAGTCGTAACTGCCGAGGAGCAAGTGATATCTGCTGACTCTGTCAGACCACTATTGAGATTAGGGGAGAGTGGCAAACATAAGCCGATTATCACCGACATTATACCTTTCAACGAGGCACAGGAATCCACCGAGGAACAGCTGATTTTGCTTGCGATGAAAAAATACAAAACTACAACAGAGGCCGCACGAGCATTAAAAATTAGTCAATCTGCTGTCAGCCGTAAATATAAAAAAATCTTAACTAAACAAACACAATACTAGGGGCAAGCATCATGTGATTTAAAGCCTGTCAGAGATACTTAAGGCAGCTGTTGAAAATCAACTCAACAACTGCCTTTTTATTTCTTTACGTTAACTATTCGTGATTAACCTTGGCAAGTTCATTTTCTGGCTTCTAGATAGGTATCATAGAAGCTGGTTGCTGTGCCAGTTGGTTCAATTACTGGATTATACATAGGACTGCTGACGAAATTCCCTCATAACTTAATGACAGGATACCTTGGTAAGCCTCTCTTTGGACTTCCCAGCCTGACGATAGGTACACCAACTTAGAATATAAAAACAAACTTTACTATGAACTGCAGTTAATTATTACAACGCAACGATGTATTACTACTTAGAAATCGAAGGCTATCAAATGATAAAACCTAAAACCAAATATCCAATTGCTGTTATACATCCACTTAATAAAACATATGGTGCTTGGGTTATAACATGTGTGATAGCGTCAATTCCCGAACCTGATGCAGATAATACTGTTGTATCACCATACGGACAAGCATGGCTTCCAAAAGCACCTGCTGAGAGAACGGCACCAACTGCCAACCATATATTTGTTCCCATTGCTTCAGCCAGCGGTATAATAATCGGAAGTGTGATTGCATATACTCCCCAGAATGAGCCTGTTGCAAAAGCAACTAAAGCCATGGCTAAAAACGATACAACTGGAAGCAAACCAGGACTCATGAATGGTTTTATTGTTTCAATCACATATTCTGTAAGACCTAAAGAGTTATTGACATCTACTAAAATAAAGGAGGATACAACAATTCCTAGCGGGTAAATCATCGGTTTAAACCCTTCAAAAAAAGTATCAAACAAATCTCCTAAGCTCATTAATCGTTGGAAAACCAGCATAATAATCATGACAATCAATGCAACAAGAACACCCTGTAATACATCAATACCGGAGTACCATGTATAAAAGATTAAAACACCAATAGGGACAAAAAAATTTATTAATTTCGGCTTCACTTTCTTTTGCTGATTGCCGTTGAGTGATGAATCTTGAGCATCAGTTTCAACGGAGGCAGCCACATCAACATCTACTATTGAGGAGTCTTTAGAACCTTCTGGAAGACAAATCCCCATCTCTTCCGCTCTTTTTTCTGCTATCTTCATTGGACCCAGTTTAGGAATAATACCAAAAATTGCTAGCAAAACAATGAATAATGCTACCCAACCATACAGTATAAACGGTATAACTGTAACATATGTCACTGAACCATTCCCTGACGCAGCAAGCCCAAGATCTTCAAACAAGCCAGATACATAAAATGTCCATGTAGATAAAGGTATTAACACACATACCGGAGCTGCAGTTGAATCTACTACATAGGCTAAGAATTCTCTAGAAGTTCGGTGTTTATCCGTAATTTTCTGCATTGAGGTACTGACTGTTAATGCATTTAAATAATCATCGAGGAAAATTACAATACCCATTACCCAAGTTATAAGCAAAGCACCCTTTTTTGTCTTTACTTTGGAAGAAACAAACTCCCCAAACGCCAATGCACCTCCGGATTTAACCAGTAATGCAATTAGACCGCCAAAAGATAATATAACTAGGATAATCCAGCCAATGGTTGGATCTCCCATTACGGATAAAGATGAATCAACAAACGCTGAGAAAAAATGTTGCTTTTCCAATATAATAAATCCAATAATTGATCCAAAAATAAGCGATTCAATTGTTCTTTTCGTTATGAGCGCAACAGACAAAACACATAATGCAGGAACCATACTTATCCATCCATAATGCTCCATAAAATCATCCTTTAAAATAAGTATTTAATATTATCACATCTTTAGCGTAATACAGTTGTTTGAAATCATTTTTAAGATTGTTGTATATACATTAATTACAAATTTAGTAATCTACTAAAACATGGGTATATTTCTTACCTCCTTGTTCTTTGATAACTATAATATTGCAAATTTCATGCCAAACTAAAACAAGCAGACAAACTATTACAAACCCGTGAATTGTTCTAAATATCTAAATAATAAAGCCCAAAATGAGTCATTACCAATTCAGATGTGAAGCAAAGTTGAATCGAATATGAAACAAGGGAAACTCCTAAAATGTTGGGTATATCCAACAAGGCTATACGTATTAATAGATGAGTCAATTTTGAGGTATATTGCACTTTTTATGGATATAAAATTTGATCGCATTCCATAAGATTTTGAAATAATCAACGCTTGCACTATTCTGCCTTTATAAATAGGAACTAAAAAAAGCCCTGTAGAAATTACCTTCTACAGAGCAATCTTTTCAGACAGCTCAAAAACCCAATCCCACTCATTTATATGCAAGTTATCTTAATTGGTACTTCTTCTCCTTTATGTTAATGCCACGTGAACCAATTTCGTCAATAAACAATTGGTAAGGGATATCTGTTGTCGGTGAAAGGACACCCTTTTTTGTAATCGTATGGTTTCCAAGCATTTGTGCAATAATGCTTGCTGTGTAACCAACAGTTCGATTCATGGCAAATAAGCCAGTTTCTAAATCTCTTTCATCCATCATTTCATAAATAATTTCTATATTTTCCCCGTCTTTCTTTCCTCTTATTATATTCTTCATTAATACAAGATCTTTCTCATTCGCTTTATATTGAAGACGAGGCTCTAAGTGTTTTAATAGAAAATGATGAGGTGTTACATCGGATTCAAATCCTTGAACGGGCTCTTTCGTTAAGAATCCTAACTCAACCATGCTCTTCCAAAACTTCGCATGACCTGACCATCTGATCGTTCTTCGTTCCGTATTGACAATTTCCGTATCAATACCTAGTAATCTTGCAAAATTAAGCGCATTTCCATTTGGCATGGATTCCAAGCCCTCGATACCGGATAAGGTAATATCCGTGACCCATTCCTCGTGATGTTGACGATCTGCTGGTATATCAATAACCTCTCCCTCCCTTAACATCAAGGCTGGGCGTTTGTAAGACATGAGCGTACTATCAAAGTTCCATGCAATTTTGTACTTTAATGGATTATCAGCTGCTTCCGCGGTTGGTATACCCCCACAATACGAAAAAAGATCATAGACCTCATCTAATTGACTCACACCATATCCACACAACACCAAATCAATCCCTGGATCCAAGCCTGCCTCCGGCATTATCGCCACTTCTTTTTCCAACGCTTTTTCAAAGACCTCTTTGGAAAGACCTGCTGCATAGGAACAATTGACCAATGAAACCCTTGTATTGATTGCCGCCCTTGCAACGGTATCGTTGAATTGCTTTGGCAAAAGATCAATGACAACATCTGCATCTTCTGTGAATAAGGATTCCAAGTTTTTCTGGGAAGTCGCGTCTATTTTTCTAGTATTCATCTTCTCCATGTTAAGGTGACTGCGAAAGCTTTCCAGCCCGTCGAATGAAACATCTGCACAAACAATCTCAGTGACTTGACTGCATTTTCCCAAGTCCTGCAAAGCGGCTCTCCCTTGTAAACCCGATCCACCTAGTACAATTACCTTCATCTAAGAACCTCCAGTCAAAAATTATCCGATTATTCCAAGTCCTAAATAGATTGCTAATCCAATGATTCCTACTACCATAGAATATGGAATTTGTGTGCGAACATGATCAATATGATCAACTGCCGCTCCAGTAGAAGCAAGTATCGTTGTATCCGATAGTGGGGAACAATGATCACCGAAAACTCCCCCGCCAGCTACTGCCGCTATCGTAGCTAATACTACTGTATCAATCTCTCCTCCTGCAAAACCAATAGCAAGTGGAACAGCAATCGGAATCATAATCCCAAATGTCCCCCAGGACGTACCAGTGGAAAAAGCGATCACAGCTGCCAATAAAAATGTAATTGCAGGTAACAACCCCGGATTAAGCCACGTTTCGGTTGTCTGAATTAAGTAATTGGCCGTACCCATCTGTTCACTTAAGGCATTAATCGTATAAGCAAAAACTAATATCATCACAGCAGGCATGATTCCCTTGATGCCATTTAAGGCGGTATCCATAATATCTTTCACAGGTATTCCTTGAATGCGCATGATAATCCCTAGAAATATCACGGCAGCAAGAAATGCCTCCATCGTTTTTGCCGAACCAAGCCCAATATACGTACCAACTGCAATCGTTATAATCAGTAAAACCGGTAAAAAGAAATTCCAAGCAATACTAAGTAACCGATCATTAAAGTAAGGCTTAATATTTGTAAGTTCCTTTGATACTAATGGTGTTGAACCGTCTCGAACTAGCTTTCCTTCCTTGTGCGCACGCTCTTCTGCCTTTCTCATTGGACCAAAGTCTTTAATAATTCCTGAAGCGATTAATCCAACCAGTAGCACTGACAATACAGCATAAAAATTAAACGGAATCGACTTTGTAAATACATCCAGAGCATCAGCTTCATTCTGTATCGGTCCTAACCCAATTAATAACCCAGAAATAAATACCGCCCAACCGGTAATTGGAACAATGACGCTAACTGGCGCTGACGTAGAATCACAAATATAAGCAAGTTTCTCGCGAGACATTTTTACCTTATCGGTCACCTTTCTCATCGTTGATCCAACAAATACTGGGCTAAAGTAATCGCTAAAAAACACAAATAATCCCATAAACCACGTTGTTATCCCAATCCTCTTTTTTGATGCTTGCCTTCGTCCCACCAAATCAGCAAAGCTTTGGATCGCACCTGTACGTTGAAAAAAAGCAATTAAAATACCAATAAAAATCTCTAACAGAAAGATCCAAGAAAAACTTTCGTTACCCAATGCTTCCTTCATTAGATTTGGAAAACCAAGCAATCCTTCCCCCGCCAAAAATACCCCAACCAGACAGGCAATACCTAAAGATAAGATGGTATCCCTTGTCCAAAAAGCAAGCACAATTGCAATTAACGGAGGCAATACCGAAATAAATCCTAACGTTGAAGCACCATCCATCCTACCACCCCCCAAAGTATGCGTTTACATAATCATATGTTTGATAGGAAAGATGTAGAACGGAATAGTTACCTTGCTAAAAAACGAGAAAACATCGCTTCTCAAAAATGCCGTAATTATTGGGATCTAGTAAATTTTCGAAATGAATGATCGAGTTCTACTATTCGTTTTGATATATCATATCTAGTACGAAATACAATTTCACTTCTCAAAAAAATGCCCTGTATATTGTACAGAGCTCTCTATTCACTTAAAAGTTCTTCTTAAGTCACTACATAAAATACCTCATTTTGGAAATAGTAAACGTAAACGGCTGTTTTTCAGGAGGTAGTAATATGAATGAAAATAACGTCCATTTAACGTCTGGAGAAATTGCATCACTCTGGACAGCGTATATGAATGATAGTATGTCAAAATGTATTTTAGATTTTATGCTTAAACATATAGAGGATCAAGATATAAAGCCGATTATTCAACAAGCCCATGATATATCCATGAAACATATGGAACAATTAACAGCTATATTTGAAAGTGAGCAATTTGCCATACCGAATGGCTTTACCGAACAGGATGTAAATATGAATGCCCCATGGCTATTTACAGATGTCTTCTGTCTCACTTATGTAAATCATATGGCGAAGGTAGGAATGCTTGCATATAGTGGGTTTGTCTCCATGAGTGCTCGGCAGGATATAACTTCTTACTTTTCAAAAGGGCTGGCCGAGACCAATCAGCTTTTTCAGGACTCCCTTAAAATAGCGCTGCAAAAAGGCACAAACGCAAGACATCCTTATATTGAAGTTCCGAAAAGAGCAGAATATGTAGACAGCAAAAAATACCTAAGTGGTTTAAACCCGTTAAGCAATAAGCGACCGTTAAACTCTGTTGAGATTTCTCATTTATATATGAATATCATAACAAACTCAACTGGGATTAAACTATGCCTTGCCTTTGCTCAAACCTCCCCAACAAAGGACGTCCAAGATTTTATGATTCGGGGAAAAGATATCTCTCAAAAACATATTAAAATCTTTGTAGATACCCTACTGAAAGATGATATTGAAGCCCCTCATGTACCGGATGTAGGAGTGAGTGAATCGACAGCCTCCACCTTTTCCGATAAATTAATGATGTTTCATATGAGCTTACTCATATCCTCGGGAATTGGCAATTATTCCACAGCTGGTTCTGCAAGTCAACGAAGTGACTTAATGGTCAATTATGAACGATTATCATTTGAAGTTGCAAGGCTTGCCAAGAGTGGTGCAGATATTATGATTCAGAACAACTGGCTGGAACAACCACCAGGGGTTAAAGATCGTGAGAAGTTAGCAAGAAGTGAAGAAAAAAGCTGATCATACGTGGCGATCCCAAAACTTAGATTTTCACTCTTAACTTAGGGATCGCCACTAGTATTAAAAATATTGTTTACAGGTTATGGGTATCTAAACAAAAGACCTTAATTTATAATTAGAACCTTTTTCTACCGTTCAAAATGACTAATCTTACAAAAGTCCCCAATATGAAGAATTCTTAAAACAGTTCCATTTATATAGAGTTAACAAAAATAGACATTAGCAGAAGGAACCAGTAACTTCTATATTTTAAACTACTAATAATGAATGCCCTTTCCTAGCCAGGATGCTGCAGCTTCTGACAACCCTTCAGAAATAGTAGGATGTGGAAAGATCATGGAATCCACCTCTTCTACTGTTCCCTCTAAATGTATAAAGGAGGTTGCTTGACTGATCATTTCTGTCACATGTGTGCCCACCATCACGACACCTATTACTTCACCGTATTTTTTTTCAGCAATTAACTTCATAAATCCTGTATTCTCTCCAGCAGCAATTGCTTTTCCGTTTCCTGCCAGATCCACTTTTTTCGTCTTAACGTCATAACCCATTTCAATTGCCTTTGCTTCCGAAAGACCAATACTCGATATTTCTGGAAATGTATAGACACATCGAGGAACCGTTGCATCTACAACGGGGTTCCCTACAAGATGATCTACTGCTTTAATCCCTTCGTTACTTGCAGCATGAGCTAACTGGTAGCCACCAATTAAATCTCCAATGGCATAAATTCCATTAACAGATGTCTGCAGGTTGGAATCTGTTTTTACAAACTTTCCATTCATCTCTAGCGATAATGCTTCAATTCCAGTTATATTCGGTATTCTTCCTACACACATAAGCACGTGTTGTGTTGTAGTGCTTTGTACTTTGCCTTTATGCTTCAATTCAACTTTCGTCCCACCATCTTCTTTAGCAAAAGAACTAATTTGAGTTTCCGTATGAATTTTGACCCCAGATTTTTTAAGTTGCTTCGCTAAGAAAGCACTCGCATCTTGATCTTCAGTTGGCAAAATGCGATCAGCCATTTCTATAATTTCTATTTTTGTACCCATACTATTAAAGATACAGGCAATTTCTAATCCAATCACACCACCTCCAACGATCACTAGGTGTTCGGGTAATTCTTTTATATCAAAGATGGTATCACTTGTATAATAGTCAATATCTCCAAGCCCTGGTAATTCTGGTACAAAGGGTTTTGAACCATTGGCTAGAATAATATATTCTGCAGATAGTTTCGATTCTTCTTGTTCAGATTTTACCGTAATTGATTTATCCTCTTTTACAAAGCCATAACCTTGATAAAAGGTTATCTTACTTTGTTTTAGTAACCGTTGTATTCCGCTTTTTAGTTGGTTAATCACCTTGTTTTTCCGTGACACCATTTGTTCCAATGAATAGGAAAAGGAGGAGACCTGTATAGCATATTTATCGGCTTCCTTAATTTGGTTTAAAACTTCAGCGTGTTTCAGCATCGTTTTTGATGGGATACAACCACGATTTAAGCAAGTGCCACCAAGATCCCTTCCTTCTATGATGGCCACTTTTTTCCCTTCTTTTGCGGCTCGTATTGCTGCGACATAGCCTCCAGGACCAGCTCCAACGATCGCTAAATCAAATTTTTCCATTGTCTCCCCCCTAAACTAACAACCCAAATGGGTTTTCTAATCTTTCTTTCAATTCTGTTAGGAAAGCTGCAGCAGGGGCTCCGTCAATGGCTCTGTGATCAAATGATAAGCTTAGAACCATCATTGGTCTTATTTCAATCGATTTATCTCTAACAACCGGCTTGTCTGTCATTTGCCCCACACCCAAAATTGCTGTTTCAGGTGGGTTGATGATTGGAGTAAAGCCTTCAATTGCATACATGCCTAAATTGCTTATCGTAAACGTGCTTCCAGACATTTCAACTGGGTCCAATTTATTTTTTCTCGCTTTTGCTCCAAGTTCCTTACATGCAACTGTAAGTTCGGCCAGTCCTTTATCTTGTACATTTGGAACAGAGGGGACGATTAAACCGTTATCTACTGCCACGGCCAAACCTAGATTAACGGACTTATTATAGACAATCTCGTTATCTATTAATGCAGCATTTAATTTCCTATGATTACCAAGCACATGTGCTGTCGCTGTCATAATAATCTCTGTATAGGAAAGACGATAACCCGTTTGTTTTTCAATAATTGGCAGCAAAGATTTTCGAACCTCCACCACAGCTGACATATCTACCTCAGCTGTAAGAGTAACATGAGGGATAGATCGCGCACTTTCCAGCATTTTATCTGCGACTGCTTTACGAAGCCCTTTCAGTTTTACGTGTTCTAGTGGTTCCTGCGTGGTGGTCTCTACCTGCATACTAGAAGCTGAAAGTACATCCGACTTCGTAATCTTTCCATTTGAACCGGTACCTTGAACATTTTCCAGTGACACACCTTCTTTATCTGCAACTTTTCCAGCAAGCGGAGTGTGGCGAATAGACTGCGCTAATTCTTTAGATGATATGACATCCATTGCATGGATTCGCCCCTTAGGCCCACTTCCTTCTACTTCTTCAAGCATAATTCCCTGCTCACGGGAAACTCTCCTTGCTGCAGGTGTTGCTCTCACTTTCTCACCGTTTTCACAGTCTGCTTCTTTTTTCTCCCCAATCACAGAGGAAGTATCTTTCTCCTCTTGCTTATCGGTTTCGTTTTCTTCTGATTCAGGAACAGGTGCGGAATTCGGGACATTTTCGTCCGCTTCCCCAATATAGCCGATGATAGTGTTAACCGGTACTTCATCATCCACTTCATTGTATTTTTTTAGTAAAGTTCCTTCTTCATAGGATTCTACTTCTATATTTATTTTGTCTGTCATGATTTCAAATAACGGTTCCCCGACTTCTACTTCTTCGCCCTCTTCTTTAAACCATTGAAGCAAGGTACCAACTTCCATGGTACTACTTAACTTCGGCATAAAAATTTCCTTTGCCATCTGTCTCCCCCCTTATGCTCTATTTAGTGTTTCTTTGACTGCCTGCACAATGTCCTCTTTTTGTGGAACATGCATTCTTTCTAGCTCTGGGTTATATGGTACAGGGGATGGTGCACCACCAAGTCGCTTAATTGGAGCATCCAAGTAATCAAACGCTTCACTTTCTGCGATCATACTTGCAATCTCCCCACCATAACCACCGCGTTTTACGGCTTCATGAACAACCACAAGGCGGCCAGTTTTTGTCACTGATTTAATAATGGTTTCTGTATCTAGTGGTACAAGGGTACGCGGGTCAATGACCTCTACGTTAATCCCTTCCCTTTCTAATTCCTCTGCTGCTTCTTGTGCTCTATGCACCATGATAGCAGTAGCTACTATTGTCACATCTTTTCCTTCACGCTTCACATCCGCCTGCCCAAGTGGAATATGATACTCTTCTTCTGGAACATCACCTTTTGTTTTATAAAGTAATTTATGTTCATAGAAAATAACAGGATTGTCATCATCCATCGATGCTTTTAATAACCCTTTTACATCATAAGCTGTCGATGGCTGCACAACCTTTAATCCAGGAATATGTGTTACCCATGCCTCTAAGCTTTGCGAGTGCTGGGCAGCTGCCCCTGTCCCTGAACCACTGGGAGTACGAAGCACCATTGGTACTTTTCCTTTCCCACCATACATATATCGTAATTTCGCTGCTTGGTTCACAATCTGGTCCATGGCAATTGTAATGAAGTCAGAGAACTGAAGTTCCATAATTGGTCGCATCCCTGTTAATGCCGATCCTACTGCTGTTCCAGCAATTGCTGACTCACTGATCGGGGTATTACGTATTCGCTCTGGTCCAAATTCTTCAAGCATTCCTCTTGTTACACCGAACGCGCCGCCATAAATCCCAATATCTTCTCCTAAAATAAAGACATCTTCATTTTTCCGCATTTCCTGACTCATTGCTTCTCTTACTGCTTCTAAATACGTTATTTCCCTCATTTGTCCCACTCCTTATGCATAGACATCTGTTAATAGATCTTCTTTACCAGGCATTGGACCTTCTTTTGCGAATGCTACAGCATTTTCAATTTCTTTCTTAGCTTCTTGCTTAAGTTCCTCTGCCTTTTCTTCGGTAATAAACCCTTCGTCAATTAGAACGTCTTTAAATCGTTTAATGGAATCCTTTGCTCTCCATTCCTTCTCTTCTTCACGTGTACGATATTTCTTAGCATCACTTTTTGAGTGACCTTTCCATCTATATGTTTTTGCTTCAATCAATGTCGGACCCTGTCCGCTACGTGCCCGTTCTACCGCTACATTGCTTACATTCATAAGTTCAATCATATCTGTACCATCAACAACAACTCCAGGAAAGCCATAAGAATCAGCACGTGTGGCAATATCAGGGATTTTCACCATATCCTTTACCGCACCAGACATTCCGTACTGGTTATTTTCACAAATAAAGACGACTGGCAAATTCCAAACGGCAGCTAGGTTTAATGCTTCATGGAAACTTCCTTCATTCGTTGCACCATCTCCAAAATAACAAACCGTCACATAGTTTAATTTTTTCATAGAGGATGTTAAAGCAGAACCAACTGCCAAAGGGATACCTCCACCAACAATTCCATTTGCACCAAGGTTCCCTTTTTCTACATCGGCAATATGCATAGAGCCACCTTTTCCTTTACAATAGCCTGTTGCTCTACCAAAAAGCTCTGCCATCATTCTGTTAATGTCTGCACCCTTAGCAATACAGTGACCATGCCCTCTATGTGTACTTGTAATTTTATCTTCATCTCTAAGCACTGCACACGGACCTGATGCACTTGCTTCTTGTCCAACCGCTAAATGGGTTGTACCGTGTATTAGTCCTTTTGCGAAAAACTCATCTACCTTTTCATCAAAAAAGCGAATGAGCCACATTTGTTTATATAGACCTATTAACTTTTCGTTTGTAACATTCTCTGGTAAAGATAGCTTTGTCATATGCACAGCCCCTTTTACATTTGTTCTTAATAGTTACATTTGTAACAAGAATACCAATAAGTAATAAAAACGTCAAGAAAAAATAAAAGCGTTTTCTTACCTAATAAAAGAAAAGCCTCTACACAGTATATAGTTGTGGAGAGGCTTTTCTTTTCTAAAAAAAATCTTTATCCTGGATAGCACGAAGCTTCCAAATTGTTGTTTCTTTTGTTTGTAAAATATCATCATACGTGATGATATCTCCTTTTTTAATCGATTTCTTCAGTTGCACGTTCTGATCAATTAATCCTAATGGTAAAGCGTTCATTTCTTTGGCTTCAGAGGCTTTTAACAGCTTTCCGTAAACGGTAAATCCGCCAATGTTATCTAGGTACTCTCCTTCTTCCAAATCCTTTTTCGCTACTGTTACCGTTTCGCCCTGCAATCCATGATATGGTGCAATTGTTGGCTCATGATCAAAATAAGCTTTTGCAATAGAAAGAGGCGTCTCTAAGCTTGTTAAATGGTATGGCCGATAAAGCACGTAGTTTGGCCCATCCCCCATTTTAAGATACTTCATTTCCGCATTCACTTCGTCTTTATCTGAAGCAATGATTGCAAATACACCTGGTGCAATCCCGTTAACAAAATCAACCACTTTTTTACTACTTACTTTACCGCCTTTGCTCTCTTCAAGAAATAATTCAGGAAGCTCAGAGACAGATCCACTAAATCCATGCATTCCAGGCTTGTCTGGAAGGAACCCTGTAGCGTTTGCAATCGCATTCATCTCCACCATTGTTTTGGTGCCGTCTTGGAAGGACGCTAACATTTTTGGACTAGAACCTTTGGATAATGCCTCTTCCTCAGCAGTAGCTGGGTTCGCCTCCAAATTGAGCGGGTTGTTTTTGCCTTTTCCTAATGCGACTATTTCAAATCCCATTGCATCGGCAAAGTCATAAAGCTCCATAATGGCGCCAGGCTCATCTCCTGCAGAACCTGTATACACAACGCCTGAAGCATCCGCCATTTTCTTCAATAAGGGTCCTATTGTTACATCTGCTTCAACATTTAGCATGACAATATGCTTCCGGTTTAAAATAGAATCCCATGCGATTTCTGCTCCTATATTTGGTACACCGGTTGCATCTACGACAACATCAACTTCTTCTAGCGATGTTACAAGCTTCATATCAGCTGTCGCAATAACTTGATTATGTTTTAAAGCTATAGTGGCTTTATCCTTGTCATCTGTAACTATGACATTTGATGATTTAATTCCTGCATGAGTATAGGCATTCTTTATGTTATCTACTCGCAAATCAGCTGTAACAACAACGCGCATCCCTTTCATACCCTCTATCTGGGAAATCATCCCTCTCCCCATCTGTCCTGCACCTATAAGCCCTACTTTTATATATGAACCTTTATTTTCTAGTCTTTGCAGTTTTCTATTTAAGCCAAGCATCTTTCTCCACTCCTCACATTTGAATTCTATCTATCTTCTAAATGATATAACAGTATTTTCATTAATCGGAGGGATCGTTTTATTTTCTAAACAAACCGTTCCTGGCATGTCTGAATGAGACTCACCATTAAAGTGAAAGGTTGCGTGGCCTAAATCTGCCAATGTTTCATTTACTTTATCTCCTACAAACAACACCTGAAAGACTTCCTTATCAATCACCATTTCATCCCCTGCTTGTAATGCTATCGCCAGGCCTCCTCCATCATGAACAATAGCAATTTCTTTTAGATCATTGGGAACACTGGTGTTAAAAAGAATGATCATGTTTTCCTCAAACATTAATTCGGCGTCTGGACCGACCTGAACAACGTTTACGTCTACAGAAGGTTTGGTCATTTCCATTTTCTCTCTCCTTAATTTCTAGTCTATTATCTTAACTACATCTTAGAAATATAATTACAAATGTAACAATTAGTAACATTTGTAATTATAAGGCGTTTTCTTTTTCAGGTCAACAGATATATCTTAAATGAATGAAAATTGTGTTTTTAGCTATATAAACCAAAACTAGCAAAATATGCGATTACGACTGCTGCTGGTCCTGTAATCAGCCTTGAAAAAAGAACTGCAGGTACGCCTACTTCTACTGTTTCTGGATCTGCTTCTCCAAGCGTCAAACCAACTGGTACAAAATCCGTTCCTACTTGAGGGTTAATTGCAAACAATGCTGGCAGAGCCATTTGTGGAGGGATATTTCCATTTCCAATTTCCACACCTATTAACACACCAACAACCTGTGCGATAACAGCTCCAGGCGCAAGCAACGGAGAGATAACCGGTATGGAAGCAATTAATGATAGAATTAACATCCCTATTAAACTAGTCGCCATCGGAGCAACAAATTCAGCAATAATATCACCAATACCGGTATAGTTAATAATCCCAATAAGCGCACTTACAAATGCCATAAATGGTAAAATATTTTTTATAATCGTATCAATCGTATCTCGACCAGATTGGAAAAAGATACTAACAACATTTCCTACTTTATTTCCAAGCACTTCGATGAACCTCATAATAGGATTCTTTTTGCCCTTGTGCAGCTTCTGCTGGGCCACTGTCTCTTTTGCTTGTTGTTTTTTTTGCTGGGCAACATCCTTATCAAGTAGAGAGCTTTCTTGTGGTGTTGGATCTTGCGATTTGTCTATTGCAGCTGCTGCATCTGAGTTATCTGTGGACGCTATTTGCGCAACTTCCACACCAGAAACAAAGTTATCTTCATTTATAAATTTCATAAGCGGGCCAGATGGGGAATTACTAAATGTGTTCACTGTTTTAATCCCCAGTCGAGGATAGACACCACTTCTTGCCGTTCCACCACAATTGATAACAGCGGCAGCCACTTCTTCATTTGGAATAGACTTTTCAAAACCATCAACAGCTATCCCGCCAGTACGATCTGCTATCTCTTGTGCTACTGGGTGGATTCCTCCACCGGTCACCGATAAAATATATTTTTGATTATCTGTAGGTGCAATGATCAAAGGTCCTCCCCATCCAGACGGCCCTTTTGATATTTTAACAGCTTTATATTCACTCATTGATAATACGCTCCTTTCCCAACTAAGTTAAGATGCAACATTTGCTTCTGCATTCTTCGCTTTGTTTTTGATCATACGGTCTGTAATAATCTCTGTTACTAAACCTCTAAGCAGCATTACAACAATACCAACAAGTAGAAAGCGTAATGCCAACGGTCCTAAGGATAAACCAAGCGACGTGATTCCTGCCGAAACACCCATATATACAAACAACTCAGCTGGATTAGCATGTGGGAAAAGCCCTGTTACTGGATGAACAAAAGAAACAGCGGAATCATAAAAAGCGGGCTTCTGTTTTTCAGGTAAAAAGCGACCAAACGTATAGCACATTGGGTTAGTTAAGAAGAAAACGGCGATAAACGGAAAAACGGTATACCTTAAAATAAA
The DNA here is from genome assembly GCF_014905415.1 of Virgibacillus salexigens. Taxonomy (GTDB): domain Bacteria; phylum Bacillota; class Bacilli; order Bacillales; family Amphibacillaceae; genus Virgibacillus; species Virgibacillus salexigens. Next base: position 738,535 of record NZ_BNEO01000001.1, read on the forward strand.
ATACTTCGTACACTTTTGAGCAAAAGCATTAACCCTCTCTTCCCCAACGAATTTTATTACAGCATTTACAGCTGTAATAAGAACTACCAATAATGGAATAATCCCTGTCACTAGGTCTACAAATTGTTTCCCGCCAGCCTCAAACATTCCAATAAATCCTTCAGCTAATGAAATTAAGAAATCCATGCTTTATTCCCATCTCCTTTGTTCACTTCTTTTTTAATCATATCAATTGCACCTTGTAATGCATTTCTTTCTTTTATGGACAAAAATTCTGCTTCCTTGCTTGAATCTAACTGCATTCCAATAAGTTTGCTCATATTACGGAATCTAGCAAAAACAGTAAGCCCTTTCATCACCTGTGCTTCTACAATATTCATTTCTTCATCACACACAATCAGCATAAGAGCACCTGTGCCTAGCGTTTTTTTGTAGTAACCTGTACCGAGATAGCCTACTTTCCGCTTGGCAAATTCTTTTATATTTGCTCTGTAATGCTTCACCTGTAGCTGTGTTAACAAAAACTGTAATGCCCAAATTCCGGCAAACACTAATATAAATGTCCCCCACACGTTAACCCCGCCTTTACACTTGTAAATTATTATGACGTTTGTAAACATAATAAAACGCTTACATATTATTGTCAATAATTTTAGACAATTTATTTTAAGATCCGTTTTCTAAAAGTAATTCTGCTGTCTGATCATCCATAACTAATGTCGTCAATATCCCTGCTTCCAAAGCCACTCTTAGGCTCTCCACTTTGTGTGCACCTTGTACAATGGTAATTACTTCCGGAATATTTTTTAAATCCTCAAGACAAAGCCCAATCTGTCTATCATTTAGAGAATGTTTAATCAGTTCACCTGCTGCATTGTAAAAATTGGAATTTATATCCCCGACTGCCTCTGTTTCCTGCAATGTCTGGATATCATATTCATTTAAATAGCCCATCTCTTTCATCGTTGCCTGATAAATAGGATGTCCAACTCCTACGACTGCAATATCCACTTTCTTCCCCTCATCTAAGACTTCTGCAACATCTTTAGAAGCAACAATTTCTTTCTTAAATTCTGTGGTTTCTGCGACCGCTGGTGCGTACAGATAGGAGGAACGCGTGTTTAATTTTTGCGCCAACTCGAATGTTAAATGGTTAGAATGATAATGGATAAAGGATTGCCCCATTCCTCCGATCAATGGAATAATATGGATGTGGTTCTTTTCCATGTGAGGAAAAGCTTCGACCATAGCTTGCATAGACTTCCCCCAGGAAATCCCGACTGTCTTAACTTCGTCTAACCTTTTGGATAAATAATTCGCAGCTGCTTTACCAAGTTGGCTTTGTGTTTTCTCTTTATTTCCTTTTTTTCCAGCGATAATTAAGACTTCCTTCAGACCATACCTTTTCTCTAGTTTCATTTCTAATTCTACTGTAAGAGCTGTTTCATCTTTTATATAGATTTCTACTATATTTTTCTCCCTTGCCTGCTTAAGGGCTTTCGAAATAATAGGCCGTGATAGACCTACTTTTTTAGCAATTTGATTTTGCGTCCATCCTTCTAAATAATATAACTTTGCAATTTTCACAATGAATTTACGTTCTTTCGTATCCACCTTTTGTCCCCCTTAAACGTCTTTAATCCATGATGCTACTAGATTACCACAAATTCTATATATTGGAAGCTACTCAAATTTTATCACCATATCTTTGTAAGCCCTTTATTGACTAAAAATTTCAACAACGTTATACTAAATTGAGTGATTTTACGTATGATACCATATTGAACAATTGTAAAAAAGATAAAAAGGAGATGCACGAATGAAAACAGAAACCTTCTCAACTATGTCTCGTGATGCCATAGTAAAAAGAATGGAAGAAGATCATTTCGATGTATTGGTTATCGGTGGCGGTATAACTGGGAGTGGAATTGCGTTAGATGCCGTAACAAGGGGATTAAAAGTTGCGCTTATCGAAAGAAAAGATTTTGCTTCAGGCACAAGCAGTCGTTCTGGAAAGTTAATCCACGGGGGACTAAAATACTTACAAAACTTTGATTTCACTGTTGTAAAAGAAACAGGACGCGAAAGAGCGATCGTTTATAACAATGCTCGACATCTTGTATACCCAATTAAAATGAATTTTCCATTAGTAAAGAAAGAATCTTATAATCTCGTAACATTAAAAGCAGGTCTGACTCTATACGATCGACTTGCAGGCGTAAAAAAAGAGGAAAGACATACCATCTATTCCAAGAAAAATACGTTAAAGAGAGAACCCTTATTTAATAAAGATACTGTGCAGGGTAGCGGGGAGTATGTAGAGTATCGAACAGATGACAGTAGACTGACAATGGAAGTAGCAAAAACAGCCGCCGAAGCTGGTGCCTTAGTTTTGAATTATACAGAAATGACAGAATTTTTGAAGGATGAACACAACCAGGTAAAAGGAATCGTTGCCAGAGATTATATTGGAGCGCGGACCTTCACTGTTAGAGCAAAACATGTTGTAAATGCTGCTGGACCTTGGGTGGATGAAATAAGAAAAAAAGATCGACCAATTGAGGGAAAATATATGGTGCTTGCAAAGGGTATCCATCTTGTTTTCCAATATCGCGATCTACCTGTTTCTTCCTCCATTTATTTTCAACATAAAGGTAGAATGATTGCAGTTATTCCAGTGGGAGACAGGACCTATGTAGGGTCAACTGAATCTATCTATAGCCAGGATATGGATGATATTCATGTCAACAAGTCAGAAGTAACCTATTTGTTAGGATGTCTTCACGATATGTTCCCAGATGTGAACTTAAAAGAAGAAGATATTACGTCAAGCTGGGCTGGAATTCGTCCGCTTATCGGAGAACAAGAGAAATCTCCTTCAGAGCTCTCAAGGCATGATGAGATTTTTGAATCTGATACAGGACTCGTTACAATCGCCGGGGGAAAACTAACTGGTTACCGTAAGATGGCTGAAAGGGTTTTAGCCCATATTGAAGCCAAAACCACCACTAAATCAAATGGAACGAATACAACTTCTGTTAAACTTTCAGGAGGCAAATTTGACTCTAGTGAAGAGATAAATCAATATGCGAGAAAGCTACACGGAATGTATCATGATCTTAAGTTAACTGAAAAAGAAATCATGGACTATGTTCTACGTTATGGATCTAATACGGAGAAACTATTAAAGCTAATAAGTGAGCTCGATTCTATTTATGTTAAGAAGGAAGAACGGGATGTCCTTGCTGAGCTCCATTATACCCTTCAGTTTGAGATGGTAGCATCGTTAGCAGATTTTTATGATCGTCGCACAAGCTACCTCCTTTTTGATCTAGAAAAAGTAAAAAGGTCACTACCTTATGTTACACAAGAGATGGCAACAATACTTCATTGGGATAAAGAAAGGGAAGAGGAAGAAAGACGTGAAATGAATTACTTCATTACAAAGGCAGTGACATTTAAAGATGTGTAAAAGGGGGGGACACAAAATGAAAGCAGTCGAACTTACCGGGAAAAAGCGTTTAACACTGACGGAACGTGATCTTCCCGGTATTCAGGAAGATGAAATATTACTAAAGGTTCATGCTGTAGGTGTATGTGGATCTGATCTGCGAATTTATCAAAATGGGGATGATCGAGTAGACTATCCACGGATCACCGGACATGAAATTGCAGGAGAAATTGTAGATATTGGACCTAGAGTTTCCCGCTTTCAATTCGGGGATCGAGTAACACTTGGCGCGCACATGCCTTGTGGCACATGTCATTATTGCCAGGCAAATGAGGGCCACCATTGCGTAGAAGGTCGGTCCATGGGCTATCAAGTTGATGGTGGTTTCGCTGAATATATTGTTTTGCCAAGCCTATTTATTCAAAATGGATCTGTTCAGCGCATCGCTGATACGACATCTTACCAGCTTGCCTGTCTTTCCGAACCGTTTTCCTGTGTGTTAAGCGGGCTACAGGAAATAGAAGTACATGCGGGGGAAACAGCAGTTGTTTACGGAGCGGGAGCAATCGGTTGTATGTACATTGCCGCATTAAAACGAATGGGTGCTGCTAAAGTAATCGCAGTCCAGCGCTCAAAAGAAAGGCAGAAGAAGGCACTAGAAATAGGAGCGGATATTGTCATTGATCCAAATAATGAAAACACGATGGATAGGGTGATATCTGAAACAGGAGGACTCGGTGCACATGCTGTAATTGTAACAGCTCCCTCGCCAGTAGTTCAAAATGAAGCATTAATGCTTGCCAGAACAACAGGGCGTGTGCTGTACTTTGCAGGAATTAAAGGTGTTACCGATATGCCAGTAAATACAAACCCAATTATTTATAAACAGCTAAAAGTAGTGGGAACTCATGGTGCTCCGAGACATCTACACATGGAAGCAGTAAAATGGATTGATGAAGGCTTTATTGATTTTTCCTTTTTTATTACACACACCTTCCCATTAGAAGAAACACAGAATGCATTTGAAACAGCATTGAGCAAAGAAGGATTAAAATCTATTGTTATTCCTACCTAAAATAAAAATGCCGGACGAACCATTTACTATTGCATAGCATTCGATTCGCCCGGCTTTTCTATTAACAAAATTCTTTATCATTGCATTTGTTTCTAGTCTTCTACCAATTCCTGTGCAGTTCGATCATCTGTAATGAGGACATTTAAGTATCCGCCCTGCAGTGCAGATTCTATACTTTCAAGCTTATAAGAGCCCTCTACTATTCCGACAACCTCTGGTATTTTGCGTATCTCCTCTAAGGTAAGACCGATGACCTGATTATTCAGGGGATGGTCTACTTCCTCACCCACAGCGTCAAAAAACTTCGAACTAATATCGCCTACCGCACCTGCTTTTCTTAAGGATGTTAAATCGTGTTCATTAAGATAACCAATTTTTTCCATCGTAGATGTTTTGTAAGGATTCCCTAGACCAACTATGGCCATATCTACATTTCTTCCTTCTTCAAGCACATAGGCAATATCCTTAGAATTAACAAGACGTTCTCTTAAATCCTGACTTTCTACCATAGCTGGTGCATAAAGATAGGAGCAAGAAGCATTCATTTTTTGCGCTAAGTTAAAGGACAGCTGGTTGGAATGTAAATAAACATAGTCACTTCCCATTCCACCAACAATTGGCACAATATGAATATCGTTGCGACGCTCATATGGGTATTCCTCTACAAGGGATAATAGGGTTGATCCCCAGGAAATCCCTAAACTTTTAACATTCGTGAGATGATTGGATACATAAGAGGCAGCAGTTTGACCAAGTTGTCGTTTGGCCATTTCAGGTGCGAATCCTGCTGTAGAAACAACAATCACTTCATTTAAACCATACTTTTTTTCGAGTTGCTGCTCTAAATCCACCGTATGGGATGTTTCATCTTTAATATAAATCTCCACAATTCCTTCTTTTTTTGCTGTGTTTAACAGTTTAGAAATTACCGGTCTGGAAACGTTATGTTTATTTGCAATTTGTTGTTGTGTCCAACTATCAAAATAATATAGCTTTGCTACTTTCACCATTAATCTTCTATCTTCCCAATTCAGCATAAAATCTCTCTTCCCTTTTATATTACATATGTTCACTAATTATACATATGTATGTATCATAAACTTACTCTTAAAAACTGTCAAGGGATACTCAAGGAAAGTATAACGCTGACTATTCCACCCAGAAAAGCCTGTTCTTTCTCCTGTCGTTTCCTTCTTTATCCGCTCCTAGTAAGGTAACTCCGTGAAATGTTTCATTCAATGGCACTTGCAAGGTATAAGACATAGTAGATGTGTCAGCTTGAAATCCTGTTGGGTTAGTTTTTTTTAATCAATTCGGTGTGGCAAACCTTCAGCTGCTTAATCAAATACATTCAATAAGAATAGTGATATTTCAGGTATATACGCTATAACAAGCAAGGTAAATATCATAACAAGAATAAACGGAACGGTACTTTTAATTACCTCGGTTAATGATACTTTACTAATCCCCGAAGCTACAAATAAATTTAGCCCAAACGGAGGTGTGATCATGCCAATAGAAAGAGCAACAATCATAATAATTCCAAAATGGATCGGATCAATCCCAAGTTCGAAAACCATTGGCAAAAATAACGGAACAAAAATTAATACTGCCGCACTCGTATCCATAAACATTCCTACCAGCAGCAAAATGACTATAACAAGTAATAAGAAAACCACCTCAGTGTTGGCATACTCAAGAAAAACAGATGCGAGATTGGCAGGTATTTGCTCATAGGTTAGATACCAACTAAACACATTAGATGCCGCAATAACAAGCATGATCATCGAAGAAGTTATAACCGATTTCTTCGTAACATCGATGATCCTTCGCACTGTCAATTCCTTATAGACAAACAACCCAATGATTAGACTGTAAAAAATTGCAACAGCGGCAGCCTCTGTCGGAGTAAAAATCCCAAAATAGATGCCTCCTAAAACAATAACAGGAAGCAATATTCCCCAAATGGCTGAGATAAATGATTTTCCAACCGCTCCAAGACTCGCCCTTCCTTCTGGTTTAAATCCTTCCCTTTTTGAAATGATATAACTGACAATGATCAGGACCAAACCAATAAAAATTCCCGGAGCGATTCCAGCAAGGAATAAATCACTAATGGAAACCTCTGCAGAAGAGCCATAGACCAACAGCGTGATACTAGGCGGAATGATAATACCCAATGTTCCAGCAGTTGTCATTAAACCGATTGCGAATTTCCTTGAATATCCAGCATCATTTAACGAAGGAATCATTAATCCACCGATGGCAGCTACCGTAGCAGGGCTAGAACCTGAAAGTGCGGCAAATAGCATAGAAGACATAACCCCTGCAATTGGTAATCCACCCGTCGTCCAGCCTACTAGCTTTTTAGCAAAATCAATTAATCTCCTCGACGTTCCGCCAGCAAGCATCAAATCTCCAGCAAAGATAAAAAAAGGAATGGCCATCAGAGTAAAGGAATCTATTCCCGCAAAAATGGTTCTAGAGAATACATCAATCGAAACTCCCTGTTGCATCATGGCTACAAAACTCGCTAAGCCTATTGCTACGGCAATCGGTGCTCCAATAATTAATAGAAGAACAAAAATAACGATAATCATTCCTTCGTTCCCCCTTCTGTAACTGGAGGATTTCCATTGGAATTATTTTTTTTAGCATTGGTAGCATCTTTTATTAGTAATTGTAGAAAACGAATGAACATTAATGAACCGCCTACAGGAAGCGCCAAATATGGGATAAACATCGGAATACCTACAGCAGGTGTTACATTCCCAAATTCGATTACATTGGAAACCGTAATCGATCCAGACCAGATAAGAATGACACTAAAGATCATTCCTATCACGCTCGCTAATATCGAACATAGCCTCTTTAGTATGTACGGCAGATATGTAACCACCGCATCAACTGTCGCATGTGCCTTCTCTCTTACTGCTATACTGCTCCCCACTAAAATAAACCAAATAATAATATACCTTGAAACCTCTTCAGACCAGACTAAGGATATATTAAAAGCATATCGAAGTACTACTTGAAGGAAGACCAGTAAAGAAGCAATGAGAAGAGAAAGCACTGCCACGTACTCCTCCAAGTGATCTAATAATTTATTTATTCTCATTTACATGCTCCTTTTGAATCAATTAAAGAAAAAAGGGAAAGAATGGCCTCAACCGCTCTAATTTTAGTTTGGCAATTATTGATCGACCGCATTTAGCAATTCCTTACTACCATCCAACTTATTAAATTCGTTATATACGCTTGACATTGCATCCTTAAAGGATGCCTTCTGCTCCGGACTCAGTTCGTTGATTTGAATATCTGTTTTATTTAATTTTTTTAGATAGGCCTCTTCATCACGCTTCGATTCTTCCCACTGCCATTCCGTCACTTCCTTTGAAACTTCATCTACAGCTGCTTGTAGTTCCTCAGGCAGCTTTTGATAAAATTTACTGCTGATTACAAGTGGATACGCCATATAACCATGACTACTTAGCGTAAGATAATCCTGCACCTCATAAAACTTCTTACTAACAATATTGGATAGTGGATTTTCCTGACCATCTACTGTACCAGTTTGCAAAGCAGTATATAACTCAGAAAAATCAATGGACACTCCACCTGCATGAACTGCCTGAAACTGGGAGATTAGAAGCGGACTTTGTGAAACTCTCATTTTTAGCTGATTCATGTCCTTCGGTGTTTCAATTGGATGTATGGAATTCGTCAAATGCTTGAATCCACCGTCCCAGAAACCTAATAAATGCATGCCTTGCGATTCTAATTTTTTTCCTAGAATATCCCCTAATTTACCATTCGTAGCTTTAAAGGCATGATCTCGATTCTCAAATAAAAAAGGAAGATCAAACACTTCAAATTCTTTTACAAAGGTAGGTAAAACACCTGTAAATGGTGCGTTCATTTGCACAGTACCAGACTGCATCTGTTCAATTATTTCACGATCACTTCCGAGTTGAGAATCTGGATAGACTTCTACTTTTATTTGCCCATCGGTTCTTTCTTCAATAAGTTCACCAAATTTTTCTGCCGCTTTCCCTTTTGCAGTAGATGGACTTACCACATGAGCGAATTTGATAGTATATTCTTGACCATCCCCTTCACCCGAAGCCGATTCCCCATTGCTGCACCCAGCCAATAGCAAAACAATCATTAAGCTACCAATCACCCAATTAAAAGCAATTTTTTTCATATGCATCCTCCCCCATTTTCATTATTAATCATGAACATCCACAATTGTAATCGCGCATGATTTCATGAATCCCGACGATCCGCGAAAATCCTCCATCAATTTTATCCTGTTGTCCTGTTATCCTGTTGAATAGAAATTGATTGTTGTAACTAGCAACGACTGAGCAGTGGTAAGGAAATAGTTTTCTTTAAACCATTCTTCGACATATTTTGTAAGCGCATTCATTTTTCTGCTTCGTTTAGTGTAAACGTAAAAATAATTACAAGCTGAAAACTAATGCGATCCGTCTTTTATTCCTAAATCCATCAATTGATCGCCGCCGTGAATCATTTATTACCCTAATCATAGAGCGTTCATCTTTACACGTCTTATTAATCCAAGAATTAAATTCTCAATTTCGGAAATCAAATAAAATACAAAAGTAAAAACTACTTGTCCATCATTTACAAATGTATGACTCACTTCGTATAGTATTCAACTTCTCTCTTTAAATTTTATTCGCTTTATGAAATCTTTTTGTTCTATAACAAAAACAGGTAATTATATCCAATTCTGGAGGGTCAGGTTTGTTTGATGATGAAAGCATTACAGATTTTAAGAAATTAAGAAATCAAAGCACACTGATGTAAGGCAAAACAAAAAGGCGATTCAATATAGGAGAAGTCGTAGATGGTACTATTAATGGTGTCATAGGTGGAATAAAAGTTGTTGTAGATGGTGTAACTGACTTCGCAGTAATACCTATATCCAGTCTTTATTCAGGCTTATAATGGTGTTGTTACCTCATCATATTTGCTTTAATCATAGTGAGTATAATAGGGGAAAGAATATATCATAAGCTAACAAAATTTCTTATCTGCTATAATATACGGAGTCAAGAGATGGTGCAGGAGATAAAACACGAAATGGATTAAGATAATTAATAATCCTATAACTGAAAAGAAAAATACATATGTTCTTACAGAAGGATTCATTTCTTTTTAAAGGCTAACTGTATTGTTATTCTTACCGTCTTTCTATTTCTAATTAATTATCCTTCTTGGAATTGGGATTGGCACCATGATCTATTGGTTTTTTGCTTTTTCCCCAACCTTTTCTAGTTTTATTAGCATTCGCTGCAGCTTTTCGAAAAAGGAGCAATAAACATTTGTATTCATTCGAACAAACAAAAAATTCATGGGTTGGCTCTGTACATGCCATTATTTTTTATATTCCTCTTTTCCCTAATTTTCCTGGGGGCAGAACTTCCTTTCCCTAGTACAATTTTGTTTTTGATTATTACCACGAGTTTTATGGTTGCAGCTTTTTCAATTATCTTTCATCCATTTACTATAGGAGTCTATGTCTATGGAGCAAATGTTTTTAGAATGCCAGACAAAAATAGATTTTGTATTTAAATATATTGTTATTTTTACTTCAGGTATTAACTATCATATACAAAAGTTATTACAACCGTTTTGCCGCTTTTGTGGAATAAGTTATTAGCTATACTGTTTGTTATTGTTTTACTCTGGCAGTTATTTGGCGTTATTTCCATTTTTTTTAGTAATTAAATAATAGATAAGCGTTCAGTTCTAGATGCAGAATTTAAAGTATAATAGTGTACTTCTCTAAATTTATATAAGCCACATATTATCAAAAGTAAACCTTTACAAAATTAATAGAAATACGGCGTTTTATAGAAAGAAAGGGGAAAATGATGATACAAGGTTATCGAAACACTGTTACTGCTCCTTCTTTCAAAGCAGGAGCAGCTTTCTATCTAAAAGCACATTTACTTTTTTGCACTACTCTTACCTTTTTTTTACATTTTAGAGATTGGGGAGGAGACGAATTGACGTCCATACTTACGCTAGTCTGAATTGATATAGCAGGAATAATCAACTATTTTGAAATTTAAGCTTATATTAAAACCTATAACTATTATTTAAGCAAAAAGGTTATCTCTTTTTAAAAGATTACAGAATCATTTATCTTTAAGCAGTTGCAGATAAACTAGGTGAACTAAGAAGAGAGTTACGATGCACTCAATCAACAAAATACAAACTTAGAATAATTACTATAATCTATATTTTATTGAGCGTAAGGGTTCTACCTTATTTAGATAGAACCCTTACGCTCAACTTCTAAAAATGGTCTAGCATTTACTATTTCAATGGGTATGTAACTATTCCCTTTTCTATACTTTCATTATTTTCTTGTTTCCAATCGTTAAAAAGTTTCTGGAAACGTTCTTCTTCGTTATCTTTAAATCCTTCAAATACTACCCTATCGATATTTTCATGATTAAAATAAAAAACATTATCGGGCACCAACCCTTGAGGATAAAAGCATCCTGAGTATTCAAACATCTTCTTTTCGTTTTCCACTTCTAAGATCGGTCCTCTATTTAGAATCATAAGTTTACTTGTTCCTTCTTTTAAGTACACAATGGATCCTATTGGTAACACTATGTGCTTCCTCCTTTTATTATAATGCTATCCAACTGCCTTTTTATCATCTTTAAATTTCACTGTTGTATTTCCATCTATTACTGTCATGCCACTACCAATGAATAAAAGAAACAAAAAAACGGTTGCAAAGAATAGCATCATTACATTCCCGTATTCAATAAATGCAACAAAACTTATTAGTGTAAATCCTAAGAAGAATAGATAAAAAAATAAATATTGAAAACAATACTTCGTTGATTTTGGTCTGATCCATAATCTATCAGTTGATAACTGCTCGGTTTTAGCAACTTTATATAGATTTTTCTTATTCATATTACTTATATAAAAACGGAGTAAAAAAGCTATTATTAACACAACGATAAGAATAATAGAGTTCACTAATGTGGAACTTTGAATATTAAAATAATCCATTAAAGGTCGTAAAAGATTAGCTAATATTATGGAAATACCTGCTCCTAATATACTAAAATAATTGGTTTTTGCTTGTTTTAATTCAGGAGCTTGTATATTTCTCAACATATCTTCATCGTCAATTTTATATACGGTATGTGGGAAAATCCAAAACAAAAAAGGAAATAATATTTTCCATAATGATTGCCCCATATCTACAAGGTAATAACCATTATTATTAATTGATAGAATTCTATATCTTATGTTTTTATTTACACGTTGAATCTCACATTTCATAGAATGATCACCATCCCCAGTTCATTGGATTTAAAGCATTTAGACCACTCTGTATAGCCTCACCTGCGCTTTCCATTGTACTATCAAATGTTTCGTTAATTTTTTCTCCCATATCATCTAACTTTTTCCCCACTGTATCTAAACCATCTTGAAGCCCCAAAAAATTATTATCATAAACAAAATTAAACGCAGTTGTAGCAAATGTACCCGCAGCTATACCACCTAGTACAGCCCAACCAGCTGGATTTGAACCAAGTAAGAAGGCCGTTGCAGCTGTTCCTCCTATATTCGCAACTACCCCCACTCCTAAAGCCGCTGAGTTATGAGAAATCGCTTCTCCTACAGTCTTATCCTTATGCGCTAAATCCACATAGATACCAACACCAAAACCAGCTGCCATAAAACCACGACCTAAAACTTTTCCTGCCGTACGTATATTCTCGCCGTTTTTAATAAAAGAGTTGGATAATCTTGCTGTTCTTTTATTGATCATTACAAAGGAATTACTTCCTGAAGGTCCATGTATACCACTAATTATGTTTATCAAACCACCAAATTTAGTTGTTCCATAGCCTACTTGTTGAAGAGTCGTAGCAGTAATATCTACACCTAAATTCGTACCTATTTTTTCAACATTACCTTTTAAATAGCCAAGAAAGCTATCAGGTACATCTTCTTTTAATTCATCTTCACTTAAATCACCTTTTAATTTTTCAAGTACAGATAAATTTGTGTAATATTGTTCTCTATCAATTACTCCATTTTCTAAGTCCTTATACGAGTTATTCAAGATTGCTTGTGATAACTCATCCATATCTTTCAACGATTCATTCTTCGCTTTTTCAATTTCATATAGTGGCAAGTTCTTAATAGAATACAAGTTTATAACTTCTGCTGTTTCTTTTCCATTTTTTGAATTACTATTCTTGATAGATTGATAAGCAGTAATGCCATTGACGGCATTTATATTGAATTCTTGTACCGACAAATCGCCACTGTCGAATTTGGAACTAAGCTCAGATATGTAATTTCTCATTTTATGTAAATCTACTTTTGTTTGTTCAAGCTGAGAGGTTTCATAGTCATCTAATCGATGCAACTCTTCCACTACATCTTGAATCATTTGTTTTTCGCGTTGAACATCTTCAACCACTCGAGATTCATCAATTTTAGGAATAGCGACTATATCCTGCACACTTCCTAGAATATGGTTCGCTTCATTGGTTAACTCGATCGTTTTTGTCTTCACTATATCCAAGCTTGGGTCCACTTCATTTTCTAGAAATCCCTGATCAATAAAGCCATTTGTATTAGATTCATATGTACCAATCGCTTGTTTCATATCTACTAATGTATTCTGATAGTCTACCAAAGATTGATACAAGAAGATAAGGAAAGGCTGATGACACTCATTATAGAATGTCCGCATTGCATCTCCTGCTTTTCCCTTTAATGCATCATCGAGACAATAGAAATCCCTGACTGCACGTTGAATAGAAGATATTCGGCCATAAAGGGATTCAATATCTTTTACAGCATAATCAATTCCAGACTGCACACGATGAACATCTAAAACTTTCAAGAGAGAACCTCCTTTCTAATTATACCTCATGCCAATGCTGTTAGCTATGCGATCTGACGCTTATTTCAGCTTAATATCATTCGCCACTTGTTGTTCAGTCTCTTGAAGTTTTGTGATGGCTTTTTCAGTCGCATTTACATTAGCAACAAATAATGCCTCAAATTGATTTAACAGTTTCTCATATTCCCTTTTTATTTCATTAAACGATCGTAGCATCCGAAGCTGATTTTCTCCATCAATTTCCCGTGCGAAAGATGTATTCAGCTCTTGGATAGAAGCTCGTAATTCTGCAATTCCATTCTCCACAGGGGTTTGTTGGAGTTTAATTTCTTCACTCATGATTGATTTTCCACCTCACGCTTTTGTCTGTTTACATTTGTGTGCTGTGTTTCCATCGATGAGATATTGCTTTCTATTACATAAATCTCTTGTTTTATCTGATTGATTTGTTCTATGATTCGATTCTCCGCATCACTAATATCTTTATCGGAAATCGCTGAGAAGCTCACTTGTAATTCATTTTCTCTGAAGTTATGTATTTTAGCGGCATTATTACCATGAAGCGTTTTCGTTGTGAATTCTGGTTCTATACAGATGCTTTTTGTCCTATTAAAATCACTTTTATTCAGTTGTAATTGGGATAAAGCACTATTTAACCGTCTTAATTCTTCATTTTTTTCTTCTAAACTTAAGTTGGCTATACCGATGAGACGTTGAAGCTCCAAAAGCTCCGAGTTTAACTTATGTAAATTCAATTCCACATTGATCACCTACTATTTCTAAATACGTAATCCGTATTGCTTATTAGAGTGGAAATAAAGAAATTTCCATATAGTAATATGGTACTTAAAAAGATGGATTGCTTGTAGAGTAGTAAGTACCATTTTATGGGTGATTATATGAGTTAAGAAATGTTATTTAGGAAAATATGCCCATAAAACAAGCAGCGTAAGACTGTTTTCTTCATCCTCTTACCTAGAAATTAAAGGATATAAGGGATATTGGGATGATAATCAAGAAACGGGGATTGCAAGAGGATTAGAAGATTTATTGTACCTGCTTGTACATTCCAAGAAGAAGATTCGCACGATCAATATGCGTAATCATAACGTACTTATTATCCATTTATTGACCAACAAAAAAGATACATTGGTTCAGTCTATTGATGGAAGCAATCATCACTTCTCTTTCCTAGGTGTAAAAGACGGCATTGGCCAATTGCTTCGAGAGCATGCTCGAATGGAGGATACAGAGATTTCTGTGGATGGATGGCAGCCTATTCAGCTTCCGGAGGAGCTATTTGATGAGTTCCATACCTCCCCTGCCCCTGCTTTACAAGCAATGGCAGCGGATCAAAAACAACCAAAACCGATACGCGAATTTGTCTCTGCATTGTTAGCAAATCGGCAAGAATTCGATAATATTTCTTTTATGAAATCTAGTTACGTCAAAGATAATCTGCATTTGATGATATTCATTTCTTTTTACCAGTAGAGGAAGAAGACTACATTTGGGCATCTAGACTATCAGGAAATTGAAAGCGCAAGACGAGTTACCTTACAGCCGATCCCTGTCAGGAGTTATTTTCAAGAAATAGAGCGTGCAACCATTGCCTATTTTACAGAGGAATGATAGTTTTAGTAGATTCCACTTCCCATTAATACGTAATGAACAGTCCTGTAAATACCCGATGGCGTAAAAGAAGATTCAAGAATCTGTTCTTGAATCTTCTTTCGCTTATAACCTTCTATATTGGTGGCTCTTAGGATAGAGTGTAAAGTACGAGACAGAGTATTCAAGGCTGATCCATTTCACTATATTCAAAGACGCCCCTCATCACGTAAAATCCCCCGATTCACAATCTTCATCGCAGCTGTTCCCTTCTTACAATTAAGAAGTTCTGCATATATTAACGGCGGTGTAGGTTGTGATAAAGTGAAAGGTTTGGTTTGGTAACTGCTTGTCTGACAAATTCATGTATAGATTGGGCAACACATTTTAGTATACTATATGTATGTAATTAACCACCTTATTTATAATTTAAACCTTTCTTTTGGAAATCTACACATTAATGCATTTATTAGTAGCACGCCATTATAAAAACAAACAATATAAGAGATTGAGTTATCAAAAAAAAGGATAATATTACTGAAAAAAACCTATGATAATCACAACCCATAATTCCGTTTTTAGAACTTTCTTGCCTCGTTGAATATAATTATCTATCGTATTTTGCGTAATAAATATCTCTTGGAATGCTTCATAAGTAAATTTCTTATAGGAATATATGCCAATAAAAATACTTATTAAAAAACCAACAATTAATAAAAGAATAGGATTTCCTACAGGTAATTGAAAGTATTGTATTGCCCTCAATACAGCTAAGACCAATACAAACATTAATATATAAATTAAATTATTTGACCTTTGATGATAAGCCTTATATACACGATTAGATTTATGATCTAAAAATAAAGTATGATTCTGATCTGTATTTTTATATTCCGTATAAAAAGGAATTAATTTATTACTCATGCATTTATCACCTAAACTTTTCTTATTTAACGAGCTGAATACAGAACCTAGATTCCAAACAATCCTTCTACAGCATACCGACTGTATTGACTATATCTTCACCAATATGACTTACAGTGTCGACTATATTATCTGCATTATCATAAGTCCAATCAAACAACATTGAACCACCTACACCTATGAGAAAAAAAGGATAGCATATAACACTATCCTCTAGTATCAAAGATATATTTCCATTAATGGATAGGATTAAAAAGAGGGAGTCTTCGGCCTCTTCCATCACTCCTCTCTAAATAACGGAATTAGTTGTTGGGTGTTGACATCTACTAAGCCTAGATCACTTATGCGAATTTCAGGGATAACGGTTAATGTCAGGGATGATAGCGCCATTGATGGAGAACGTCTGCCCACCTTCACTCCCATAGACTGAGCCACCTCATTGAATTTCTCTACTTTTGGAGACAGTTCCTCGATAGGTTCCGCTGCCATTAATCCAGCTATTGGCAGATCTACTTGAGCCATAACATTTCCATCTTCCACTAAGCATAGTCCTCCGCCAGATTTCTGTAGTTGTTTTGCCGCCATCAGCATGTCTCTAGCATTTTTGCCTGCAACGACTAAATTATGACTGTCATGAGCTACGGTCGTTGCATATGCACCACTGCGTATCCCTGAATTTTTTAAAACACCTACAAATGGTTTGCGATTTTGACCATGGCGTCCAGTTACAGTTGCAAAAACATATTCTTCAGGTAAATGACGTATTTCCCCATCTGTAACCTGTATCTCTAAAGAACCTATTTTCGTTGTTCCAATTGGTGTCATCTCCATTGTATTTAGTGTTATCGTTCCGTTTTCCACTGGTGAATGAATAATAAAATCCTTTTCATTAAGTTCCGGTAGACGGACGGTATTTTTACGAAGCGGTGGCGTACGAGTGGTAATATCCGTGATGATTCTTCTATCTTTTACCATTTGTTCCCCTTGTACATAAACATCATTGATCTGCATTGTCTCTAATGAATCTACCAAAGAAAAATCCGCTACATATCCGGATGCTATTGCGCCACGGTCATGAAGTCCATATCGCATCGCTCCATTTAGCGAGGCATAACGAATAGCAAGTGGTGCTGGTATTCCTTCTTCAATACAACGACGAACCACTCGATTCATTTGTCCATTTTTCAACATATCATTCGGTTCTACATCATCCGTGCACATTGCAATGTTAGAAGCGTGAGGAAGGATTTCCCATGCCTTTGCCGCTATATCCGCAAACTGACTGACACTGGATTCCCGAATATAAATCAACATACCAGCACGCAGTTTTTCTACTATTTCTTCTACTGTACGGCTTTCATGATCAGAGTTTACTCCAGCCGCTAGATAAGCATGTAAGTCTCGACCAGTAACCCTTGGCAAATGACCTTCATTACGTACACCAAAATCAAGCCCCTTTTGCACAATGCCTGCCATTCGTGGATTTTGCTTAATAACACCTACATAATCCATTAATTCAGCAATTCCCACTACGTCAGGATTATCTAACAATGCTGCAATATCTTCAGGACCAAATTCTGCCCCAGCTGTTTCCACACCGGGAACAGCTGGAACACAGGATGGAATTGTTGTAAGAATTCGTACCGGAAGTCCCTTGCTAGCATTTATCATATAGCTTACCCCTTCAGCACCCATGACATTGCCAATTTCATGTGGATCAATAACAGCTACTGTAGTGCCATGTCGAAGTACTGCTCTCGCAAACATATCTGGTGTAACCATTGTGCTTTCAATATGCACATGACAATCGATAAAACCAGGTATCGCATATTTGCCTTGTGCATCAACCTCATTATCCCCTTCCATGTAAAAGGATGGTTTATTATTCTCATAACGAGCTATTGCACTAAAACGGTCTTTTTTAATTCCAATATCAGCAGGATAAATCTCTGCCGTGAAAACGTTCACCAGATTAACTCCTCGAATCACAGTATCCATCCGTTCATCACCACGTGCTGCTGCTACAATATGTTGCCGTGAAAACATACGATTATTCTCCCTTCGGTTTTTTCATCATTCAGCTAATGTAATAAAATAAATGATAAGTGGTATTAGTAAAATATATAGTCCAGGATGAACTTCCTTGTATCTGCCTGACAAGCTCTTCACGAGCACATATATAATAATCCCAGAAGCAATTCCATTTCCAAAGTTAAAGGTAAATATGGTAATAACGATTGTCATGAAAGCAGGTAATGATTCTGTCACATCTTGAAAATTAATGTTTCTAACAGATGAAAGCATTGTCAATCCGACTAGAATTAGTGCCGGAGCTGTGGCTTCTGTTGGAATAATCATGATTAAAGGTGTAACAAATAAAGTCAGCAAAAATAAAATCCCAGTTGAAACTGCGGTTAATCCTGTACGTCCTCCAGCCTCAACACCAGTTGCCGATTCAACATAGGTGGTCATCACAGGAACTGAAAATAATGAACCTAAAACTGTGCCACCCGCATCAACTGAGAATGGTTTATCTATCTGAGGTAAATTACCGTTTTTATCTAACATGTTCCCTTTACCGGCAACTCCAAGCATTGTTCCAAGACTAGAAAAGAAGTCTGGTACAAAAAAAGCAAGCAAAAATGGGAAGTACGAAACGTCCAACGCTTCCATAACGTCCAATTGGAATAACACTGGTGCGACACTTTCCGGAAGCGAGAAGATAGAACTAGGCAATTGTGTAACCCCCATCGGAATTCCAATTAAGGTAACAGCAATAATTCCAATCAATAGATGACCCCGAACATTTCTTGCCAGTAATACACTCATAATAAAGAATCCGATAAGTGCCAAAATTGCGTTCGGAGAACCTATATCTCCAAGCTGCAAAGAATTCGCGCTCTCACTAGCCGTTACTAATCCTGCATTACGAAACCCAATGAGTGCAATAAATAATCCTACTCCTGCACCGATAGATAGTTTAATTGCAGGTGGTATAAGCCGAACAATCAGCTGTCTTAATCCTAAAATTGTAAATAAAACAAAAAGGACTCCGGAAATAAATACCATTCCCATTCCAACTTGCCAAGGTATTCCTTCTGCTACCACTAGCGTAACAGAAAGAAAAGCAACTGAACCAAGGCCAGGGGCCAAGGCAAAAGGCCGATTACTGTATACTCCCATTATTATGGTTACTAGACCCGTCATCAGAATAACAGCTACTGTAACTGGTCCTTTCGGTATACCTGCACCCTCAAGCATTCCCGGTACAACAATTAATACATAAAGCATGGTCATGAAAATAGTTAATCCTGCAGTGAATTCTGTTCTTGCATTCGTATGATTTGCAGATAATTGAAATATTTTTTCCATTAAATTAGACCTGTTCAATTATGTCTCTCCTCTCGGTGTAATAGAATATTATATTGATATTAGTCCTGCTTTCTCGAAATAAATCGTAAATCGCTCTCCTCGCTGTTTTGATTTACTCGAAATCGATGCAATAAAAAAGCCCGGAATAATAGAATGACTTCTACCTTCCAGACCTACAAAAGTTAAAGAAAAGATATATCAGCAATAAATATAGCAATTTAACATATCAAGTAATAGCATAAAAGCCGAACAAATCTTATACTTTAACTCGTAGTCCGGTTCTTTCCGTGGGAACCTGGTAGAGACCCTCAGACCATATTACTGAGGATATACGAGTATGATATTTAATTTTTTATTACTCTAATAATATAGCAAATCCATGCAAGTTAAGCAAATAAATCTTAACATTAATCAAAAAAAATAAATTAATGTTCGCTTTTTCACGAAAACCGATCATTTTCACTACCATTAAATTCCCTGACCATTTTTCCATAGATACGCTTGCATCTAAACCAATTTATACTGTAAAAAGATATGGAACCGGATTAAAACGCCATTCTTTTGGAATGGCGTTTTAGTTATTCCTAATTGTAAATTGGTTTAAACCATTTGTGCATGCTTTTCTAAGCTTAGAATCGAAGCATATAACAGTTCTACGGCTGGGAGTAAAGTATTTTCATCAATATCAAATTTTTCATTATGATGGCCAGCAGCTAACTCGGTTCCAAAAATGCAGTACGTTGCTAAGCCGCCATTATCTTGAACACGTTTCATAAAGTAGGTTGCATCTTCTGACCCGGCAGCTGCGTTTACCTCTACTGTACTTGCTTGGAAAAGAGATTTGGCTTCTGCACATTCATGAAGAACGTTTGCTAACTCATTTGATGAAATACAACTGATAGCTTCGCCGACTGTCTCCATGTGATAATCTACTCCATACATCTGTGCGGCACCTGCAACTATCTGTTTTACTTGCTGCTTCACATATTCATTAACCGAAGAATTTTCACCACGCGTTTCCACTTTTAAATCGGCTTGGTCAGCAATAATATTTCTGCCTGTCCCTGCGTGGAGCTCGCCTACATTGATTCTAGTCACCCCATCAGAATGACGGGAAATCGCATGTATGTTTAATGCTGCCGCCGCTGCTGCCAGCAGTGCATTTTTCCCTTCCTCTGGGCGGCCACCAGCATGTGAAGCTACTCCGCTAAATGATATGTTCTGCTTTGTTGTGGCAAGAAAGCCATTATTAGCTGCTACAAAATGATGATGCGGCACCCCTGTTCCAATATGCGAAGCAATAAAATAATCAACATCATCCACAACTTTTGCTTCCGTCATTGATTTAGCACCACGTGTGCCTTCTTCTGCCGGTTGGAAGATCAATTTTATTTTTCCCGTTAAGTGATCTTTATTCTCTGCAATTAACGTAGCCAAGCCAAGTCCAATAGAGGTATGAGCATCATGTCCACATGCATGCATCCGATACGGCAACTGCGACTTGAATCCTTCCTTCATCGGATAATGACTGTCTAAGCTTGATTCATTAATTTCCAACGCATCCATATCAAATCGAAAGGCGATTGTCGGCCCTGGTTTTTTCGTATCCAGTGTTGCTACAATTCCTGTGTAGCCATCTGAAAAGTGCTCCATATAATTTTTATTTGCTCCATTTTCAAGCGCCCAGAGATAATGTTCCTTTGTCACTTCGGCAGATGGCTTGCCCATACATTCAGCTTCTGACATGACTTCACGGCCCATTTGTAACTCAAACCCGAGTTCATCAAGAATTGTTGCTACGATTGAAGCCGTCCTCATTTCCAAAAAACCCACTTCCGGAAATTGATGAAAATCACGCCGCCAATGTACTAACTTTTCGACCAATTGTTCACTCATATTATAATCATCCCTTTCATTTTAATTAAATCCTATTTAATTACGCTACACGACAAAGTATTAAAGAAAAGGTGTAATCCCTGGACCAAACGGGATTCCTACAAAGTAGAAGATAAGAATTAAGATGATCCATGTAATAAGGAAACAGATTGAGTAAGGGAGCATTAATGAAATAAATGTGCCAATACCTGCTTTTTTATCGTATTTTTGCATAAATGATAACACAATAACCATATACGGCATCAGTGGTGTGACAATATTTGTTGAGGAGTCTGCAACACGATATGCCACTTGGGTAAATGCAGGATGATAACCTAATTGCATGAACATCGGTACAAAAACGGGAGCCTCAAGTGCCCATTTTGCCGAACCAGATGTAATCAAGAAGTTCATTAATGCAGTAAAAATAATATAACCAATAATAAGCCATATACCGGTAAATTCAATGTCTTTAAGGAATTCTGCGCCATTGACAGCTACCCATGTACCAATATTTGACCAGTTAAAGTACGCAATAAATTGCGCAATAGCAAAGATGAGTACAATATAACTCGACATGTCTTTCATCGATTCACCCATGTACTTGCTAATGTCCTTACCGGATTTAATATTGCCAACGGTAATACCATACGTGACCCCAATGGTTATAAAAAAGAATAAGATAATCGGCACAATTCCATCTAAAAATGGAGAAGGTATGATACCACCCTCTTCGTTTCTTAGCGGACTGTTTGGAAGTGCAATCCCAATGACAATAATTCCCCAGTAGATCACTGCTGCAATGATCGCATTTCGGAACGCTTTTCCTGCTTTTGGAGGGTCCTCATCAACGTCTGCTTCAACAGCATCGCCTTTGTATTTACCTAGTCTAGGTTCAATGAATTTATTGGTAACCAATCCACCAACAATGGTTAGTATAAATACAGAAACAATATTGAAGTACCAGTTATCGACGGGTGTAACGACGACGCTATCATCAATAATCGCCGCAGCTTCTGTAGAAATACCTGACAAGAGCGCATCCGTACCAGCAATGAATAAGTTTGCCGTAAAACCTGCTCCAGCAGCTGCATAACCAGCAACTAAACCTACAAGAGGGTGGCGGCCAACTTTATTAAAAACCATAGCAGCTAACGGCGGAACGAGTACCATCGCCGCATCTGAAGCGATATTACCTAGAATACCAACAAACACTACGGTATACGTAATTAACGCTGGTGGCGATTTTAAAATCGTTCTTTTAATGGCATAATCAAGCATTCCAACTTTTTCTGCGAGACCAATACCTAGCATCATCGCTAAGACTAAACCAAGGGGTGCAAATCCTGTAAAATTCTCAAGCATGGATGTTAAAATAAATTGCAAACCTTCACTAGACGCCAGGTTTTTTACTTGAAGTTCTTCGCCTGTACCCGGATGAATAACGGATGCACCAAACATACTAAATATAGAAGATGCAATAATAATTAAAAGGGCTAAAACCGAAAATAAAATAAATGGATCCGGCAATTTATTCCCGACTATTTCGATATAATTCAAAAATTTCTGAAAAAATCCTTTTCTCGTTTTCATCTGTCCCCTCTCCTTACTTTTAAAATCATTATTTCTTTCAAAAAACGATAATCTTTTTAATTGTTTATTAACCTTCTTCTAGTTTGGAAGGTTGTACATGGTTTGGAATTGGACAGCGATATGGATGTTTTTCTCGAAATGCATGGAATTCTTGCTTCACTTCAATTAATTCAGCCGGATTTAACAGAAGCTGAAGAGATGTTAATGCCATTGCACCTGCGGCTCGAAGCATGCCTTTATGAGCATAAGAAGAAATTCCCTGACTCGTCATTTGCCATGTATGCAATGGTGTTCCAAGAGCTGAGGTTGAGGCTGTTAATTGCGCAGTAGGAACAACCCAACTAACATCCGAAACATCTGTTGACCCTGGAAGAATTCCTTCCGTCGGTTCATATTCAGCGATGGAGTCGGAGAGATATTTACCAGCGAATTCACTGCCATCGCCACCATAACCAAATCCTTTTATTACTTCGAGGTAACCGCCTTTTTCCACATCTGTCAACGAAGACCAGATTTTTTCAGCAAATGCCTTCTCCTTATCAGTTGGCTGCTCAATTCCTAACTCCTGCATATGGTTATATAGGAGGCTTTCAAGCTTGCGATTGGGAATATAATTAGAACAAGCTTTATCAAAATCAATTCCCAACTCTGTTCCCGTCATTTTAGCTGCACCTTCAGCGATTTCGCAAACACGTTGATAAATTTCATCCACCTGAGTAACTTTAGGGGCACGAATTAAATACAACACTTCCGCATTAGCCTGTACCACATTAGGAGAAATTCCCCCTGTATTCGTCACGGCATAGTGCAGCCTTGCCTCAGGTATGATATGCTCACGCAAATAATTGACACCGACATTCATTAACTCAACTGCATCTAATGCACTTCTTCCTAAATGTGGAGAGTTAGCTGCGTGTGATGGGATCCCTTTAAATTTAAATGCTATTTGGTAGTTAGCAAGACTCGATAAACTCATTATTGCGTTAGCTGGAGATGGATGCCATGTTAAGGCTGCGTCTACCTCATCAAACACACCCTCTCTAACCATAAATGTTTTACCAGACCCGCCTTCTTCCCCTGGGCAACCAAAGAATTTCACTGTACCAGATAAACCATTCGCTTCAATGTAACTTTTAACTGCAAATGCAGCAGCTAAAGAACCGGTACCAAGCAAATTATGCCCACAACCATGGCCTACATCAACTTTAACTGGTTTATATTCCGTTTCATTTGGTTCTTGGCCAAGACCAGAAAGCGCGTCGAATTCACCTAAGAATCCAATAATTGGCGAGCCGCTCCCGTATGTTGCAACAAAAGCAGTCTCCATATCAGCTACTCCTTGTTCAACAATAAATCCTTCTTGCTCACATTCGGAAGCCAAGAATCTAGAGGATTCATATTCTTCAAATCTTGTTTCAGGATGCTGATAGATATATTCACTAATTCGCTGAAAAAGTGCTTTGTTTTTTGCTAAGTATTGTTTAATATAACTACGCGTATCTTTCATTTATATCCTCCATTCTCTTCAACTCGATTAAAAGCCAAAAAATGATAAACGTAATTTTTCGACATTTTTCAACATAATACATGCTTCTATTTAAAAAGTCAATATATTTTTAATCTTCCTCTAATTGAATGACAAATAAGCATTTTTACTGTAATCCCTTTATCATGCAAGGTTATCTCTGCATCAAAAAAGTTCTTATTTACCATTCAAGAAGATGCAAATAAGAACCCTGGAAATCTTTTCAAAGACTTTGTTGTATATTTAATTAAGCATACGCCTTTCCTAATTCGTGAATAACATGACATGTACACATAATTCCATCAAAAAAATTCTCTACATTTATATTCTCATTTGGAGAGTGATTCGCCTCATCAAAGTTGGCATACGGCACGACAACAGAAGGGACGCCTAATAGTTGCGTCCAAACATAATCTGGTAAACTTCCACCAAGACTTGGCTGTAAAATTGGTTTTTGATGATATGATTTTTCTACCGCTTTTTTAATAATTGCCACCTCTTTTGAATCTGCAGGTGTACGAGAGGCTTTCATGGAGCCATGTCTGATAACCTCTACATCTGGAGCATATTTTTTTACATGCTTTTCAATCTTCCGGTAAATATCATCCGGATCTTGATCCACTACTAATCGAAAATCTATTTTGACATTTGCAATAGATGGAATATTCGTTTTTGCACCTTCGCCACCATAACCACTATGAAAACCAGCTATATTAAAAGTAGGTTCTAACGTTAGTTTTTTATAATACGCTTCTTTGGTCATGTCAAATTCTTTATAACCAATCTTTTCAGCAATCGATTTTGGATCAAATGGCAATGTAGATATTAATTCCAATTCGTTTTCTGTTGGTTTACGTAAATCATCATAGAACCCTTCAATGAGGACGTTGCCATTCTGATCTCTCATGGTCTGCAATAAATCGATTAATTTCCAAGCAGGATTTGGAGCGATATTCCCTTTATTACCCGAATGGTTGTCCCACTCTGCACCTTTAGCTAAAAGTTCAATAAACAGCATTCCTCTTACTCCAAGTAATACAAAGGGAGCGCCACTATCATGCATGGGACCATCTGATGTGTACACTAAGTCAGCTTTTAGTAATTTTTGATGCTCTTCCACAAACCTGGCTAGATTAGGACTGCCACTTTCCTCTTCCCCTTCAATTACAACCTTAATATTGATTGGTAACTCCCCTATCACTTCCTGATAACTTTTAATTGCCAGCAGCTGTGCCATTATTTGCCCTTTATTGTCCCCCGCTCCACGACAGAAAATCTTCCCATCCTTTATAGTTGGTTCAAAAGGAGGCGTATTCCATTCCTCTATTGGATCAGGTGGCTGCACATCATAATGACCATAGATTAATAATGTAAAAAGTTTCGGATCTTTTATTTTTTCACCATAGACAACAGGATGACCATCGGTTTCTATTAATCTTGTATTTAATCCTATATTTTCTACCATTTCAACTAACATGGCAGAGCATGCTTCCATCCCGATATTTTGGGCACTAATACTTTCCTGCCTTAAAAAGGTAAATAAACTATCCAAGTACTCCCGACGATTCTTGTTTACATATTGTTCCATTTCCAACATACATATTTCATCTCCTTATGGCAGTACTCTAACTAATACAAAACATCAAATCTTCGCTTCCTTGTTTAACGTTGGGACCTCTACCTGTACCGTATTTGGATATTTTATTCCTGCTCCGGTATTTAAAACGACGACGCTCTCTTCATCATGAAACCAACCATTATTTCGTAGGTCACGCACAGCAGCAAAGGCTGCTGCACCTTCGGGACACACAAAAGCACCCTCCATACTGGAAATTTTCTCCTGCTCTTCCAGCATTGCTTCATCTTCTACAGCGATCGCACATCCGCCAGTTTGATAAATAGCCTCCAAAACTAAGAAATCACCCAATGCTTTTGGTACATTTATTCCAAATGCAGTTGTTTGAGAGTTCGGCCAAAAATCGGATTCTGTTTTATTTTCCTTCCATGCCTTCACAATCGGAGCACAGCCTGCTGCTTGAACTGCTACTAATCGAGGTAACTTTCCTTTAATCCATCCTAACTCTTTCAATTCATTTAATGCTTTATAAATACCTATTAATCCTACTCCACCACCAGTCGGGTAAAGAATGACATCAGGAATTTCCCAGTCCATCTGTTCTGCTATTTCCAATCCCATCGTTTTCTTACCTTCTATTCGGTACGGCTCTTTCAATGTAGATACATCATATAACTGGTTATCTTTCACATATTTCCCTATGATCTTTCCAGCATCACTAATTAAACCATCCACTAAGTAAAGATTAGCACCTGATACAGCCGTCTCCTTTCGAGTAATTTCTGGGGCATCTATCGGCATCGCAATCGTTGACTTTATTCCGGCTCTAGCAGCATACAAAGCCCATGCTGCACCAGCATTCCCATTAGTAGGCATCGCAAGCTCCGTCACACCTAATTCTTTTGCTTTCGACACACCAACTGCCGCTCCCCTAGCTTTAAACGAGCCAGTTGGGATAATCCCTTCATCCTTCATATACAAGTTCTTTATCCCTAGCTCACTTCCAAGCTTGGACATTTCAACAAGCGGGGTCATCCCTTCGCCAAGCGAAATGACATTCTTACAATTCGCTACTGGAAGCAGTTCATGATACCTCCATAAGGAATCCTCCCGATCCTTCAATTCATCTGGCTTTAGATTATCTTTTAGTTGTTCGAGATCATAATTTACTAGAAGTGGTGCTCCACATGTACAAAGCTGCTGGACTGTGTTCACATCATACGTCTCACCACATTTTGGGCAATCAAGATACGAAACATAACTATACGGCATTGTAATCACTCCTATAGAAAAGAAATAATAGTTTAATTTATTTATCTATTTTAAATAATTTTATATTAAAAGAAAAACTTTGTTTACCATCAAATAAAAATACTGTAATATAGATAGCTTACAGTCTCTTACTTATATCAAATCATTAGTCAGTACATAAATTCGCTATCACTTCTAACATAATTTCTGATCCTACTTTAATATCTTCTACAGAGGTGAATTCTTCTGGATGGTGACTCAGCCCATCTTTACTTGGTACGAAAACCATGCCCACTTCCATATTATTCACGAGTGAATTTGCATCATGATTGGCGCCACTAGGTATAGACATAAATGAAACGAAATTGTTTTTACAGGCTTCGATTATCTTGTTTTGTACATCTCGAGAAAGTTCACTCGGCGCTTTCTCAATAAGCTGCCTCGATTCTGCTTCAAAGTGCTTTCTTATATAAGCTTTTATCTCCTCTTCGATCATTTTCATTTCATTTAATTTGCTGCCTCTTATTTCTACTGTAAGATTCACAAGGCCTGGTACTACGTTTGCTTGATTTGGATGAACATCTAATTCCCCCACTGTAGCCACGTTGTCCCCGCCAAATCTGCAGACAATCTGGTTTACTTCTTGGATAATCTTCGAAGCATACAATAAAGCGTCTCTTCTCATGTCCATCGGAGTCGTTCCAGAATGGCTGCTTTTTCCTTTTACGGTGACATGAAAACGAATAATGCCTGCAATAGAAGTAACGACACCGATCTGTTTTTCATTAGCTTCTAATACCGAACCTTGCTCAATATGTAATTCCATATAAGAAAGGTATTTTTTTCTGTTTCTTACTGATTCAACATCCTGCCAATCAAATGATAGTCCTTCTAATTTTTCTTTTATAGCTTCACTTTCTTCTATTAAACCCGCGAATGCCCTGCTTCCAAACGTTCCTCCGAGTACATTTGCTTCTTCACCACGAAATGCAACTAATTCTATCGGATTGTTAAGGTTGATTCCCATTTCCTTTATTCTTAATAAACATTCTAAACCTAATACGACACCAAGCGCTCCGTCATAAAGACCTCCTTCAAAGACGCTATCCAAATGAGAACCCATCAGTAATGCAGGAGCGTCTGCTTGTCCAATTCTCCCAAATACATTGCCCACTCTATCCTGTTTTGTAGGTATTCCATTTTCCTCCATCTTCGTTTTTAACCATTGTAAAGCTGCATCTTCCTCTTCGGAATATGCCAATCTTGTATAGCCTTTTGTACCACTGGAGATTCTTCCGATTTCATCTAAGTGATTCATTATTCTATCGATGTTTACATCCACTCTATCCATCTCCTATGCTTTAGTAAATTTCACTTCATAACTACATCTTCCTATCAGTTTAGCATGAAAATAAGAAAAGTAAGATAATTTTAATTTAAGAATAATAGGTAAAATTTAACCACAATTATCTCTACCTACAATCAAGCAAGTAATATAATTCTAACGACGATCATAGAAATGATTAGAACTTTGAAATAAGGAGGAACGAAATGGTCTGGTACAGTTACTATATTATTCCAATCGTCTATTTAATTGCGATGATTCTAGTTGGTGTATTGGTGGCTAAAAAACAGGAAACTAGAGCAGACTTCTACGTTGCTGGCGGCAAGATGAATGCAGGATTACTATTTAGTACAATCTTTTCCACAGTTGTAGGTGCGAACACATATATGGGATTTAGTGGAATGGTTTATCATGATGGTTTTTCGATGATGTGGCTATTAGTTGCCGCAGGATCAGCCTATTTTGTTCTTTTCTTTATATCAGGGAAAATCAGACAAATAGCCCGGCACTTTGAAGTCTTCACACTACCTGACTTGATGGCACTTCGTTATTCGAGCTCGGTTGCCATTCTTACCACCTTATTTTCGCTCGTCGCACTCGTTGGCGGAGCAGGAGGAAGTATACTAGGGATAGGAGTGATTCTTCATTCTATCTTAGGGATTGATACGACATTAGCCATTTTAATTACTTCTGTAGTAACAATTACGTATACAGCTTTTGGAGGGCTTATGGGGGTGGCATTAACCGATTGGATCCAATCAATTATTATGGTTATCGGATTAATCCTTGTTATTGTATTTGGACTTCAGGCCCTCTCCCCTGAGAGCACATTAATGAACGCAACCATAAGTGGTAGTGAAGTTATGCAAACAGTGTTAGGTGGTAACTTTATGAGCCTTACAGAAAGTGCAACATTTATGATGATCATGACATGGGCCATCACTTTTCTTCCTTTAAACACAATCAGTCAAACGCAAATACAACGCGTTTATTCGGCGAAAAACGTAAAAACAATTCAGCGTATTAGTCTACTAATGGTTTGGTTCGTAGCATTATTTATGGCGTTTGGATTAGCACTTGTAGGGGGGATTGGAAAGGCGTTAATTCCTGATATCAGTAATGCAGAAACGATCTTCCCCGTACTAGCAATGGAAGTCATTCACCCATGGATAGGAATCATTATTGTAACGGGTATCTTAGGAGCTTGTATGTCTACCGTCGACTCGAATCTTCTTGGTGCAGGCATTCATGTAACAAGAGATATTTATGAAAAAAACAAGCAACGGTTAGGAAAAACGATTAATGAAAAACATACCATTTCCATCACACGTTGGACCTTAGTAACGATTGGAGTTCTATCCACCTTTGCTGCCCTATGGACACCATCTATTATGGAATTATTGTTACTGACACAAAAAATATTTGCAGGTGCAACGTTCATTCCAATCATCTTGGGGCTATTATGGAGCAGGGCGAACACCAAAGGGGCTACAACAGGGATACTACTTGGAGCTGGTGCCACGATTTATTGTCAAATTATTAGTAGTACGATCGACCCTGTCATCATCGGCATTCTTTTCTCACTTGCTGGAACAATCATAGCTAGCCTGATTTCTACAGAGGAGACCGAAAAAGGAAAACAATTTATTTATAAGACGATTAATAAGAAGGATATGGTGTTCTTATCAATTATTCTTGTCGGGTACATTGCTTTCCTTGTCGGCGTGAATTTTGTTAACGTATGGCCGATCTTAATTGTGATTACACTTATCGGCTTATTAATTGGTGTACTATTATTAATTATATATATTCTTCCAAGAAAACGGAAAATCGGAGAGGAGCCTTAAAATGTATGCAAATATTAACGATACGACCCTTTATTTCGATGTAGACGGAGCTCAATTAACACTAGAAAACGGACAGTTCAAAGAAAAGCCTGTCGTATTTGTCTTGCACGGTGGACCTGGCGGATCCCATTCAAATTTCAAACCACATTTAGATGCATTAACCAAAGAAGTCCAACTTGTTTATATCGACCAACGTGGCTGTGGCTATTCAGCTGAAGAGGACAATGCTACCTACACACTCACACAAAATGTTGCTGATATCGAGGCATTACGAGAATATCTTGGACTCGAAAGCATCTGGATATTAGGCCATTCCTATGGTGGGATGGTGGCCATGCAATATGCTTTACAACACGGCACTTCACTTAATGGCCTTATATTAGCAACCACTTCTCCATCTTATCAATTTATAAAGAAAGCAAAACAATTCATAAACGAACAAGGAAATGAAGAACAGAAATATTACGCAAATATATTATGGGAAGGAGGTTTCCAATCAGAGCAAGAATTACAAGCATATTATCAAGCGATGAGTTCACTATATTCCCATAAAATAAGCGATAATCAAGAACAAGTCAGACCGTCTGTGAAACGGTCATATCAAGCACTCAACAAGGGCTTCGGTGGATTTTTAAAGAACTTTGATGTTAGAGATGATCTACATACCATCACTTGTCCAACTCTAATTATTGCTGGAAGATACGACTGGGTAACCCCTGTCAGTGAAAGTCAAGAAATACATCAACGAATCCCTGGTAGTACCTTCCACATACTTGAAAACAGTAGTCACAGCGTATTTAATGATGAGAATGAGAAGACCATTTCCCTAATTCAAGCATTTATAGAGACTCATTTATAAGAAAATGAACCCCCGACACGCGGGGGGTTATACATAAAAAGAAATCAACGTTACGAAATTTTATTAACGGTACCTTTATAGTTGTATTCGTTGCTTATACGTATCAATCAATATTCGATTATGCTGATCAGCACCTTCAATATTTCCACTTAAGAAAACAGGTGGATCATAATCGTTTTCTGCCATTTGCTTGATAGACTCAGCAAAAATGGCATTTAGTATGGTTGCACCAATGACAGTGGAGCTAGGAGAAAAGTTTACCTCCACTTTGTCATGTGATAAGAGTGCATCCCCAACCGGCGCATGGTTATCAATTACTAGATCCACTACATCAAACAAATGCCGTTCACTTGTATGGCGTGATGGTTGGCTAGATGAATATGCCATGGAGGTAATTCCAATAACAAAGGCCTCTTTGCTTTTAGCCAAAACAGCCACATCAACTGGAACAGGGTTTCTTCCTGATGTCGAGATAACGATTACAAGGTCTCCTTTACGAATATCCTGTTCCTCCATAAATGTCTTTGCATAATCATTTTTTCTCTCTAACATAGAAGAACGAACAGCGCCTTCATGAAGCATTAGCGGTTCATGTAAAATAGGATGTATTGGAACTAATCCCCCTGCTCGATAATAAACTTCTTCTGTTAGGATATGCGAATGTCCACATCCAAATAAATGCACAATACCTCCATTTTGAATGACATCGGCAACTTTTTTAGCAGCATGATTTAATGCTTCCTGTTCTTCTTTTTTGACAATAGCTAGTAAATTAGTAATTTCACTGAAGTATTGTTGAATCATTATAACCCCTCCACTTTGAATGCTTCGATTATCTTAACCATATTCTCCAAGGCAGTTTCGATAATATATTCCCCTTTTTCTTTTGTCGCAAGGCTGGCATCTCCTAATACAGCTGTTTCGGTAAACTCCTCCCAAGGTGTAGGCGTGGAATCAGCGTGCATTGGTATATTTGGAATATCCGTAAGCGCCTTGTCCATATCAACGAATTCGGGAGCCAGGTACAGCATGTAAGATGTTTCGATTTCACAGGCATGAAAGTAAGTGTTATGGGTTGAATTGTTCTCTCTGACTTCAGCTGCCGCCTTGTTCATGCCTGGATAAAAGAAATAAAACACACGCATTTCCGGGCAGGATTCGTACAATACCCGCGCCGCTTCTTTTAATGCTGTTTGGTTCCCTAAATGCCCATTCACCATAGCAAATGTTCGAAATCCTTGTTTATAAAGACTTTCACCGATATCAACGAGAAAGGAGATCAATGAATTGTTGCTTACATTAATACTTCCCGGAAAGTTGCGGAGGCTCCATATCTGACCATAAGGTAATGTCGGCAGTACAAAAGCCTTCACACGTTCCGCCAATTTTTGGGATAACCGCTCAGCCAGAAAATTATCCGTACCAAGCGGTAAGTGAGGACCATGAGCCTCCACTGCACCGATTGGTAATATAGCAATTTGTGATTGATTCATTTTTTCTTTTATTTCAAATGAATTCTCATTTTGGAATTCCACCATGCCTCAAGCCCCCAATTTTTCAATGATTGTTTATATCGAAATAACCCCCGAACGGTTCATTCCAAAACGATGATTATGTCTACACAAAAACTCTCGCAACTTCACATCTATTTTTTAAATGCAAAGCAACGTGCCGGGTTATGGATGAAAAACTTTTCGATTAATCGTTGACCATCAAAACCATTCTGATTCGCTTCATCAATAAAACGTGGAACCCACTTGCCAATAATATTTTCCAAACCTAACCCGTAATCATAATGTTTGTAGTAGGATTTTCTTGCTGTGTCGCCACTCACCAATAATTGATCCTCATACCCTTTTCTAACCAGTTCTAAAATACATTGAATTCTTGTGCTTTCTGGGGCATACTTAATTTTTGAGATACCATCAAAGGAAAGTAGTGCACCAGTTTGTGCTACTTTCTCATGGTAGTAAGGATCTGGATTACGATCCATATGACCGAAGCTAATATGTTCTAAATGTACGCCTTCACTTTTCAGTAGTTCAATTTGTTCCAGAGCCATTGTCCCCGCTTCTGTATGAGAGTGCAATGGCGCTTTTGTTTCATGATGTGCTCGAGCTACTGCACGTAGTGTTTTTTCCTCTAACGGGGTTATTCGGTTATAGCCTGTACCAAATTTCACCTGGCCGCCACGTATATTCGTACCTTCCATCCCCTCTTCAATTTCGCAGATAACAAAATCAGCCAGCTTATTGATAGATGTTGCATCTATCCATTCATAATACGTATGATAGTCACCTGTTACTTTTTTTACGTGTTCAGGGATTTGCGCGTCCCAAAGGAAACTCTTGTTGAAGCCTGCGGTACCCACAATGGTGACATCCGTTTCCTCTGCGATCTCTTTCACTGCTTGCACATCACGTCCATAGTCCACTGCAGTTGCATCAACAATTGCTTGTCCACCGAAGTTTTTGAAGTCTAGCACATCCTGCTTGGATTTTTCTTTATCATCTAAAAGCAAATCATCGTTTTCTTGTTCCACCCAATATGGAGGGCGACAGACAATGTGTTCATGTGAATAGGTAAAACCTAATTTTGATGGAGCTATATCACCATGAAATGTTCTAATGAAACTCATATATATCACTCCTGATGTAAGTTTAATAGATCAATTGGAAAACGGGGATGCTATATCCCCGCTGATGGATCCAACCTAGAAAAATAGTTGCGATAAAAACCGAATAATCGGGCCTAAAATGAACATATCTGAATCTGCTGCCCACATGGCTGTATCTGGTACGGTGTCAGGTAGAAGCATTTTCACCATCACAAACTGCCCCCATGCAACAACAGTGGAGGTAATGAACCCACCTAGAACAGCACCTCTTACACCACCGGTTGCATTTCCAAATACGCCTGCAGTTGCAGAATGGAAGAACAGTACAATCATCGTTGGCACAAATACATAACTAACTGTATTTCCTAAAACAATCAACCAAATTAGTGCCCCAACAAAGGAGCCTAAAAATCCTAAAATGACAGCATTTGGTGCGAATGGAAATACAACTGGACTATCTAAGGCTGGCTTCGCACCAGGTACGATCTTGGTTGCAATCCCTTTAAATGCTGGAACCATTTCACCAATGAACATCCGTACACCTAATAGCACCACAGCAATACCAGCAGCAAACGTGAATGACTGAATAATCGAATATACGATGAAGTTCTGATCTCCAGCAGCTTCCACTAGCGCTTGCGCTCCTGGTGTATCCTTAAGGGAGATAATAATCGCACCAATTAAAAATAATAGTCCCATTGTTAGTGCTGTAATAACGTTAGAATCTCTTAGAAATTCCAAGCCTTTCGGAAGCTTGATTTTTTCAGAATCATTTTCTTTATTGCCTAAATATTTACCAGCCAGCGCACTTAATAAAGATACCGATGCCGAGGTATGACCCAGCGCAATATTGTCATTCCCCATGATCTTCCGCATGAATGGCTGCGTCAATGCAGGCTGAATGGTCCAATATAAGCCCATAAATACTGCTAGGAAGATAACGAGCTTACCAAATGAAACATCACCTGCAGTTTGAACCACAATTCCTGCAAAGATGGTGGTTGTCCAGAACATCATATGACCAGTTAAATAGATATATTTAAATCTAGTAAACCTTGCTAATAAAACGTTAATAACAAATCCTAGAGTCATTGCTAATGTAACCGCACTGCCATATTTAGCATTAAATGTTTCTTGCCCCATGAATTCTCCCAGTGGTTCTGCGGATAAATTAAATACTTCTTTCCACAGTGGTTCAAAAACCGTCAGCGCATCTGTAATTACCCCTGAACCTGCACTAATGATTAGAAACCCAATAACTGCCTTGAAGGTTCCGCTAATGACCTGGCTCATGCTTTTTTTCTGTAGTAATAACCCTAGAAGGACGATAAATCCAAGTAGAATCGCTGCTTGTCCAAAAATATTCGTCGCAATCCAAAAAATAACATCCATTCGAGTTCCCCCCTATATCGTTTTAACTCACAACGTTCTCATCAATTGCCTTATTAATTTCTTCCATATCAAAGTAGTTATTTACAATGAAAACTTTAGCACGATGACCTACCAGACCTTCTGCTAGTTCATTACTCGTTATTATATAATCGGCTTCCATTGTTGAAGCTGTAGAAACATCGGTATGTTCCACCTCTGCACTAATCCCTTTGTCTGCTAACGCTTGCTCCACATTCATTTTTAAAATTAAACTCGTACCTTGTCCTAATCCACAAACTGTCAATACTTTCATCACGATCTCCCCATTTCCACTATTTTTTTTATTTCTTCATAGGTTCCTGCAGTTGCTAACTTTTCTACATTCATCGGATCATTGAGAAGACCCGTTAATTTTCGAAGCAAGGTGATATGCTCCTCACTGGATGATGCACCTAAACCAAATACAAGACGAACTGGATCGTTCGAAGCGTGACCAAATACAATTGGATCCTTTAATTGCACCAGTGAAACAGAAGCTTCATTCACTCCATCTTCGGGTCTGGCATGTGGAATCGCAATACTTGGAGCTAGTACAAAATAAGGTCCGTTTTCCTTATAGGAATACTTCATCGCTTCAATGTATGACTTTTCGATGTACCCTTCTTTTAATAAAAGCTCCCCAGCAGCTTCAATAGCACCTTCTACATTTGCTGCTTCCACCCCAACCTTCACAATACTTTCTTCTAAAAACCTCATCGCATTCACTCACCTGTCCCTTTGCGTAATTTCATCTCCGTTGAATATGATTGAATCATTTTGATTAGTTGATGTTTGTCTTTTGTCTTCAGCATACTTTCCTTCATCTCTTTATTAGAAAATAGTCTTGTAAGTTGTGATAATGCTTTTAGATGCTGTTCATTATCTCGTGAAGCTAAAACAACCAGGACGTTTACAGATTTTCCTAATATGTCAGTGGCTTCTTCCAAATGCAGCATACTCATCCCTGTTTTTATTACTCCATCTTCTGGGTTAGCATGGGGGAGAGCAAAATGATCAGATATCACAATATACGGACCAACCCTTTTAACATTTTCGATCATCTCGACAACATAACTTTCTTGGATATACCCTTGCTTCAACAATGATTCAGCAGCAACGCTTATCGCTTCTTCCCAATGATCCACCCGCTTTTTAAGCACAATTCTATCTGATGGTAAAAGCTTGGCTAGGCCCGGTTTCTTTACTTCATTTTCTACATTTATTGGTGCATGAAAATAACTTCGAAGCTCCTTGGATAAGGATTCCTTGTCTTGAATTACTGCGTATCTTCGGACAATATCCATCACCGTTTCAACAGAATAAACTTGGTTTTTGGAGGAATGTTCAAACAAACTGTTTACTTTTTTCAATAACTGCTCTTTATCTTCATTATCTAATACAGGATTCACTACAAAAACTGGCACGTCCCTATCCATTAGTGGAATAGTTGAGACAATAAAATCAACATGCAAATCCATTTTTTCATATTCCCTTAATGAGGTTACCCCAATGGTTTCTACATCAGAAAATAGTCCTTCAAGCTGGCTTTCTAATAGTCTTGAAGTACCCAACCCATTCGTACAAACAAGAAGCATGCTTTTACGAGTCGGTTCAAGCATTACACCCTCTTTACGAAGCCATCCTCCAAAATGCATTGTAATCAGAGCAACTTCATTTTCATTCATTGGTTGACCGATTATATTTTCAAAATGATGTACTACTTTTTTCGTTAAATGAAATACTTCCGAATAATTTTTCTTAACCAAATCCCTTAAATCATTTTCTAGTTCAATGCCATATTTAATTCGGTAGAATGCTGGTTTTAAATGAAGCAGCAAGTTTTGAATCATTTGTTCCGGCTCTCTAAACTCAATTGCTGCATAGCGTTGAAAATCAGCAGCCATCTTTTCCACCACATGAAGCAAAGTGGTCATTTCTTTGCTTTCTAAGTGTGTTCTAAAATTGTAATTCACTTTTGCACTGAGCAGATACTTCGCGAAATAATATATTTCATTCTCTGGAATCGTCATATCAAATGTATCAGCGACATGATTACATAGGGACTGTATTCCTTTGTATTCATCCATCGTTTTGATTACTTCTCTTTCAACTGCGTCCACTTCTACAAATGATTGCTGCTCGATTCTCCTCAGGAAAAAATGAAACCAAATGATGATATTATTCAAAAATTCATCGGTAAACTCAACCATAAATCGTTGCTCATATGCATGTAAGGATTGACTTAATAACCGAATTAATGGAATATCGAATATACAATATGGTCCCATCATTTGGTTATCTTCTTTGTTCGCTGTCTCCTCCAGAGACAAGAAACTGTGCCATCCTTCTTTCGGAGTGACGATAGCTAAGAAATGAATCAACAACCTTCTGATATCGTTTTCATTTCCCTCTATAGCATATCCTGTCTTACGATCTGAATAGAAAATTAATTGGTATGTCTTCATTTCCTTCTTCAGTTTTTTAATATCTTCTAAAACGGTATTTCTACTTACTTGAAAGAGCTTTCTTACATCCTCTAAAAAATACGGTTCACTCTGACCGACAATATGAATATAAATCCATGCCCTTCTCTCCGTAGGGGAATACGCATAGTACGTCATTCCTGAGAAAGGATACTTCGTAATGATTGCTTTTTTAACCGCAGTTTCTAGATATAACCCTTGCCGTCTTACCTGCTTGATCTCTCCTAACTGATATTCATGCAGCCAATCATTTACTTTATCAAGGTCACTATAAATCGTACGGCGCGACACATTTAACAATGCAGCCAGTTCTTGAACAGTAATATATGCATCTTGTTTCAAAAGTTGATTTAAAACAGCCATACTACGTTGATCCATCATTATCCCCCTAATCAATAGTTCATAAGTAGCATGTTCTATACTTGTATTATACTAAGAAGGCATCTACGTGGTAAGACCAAAAGAACCACATGGGCATGTGCAAAATTGTACTGAAAAAGAAACGGAAATTGTTTGGAAAGGGATCAAATAGTAATATGCGAGACAAATCTATCAAAATGCGCTTCTATTGAGGCTAGATATTTACCAAAAAGAGGTAGAGAATTTTTGACATAGTTACACTAAAAAAACCTGTAGACAGTGCTACAGGGTACTCCGTACAACATCGAAGGATACTAAAACGATCCTTTACCTCCGACAACTTGAAAAACAGTTTTAATAAATACCTTTATATCTAACCAAAGACTAAAATGGTCGACATAATACAGGTCATATTTAATTTTCTCTCCATGATTCATTTCGCTTCTTCCATTAGCTTGAGCCCATCCTGTTATACCAGGTTTTACTATCAAACGTTTTTTCTGCTCTATATTATAACATCTAGTAATTTCAATGATTTCTGGTCTTGGCCCTACAATGCTCATATCACCTTTTAATACGTTAATAAGTTGCGGTAATTCATCTAAACTATATTTCCGAATAAATTTCCCTATCCTTGTTACATTTGGATTATCAACCGATCCTATTTTAAAAACAAAGTCATCAGGAACACCATTTTGCCAATCATAGATTCTTCCTTGACTCTTGCTATTCGAAGTTTGCTTTATTTTCATAGAACGGAACTTGTACATTTTAAAATAAAAGTCGTCCTTACCACTTCTCTGCTGCTTAAAAAACACTGGTCTTCCATCTTCTTTTACGATTAACGCTGCCAATACTAAAAATAACGGAATAAGTACGATTAAAACTACTAAACTAAATACAATATCAAACATGCGTTTAACTGCTAGTTGAAATGGCTTCTTCAACCTTATGTAGTCTGGATCTGTCTGTTTCACTGAGCTGTTCACTTGTCTTCACACCTCCACCACCATCTGCTATGCCAACTACTTGACTTGGTTCTGTAATATTATCAACAATAACTGTTCCCTCAGCACCAATATATCCCCCGGAAGCAATTGTTACATGACCTATCTTTGCTTGGCCAAAAATTTCATTAAAAAAGTCCTGCGTATAATCGTTATCAAAAAGCATTTGATAAGAAAAACCAATTCGCGTATCCAATCTTGTAATTTTGATATTTCTTGATAGCATATTTTGAATGAAACTACTGCTAAAATTATTTATTCCACCATCAATTATAAAAGAATTTAAACCGATGAATGGTAATAAATCTTTCTCTTTAGTTATTCGCCCAGATAAGAATGATACAACAACATCAGCCTTTTCATTTAGTTGCATTTGTTCAATGGTCTTAATAGTAGGTGAGTTTTTTGGCAAGAATAAATTTAAAGCTTCAGAGATCCGCTTTTCTTTTTCATTTGTTCTCCCCATTATATAAACGTATGCTTGTCTCTCAGCCAATCTTAAAGTAATTTTGCTAGCTAGGTTACCCGTTCCAATTACTACCACTTTTTTATTATATAGATCATCTTTTAAATGATTTCGAATTAATAGATCACAAGACTCTAATGTATTATCATTTGGCTTAACTGTTACTAACTTTGACTTTTTCACGATATTTCTTGCAAGTTCGAAAATATTTAAATCTTGTTTTTGTTCAATATCAATATATATGTAATCAACTTCTCCATCAAAAAAAGTAATGGTTTCCTTCAAATATTCTTCACTATTAATCATAAAACAAGACATAGTGGTATTTGAAATAGTTCTTCTAGGTAGAACTCTAAAGTCGAGTGCATGTTTTGCTGTTGTACTAATCATGATAGATGATTGTTTATGAATTTTTAGGTGAGATAATTCTGTTTGAAGAAGTTTTTTAATTCTCATTATTTATGCACCCGATCCTTCTATCTTATTTGCTTTTTACGTGATGCTTACTAAAAAAATATAAAACAGTTAAAAAATTACACCCAATACATATAGTACCGAAATTATTTTATTAATGAATTAAATAAATCCAATTGCTTACTTAATATTTTCTCTTCATCATATTCATTTTCAGCAATTTCCCTAGCTTTATTTCCCATCTTGATCCTTAAACCTTGATTATTAGTCATCTTAAGCATGTAAGAATATAATTCTTCCTTATTCTCTTTTTCAAATAAATAACCGGTTTCCTCATGCTCAACTTCTTCCCTGCAACCTCTTATATTTGTAGCGATAACAGGCTTTCTCATTGCCATTGCTTCAATAATAGATCGTGGTAAACCTTCTCTGTGACTAGGTAATATAAAAGTATCTGAAGCAGCTAATAAGCAATCTATGTCACTACGAATTCCTGTTAAAATAATATTTTCGTTTTTCTCCCAATCAGCTATAGAATTACTTATATCTTGGTCCCTCTCAGAATTTGACAATCCACCAATCAATAATAATTTTACTTTTTTATTTACTTTGATCACATTATTGAAAGCCTCAACTAACTCATAAATTCCTTTTTCTCTTACAAGCCTACCAATAAAGGCAAATACAAAATCTTCTTGATTGATACCTAGATTTTTTTTAAGATTTATTATTTCTTCTTCTTTTATTTTCTCTTGGTTAAACTTATTATAGATATCTACACCATTTCCAAGATGGATGATATCATTAGGCTTTTTGAACTTTTTTACTACACTTAGTTGATAATCTTCTTTACTTTGTAACAATAAATAATCTGTAGCTATTTTGGCAAAATACTTTTCAATTCTATAATAGAAATTATACGCTTGTTTTGACATGCCCTCATGAAAATAAAAACCATGTGCTGTATATATAATATTATCAACTCTAGCTAATTTAGCTGCAATTCTACCTAAGATTGAAGCTACTGGAGTATGAACATGAACAATATTATATTTATGAATTCTCATTAATTTAAATAGTTCTTTTATCGATTTTATATTTGAATTAAAATTTATCTTTCTATCAATATGAATGTCATGTACAATATACCCTTGATTTCTTAAGTCTTCTAAATTACCATCTTCTGCACAAGCAATATGGACTTCATAACCTTCACTAATTGATTTATCAATTAATGGCTTAAGTTGTTTATCTACCGTTGTTGATACAGCGCAAACCTGGAGAATTTTACCTCTCATAAACTATAATCTCCGTAGTTCTATATTTTCAGGACAATCTGATTTATCCAACTTACTTTTAACATCAAATACTATTCCTTTTCCATGCTTTAGTAGGTGGTCAAACATCCCCCAACCTTCATCCAAATAAGACTTATGTGGGACAGCGAAAACAACTGCTTCAGCAGGTTTTAACTCTTTATATGGACTTAAGTCAATTTCATATTCTTTATAAGCTTCCTCAGCATCTGCATATGCATCGGTTATTTGCACATTTATATCAAAATCCTCTAGTTCTTTTACTATATCTATCACTCTAGTATTACGTAGGTCTGACACATTCTCTTTAAAAGTAAAACCAAGTAAGGTAACAGTGGAACCTTGAACGGGCATATTTTTCTTAATCATTTGTTTGACTAAAGATGTTGCTATAAACTTTCCTACATTATCATTTGTCTTTCTACCTGCTAAAATTACTTCAGGATGATGACCTACTTTTTGCGCTTTATATGTAAGATAGTATGGATCTACTCCTATGCAATGTCCTCCTACTAATCCTGGTGAAAAATTTAAAAAGTTCCACTTTGTACCAGCTGCTTCTAGAACTTCTGCTGTATCAATACCTAGTTTTTCAAATATAACGGATAGCTCATTCATAAGTGATATATTCAAATCTCTTTGTGTATTTTCAATAACTTTAGCTGCTTCAGCTACTTTAATAGAACTTGCCTTATGCACACCGGCTTTTACAACGTCTCCATATACATCAGAAATAGTTTCGAGAACTTCATTATTTTGGCCTGAAACTACTTTAGTAATTGTAGTAAATGTATGCTCTTTATCACCAGGGTTAATTCTCTCAGGAGAGTAACCTACAAAGAAATCTTCACCACATTTTAATCCCGATGCTTTTTCAAGTACTGGGGCACATTCTTCTTCCGTTGCTCCTGGATAAACTGTGGACTCGTAAACAACAATTGTTCCCTTTGTTAGGTTTTCTCCTATTGTCTGAGATGCTTTAACCAATGGTATTAAGTCTGGCTGTTTATTATCTGTTATTGGTGTCGGTACAGCAACTATTATAAAATTTGCTTTACTTATATCTGATGAACTGGAAGTAAATTCAACTGCTGCTTCTTCTAAATCCTTAACATCAACTTCATTAGTTCGATCATAACCTTGCTTTAATTCTTCTATCCGTTGTGGATTTATATCGAACCCAATAATATTTTGCTTTTTTCCAAATTCTACTGCCAAGGGAAGTCCTACATACCCTAATCCGACTACAGCTACTCTTT
This sequence comes from Virgibacillus salexigens, assembly GCF_014905415.1. Taxonomy (GTDB): domain Bacteria; phylum Bacillota; class Bacilli; order Bacillales; family Amphibacillaceae; genus Virgibacillus; species Virgibacillus salexigens. Next base: position 781,100 of record NZ_BNEO01000001.1, read on the forward strand.
GTTCCATTATAAATTCACCTCGTAATATTCTAAATACCAATCAATAAAGTTATTTACACCCTCTTGAATGGAAGTCTGTGGTTTAAAATTAATATCTCTAAACAAGTCTTCAACGTTAGCATATGTCTCAGGTACATCTCCTGCTTGAAGAGGTAAATAATTCTTCTTAGCTTTTTTACCTAACTTATTCTCTATTGCCTCAATAAAATCCATCAATCGAACCGGGCTATTGTTTCCAATATTATAGACCTTGTATGGCGCATAACTTGATCCTGGATCCGGATTTACACCTGACCATTCCGGATTTGGTTTTGCTGGTCTTTTCGTTAGCCTAGAAATACTTTCAACAATGTCATCAACATACGTAAAATCACGCATCATATTTCCATGGTTAAATACGTTTATGGGCTCATCATTTACAATTGCTTTAGTAAATAAAAATAGTGCCATATCTGGACGCCCCCATGGACCATATACAGTAAAGAAACGTAAACCAGTTGTCGGTATATCGTACAAATGGCTATATGTATGTGCCATCAATTCATTTGATTTTTTAGTAGCAGCATATAAGCTTAGTGGATGATCTATATTATCACTTGTTGAAAATGGTTTTGTTAAATTGGCACCATATACTGAACTGGAAGAAGCATAAATTAAATGCTTTATATTATTATGACGACACGCTTCAAGAATGTTTGTAAAGCCAACTATATTCGAGTTTATATAGGCATGCGGATTTTCCAAACTATAGCGAACTCCTGCTTGTGCTGCAAGATTAATTACTATATTTGGTTTATACTTTTCAAACGTTTTATTAACTGTTTCCAAGTCCTCTAAATGCGCTTTAATAAAAACAAAGTTATTAGTTAATTGACTTAATCTATATTCTTTTAAATGAGGATCGTAATAATCGTTTAGATTATCAATACCAATTACTTGATGACCTTCTTCAAGTAATCTTTTGGATAAATGTGAACCTATGAAACCTGCTGCACCTGTAACTAATATTGTTTTATTCATTTGGAAACCACCTTAAATTTTATATAATTCCTCAAACTGCTTTGAAACTTTAATAATATCAAAATTATTAACTACTCTTTTTCTAGCTAAAGACCCTAAATGCTCTCTCTCATCTTTAGACTTAATTAACATTTCAGTAATTCCATCTGCTAAAGAAATTGGATCTTTAGTAGGTACTGTAATGCCTGTATCTCCAACGATGTAAGCTGAATCACCTGCATCTGTCACAACACAAGGTGTCTCACATGCCATAGCTTCTCCTATTACGTTCGGAAAACCTTCATCTCTTGATGAAGAAACAAAAATATCTGCAGCTGACATTAAAGCAGGTATATCTTCTCTTCTATCCAGTAAGTTAATATTATTATTTAGATCATTTTGATTCAGGATTTTCATTAAATCTTTATTTTCTCTATTAATATCCGTACCTATTAAAAACGCATGAAATTTAAATCCCCTCTGTTTAACTATTTTTAATGCATTTAATAGATTTTCATGATCTTTTAAAATGTTCCACCGACCAACATGTACAATGTGAGGTACATTCTCATTATTATTAATAGTATTATTAGCACACTGTTTTTCTTCGGTTTCCTTGCTAAATTGACTTAACTCAAATCCATTCGGAATTACAACTAAATTTTTATTAGAGAACCCGAATCTCTCATGTACTTCTTTTGCTTTATATGAACAGCTAACTATTACATCAACACTCTTTGATAGCCTAGAATTAATCTTCGCCACCATAATAGTTGTAGATTTATTTAATTTTGAGTCTAAATTACTTCTTCGAATCCCCCATATTATTTTTTTAACCTTTGAAAACCTGTACATTAGATATCCAAACAAATCAGCATGATACATCCAAGTTTGAATTATATCCGTATTTTTGATATGTTTTTTTGCTTTTCTGAACCCTCTAACACTTGGAATACCTTGTTTCATATTTAGACTAATAACTTCAAATCCTAATTCTTTTATTCTTTTACCATAAATACCTTCATCCAGCATTGATATTACGTTTACTTCGTATTTCTTTTGATTCGTATATTTTAGTAATTTATACAGCATTGTTTCTGCCCCACCCATGTTCAGGCCTGTAATTATATGGGTTATTTTTAATTTTCTCATTTTAATCACATCTCTTAACCATGCTATTTTCTAAGCTTACTTCTCAAGGTTTGATAACCTCTAATTTTTGGAGGTATAATTAAAGCATTTAATCTATCTTTAAAACTATTTTCATAATTGACATAAGTATTTATATGATATTTTTTCAAAAACATTGAAAAAACCGTTAACCAACTTATTGTTGAATCAATTTTGTTAACACTGTTAGTAGTTGCTTTTGGCCACATTTTATATATCTTTATAAGAGATTTCTCATTAAATATTCCTAAATCCATTAATAAATCAAAATCTAATTCTTTTTCTATAAAACTCCTCAAATCGTTTCTCAACCAGGTACCATAATGATGTGAAGATGGTCTACCATTATCTTCACTTACATTCTCTTCACTACCAAAAACCTTACCTGTTCGCGCCCAAGGGATATCCGATATCTCACCAGGTAACAGTGGTAATATATTTTCATATAATATATCTGATCTAATAGATAAATCTAACCCCCATAGAAATCGTACAACCTTTGGTGAGGTAAATAATTGAAACAAGGGTTTTTCCATAGCAATAATACTCATTGCTGTAGTTAAATATCTTCGAGCGTGATTTCTTTGATATTCTGTTTCCCTATATTGATATTCTTCGCGGTTATGCTTATCTATTGAGTTTCTATAACTCATAGAATCTTTTTTCATTTTTTCATAATATTCCTGTACCAGCTCCTCGTTAAGTAAACCTAATTTATTAGCATTTTTAAAGACGACAGGAGGAGCGTTACTTAAAGAAGTGCCATTGTACTCAGCTCTTCCTAGTGTATCACCATAGCTTCCTGCTAATATAATATCAGTATCTGTATCTTTAGCTACTGCATTCATGGCATGTAAATTATAAGGGATAATCTCTGCCCCTACTTTATGTACTAGATGGAAATTTTCCTTTAATGTATCCGGGTCTAAAGGAAAATGTTTATAGTCCCAATGAAAAATATTAGCAATTCGTTTTGCATACCAAACGTCACGACTGTCATTAACTCCCCAATTATAGACAATTATATCCCCATTAAAATCCTTATTTATTTGAGTTTCTCTTAATACTCCTGCTAGAATTCTACTATCCATTCCACCTGATAAAAGAATCCCCACTCTTTTAGCATCACCAATATAATCTAAAATCTCTTCATATACGATTTCTTTCAACTTTATTGCTGCTTCTTTGGGATCGATAATTTTTTTGTCGTGTGGAGGAACTTCAAAATATTCCCATTCAGCCAATAGTTCATTATATTTTGCCAACCAGGGTGCTCTTTTTATTGACTTGATTAAAGTTTTATCACCTATTACATAGCTTCTCATTAATATTTCTATTACAGACTGTAATTCAAGTTCAGGTTTTCTTATTGGCGAATTCTTCAAAACCTCATTAAAATTCAAACTGAAGAACGGTTCCTCATTATCCATTGAATAGTAAGGGTATTGACTCCCAATGTATTCCTGTGTAGTTAACCAAATTGGCCAATTACTCATAAATTTTACTCCCCTTTTATAGCTGATAAAAATACATTTTCATATTTCTTAACTACGCTTTCAATTCCAAAGTGTTCTATTAATTTAGGAAGAACTTTGTCATCATATTGTTTAAAAGAATCTTCATTTATTATCAACTTGTCAACAAATCTATTTTCTAAATTTAGGCTTTTCAATATGTCTATGGTTCCACCAGGATGCTTTAGAATTAATACAGGTACTTCCAAAGCCAGTGCTTCAATAAGTGTATTAGGCATGCCTTCATGTTTGGATGCCATAATAAACAAATCAGCATGCTTAATCCATTTATATGGATTCATCTGAAACCCTAAAAAGATCACGTTTTTGGATAACCTCTTTTGTTCAACATATTCTTTCAATTTATTTTCTTTTGGACCTTTCCCTATTATGTAAAGATTAGTCTTTGAATTTTGTTTATAGTATTCATAAAATGCATCTATAATCTTTGGAATTCCTTTAACTTCAGTTAATCTACCTACAAAAAAAATGTTATTATATTGTGAATTAATTTTATTTTTTACATTTTCGCTAGTATCCAAAAGAATTGAATTTATATCAATTGGATTATAGATTTTAATAACTTTTGAAATATCTACACCCGTAAATTCAACGAAATCATCTTTCATCAATTCTGATTGACATATTATTTTATCTGCTTTATTGTAATATTTTGTTATTCTACTTTTTAATGATTTTATTAAAGGATTAGAACTTGTATTTTTAGAGATTATATTAGTTTGTCTCACTATTATTTTAGTTTTTATTGGAAAAAAATATTTTAATATGAGTAATATAATGTTCATATGTCCGTGCGTTGAAACAATTAACTCAGGTTTTTCATTACGGATTAACTTTATTATTTTAAATAGTGAATTTCTTAAACGTTTTTTATTTAAATTTATAACATTTATATTATCTGTTACGTTATACACATTCCTTTCATCGGATAAATATATAAGCGTAACATCAAAAACGGATTTATCAATTCCATTTACTAAATTTACAAATACTCTTTCTGCTCCTCCACCTGCTAGGCTAGGAATCATAAAAAAAACCTTTCTTCTCATAACATATCCTCCTAGCTTTTTAATTTTAATCTATAAAGAATTAAATCCCTAACACCAATAATATTCAGAATAAACATAAACATAAAATAGGTAATGCCCCCAGTAAGAACTATAATAATTAAATTTAACCAACTGACATTATTTATAGGTAAAAAGCTTAAAAGAATAAATAGCATAAAGTTAGAGAATATAATTTTAATTATTTGTTTCCCCGGAATACTCATTGGGAATATTTTAAAACCAATTAATATACTTAGTACAATTCCTATTAAATAAGATACTATTGTTGCAACAACTGCTCCTATGACTCCTAATATAGGTATTAATATTATATTGATAATAATATTTGATAGAGCACCAAATGCCACTGGGATAATTTGAGAGGAAGTGCTTTTACCTAACTGAAAAGCGTAATCAAAAAAATATGCTTTTAAACCTGCTAGAAAAGAAGCAATTGAAATCAACTGAATTATTCTTATAGCCTCAGGGCTATTATAATTACTTCCTAAAAATAAACCTGCTATAAACGGTGCCAACATGTACATGGCAATAGTAAATGGTAAAGTAATAGATAATAAAACTTCTGCGTATTGTCTTATTCTCTGATTCATTTTTTTAATCCTATTGTGCTCTAATTCTCTTACAAAAATAGGAAAGAAAGCCATGCTAAATACCATGAACACATTTGTCAATGTGAAGGTAGAAAATTCATATGGTAGAGTATATAATCCTACTGATTCAGCGTCCAAAAAATAATCAATTAAAATTCTATCAGATGAACTTACAATAAATACTAATAAAAATGAAAAGGTTAAGGGAAACCCATATTGAAAGGTTTCTTTTAAAAAACTTCTATTTAAGCTTAAATACTGTATGTTAAATTTAAAATATTTCTTAAAATATATTGCTATTGGGATAGTCTGTGCAATTATTATACCTATAAAAATTGCTTCTTCATTCAAATTAAAAATTAGTACCAAAGCTGTTATAAAGGTAATTTTTAGAATTGCTCTTGTTACCATACTATAAGCAAATACTTTTGATAGAAGTTTAGCTCGCGCTAAAGCCATTAATTGCTCATATAAAGCTTGTGAGATTATAACAATTAAACCTAAACTATATAAATCCCTTAATTGACTCTCAATATTGTATATACAGAGAAATAATACCCATAAGAACGAGAGACCTATACTTACCAGTAGGAATATAAACAACGTGAAATTTTCAAACTCATATTCTTTATTCTTTTTGTAATATTTTTGATAAAAACGAGAACAGCTCATTCTTATCCATGGAAATAATATAGATTGAATTAGTCCAAGTATTGCAAATACATATGCATATCTTCCAAATTCTTCTTTTGTAAAGATCCGTGCATATATCATCAATCCAAGAAAGTTCACTATACCTGGAATTATTTTTGCTGGAGCATAATGCAGTAAGTATTTAATCATTTTTTCACCTGGACTTTATATTTTATATAGCAAGTTAGTAGCATTCTTTTTTCTCTTAAAAAAATAGATAAATATAAGAAAAGCAAAAAGTAAACAAAAATCACTTTTGTACACATTTGTAGGACTTGCATAAGGAACTATTAGACTAAAGAAGAAAATGAACTGTATATAGAATATAACTACTAGAAGATTATTCTTATCTGACAATATCTTTTCTACGCAACCTATAGTAATACCAAAGAAAAAAGTAATTAATATTACTCCACTTATACCAAAACTATAAAAACCTAGACTTACAAGGTCTATTGGAATACCAGACATATTTAAAAAAGATTCTGTATTTAATTGGGTTGCATTCATAGGAACACTAAAAGGTAATATGGCAGAAGGTAATAAGTTAAAAAAACCAAGGAGAAAGTCAAAAAATAACCTTGGAACACCGTTGAAAAAGGAATTTTCCATTGCGTGTGTTAGAGTGTAAAATGGAAACGAAAACTCTCCAATAATCTGACTGAATTTTATACCGCTAACCTGTAATGATACATCACCTACAAAAAAATAATTAAAAACACTTTTTCCAAAGTATACTAAGAATAAAAAAACTACAATAATTAAAGGAATATATTTTAATATATTTTTTCTATAATACATAACATTTAATATAAAGAAACTAATTAAAAAAACTAATACTCCCATCCTACTTGCTCGATTAAAGTATAATAGTAGAGAAGCAACAAAATAAATAATAAAAAATAATTGATATCTATTAAAAAATTTACTTTTACTGTTTTTTGATAACCCATAAAAAATAAAGCAGGATATTGGAATGAATAATGCTAAATTTCTCACAAATGCTAATGGAGTAGGATCTATTGAACCACTTCTATATAAAGTATTAGTACTTAGAAAAGCTTCCACTCCACCAACTGAAAAAATAAAGACAAGTAAGAAGCTTATACCTAAAACACCAATTATATGTGCAAATTTTTCAACCATACAGTTGTTCTCTTCAAACTTAGATGGTAAGTTTTTTACTAATTTCCATCTTTTAGAAAATGATAAACCGAATAACATAGATAAATAACCAACAAGTACATAAAATAGAGCTTTAAAAGATGAGCCGCTTTCAACATCTACTATAAAAGTCCAAGATGAAAATTCTAGATTGAAAAAGTATATACTTAAAGGAGTAACAACAAAGCTTAAAAAAAATAAAAGGTTTACTCCTGATAGTAAATCGAATGGCTTTGAATCCTTTTTTCTTGTAAATTCATTTATTAAAATACAGAAACCTAAAATTACAGCAAAAATTGTCGAGTATATTCCCATTTTACACACCACTTTTTTATTAACATTATTACTAGTACCTTAAATAATTATTTTTTAACTATTTTATACCTTTTCCCAAAAAACTTCTCTTGGATAAACTACTGACATTAATGCTTCTTTCAACTGAACAATTGTATAATCTTCGAACTTACCAATTAAATTATTCAACATAGAGTAATCCACCTCAACCGTCCTTCCGACATAAATCTTTTCATAAACTTCATCAGGATGAACCTCATCTTCGCCTAATAGTTCTTCATACATTTTTTCACCTGGTCGGATTCCCGAGAATTCGATAGGCATTTCTTCCTCGCTATAGCCAGATAATCGAATCAGATTGCGGGCTAGCTCTACAATTTTCACTGGTTGGCCCATATCTAAAACGAAGATTTCTCCGCCATTTGCTAGGGTTCCCGCTTGGATGACTAACCGAGAAGCTTCAGGGATTGTCATAAAGTAGCGAGTCATTTCTGGATCAGTGACGGTAACTGGGCCACCGCGTTCAATTTGCTTTTTAAATAACGGAATAACACTTCCTCTGCTGCCAAGCACATTACCGAATCGAACCGCAACGAATTTCGTCTTGCTGCGAGCGGCTAAATCTTGCACGACCATTTCAGCAACCCGTTTCGTGGCACCCATCACATTCGTTGGATTCACTGCTTTATCGGTGGATACCATCACGAAAGTATGGATGCCGAATGTATCTGCAGCCTCTGCGACATTTTTCGTACCAACAATATTGTTCTTAACAGCCTCATGAGGATTATGTTCCATAAGTGGCACATGTTTATGAGCGGCTGCGTGATAAATAATAGTAGGACGATACATTTCCATGATTTCAAACATCCGATCTCGATCTTGAACATCCCCAATGATCGGGATAATCTCTACGCCTGCACTTCCAAATGTGTCTCGTAATTCCATATCAATACTATAAATGCTGAATTCTCCATGACCGACCAAGACAATTTTAGAAGGGTTGAAACGCATGACCTGACGACAGATTTCCGATCCAATCGATCCTCCTGCGCCGGTAACCATTACTGTATTCCCTGTTACATATTCCGAGATAGCTGCAATATCTAATTTCACAGGATCCCGTCCAAGTAAATCCTCTACCTCGACGTTTTTTAAATGGCTGACCGATACTCTTCCAGTCATTAGATCTTCAATCTTTGGAATCATCTGCACCTTTGCATTCGTCCTGTTACATGCATCGATAATTTTATTTAATTCGCCGTTACGCAGTGATGGTATAGCAATGACAATATGCTCGATATCATTTTCTTTCACAACCTCTGGAATGTCTTTTACTTTACCAGCAACAGGTAAATTAAATAATTGCATCTTCTGTTTAGTTATATCATCATCAACAAAAGCTACTGGCCATAACTCTGCTGCTTGATTCTGATTTTTCAATTGCCTGGCAATCATTGCTCCCGCCGAACCTGCTCCCACAATAAGCGTTCGTTTTTGGTTGCTTCCTTGTTTGATATAGCGATCTCTGAAAATACGCCAGAAAAAACGGGAACCACCAATTAAAGTAATATGCAGCATCCACGTTACAATTAATGCCCGTTTATACAATGCAAAATCATTGAAGATGTATTGAACGACACCTGCTGCAATTACAGATAATGTGATTGCTTGTACAATTGCAATTAATTCACCTACACTAGCGTAAGCCCAAACCTTGTTGTATAGATTAAATATGGAAGCAAAGATATGATGAAATAAAAGTAATGCGATAGAGCTGATAATAATAGCATCCATATCTACAACAGATGTATATGGGTATACGATCCAAGAGGCAACAAAAATTGCTGTTGTTACGATAACGGAATCTAACAAAATAAGCAGACCAAGCCTTAGTTTGTATCCCATTAATTTGACTCCTCCCCATGTACGACCCCTTTTTCAGATATGATCCGACCGAGTATTTCTTGTACGTTTTTTCGACGTTTTGTTCCAATTTTCGCATAAATATTACTAATATGTACCTTTGTAGTACCCTCTGAGATCTTTAGTAAATGGGCAATCTCTTTATTCTTCAACCCCTTCTTTAATAGATAAGCGATTTCTATTTCTCTATAAGTCATTGGATATCCAGCTTTATCTAATAACGTTGCAAATAGTTGTTTGTTTTCCTCTTGACGAGTGTGTAATTCCCGCAAAAATGGGAGTACCAATGTTTCTGATAAGAAAAATTGTTCATTCATAACATATTGAACCAAAATAGTAATTGTTGCGGCTGTTTTTTCACTCTTATCTAGAATGCTGCTTACACCAATTTCAGCTACTTTACCAATTTCGGAGAGTTCAGAAGGATCTGTAAAAGCAAAAACCTTGATATCCTTCTTTCTATAATCTCTTATTAAATCACATGATTCCGCTAATGGTTGAGCTTGTAAATCTAGGAAGGCGATAGTATTCTTTAATTTCCGTTTCGGTTTTCGTTTCCATGTGGAAAGATCAATCTCTTTCTCATAACGTAAATGCTTTGCAAGATCTTCTAAGTATCGACTATCAGAAATACAAATGATTCTTCTCATGTCATGACCTTCATTCTTTACCTATACTCTAGGTTTTTAGCGGTAGATAAATCATACTAAATACCTAGTCATATTTATAGTTACTTTTGACATTAAAAGTCATAATTTCAAAGATCGGAAAATTCACATCGCATTTTTTTTATCTAGTAGTTGTCGAAAGTAGGCAATCAGCTGCTTTCGGTTATGAATTTGAAAGATTTGATAGATGCCGCTAATATAGTTTTTTACCGTTCCTTCACTTAAAAATAGCCGTTGGGCAATATGTTTGTTTGAGATACCTTCCGCCAGTAAATAAGCAATGTCTAACTCTCGATTTGACAAGTGTAGGTTACGGTTATGTAATATTTTCTTTAATAGTTCACGTTTATCAAATTGTTGCTCCAAAATACGCTTGGCTAAAATACGAGAAACTTCTCCAGAGAAAACCGTCTCATTTTGGCATGCATCACGTAAACATGTTATGAGATGGCTGCCAGCTAATTTCTTTAATAAAAAGCCGTCTACCCCCGCATAGACAGCTGATACAATTTGATCCTCATCCGCATAAGTAGTAAGAACAATGACTTTCGTTGTCGGGTGATTCTCTTTCATTTGAACGATCGCTTTAATTGCATCGGTATGAGGCATATGGATATTCATTAATACCATATCTGGCCGATATTCCATAAAACGTAATATTCCTTGCCTTCCATTTGTTGCTGTTGTCACTACTTGCATGTCTTCTTCGTTATCAAGCATTGCTTTTATTCCGTCAATAAATAGCTGTTGGTCATCTACCAGCATTACGCTTATCATTCCAGATTCCCCTTTATAAAAAATATATCTCCCCTTACTCGAATGTAATCATATTACTGGCTATTGCTGTTATGAATCTAAATCGTTTACTCACTGATAATTTGGTTGTACTCTTTATCTAAAACAAACCAAGGAATTTCTTTTTTTTGATTCGCATTGGTTCAAACCGATTGACATTGTCATTATCGATAAGTAGATTGCTATTCTCTAAGAACATGTAGTAATATTCGGTTCCGTACTGTTTTTTTATCTCGTTAAACGCTTCCCTCATATAGTATTTCCGAGATTTAATGTTATGTGCATCGGAGGCAATAAAGTGGATTAAATTGGAACCAATTAACTGTTGAGAAAACTTCTGAATATCTTTTCCGAATTTTCCAATCAGACTACCGGCTGTTAATTGTGCCAAGGCTCCTTTAGAAATAAATTCATATAATTTATTCGGATGCTCCAGCAATTCACGATTTCGTTCTGGATGAACAATTACGGGTGTATAGCCTTCTACCTGCAAGTCAAATAACAATTGCGTCGTGTAACGTGGAACATCTGCAGAAGGAAATTCAACGAATAAATACTTGCTATAATTGATCGGAAGTAACTCTTTCTTTCGAACCCCTTCTACCATTTCCCCGTGAATGCGCACTTCTTGACCAGGTAGGACAGTTAAGTCTAATCCTTCACGCAAAAATAACTTGTTAAGAATCTCGACACTTCGTTCAATTTCCCAACGGTAATTGTTAAAAGCACCATTCTGATGATGAGGTGTTGCAACAATTACTTGAATCCCCTGATCAATAGCAGCTCTTCCTAATGCTAGGCTGTCTTCTTCATTGTTTGCTCCATCATCGATACCAGGTAAAATATGACTATGAATATCGATCATTCCATTCACATCCTAATTCGGTTTAAATAGATAATATTTTCAAATAATTAGATCAATTGTAACAAAATTAACTAAATTTTGCACCACCTACTGACCTATTCTCAATTAAACAGGTATAAAGTACTATTTAGTATAACAAAACCCTTATTTACTGTATATAAATATTTCCATTTTTGGTATTTTTACTTCCAATTGTCAAAACTCCTTATCCCGAGGAATAAGGAGTTTTACCTATTTTGTACCGTAATAGTAATAATAATTGGATTGTTTCTTTTCTCGATCATTTAACACCGTTCCTAACAATTTTGCTTTGGCAGGTTTTAAAGAATCGGTTGCTTTTTGTGCTGCTTCCTTTTCCGTATGGTTACTTCTTACAACGAGTAAGGAGCCATCCACAATATTCGCTAAGATTTGGGCATCGGTTACTGCAAGTACAGGAGGGGAGTCAAAGATAACCATGTCATAACTCATTTTTAATTCATTTAGTAATGTCTTCATTTTTCTAGAAGCTAACAATTCAGCTGGATTTGGTGGAATTGGCCCGCAGGGCATGACATCTAAGTGGTCTACATCACTGCGATTGATGACTTCTTCAACCGTGTTTTCACCAACTAAGATATTGCTTAGGCCCCTCAAGTTATCTAATCGAAACGTGTAATGGACGGTTGGTTTTCGTAAATCCGCATCAATCAGCAATACGCGTTTTCCTTGTTGCGCATAGACAACGGCAAGATTAGCCGTTGTCATTGATTTTCCTTCACCAGGACCTGAAGAACTAACGACGATTGAATGTAGCTCTTGATCAACAGAAGCAAAATCAATATTCGTACGAACTGTACGATATTGTTCTGAGATTGGAGACTTTGGATTTAATTTGGCGATCAAATGTCGCATTTTTGTTCCTACATTAGACTGATTTTTTCTGCGTGCCACTGTAATTCCCCCTTCCTTTTTTAGACTTATTCGCTTGCATAATGAATTTACTTCCACTTATATCCGCATCATCGATATGCGAGATAATTCCAAGTACCGGCAAGTCAAGATGCTTCTCAATATCTTCTTCTGTTGTAATCGTATTATCCAAATATTCGAGTAGAAATGCTAAGCCTACACCTACCATACCACCTAATACAAGAGCTATTGCAATATTGAGCAATGGGTTAGGAGCGACAGGGGATGGATTTGCATTCATTTCTGCCTCAGATAAGACATTTACATTGTCAACATTCATTAAATTCGGAATTTCATTTTGAAACGTTGTTACAGTTGTATTAGCTATTTGTACTGCTAACTCTGGACTAGCATCTGTTGCAGTAACGGACACCACTTGCGATTGTTCTTCACTAGAAACTTGTATTTTATTCGAAAGCTGCTCACTTGTTAGATCTAAATTTAATTCTTCTACCACCTCGCCAAGTATTCGCGGACTTTTAATAATTACGTTATATGTATTAATTAGTTCAACATTAGTTCGAATATCATTGACATTATATGGCACGTCCGCATCTTGCTGTCCCTGGTTTACGATAAATGAAGAATTGGCCTCATAGGTGGGGGTTAACAGGAAATAACTAATTACAGCAGCGATAATAGCTGCCCCAAATACAAACCCCAAGATAAGTAAAATCCGGTTTTTCAGCACACCGAATATTTCCTTTAAGGAAATGGTTTCTTCCATGATGGTACCTCCAATTTTATAGTAGTCTTCAATGGAATCATTTTATCTCCGCACTCGCTTTAAGCTAACAGGTGTGAGGACTGATTTGATTAGCTGCATACAAGCGAAAATTGCCTTTTCCTAAACACAGCTTCTCCTTATATCGACAATCTAGTTAAGAATTATAACACAATTAAATAATTTGTAATTATTTTTTTAGAGAAATTTGGTTCCTCGATCCATGATTCTTTGGGACTTTTACATTGAATCCAATAAGTAACTAGATCCATCAAACTTGTGAAAAAGTTCGAAGAATACGACTTTTTAGGTGAAAAGTCACCGCCTTCACCCATTATATTACAAAACAATTACAAATATCCTATAAATCTATCATTTTTTTGTAACAAAAGCTATAATGGAATTAATTTCCTAACACATTTTGACAATTATATTACAGAGGGGAGCAACAAACATTGGCGAATAAAAAGATAATTATGACCGTGACTGCTGGAGCAGCAATTGCCGCATCGATTGTTGCAGCTGAGGAAGCAGATGCTGCATCATATAAAGTCAAAAGTGGTGACTCGTTATGGACGATTGCACAAAAGTATAATACGAGTGTTTCAAAATTAAAATCGATTAATCATCTCTCAAGTGACTTAATCTTCCCAAACCAAATTATTGAGACAGATAAAAAAGGGTCTTCTTCTAACTCAGGCTCTTCGAATTCTTCTAATAATAACTCTAGTAATTCTTCTAGTACATATACCGTAAAGCGTGGGGACACGTTAAGCGGAATTGCATCCAAACATAATATCTCCTTAAGTAACTTAATGAAATGGAATAATTTAAACTCCACGTTAATTTACCCAGGAAATGTGTTTGTTGTAAGTAAGAACGGATCAAGTTCGAATAGCTCAAATAATTCAAGCTCTAATTCAGGATCCGGTTCATCAGGTTCTGGTAACAGCGCTTCGAAAACCTATGTGGTTAAATCTGGGGATTCCTTATCCGTGATTGCAGCGAAACATGGTGTGACAGTTGCTAATTTGAAAAAATGGAATAACCTATCATCTGATTTAATTCTAATTGGCCAAAAACTAAGTATCGGTAGTAGTTCAGGATCTAGTTCAAGTTCGGGATCAGGCGGTAGCTCTAGTGAAAAGCCTTCTAATGTTAGCTATAATGTCGATAAACTTATTCAAACGGCTAAAAGTTATGAAGGCGTAGGTTATGTATGGGGCGGTTCCTCTCCATCTGGCTTCGACTGTAGTGGGTTTATCTATTATGTCTATAAAAAAGCTGGAATGAGCATAAGTCGAACTTCAAGCGATGGTTACTATAACCGATCTTATCATGTAAGTAAACCTAAAGTAGGTGACCTCGTCTTCTTCGCAGGTACCTATCGTCCAGGAATCTCACATCTAGGTATCTACTTAGGAAATAATCAATTCATCCATGCCGGATCAAGTGGTGTACAAATAAGTAGTTTAAGTAACCCTTATTGGAGCAAACACTTCGATAGTTATAAACGCTTCTATTAATCAATTAAATAAGCCTTAGCTCTATATATGGGCTAAGGCTTTCATATTAGATTTTTTACAATGGTTTATAGAAATGTTATGCCAAATCTAATAACTTGGCGGACGGTGGTTTGTAAATTTTTATGTTTAAGGAGTACTTACAAATGAAAAAGTTGCGATCATCCCCAGATAAATCGATCACAGGTGTATGCGGTGGGATTGCTGAAATCACAGGGTTTTTTCCTTTTTCACACGACTCCTCTTCCTATTTACACCGGCATCAATATTCCTCTATGTAATTCTCACTATAGCTATTCCAGAAAACCCGCGTAAACCACCTTCTATTTAGCCACCATTTTGCTTGGTGATCTTCAGCCAGTCCTATAATTGGTGAATTCGAATTTCTCTCCATTATCAGCTACGACAATATTTCCGAATAAGTTGCAATCCATAATTGGCTGTCTAGCCCAACCAATACTTGCTTCATTTAGACTTCCAAATGCTTCACATAAGGATACTGGATTAATAAGTTCCTGCCATCAGTTACCCCTCCTTCAACTCTAGAATACTTTCAACAACAAGATGCTTTACTCCTCTGTTTATTTAATGATAGTTATACTATCATTAAAATAGTTGTGTTCTATCATGAGGTGGTTTATAGTAAAAATATCCCGATATTTAAAAAGAAAGGTGATTCGCATGAAACGCTTAGAAGATAAAATAGCAATTATTACAGGAAGTGGCGCCGGTATTGGAAAGCAAATTTCCCGTACGTATGCCCAAGAGGGCGCGAAAGTGGTTATTGCTGATTTTGATGAAAAAGCACTGCAAACAACTGTCAATGCACTTCAAGAACAAGGTTATGATGCTCTAGGCGTCAAAGTGAATGTGGCAGAAGCTAGTGAGGTTCAAGCAATGATTGATGATACTGTTGAAGCTTTTGGCAGGATTGATATCCTGGTAAACAACGCTGGGGTTGGTGACAATATGCAGGCTGCTGCTCATGTAGAAGATGCAACATGGGAACGTGTCATGAATGTAAACGTGAATGGGGTGATGCATACCTTACGTGCAATTATTCCTATATTTATCAAAAATGGAGGCGGTACCATTGTTAATATGGCTTCCATTACAGGACTGACTGGAGGTCGTGGTGGACTTGCTTATACCGCATCCAAACACGCAGTTGTTGGCATGACGAAAAACGTGGCATCACAGTATGGACCAGAGCATATTCGTTGTAACGCCATTGCCCCTGCACAAGTGGAAACTGAGTTTTCCGCACGGATGACCAATGTTGATCCATTTGGTCTGGAAATAGCTACCCGCGGGGTAAACCTAATGCCTAAAGCTGGACAAGTACAAGATATAGCAAATATTGCTCTATTTTTAGCCTCTGAAGAATCAGCCTATATTAATGGAGTAGCTTTAGCTGCCGATGCTGGATGGAGTGCTTATTAAACTAATTGTATATAATATATCTAAAGCTTTAGCTTTGTTTAAAAGATGCTAAGGCTTTTTTTATGTCTTCTAGACGTATTGGTTTATCTTCAGGATAAATCCCTTTCCATTTCATGAAAGAAACGCATCCTATTAGAATATTTATATTTAAGGGGAAATTGATCAAACAACTGAACTATTTTTCAAACTTTCCCAGCAAACTAGAACAGGATTAATTGATAGGGTCCTTGAAAGGAGTAATATGAAAATATATCATTATTGATATGATGACATGGTACTCCACTCGAGGGCTATTTCATTGTAATTCCTCAGTTAATTCACTATTAATACCTTTATTCCTCTTACAAAGTTCAAAATAAGATAATAGACCCCAATCACGGTGAAAATACAAATGATGATCAACGATGACATTTGGTTCCCACCATTCAATACCAAAACCCCTATACCAATAAAGAAAGATAAATAAGGAACCAAGTGTATCCATAATGATTTTCCTGCATGGTGTCTAACAATTCCAGATGTTAAAACGTATATAATAATTGGAAATAAAAATGGCGCAAAGAAGATACTAAAATAACATAAAGATGATAAAAGTTTTTCTGCCTTCATATGAATCACCTCTCGATGAATTTAAACGTACTTTCTTAGGAATCGTTACCGACGCCCAACAACTGTTGAGGCTTTTTTGGAATGTCATCACGTTCAACCTCTTCATATGTGATAACTTCACCTTTTTTGAAATAGACCCGTAAATAGGCTTCTCTTGTTAAACGATGATTACTCGTAAAGGTGAGTTTTTCATCGTTGCCCTCTTCATTAAAACCTTTCAGTTGATACTTGTATCTAGTATGTTCTTGCTCCGTATACTTCTCACCTTTATTTGAGATTTTCACATAATATTCACTCGAACCAATTGTTTGAATCTCTGACCCACAGGCAGTCAGTAAAGTTAAGCTGATAGCTATGCATACGATACGGAATTGTTTCAATACAAACCCACCTTTCCTAGATTATTAGAAAAGAAGCTAGTAGTGTATGATCAGCATCATCTATGCTAGATTCCCGTCTAATCTGACAATAACTTTATTATGATGGGAAATCACATAGACGAAAATCGATTATTCTTTCAACCTTCATATAAAAAATTACAATTTTGTCATGTTCTATCATGACTGTAGATCAATCTGAGTACCGAAACTATCGAAGGAAACACTTCCTAGGAGGATGAAATCTAGACATCAATAATGATATACTTTAAAAAATCGCTAGCTTGATAAAATGGTAGATTCAGATGGGTTTTTTCGAACCAAGATACACTTTTAGAAAAATCATCCTAATGGTAGTTTATATAAAACATTCTTTATATAGGAAACGTTATGATTTTGGAATAGATAACGATAATTGATTACTTGTTGCCTTCAGAAAGTTTGATCTATAAATTACGTATATGGATAACTGGGAATCAAACAGCATTCATCTATAATCGAAAGGAGTATTATATGAAACGCAGAGTAGTAGTAACTGGTATGGGGGTCGTCTCACCATTAGGTAATGATGTTAATACACTATGGAAACGTACAAAAAACGGAAAGTCTGGCATCAAGACATTAAAAGCAGCTGAGTTTCAAGATATTTCTACTAGAATTGCCGGGTATGTAGATGATTTAGCAATCGATCAATATATGGAGCCAAAAGAACAGAAAAAATATGATCGATTTACCCAGTTCGCCTATAGTGCAGCAATCCAAGCATTAGAGCAAGCGAATGTCGATTTTGAAACGTTAGATAAAGATCGAGCAGGTGTCTATATTGGTTCTGGAACAGGCGGCTTACAAACCGTCTTAGATAATCATCAGACCATGTTAGAAAAAGGAAAAAGAAGAGTATCCCCTTTTCTTATCCCAGCAATGATCCATAATATGGCGAGCGGCTACATAGCTATTCAGACAGGTTTCCGCGGACCAAGTTATGCCGCTGTTTCCGCATATGCTACAATCGGCGAAGCCTATACAAATATTGCTCACGGCTATTCCGATGTCATTTTAGCTGGTGGTACAGAGGCAACGATTACGCCACTCTATTTCGCTGGTTTTTCTAAGATGCGTGCCATGTCCACACAAAACGAGAGGCCAGAAAAAGCTTCCCGACCATTTGACCAGGACCGTGATGGTTTTGTCATGTCAGAAGGTGCAGGGGTACTATTCTTAGAGGAATACGAACATGCGAAACAACGCGATGCTGTGATACTCGGTGAAATCGTCGGTTACGGAAGCACGACAGATGCCTACCATATCACCGCTCCAGATTATCGAGGAGCAGCAAAAGCCATGCAATTGGCGATTGAACGCGCAGGTATTAACAAAGAAGATATTGCTTATATAAACGCCCACGGAACAAGTACGCCAACAGGTGACGTCTCAGAAACAAAGCAATCAAGCACATATTTGGCAAGCATGCCTATAAACAATTAAAAGTTAGTTCAACCAAGTCCATGCTCGGTCATTTATTTGGTGCCGCTGGCGCAGTCGAAGCCATTCTTACCATCAAAAGTATGCAGGAAAACATCTTTTTGCCTACCACCAACTTGGAAAATCCAGACCCTAAACTTGACTTAGACTATGTCGCTAATCAAGCTACGGCAGGGGCTATTCCTTATGCCTTATCAAATGGCTTTGGATTCGGTGGTCATAACGCCGTGCTCGCATTTAAAAAAGTCTACTAGGGAAGAAACCATCGAAAGGAGAAGATCAACATGTACCAGAGCAAACCTGAACTTCCATTTCCAACCGCTGCAGAAAGAAGAAAAGAACTAGAATCCAGCTATCCAGCGTGGCCAAGAAATACGATTTCCCGTCACTTTTCCAAGGCGGTTGATCAATATGGGACATTACCGTATCTATACATTCATGGGGAAACCTACACCTATCAAACCATTTGGGATCAAGCGCTTATATATGCAAAAGCATTGGTCCAATTAGGAGTAAAGCGAAGAGATCACATCGCTACAGTAATGGATAATGATGCAACCTATCCATCATTGTTAATTGCTGCTTCCATGCTTGGAGCAGTATTTATCCCAATTAATGCAATGCTTTCCAAAAATGAATTGGGGTATATTCTATCGCAGTCAGACAGTCAATTTCTCTTTATCCATGAGTCTGTAAAAGAAAAACAGCATGGGAAAGCAGTGTCTGAATTACTGCAATCGGATGAATTCCAGCAAAATAGGCAGCTTGAACAAGTTATCTTAATCCCAACAGAAAACAAAATAAAAATGGATTCCCATTTTATTTCTTGGGAGAGATTTGTACAAGGTGCTGAAAACATTCCATATGAACGAGTGATGAACGTATGGGATGCTTCGGATTATCCAGATGAAGTAGCAATTATCATGTATACATCTGGGTCAACGGGGAGACCAAAGGGTGTTATGCTTACCCATGATATGCTACTTCGATGTGCTTATGGAACTTGTATTAGTCGAGCAATAGAAAAAGAGCGGATTACCTTTGCCCCCTTACCTTTTTACCATTGCTTTGCTATTATCGAAGCAATGTTAGCGATGTCCTTTGTTGGGGGATCTTTCGTTTCTGCCTTGGGTGCTTCTCCACTCCGTTCATTAGAATTGATGGAGAAATACCAGGTAAATGACTATCTATGTGTTCCTTCTACACTTGTACCGTTATTAAATCATCCCAAAGTTCATGAATTTGATTTATCACACTTATTTGCCATGTGGTGTGGTGCAGCTCCAGCCCCTATCCCGGTATGGCAGCGCGCTGTGGACACCCTTGGACTCACTGAAATCATTACAGGATATGGCCAGACAGAAGTAGCATCCTCTGGAGTAACAACAGAAATTGGTGATCCATTAGAACGCATTTCTACAAGGGTAGGCAGACCGAAGTTAGCAGGTATTAGCGGCATGCCAGAATTCAATTACCATGCTGTAGAATACAAAACCATTGATCCAGAAACAGGTACAGCTTTAAACAAAGGTTCAGTTGGTGAACTTGCTGTGAGAGGAGTAACTGTAACACATGGTTATTATAAGAAACCAGAAGAAACTGCAAAGACGATTGATAAGGACGGCTGGCTACGTACAGGGGATGTCGGGAGAATTGATGAACTTGGTTACATTCAATTACTTGGACGAAGTAAAGAAATGTATAAAGTTTCAGGGGAATTAGTATCACCAAGAGAAGTAGAAACCGTTATTTCAGAACATCCGGTGGTGGCACAAGTAAGTGTGATTGGTGTACCCGATAAACTTACCACTGAAATTGGCGGTGCCTTTATTGAGTTAAATGATGGAGAATCTATGACCAGAAAAGAGGTCATTCACTGGTGTTCGGAGAAATTAGCTCGATTTAAAATCCCTCGACATGTATGGTTTATAACCACGGATGATTGGCCATTAACCAGTACCGGCAAGGTTCAAAAATTCAAACTGCAGGATATTGCGAAAGAAAAGTTGCAGCAATTGTAATATAATAGCAAGTAGGAAAAAGGAGTAGAAGTTATGACGACACAATGGCATCAGCATAGCATGCGTGTACAATACAAAGATACGGATCAGATGGGAGTCGTACATCATGGTAATTATATTACTTGGTTTGAAGTTGGCAGAACCGAGTGGATGCGCTATTTTGACATCTCCTATCATGATATGGAGGCAATTGGGCTGCTGCTCCCTGTCGTTGATGTACAAGCATCTTATAAACAATCTGCTCATTTTGATGAGCCCGTGGTTATTTTCAGCAAATTAGCCAATTTCTCACCGATCCGTATGGAATTTGACTATGAAGCTAGAAAAATAACGGAAGTAGAATTTACTTCCATGCAAAACAATAAAGTAAGTATGGTAAACGAACCTTATGGCAAATTATTAACCAAAGGCTCCACTACACATATGTGGGTGAATAAGAATTGGAAACCTGCCAAGCTTACTAAAACCCACCCCACTTTATATCAAAAGATTGAACAAATGATGTATTCATAGATTTAGAAAAAGCGACGAGGTATGTAACTCGTCGCCTTCTTTCTTTAAACACTATTGTTATCCTGTTATAAGGTCTTAATTTCTTAACAACTGCTTGAACCAATCATCATCTTCGGATAACTCAGCTACTGTATATGTATCTTTTCTTATTTCTTTTCGATTTTTTATAATATATTTCAAACTCTGTTTCTTTGTCCACACTTTACCTTTTATAAATGAATAGTTTATGTTTAAAGGATTTAAGAATGAAGGATGTGTGGTTTTATTGGTACGGAGAAAAAATAAGGAGGCTTATGAAGAAACCAAAAATTTATATAGGCAATTAAACACGAATCTTATTGAGTTGTTACTAGAACTACTATTTAGGGTTATAGTAGAGCCGATCGAAGATATCATTGAGCCAATTATTGATCCCATAGGAGCTACTGGTCCGACGGGGCCGACCGGTGTTACTGGTGCTACGGGCGAGACCGGACCGACCGGTGCTACCGGAGCTACGGGTGCGACGGGAACCACTGGCACTACTGGCGAGACCGGTGCCACTGGTGCGACTGGATCTATTGGCTCAACTGGACCTACCGGCGTAACTGGGCCTACTGGCGCAACAGGGTCCACTGGCGGTACTGGAACTACCGGTACAACCGGAACCACAGGTGCTACTGGATCCACAGGTGCTACCGGGCCTGCTGGCTCAACTGGACCTACCGGCGTAACTGGACCTACCGGCGTAACTGGGCCTACTGGTGCAACGGGGACCACTGGCGCTACTGGGCCTACTGGCGCAACGGGATCTACTGGGGGTACTGGAACTACCGGTACAACCGGAACCACAGGTGCTACCGGACCTGCTGGCTCAACTGGTCCCACTGGTGTTACTGGGCCGACCGGTGCAACCGGATCTACTGGTGCAATGGGAACCACTGGCACTACGGGCGAGACCGGTGCCACTGGTGCGACTGGATCTATTGGCTCAACTGGACCTACCGGCGTAACAGGGCCTACTGGCGACACAGGGCCCACTGGCGGTACTGGAACTACCGGTACAACCGGAACCACAGGTGCTACTGGATTCACAGGTGCTACCGGGCCTACTGGCACAATTGGTCCCACTGGCGCAACAGGGGCTACCGGGCCTACTGGTGCAATCGGAGCTACTGGCGACACAGGGTCCACCGGTGTTACTGGTGCTACCGGCGAGACCGGACCTACCGGCGTAACAGGGCCTACTGGTGCAACGGGGACCACTGGAGCTACTGGGACTACTGGCATAACCGGAACCACAGGTGCAACAGGGGCTACCGGGCCTACTGGTGCAATCGGAGCTACTGGCGACACAGGTTCCACCGGTGTTACTGGTGCTACCGGCGAGACCGGACCTACCGGCGTAACAGGGCCTACTGGTGCAACGGGGCCCACTGGCGCTACTGGACCTACTGGCGACACAGGGTCCACTGGCGCTACTGGACCGACCGGTACAACCGGAACCACAGGTGCTACTGGATTCACAGGTGCTACCGGACCTGCTGGCTCAACTGGGCCCACCGGTGCAACAGGGACTACCAGCGAGACCGGACCGACCGGTGCGACCGGATCTACGGGTGCTACGGGAACCACTGGCACTACGGGCGAGACCGGTGCCACTGGTGCGACTGGATCTATTGGCTCAACTGGACCTACCGGCGTAACAGGGCCTACTGGCATAACCGGAATCACCGGGGAAACTGGGCCTACTGGCGCAACGGGATCTACTGGGGGTACTGGACCTACTGGCGCAACAGGGTCCACTGGCGGTACTGGAACTACCGGTACAACCGGAACCACCGGTGCTACTGGATCCACAGGTGCTACCGGACCTGCTGGCGCAACGGGACCTACTGGCGAGACTGGTACCACCGGCGCAACGGGACCCGCTGGCGACACAGGGCCCACCGGTGCGACTGGGCCGACCGGTGCGACTGGGCCGACCGGTGCGACTGGGCCGACCGGTGCGACTGGGCCTACTGGCGCTACCGGAAGTACTGGATCTACAGGTCCTACCGGCACTTTCTCTACAGGTTATGGCTATGTTTATAATACTGGATCTCAAACGGTAGCTTCTGGCGGTAGCGTTGTATTCAGTACAAGTGGTCCGTTAGCTGGCGGAATTGCCCATACTCCAGGAACTGCAGCTATTACTGTTGCAAACAGTGGAACGTATAAAATTTCATATGAAGTTACGGTATTACTTTCAGGATCAAATAATGCTGTAGCTTATGCAACTTTTTTAAATGGTACCGTTCAAAGTTCTACCATTTATGGGCAAGCTGGTGGATCAAATAATACAACAAGGTTAATAGTAGGATCTGCTATTTTGACAATTCCTAGTGGTGCTACTATAACGCTTCGGAATGTAGGTACAACTGCTGACACACTTGGTACAACAGCCGATGGTCAAACGATAGTTAATGCTTCCTTTCGCTTAACTCGAATTAGTTAACCATGCCATGCTAATAGCTTAGTAAAAGAAATCCCGGCCAATAAGCCGGGATTTCTTTTACTTATTGATTTCCTTTATTACTGCATCCACTAACGGATGTTCTGCCGATAGTTCTGCAACTATTTGCAATGCATTAGCATATCCTTCTTTATTCACTAAAGCTTGTAACTTCACTGCTTCTTTGTCTTGATTATTAACATAGGTGAGAGCAGCTGCAATGGTTTTTACAAGATAGCTTGGAATTTTTCCAGTTTTTTTCATATAAAGTATAGCTGGTCGTATCAATCGATCCCTAGCTCCAAGCTTTCGGATCGGACCTCTACCTACTCTAGTCACTTCATCAGAAATATGTGGATTCTTAAATCGTTCGATAATCTTCGAACGATAGGCAGCATGCTCGTGACGGTTAAATCCATAAAATTGAATCAACGCTTCACCGGATTCTTGTAAAGCACCGTCAATGATGGCTTGAATTTCTTCATCCTGCATCGCTTCATAAATCGTAGGATACCCTTTTTGATGCCCAATATAAGCTGGAACAGCATGTCCTGTATTTACGGTAAATAATTTTCGTTCAATATATGGCTTCAAATCCTCTACATAGGTAACACCATCAATTACTGGCGTTTTTCCTTTTAATGCAGGTTTTTCAACAACCCATTCATAATACGGCTCAACAGCGACTTGTAATCGATCATCATTCACTTGATTTGGGACAATCCGATCGACAGCTGCATCTGGAAAACCTACATATTGTTCAATTGTATGCTTTATTTCTTCCGTTACATGTGAAAGAACTTCTTCTTTTAATAACGTGCTTCCACCAAGCATATTCTCACAAGCAATAATATTTAATGGTTGAGCATTTTTTGCAACTCTTGCTTCTAATCCAGTAGCTATCAACTTGGCAATTACCTTTAATATGGTTGGTCCAACAGCTGTTGTGACGATATCTGCCTTTTCAATGGCAGCAACAACATCTACAGGGTTGGTTACACTGTTAATCCCCGATACTTGCTTCACCACTTGCTTTTTCTTGGTTGCTCCAGCAAGAATGACTTCATATTGATTTTCCTTATTTAATCGGTCGATAACTTCCTGGTTCACGTCCACGAAGATGGTTCGATACTTTGCTTCATAGAGCAATGCTCCGATAAATCCTCGACCAATGTTTCCTGCTCCAAAATGGACGGCTAACATTTAATTCACCTCATTAAATAGGCTGATAATCTCATCCTTCGAGGTTGCTTCTAAGATATTATCAATATTCACTTCTTCAGAAAGGATGATAGCTATTTTTGAAAGAATTTCTAAGTGTTCGTCTCCTTTTCCGGCAATGCCAATTAATACTTTAACGATATTACCGCCGCCGAAGTCCACACCATCTGGTACCGTAACAACAGAAATACCTGTCTCTTTAATTTCTTTCTTGCCTTCTTCTGTACCATGGGGAATAGCAACATAATTGCCCATAAAAGTGGAGGTAACCGCTTCTCTTTCCAGCATTTTATCTATATAACCAGCATTAACGTAACCTTGATCGACCAAAATTTGCCCCGTATGACGGATGGCTGCTTCCTTACTTGTAAGTTGCGCATGTAAATCAATTGTTGCTGGGCTTAATATTTGTTTTGTCATAACGTGATGCACTCCCTTTTTAATGTATATTTTTATCCTGTAAGAACTGCTGAAACTGCTCCGATAAGAAGTTCTTCAGCTCTATTTCTTTGCCTAATTCAAAGCGATCGATACTTTCTTGTCCTTGAATAATAATTAAACTACTCAAAAAGCTTAATACTTCTAAGACTTCCTTATGGGTTACCTGTGGCGCTGCCATTAACAGAAGACGCGTGATTTGCATATCTTCGCCATCCATTCCTTGTACGGTCACTGGATGAGCAAGCTCATAGATAAAGAAAACGGCGTCACTCACATCATTTGAACGGGTATGATACAGGGCTAAAGCTGTATTCGGAATACCTAGACCACTTTGTTTTGCCCGCTCTATTAATTTCTGGTAAACTGTTTGCTTATCGGTGACATAACCTTGCTTTTCTAAATCCGTACATATCGCATCTAGCACTTGTTCAAGGGTTAAGTTATCATCCACCTGTTCGATATGGAAGGATTGCAACAGTTGTAAAACTGTTGTTGTGTAAATTTGTCTTGACTCTAATTTTGTAATAAAATCTATTCCCGTTTGCTGTGATGGCTGACGAGCTCTGGAAGGTGTGTAAGTCACTTTTTTCTGCCTTATTTTCTTCTTCACTCGATCTGCTTCAGCTTGCGATAACATTGGGGAAGCAAGCACATAATCTACATCATACCCTTTTAACGGTACGGTCGATACGATCACGTCATACGCAGCTAAATCCGTATTTGATAAGTCAAAAATCGATTTATTATCCACTTCTTTTATTTCTGGAATACGCTGCATTAAGGTTGTGGCTAATAACTTTGCGGTCCCAATTCCGCTTGAACAGATAACCAATGCCCGTACCTCTAATTTCATTTCTCCATATAGTAACACCGATGCAAAATGAAGCACGAGATAGCCAATTTCATCATCTGGAAAATGGATCTGGGGAAATATTTTCTCCACGCCTTCACGTAGTAACTCGATTAAAGCTTTATACTTGCTTGCAATCTCATCATAGATTGGGTTTTTTATCGTCATCCCTTGCTTTAATCGATAAATCGCAGGTCGCATATGAGTAACAAGATCATTCAATAATGACATATTATTTGTTAAGTCTACTTGTAATTGATGACCAATATATGCAATCAATTGTTTTGCTCGATAAACGATGTCTAAATTGGAATCCTCAAGTACATAAGCTTGGTCAGCGCGTAATTTTGCACCGAGTAAATGCATGGTAATATAGTCAATTTCCTCATGAGGAATCTCAATAGTTAAGGCTCCTTGTAAATTTCGAAGCATCGCAGCAGCAACTTCATATTCCTTCGTTTCTTCGAATTCCTTCCTTGGATAAGCCTGGTCAAACATAATTATTTCTCCTTGTTGCAGGCGCTCGATGGCCAATGCGAGATGAACAACTAAACCAACATATGCATTATCTGCCAATTCGTAAGGTAAAGATTTGCTAGCTTCTTGCACACAAGCCTCGATCATACTTAAATTCTCTAAATTTACAAAACCCAATAACCGATTGGAAACTGCATCTAGTGGTTGGGTACGTTGCTTCATCGTCTCCTTGATTAATGGCACATATTCAAAGAGATCGACATATCGATTAATTAAATAGCTAATTGCTGCACGTTTGTCGACCTCATTTCCAGTGATTTCGACCCCATAGCCCCGTTTTCGAATTAACGTTAATTGATAATCATTTAGTTCCTTCTCCATTTGATCAAGATCATGACTAACTGTAGCTATTGTCACGTTTAGATCATGTGAAAGGGTGAACAGTTTGATCGGTTCATTTGCTTGCAATAAACTAGCAAGGATGATAGCCTTCCTTTCTTCCGGTGTATACTCCGATACTGTCCCTCCATTATTTAGTGCTTGATCTAGATCCTTTAATTTACCTAAATCACCAGTCATTCGGATACCGAATCTGGTTTTCTTTTCAATGGATAAGTTATAATCAACTAGTGCCGCTTCCAAGCTTTTGAGATCTCGATGAATCGTGCGTTCACTTACAGTTAACTTATCAGCCAGTAGTTTAACTGGAATCGGATCTTTACTTTCACGTAATAAGGACAACAGTTTTCTTTCTCTGGCTGTAAGGTACAATCTGTTCACCCCCTACTTATTAATTCGTTACGTTTATTTACGTAAGCGCTCAACTAGTTCTGCATATTTTGGACTATTTAAGAAGTTTTCAACCGAAATATGTTCGGCATTCGGTCTTTTTGCTTTGGCACGATCGGTTAAATCTTTATGGGTAATAATAATATCTGCATCATCTGGAATCTCGTTAATCGCTGTGTTATTTACATCAATGTCAATCGATGCATCAGCGAATTTCTTCTTCAAGAGGGAAGCTCCCATTGCACTAGAACCCATTCCCGCATCACAAGCAAAGATAACCTTATTGACATCTTCGGTAGGCTTTTCTGTATTCCCTTCTGTTTCCACCGTTTGCTCCTCTGTAAGATTAGCTGAAACAGAGCTTTTCTTGCCTTTCATTGCTTCCATTTTGTCAGTTGCTTCTACTAAATCTTCTTCGTTAGTCTTACTAGTTTTCAAGATAAATGCAGCGATAATGAAGGACACAACTGCTGCGATTAAAACACCAGCTGTAACAGCAAAATAACTTCCTTGGGCTGTCATTGCGTATATCGCGAAAATGCTACCTGGAGATGCCGCTGCTCTTAGACCTGCATCAAGTAAGTTAAAGGTAAACACTCCACTCATACCACCAGCAATTACAGCGAGGATGAGTGCTGGCTTCATTAGCACGTATGGGAAGTAAATCTCATGAATTCCACCTAAAAATTGGATGATTGCAGCACCTGGCGCAGAACTTTTTGAAGCACCTCTGCCAAAAATTGAAAATGCTAATAAGATACCTAATCCAGGTCCTGGATTTGCTTCTAATAAGAAGAGAATCGATTTTCCAGCTTCTGCTGCTTGTTCAACCCCAATCGGACTTAAAATTCCATGATTAATGGCATTGTTTAAGAATAAAATTTTTGCCGGTTCTATAATAATACTGGTTAATGGAAGTAAGCCAGCAGCAATAATTGCTTCTACTCCAGCTGCTAACGCATTATTCAACCCTTCGACCACTGGTCCAATTGCTAAAGCAGCAATAATTGCCAAGCCAGCTCCCAAGATACCAGCAGAGAAGTTATTATAAAGCATTTCAAAACCAGAACGAATGCGATGCTGCAGCCCTTGGTCAATTTTCTTCATGACATAACCAGCCAATGGACCCATCACCATTGCCCCTAAGAACATTGGAATTCCGGCTCCTACAATAACTCCCATGGTGGCTGTTGCACCAACAACTCCTCCACGGAGGCCGTGAAGCATTCGACCACCAGTAAAACCAATTAACAGCGGTAATAGATAATTAATCATGGGATCAACTAATTGTGCTAAGCTTTCATTTGGCAACCATCCATCTGGAATGAATAAAGCAGTAATAATTCCCCACGCAATAAATGCACCAATATTCGGCATAATCATACCACTTAAATAACTTCCAAAACGTTGGACTTTGGCTCGAAAACCTTTATTTTCAGCCATTGATAAACACTCCTTTCACGGACTTAGGATGTCCTTCTATTTATAGATTTAATGTTTTTTATACCGAAATTCCTAATACAATTTTACTGTCCAAGAAAGGGCTTTCTCAATGAAATCTAAATATAATTTTGTCATCTCCATTGTTGACATGATTAAAATACGGAGGCATATTTCATTTGCACTCTGATATTGATTATACTTTCCTTGGACTCATCTAACTTGGCAAAGCTAGCATCACCTATGTAGAGCCAGTTCCCTTCAATTTAGGGGCTCTGCTTTAATTCATCTTAAGGAAACTCCCGAGAACGAAAGACATCCCTCCTGTCTTAACAAAGGCATTATTATGTTAGGATGACTATACCAGTTTATAATTAATTCGAAGTCTACAGCCACATCATAAATTCCTGAAAATTGGTAAATATGAACTATTTTAAGAAATTATCTACTTTAGGCAGGTCTTTTTCATCAATTATCTGTAAATTCTTAACCTTCTGTTGATATTTGTATCTACTTATGTATACTTGAAGTAAGCGAAAGGTTATGACAAATATTAGAGAGAGGAGGATAAATTTGTATACTTTGTTACAGTTGTCTAGACAGGAGCAATAAATCAAGAAACCAACATTATGTACACCTCCCCCTTAATTATAAGAACGTATTGCTCTTCTAATAACTCAGCTATTCTATGACAACAATCCGTTTATAAAATATATCAAGTTCTTATTCTATTCAATCACTGCTCTAATTTCATTTCACCCGACCTTTCGCACCATTTACGTTTTCAAGGAGGAATTAAATGAATTTACTAACATCCGTTCCGAAAACATTGAAAATCACTTTAGGTGCTCTGATTATGTTATTATGTTCCGTTGCTTTTGCTAATTCTGTATCCGCACACGGATATGTTAATAATCCAGAGAGCCGTAACTTATTATGTGCTGACGGAGCCAACTATGACTGTGGTGCTGTGATCTATGAACCGCAAAGTCTTGAAGCTCCTGGTAATTATCCAGAAGGTGGTCCTCCAGATGGAAAAATTGCCAGTGCAAATATCTTTCATGAACTCGATGCTCAATCGGAAGATCGCTGGGCGAAGGTTCCCATGTCAAGTGGTGCTTTTACATTCGAATGGACACTAACAGCTGCCCATGCAACAGATAAATGGGAATATTACATCACAAAAGAAGACTGGGATCCAAATGATCCTTTAGAACGTTCTGATTTCGAACGATTCTGCTCCATTGATGATAATGGAGATCGCCCTCCATTTACAGTTAATCATGACTGCGTGATTCCAGATAGAACAGGGTATCATGTCATCCTTGCTTACTGGGAAGTGGCTGATACAGCAAATGCATTTTACAATGTAATTGATGCCAACTTCGATGGGGAGTATGTAGAACCTGGTGATCCAGGAACTGGCGAACCTGATCCCGGAGAACCAAGTGATGCTCCTGCCTGGGATGCAAACGAAACTTATCTAGGTGGAGATCAAGTAACCTATAATGGAAATATTTATGAAGCAAAATGGTGGACCCAAGGTGAAACACCAGGTGAAGCTGAGGTTTGGGAGCTTGTTAGTGAAGGAACAGCATCCTCAAACAATACCAGTTATCTCACTTACTTTTACTCACTTGGCACTATTTTGAAATAAAAGTTATCCTTAAAAAAGACCCTTTTCTTATTAAGAGGGTCTTTCTATCTTTCTAATCCGATGGTTTTAATAGAATTCCTGACTCACGTCGCTGCTTTAATGTTCTTCCGTACTAGAATCCAATTAGGAGGATAGCTTGTAAGAAAACCTAAAACCATTGCAATTCGCATCATATATCAATAAATAGACTCGGTTGATTTACTGGGTAAATAGGATAAAATGTACAATTACCATCTAACCAAACATTCCAACTTCAAATGCAATTAGAGAGATTGAATCTGACTTAATGGCTGCCTTAATGGAACCCATCCTTCCCTGTGCTTCGTTCATTGGATAGATGGTATAAAATTTAAATATAATACCAACTATGTAGGCGAGTATAAATTCTACTATTAAATGAGCAGATAAGGTGGAGCCTGCAATCGTTACAGTCCAAACAACAAAGGGAACACCAACAGCATTATCTCCGACAGTGCAACCTGCTGAGCAATGACTGGTAGAAACAAATACTTTAGCGGTTTGATGGCGGTTGTCTTGAATATCTATATTTTTATTCGACCCCCATCTAAAATATGTCCACAGCGCCAATGGACCCAAAAACCATCCATTTATTGGCCAAACCACATCCATGATTTCCATCATTTGCGGATGCCTAATAATACCCATAATTATAATCAAAGAACAGAAGAATCCGATTGCTAAAAAAACTCATGAAATAATGGCTAACATTGTCCCCCTCCTTTTATTGACTAGCAGTAATATACCCTCATACAGAAAGTAGAAACGTAGCGCGTGAATGGTTTTGGACCGATAGATATTCTCCATGTAGAACAGAATGGCATTTAAATTATGGTATAATCAACCCAACGTAACAGCATAGATTTACTACAGCAGCTTTGCACCAAATCTATGAAAAGGATCGTTGCATATGGACAAACATACTTCGGATACATTTCGAAAACGGATCGAAAACTTTTCTTACCATTATAAATATCATACGATTGCTGCTATCTGTTTGCTTCTCCTCGTATCTTCACTTGGCTATACCCTTATCGAAGGCCAAATTGCTAAATCAAATGATGCAAACAAAGCCCCGGCAGATTTAGATATTATGTTGTTTGGTAATTATCAGGAAGAGGATTTCTCCTCTATCGAACAACGGGTTCAAAAATCATTCCCAAATTGGGAGCGTATTCATATAAGGCTTGTGTATGTACCTAATCAAGTAAACGCAACAGAAGATATGGCAAATTTTCAACAAGGTCAGATTGCCATCAAGGAAAATAAGCCTGATATTTACATTTTTGACCTTGGTTATTTTAAACGCTTTGTAGAGGATGGACCTTTTCTTTCATTAGAACAATTAGCACTTCCATCATCTGTCACGCTGCTTTTTCATCAAAAGGAATCAGATACGAAGGAACACCCATATGGTTTGGATCTAAGTGATCATCCTTTGTTTTCAGGATTAGCAATTGCGTCAGCAAGTAAAATCGCGGTAATTCGAGAAGATGGAGATAATCGCTCCCATGCCGAAGCCTTATTCAAAGAACTTTATAAAGAAACATACTGAAGCATTGATTTTTTCGATAAGCTGCGTTCATAATTCAGGAGCGGAATATCCCGATTTTCCGCGGACAAAGGCCAGAGCTTCTTTGCAAAAATCAGGTTCAACGATTTCGAAGTCGCTCGTTTTTCCAAAGGAATGACGGGCTTTCTCTTCATCGGAATCAACTTACATCAATAATCAGGTTCACGTAATAAGCTAGATTGTTGCCTAGATATATGTAGACATTCTCCTCCATTCTCTTCTCTTATCCAATTCTTTAAGTCACTGCTAGAAAGCATCTTGTCGATGAGGCTAAAAAATGGCCGCCGAGAGTTTCTCAACAGCCGAATTGCAATCACCCCAAACTTTTATCATCACTTGACTTTGACACAGACAGGTTCGTCAATACAATACTCAATCCCTGAATATCTAGGGATACCGTTCGTTCCAATTTCCATTAATACAATTGAATTGCTATGCTCATTTGCAATTAACATCCCATTTTCATCTGGAGTAAGAGCAAAACTTCTCGGCCAATCTCCTACTGTTGATACATAATCAACCAACGATAAAGTTCCATCCTTATCCATTTTAAATATAGCAATACTATGATGTCCTCGATTGGAGGCATATAAATATGATTTTTTATGGGCAATATGAATATCTGCCCCAAAATTATCCGCTTCAAAATCAGCAGGTAGACTGCTGATTTCTTGGACGAGTTGTAAGCCTGTTATGCTTTCATTGTAGTGGTAAACGCTAATTTTTGAATTAAACTCATTCACGACATACAGCTTCCGATGATTTATTGCTACGGCTACATGCCTTGGGCCTGACTTTGGAACGGTATCAAAGCTATTGATGAGTTCTAGTTTTCCATTACGAAAGCGGTATAGATATAATTTATCTAACCCTAAATCAGTCACTACGTATTTATGAGTATAGGGAAGGTGTACAATGGTATGTGGATGTGAACCAGCACCATACTCCTGTTGATCCGTTAGTGGACCAATTGCACCATCTTCCTGTAACTGATGCACGGTCGTTGTACCTTCTCCATAGTTAACAGTTAATAAGTAGCTTTCTGTTTCATCCAGGGTTACATAACATGGACCATTTCCATAGGTGCTTTGATAACTTTGTTCTGTCAAATAAGCATTATCTTCCCTTATTAGATACGAAACGACTTCTCCTTGATCTACTTCACTTACTGCATAAAGTAACTGTTGCTGCTTATCTATCGTTAGGTAAGAGGGGTTTTTAATCCCTTTTGCGGTCGCTTTTAGTTTCAAAGTCCTTGCCTCTGTATCTAAGGATAGGATTTGTATGGAAGCATCTAACTCCTCTCCATACGTCCCTACATAAACATGATAAGGATTCGCTTTTGTTGTCATAGACACACTCCCTGTTGATTATATTGGAAGCACATGGAAGAATACATTTGGTGTAGCCATGCGATAGTAATAACTAGACCAGCCAATTGCAGTTGAATTTTTAATATCATGATAATATAGACGTTCTTGTTCGAGCTCATCAATCATGGCAATATCACCTTGTAAATATTGATTAATCCGATGGATCGCTGTATCCAATCTTGACTTTAATCCACCATAACGTATATCAATTACTTCCCAGCCAAATGGTTTATTCATAGATAACCATTGATAGCGATGAGCAATGCGTAACTTTTCTGCCCTCTCCAAAATTTCTGGCAAAATCTGATCGGCTATTTGTTTTAATCCTTCTTTATTGCCTGCATCATAGACGGCCTTTAGTTCTACACCAATCGTCGCTTTCAAACTCAATAGTTCAGCTAATTTCTGAGGTACATCAAAGATAAAATCCAATTCATGATCCGGGTTTCGTATCGCTAGGATTTTTTGCGCTAGTTCTTGATAATGTGAATAAAGATCAAGCCCTTCTACATGTTTATCAAATACGCCAAGTAATACATCTTGCCAAAGTAAAAACTTAGAAGGATTGGTTTGTTCTTTATTATCTTTTGCTACTCCAGGAATGGCATCTAATTGATTTAATAATAGGAAGGCTCCTTCCTCTATACCTGTAATAAATTTCACCCGCTCCGTCACTTTCTCTCGATCTAAATCGTTAGTATACGCATGCTCGGCATATAATTGCAAACCTAATAAAGCAGAATAATAATTATTTTCATAGCCATCATCTCCCCAAAGGGTTACAAATACATCTTGAATCCCTTCTTGCTTACATGCTTGTAAGGCTGCATGACTTGTATCTAGGGACAATCCATAATTCGTTGCAAATGTATTCCAAACCCATATACCTCCAGCAAAAGCAGGGTTCCTTCCAAAGGCCTTATGCTTTCCCATCATAGCTAAGTAATCTTCTCTTTTTGTATGGGCATAATCCCAATACATTAACGTAACATTCTCAGGTGTTGCTTCAATGATTTCTTCAGGAATTTCTGTAGCAGGATCATAATGAACATCTCCTGTTTTTGATGCTAGCTTAATAAACATATCGCTCCACATGAATGGTTTTAACCCATTTGCTTCAACGATTTCTAACACACGTTCCAAATGCTTGGTCATTAATTCGAGACGATCCTTATAACCAAATTTATTCAAATAGACCCCTCTGCCCAATTCTTCCGCCTCGTCCATTCCAATATGGATACGTGAACTACGAAACGGCTTGGATACCGTTTCAACCATTTCTTTTACAAATTGGTACGTATCTTCACTTTCAACTAGCAGTACTCCACGTGTATCTTTTAATCTAGCGGCATCACTCCACTTCAAAAACTCTTCCAAGTGTGCCAGCGTTTGAATACATGGAATAACTTCAATTCCAAATTGATCTGCATAGTCATCAAGCGCTTTTAATTCTTCCTGGGAATACCTCCCCCGCATATATCCAAAATAGGGCTCGTTTTTTATTTCATATAAATCTTCCATATAAATCATGGCGGCATTAAAGCCCATTAATGCTAATTTACGAAAGATCCCTTTAAATTGATCTACTCTCATCACGGCATTCCGTGAGACATCAAACATTGGACCAATCGTGTCAAATTGCGGCTCTTCTTCTAAGAAAAATGCCTCCTTCTGTGCATAATGCTGGAAAAATAACCCTAGCCCACGGAAAAAGCCTGCCTTTTCCCCAAATACAATTTTCGCTCGTCCATCTTCATATGAAACGGATAATTGGTTATCTGCTTGCTCGATATGTATAGGAATTCCATCATCTGTCAATTTGAAGTTTAACTCTTGCTGCAAGGCATGAACTCCTGATAGTACTGCTTCTGTATCTCCTTCTAATTTGAGCTTCATCTTTCATCCTCCCTTTGTCAATGTAACAAGATTGGTAGAAAGCATATGCATCACTTTCCACCATTATCCCTGTTTACCCTTTAACTGCTCCAGAAGTTGCTCCTTTTTCCAATGTCTTTTGAGCGAATAAATAAAAGACAATCACCGGTATAACCGTCATCGCAATTGCCGCTGTCATTAGACCATAATCTGTACCATATTGCGAGCTGACATGTGATAATAAAACAACGATCGGACGGACTTGCTCCTGTTCAACGAGAACAAGCGATGTAAATAAGTCATTGTACGACCATAAAAATACAAATGTCCCCACTGTACCGAAAATAGGCAATGAGACCGGAAGAAATACTCTCGTAAACATTGACCAGCGACTGCACCCATCCATTAATGATGCCTCTTCCAGTTCTTTTGGTATCGTTGCCATATATCCACTAATAACGAGAATGGCAAATGGTAGATTCCCTGCTGTTTGTGGAATAATTAATGCCCAATACGTGTTCACCAATTCGAGATCGATCATCATTCGATAAACAGGTACAATCGTAGCAAATGCTGGAATTAACAAACTCATTACTAGAACTGTTTGCAACACTCCGCGAAGACGAAACCGCATCCTCGCCATAACAAAAGCTGCTAACCCCCCAAAGAATAGGGTAAAAAACACAACCGACCCAGACATAATAAAACTATTCAGATAACTCTTTCCAATATCTATTGTATCAAAAGCATTCAAATAATTCTGCAATGTTGGGTCAGCTGGCAGCCGAAACGTATTGGTGATAATCTCTTTTGATGGCTTAAACGAGTTTAAAAATACCCAAAGTAGTGGGAAGATTGTAGAAATTGACCAAACAATCAGGATCGTATAAATAAATAGTTTGCCAAATTTAGATTTTGTAAACAATCGGCCAAGGAAACTTTCCCATAATGTCAATTGTTTTTCTTCAGTACCCAAGTTGTGTTCACCACTTTTCTTGTTAAAATTCATCGATTAATAGGTTACCTCATCCTTATTGCTTAAAAACGTATTCGTAAGGAACGCCAATGACAGACCTATGACGACCATCAGTACTGCTAAGGTAGCACCGTAGCCAATCGCACCATCATCAAAAGCTTTTTGATACATGTATGTACCTAAAACCTCCGAAGATCTTGCTGGCCCGCCCCTCGTAATAATGTAAACCAATTCAAATATCTTTAATGCTCCTGTAATTGCTAGAACAAGGCATGTTTTTAAATCGCTAACAATTAGAGGAATCGTTAATTTGGTCATTCGTTGAAACCCTGTAATTCCTTCTAATTTAGCTGCTTCATAGAAATCGTCTGGGATCTTTTCTATCGCTGTTAGTATGATCAAAAAGTAAAAGCCTACATAACTCCATATCGTGGGAATTGCCACCATGTACAACGACGATTGCTCTGTCAGCCAAACAATTCGTTCAAATCCTAAATTCACTAATATTTCATTTAAGAGACCATTGCGATGATTATAAATTAATGTAAACAACAAACCGATAGCAGCACCGGAGATGACAATTGGAAAGAAAAACGTCGTGCGGAAAAAACGAACCCCATGTTTAATCGAGTCGACCATTACCGCTAACACCAAAGCTATACCTACTTGAAAAATAGCAACATATAACATTAATTCTAATGAATTTAATGTTGCGCCAATGGCAATCTCATCCTCAAACAACCGTTTATAATTATCCCATCCAATAAATTCCGAATTAAAAAAACCATCCGTATTATAAAAACTTTGAACAATGTTTTCGAAAAAAGGATAATATAAAAAAACAGCTGAGATTAAAAAAGCTGGCGCTAAGAAAAGAAATATAACGAATCGATCACCTTTCATAATGAACCCCTTTTTAACATGATTTAAATAAGAGCTGTCTCACATACGATGGAGACAGCCTTATCATGAATTATTCTAAAGCAGCAGCTTCTTCAAGTACATCCTTACCTGTTTTATCACCACTTACAATTTGTGGTACACTTGTTCGAATAAGTGTAAAAGCTTCTGGTAGAATCCGGTCATTAATTGGAGTCAATACTGATCCTGCTTCATCTACCATTTTATGACCTGCTGCAATATTTTCTGGTAAATCAGATAGCGATCCTTTTGCTGGAACCTGTCCAGTAGCTTCTGCAATTCGTAAAATGTTTTCCTCTGATGTTAAAAAGTTGAATAACTTAACAACGGCATCTTTTTTATTCTCGTCTTCATACGCTTTTGTACTTATAAACCAACCTTGAGAAGCACCACCTACAACATCTCCAGTTGATCCACCTTCTGCGTAAATCGGCATTGGCAATACTTCTACATGTTCTGCAACTTCTTCTGGAATACTTCCCCACGCCCAAGAACCTTCATAGAGCATTGCTGCTTGTTCTTGATGGAAAAGATTGGAAGCCATCGCTAGATCAATCGTTCCTGCATCTTCGGGGAACGCTCCCATTTCTGCATGTTTCCCAATATTATCTAGACCTTCTGCCCATGCCGCATTTTTATCTGCCAAGGTAGCATTATAGTTCTCTGCACCACCAGCAGCTAGTGCATAATGCTCTACTACGTAATAAGAATCTTCGGTTGAAGCAGCTACTGGAATAATATCCGTTTCGGAGAACTGTTTAATTGCCTCTTCATATTTCTCCCAAGTTGTTGGCAAATCTACGCCATGTTCTTCAAATAATTTTTTATTGACAAATAACCCTTCATAGAAACCGGTTTGTGGAGCAGCATAAAGATTACCATCTTCATATCGCTGCTGTTCCAACATCTCTCCATAACCAGAAAGGTCTACACCTTCTGCTTCTTCAAGATTCACCACTTTTCCAGCATCGATAATTCCTTCAGCATCTACCGTATTAAAATAAAACATAAGATCTGGTTCGTTGTTCGATGTAAAGTCGGTATTTATTTTGGTACGAATTGTACCAGCATCTGCTGATTGAGACTCATTGACAATGGAAACATGAGGATTTTCTTTCTTAAATTCTTCTAATAATGTTTCAAACACTTCACCTGCCGGATCCGTACCTGCCATTGTAGTAACCACTCGTAGCTCTACATCCTCTTTCGCTTCTGCATCATTTCCTCCTGAAGATTCATTACCTCCATCATCTCCACATGCAGCAAGAAGCAATAGAAAAATTGACATAATCATTACCAAAAACCCAAAACTTCTTTTCTTCACCATATTTCTCCCCCTTTTTTTGTTATTACAAATAATACAACTTAAGTAACATTTAGTTGTCTATACCGATAGTACCAGTTTTCTGAAAAATGTCAATATTATCAATCTAAAAAATGTAATCGCTATATTTGTGATGTTTATCCTAATCCTAGTTCCTTTCTCTATTCAATTTGGACATATATTCATGCCATTAACACGTCATTAATGTATGTAACATGTTTCAAAATTTGTTTTAAAGGCTTATTATAGTTGCTTACTTGCAAAAACCTTTCATTGCATTGCGAGCAGTATTGTATGCAATTTCCAAATCGAACATAGGTCTATATGTCTATACCAATATTTATGGCTGTCATAATCACAAATGCATTCACAATATAACGTGTTAAATGAAGGTACGCTTCATTTGTATTCGTTAGTTATAAAATGATTATTTCATCCCCCTAAACGATCGACATTCCTTCATATCATGATTAATTATTCCATTTACATTCCCAATTAACTGTTCTAGACAACTATATAGATTGGTGCTATGCTTTAATTAACTAATAAATGAAAATTTTCTTTCTATATAAAATAGAATAGGAATATATTCAACTAAGGAGTAACGACATGATTAATAAAAAATCTCCGATCCCAATCTATCATCAACTTGAGAAACATATTAAGAATCAAATTGAAAAACAGGAGTTACAGCCTGGAGATATATTACCTTCAGAACGTGAATACGCCGAAACGTACAATATAAGTAGAATGACAGTCAGGCAAGCAATTATGAATCTTGTAAGTGATCAACTCCTTTATCGAATAAAAGGTAAGGGCACCTTTGTAATGGGACCAAAATTTGAACAGAAGTTACAAGGCTTGACTAGTTTTACAGAAGAAATGCATGCAAGGGGAATGCAAACAAGCAGCAAATTACTTCAGTTTGAGATCGTTCCAGCTGGAAAGGAGCTTGCTAAACAGCTAGGAATAAAAGAATACGCACCAGTGTATGAAATCAAACGAATACGACTGGCTGAAGATATTCCTATGGCACTCGAACGCACGTATATCCCAGCAAACCTAGTAATGGGAATCACAGAAGAAATTGTC
This sequence comes from Virgibacillus salexigens, assembly GCF_014905415.1. Classification (GTDB taxonomy): domain Bacteria; phylum Bacillota; class Bacilli; order Bacillales; family Amphibacillaceae; genus Virgibacillus; species Virgibacillus salexigens. The sequence continues at coordinate 821,012 of NZ_BNEO01000001.1, forward strand.
CAGCATTCACTCTATCAATATATTGAAAATACCCTTCATTTAAAGATTATGGATGGATTTCAACTAATTGAAGCTGCGATTGCAAATGAAGAAGAAGTTAAACATCTTCAAATTGAAGAATTGAAGAACATTCCCCGATTCTTCTTATGCAACGAACTACTCATTTAGAGAATAAACATACACTGGAAGTCGTAAAATCTTCGTACCGAGCGGACCGCTATAAATTCATGATCGATCTTATTCGTTATTAGACAATACGAAATCGGTATAAAGCAGGCATGCTCTCCACAGGCACGGGCTCTGCTATAACGAGTCAGCAAAACCACTTCCCAAGTAAGAAGATCTTCATGACCTGTGTTATTTAGCTAGATTCATACCTATTTCCACCACCTTAGTTTATCCGATAGACAAACTAAGTGTTTCCTGTTATACTTAATTTCAGAAATTGAAAGCGCTAAACAAATCTTGAAAGGAGGATAAGACAGGTTACTTGCTTCTTTTGAAAGCGTTATATTTATAACCTGGCTTTAAAATGAACATGACAAAGAATAGAAACTCCCTTTATATCTTTTCCATTACTTTTGTGGCAACTTTAGGTGGACTGTTATTTGGTTACGATACTGCTGTGATCTCAGGGGCAGAGAAATCTATCGAGAATTATCTAATTAATGGATTGGGGCTAAGTTCATTTATTCATGGAATAACTACTTCTAGTGCTTTGATTGGATGTATCATAGGAGGAATAATTGCTGGCTTTTTCTCTTCGACCTTTGGACGGAAAAAATCATTAATTGTAGCCTCAATTCTCTTTTTATTGTCAGCATTAGGTTCAGCCTACCCAGAGTTTTTATTTTTCGAAGTGGGAGAACCAACAATTGGTCTATTACTTACCTTTAATTTCTACCGAATAATCGGTGGGATTGGAGTTGGTTTGGCTTCAGCAATTGTGCCAATGTATATTGGTGAAATTGCACCAGCTACTATACGGGGGAGGCTTGTATCTTTTAATCAATTCGCCATTATATTTGGAATGTTAGTCGTCTATTTTGTAAATTGGGGCATCGCAAGAGGACAGTCATTAGACTGGATAAATGAAATGGGATGGCGGTTTATGTTTGCTTCAGAAGCTATTCCAGCATTATTATTTGGTGTTTTCCTTTTCTTTGTACCTGAAACACCTAGATACTTAGCATTAACCAATCAAGAAAGTAAAGCCTTAACCATTTTAACAAAAATCAATGGGAAGAACACAGCTTCCAACATCTTACAAGATATTAAACAATCAAAAAGCGCCTCTAAATCAAAGCTTTTCGCTTATGGTAAAACGGTAATCGTTATCGGGATTTTACTTTCCGTCTTCCAGCAATTTGTAGGTATTAATGTTGCCCTATACTATGCACCTCGTATTTTTGAAAGCATGGGTGCAGCAAAAGATGCTTCTATGCTTCAAACCATTGTGATGGGACTGGTGAATGTAATCTTCACGATTATTGCTATTATTACGGTGGATAAATTAGGACGCCGCCCATTATTAATAACTGGCTCCATTGGAATGGCTGTTGGAATGTTCGGAGTTGCCGGATTAGCTTTTGCCAATATTATAAGCATTGGGACATTAATCTTTATTATTATCTATACTGCTTCATTTATGATGTCATGGGGCCCAATTTGCTGGGTACTTATTTCTGAAATTTTCCCTAATAAAATTCGTGGCCAAGCTGTAGCAATTGCAGTAGCCGCACAATGGGCAGCCAACTATCTTGTATCTTCCACTTATCCAATGATGATGGAATATAGTGGTGGAATGACGTATGGAATTTATGGCATTGTCAGTGTAATCTCTGCCCTATTTGTTTGGAAGTTTGTACCAGAAACGAAAGGAAAGACATTAGAAGAGATGGAAAACATGTGGAACAATTCAAAAGAGACCAAAATTAGCTAATAGCAAACATAGATGGACAGCTAAACGGGTAGTTGTCCTTCTATGTTTTCATATACATCGAGTAGGGTTGTATAATGGCATTTCTCAACATACGCTTTCTTCCCCTTCACATATACTCTTTTGTTTTAAAACAAATTCTATTAAACGAAAAACCCTTTTCTACCTATTGAACATCCTCTATGATGCCCACCTTTAGGAAGAGAAAGGGAAATTCACTTACTTGTCTTTTACTTTCGATAGTCAACCAAAGCTTCATTTAATTCCTTTGTTTGGTAATAAATGTTTTTATAAAGAAGAAACAACTGCTGATACATTTTGACTTTATCTGAATCAGGGTAAAACTCATGCTCGACCTGTAGGAATGTATCTGCACATGCCTGGAGTGAATCAAACCAGTCGCAGCCAAATGCCGCCAACATAGCAGCACCCATACCAGGGCCTTGTTCACTAGAAAGCTTAATTATTCTTGCGTTAAAAATATCTGCTTGCATTTGTAGCCATTCTGAATTCTTTGCCCCCCCTCCCGTTGAAATAACGGTATCAATTTGCTTTCCGCTCTTTCGAAATATCGAGATCGATTCATGAAGAGAAAAAGTAATACCTTCCAAAACAGCACGAACAAAATCACGTCGCTCATGCGAGCTATCCATACCAATAAAACTTCCTCTAATATTCGCATCTGCGTGGGGGGTTCTTTCTCCTGAAATATATGGGGTGAATAATAATCCATTTGATCCTGGAGGAACAGCGCTGATCTCATTTAGAAGATTTTCATAGCTATCCTCTTTAGCAACTACTTCTTTAAACCAACTTAAACTATGTCCTGCTGCCAACGTAACTCCCATCGTATAATAGGCATCTGGAACGGCATGATTACAATAATGAACCTCCCCATGAAAGTCTTTATCATTGGTAGATTCATAGGAGAGCACGACGCCTGAAGTCCCAATACTACATAACGTCTTGCCATCCTCTAATATGCCAGAACCAATTGCTCCACAAGCATTATCTGCCCCCCCAGCAAAAACACGTGTTGCTGGAGAGAGACCAGTATCTGCAGCTATTTCGGCATTGATCTTTCCTACTGATTCATGGGAACCGATGAGCGGGGGGCAAATACTTGTAGAAATATCGAGCAGTTCACAAATTTCCGTGCTCCATTGATGCTTATTTATATCTAGGAGAAGAGTGCCCGCAGCATCGGAATAGTCCATATGCAATTGTCCGGTTAATCTATACCGTAAATAGTCCTTTGGTAATACAAATTTGGCTGCCTTTTGATAATTACCTGGTTCATTTGCCTTGACCCACAGTAATTTTGGCAAGGTGAATCCTTCTAAAGCAGGGTTTTTAGTGATCTCCAATAAGCGCTTTTCTCCAACGATATTGTAGATTTGTTTGCACTGATCTGTTGTTCTTGTATCATTCCAAAGAATTGCAGGACGAATAATTTGATTGTTATTGTCCATAAGAACTAACCCATGCATTTGCCCGGAAAAACTCATTCCTTGAATGGCTGCTTTATCACCCTGGAAATGCTGTAATAACTCCGTTAATCCTGCTAATGTTTGTGTGACCCACTCATTTGGATCTTGTTCGCTGTAACCTGCCTTTTTTTGTATTAACGGATAAGATTTTGAAACTTCCTTAACAACCTCGCCAAGCTGATTGACTAATAATAACTTTACTGCACTTGTTCCTAAATCCACACCAATCACGTACTTCATTGCTCACACCTCATTTAGTACCGCTTATTCACCTGCATAGGCTCTAAGTAAGTATTGATTCATTGTTGTCTTAATTTTTTCAAGTCGTCCAGATTGATGGCTTATCTCTTTTAATTCTAACGCATGTGCCTCTAATTTGTGAAAATCGGTGTTCCCTTCAACAATTTCTTTGCCAATACCTTCATTATAACTGTTGTATCGTTCATTGATAACGCCATCTAGCACTTGATCCTCAATTAATTGTTGTGCTACACGTAAACCAACAGCGAAGCTATCCATTCCGGCAATATGCGCATGGAATAAATCCTCTGGTTCAAATGAACCTCTTCTTACTTTCGCATCAAAGTTAAGGCCACCACGACCTAGCCCACCATTTTTAAGAATTTCGTACATAGCTAGCGTGGTACTATATAAATCGGTTGGAAATTCATCTGTATCCCACCCAAGTAACGGATCGCCCTGATTTGCATCAACAGAACCCAGCATGTTGTTAATGCGAGCATAGCGTAACTCATGTTCAAAGGTATGGCCAGCCAATGTAGCATGGTTTGCCTCAATATTAAATTTAAAGTGATCTTGTAAATCATACTTTTGTAAGAAAGCAAATCCTGTAGCTACATCAAAATCATACTGATGTGTCGTGGGCTCCTTTGGTTTTGGCTCAATTAAGAACTGTCCATTAAATCCAATTTCTTTGGCATAATCAACCGCCATATGGAAAAAACGACCCAGATTATCCATTTCTAATTGCATATCGGTATTTAAGAGCGTTTCGTATCCTTCACGTCCTCCCCAGAACACATAATTTTCTGCACCTAATTCTTTTCCAATTTCCAGTCCTTTTTTCACTTTAGCTGCAGAATAAGCAAAGATGTCTGCATGATTAGAAGAAGCCGCACCATGAATAAACCGTGGATGGGTAAAGTTATTCGCTGTATTCCAGAGCAATTTCGTTTTGCTATCTTTCATGTAGTCCTTCATTAAGCTAACAATCGTATCTAGGTTTTGATTGGTTTCTTTTAAATTCCTTCCCTCGGGCGCGATATCTACATCGTGAAAGCAGAAAAATGGAACATCTAATTTCTCAAATAATTCAAAAGCGGCGTCCAACCGTGCTTTTGCTAAATCCATACCTGTATACTTATCCCAAGGACGCACCATTGTTCCCGCACCAAATGGATCTGACCCATCCATAGTAAATGTATGCCAATAAGCGACTGCATAACGAAGTATCTCTTCCATCGTCTTTCCGCCGATCTTTTCATCTGGATTATAGAACTTGAATGCATAGGCATTGGTTGATGATGCACCTTCATACTTTATTTTTGGTACATTGTTGAAATATTTCATTATCTATACCTCCTATTAATAATACTTTTCATGTAAATGCTTTCAATTTAAAGTATAGCAATCTATCATTAGTTTGTCTATTGAATAAACTAAGTTTATAATAAAAGAACTAGTTTAGAACAAAAAGCGTTTCCATTATAATATAAAGATATAGGACTTTTGATAGTTAAGGAGATTCTTATATGAACAGTGTACTTTATCGGATACTAGAATGGATAACTAAAATGGCTTTGGTCAATGTATTATGGATCTTTTTTTCCTTAATAGGTGCTATTATTATCGGGATTTTCCCTTCTACAACTGCTATGTATGCAATTATACGCAAATGGTTACGAAGGGATACGGATATTCCTGTGCTCCGTACATTCTGGGTATACTACAAAAAAGAATTTAGGAAAAGCAATATTCTCGGGGCCATCCTCTTGCCAGGTATCCTGTTAATATGTCTGGATATTTGGTATATCCAGGCAAGTCGATTAGATTGGATACAAGTACCTTTATTTGCATTTATACTATTGTATATCATTTTCTTATTTTACATTTTTCCAACATATGTCCATTATGACCTCCATGTATTTAAGATAATAAAGCAAGCATTTTTAATTATGTTGATTCATCCGCTCCATACGTTTTTAATGATTCTTTGTCTAACGATTTTATTCTTCATTTACCAAACACTTCCTGCATTGGCTTTTATTTTTGGAGGATCCATTTATGCATTGATTACGATGTGGCTCGGTTTACATGCATTTCAATTGATTCACAAAAAACAGGAAACTCACAAGTGAATCAACCATAAACTAGGGTGCTATCTTACCCTTTTACAGCACTAGATGAGATTCCTTCTACTACTTTATTACTGAAGAATAGAAAGGCTAGTAGAATAGGAAGAAAACTAATAATTAACGTCGCTCCAATCGCTCCCCAATCTGTCATATACTGGCCAATGAAGTTCTGAATACCTACTGTTAACGTCTTGTATTCATCCGAACTAATGAATGTATTGACGAAAACAAATTCGTTCCAATTATAGATCATATTAATAATTACCGTTGTTGACATTATTGGCGTTGTCATGGGGAGAATAATTCTAAAAAACATTCGATGGATGGAACATCCGTCAATAATGGCTGCTTCTTCGATTTCCCGTGGTAATGTATAATAGAAACCTAATAGAATCATTATCGTAATAGGCAGATTATAAGCAGTATACGTAATAACAATCGACCACGGATTATCGATTAAATTTACATTTAAAAACATATTAAACAACGGGATAATGCTTGAATGTATAGGTATCATTAAACCTACCATAAATAAACCTAAAACAAGCTTATTCCATTTCCATTGCATGCGAGTGATTGCAAATGTCGCCATGCTTGCAAACAGTACAGTTAGGATAATCGCTACCCCCGTTATCCAGATACTATTCCAAAAGTAACCTCCTATCCCCCCTTCCCATACGGTTACGTAATTTTCCCATCTGAATTCTGCTGGTAATGCAAACGGTGATCCTGAAAAGATTTCTTGATTATCTTTTAAGGAGAACATAAAAAGCCAGATAATAGGAAATACCTGAAATAAAGCAACAAGTGCCAATGCGATATATAAGATGACATATCCAATACGTTGCATGTTATCCCTCCTTTTAGTATTGAATTTCTTCTTTGGTAGCAGTAGCTTTTCTAATAATAATCGTGACAATCAAGGTAATAATAAGTAATAAAAATCCAATAGCACTTCCATAACCGAAATCGTTACTCGAGAAGGCTAGTTTATACATATACGAGGCCATAACCTCACTTGCACCATTTGGACCTCCACCTGTCATGACATAGATCAAATCAAAGTACTTTAATGAACCGACAATTGCCAGTACAATTGTTACTTTAATCACCGTCATAATTAATGGTACTTTAATTCGGAACGCAATCTGAAGTGGGGTCGCTCCATCAATTCTAGCTGCTTCTATAATCGTTTCGGGGATATTTTTTAACGCTGCATAATAAATAAGAATATAAAAACCAGCATACTGCCATAAAATAGGAACGAAAATAGCAAATAATACAATAGAGGGTTCAGCTAACCAAGCTGGTGGATTTTCAAACCCAATTGTCATTAACACACTATTTAACATGCCATTCGTTGGATTAAATACTTTAATCCAGAGCTGAGCAATCGCTACAGATGATAGCAACATTGGTACTAGATAAATCTTTCTTAATAAATCAGATCCTTTTATCCTGGAGGCTAGTATGACTGATATGGCGAGATATCCTACTAAGCTAAGTGTTGAAAACAGCGCTAATAATAAAGAATGCCATGCACTTTCCCAAAACTTCACATCCTGAATTGCTGTAATATAATTCTCCAGTCCAATAAATTCCATGGCACTAATTCCATTCCAATCCATCAAGCCATAGTAGCCCGAAAGCAGAAGTGGAATAAATATGAGAACCCCGACTAATAAGAGAGCCGGAAGTATATAGATGGTAATCACCCATTTATTTGACATTACTTTATTCATTACATTCAACTCCATATTGAGAAGTTGAAAAGGACATCCTTTTGGGATGGTCCTTTTCATCATTAATCAGGTGATCTCCCTATTCGTTAGACAGCGCGTCTCCATGCTGCTTAGTGAAATCCCCCGGTGCTACTTCTTTACCGAATAAGGACTGAATCATATCCAGATGCACCTGCGCTACATCCGCACTCATTTGGACATCTGCAAATAGCGTAAGATTACTTGCCTGATTCAAATCATTTAATACATCCACATACATTTGTGGGAGATCAAGCGATCCGGCATCCACTTTTGTTGCTGGAATAACTCCTGCTTCTGTTACTGACTTCTCTCCCCATTCTTGTACAAAGAAGGACGCAAAATCTTTTGCCTCTTGTTTTACTTCTGAGTTTTCGGATACAAATAGACCGACACCTGGTCCGCCAACAAAGCTATTCATATCGCCATTTCCATCAACAGTTGGGAAATTAAAGTACCCGACAGAGTCTCTGAATTCTTGTGGCACATCCTCATTGGTCGTGTAATTAGGCAGATCCCAAGTTGCAATTAAATACATAGCTGCTTGTTCGTTCATAAACATACTCTTTGCTTCTTCATCGGAAAGTCCATTAAATCCTTTTACGAATGTATTCATGTCTACTAAATTTTGTACTTCCTTAGCTGCTTGTACTAAGTCAGGGTCATCAAATGAAGCTGACCGATTTATCGCATTTGTTAATAGATCAGAACCACCAATTCGATCAGCCAAGTACATATACCATAAAGAACCTGTCCATCGATCTTTATTACCTAAGGCAACTGGTGCTACACCATTATCGTTTAACGTTTTAACAATTTGTTGGAATTCTTCATATGTTTTTGGCGCTTCTAGGCCATATGCTTCAAAAATTGCTTTATTATAAAATACAGTTGCAATGTTTAATTCCAATGGCAATCCATATGTAGTGCCATCCACAGCATATGCTTCAGCTGTACCCGATACAAATCGATTTTTCAGTTCACCTTCTACCAAATCATCTAAAGGCGCAAATAATTCACCATCAACATAGGGTTCAAGAAATCCTGCTGCCCACGTCATCCCGACATCAGGCAATTCATTCGATGTCGAAAGCACTTTTAACTTGTCTTTGTATTGCTCATTACTCAAGACTTCTAAATCAATAGTTACATCAGGATTTTCACTTTCAAAATCGTTAATGATTTCGCTTACAATTTTATTATGCTGAGCAGAACTACCCTCTGGCCATAAATGCATAAATTTTACTGTTTTACCATCTTCAGAGCTAGCCTGCCCTTCATCTGCATCAGAACATCCAACTGCTAGGGTAAGCAGCATGAAAACTGACAACAAGAATGTAATCGCTTTCTTTTTAAACATAAACAAACCCCCGCCCCTTATTTTTTAAAAAGTTGCAATTTACTTACGAAATAAGAATATCATGCAAAACATCGTTTGTCTACTGAATAAACAAAGTTTATTTTTGTTAAATTTATGGTACACTGGAAACAGAGAGCTGCTTAGTTCTATGCATCGTTACTGACAAATTAATGAAAGAGATGACGTTATCGATGAGAATGACAAAAACATTTAATCAACATGTAGTTAAAAAAGAAAACAAATCACTCGTATTGGAGACAATTAAAGATCGTTCCCCCATTTCACGAGCTGATGTTTCAAACGTAACTGGTTTGAACAAAGGCACTGTGTCCTCTCTAGTAAGTGAATTACTGGATGAAGCGTTACTTAATGAATCAGGACCTGGACAATCAAGCGGTGGTCGAAGGCCCGTTATGCTATTATTTAATGAAAAAGCGGGATATTCAATTGGCATCGACTTAGGAGTCAATTACTTACTTGGCGTATTAACTGATTTAAAAGGAAACATTTGCCATGAGGAAGTTATGAAGTTTAAAGATTTAGGATACGAGGAGATTCTAACAAACCTATTCCACATCATAGACACTTTAATTGCATCAACTCCAGAAAGCCCCTACGGCATTATAGGAATAGGGATAGGCGTACCAGGTGCCGTTAATAAAGATGGAAATATTCTTTTAGCACCGAATTTAGATTGGAAAAATATACATTTAAAAGAAATAGTAGAAAACAAATATGATCTGCCAGTCATTGTAGAAAATGAAGCAAATGCTGGAGCATATGGAGAGCAGAAGTTCGGTGTAGGGAAAAGCTTTTCAAATATTATTTATATCAGTGTAGGAATAGGGATAGGAGTCGGACTAATATTAAATGGTAAACTCTATAAAGGGAACAATGGTTTTTCTGGTGAATTAGGACATATGACCATTCAAGTGGACGGGTTACCATGTCGTTGTGGAAACCAAGGTTGTTGGGAATTATATGCCTCTGAAAGAGCTTTAGTTAAACGAGCAGAGGGACGTAATATAGTTGCAAAACCAGGGGAAGATATTTCGCTGGAAGGTTTAACAAGCTTAGCAGAAAACGAGGATAAAGAAGCTATCCAGCTATTCGAACAAATTGGCGATTATTTAGGAGTAGGGATAAATAATATTATCAATACCTTTAACCCCGAGCAGGTAATTATCGGGAATCGAATGGCTGCTGCAAGTAAATGGTTGGATCAACCTTTAAAAAATCGAATGATTAATCAAACTCTATGGTTTCAACAAAAAGGTTTTCAGATTAATTATTCTGAACTTTCCACGCATTCAACAGCCTTAGGTGTTGCTGCATTTTCCGTAGAGAATTTCTTTAGAAATGATTTACTGCAAAATATGTGATGATGTCTTAAGACATCATCACATATTTCAGATATTTTTATGAAAGCGGATTCTAATAAAACTTTATAAAGGAGATATTTTTCATGAACAGGATTAAGAACCCTATCTTAACAGGTTTTAACCCAGATCCATGTATCTGTCGTGCGGGTGAAGACTATTATATTGCCGTCTCTACCTTTGAATGGTTCCCTGGAGTAGGTATTTACCATTCAAAGGATTTAAAGAATTGGCGACTGGTTGCAAGACCCTTGAATCGTTTAAGTCAATTAAACATGATGGGAAACCCAGATTCAGGTGGGGTTTGGGCCCCAGCTTTATCATTCAGTGATAATAAGTTCTGGCTTATCTATACCGATGTAAAAGTTGTCGATGGAAACTGGAAGGATTGCCATAATTACTTGGTCACCTGTGATACGATTGACGGGGAGTGGTCTGACCCAATACATATGAACAGCTCAGGGTTTGATCCATCTCTTTTCCACGATGAGGATGGCAGAAAATACTTTGTCAATATGGTATGGGACCATCGTGATGGCAATCATAATTTCTATGGGATTGTCCTGCAAGAATATGATCCGGTTAAGGAAAAACTCATCGGCAAAAAAGAAGTCATCTTTAAGGGAACCGATGTTAGGCTTACTGAAGCTCCCCATTTGTATAGAAAAAATAATTATTACTATCTTTTAACAGCAGAAGGCGGAACCAGATTTGATCATCAAGCAACCATTGCACGTTCAACACAGATAAATGGTCCATATGAAGTACATCCAGATAATCCATTAATTACTTCCTTTCCTTACCCGAGAAATCCTCTTCAAAAGGCTGGGCATGCCTCTATTGTTCATACCCATACGGATGAGTGGTTTTTGGTCCATTTAACAGGTCGTCCATTGCCTCAGGAAAATAAGCCTTTATTAGATCCAAGAGGTTATTGCCCACTTGGAAGGGAAACTGCCATCCAGCGAATGAAATGGCAAAACGATTGGCCGTATATTGTTGGCGGCAACCAACCCTTTCTTGAAATCGAAGGTCCGAATATGAAGGAAGTACAATGGGATAATGATATGGAAGGAAATGAAGATTTTAATGAAAAGGTGCTAAATCACCAGTTTCAATCCTTACGCATTCCATTGGGAGAAGACATTGTTTCTCTGAATGACAACCCTGGCCACCTGCGCATTTATGGCAGAGAATCATTAACTTCTAAATTCACGCAAGGTTTTATTGCACGCCGTTGGCAGCATTTTAATTTCACTGCAGAAACAAAAGTATCCTTTCAACCTGAGACGTTCCAACAAGCAGCTGGATTAGTAAACTATTATAATACGAAGAATTGGACTGCCTTGCAAATTACATGGAATGAAATAAAAGGTAGAATTCTAGATTTAACCATCTGCGATAACTTCTCATTGACCCAGCCACTAGGAGACAATAGAATTTCCATTCCAGATGATATACAGTATGTATATTTACGCGTAGATGTAAATACAACCGTTTATGAATATGCTTATTCGCTAGACGGTGAAACTTGGACAAAAATACCAGTAAAGCTACCTTCCTATAAACTATCGGATGATTATATTCATGGTGGTGGTTTCTTTACAGGTGCATTTGTCGGCATGCAGTGTCAGGATACCTCTGGACAGTATAACTATGCAGACTTTGATTATTTCAGCTATACCGCCAAATGCTAATCCTTTCCTTTCATCCTTCCTTGTTTTCAAGTTATAATTATTATAAGAGCAGGAGAAAGGGTGAGGGTTTTGAATCAAACATTTTCTATTCGGACGGAAAAACATTCGGATATGCTCGATATTACCGCTCAATTGGAAAATTGGATTCGTGAAGCGAACATAGAAGATGGGATCTTAGTTGTGCAGTCGATGCATACAACGGCAGGGATTACGGTTAATGAAAATGCAGATCCTGATGTAAAAACAGATATGTTAATGCGATTGGACGAGATTTACCCATGGGAACATCGGAAGGACAAACATTTTGAAGGGAATACTGCAGCTCACTTAAAGACAAGTACCATGGGGCATGCACAAACATTAATTATTCGAGATGGGAAGCTTGTACTTGGAACGTGGCAAGGCGTTTATTTCTGTGAATTTGATGGCCCACGTCATCGGAATTTCCATGCGAAAATCATTCAAGCTTAACATCACGAGGACGATCGGACGATTTCCGTGCAAAACAATTTATTACCAATAAAAAGCTTGTAGCTAAACGTTTTTCTACAAGCTTAGGGGGAGAACCTGATATCGGTTCTCCCTATTTATTAGGAGATCGAGACAAACAATTTAGATAAAATAATAAACGGAAATCTCAAACAAGGTACGCTATGTCCAGCCCTTCTGATTAATCGCCAGATACTGGAACTACTTTGCCGCCTTCAACTGCACCATATTGCGTATTAATCTCAAACCCACCATTTTCATCTATCTTTTCAATCTCATACACTTTCTTTTCTTCTGGTAATGATTCTAGACCATCTTGAATATGTTCTCTAATCACAGTTGCATCTTCTACATTACCAGCTGCTTTCATTGCTTCTACAAAGATATACATGGATAAATAGTGGAAGCCTGCCTCTGAACCAGGATCTTTGTTATATTTTTCCTGATACTTTTTCACGAATTCCTCTGTTCCTGGATAATTGGCGTTGATCAATGGAATCGTGCCAATCGAACCTTCTAATGGTTCGTATGAGCCAGTGACATTTTTCATTTCATCTAGCTTTGCCTGATCCATTACAATAAAACCACCTTCGAACCCTAAATCTCTTGCTTGTTGAGCCACTTTTGCTGTAGGTTCAGAAGGGCCCCCAATAAATAAAACATCCGGATTTGATTCAAGTGCATTCGTTAAGAAAGTAAAGAAATCCGTGTCTTTCGAGAAATCAATCGCGGATTCATGCACCACTTCGCCACCTGCTTTTTCCCAATATGGTTTAATTGCTTCTGCCCAGTCCTTCCCATATTGTGTGACTGGTGGTAGTGCAGCTAATTTGTTACCGAAGTTCTCCATAGCATAATTAGTAAATGGCTCTAAGTAACCATCATAACTTGGGGGAATGCGTACCGTTAACTCATTCCCTGCTTCGGTAATCGCTGGTTCACTCGAATATGCGCCAATCAGAAAGTTCTCTTGTTCATTAAATACTTGTAATGCAGCGATTCCCCCACTGTGTGGTGTGAACACAACTGGTGTATCATCCTCTTGAACGAGTCGACGTGCATTTGCAGCAGTCTCATTTGGTAAGTACTTGTCATCATAAGCAATTAAATTTAGCTTATACGTTTTTCCATCTACTTCAAATCCTTGTTCGTTAATTTCTTCCACAGCCATTTCTAGGCCATTTAATGTATTTTCCCCGTAATAAGCAGCTGCCCCACTTAATGGCCCGCTATAACCAATATTCACAACGTTCTCTCCACCAGTTGCTTCTTCTTTATCATTACTGGTTTTTCCTGCTGAATCAATACATGCTGATAGAAATACAATGATAAAACCAACCAATAGCATTCTGATAATTTTACCTTTCATTTGATTCCCTCCTTTTTTCAATTAACTACTAAGCTCCTACATATGCCTTCCTTACTTCCTCATTGGCCAGCAATTCTTCTGCACTCCCTTGGACAACAACCTTACCGCTTTCATAAACATACCCCTTATCCGCGATGCTTAGAGCTGCATTTGCATTTTGCTCAGCTAGTAGAATCGTTGTCCCCTCCTGATTGATTTGTTGAATGCTTTTAAACATTTGCTCTACGATTAAAGGAGCTAAGCCAATAGAAGGTTCATCTAACAGCATAAATTCTGGTTTGGCCATTAGTGCTCTGCCAATTGCCAGCATTTGCTGTTGGCCGCCACTAAGTGAACCGGCAGGATTACTTCGCTTTTCATAAAGAATAGGAAATAACTCAAACACCTCTTGAAGGGTTGCTCTTAATCTACTTTTCTTGCCTCTATGAACGTATCCTCCTAACATAAGATTTTCTTGTACGGTCATTTGTTGAAATAGCTTTCGATCCTCCGCACACTGGACAATCCCCATCTTTACTATTTTGTCTGGTGACTTTCCAGCTATTGACTGACCATTTAGCATGATATGCCCGGAAACAGGCTTATTTAAGCCACTAATTGTTTGGAAGGTAGTACTCTTTCCTGCCCCATTTGCACCAAGTAAAACAACAATTTCACCATGGTCTACTTCCAGATTCACTCGATGTAACGCCTCAAAGTTTCCATACTTAACGGTAAGATTTACTAATTTAAGCACTCGCTTCCCCTCCCAAATAGGCACGGATAACTTCTTCATTTTTATTGATCTCTTCAGGTGCCCCTTCAGCAATTTTTTCTCCATAATTGAGTACCATGATTTTGTCTGCCATCTGCATAATCATTTTCATTTTGTGTTCAATTAAGCAAATCGTAATGCCCATTTGTGCCAATTCAGTAATTAATCCTGCTAATCCATTAGTTTCATCTGGATTAATCCCAGCAGTAGGCTCGTCGAGGAAAAGCACTTCTGGATCGGTTGCTAAAGCTAAGGCAATGGCAACTCGCTTTTTTTCCTCTTGGGAGATATTCGTTACTATTTTTGTAGCCACATGGGTTAACCCTGTTGCTTGCAAAACTTCCCATGCTTTTTCTTTGCATTGTTCTTCTTCTTGTTTGCAACGTTTCGTTCGTAAAATTGCATCCAACAAATTTGTTTTTGTTCGCAGTCTGTGGCCCACAATGACATTATCAAATACCGTTGCACGTTCAAATAAATTCGTTGTTTGAAACGTTCTTGCTATGCCAAGTTCTGCTATTTTATTTGAGGATAAATGGGAAATCTCTTGGTCTTTAAAGAACACTTCTCCAGAACTCGGACGATGCAGACCAGTGATGAGATTAAAAAATGTAGATTTGCCTGCCCCGTTAGGCCCGATAATGGCATTGATCTTCCCTTTTTCAATAGCAAAATCGACCTCTTTGACTGCAGTTAGTCCTCCAAATTCTTTGGATAACTCCCTTGTTTCAAAATACATGATGCATTCCCTCCTACGCTTGTTTTTTCATTGTGGTCATGTTTATTCGCTGCTTTTCCTTTCGTCGTGCCCTCCATTGTAAAAACGTACCGGAAATTCCTCCAGGAGCAAAGATAATGATTAACGTAAGCAGCGGACCAAAAATCAACATTCGATAATCCTGCAGAAATTGTAGATTCTGAGATAACCAAACAATTAATAATGTTCCTATCAACGGACCGGATAATGTCCCAATTCCGCCGACAATCATATAGGTTAATAAATCAAAAGTGATGGTTGTATAGGCGATTTCCGGTCCGATAAATCGAATAAAACTTGCATAGAGCGCTCCCGCTAGTCCTGCATAAAAAGTAGACAATACAAACGAAGTGAGTTTGTTTCGCATTGGTGATATACCAAGTGATTGTGCTAAAGGCTCACTGTTTCGAATAGCTGTAAAGGATCTTCCTGTAAGGGAATGGACGATTCGGTATACGGTAAAAATGACAAGAAGTAGAATGATGAAAACAAAATAGTATTGGGAAAGTGGTGTAGAAAGAGAAATAAAACCGATATCAGCTGGAGCAGGTATGCCTATTAACCCCCGAACTCCTCCAGTTAACGAGTCCCATTTATCAATGATTAAATAGATAATGTAGCCAACACATAAGGTGTAAATTGCGAAGAAATGTTCTTTGGTGCGAAGTGCGATAAGTCCAATCATTACACCAATAATGCATGTAATGATGGGTGAAAGCATAAATGCCAACCAATAATTTAATTCGACTTTTACAGTAAGTAATCCAAGTGAATATGCTCCTATAGCAAAGAAGCCTGCATGTGCTAAGGAAAGATAGCCAGTATATCCAGAAAGTAGATTTAAACCATAAACGGCAATTGTCCAAATAAAAGCTAATGTCAAAATATGAATATAGTATTGGTTCGGTACGATTAAAGGAAAGATAATAGCAAGCAAGATCAAGACAAATAAGAGCCCTTTCTTATTGACCACTGCCATTTATACGCCCCCTTTCGCAAAAATACCTTGTGGTTTGATGGAGAGAATAACGATTAATAAGACAAAGGCAATAATATCTTTGTAGTCACTAGAGATATAAGTCGCTCCTATACTTTCACTGAAACCTAAAATATAACCGCCTAAGATGGCGCCAGGAATACTGCCCATACCACCAATGATGATAATGACAAAGGCTTTTAAAATAACTAAATGCCCCATCCCAGGAAATACGAGGTTAATTGGGGAAGTAAGTGAGGCACCGATTGCCGCTAGTGTCCCAGCTATAAAAAAAGTTATAACTGCTACTTTGTTGGTGTTAATTCCCACTAACGAAGCTCCTTCACGATTTTGAGCCATTGCCAGTATTGAAGCTCCCATAAATGTTTTCTTTAAAAACAGATAAAGTAAAATCATAACCGCAATTGCGGCTACGACGATAATTAACCGCTGAACAGTCAATGTTACATCAGCAAATTGAATAACTTGCCCGTATGGCGTGGGCATTTGCCGATAATCAGCACCCCAAATTAACTGGGCAAGTGCTTCCAGAAAAAGCAGCATTCCGATTGCAGCAACTTTATGCTGAATGGGGGTGGACTTTCGTAATGGATGAAAGACAAGTCGATCCATAAGTACACTCAGTATTCCAATTGTTATAATGGAAATGAGGATGGATATCCAATAATTCACCCCTAAATAAACCATCATCGTTAACGTGACGTACCCACCGAGCATGTAAAGCGCACCATGAGCAAAGTTTGGTATGTGTAAAATGCCATAAACCAGAGTTAATCCCAGAGCTACCAAACTATAGACACTTCCAATTGTTAATCCATTAAACAGCTGCTGAATAAATATATCCATGCCAACTCCCCTTACTTCGTTAATTTTACAGACTGGTTCGTAGCCTGGTCATCTCCTGTCACTGTATTTTTCCTTCTGACAGATATTTAAAGCGCTTACATAATTGACTTAGCTCTACTCGAGCATAGAAATCCCTCCTTTTTACAAATACATTACTTGGGCAGTGCTTGCAGGTAAGACGTTAAGTTCTGCCTTAGTTCATTAGGTATCTCAATTGTTTTTTGTTCAGCATAGTTAAAGCACACTGTAATTGCTGTAGTTTTAGCAATTTCAATTCCTGTTGCTTTATCTGATAACGTATGGCCGATCGTAAAACTTTTTCCTCCTACATTTGTGACGTAAGTATATAGCTTTAACTCCTGACCAGCGTATGCTTGAGAAATATAGTCACACGTAATCGATGCCAAAATGAAATTCAAGGCATCGTTTCTTTCAGGACACACGATTTTAAAAAACTTCGTTCGGGCTTCTTCAAAGTAGAAAAAATAACTCACATTATTAACATGGCCAGCAGCATCTGTCTCACTAAAACGAACATATATATCTATCTCATGTACATAATCCAATTAAATCACTCCTCAACTTCACATTTTAAATCCGATTACATTAATGAACATACAAGTATTACATTTTACGTCAACTACAATCGTAGACTTACTAAACACCATCAACATACTAACTACTCGGTATGTTCTGAATATTTAATATTATTATAGCAAAAACACTTCGTATTTCAATGTATTTTTTTGATTTTTTATTTTAATACAACCAACGATCCACTTTTACAATTAATTAAAAGTGAATCGTTTGACCAAATTTAGTGACCTTCCCCGTCCGAGAAATCGTTCCCTCAAGTTAACTAGCCGTAGTCTATTAAAAGAGACCAGTTTTATTGTTAGTTAGATTACTCACCTCTGTCTACTAATCTACGTTTTAGTATCTTTCCAACCGTATTTCTAGGCAGGGCTGGTATTAACTCATAATTTTTTGGAACTTTATATGGGGTTAGGTTTCGGTAACAAAAACCTTTTACTTCTTCAACATCTAATACAGCTCCTTCTTTTGGCACGATAAAGGCCTTGACAACTTCCCCTTTTTCAAGATCAGGAATGCCTATAACTGCACATTCCTTCACATCCGGATGTTCATATAAAATGTTCTCCACTTCTTGTGGGTAAATATTAAAACCACCGTTAATAATCATTTCTTTCTTTCTGCCAACGATATAGAAGAAACCATCTTCATCATACATGGCCAAATCACCTGTATAAAGCCAGTTATTTTTTAACGCTTTATTCGTCTCCTCTTGGTTATTCCAATACCCTTTCATTACTTGGGGACCTCTAATTAGTAACTCTCCCACAGCGTTTTCAGGAAGTTCCTGATTATCATTGTCGACAATAATACAATCTGTACCTGGCAATGGAAGCCCAATACTCCCTATTTTTCGTTTACCTGTTGAGGGATTTCGATGAGTTGAAGGAGAAGCCTCAGACAAACCAAAACCTTCCCCAATAACTGCTCCAGTAATTTTTTCAAATTTCCTCAATACTTCCACAGGTAACGGTGCCGATCCACTGGAACAAAATTTAAAACAGTTAAGACCATAGTTTTTAATGTCTGGATGGCTGATTAAGGCATTATAGATTCTCGGAACACCTGGAAAGAAAGTAGGTTGATAGCGTTTGATTTCTTTTAATACCGTATCAACCTGAAACTGTTGGATCACTATATTGGTGGCACCGATATAGACTCCCAGATTCATGGCACTTGTCATTGCGTAAACATGATATAACGGAAGTGTGGTGAGCACCGTTTCTTTTCCAACGTACATTTCTTTTCCATACATGGCATAACTTTGAATTACATTAGCAACCAGGTTATAATGCGTTAACATCGCTCCCTTCACAACCCCTGATGTGCCACCAGTATATTGAATAACTGCTATATCTTCTCTCACTATAATTGGTGCTCTTTTTTCAGATGGCTCATAAGTTTCAATAAGTGAATCTAGGCTGATTCCTTCAGACGTGTTTCCCCCAACTACAAAAACATGAGCAAACGAAAAAGTTTTTGCTATATCTCCCACTTTTTCTATATGATTAGCTTCACAAATAATATATTTCATCTGGGCATCTATCGTAATCTGTAACAATTCTCTAGCGGTATAATTGGGGTTAATTTGTACAACAATGAGACCTAATTGCATGGCAGCATAGTAAGCAATAATATAATCCGGCTGGTTTGATACCATTAAGCCAATTCTTTCTCCTTTTTTTAAACCTAAACTATTCCACGCATTCGCTAGTCTATTTACAGCATCCAATAATTGCCGGTAAGAAATTTGTTTTTCGTCATAGATAATTGCTGTACGATTCCCAAAACGAGTAACTGTTTCCTTTAATAAAGCGTATAAAGTATCCTCTGGGATATAAGGATCAATATCCATATCTTTTGGATATACGGAATACCATTTTCGATTACTTATTGCACTCACGTTACCGATACCTCCCTTTTTATAATCATCTTAGATTATTCAATAGCACCAACTTCCTCATAGTATTGTTTGGCACCTGGATGTAATAACTCTAGATCAATTCCATTCAGAGCGGTATCAATGGTGAATGACTTAGCTCTCTCCGGTACTTGTTCTTCAAAGGTATCAATATTTTCCCAGAATAGTTTTGTTAATTGATATACATATTCTTTATCGAATTCACTTTGAACCGTAAGCATCGTTTCCATCACGTATGTTTGTGTTGGTTTGTCTATACCTTTATATGTTCCGGCAGGTATTTCTCCAGCTGTTATTCCTATCCCTTTTTCCTCTATACTGGCCAGTTTATCTGCTTCAATGGGAATAACTTTTATCGGATTAGTTATTTCTATTTCTTGGAGGGCTGGAATAAATGGAGCACCACCACCAAGAAAGACATCGACATTTCCATCTTTCAACATCGATGCTCCATCCGAATAATTACCATAGGACACCTGCCCACCCGCTGCTTCAATTGTCTCCTCATCAATTCCATATTCCTTCATCATTTTCCAAAAAGCTACGGGTCCACCGCCACCTTTTGGACCCAAGAAGATATGTTTGTCGACAATATCTTCAATCGAGTTAATATCCTTATTATCCGCTGTGGTTGCTATCGTTTGATAAACTGGATATAATGCTGCAATTGCTGCAATATCCTTTATTGGCTCATCAAAGCCAAATCCACCATCAAGTGCGGATATAAAATCTGGTGTATAATTTAGTCCCATTTGAATGTCTCCAACATTGAGAGATTTGATATTTGCCGTCGATCCCCCTTCTAATTGCGTAGCATTTAAGTTAACAAAGCTATTTGAGTAAATTTCTGTCATGGTAGTCGTAATCGGGTACCACCCAGACCCCATCGGTCCAGATCCAATGGTTAAGAATTTGTCTGGTGCTGTAGGTTTGTTTCCAGAATTGGAAGTTTCACTTCCACAAGCAGCTAATAGGGATATAAATAAAACAAAAGTCATAGCATACATTATTTTTTTCATTAAAACTCCTCCTCACTTATCCTATTGATTGGTTTGAGTCCTCCATATCATTAAGCTTCTTGCCTCTCCATTGCCAACTAATTAAGCACAATGCGAGCACTATCCCAATAAGATCACCTAGCACTCCAGGAATAACCAATAAAATCGCACTAATAAATATGATTAGCCTTTTCAGTAAACTAAGTGACCGGATAAAATAGCCTTCTAATCCACCAGCAAATAAGATACAGCTGAAACAGGCACTAGTGATTGCCAAAATGATGTCTATCATATCTCCACCCTGCATAAGTAAAACTGGGTTATAAGCAAAAATGAATGGAACAAAGAAACCGCCTAATCCAATTTTTATAGCATATAAGGACGTTTTGAACGGATCGGAACCAGCAATACCAGCTGTAGTATATGCTGTTATGGCAACCGGTGGAGTTAGTCCAGATAGTACACCAAAGTAAAATACAAACATATGGGCTGCAACTTGATTAACTCCTAATTCAATTAAAGCTGGAGCACCAAGAACAGCTAATATGACATAGGCCGAGACCGTCGGCATTCCCATTCCCATAATAATAGAGGCAACGGCAACTAGGGACAGCAGTAAGAATAAATTTCCATCCGCCACATTAATAACAAATCTAGAAAAGGTAATTCCTAATCCTGTTAATGACACGGCACCCACAATGATCCCAGCAGTAGCACAAGCGGCGATTACCGTTAACGCATTTTTGGCTCCGTCTTCCAATGCCGCTAAAATACCTATTAAATTCATTCGCGTGGCTTTTTTTATCCAACTTAGTATAATCGTAGCCAATATAGCATAGAATCCAGCCTTCATTGGACTGAAACCATAAATCATTAAGCCAAGAATAACTACTATTGGTAAGAAAAGGTAGCCTTGCCTTAGTAATACAGACTTTACACTAGGAAGTTGTTCTTTTGGGATTCCTGCTAAATGAAGACGCTTGGCATGAAAATAAACCACCATACCTGCAATAAAAAAGTAAATGACCGCAGGAATTAATGCATAGAGAGCCAGCTTAATATATGGAATTCCTACTGTCTCAGCCATAATAAAAATGGAAGCACCCATGATTGGCGGCATGATTTGTCCACCCTGTGATGCCACAGCTTCTACTGCTGCTGAAAATCGTTTATTGTACCCTAGCTTTTTCATTAAAGGGATAGTAAATGATCCTGTAATTGCTGCATTCGCTGCTCCATTACCAGTAATTGTGGCGACTAGTGCACTGGAGCCAACCGCAGATAGAGCGGGGCCACCCGTTTTATTACCAAGTGCTCCAAAAGCAAAATCTGTAAAAAATTGCCCTCCACCTGAACGCATTAAAAACGAACCAAATACTACAAACAATAAGAGCACGGTCGAACTTACATAAATTGGTTCACTAAATATGCCTAACGTTCCGCTAAACATATGGTCGACCATTTTTTCATACCTAATCCCCGGGTGTGCTAATGCACCGGGAAAATACTGACCATATAGTACGTAGATGAGAAAAAAGACGCCGATTAATGCCATAAGTATCCCATTTGTTCTCCGAGTTGCTTCTAACACTAAAATAATAAAAACACTTCCAACTAGTGTATCACTTGCATTTATATCCCCTTGCCTGCTTTGAATCATTTCTGCCCCACCGATCATATAAACGGAAGTTGCAAGCGTTATTAGGATAAGAACGATATCGACTATGCCAAACTTACCTCCTTTTTTAAAAGGAAATAGTAGAAAGATTAATAGAATTGCCCATAAAACATGTACACTCCGCTGCTGCCAAGAGGGTAATGTTCCAAAGCCTGCAGTATAGATATGAAACAAGGATAAGCCAATCGCTAATAAAGAAGTGAAGAGAACAAAGAATCTTGCGCCATTCCACTTCTGTTTTCGTATTTTCCACACTTCTTCTATATAAGCCTGTTTTTGGTTAATCGTCGTATCTATTTTTTGCATCTTCGTAGCTGAAGCTGCCATTGCAGCACCTCCTGTTCTATAATGTACTGCCCCCATCAACACTGATAATCTGTCCAGTTATAAAGTCACTTGATGATGAAGCTAGTAACAGTGCCACACCTTTTAGTGAATGGTTATCCCCAATCCGTTGCAGCGGATTTTTATTCTTAATCGTATCTCCTTTTCTCTCTAATACTTCCTTTGTCATGGTTGTTGGAAAAAAACCAGGTGCAATGGCATTAACATAAATACCATGCTGTGCCCATTTTCTGGCTAAATCCTTAGTGAAATGAATGACTGCAGCCTTACTTGTACTATAACCAATAGCATTTAACACTTCTGGTGGCTCCGCTTTTAACCCTGCTGCTGAGGCAATGTTAATGATTTTTCCTGATTGCTGTTTAATCATTTGTTTACCTACTTCTTGTGATATCATAAATGTTCCGGTAACATTGACTTTCATGACTTTTTCCCAAGCCTCTAAAGGCATTTCCTCTACACTAGCTCCCCACGTTGTACCGCTATTATTTACTAAAATATCAATCTTCCCAAAGTCTTCTTCGATTAATTGCACAACCTGTTGCACTTCTACTTGATTCGTTACATCGCAAGCATATGCCTGCGAATGAATACCTTTCCTCTGTAAATGTTGTGCCGTTTCCTTACACGCTTCCAATTTTCTGGAACAGACAGTGATTGCACATCCTGCATCAGCTAGTGCCTCTGCAATTTGTTTTCCTAGCCCCCTTCCTCCACCAGTAATCAGAGCAACTTTACCTTCTAATCGAAACATATCAAAGGTATTCATTATTATCCCCACCTATAGTTTTTAATTTTAAAGCGTTTTCATTTTTGGGGTTTCACTTATATATAGCAAATATTATGCCAATAATTTGTCAGCAGAATAAAACGGCTGCTGCCCCCTTCTCTGGGAAAATAAAAATGCAGTCCTGCTTCTATTGGACTGAGAAATTCAAAAATGCATCAATATATGCTCTAATTGATATGTGAAGTGATTCATTTTTAGATTATAGATTTAGAATTGAATCAATGTTTTGATTTGTCCATATACGTTAAAATACTGTACACTACCTGAATATTCGGTGTAGGTACATTTATTTCTAGTCCTTTTCGAACAATATAGCCGCACATCGCTTCCACTTCCATCGGCTTTCCCTTCCTTCGATCTTGTAACATTGATGTATGGTGTTTTTTTGCCCTTTCAGCTTTCCTTAATACGGACTCTACCGTTTGGTTGTTTTTTAGTTCGATTTTTAACCTCTCAGCAACATCGATAGCTTCTTGGCAGATTAATGATGCCGTATAACGAAGTTCCTCGTTTGCTAAAATTTCACCAACGTTTGCATTTAAGATAGCCGATAATGGATTAAATGTAACATTCCAAATCAGTTTCCGCCATTTGTTCTCCATAATCGATTGTGCATACACCGAATCAATACCAGCTGCTTGAAAAAGTTGATTAATCTCCAGGCATGACGCTTTCGCTGAAGAATGCAATTCTCCAATAACTAATTTCACTCTACCTTTTTGAGTTACTTTCCCTGGTTCGTCGATTGCAGCTTGGATATATGCTGCAGTGGACAAGATGCGATCATGATCAAAAATGGTTCCTAATAATTGCTCGTTTTCCACACCGTTTTGCATCGTTACGATCAAACAGTTTGATGGAAGCACTAGTTTTAATTGGCTAGCCATCTCTTCTGTATCATTTGATTTCACACAGAATAAAACGAGTTCACATTCTGATAGTTCATTTATTTTATCCGTAAATGTGGCATCTACTAAGAATTCTTCTTCACCTTTAATCATCCTTAATCCCGCTTGTTTCATAGCTTGAAAATGTTTGCCTCTTGCAAGGAACGTTACATCATGACCAGCAAAATGAAGGATTGCTCCAAAATAACTCCCTACCGCTCCAGCACCAGCTATACCTATTCGCATAAATTCACCTCTCATTATTATTCTTAATGAAGATTAATGTTGTATTTACTCAATTTTCTAACAATTGTAGGTTGACTTGTGCCCAATGCCTTAGCAAGCTCATAGGTATTCCCATATCTACTTGCTGCTCGCCTAATCATGTACTGTTCAGCCAATTCAACCGCTTGTTTTAAGGTAGTACTCGAGTGAGTTTCTAAGTTATCGATTTCCTTATATTCATCAGGCAGATTCTCAATCGTTAATAAGTCATTTCTCGTAGTTACAACCAACCGTTCGATTACATTAGAAAGTTCCCGGATATTTCCCGGCCATGAATAATTCAAAAAGAAATCATTTAATTCATAGTCTATTTCTTTATTAAGATGATATTTCTGATTAACCACTCCTAAAAAGTGCTGGATCATTGGATAGATATCTTCTTTTCGTTTTCGAAGGGGTGGGATTCGAATCGGAATAACATGCAGCCGGTAAAATAAATCTTCTCGAAATGATCCTTCTTTGACCATTTTACTTAGGTCACGATTGGTTGCTGCAATTATACGAACATCTACCTTTCTGGAATAAGAGCTGCCAATTCGTTGTAATTCTCCTTCTTGTAACACACGTAATAATTTCACTTGCAAGGCTGATGGAAGTTCTCCAATTTCATCTAAAAATAGTATCCCTTTATCAGCAGCTTCAAATATTCCTGGTTTTCCATTTTTATTAGCGCCTGTAAATGCCCCTGGACTGTAGCCAAAGAGTTCCGATTCTAATAACTCTGGGGGTATCGCCCCACAATTTACTTTTAGGAACTTCCCTTTTTTGGACCTAATGCTTTGATTATAAATATACGTTGCTAAAACATCTTTACCAACTCCTGTTTCTCCTAGAATCAATACAGTTGCGTCGATATTCGCTATTCTTTCAGCTGTATCATAGATTCGTTTCATTTCTACATTTTCTGTAATAAATCCATCTGCGTCGTTTGATTTACGCATTAACCGTCTAATTTCTTCTTTATATTGATCATTTAATTTGTTTAACTTATTCAATTCTATTTGTAATTCATTCAAATCCTTTAAATCTCGTATGTTCGTTACAATTTTTTCAATTTCACCTCTATCATTAAATACAGGTGCACCAGTTAATAACACTTCTTTCCCTGCATTATTTCTTTGGACATACGATACCGTTCGTTTCAGTTCCAATACCTTTTTTGTAACCGATTTTTTCAAAATCCCTCTTTTTACTAAATCGTCCACATTCTTACCAATGTAGTATTCTTTAGGAATACCAGTAATTCGTTCAATTGCTGAGTTTGTATTCCATGTTATACCTTTATGATCGGTTATATAGATGCCATCGTAAGAATTCTCAATAATGGCATCGAATTCTCTATTCATGCTTTTTAATTTGTTATTCTCTTCTTTCATTGAAGCCAATGCTGGAGATTCCAATCCAATAAACAACTTCCCAGAATCAATGGCACATTCTATAAATACAAAAGTCTTACTATCTCTAGTTGCTGAAATTAACTTATTGATTTCTTCCCATTTTAAGAATAACTGCTTGAAATTATCTCCTTTCGTTAGAGGTACTTCCAATGAAGATGCTAGTTGTATATTATGTTCAATTATTCGATCAGCTTCATCAACGATAACTGCTGGTAAGGGGAGGATATGGATGTCTTCTATTGTTTTGATATTAACCACCTCCTTTAAGAATATGAAGTGACATCGAGTTGCCCCTCTTCAATTGGGTATGCTCGCTACTAACGTTGTGCTGACTTCTCTCGAGTTGAACGAGTGCTCTATCTCAGGTGTGCACTCTCTCCAAAATTTCTCCGTTATCCCACTTTCACCCGCTATATCCCAATAGCGTCGATATATGCTGGGCTGTTTTCCGAATTTCTTCGATGATTACTTCCTCTTTGTCTTTCGAGTAATCGGTTATTGGAATACTAATCCCAAGCGCGGCCAGGGTGGTGCCGTTATAATTTTTAATCGGAAAGGAAAAACCTACCGTATCTTTAAAATGCTCCGCTTTACTGACGGAATATCCACGCTCTCGAATCTTGGCTATTTCTTCTAGCAATGCTTCTTTGCTCGTTATCGTATTTTCAGTAATTGCTTGTATTTCCAGTTGTTCTAAATAGTTGTTTAATACTGCATCATCCATGCTGGCTAATAACATCTTCGGACCCGATCCAGCATAAAGCGGAGATCTTTTTCCTACTTTAATGACAAGGCGTACCGGTTTACTGCTATCTAATTTCTCGACGTAGACTGCCTCATTTCCTTCGATCGCAACCATATGAACCAATTCGTTTAATTTCTCATTTAATTGCTTCATATATGGCAGGGCGATCTTCCGATATTCCAGTTGTTCACTTACGCGGTTACCTAATTCCAATAGCTTTAGCCCCATGCGATACTTCACATCATGACTGGATCGTTTGACCCTTACTAATAACCCTGCTTCTTCTAAAGATAGAACTAACCGAAATACAGTTGTCTTTGGTAATTGGGACATCTCCACCAATTCAATTAAACTTAATTCTGATTTGGAATGAAAACAATCTAATAATCCAACTGCCTTCAATAAACTTTGACTCATACTACGTAACCCCCTATAGAAAATAAGCTCTATAGTGTTATCTTAAATCATTCTAACGTTAAAAAATAGTTTAATAGAGCTGGCATTTGTGCCACCTCTATCTTAGTGAAGGTATTCAATCACCGTTGATATTCCTTGACCACCACCAATGCAGAGTGTAGCAAGACCATATCGTTCACCAGTTCGCTCCATTTCATGAAGGAGTTTTGTCATGATCACTGCTCCTGTTGCTCCAATAGGATGGCCTAATGCAATTGCTCCTCCATTGACATTGACCCGCTCCACTGGCATATCTGCCTCCCTTATTACAGCAATCGATTGGGCAGCAAACGCTTCGTTTAGTTCAATTAATCCGATATCCTTCATTTGTAATCCTGCTTGCTTTAACGCTTTAGCTGTTGATTCCACTGGTCCAATCCCCATTATATCAGGTGATACACCACTCACTGCCTGTGCGAGAATTCTTGCCTTCGGTTTCAGCCCATGAACATCCATTGTCCGTTTATTCATCATTAATAGGGCTGCTGCTCCGTCATTTCTTCCACTTGCATTACCAGGCGTTACAGTTCCTCCTTCTTTAAATACCGCTGGAAGTGTGGCTAGCTTTTCTTTTGATGAAAGCCTTGGATGCTCATCTCTGTCAAATACTAATTTTCTCTTTCGTTCCTTCACTTCATATGGAACGACTTGTTGTTGGAAGCGTCCCTCTTTGATAGCGCGATCCGCTAGCTCCTGACTTCGATGAGCAAATTCATCCTGCTCCTCTCGTGAAATCCGATATTTTTCTGCTAGATTTTCTGCAGTCATTCCCATTGTCAAATCACCATATTCTTCAATAGGCTGAGAACCTGGCTGACTTTCGGTATTTGGATCCAATAAAAGCCCTCTCCCAGCTCGATAGCCATATCGCGCATGTCTAAGATAAAATGGTGCTGTACTCATACTTTCTGCCCCTCCAGCAATTACGGCATTTGCAAGTCCTAGCTTTAATTGCATATCTGCATTATTAATCGCTTGCAGACCAGAGCCACATTGACGATGCACCGTATAACCAGTCGTAGATACGGATAAATCCGCGCGTAACAAGGCCACACGTGCAAGGTTCGATTGATCTGCACTCTGTTTCGCCTGCCCAAGAATGACTTCATCAACCTCTACATCAGAGCCATGTCTTGCCAGAACTTCACGGATTACTTGTTCAGCTAAGTAATCCGCTGTAATATGTTTTAATGTCCCACCCATTTTACCTACAGCTGTTCGTACGGAACCAACAATAAATGATTCTTCCATGCTATCCATCCTTCCTTTTCAACTCACGGATTAGTTCCCCAGCAATTATGTTTCGCTGAATTTCTGATGTTCCTTCATAAATTTTGGTAATTCGAGCATCACGATAATACCGTTCAATCGGATAATCTTTCATATAGCCGATTCCCCCGTGGATTTGTACTGCAAGATCTGCTACGTTGTTATACACTTCTGAACCATATAATTTTGCAATGGCAGCTTCTTTTACAACTCGTTGTTTTTGATCGGTCATCCAAGCAACCCGATAGGTTAACGAACGTAAGGTTTCAATTTGCATACTAATATCTGCTAACATATTTTGTATCGTTTGTACTTCAAGTATTGGTTTCCCAAATTGTTCTCGTTCCTGGGCATATGCCAAGCAATGATCGAGTAACTTTTCACAAGATCCTAAATTTCTAGCTGATAAGCCTGCTCGGCCATTAGCAAGTATTTTTAATGCATTGACATATCCCTGTCCTTTTTCTCCTAATACATTTTCGACTGGCACTTCCATATCTTCGAAGAACAATTCTGCAGAGTGCGACCCTCTTAGTCCCATCTTCTGCTCCACATTACCTAAAACAAACCCTGGAAAATCCTTTTCCACGATAAATGAAGTAATCCCCTTTGCACCCTTGGATGGGTCGGTTACGGCCATAACGGTGAACACATGACCATCAACGGCATTCGTAATATAATGCTTGGAACCATTTAGAATGTATTTATCTCCTTTTTTCACAGCAGTTGTTTTTAGATTAGCTGCATTTGAACCAGCACTTGGCTCTGTTAAAGCAAAGGCTCCAATCCACTCTCCAGTCGCCATTTTGGGTAAATATTTTTGTTTTTGTTCTTCTGTTCCCAGTTCGACGATCCCAACACTACCTATTCCTGTATGGGCTCCAATTAATGTGGTAAACCCATTATGAGTTTTTCCTAATTCTTCATAAATGGCACATTTTCCAACCATATCTAATCCTAATCCGCCATATTCCTCAGGAATACTTAAGCTAAATAACCCCATCTCCTTTGACTGATCGATAACTTTTTGGGGGATTTGATCCTTCTCTTCTATTTGCATCGCTAATGGCTCTACTTCATCTCGAACAAATTTCCTTACCGTTTCTCTTAAAAACGCGAGATCTTCAGATAAACGAAAATCCATGATAAAACCCCTTTACTTAGTTGTTTTGAAATGTTGGAGTTCTTTTCTCCATAAATGCGCTTGTACCTTCTTGTTTATCTTCTGTTTCAAAGGCTACTGCCTGTGAGAGTTTCTCCATCCATAAAGCTGTCGATTGATCGACGTCATAGCCTTTATGGACTGCCATTTTTGCTAGTTGTATAGCGATTGGTCCCCTATTTAAAAGGCGAGATGCGACCGTATTTGCCTTTTCTAACAAATCTTTATTCGTAGCTACTAAATAGGTAACCAAGCCAATGTCCATTGCTTCTATTCCACTAATCTTTTTTCCTGTTAGAATCATGTCCAATGCTCTACCCTTCCCAATGATTCTAGCTAGACGCTGTGTACCACCTGCACCAGGAATGATACCTAGATTTAATTCAGGTAAGCCAAACGTTGCTTGTTCTGTAGCAATTCGGATATCACAGGCCATTGCAAGTTCACATCCTCCACCTAAGGCATATCCATCCACAGCTGCAATCGTTGCTTTTTTACTGCTTTCAATTTTGTCATATAGCGCCTGCATTCCTGGGCTAAGCGCATCCAAACTTGTTTTTTTAGATAATTGTTTGATGTCTGCGCCTGCCGCAAAAGCTTTCTCACTTACACTATGAATAATAATCACACGCACCTCAGGTATTGATTCTGCTTCATTTATAGCCGCTTCTATCTCTGAAAGCATCTCTGTATTCAGTGCATTACGTGAGTCTGGACGATGAAGCATTAACCAATAAACGCCATGGTCTACCGTGATTTGAATATTTTTAAAGCTCATCATTATTCTCCCTTCCTTTAGCGATAATCGTAAAATCCAATCCCACTTTTTTTGCCCAGCCTTCCTGCCTTTACATATTTAGTAAGCAGCGGTGAAGGCCGGTATTTTTCCCCTAGTGTTTGATAAAGGTATTCCATATTCCGAAGCCGCGAATCTAAACCTACTAAATCAGCCAATTCCAGTGGACCCATTGGATGATTCAGACCAAGCTTCATTGCTTTATCAATATCTGCTGCACTAGCAACACCTTCCATCAGCATATTCATTGCTTCATTACCAATCAGGCAGTTCATTCGCGACGTTACAAACCCAGGTAATTCATTCACCTCAACTGCTTCTTTTCCTAAACTAAGCGAAACCTCTTTAATCACATCCACGGTTTCATCCGATGTTTCTAATCCTCTAACGACTTCAATTAATTTCATTTTGTGAACTGGATTAAAAAAGTGCATCGCTACGACTTTTTCTGGCCGATTTGTTTGAGCAGCAATTTCTGTTGGACTCATTGTCGAAGTATTTGTCGCCAAAATCGTGCTTCGTTTGCAATAATGATCCAGTTTTTTAAATATGTCGATCTTTAATTCAATTTTTTCCAGCACTGCTTCTACTACTAGATTTACGTGTTTAACAGCTGACTCTAAATCAGATTCATAGATCATATTCATCTTTGCTTCGCTTATCGTTTCCTCATTGATAAAGCCATTGTTATAGCTGCGGTCAAGCAATTGTTCAATATCCGTCTTTGCAGCTTGCAAAATTTGGTCATTCACATCATTCAGCATCACCGTATAGCCTGATACCGCAAATGCGTATGCGATTCCTTTTCCCATGATACCTGCCCCAACTACTGCCACTTGCTTCATACTCACATCTCCTTTAATTGACTAGGTTGTTCCACCTGTGCATCTTTACGTACACTTTTTTGCAAAAGGTATACGAATAATAATGTAATTACACCGACGATATCTGTGTATATCCCAGGAAAAATCATGAGTAACGAACCAGCAAATAAAATTACACGTTCATACCAATATGCATGTCTAAGCAGCCACCCTTCTGCACCACTAGCAATTCCTATAACCCCAATGACAGCGGTTGCAATAGATAGAATGATCTGCGATATCCCGCCGATTAACAGTAACTGCTCTCCATATACAAACAGATACGGTACAATATAAGCCGCAATTCCTAATCTCATAGCTGTTAGTCCTGTCTTCATTGGCTCTGAACCCGAGATACCCGCAGCTGCAAACGCTGCCAGCGCAACAGGTGGAGTGATTGCAGATAACGCGGCAAAGTAAAAAACAAATAAATGAGCGGCAATTGGAGCTACTCCTAGCTCTACTAATGCTGGGATTGTCAAGGGAACTTGAACAATATAGGCAGCTACAGTTGGAAGACCCATTCCCAATATAATACTTGTGATCATCGTAAATACCAATGCTAAAATGAGAACACCGCCGGAAAGATCGATGATAATACTACTAAATTTAAGACCAATCCCTGTGAGGCTGATTATTCCAATGATTAATCCTGCAGAAGCACAAGCAATTACTGTTTCTAAGGAGGCTTTTGCTCCTAGATCCAATGCTTTCACAATTTGTTTGATTGACAACCTGCTTGCTGTTCGAATCGCCGCAACGAGGATCGTTGCAATAATTGCATACAATCCTGCCTTCATTGGAGAACTTCCTCCAATTAATAAAACAACGATAACTACTAAAGGAATTAAGAAATGGAAACCTCTTTTAAAAATATCCCAGGTTTTCGGTAGACGACCATCTTGTATCCCATGTAATCCATTCCTTTTTGCCCGTAGGTCTACCTGAATAAATAAAGAAAGATAATACAAAACTGCTGGGATAATGGCTGCAACCGCCAACTCCATGTAGGGAATTCCTAAGTAAGCAGCGATAATAAATGCCGATGCCCCCATAATGGGTGGCATGATTTGCCCTCCCGTTGAAGATACAGCTTCAACGGCACCAGCGAATTGTTTCTTATAACCGGTTTTCTTCATTAATGGGATGGTAAATGCTCCTGTTGTTGCTGTATTAGCTACCGCGCTTCCAGATATTGTGCCAAGTATCGAACTAGCTACAATAGCCGTTTTGGCTGGCCCACCTCGGTATTTTCCCATACCAGCTACTGATAAATTAATAAAGAAATTTCCTGCTCCTGATACTTCCAAGAACTTACCAAATAGAATAAATAAAAAGATAAACGTTGCTGAAACCCCCAGTGGAGTACCAAACACACCTGACACTGTATAAAAAAGATGATCAATAATCCACATTGGAGTAAATTCACGATGCCCCAATTCTCCTGTAATCAAATGTCCCCAAAAACCGTATACGAGACAAACAAGGATTAGAATGACAAGTGTATTTCCAATTACTCTTCTAGTAGCTTCAATAAGCGATAGGCATGCAATAAAACCAAGAGCCATTTCTAATGGCGTTAGTTGCTCAATATAACTCATACGAGACTGTATTTCTTGTGCATGCATTACAAAGTAAGAATAGGATACAATGGACAGTGCAATAAATATCCATTCAAACCACGGTATCGATTGATTTTTGGCTGCTTTTCTACTTGGCTTATAGATGGCAAATACAAGTATTAACGCAAACCCTAAATGTGCAGCGCGCTGCAAGATCGATTCAAATACCCCAAACAGACCTGTGTAAAGATGAAACAGGGACATTGTAATAGCAGCAATGGAGATAATCATGCTAGAATACCCCTTCAACAAACGCACTTTTTCATTCTGAATTGCCTCTTCCTCTTGATCTCCCTGTATAGGTACATCCGATTTGTTTTGTCCTGTCATATTCAAACCTCCTTTTTGATCAGAATGTACTGTACCAATCCCCACGTATGTAAGATTGACAGCCTTGCCACTAACTTTTACTCCAATACACCGATCTCCTTATAGTACTTCTTTGCACCAGGATGCAAATTACCAACATTTTTTTCAACTGAATACTCGGCAGTAAAGTCGCTCATAACCGATGAAATATTCTCCCATTCGTCGCGATTTTCTACCATCATTTTCGTTAACTTATAGACGGCATCCTCACTCATCAAATCATTATTGGCTAGGAGAACTGTATAACCTGCAACTGTTTTTATTGGATCTGGCTGACTTGGGTAGGTATTTGGTTCGATTGTATATTCCAGATAACCTTCATTCTTTTCATGAAGCGATGAAATTACCTCATCACGAAGTGGAATAAACCGAAGTCCCATTGTTGTATCTAATTCTTGAAATGTGGATACTGGCGCAGCTAACATTCCTGTAATTGCATCAATATGACCATCACGCAAAAGATCAGCCCCATCAGCAGTTCCGACATATTCAACGCCGCCCAAATCGTCGTAACTCATATTAGACATTTCTAAAATATCCAATAATGCCAATTCTCCGCTATATCCTTTGATACCAGGACTGACAACTTTGCCCTTTAAATCTTCCACACTATATATATCCGAATCCTCTCGCACAGCAATATGAAAAACATTCGGGTAAAGTGTTGCTACTGTACTTACATTTTTTATTGGCTCATCAAATGCTCCTTTCCCATTCAATGCTTCAGGTACGGTTTGCCCATTGCTAAAACCTATATGAAACGTCCCTTGCCCAAGACCTAGTAAGTTGGATACCGAACCGCCTTCGACAATTGTAGTTGAGGATTCCGGAAACACGGAAGCCATTTTATCTGACATCGCACCTGATAATGTATACCAAAACCCACCTACTGTTGCCGAACCAAAGGATATTTCGCTAAGATCTTCTCCTGCATTTGAGTTTGACTTCGTGCTTCCAGTCTCTTCTGAGCAACCTATCAATACTCCCATAATCATTAAGAAGCTAATAACCATCCCAAACATTTTCTGCATAGATTTCCCTCCTAATTTTTTATTTCTGCTTTTTTCACTTTGAACGTCGTACCAGTTATCTGCTGTAAATCTTTTAAACTGATATCCGACAATAATTCAACCAGTTCTACACCATCGTTGGTAAACCCAAAAACCGCATGCTCTGTTACTAGCAAGTCTGCCTTAGCCACGCCACTACTAGGAAAGGTTAACTTTTCTACCAGCTTTGGTTCACCTGACTTCGACATATGTGTGGCTGCTATAATAATTTTTTTAGCACCTGCTACAAGATCCATTGCACCACCCACACCTAAAATTGTTTTACCTGGAACAGCCCAATTTGCGATTTCTCCGTATTGATCTACTTGAAGTGCACCTAAAACAGCAACATCCACATGCCCTCCTCGTATCATCGCAAAAGAGTCGGAGCTATCGAAAATGGAAGCACCAATATCCATCGTGACTGGCTTTTTACTTGCACTGATTAAATCCATATTTACTTCTTCTTCCTTCGGTGTAGGTCCCATTCCCAGGAGTCCATTCTCTGTCTGTAGAAATACTTTTTTATCCCCTAAGCAATCTGGAATTAAGGTTGGGATACCAACACCTAAATTAACAATTTCCCCTTCACTTAATTCACTAGCAACTCTATTTGCTATACGAATACGGTCCGATTGGCTCAACGTACACACCTCCCTTTTTCACATACTTGTTTAGGACAAGATAATCAATATACGCATGAGGGGTTACGATATCTAGTGGAGAAAGCTCCCCCGCTTCTACAATTTCATCTACTTCCGCAATAACCACCTTTCCCGCAGTTGCCATGGATGGATTGAAATTTCGCGCCGTATGGTCATAAATAAGATTACCTAATGTATCCGCTTTCAAAGCTTTGATTAAGGAAACATCTCCGTTTATTGATTTCTCCAACAAATATCTTTCCCCATCAATCACTTTCTCTTCTTTTCCTTCGGCAATTTTTGTTCCAACAGCTGTTTTTGTATAAAAACCTCCTATTCCTGCTCCCCCACATCGGATCGCCTCGGCTAGCGTACCTTGAGGAATAAGGTCAATTTCAAGTAACCCATCGTTCCAGGCCTTCACAGCATCTCGATTGGTTGTAAAGTAAGAACCTACTGCTTTTTTCAGGCAGCCAGACGTTAATAGTTTTCCCAATCCCTTGCCTACTTCCCCTAGGTTGTTACTTACGACGGTAAGATGTTGCTTTGAAGATGCTGCTATTTCATCAAGCAAGGTGAGAGGGGTTCCAGACATACCAAACCCACCTACAAGTAATGTATCGCCATCCTGAATGAGCTGCACGATTTCACGCTTGTTGATTACTTTATTCATTTATTCTCCTCCCTTAAAACGCTTGCAAAAATATTCCGTATATTGGAATAATCATTCCTTTTTTAGCTTGTTTAGATTTTAATCGAAATAATTAGAAAAATCAACCTATTTTTTAATAAAGTCTTCATACATTAAAAAAAGGATGCTCCATAGAGCATCCTCCCTATTTGTTACTACTTTTTCCTGTTTGCGAGATCTTGTTCAGCAATTTTAATCATCCGCTTTACCATCTCGCCACCCACGGATCCATTCTCACGTGCGGTTGTATCGGCTCCGAGATCGACATTGTATTCATTAGCGATCTCATACTTTAAGGCATCGACAGCATTTTCCGCACTTGGCACTTCTAATTGATTACGATTATTATTGGCCATTTGAAAAACACTCCTAATGGGAAAGTAGTAGAACAAGTTTTCACCTGTTCCTTTTTACTATGCGTGGTTACACTAAAAATACACCTGTTAAAAAATCACAGGAAAAGCTATCGAAATAAATTTAACTTACCAATCCTTTTTGCTGCTTCTTCTAATCTCTTTTCACTTGCCAATAAACCTACTCGGATATATCCTTCCCCAGCTTCACCAAACCCATTTCCTGGTGCAACAGCTACATGTGCTTCTTGTAATAAGCATTCAGCAAATGTTTCCGAAGTATACCCCTCAGGAACTGGCAGCCATGCGAAAAACGTTCCTTGTGGTGGTTCTACCCTCCAGCCTATTGCGTGCAAGCTATTGATTAAAGCATTTCTACGTCTTTCATATGTTTCCACGAGGTGGGTTACATCACGTTGATCACTAAGCAAAGCCTTTTGTGCTGCTTGTTGGATAGCCCCAAATAAACTGACATATAAATGATCCTGAATCAAATTCAGACTTTCTATTACCGATGCATTTCCCACTGCAAATCCCACGCGCCAGCCTGCCATATTATACGTTTTTGATAAGGTATACATTTCGACACCAATATCTTTCGCACCGGCTGATTGCAAAAAGCTTTGTGGCTTTTTACCATCATAGCCAATCGCACCATAAGCGAAATCATGAACAACACACAGACGATGCTTCTTTGCCATTTTTACCGTGTCGTCAAAAAAGGTTTGTGAAGCCATAGCTGAAGTTGGGTTATTCGGATAATTTAAAAACATAAGCTTTGCTTGGTTTTTTATATCATCAGGAATAGCCAGATAATCTGGCAAAAAGTTATTTTCTTTCTTTAATGGCATCATCGATGTTCGAGCATTGGCTAAGGCAATCCCAGAAAGGTAGTCAGGGTAGCCTGGATCGGGCAACAAGGCCAAATCACCAGGATTAAGTAAACATTGACTGATTTCTACGAGACCCGTCTTCGCTCCAAATAAAACAGCAACTTCAGATGCAGGGTCAATATCCACATCATACGTTTGTTTATAGAAATCAGCGATCGCCTGTTTTAAAAATGGTTGTCCTCTAAAAGGAGAATATTTGTGATGATCGGGATTTTCTGCTGCCACCTTTAATTCTTCTACAATATAATTAGGTGTAGGCAAATCCGGATTTCCTTGTCCTAAGTTAATTACATCATGTCCCTCGTCGGTTAGCTTGTTCACTTTCTGTACAAGCTGTGCAAAAAATTGCTGTGGTAATCGGTTTAAACTATCTGAAAAAGCAAATTGCTGCACAACAATCATCCCCCATATCACATATTAATTATCAATAGTAGCTATTATCAAACAATTTGTAAAGTTCCTAATTAGGTAGTTTGACAGCAGAATAGACCAGTGCGATAATATTTTACAATTGGAAAATTACGGATCCATGAGCTGGAATACATTCAGTCATTTGAAGATAAACAGTGTAGTAGGCGCGGTTACTTCTTTGTTTTTCAACACCTAAAGAAGAGAGAGGGGAACACCGTTGGAAGAATTTCTTACGATACTTAAAGATATTATTTTACCGATATTTATTATTATGGGTATTGGCTTCTTCATGCAGAAAAAGTTTCATCTAAATTTACAAACCCTAGCCAAACTAAATATTTACTTTTTAGTCCCTGGATTTATCTTTGTTAAACTGTATAGTACACATTTCTCTGGCCAATTGCTCTTGCATATCGTTGCTTTTTTTATTGTTTATGTGCTCATTCTTTTCGTTATTGGCAGTTTAACTGGAAAATTACTCGGATTTGATAAAGGTAAATCGACCACTTTCTCAAATAGTGTGATGTTCTTTAATTCAGGAAACTATGGAGTACCAGTGAACGACTTGGTATTTAAGAGTGACCCACTCGCAATGTCAATTCAAGTAATTGTGCTTACATTACAGAATATTTTCTTGTTTTCTTACGGGATCTTTTCTCTACAATCCGTGAATATTGGGAAGATGCAAGCATTGCTGGGATATTTTAAAATGCCAGTTCTGTATGCGATGTTGGCAGGCGTTATCCTTAATATTACGCACGTGCCATTGCCTTCTTTTGTTTGGGTGCCTGCTAATTATATTGCTGATGCAATGATTGCGATTGCATTAATCACATTAGGTGCTCAAGTGGCACAACTGCGCTTAAGTGCAGGTTTATCATCGGTTTATTTTAGTTTAATCATACGTTTGATTATCGGACCAATTATCGCACTCGGAATCATTTACTTATTCCAAATGGAGGGCATTGCCGCACAAGCATTGTTTATCGCATCTGCTATGCCAACATCAGTAAATAGTTCCGTAATCGCGCAAGAATATAATAATTATCCAACATTTGCAGCACAAATTGTCCTCTTCTCTACATTGTTCAGTACCATTACTGTTACTGCCGTCATCTACTTATCACGTATACTGTTTGGGTAAAGTAAATGAACCATTCGCGGGGACCACGGGTGGTTCATTTCGCAAGGGTATCGCATAGAGCTATCACCTTATGTTTGGCCTTGTGGCAAGTATTTTGTGAAATAAGCAGACAATACAAGTAAAAATATTGAAACAGCCCAGCTAATAATGCCCATAACATCAAACCAATAAGCAAGATAATTAACAAAGGCAGATACTAACAAGCACATCGGCGTAAATGCCGTCTTTATCCCTGTTACGCCCGCTTTCTTACGTTTCCTTATAATAACGATAGTTGCAATTATTATTACAAAAGGAATGATATTCCATAATAAATGAACTGCCATTTTTTCTCCTCCCTTATCTAGAGAAACAACTTCCCATAGTAGAACCAACGCACCATCTTTACCAATTATTTCTAAGATCCTGAAGAAACTCAAGCCTTTTTTACAAAGAGTTTAACTTCTTAGAAAGTTAAATCGTCCTATTCACCAAATAGTCATTTCTTTTTTAGGAACATAGTTGTGTAATGCTTCACAATTTAGTAATCTTAAATCGAAAAAAAATAGCTAGGAGGAGATCAAATGAAAAAACTAATCACTATATTTGTAGCAACAACTATTTTCCTATACATGGCACCCCCCGTTTTTGCACATACGCATTTGGCAAGCTCCAATCCAGAAGCAGAGGCTACGGTTACAGAACCAATGAAAGAGATGACATTATCTTTTGACACCGTTATTGAACAAACGGCTACATTAGAATTAGAAAACAGCAATGGAACATTGACCCAGGTTGACAATATTAGCATTAATGATGATGGAGAATTACATGCTGTGTTTGATCAAGCTTTAGAAAATGGAGAGTATACAGCAAGATGGGAGATTATTGGAGTAGATGGCCATCCAATGGAGGATTCGATTACATTTACTGTAGATGTAGAGGAATCTGTTGAAGAGGATACGGCTAATGAAGAAACAGCCCCTACAGAAGAAGACGCAGCAGAAACAGATGAAGATAATACAGTTTCACCTGCCAATGAAACTGAAAGCAACCAAGCAGAACAAGATAATTCAAACGTGATATTAATTGCTATTCTTGTTGTTGCAATCATTGCAATCATTGTAATAGTACGATTGAAAAGGAAAAAATAAGACATGTTCTTTCTAACCATCATAAGTGAAACACTGCTTTACCTTTGTTTTTCCCTTTTAATAGGGGCATATATATTTGCGATTATACCAACTAATCGCAAGCCAGCCATTTATATTTCTTCAACCATTAAACTTCTGGCTGTTTTGGGAATTACGATTTTATCATTTATCCCATTGATTCAAATTATCACCCATTTGTCACAGGCATATGGCTTTGGCTCAGCCGCACAGACAGTTCTATTATCATTTAAAATAGGTAACGCTTGGCTTTTTACGTTCATCCTTAGTATTGTTCTTGGATTTTATATTACCTTAACCGATGATAATCAAGATAAAAAGACAGCTTGGGGAGGTCTTGCGCTTGTTGTGTTCCTTGCAATTGGTGTTGCATGGAGCAGCCATGCAGGTTCGGTCGAAGGTATATATGGTGTGTTTATTCATGCTATGCACTTTATCGCTGTTATTATTTGGGTAGGCTGCTTACTGCTTGTAAGCTGGTTCGCCAAGGATCTTCACAATTGGAATCGTTTTTTAACATGGTTTCACCCAACAGCTATCGCCTGCTTTCTGTTCATTATGATAAGTGGCTTGTTGTTAATGAATGCCATAATTAATTTCCAACAGTATACTGATTCCTATTTGGTATCCTATGGTCAAAGTTTACTAATCAAGCATCTATTTATCTTACCACTATTTATTTACGCTTTTATCAATGGCTATTGGATGAAGAAAAAACTAACAACAGATTCTACATTTAACCCGAAGCCGTGGGTACGTGCAGAATTTCTCATAATTTTATTAATCTTTATCGTTACTGGCGTAATGAATGAACAATCACCCCCATTCCAGATCGAGAACTTAATCCAAAGTAGCGGATATGCTCCGATTTTAGAAATGTTTTACCATGGACCAATTGATGGTAATCAGGTAACACTCATGTGGAATAGTTCCACTATTTTCTTCGCTGTCATCGCACTATGTCTTACTATCAGCATGTATGTGTTCAAGACAAAAATGTCAGCAACATTGTCATTTATGCTCGCCTTATGTTTGGTACTAACGACGTATATTACGTTTATTCAAAGTATTATTATCATCTAATATTCGGCTGTCGGGCAATAGGATTCGACAGCCGAAAGTTCTCTAATGACGAGCCTTAGCTCATAGTAAATCCGTCATAATATTTAGCTGCAACATCATGACATATTTGTGTGTACGCTTCAAATCCACCAAGATAAATTAAAAAAGATCGTGGCTTTCCCGGAATATTAGCTCCTGTGTACCAAGAATCGGTTTTAGGGAACAATGTTTTATCGGCTATTTCTCTTGAATGCTTGCTCCACATTTTTTCCGCTGAAGGATTTGCTTCCACCGTTGTTTTCCCATGCTTTTGCATATATTCTAAGCAACCAGCGATCCACTCCACATGCTGTTCAATTGCTGTCGGCATATTCACTAAGACAGATGGGCTTTCTGGTCCAGTAATCATGAAGAAATTTGGGAAATCAGCTGTTGCCAATCCTAAGTAGGTACGTACCTGGCCTCCATCTTCCCATTTTTCCTTTAAGGCAACCCCTTTTCTTCCACGAATATCGATTTTAAATAAGGATCCAGTCATCCCATCAAATCCTGTCGCAAAAACAATTACATCAAGTGGGAAATCAGAACTGGTTGTACGAATTCCTTTAGATGTAATTTCAGCAATTGGATCTTCATTAACATCCGCAAGGGTTACGTTATCTCGATTAAACGTCTGGTAATAATGGTCATCTAAGTTCGGTCGCTTCGTTCCATAATAATGGTCTGGCTGTAGTTTCTTAGCTGTCTCAGGGTCTTCCACAATCTGTTCGATCTTTTGTCGAATGAAGGATGCCGCTGTTTCGTTGGAAGCCTCATTACTTGTTAAATCCTTATAAACCAACGGAAACGAGAAACCTCCCTCTTGCCAAGCCTCTTCATAGACCCGTTGCCTTTCTTCTGGGTCATCCTCTAATGCCGAATGTCTACTGACTTTTGTTAGTACGCCATTGATTGATTCTGGTAATTCTCGCTTAATTTGATGATAGTTCGCTTTTGCTTCCTTAATTATTTCTGGATCTAATGGATGATTTTTCGCTGGGACTGTATATTGTGGGGTACGTTGAAACACAGTTAAATGATCTGCTTCTTTAGCAATAACCGGGATCGCCTGTATGCCACTGGATCCAGTTCCAATTACACCAACACGTTTGCCCGTAAAATCTACGTTTTCATGCGGCCAATTTCCTGTATGATACCATGCTCCCTTAAAGTGTTCTAATCCTTTAAAGTTTGGAACATTCTTCGTTGATAAACAGCCTGCACCTGAGATGAAAAAGGTTGTTGTCACATGGGAGTCATCGTCTGTATAAATATGCCAAAGCTGCTGCTCCTCATTATAATGAGCTGCTGTTACCCTTGTATTAAACTGAATACCTTTTCGTAAATTGAACTTATCTGCTACATAGTTTAAATAGTGAAGTATCTCTTCCTGCTGTGGAAACCGGTCTGTCCACGTCCATTCTTTATACAACTCTTTAGAGAAGGTGTAGTTATAATACATGCTTTCCGAATCACAGCGCGCACCTGGATATCGATTCCAATACCAAACACCCCCAACATCAGCACCTGCTTCATACACTTGTGTGCGATACCCTGCTTTACGTAAGCGATGAAGTATATATAACCCTGAAAATCCTGCACCAATGACAATCGCATCAAAGTCAGGGGTTAAGTGATCTCGTTGTTTATCTTTCATGATTTTCCACCTCACATTCATAATAAATTTATATTTCATGCACTGTCATATTGATATACCCGAAATAAGCTAATTTTATCCTTCTTGCATTTTATCTCTTTCACTTCACAGATCATGCATTAGGGAAAACAAGCTAACTCCTTAATCCTACGCTTTCATCAGCAGTTAAGATATTCGAGTTGAGAAGGTGTTTTATGTGGCGATTCTTTTGAAAAAAAAGGGGCCCCTTCCACTTACCTTCTATTTTCTTTCAATAAATCCCCTACAGACTGTCTAAAAATCACTCGACCGCTCACTTTATTTATTACAACTAGAATGATTTACTTTGCTACTTATTAAAATGTCTAACTTTTGGCGAATATCCAAGGTTTGCACAAGGGGACTCGTGCTTTCGAACAGGGAGTGGGCTGTACTCTTGGAGGCAAGAAAAAAAAGCTTGTAGAAAAACAAGGATTTTCTCTACAAGCTTAGAAATGCTAATCTCTGTTATGCCCACCACATCTGAGCAGGGGCCTCTTTGATATTTACATCTTTTAAATTCTTTACAGCTGCTTGGAATCCTTCATCAACCGACATGATTGGATCTTCATGTTCAATGCTAATAACATAATCATAGCCATACGTACGTAGCGCACTCACAATATCCGACCATTCTTTTTCACTATGCCCATAGCCGACAGAGCGGAACGTCCAAGCGCGACTTTGCACGCTGCTATATGGCTGCATATCTGTTAGACCGTACATGTTTACATTTTCTTGATCAATGTACGTATCTTTTGCATGGAAGTGGTGAATGGCGTTTTGTTTACCAAGAATTTTGATCGCCGCAACTGGATCAATCCCTTGCCACCATAAATGACTTGGGTCTAAGTTAGCACCAATTGCATCGTTCGTTGCTTCACGTAATTTCAACATCGTATATGGTGTATGGACGAGGAATCCTGCATGTAATTCCAAGCCTATCTTTATCCCATGATCTTTTGCAAACTGGCCCTGTTCCTTCCAATAAGGAATTAACTTGTTCTCCCACTGCCAATCAAGGATGTCTGAATATTCAGTGGGCCATGGGGTAACCGGCCAGTTCGGGTATTTAGATTGCTCGTTGGAACCAGGTGTACCAGAAAATGTATTAACGACTGGTACATTCATTAATTCTGCTAATTTCACCGTTTTAACAAACGCCTCATGAGAAGATTCAGCATGTGCTTGGTTTGGTGAAACTGGGTTGTCA
The DNA here is from genome assembly GCF_014905415.1 of Virgibacillus salexigens. Lineage (GTDB taxonomy): Bacteria > Bacillota > Bacilli > Bacillales > Amphibacillaceae > Virgibacillus > Virgibacillus salexigens. Next base: position 864,726 of record NZ_BNEO01000001.1, read on the forward strand.
TGGCAACTAAATGCACTAATCGTCAACCCCCGCGAATGGATTTTATCTAAATATATTTTCCGCTTCTCTTCACTAGCTAATAATTCATCGACGTTACAATGAGCTGTACCTGGGTTTCCGCCCGTGCCAATTTCCACCGCATCTAATCCAGACGCTTGCACATAATCGAGCATATCCTCAAAAGATTTTTCTCCGAATAAAACAGTAAATACGCCTAATTTCATCTTTTACTCCACCTTTCTATACATATGACCAATCAGAAACAGGCCGATGAGGCTGCTGCCCTCTTCCCCTATAAACACTATTACTTCAGCTTCACACTGCTACCCGTGTCACTGCTTTGATAAATGGCATCAATGATTTTGGTAACTTTTAAGGCTTGTTCTGGCTTCACGACTAATTCGTCTTGACCCAAGCAGCTATCTACAAAGTTCTCAGCCTGAATATAGCCAGCGTTTGTTTCATTATGCTCTACTTTTGCATCGCTGCGCATAAAAGTACCAAGCTTTGGTTGATACAATTCAAACGGATAGAGACTCAACCCACCATCGACACCGGAAATACTCAAATGTCTCGTATCTTCCTTAATGTTGGCTGCCCAAGAGCATTCCATTTGCATGGAAATCCCGTTGTCAAACGTAATATAGCTAGTTACATGATCATCCACTTCGAACGTTGCATGATCGAATGTGCCCCAATCATTGATTTGGTTTGGCAGCTTGCTTAGCCGATTGTACGTTGTTCCCAACACTTCCACCGGTTCAGGATCGCCTAACAGCCAAATCGCTAAATCTAGAAGGTGACAACCATAGTCAATCAAGCTGCCTCCACCTTGTAATTCTTTATTAGTAAAGACCCCCCAGCCGGGAACTTTTCTTCTGCGTAACGCCTGCACTCGAGTTACAAGCGGCTCACCAATTTCCTGATGCAGAACAGCTTGTTTTGCAAGCTTTGCATTATCGGTATGTCGATAATGGTAAGCAATTGCCAACTGCTTGCCAGATTGCTTCGCTGCCGATATCATACTCTCACATTCTTCCGTCGTCATCGCCATTGGCTTTTCACATAAGACATGAACACCAGCTTCTAATGCTGCTACTGTAATTTCTGCATGGAATTTATTTGGTGTACAAATTACCACCGCATTTACATGCTCAAATAAATCATGATATTGAACAAATGTACGTGGGATGTCATATTTTGCAGCTACTTCTTTGGCGCGATCTTGATTCACATCCTGCACTGCTATGATTTCCACTCGATCTTCTAACGCTTGGAAAGCTGGAATATGCCTGCTCTGAGCAATCCCACCGACTCCAATTATTCCTACTTTTAATTTATCCATAACAAACCTTCCTATATTTTTGTTATTGTCTTCGTTTGACTTGATTCCAACGCGGCTAAAATGACTTGCAGTGATTTCAATCCTTCTTCCCCATTAACCAATGGTTCGATATCGTTTAAAATTGAGTCGACAAAATGGTCAATCACATGCGTCGTTGTTTGGCCATCTTCCTCATTAGACTGAATACCACCTAGATCAATATTTGTCACGTTCCCATCTGCATGGTGGACAATAAACGAATAAGTTGAATCATCTTCTAAACGCAAAATGCCTTTTTCACCATAAATTCTTGTTGCATTATCTTCTTTAGATACATACGCCCAACTTGCTGCTAAAGTACCGATAATTCCGCTTTCTGTTTTTAACATACAAACAGCATTATCATCGACATCTGTGTCCGTTTTTGCATTTGTTTCAACAAACGCAGCTACTTCACTAATTTCTTCACCAAGAAGAAAGCGAATTAAGTCAGCCTTATGTACACCGAGATCTCCCATGGATCCAATAAAAGCCTCATCTTTTTTAAAGAACCAGCTATTTTTGCCATCAATACTCCAGCCTTCTGGCCCACCATGACCAAATGCCGTCCGAAAGCTGTAGATTTTCCCTAACTCCCCGTTTGCAATCATTTCTCTTGCTTTTTGATGGGACGGGACAAACCGCTGATTATGACCAATCATTAGTTTTTTACCACGCTTCTTAGTAGCAGTGATCATCGCTTCAGCTTCTTGAATGCTTGTAGCCATTGGTTTCTCACATAAGACATGACAGCCTGCTTCTAATGCTGCAATGGATACAGGAGCATGTAAATAATTAGGTAAGCAAACACTGACCGCATCCAGTTCCTCTTTGGCTAACATGGCTTGATAATCCGTATAAGCTTTTACCTGATAACGTTGTGCAGTCTCGTTCACTCTTTCTTCTACCTTATCACAAACAGCCACAATATCTACTTTTGAGTTAGCTTGATATTCTAATAAATGCCGATGTTTAGCAATACTTCCACAGCCAATTATCGCTACGCGTAGTGATGCCATGTGATCTACTCCTTCTCTGCTATTTTCTCTAAAGGCTGTTTGTTACCATAGGTTGGCTTGATACTTTTCGAACTCGCCGCCCATTTTACTCCACTTGTAATAATCCGTTGAATTTCATTATTATGATACGTAGGATATGTCTCGTGACCTGGACGGAAATAAAAAATCTTTCCTTGCCCGCGCTTAAAGGTAGCACCACTTCGGAATACTTCTCCACCTTCAAACCAACTAACAAAGATCAACTCGTCTGGAACAGGGATGTCGAAATGTTCGCCATACATTTCTTCTTTCTCGAGCTCGACATATTCTCCTATTCCTGCTGTAATTGGGTGACTCGGATCAACTACCCATAAGCGTTCTTTATCATCCGCTTCCCGCCATTTCAAATCACATGTTGTACCCATTAATTTCTTAAATACTTTGGAAAAATGACCTGAATGAAGAACTACTAATCCCATTCCTTCAAGAACACGTACTTTTACCTTCTCTGCAATCGTATCCTCTACTTCATGATGCGCCTTATGCCCCCACCAAACAAGGACATCTGTTTCCTCTAATACCTCATCGGTTAAGCCATGTTCTGGTTCATCTAATGTTGCTGTTTGTGTATCTAAGCCCGCCTCTACTAAAAATTGGGAAAGCGTATCGTGAATCCCCTTTGGATAAATTTCTTCAACTTTCGGGTTTTCTTTTTCATGACGAAATTCGTTCCAGATGGTTACTTTCATGTGTATATCCCCTTCGTCTGTAAATTTTATTTGATATCACTTACTTCTATTCGCTTTCCCTCCTGATGGGAGTGACGCGCTGCCTGATTAATCATTGTTAATTGCATCATATCTTGAGCAGTAATAAAAGTTGGTTCATCTGTTTGTATAGCGTTTACCCACTGCTCCATTGGAGTTGCTACTACTGGAAGCTGCTCATCAATTTCTATCCACTGGTTGTCGCCATAATGGATACTCTTTAAGCGAATACGACCTTCTTCAGCTAGTAGAACACCTTCTGTACCATACAGTTCCAATTGGAAAGGACTACTATATGATAAAAAGCCAGTTTCCACAACGCCTAATGCTCCAGAAGCGTATTCTATGGTTACTACTGCTGCATCATCAACATCCTTACTAACTTGGGGCTGCATTCTTGCATAAACTGCCTTCGGATCTTTGGCTAAGCGGTTTGTTAAATAAATTGGATGTGCACCAAGATCAATTAGTGCTCCACCACCAGTTTGCGCTTTATTAAAGAAACGCTTTGGCAGCCAGCCTGCTTCTTTTCCAGCTGGAGCAACTGCTCCATTATGCGCTAGCCGGCAGCGAATCATCGATAAATCCCCTAGCCATCCTTCGTTTAGCGCATGATCTGCCTGCAGAAATTCTTTCTCCGTAAGCCTTGGTAGCGATAGCATTAATTTGATACCAGCGTCTTCTGCCTGTTTAATAATCTCCTGACAATCTTCTATGGTGAAAGCCAATACTTTCTCGCTAAAAATATGTTTTTGATACTGACAAGCTTTTAACATGACTTTCTTATGCTGATCTGTAGGTGTGGTAATAATGACAGCGTCTATATCCGGACTTGAACAAACCTGATCAATATCTGCTTCAAAAGCAACATCTAATTCGTTCGCCCATCGCCTTCCACGATCGGGGTCTTCATCCCAAACCATTTCCACTTGTAAATCTGGATGTGCGATTGCTTCCCTTGCATAGTCGTCAGCATGAACATGCCATCTACTTAATAATGCTACTCGAATCATTCTTATTGCCACCCTTTTTTTGTTTAGTCAAAATAAACTGCTTTCCCCGTTTTTGCAGATTGATAGATCGCTTCTAAAATTTGGGTCACTACGAGAGCCTGTTGAGGCTGGACAACTGTTTCTTTGTCTTCGATTATGGACTCAATCCACAGTCGCGCTTCTAGATCAGCGTCAGATTCTGTTTCCCCATCATAAAAGGCAACACCACCCGCTCCTAAATCTACATTCGTCGTGTAAAGCTTTCCAAATTCTTCTCCATTCATGCGCAAACCATCTTTCATATCAGCTCCGCCTTCAGATCCACTTAGGGAGCATTTTGCCTCGTCTACGTCTAAGGAGTTTAATGCCCAGCTAGATTCCAAGATTATGGTAGCACCGTTTTTCATTGTGATAAATCCAAACGCGGAATCTTCTACATTGAAAGCCTTTGGATCCCATGAACCCCAAGGATTTGCTGCATTCTCTTTCTTTCCTAATTGATGATGCGTAGCCCCCATAACCACTTTCGGCTCATAGTTATTCATCATCCATAATGTTAAGTCAAGTGCATGTGTTCCAATATCAATTAATGGACCGCCGCCTTGCTTCTCCTCATCTAAAAACACTCCCCATGTAGGGACAGCACGCCGTCGAATCGCATGAGCTTTTGCAAAATAAATCTCTCCTAAGTCGCCGCGATCACAAACTTGTTTTAAATATCGACTATCTGGTCGAAAACGATTATTGTAACCAATCGTTAATTTTTTGTTTGATTGATTGGCCGCCTCGAGCATTGCCTTGGCTTCTTCTGCTGTTTTTGCCATTGGTTTTTCGCACATGACATGCTTATCTGCTTGCAGCGCAGCAATACTAATTTCTGCATGAGAAATATTTGGTGTAAGAACATGGACGACATCAATCGCTGAATCTTTCAACAAATCTTGATAGTTTTGATACACGCTTGAACCTTCCACTCCATATTCTTTCGCTGCCTGTTCGGCCTTTTCCTTCTTCACATCACAGAAAGCAACGAGCTCTACCTGCTGTAGTTTTGATAAACTCGGCAAATGCTTTCCAAAGGCAATGCCACCACAACCAATAATTCCTACTTGAACTTTCTCTGTCATATACTCCACCATCCTCTAAAGTTTAATTTTATTAAATCCGAACTCCTATTCTTTCACAGAGCCAGATGTCAAACCAGAAACGATTCTTCGTTGGAAAATCAGTACTAAAATGACAATTGGAATCGTCACAATTACTGTTGCAGCAGAAATATCCCCCCATGGAACAGAGAATTCACTCTGGTACATTGAAATCCCAACCGGTACTGTTCTCCACGAATCCTCACTATTAATCGTTAATGCGAAAAGATACTCATTCCAAGCAGCAATAAATACAAGAATCCCTGTAGTAAAAATGCCTGGTGTTGCCAGCGGGAAGATAATCTTACGAAATGTTTGGAACGGACTAGCCCCATCCAATTTCGCTGACTCCTCCAATTCATAAGGAATCTTTTGGAAAAATGTAGATAGAATCCAAATTGCAAGTGGAAGACTGATTGTAATATAAGGAATTATTAAACCTAAGTAGCTATTACGTAAACCTAAACCTGTAACAAGATTAAACATTGGCGATATGATCGCAATCTGCGGGAACATTGACGCAGCTAAGACAATTCCTAAAATCAGGCCTTTCCCCTTAATTGGCAGCCTTGTTACCGCATAAGCAGTAAACGAAGCAAAAACAAGTGCTAATAACGTTGTCAGGATCGATACGACAAAACTATTGAGCATATATCGTAACAATGGTCGATTTGTTAAAGCAGCCTCATAGGAGGATAGTGATGGATTACTTGTAAACCATTTAAACGAAGAAAAGATTTCATTTACTGGTTTAATCGATGTCAAGAATACCCAGATGAATGGGAACATGACGAGAAATACAAAGATAATCAAGAAAATATAAAAACCAATTTTTCCACGTTTGTTCATGCTACTCCCCTCCTCATTTTGTTCGACCTGCAAATAAATCGGAACCGATCAATTTCACATAGATGAAACTGATTAATGCTACACATAAGAACACGATAACCGACAACACAGATCCTTCTCCAAAATTTTGTTGAGCAAATAAGGTTTTATACGCGTACACCGAAATGGATTCCGTTGCATTCGCTGGTCCACCACCAGTTAATACATAAATCAAATCAAATACACGGAATGCATCCAGCGTTCTAAATAGTAAAGCTACTAGAATAGAAGATTTTAACAATGGCAAGGTGATCTTCCAAAATTGTTGCCACTTATTCGCCCCGTCTACGCCGGAAGCTTCATAGAGTGAACTCGGAATCGTCTGTAAGCCTGCTAGTATCAATAAAGCCATATATGGTGTTGTTTTCCAGACATCGGCTAAGATAATGGAGAACATTCCTCCATTAGACGTTGATAATAACCAGGATTCTCCTGGAATTAGATTTAGAGATGCTAAATAATGAGCTACGATACCAGACTGCCCATCATAGAGAAAACCCCACATCATGGCAGCCACAGCAGTTGGGATTGCCCAAGGAATTAATACTGAAGCACGAATGAGGCCTCTACCTTTAAACGCTCGATTAATAAGTAACGCGATACAAACACCAAGCACTAGCTCCAATGCAACTGTTACAACAGTAAAGAACGTTGTATTCCACAAGGATTTCCACATGCGTGTGTCCTGTAGATATTTTCCATAGTTTTTTAATCCAATGAAGTTCGATTTTAAGATGGTTTCTCCAGTCGCCCCCAGTAAATCCGCAGATTGGTTAATATTTTCACTGACTGTTTCATCTGAGACAGAGGAGGCTAAGCCTGTTAATTTATCTTGATAACTCATTAAAGCATCACGATATTCGTCTGCGAATCCATTATCAATCTTCTGGTATTTCAAATCGGAATCCGTGACCGGCTGATAGTTCATAATTAATTCATCGACTTTTTCCACTTTCTGCTTGGTTTCTTCATCTTCTACTAATTCTTGATGATACCCATTTATCTTTTCCTTTATGTCGGTAATAGTTGCTGCTGCTTCCCCTTCTACAGATGAAGCTAAATCCTCTAATTGACTATTAATATAAAAATGATTATCTACGTATCTCTCTAAATCAATATTGGCACTTAACATTAGTTCAGACCGGTTCGGATCATTTAATCGATAATCAAATAAACTATTCCAGAACGACTGCGCCACTGGCCAAAGCACAACAACAAAAACAAGAATTAATGAAGGCAGAACCATTGCATAACCAAGTTGTTTCTCATTCAATTGAAAGCTGCGTTTTTTCCTCTTCATGGTAACCCTCCTTCTCCTACATCTCTATTTATAAAGGCAAGATGAGGAATGCCCACCTTGCCTTATTAACCTTCCTTATTCGTTCATCGCAGCTTCCATTTTCGTTTGCATATTGGTAGCAGCTTGTTGTGGATTCTGATCACCAGTTAGGACTTTAGAGATTTCAATTTGCATAATATCTGAGATTTCTGGATAAATTGGTGTTACTGGACGGGGCACTGCGGTTTGCAATACTTCTCGGAAATCTGGGTTCCCAAATAATGAATTTAACTGCTGTATTTCAGGATCATCATATAATGCTTCAATAGTTGGCGCACGGCCGCCCTCCACTGCCGAAATCTTTTGTCCTTCCGGTCCAGATATAAATTTTACAAACTCCCAAGCAGCTTCAGGATGTTCGGAGTAACGATTAATCATCGTCATCCATCCACCTAATGCTGATGCACTCCCTGCATCCCCTTCTGGCATCGTGGTCATCTCTACATTCCCACTTATTGCAGAACGTTCTTCATCATTGGAAGAAGACATTAGGTATGGCCAGTTACGAGCAAAAACGGATTTCCCTTCAATCCAAGCATTCTCCGTTTCAATTTCTTGGAAATTAAGAATATTCTGTGGTACAAAATCAGAACCAACCACTTCTTTCATTTTTTCCAAAGCTTTAACGGTTTCCGGACTATCGACAACGACTTCATTATTCTCATTAACTACTTCTCCACCATACGATGCGATAAACTCAATCGCATTTGTAATTAATCCTTCATACTGTGCAGCTTGCATCAAATAACCAAATTCTGTCCCTTTTTCGCCTTTAAGGTTATTTGCTTGTTCAATAAGATCATCCCATGTTTTCGGCGGCTCATCGACGATATCTGTTCGGTAGTAGAGGATTCCGGCATCGGTATATTGTGGCATAGCCCATTGTTTTCCATCGAATTTACCCGCCTGAACTGTACCAGGGAAGTAATCCTCCATATTGATTCCATCTTTTTCAATGAAACGATCTAGCTCTAAAGCATAATTCGCTTGCGCAAACTCTGCTGGCCAAATCACATCTGCATTAAAAACGTCAATTTCTGTACTTTGCGAACTGAAAGCGGTTACATACTGGTCATGCGATTGACCGGTATCTGCCGGCATTTCTTGTTCTTTCACGTTAATATTTGGGTGCTTCTCTTCAAATGCTTTAATAAGTGCTTCTGTCGCTGGTGTTGTATCTACTCCACGGGCATAAACGATAGTAACTTCCTCTTCATCACCTGATCCGGAACCATTTTGATCAGCAGTTTCGTCTTCGGATGAAGAGTCACTACAAGCAATTAGTACAAATGCCAAGCCAATCAATAGTAGAATAGGAAGCAAGTATTTAGATAACTTCAATGGAAATCCCCCTTGGTTTTTATCGATTTCACCACAATAACTTTATTTAATATTAGAAAAAATGAAATCGATTACATTATGGTTTTATTATAACCCTTATTCCCCTGTTGTCAATAACTTTTTTATCCCACTCTAGATGTATCAATAATGCATGCCTCTTTTATCATGGCCGAGAAATTGAATGAAATCGATAATACTTTTCAAAATAATGCCCTTACCCTATTGTCTTAGAAACCCCCCTTCTGAATGAATAACTTGACCGGTTATCCAGCCTGCTTGATCGCTTGCAAGAAAAGATACTAATTTTGCCGCATCGTCTGGTTCACCGATTCTTCCTGATAGAAATTTGGGGTGAAGTTCTTGTTTTAGCTCCTCCGTCATCCAGCCAGTATCTGTTGGTCCAGGATTAACCGCGTTTACGGTAATTCCAAGTGGGGCAAGTTCAGCTGATAATGACAAAGTAAATGCCGATATAGCTCCTTTTGTTGCACCGTATGCTAACTCATTGACCATTGGTCCTTGCGCCTGACCAGATGTTAAATGGATAATCCGTCCATGATCAACATTTGTTTGTTCTAATTGACGTGCGAAGGCAGCACTTAATAACATTGTGTGACGCATATTGACTTGATAATGTTTATCTATTATTTCTGCATCAAGAATTTGGTAGCCATCCCTTGTAGAATGGGCCGCATTATTTACGAGAATAGTAGGAACTCCCATTTGATCTACCGCCGTCGTCATTATTTCCCTATGTGCTTGTGTGTGGGACAAATCGATGCCCAAATAATTACATTCAACCCCACGTCTCCTAATTTCTTCTTGAAAAAACGTTGGCCAACTAGCCTCTGCCCGAAAATGGGTAAAAAAGATCGAACTACCTGCCGCTGCAAGTTGACGGCAAATTGCCGCACCTATTCCATTGCCATGACTGACACCAGTAACAATCGCAATTTGGTTGGTTAATGAATACATGATATTCCCCCCTTATGTTGATTCACGAATAATTAATTCATGTTCAAGAAGCATACTTTCTACCTTTTCTCCTCTTATCTTCTTAATAATCATTGTCGCTGAAATACATCCCATCCGGTACATCGGCTGCGATACCGTTGTCAGCGTTGGGTAGGTCATGTTAGAAAAGCTAATTTTGTCAAAGCCGATCACCGCTATGTCATTAGGCACATTCAACCCACTAGCGTGAATTTCTTTTAATGCACCAATGGCAAGAACATCAGACACAGCAAAAACTGCATCAGGGCGATCGGCTTGGTTAAGAAGTGTCCGCATTGCTTGTTGCCCACTTTCAAAATTAAGCTTTTGGATATTATACATCCATTTCGCTTCTACAGACATATCGTACTCATTAAATGCCTTTTCATAACCAGCTTTCCGCTCACGTGCATATAAAAATTTTTCATCGGAATTAATGAATGCAATTTTCCTCTTTCCAATTTTAATTAAGTGCTTCACCGCTTGATAAGCAGCTAATTCATTATTAATCGAAACATAGGATATATGCCCTTCCTTATCAAATTCACTGCATTGTACAATTGGGTGTGTTTCTGCCAATTGCAATACATTATTTCGATTAATAGTTGGATCCATTAGAATAATACCATCGGCCATGCGATTACGAACAAGATTAAAATAAATCGCTTCTCTTTGAGGATTCGAATCCGTTTCACAAAGCATGATATTATAGCCTTCATGAATAGCAGTATCTTCTATCCCATTAATAATCTCCGTATAAAACGGGTTCGAAATACTCGGTATTAACACAAGAAGTAGTCGGCTTTCTGAATTTCGTAAATTCCGTCCTAAAACACTGGGCGCGTAATTTAACGCTCCAATCGCTTGCTCAACTTTAAATCTTGTTGTTTCTTTTACAGTATGGGAATTATTAAGTACTCTAGAAACTGTGGCTACAGATACCCCTGCTTTTTTCGCTACTTCTTGTATAGTTGCCATGCTCCTCACACCTCTAATTGTAATCGATTACAATAAATCTTACTGTTTTGCTAATTAATTGTCAATATGCTAATTACTTATATACTCATAAACCGAATTATTGTTTGGGTTGCAATACATATTGCTCAACATTGGACCCAAAATAAACGATATGGCTTAAGTTGTTTTTCCTCAAAATACAAGAGCCTCTCCTGCTGCATATGGGGATGACTCTTGGAATAACTCTTGATAAGTAAATATGGCATACCTATTTAGTATTATTATAAAGGAAAATAACCAAAAATTCCTTAATTATTCAATTTTACCTTGGACTAAAAGTACTATACCAATCTAAGATGAAAAAATTCCAAAAGAACCGTAAGTAGGAAAATAAATAGAATATAACCTACTTGTTGCCTTCAGCATAGCTACGCTTAATCTATTAGATCAAGCGTAGCTATGCCTTTTGTCTCTCGACAAATAGCTGGATCAGGTGCTAGAGTAATAAAAATAGAATGTGCAAATACGAAAGTTAGTTAGCGTTACGATATGTCTAGGCTACGAATCCTTCAAAAACGTTTTAACCCTTCATACGTAGGTTAGGAAGGAAGGGGGGCATAACTTGGATCAAAGAAACTACTAAATTCTTTCTTCATATACTAAGGAAATGCGGCTTTCAGATAAAGGAATGTATCGAAGATTATGATTCTTCGATCATACATAACTTATCCCTATGGTTCTTTAGGCTCTTACACATATAAAATACCTAACAGCTTTTCATGTATATAGAATATATTCATTGTAATGAAGATTTGTACTAATTATTGTAAGCGTTTTAACTTATGGAGAATTGATACAAGTTTCATACGGTATTTGTAGGCATTCAAAATTGGGAAGGATGAAAACGTGCAATTGTGCACGCTCAAGGTACTTTGAATGAGATAGAACAAATAATTAAGCACCTGATAACGAAAGCAAAGCGAACAACTAAAAGAAAGTATATTCATAACTAGGAGGCAAATCATGACGACACCCCAACAACAATCAATTGAGCCGGAAACAGTATCAAAAACAAGGTTATTTCAGCGCATAAGTATCTTTAATATCCCGGTTATTTGGTTTGCATTAATTACAATTATCGCTTTAGCAGCTATGTATACAGGGAATTTACCTGCTGGAATGATCGGTAGTTTACTCATTATGATGGTACTGGGAGAACTGTTTGGCTGGATTGGCGATAATACCCCTATCCTCCGAAGCTTTTTAGGTGGAGGTGCTATTGTAGCTATATTTGGTGCTGCTTTTTTCGTATACGCAGATATCATGCCCCAAGAAACCATTACCAGTATAACGGAATTCATGAAATCCGGTGGTTTTCTTAATTTCTATATTGCTGCCTTAATAACAGGTAGTATCTTAGGAATGAATTCCAACACATTAAAAAAAGCTGGCGCTAAATTTGCTTTACCTTTATTAGCTGCTGTAATTGTATCAATGATACTAGCGGGTATTGTAGGTCTGATTATTGGATTTGGATTTAAAGATGCCATTTTAGTTATTGCCATGCCAATTATGGGTGGAGGTATGGGAGCTGGTGCTGTTCCAATGTCTCAAGTATATTCCGAAATTCTTGGTAATGATCCATCCTATTATATTTCAATCCTTGTACCAGCATTAGCACTAGGTAATGTCCTGGCTATTATTCTTGCAGGTATCTTAAATATGATCGGTAATAAGTTTCCTAAGCTATCAGGAAATGGCCAATTGATGGAAGGCTTCCATGTAGAAAATAAAAAGGTTACGTATAATGTAAGTATCATGGGTGTAGGTATGGTTGCAGCTCTCGTATTTTATGTGCTTGGCCAAATTTTAGGAAACTTTATCCCACTACACCCATATGCCCTCATGATTATTTTAGTAGCTATTTTTAAATTAGCAGGATGGTTACCTGAAATTGTTGAAAATGGGGCAAATCAGTGGTATCAATTCGTTGCAAAAAACTGGACGCTCGCCTTATTAATTGGGATAGGGATTGCTTATACGGATTTGAATGCTGTTATTGATGCACTGACGATCGAATATATTTTATTGGTTGCCAGTGTCGTTGTTGGTGCAGCATTAGGAGCGGCAATGCTCGGAAAATTAGTTGGCTTCCACCCAATCGAATCTGCAATCACGGCAGGTTTATGTATGGCTAATATGGGAGGAACGGGTGATGTGGCCGTATTGTCCGCTTCCAAGCGAATGGAATTAATGCCGTTTGCTCAAATATCATCTCGTTTAGGTGGAGCACTTATTCTACTAATCGCCGGCATTATTGTTCCATTATTATAATTTAAAGATCGGGCACATTACTTGCCCGATCTTTTCGTTATATCAGCTGTTTTAATGCGCTTACATTTTCTTTCGCGCTAATTAATGGATCTCCAGTGAAATGTTCCTGCTCAACGATGAACCAATTCACATCATGTTCTTTACCAGATGTAATTAGTTTTGGAATATCTAATGTGCCATTGCCAATCTCCGTAGAAATCATTTCTCCTTCTTCCTGCTTTCCGTCTTTAACATGAAGTGAAATACATCTGTCTTGATATTTCTGTATTAATCGATCGGGGTCACTTCCAGCATAGGCTGCCCAATAACAATCGAGCTCCATCTTCACATTGCTAGAATCTGTATGCTCAAACAGCAGTTCAAATCCAGATGTTTCATCAAAACGTTCAAACTCAAATGCATGGTTATGGTAACCAAAAGCAAAACCTTCTCGTGTAAGCTTCTCACCAATCTCATTAAATTGGTCAGCTGTCCGCAAATAATCATCTTTTGATTTCCTCATCGATTCGGGTAAAAACGGGCAAATTAACAATGAATTATCTAGTTTGGTATGGAAACGCAACACTTCATCCAACTGGCTTTGTAACAGTTCTATCGGTACATGGGCACCTGCAGGTGTTAAACCTAATGCTTGTAATTGTTTATGTACCGTTTCTGCGCTATGATCATGGAACCCAGCAAATTGGACGCCTTGATAACCTAGCTCCGCAATTCTTTCTAATAACCCTAATAAATTCTCATTAGCTAATTCGCGAACTGTATACAATTGCAGGGCAACTTTTCCCATTTTTTCTCTCCTTTTTCCATGGTATTGGTTTAAAAAGCTGATAACTGGGTATACTACTAGTATCCTTATAACTCCCCCTTTCTTGTAATGTATATGAATCCAAGCAGAGACAGATGTTCTTGCTTGGATTTTTTTTGAGCAAGTATCAACCTATACGTAAACCATCCCATAGTTTAATAATTATGACAAGTATAGTTTTATATGAAGTGGTAAAAAACTTCCTTTGAACCGGAGGCTAGTCGAATTAGTATTCTCCATCTGCCAAGGCATCCGCTTTTGTTTGGTGAACCGTTCCAAATGGATGTTCTGGCGGAGCATAAATAGAGTATAGTTTCAAAGGTTCATCACCGGTATTTGTGATATTATGCCAGGTACCTGCTGGTACCATTATCGCATCATCCTCTTCTACATATCGGTTAAAATCTAAATTGTCTCTGCTTTTCCCCATCTGTACATACCCATTTCCCTGCTCCAAACGTAAAAATTGATCTGTGTCAGGGTGAATTTCTAACCCAATATCTTCACCAACATCAATACTCATTAACGTTACTTGCAAATGATCTCCAGTCCATATCGCTGTCCGAAAAGTATTATTTCGTTCTGTGGCTTGCTCAATAGCTACAACAAATGGATCTCCTCCTTGATCGGAGATACGCGTTGCCGTATCCTGAGGTGATTGTTTAGAGGTGAGTTGTGCTGATTCTGCCCCATAATAGGCTCGTAAGAAGACGTCCCGCACATATGGATCTTGTGTCAACATGTACCCTTTCTGATAAGATTGATAACTCTCTTGTTCTAGTAACTGAAGTTGCTGTACACCTTCTTGGCCATCCGCAACTCGAATATCTTCCTCATAGTCCGGTTCCCCTCCTGTTAGATTTCGATATATCATAGCTGAGTTGTCCAACAGTACTAGTTTTCTTTGAATAATTTGCAAATAGTTCATCCGCTCTTCCTCTGAAGATGCTTCATCAGCTAGTTTTTGACAGATTGCAATCATTTTCCCTTCTCGTTTTATATCCTGGTGGATGGAATTACATAAGTACTGCAATGGATCATGAGAATTTCTTACTGAATCTGGCATTGTAGTATTTATTTGCTTATCAAATTGGGCCATATAAAACATATACACGCCTTCCTTTCTATCTAAGAATTGTCATTATCAGCATATGCCTATGTTGTAAAAATTGTACGCTGGGCTACCTAAAAATGTTTTATTTACATTGGTTTTGGGTAATTTTTACTAGGAAATGTTTTTTTGGGAGGTTTCGTAATGAAATACTTACATGATGCACTAAATAATAAAATCGGTCTTGGTACAGCTCCACTGGGAATATGTTTCGTAATGTAAGTGAAGAAGAGGCTCAAGCAACAATTGAATCAGCATGGAGCCAAGGCGTGCGCTATTTCGATACAGCTCCTTTTTATGGCGCTGGGTTATCGGAAATGAGGCTAGGAGAGGCGCTAGCTGAACAGGACCGAAAAGAATTTGTACTAAGTTCGAAGGTAGGACGTGTCATTTTAGAGGAACAGGAAGAGAAGTCTGGATTATTTGAGCAAGCTCGAAAGAATAAAATACAAACAGATTATACAGAAGCTGGAACGCTTCGTTCAATTGAGCAAAGTTTGAAACGGCTGAATACGGATTATTTAGATATGGTCTTTGTTCATGACCTTTCTCCAGACTTTCTAGAAGACGAATGGATTACGAAGTTTGACGAGGCACGTAAAGGTGCGTTTCGTACATTGACTCGCTTAAAAGAAGAAGGGGTTATTAAATCATGGGGATTAGGTGTGAATACTACGACTCCTATTGAAGTTGCAATGGAACTAGAAGAAGCTAATCCGGACTTAAATTTATCAGCCACTCAATATACTTTAATGCAGCATGAACGTGCATTAGAACGAATGATGCCGTTAGCCCAGAGAAAAGGAGTAGGTATCGTAGTTGGTGGTCCATACAACTCTGGAGCATTGTTGGGTGGTGATCACTTCGATTACGCCCAAGCAACAGATGAAGTCAAAGCACTTGTCAACGAATTAAATAACATTGCCAAACAGTATGACGTTAACTTAAAAGCAGCTGCTTTACAGTTTTCAACTGCACATCCAGCCGTTCAAGCAGCTATCCCTGGTTCTACCAGACCAGAGCGGATCAAGGAAGATTTGGCAGCAATGAATGAGAAAATACCTGATCCATTCTGGGAAGAATTACAGCAAAAGAAACTAATTTCAGAAACAGCTCCTCTTCCCCATAAGGAATAAACAAATAGGCGAGGCTGAGACAACAGTATCTTATTCCTATAATAATCCGAACGATTCAACTCGAATCCGTTCGGGTTAGTTATAAAAACAGGTTCTACCATCGCTCCGTCAAAATACTTCGTATTAGCATTTAGTTCATCCCTATTTTATCATTTCACTTTTGGGTTAGCTATTTTAGTTGCATCCCTGCCACATCTACTTTTACATAATCTTAATGCCAGTTCTAATTTCGTCTTTCTATTGAACACGTTCTGGATAAAATAGTACCTTTCCAAATGACCCTTGTTGCTGAATGATAGTTTCAAATATTGATGGTCCATCTATTAAAGGAATTCGATGAGAAATAATTGGCTTGACGTTTAACTGTCCATTTTTCATAAAGTTCATCGCCATTTCCCACTCCTTACCTGGATATGGCGATGAAATGGCATTCCAAGAACCTAAAACAGTTAATTCATTACGAACAATATGTTCAAAATAAAATCGTTCGATCATTACATCCGCATATGGAATACCCATAAAGACAACTTCGCCGCCTTTTTTAACGAGGGAGAAAATTTGGGCAGAAGTAACTGGTGAACCAGCTGCTTCGATAGCTATATCAGCACCTAATCCATCGGTTACCTTGTGGAGCTGTTGATAGGCTGGTACTTCTCTTGAATGAATGATATAATCTGCACCAAGCTGTTTGGCTGTCGCTAACTTCTGTTCATCAATATCAATCGCATATATATGTCTTGCACCAAACACTTTGGCCCATTGAATCGCTAATAATCCAATATTGCCACATCCCATAATAGCAACATCTTGCCCCGGCTGAAGCGACGTTCGATAAAAACCATGAGCCACAACCGCAGAAGGCTCAATCATTGCAGCCGTATCAAAATCAACACCGTCTGGTATAGGTATTACATTCGCTTCAGGTAACTTCACATATTCTGCGTATGCTCCAGGATGTTTAGCCCCAATAACGATTAACTTCTCACACCTTGCTAATTCTCCTTTTTGACAATACATACATTTCCCACAACAGTAAGTCGGGCATCCAGAGACTCGATCACCCACTTGTATTTCCTCTACCGCAGAACCCGTTTCTACAACTTCTCCTGCAAATTCATGCCCAAAGACCATCCCTTCCACATACGGCCCTAACTTCTTATATCTGGATAAATCGGATCCACAGATTCCAACCGCCTTCACCTTGATGATAACTTCATTGTTCTGTTCAATTCTCGGAGTCTCTTCCTCTTCATATCGTATATCTCTTTTTGCATATAGTTTCAAAGCTTTCATCTAATCACCTGCTTCATTGGCTGTTTGTTTTTTTCGTGAAAAGAATATTGAATATATCCCAAATCCGACTACCAATGTATTAAAAATGACTTGATATTCCACATAGATGGATGTGATTCCTCGCATTGGCCCTAACATAAAATCAAGTAATGGTTCGACCATCGATTTTCCCTCCCTCGTAGCTGTCTAATAGGTGGGGAACAAGTAACACCTTAATTGCTTCGCCGCTTTTTATTGCTTGATAAGCCTGTTCCCACTCGGTAATTTTGTACTGATGGGTTACCAATGCTTCTGCTTGCACCTCGCCATTGCTCATCAGTGCCAGAGATGGCTCCCAATCTGCCGGTTTTTGACTTCTGCTTCCCACCATGTGTATCTCTTTTTGGATAATTTTTTCCATATCAAAAGAGATAGCTGGTTCACTGAATATCCCCACCTGAACAAATTGACCTTGTTTTCTTAACAAATCCATCCCTTGCTTAGCAGCAGCTACAGATCCAGAACATTCCAATACCACATTTGCTCCGTATCCAGCTGTTAATGAATGGACGAGCGTTTTTAAATCTTGTTTTTGTGAATCTACTGCATAGTCAATGCCGATTTCCTTTGCCTTATTTAAACGAATCTTGTCATTCGTTAATCCCGTAATTATTACCGTTGCGCCACGACTTTTGGCTACCTGTGCGGTTAATAAACCAATTGGACCAGGGCCAATCACCACCACAATATCCCCTTGGTTTATTTCTGCTTTATTGACAGCGTGGTGTGTACAAGCCAATGGTTCTGTCATAGCAGCAGCTTGATAGCTGACAAGCTCCGGTATCAGGTGGAGACTTTCTGCACGTGCAATCACATATGAGGTAAATGCTCCATCTTGTTGCGTACCTAATCCTTTGCGGTGATTACATAAGTTGTAATTCCCAGTCTGACAGTAATTACATTCTCCACAGATATAAAATGTTGTTTCTGAAGTGACACGATCTCCAACTTTGAAATTTGTCACATCATCAGCTACTTCTACAATTTCACCAGAGAATTCATGACCTAACGTAACTGGAGAAGCTACTTTGTAATGTCCTTCATACGTATGGATATCTGAACCACAAATCCCTGCATAGTGAACTTTGATTTTTACCTGCCCTGGATTTGGGTTCGGCTCTTCCTTCTCTTGCACAACCAGATTACCGAATCCTAAAGCTGTTTTTATAAGTGCTTGCATGATGATCCCCCTATACATTCTAAAAGAATTGAAATGACGGCCTTTACGACTTAATTAAACAAAGAGAAAATTTTAAAGATAATCCAATTAATCAAGTTTCCACCTTGGTCGATACTCGAGATTCTCGCAGAGCCTTCAGGCATATCGAAGTCCGCATTCTCAGCCATTTGTGTAAAGATCGGTGCAACGTCTGTTGCAATATAAAGAGAGATAGCAATCATCACTGTACCAACAATAACGGAATGCACAATATTCCCTCGGGCAGCACCGACAATAAAGGCTACTATAAATGGAATGGTAGCTAAGTCACCGAAAGGTAATACAGCATTTCCTGGTAAAATAACAGCTAAAACGACAGTAATGGGAACAAGGATCAGTGCAGTAGAAATAACAGCAGGATGTCCTAATGCTACAGCAGCATCCAGTCCAATATAAATTTCACGATCACCAAATCGTTTGTTTAACCATTCTCTTGCTGATTCCGAAACAGGCATTAGTCCCTCCATCAAAATTTTTACCATACGAGGCATTAGTACCATAACTGCTGCCATGGCCATACCAATCTCAATGATTTCACCAACACTATAACCAGCTAGGGCACCAATTGCCGCCCCTAAAAACAAGCCGATAAAGATTGATTCTCCGAATATTCCGAACCTTTTTTGTATCGTTTCAGGATCCGCATTCCAATTTTTCAATCCGGGTATCTTCTGTAATCCTTTAACTAACCATATTCCTGGTGCATAAGAAATTGTAGACCCTGTTGCTAAAGAAACTCCCGGTAGCTCGTAAAATTCACTAACCATAGGAGCTGTCCAATCAGCGACCTTCAAACAAACGATTTGGAAGATAACTGCCGCTATAAGTCCTTGAATAATGCTATCAGAAATGGCATACACCATCGCTGCCATAAAGGTATAATGCCAGAAATTCCAAATATCAACATTCATTGTTTTGGTTGTTTTGCTCACCAACATGATAACGTTTACAATTAATCCCAATGGGATGATGAAAGCCGCCACAACCGAGGCCCATGCTATCGAAGAAGTTGCCGGCCATCCTACATCAATGACATTTAATTCAACACCTAATCGATCAACCATTCCTTGTGCTGCAGGCCCTAAATTATTTACCAATAAATCAACAACTAAGAATATACCAACAAATGCGACACCTATCGTTAATCCTGATCGAAATGCTTTTCCCGGTTTTTGCCCAAATAACAGACCTAATAGAAAAATCGCAACTGGTAAAATAACGGTAGCTCCTAAGTCTAAGAAGGCTTGAATAAAATCAACAAACCCCTGCATAATTCCTCCCCCTTATCCCTTTGAAGAGGTGCATCTCTCCTTACGAGATGCCCCTTCACTTATTTTTTTAGTTCTTCTAAAATTTGTTTCTTTGTATCCTCTACACCAATTCCAGTTAGGAAAGAACGTGCATTGATTACAGGAAAAGGATATTCTTTCTTCGTCATTGCTGTCGTTACTAGCAAATCGGCGGTGTCTACATATGAACCTACTTCAGCAATTTTTATTTGAACTAATTCAATATTTAAATTATTTTCTTTTGCCATTTCTTCAATTGCACTATTGACTACCGTTGATGTAGCAATCCCTGCACCACATGCCACCAATACTTTTCTCTTATCTGCCATGTTATTCACCTCCTTTAAGCGTGAACCCTAGTTCTTCTTCTAGGAATCGTTTTATATTTTGTTTATCTTTCTGATTAGCTAAATACGTTAATTGTTCTTCATTTTGAAAGACCTGCATCAGCTGTTGTAATAGGACAAGCTGCGCGTGGGTTTCATCCATAGCTAGCAAGAAGATAATTTTTACGGGAGTCGTCGAATCCAAATCTCCCATTATGCCAAATTCAACTGGTTTCTTTAAAATTGCGACACTAATTGATTTTTTAATGACATGCTCGATATCGGTATGCGGTATTGCCACAGATACGCCTTGAGTTGGTAAGCCTGTTGGAAACGCTGCTTCCCGGTTAATTAGCGCATCTTTAAATGACTCCGTGACAAATCCTTTTTCTGCCATCGTTGCTGCCATGTTCTCAAGTGCTTCTTGATTACTTGTCACATCAAGGTCTACTTGAATAATTGATTGATCATAATATAGCTCTGTCATATCTGCACCTCAGTCCCTGTTGTTATTCAAATGAGTAATCTTGAATCAATTGCTTCATTTTGTCTTTTGATTCTATTTGCATCAATGTTTTCATTGCATCCTTCGATTGAGCAAGCCTCATTAACTGCAGTAATGCTTTTAAATGTTTTTGTTTATCCATCGCAGCAATTACAACCATAATGTGAATACGATACTCCTTTCCATAATCAACACCTTCCTTTATATGCAGCAGGCTCATTGATGTCTCCCTAACACCGTCCTCAGGTGCTGCATGTGGGATAGCAAGATGATTCCCAATGACAATATAAGGATCCTGTTCTTTTTGATTCAACATTGCTTCCAAATAAGATCTAGCAATCTTGTTATTTACAAGTAAAGGTTTTGCTGTCAATTTAACTGCTTCATTCCAGGAAGTAACTGTATGCACCATTCGAATATGATCTAATGGCAAAAAATCACTTAGCACCATCATGGAAGAAGGAGGTTCTTCCGTATAAATGGATTCTGCCTCATCACGATGCATATAACGATATAATCGCTTTGCTAATTGTTGTTTATCATGAATTGTCGTATGTTCTTTAATAATCTGCAGCATTTCATCCATTTCGATTTTCGAAGGAAAATAGCCATGTAATTCTAATGACACCTGTTTCTTTAAGCGAATTTTTTCATCACGATGCAAGACACTACTCACCGTAAAAAGCTTTTTATTTGTTTCTAAAGGGATTGGCGAGAACACAAGATCATAATCATACGGATAAACCTTGAATTCTCGTACAGATAATGAATCTAAGAATACAAATTCAGGAAATAAATCTTTCAAATCACGATACATCAGCCTTGATACCGATACACCATTTGGACAAACAACAATGGCTTTGATTTTCTTCTGAATACTGTCCCCCTGCTTCGTTAACCAACCACCAATTAACATCGTTAAATAGACCGTTTCACTTTCGGGAATATCCTTGCCAATTAAAAACGCTAACGGTTCGATTGCCTGTTCTACTAGGTGATGAAGCACAGAAAATTCCTTGCTTAATCCGTGCTGTACATGATTGATTTCCGTTAGTTCGTATTTAATTCTGTAATACGCTGGTTTGACATGTAATAATAGCTTTTGCAGTAATTGCACACGGTCTTGAATGACAACTACAGATTTCTTCTCAAAACGCGTCACCATTTCATCAAGTGCTTCATATAAATCAGGAATCGTATCTTCCATCAATAACTCAGACCAGTACACATTTATCGTTAATAAATGCAAGGTAATAAACAGCCGCTCTACCATAGGAATATGGGGGTGATCAAAAAGAATTTCTTCTGTCGCCAGATATTCTTTCGTATTTGAGAGCTCATCGTAAGTAATATAGAAAGAATCAATCACATGTCCCTTGTTAATTCGGTATAAAACAAGTAATAAGATATAAGGCATCGATGCTAGCTTCTCATCCGTAAATTTCAGATTAAGCTTCTTTTCTATATTCTCGATTCGTTTTATAGTCTCTGTTACCGCTCCTGCTTGCATATGAGCCAAATGCCGTACAAGCTTCTCTCCATCGTTCATATCAAGTATGACCGTTGTTATGTGAATGAGTAGTTTTCGAGTATAGAATTCATTGCCTTCTAATAGGTAACCATACTTCCGACTATAGCGAATGGTTAATTGAAATGGTTCAACCAATTGCTGTGCTTTCTTTATATCATTTAGGACAGTATTTTTACTTACTTGTAATTCACTTGAAAAATGGTAGAGCGATAAGTCATTATTACTGATAAGCATAAACACGATCATGTACACACGTTCTGATTCGGAGAGAATCCGGTTTGGCTTCGCTCCCTCCTGATCATGAAGCAAGGCTGTATAAACATTCTGATCTAGAATAAAGTAACCTTGCCTTGTACGATTAATTGGCGGGAGACCTTGATTATCCAGCCATTGATTGATCTTTTGAATCCTGTAACTTAATTGTCTTCTCGTCAGCTTATACGTATGTGCAACCTCTTTGCTATTCATGCTAGGATTATTTAATAATGCTTCAAAGATCGTGTTACTCCGATCATCAAGTTTCATGATTTCCCCTCTTTCACATTCATTGTATCAGCCAATACCACAATAATGTACGCGATTTCATCATAAATGTTTGAACGACGAATGTACGATATTGGGATCGACACAAACAGCTTGTATCTCTCTTTATTCCTATTCCTATATAACACGAAATAAAGATAATAATAAAATTTTCTAAAACTGATGTAGCAAAGAAATTTGAAGTTCCCCATAGAATTTCGGGCAAAAAAATACCGCTAACCCGTCAATTAAGACGGATTAGCGATTCTATTTCAACAATTTGCGAACATGAATTTGCGATAGGTAATCAGGTATGGCTTCTGGGTCAATCTGACCTGTCTGGGCTTGCAATGCATTTAAGACACCCATTGTTAAACCAAATTGAATTAGTTCCACTGCTGATAATTGCCGCTGATGACCAACGGCAAAACCAGCCAAGACACTATCCCCAGAACCAACTGGATTTTTAGCATGGATATTAGGAATAGATGCTCGATAAATAACTGCTTCATGTTTTATAACAGCTCCATCTTTTCCTAGTGTTACGACTACCCAAGGGATATCAGAAAGAAGGGTTCGATGAGATAAAATGTCAACAATGGCTTCCACGCTGTTTGAGGTCATTTCCATCGCCTCGGCAAATTCCTGCTGATTTGGTTTAATTAAATATGGCTTCGCATCACCTTTTACAATTTCCATCAATAGCGATGCCTTCGTATCTAAAAAAACAGGAACCTTTTGTTGATTTGCCAAGCTAATAATTTGTTGATAAAAGGATACCGTTAAACCTTTTGGAAGGCTGCCTGAAATCGTCAATCTAGTAACTTTCCCCAATAAATTCTGCAGCTTTTGAAGAAATTGCTCTGATTCATCCTTGGTAATGATTGGGCCATTCTCTAGGATCTCTGTCTGTTTGCCATCATGTAAAACAGCGATGCAGTTTCTTGTCTCTCCTTGAATGGATACAAAATCATGAGCAATCTGTTGCTGCGATAATTCATCTACTATAAACTCTCCTAATCTTCCACCTAGAAAACCAGTTGCTGTGACTTGCTCTTGTAATTGATCAATAACTCTGGTGACATTAAGCCCTTTGCCACCAGCAGTCTTAGACACATGGGCAGCCCGATTCACATCATTTACTTGTAACGCTGATAATTGGTACTGCATATCTACCGAAGGATTTAACGTAACCGTAAGAATCATCGATACCACCTCCTCCATACATCTGTTATGCTTTCCCAGCACTCATACATATGGCTATTTTTTCGACAACTGCATCTTTCATTTTTGCTTTTGCAGGTGCCATGTACTTACGTGGGTCTGTTTCATCTGGATAATTAATCAAATGCTCTCTTAACCCTTGAGAAAACGGGATTTTCAACTCTGTTGAAATATTGACCTTTGCACATCCCAGCGAAATACATTTTTGTACATCTTGCTTCGATATCCCTGATGCCCCATGCAGTACAATCGGTATCGATATTAGATTCTTGATTTTTGTTAATCTATCAAAATCTAAATGAGGTTCTGTTTCGTATAAACCATGTCCCGTCCCAATTGCAACAGCTAAGGAATCTACCCCGGTCCGTTCCACAAATTCAACAACAGTATCTGGATCTGTGTATGCCGCATCTTTTGCTGCAACGACCATATCATCTTCTTGCCCCACTAATTTCCCCAACTCTGCTTCTACCGTAGCGTTATACGTATGCGCTTTATCGGCAACTAATTTTGATATAGCAATGTTTTCATCAAACGTTTGTTTAGATCCATCAATCATCACGGATTTCGTACCGAGTTCAAGTGATGCTGCAATCGATTCATAGGTTTCATGATGATCCAGATGCAATGCAATAGGGATCTCATGTTGCTTTGCAGCCACTTCTGCTATTGCTTGAATATAAGCACGCCCTGCATAGTTCATCGTTCCAGGAGTAGCCGCCAATATAACCGGTGATCGTTGTTCAGCCGCAGCTTCTACGACGGTTTGAATCGTTTCGAGATTATGAATATTAAAAGCTGGAACAGCATAGCCTTCTTTCCTTGCATTTTCTAGCATTTCTTTTGTATTTTGCAAGCAGGTCATAATTTTATACCTCCGTATTTTATTTGGTCAAATTGCTAAATACCCTCTGAATGATTTCCTGTTCGTTCTTTGAATTCAAAAGCTTTAATACTCGCTTTCCCCTCTTGTATAACGTTCGAGACAAATGCTTTGACTGGAAGTTCTCTTTGAAACAAAGCACTAAGCAGCATCGGAGGATTTGTTCCACCAATTACATGCATGTATTCCCTTGTTATTGCTAATTGCGAGCTTACATTAAATGGGGTGCCTCCAGCTAAATCTGCAAAACAAACAACACCGTCTCCTTCATCTACTTTTTCAATTGCCTTAAGCAATGAGTCTTTTAACTTGTCTTGATCTTGCACAAAAGGGACAACCTCCAGACTCTCTACTTCTCCAGCAATTAGTTTAACGGATTGGTACAAACCAGTAGGGTATTTCCCATGACCTGTTAGAACAATACCAATCATGTCATTCACCTTCCTTTTTCTTACAATTTCATTTTAATGTACGGAACGATTCGTTGCGCTTTTGTCCTAAGTGAAGAAAGTATTAAATTTGATGGTTGGATAAAACGCTTCTGATGAGAAAATTGTGTCTAGCTACGAACGCAAAATACTAGAAGATTTCACGTCGTGTCTTACGATAAATCATCATCGATTTGCTAACGCCCATCGAGATTCCTTTATCTATGGTACGCCGCTCCAATTTCTAAATTTTTAAACAGGCGCTCTGCACTTTTCTTACTACATAATTCCAAAATAAGATCCAATCAAGCCTACTATTACGGTTATTCCTATTAACAAAATTGGCGAACGGCCTTTTTTTAATAACCAATAAATAAGCAGGGTATATATTAAAGGAAGCATAGCTGGCATGATCTGGTCTAAGATGTCCGTTTGAACATTTAATTCAGACTCTCCTTGTTTCCATGTATAATCAATTTTAAAAGTTACATAGGTGGCAATCAGCCCACCTACTACTGTTAACCCAACGATTGAGGCGGCCCGTGAAACATGTTTCGTGCCTTCCTTTAACTTGCCGATTGCCTTAACCCCAGTACGATAACCGTAACGCATTAATCCGAATCGAACTCCGAAATGAATAATATTAAACATGATCAAAAAGATAAACGGTCCGAGAATATTGCCCTCCACTGCCAAAGAGGCACCTATACTTGCTGTAATTGGCAATAATGTTAAATAAAACAAAGCATCACCAATACCACCTAAGGGTCCCATTGTTGCTACTTTAATGCCACGTATTGCTTCCCTATCCTCTTTCTTTTGCTCCATAGCTAGAATAATTCCCATAATAAACGTTACGAGAAAAGGATGTGTGTTGAAGAATTCCAAATGATCCTTCATTGATTTGCTTAAATCTTTTTTATTCTTATGAATAACCCTCAGTCCAGGCAAAATAGAGTATAGCCATCCAGCGGCTTGCATTCGCTCGTAATTAAATGAGGCTTGTAACAATAACGACCTCCATGCAAGACTTCGTATTTGTTTGGGCGGTAAGTCCTGTGCAGAAGTTGTATCCTCGTATTGATAATGATTAGATGCCATCCGTTATCTCCCCCTCTTCAGGTGTAGGGCCTTGCTTATGTTTGTTTTGATAATAGTCGTACAATGCGATGGCTAAACCAATTAAAGCAATCGCTAATATTGGGAGCTCAAGATAGGCAGCAAGAATGAACCCAACAATAAAGAACATGATATATTCGACCTTCATCATAATCCTTAGCAGCATTGCAAAACCTATTGCTGGCATGATTCCTCCTGCAACTGATAATCCATCAATAATCCATTGTGGAACGGTTTCTACAAAAGCAGCCGCTTTTTCAGCACCAAAGTAAATAGGCAAAAAGGCAATAACTGCATTAAAAATAAACAAGATTACTAGACCAAGATAATTAATTCTTTCAATCCCTTTTCCATTTGCCTCCAACGCAAATTGATCGGCCTTATGCATGACTGGTGCAAAAACGGTGAAGAATAATGTAATCAATCCCTGTACAGCAACAGCAAATGGGATGGCTACACCAACAGCAACATTCGGATCTTGCCCAGCTATAATTCCGAATGCGGTTCCAATAACTCCACCAATAACGACATTAGGAGGTTGCGCCCCAGCAAGCGGGACCATCCCCATCCAAATTAGTTCTAATGTACCGCCGACGATTAATCCTGTAGTAACATCTCCAAGAATCAAACCAACAACCAGACCAGTGACAACTGGACGATGAATATGTGTCAAA
The DNA here is from genome assembly GCF_014905415.1 of Virgibacillus salexigens. Classification (GTDB taxonomy): domain Bacteria; phylum Bacillota; class Bacilli; order Bacillales; family Amphibacillaceae; genus Virgibacillus; species Virgibacillus salexigens. The sequence goes on from NZ_BNEO01000001.1 coordinate 891,947, forward strand.
CCATTATATAAATCTATTCCAATAATCCCTGCCCATAAAGCTATTAAAATAGCCTCCAGTAACATCCTTCACTCCTCCTTTTAAACATAGATTTGTAGGAAACACTTCAATTAAAGAAGATCCATGATATTTTGGCCTTTTTCATTCGGAACTCCCCGTAAGTCCATACTTACTCCTAATTGTTCGAGTTTTTTAAATGCACTTATATCAGCTTCATCTACAGAGACAGTAGAAGATATTTGCTTTTTCCCTTCTTCATAATGCATATTACCCACATTGATTTGTTCCAAGGGAACGCCACCTTCTTTTAATGCCAGAGCATCATGAACATCTTTAACAACCAAGAATATTTTCTGTTTAGGCGATGCTTTATGAATAACATCGATTGTTTTTTGTAATGAAAAATATCGTGCTTGTATGACATCTGGAAGTACCATATCCATTAGACTTTGCTGAACCTCATCTCCAGCAGCTTTATCATTCGCTACAACGACTAAATTTGCCCCTAAGTGATTTACCCATGTTACGCCTACCTGCCCATGTATTAATCGATTATCAATTCGTGTTAATAATATATTTGGTCCTGTCATATGATTCATCCTTTCTTTTAATTCTTCAAACATGTAAGTGCTATCATAATTAGTTATTTAGAGACTGCCCATAGTCCCTAAATGTTGCGGTACTCATAAATAGTAACCCCCTTAACCACTCGATTCACTTTTCCATCAGGACTTGGATTGTCCGGTGTAATTCCAAGTTGGATCGACTTCTTCAAAGCAAGGATTTGAGCGAAGATGATATAAAGAAAGGCCAAATAAAAGTCATTTCCAAGTGACTCTCCCTCTCCATTGACTGAAAGGGCCCAATCTGCCAGCTCCACTACTTCTGAATCTTTACTTTCCGTTAGTACGACCACCTTGCTGTTCTCCTGTGACAATTCCTTTAATATATCCAAATCATACTGTCTGGTATATGGATCTTGAGACATGAATAGAACAACGAGTGTCTGATCATTTAAGATTGATTTAGGTCCATGACGGAACCCTAAGGAGGATTCATGTACGGCAACAACTTTACCCGCCGATAACTCTAGCATTTTCAAAGCTGCCTCATGCGATAATTGACTTAATATCCCAGATCCCAAATATACAATTCGCTCCATATTCATATGAATAATTTCATCAACGATATCTGCTAAAGTGCTGATTAATCTTTCTGCATACGCAATGATTTTTGTAACTGAATTTCCAGTAAAAGGACTCGTGGTGAATGCCCCATAACCAACGATCATCATACTTGTAAAACTACTTGTCATCGCAAAGCCTTGATCATGTGCTTGTTCTGGTGTCTGTAGAATAAGGCTATTTTCATCATGCCTTGCATTCTCTGTTAACTCCCCATCTGGATTACAAGTGATAATAACTTGATAGAAATCCTTAATGATATTGCTAGCCAAATTGACTGCAGCTACACTCTCAGGACTATTTCCGGATCTTCCGAAAGAAACTAGAATAGTAGGTATTTCCTCAAATAGATAATCGGCAGGATTAGATACCATATCTGTTGTTGCAATCGCTTCAAATTGTATGTTCGCTTGATTCTCTTTTTGTAATACTGGCGCGAGTATATCACCCGCAAACGCTGAAGTACCTGCACCAGTAAAGACAACCCTTAATCGAGCATGCTTCGTGTAAATAGCTGAAAGAAATGCATGAATGTCATCCTTCCATTGGAATACGTTTTCTACTGCTTCTTTCCAAACATTTGGCTGTTGAGAAATCTCACGGGTTGTAAATCCAGCCATTTCATCTGCTAATTCTTTTTCTGATAGCTTAAACATCTTATTTCCTCCTCAACTGGTTATGTTGTCATAACCAGTATTGATAATTGAAAACCCTATTAAGAATGGAATGGCTTCCTAATAGAGTTTGTTTTACGTCAATTCCACTGTGTAATCAAATTTATCTCCTCTTGCTACACTTACAGTATATTCAATTAACTGCTCATTATGATAGGCGAATCTCCTGATTAACATTGCTGGCTGTTGAGCAGTTACTTCTAAGTATCCAGCCTCTGTTTCTCGTAAACTCGTTGCCGAAAACTTCTCTAATGCACGGGTAACAACAACCTGATAATCCCTAGAAAACACATCATACATTGGTGCCCTCATCAATTGTTCCTTGGTTAAATAAGGAAAAATTTTCTTTGGCAAATAGGATGTCTCATACATTAAAGCTTCATCATCTGCTAATCGTAAGCGAACCACTTGATATACTTCATCGAGGGGTTGTACATTCATTTTTTCAGCTAAGCGATCTTCAACCGCAATTTCTTTAAAGGACAAAACGCGTGTTGAAGGTGTTTTTCCTAGCTTTCTCATCTCTTCAGTAAAGCTATAAAGCTTTACTAGATGTTGATTGAACGTGGATGCAGAAACAAATGTCCCTTTACCATGTAATTTATAAATATAGCCCTCTCTCTCTAACTCTTGCAGTGCTTGCCTAACAGTGATCCTACTCAAATTATACATAGCGCATAGTTCGCGTTCTGATGGCAATTTCTCATGCTCTTGATATGTTTGCTCATCTATTTGTTTGATAAGGTTTTCCATCAATTGTAAGTATAAAGGTACCTTGCTTAACTTATCCAATTAGAGCGATATCCTCCTTCCAAAAGTGGTTATTACCAGTTCATTTTAGTATATAGCAGTTCAATGCATATGTAAAGGTCCCAACCAATAAAAGGAGTTTATTGCCTTAAAAGGAGGAATGAAAAAATCAGGAACTAACGCACGCTTTTTCTTATAACTAGTTTCGTAGAAATAAAGATCTTCTTTGCAATTTTCCTGCCTTCTAACCGTTCCATTAATGTATCTACTGCCGTTTCTCCCATCACTTCTGTATATACTTTAACAGTACTTAAGGAGGGAAACACATATTTCGCGACAGACATATCGTTCAATCCAATAACACTTACCCGTTCAGGAACAGCAATATTTGCCTCATGCAATGCTCGTAAGCTGCCAATTGCCATCACATCACTGCTAGCAAAAAAGGCGGTAGGCAAATGATCTCCTAATTGGTTAATGGCTTGCTTCATCAGGCGGTATCCTTCATCAACAGAAAAAGAACTAACAAAGATATAGTTACAATCGAACATGGCCTTTTCTTTCATATACGTTATAAATGTTTTCTCTCGTAGGTCCGTACGTGCTACCTCCTCCCCTTTTAATTGTTCTCTACCACCAATAAGCCCAATGGATTCATGACCTGTATTCAAGAAATAATCAATAACCGTTTTGGTTGCTTTCTCAAAATCAATGATAATCGCATCATATTTATCTTCATCAGGGCTATCATCTACAAAAACCACATGAGGGCTCACAGTGGTTAATTCATTTACTTGGGTTGCACTGAATTTTCCTACGGCAATAATCCCGTCTACCTCTTCATTGGATATTTCATCTATGTTATCAAGGAAATATACATCGGATTGAATATTTAGTGCTTTACATCGTTCTTCTATTCCTAATCGTATGGATAAATAATACAAGTCACTTAATTCCTCTTTTTCTGTATACCAATGAACGATTGCAATTTGCTTACTACTATTCCGCTTTGTTGCCTTTTTCCGATAAGATAAATCTTCAGCCGCTTCGAATATTTTCTTTTTTGTTTCATCTGATACGGATAAACTTGCATCATAATTAAGTACACGAGAAACCGTTGCAGGAGAAACTCCAGCTTGATTCGCGATGTCTTTGATTGTTGCCACACCATCACTCCTAGACTACTTACTTCAAATCTATCATTATTTTACCATTTTTCTAACAGTATCGTCTGTTTAAGTCATAGAAAAAAGGCAGAATAACTGCCTTTTATAAGCCATATGAGGCTTCCTCCCATAATTAATCAATTGTTGCTTGGGTTCGATGCTTCTGATGAAAATAATCCATCTCAATCACTTTTCCTTTTTCGAGGCGTGAAGCCTCTGCTGCAAAGGCTATTAAATGACTTTCCAAAGATAATACTGCCGATGATTTACTTGTACTTTCCTTTCCATTAAACTGGCGAACCTCTTGTAAGAACTCCCTTACTACTCCTTCATCACCGCCAGCGTGGCCACTGTTCGGATTAGGGAGATGGATGACTGTTTCTTGTTTTGTTAAGAAATCATAAACAGAAATCTGATTTTCATCCATTTTTCCTCTGATTTCTCCTTTTGTTCCCATAATCTGTACGATTCTAGTCTGCTCCCTAGTGAACGCAGACATACTGAATGTTGCTGTTGCACCGTTAGCAAATTCTAAATTAACGACTTGATGATCAACCACATTATTATTTGATTGATAGACACATTTACCATATGATGTCGTTTCCAATGCATGAATAATGCCCTCACGTGTATGATCGGTTGTAAATTTCTTGGCCCAATTTCTTCCTTCTCCTAAGTAATACTTCCCGGCATGAAATGGACATTGGTATTCTACTGGACATCCGTCCAAACAACGAAGCGGGGCTCCTTCCGGTTTATTCCCTTCATGAAAATACAGGAGAGAACCAAAAGAACTAACTCGCTTACATGATTCGTCCATCAAATACATGATAATATCCATATCATGGCAGGATTTTTGCAGAATCATCGGGCTTGATGTGTCACTATTATTCCAATTTCCCCTCACAAAACTGTGCGACATATGCATAATTTCTACATTTTCATTTAACTGAATGGAAGCAATATCACCAATCGTACCATTGTGGATGATCTGCTTAATCCTTGACCAAAAATCGGTATATCGCAGCACGTGGCAGATGGAAAGAAGCCGTTGATACTTCTTCGCCTGCTCAGTCATCTGCACACATTCTTCAGCATTTGGAGACATCGGCTTTTCTAACAATACATGATACCCTTTTTCTAACGCCTTCATCGTCGGATAAAAATGCTGCCGATCCAAAGTACAAATAAAAGCCACTTCTGCATCCATATTTTCACTTAACAACACTTCCCACGAGGAAAAACAGGATGCCACTTCAATTTGATGTGACGAAGCGATTTCTGCTCTTTTAACAGGATCCTTCTCCGCCACCGCAACAAACTCCAGTTCATGGGGAAAGTTTTTCGCATACGGGGCATATGCCCTTGCTCCACGATCACCTGCACCAATCAACACCGCTTTTATCTTTCGCAATAATCATCGCTCCTTTCTTGAATACTAGCCTTTTCGACCAGATAAGGCAATTCCTTCCACGAAAGCCTTTTGGAAGAACATGAAGATAATAATTAATGGCCATGAAGCTAAGAAGGTACCAGCCATAAGTACGGGGTAATTCGTACTGTACTGCCCTTGTAATGATGCTAGCCCTGCTGATAACGGCATCTTATCCGGTGAACTATTAACGATCAACGGCCACAAAAAATCATTCCATGACCAAATAATTGTAAATATTGCTAAAGCAATTAACCCTGGTTTCGCAAGTGGCAGCATGATACGCCAATAGATTTGAAAATGATTACAACCGTCTATTTTGGCAGCTTCTTCTAATTCATCCGGCATGGTCATAAAAAATTGCCTCAATAAGAACGTTCCAAATGCACTGAATAATCCCGGCAAGATTAACGCTGTTAACGTATTAAGTAATTCGAGATTAGCAATAATTTGATATTGCGGTATTAAAAATGCTTGTGGCGGAATCATTAACACCGATAAATACAAGATAAAGAAAAAATTCCTTCCGGGAAATTTAATTCTTGCAAATGCATATGCCGCTAACGAACATAAGAACAATTGGCCAATCGTCTTTATTACAGTGGTAAAAAAGGTATTCCAATAAAATTCCGCAAAGGGAAAGGATGAGAATACTTCTTTATAATTACTCCATTGGAATACTTCAGGAAATATCTTAGGTGGTATTTGCGCTGCCTCACCTACTGTCTTTAAGGAAGTTAGTACCATCCACAGAAATGGTCCAACCATTACAATAGAACCGATGATGAGCAGGGCGTGAATCACCACTTTTCGTGTATTACTTATATTCTCCATCTTACCATTTTCCCCCTATTCATAGTGCACCCACCGTTTCTGTAACCTGAACTGTAGAATGGTTAACACGAGAATAACTAAGAATAATACAAAAGCGATGGCTGCAGCTATTCCTTTTTCTCCAATAACAAATGCATAATGATAGAACAAATAGATCACCGATTGCGCACTATCAATTGCCGGGTTTGTCGGACTTACCATCATAAAGATAAAGTCAAAAACCTGAAATGCCGAAATAAATGAAATAACAGCAACAAAGAAAATGGTTGGTGATAATAATGGTAGTGTAATCTTAAAAAAAGAATAAGTTGGTCCTGCTCCATCTAGTGACGCTGCCTCATATAGTGACTTTGGAATCCCTTGTAGTCCAGACAGCAAAATAACCATATTTGTTCCTATTGCTCCCCATGTACCTACGATAATAATTGAGATAAGCACCCAATTAGGATCTGTTAGCCAATCTGGTCCTGGAATGGAGAACCAACCAAGAATGTGATTAATAATTCCATAATCGGCATTGTATAACCATTTCCATATCATTCCAATTGCGGCTGGCATCGTTACCACAGGAAGGAAGAAAAGAGTCCGGTAAAACGTTAGGCCCTTGATCTTCTGGTTTAACAGTACTGCAACAATAATCGAAATCGCTATACTGATTGGTACCATTACAAATGCGTAAATTAATGTATTTCTAAAAGAATCCCAAATCTCAGGATTGGCGAACATCTCTTCATAGTTTTCCAACCCTGACCATGAATAACTGCCAAAATCTCCCCAATCATTAAAGCTATAAAAGAAAGTTTGGAAGACGGGAAAGATATAAAAGATTAATAGCCCCAATAAAGTTGGTGCAATAAACAAATAACCCCAATACATATCATTTTTTCTAAGTGTTGATTTTTGCTTTTTGATATCCACCTATGATCACTCCATTAATTTGAGCCACTTATCTATTCTTCTTCGAGTACTTTTTCCATTTCTTTATCAATCACTTCACTCGCTTCCTCTACTGTCATTTGACCAGACCAGGCTTTTGCTAAATTATCTTGAATGATGCTTGACCATTTATCCGTATCTTTGGATACGGGGTACGGTTCAGCAACTTCTGCCATGTCTAAAAATGCTTGCAAGTTAAAATTAGGCGTTGATTTCAGCCAAGCATCCTGCGTTCCTTCATAAGCTGGAATGATACCCGATTCTGCTTGCATAGTTGCTGCTTTCTCCGAACTTAAGAATTTCACAAATTCCCATGCAGCTGCCTTGTTTGCCGAATTTTTCGCTATTACATTACCTAAACCATGGATAACATTAGCTCGTTTTTTCATTTCTGGAAGAAGTGCTACATCAACATTCGCATTTGTATACTCATTTGCTTTAAACTGTGGAATCATATACGATGCCTGAAATAGCATTGCAACTTTACCTGACTCAAACATACTAGCCGCTTCCGTTGTTTCCATCTGCGCATGTGTTGGAGATACTTCATGCTTGTGTATAAGATCATGGTATTTCTGCAATCCTTCTATTGTATTTGGATCATCAAATCCCGATTCCTTTTTATCTTCTGAAATAACGTAACCGTTATTTGCCAATATCGTATTGAAATAGGAAGCCTGTGCATCCTGAATATATGCTGCAACCCCATAAATATCCTTATCTGGATTAGTCAGTTTTTTGGAAGCATCTACTAAGTCTTCCCACTTCCATGTTTCATCTGGATAAGATACACCAGCCTTATCAAATAGCTCTTTATTATACCAAAGACCAACAGTATCATAATCTTTTGGCAGCGCATAGGTTGTCTTTTCGTATTGATATAAGCCTAATAGCCCTTCTGGATAAGGTGATAAATCTAAGTTATCCTCTTCGATATACTCATTGATAGGCTCCAGCATGTCGTTGGATGCATATTTCACAAAGTTTGGTCCATTCATCCAAAACACATCGGGCAAACCTCCTCCAGTAGCAGCGGCATCTAATTTTGTAAAGTATTGATCATAGGGCGTAAGTTCTAACTTTACATGAATGTTTGGATATTCTTGATTAAATTCTTGAACGATACCTTTTAACATATCTTCTTGGTTTTTATCCCAATACGCATACGTGATCGTTGAATCTCCATCAGCAGTTGCATCTTCTTCCTGTGAACATGCGGATACAGCTATTAGGAAACCTAGAAGGATGATGATCCCCCATACTCTTCTCATATATTTCCCCTCCAACAATTGTGTTTATTATCCACAAATGAATGATTATCTTAACAACTTCCTATCAAGCCTGCCCCTATCACACCAGAATCATCTTTTAATTGGCTGAGTTGAATACGTTCTTCTGCTCCCTCCTGTTCTGGAATGAGTCGCTTTCGTAATTCTGATTTTACTAAATCTAGTAAAATGGGATTATGGTTGATGACACCTCCACCTAATACAATTAAGTGTGGGTCTAGTAAACTTATAACAATATACATTCCTTGAGCAATTGCATCTACGATGGAAATCATAATCCGTTTTGCATTTAAATCACCTTTTTGATAAACCTGAAAAAAATCATGAGTAGATTGAATTTGCTTCCCTAACATTTGCCTAGCAATTCGTTCGATAGCTGGACCAGAAGCCACTTGTTCCAGTGAAGAATCGTCACCGAAGATATTTCGAATTGGATACATTCCCATCTCACCAGCAAAACCTTTCCCTCGAAGAAAAATGCCATTATGTATAATGGAACAGGCAATCCCAGTACTGATTGTAATATATACGAAGGTTGATTCTTTCTGTAACATAGCTTGCTCCCATTCTGCATAGGCAGCCATATACACATCATTTTCGATACTTATCTTAGAAATCGGAAACATTTCTTGTAAACGTGCTACAATTGGGAAATTATCCCAAGGCAAATTATTTTGATATACAGCCAATCCCTCTTCTCGATCGACTTTACCAGGAACACCTACTCCCATTCCTCCAACTTTGTATAATGGGATCTCTGCTTCTTCTATCATTCCATGGATACACGTGACAACTTGCTGAAACATCACCTCTTTATCATTGGTTATACTATTCACTTTACTTCTATGAACAATAGCACCTCGTTCATCCAAAATTACCGCAGCAATTTTTGTACCTCCAATATCCACCCCAATGGAGTAACTCAAACTTGTCACCTCATGTCTGCATCCAAATGTCTATTTAGTAAATTTATTAATAAATGTTTACTAATTATTTTTAATAGTAGCATATCCGATTTTTATTGTCTATAATTTTTAGAAAATTATCTATATATAAATAAAGAATAAAGTAAATTAGACTCCCTGCATATACGAATTTATTCGAATACAATTGTTCGGTTTTTAAGTAGTAATTACAATTGAATGGAAGACATGAAAAAAGCCTATCTATGTTTTCAACCACAGATAGGCTAGCTCTTTTCTAATCATATAGTAGAAAATTCACCCCTTCACAGATCCAGCCAATAATCCTCTTACAAAGTATTTTCCTAAGAAAATATATACGAGTAATGTTGGTAAGGCTGCAATCAAAGCACCTGCCATTTGTACATTCCACTGAACGATTTGGCTCCCAGACAAATTCTGTAAAGCAACCATAATCGGCTGTTGATCAGAAGTTGTAATGGTGACTGCAAATAGGAATTCATTCCAAATATTTGTAAATTGCCAAATGGCCACAACGACAAATCCTGTAATTGATAAAGGTATCATGATATGACGAAATATTCCCAGAAAACTTGCTCCATCTATTTTAGCTGCTTCAATCATTTGATCTGGTATATTGGCGTAAAAATTTCGGAACATCAATGTTGTAATTGGAAGTCCATAAACGACGTGGACAAGAATTAAACCGGGAATGGTATTATATAATTCAATTGTACGTAAAAATTGAATTAATGGAATTAAGATACTTTGATAAGGGATAAACATACCAAATAATATAACCGTAAATAAGGTATCTGCACCTTTGAACTTCCATTTTGATAACACATATCCATTCATGCCCCCTAACAAAGCAGATAGTATTGTCGCTGGTATAACCAAATAAATACTATTCATAAAGTTTGGAGCTAAATTAGCAAACGCTTCTGTATACGAACTGAAATCAATCGACGACGGCAAGGCCCACATTTGATCAAGGGAAACTTCATCTAATGGCTTTAGACTCGTCACAATAATGACATAGACTGGCATTAAAAAGACAATTGCTAATACAACTAAGATAAGATATTTAAACACTTTTCCAAGGTTAACAGCAGTCATTTACTGATCCCCCTTTCGACTGTTCCACAAATAAGGAACAATAAATACTGCTACTAATAAGAGCATAATAATCGCTATTGCCGCTCCATTCGCATAATAATTACCTCTAAATGTGGTTTCAAACATATACACCCCAGGAACATCCGTCACAAAGTTAGCACCTGGACCTGTCATTGCATAAATCAAATCAAAAATCTTTAAAGAAATATGTGCCATTATAATCACGACACTCATCGTAATTGGCAGCAACATGGGAAGTACGATCTTCCGATAAATTTGAAATTCGCTTGCTCCATCCATCCTTGCCGCTTCTCGTAATTCATCCGGAATTCCACGTAACCCTGCTAAATACATTGCTAAAGAAAAACCTGTCATTTGCCAAACAGCAGCAATAACGACTGCAATAATGGCTACTGGCAAACCAAATTCAATACTTCCCCATTCAAATCCCGCCAGTATATTTGTGTCCGTATACCATTTAGGCTGAATACCAAACACCTTTAAGAATTGGTTAAATCCAGTAGAAGGATTTAACAGCCATTGCCAAACAACCCCTGTTACAACAAAAGATAGCGCCATTGGAAATAGAAAGATATTGCGAAAGATCGATTCCCCTTTTAATTTTTGATCAATTAAAATTGCAATCCCTATTCCGAGTACAATAACAAGCCCAATAAATAAAACCGTGAAGAATAAGGTATTCCGTAAATCCGCTTGAAAGCGAAAATCGTTAAATAAATAAAGGTAATTTTTTAATCCAGCAAAGGAAAAGTCGGGAACGAGTGAATTATAATTACTTACCGATACGTATCCCGTCCAGCCAATAAATCCGTAAACAAAGATGAAAATTAAAATCAACGATGGAATCAAAAATGCAATAGCCGTCCATTGATCCTTGGAAAATCGTTTGCGTTTTCCGTTTATCGTATTTGCCATATAACCCCCTCCTTTTCAACTAATTTAAATAGGAAGAGACTGCCTGAAATGGGCAGCCTCATTATCTGCTTGGATTTTTGCTGGTTACTCAAGCCCAGCATTATCCAAAGCCTGAATTAAATTATCCACATTTCGTTGGGTAACAAAGATATTGACTGCTTGGTTTGCTTTTGTAAGAAATCCTTCGGATGCTGCTGAACCATGAGCAAGGCTAGGAACTAATCTGGAACTTTGGAATGCATCCATCGCATCCTTTCCGTATTGGTCATATTTTTCGGGATCTGCATCTACACGTGCCGGAATCGATCCTTTCAAAGGATTAAATGTATCCTGGCCTTCTACAGATCCTAACACGGTTAAGAATTCCTTTACTTCTTCTGGATTTTCTACGCCTTTTGGTAATCCGAACGTATCGGTAATGACTGCAAAGTCTCCTTCTGTATCAGGGAAGGCAAAATAACCAAAATCCTCATTTGTTTCCAATTCCAGATCATTGGCAAAATAGCCTTTTGCCCAGTCACCCATATTAATCATTGCTGCTTCCCCGTTTGCAACCAATTGTGCCGAATCCTGCCAGTTACGTGAAGCATGATCTTCATTTACATAATCTAGTATCTTAGCAAATTTTTCTGCTGCTTGAACGACCCGTTCATCATCAAAGCTAATTTCTCCATTAAATAACTTCACGTAATCATCTGGGCCAAGCTCACCTAGTAATACATTTTCAAATATTTGTGTAGCAGGCCATGATTCTTTATCTCCTAACGCCATTGGTACAACCCCTGCTTCTTGAAGCTGATCCGCTACTGCAAAATACTCGTCCAATGTCGTTGGTACTGCTATGTTGTTTTCCTCAAATACTTGCTTGTTATAAAAAATTACATTCCCACGATGAATATTTACAGGAACAGAGTAAATATCGTCATCCTTACTAACTAACTCAATTAACTCTTCTGGGAATTTATCCATCCATTCGTTTTCTTCATATAGGTCATTTAACGGCTCCATCTTATCTGCAGCAACCCAACTTTTATTTAACTCCTCCCCACCATGGACTTGAAACGTCGATGGCGGATCATTTCCTTGCATTCTTGTTGCTAACACTGCTTTGGCATTCGTTCCTGCTCCGCCTGCTACCGCAGCGTTTTCAACAGTTATATCTGGGTGTTTTTCTTCAAATAAATCAATTAATGCAAGTAAACCATCCTCTTCGCCCGCACCTGTCCACCAGCTAAATATTTCTACTTCCCCAGTAGATTCTGCCTCATTACTAGATGATTCATTTTCAGATTCTCCCGACGAATTTTCACTACATGCCGTAATGAACATGATAACTGCCATAAATGCGAACATCCCGTATAGCTTCCTCACGTTATATTTTCCCCCTTCGGTATGTTTTTGATAACGCTTCCATAACCATTATAAAACGCTATCAATGAGAGCTGGCGTACATTTTCTGCACTATCTTACGTTTTTCTTCACTTTCTTAAGATGGCTTGTTGATACTGCTTAGGTGATTGATTAACATGCTTCTTAAATACCCTGCTAAAGTAATTTGGATCTTTATAGCCAATCATGAAACTTATTTCTTTTAAGGAATAATTATTCGTTTCTATTAATTCTTTTGCTTTTTGTAAGCGAATCTGTGTTAGATAATCAATAAATGTTGATCCAACACCTGCTCGAAATAGATTAGAGAAATAATTTGGGCTAAGATTCACTTCTGCCGCAACCTGTTCTAATGTTAAGTTCTCATGAAAATGTTCATTCATAAATGTTTTTGCTAGATGGATCGAACGTTTGGAAGCAAAATAATCACGCATTTGCATACAGCACAGATGCAAATAGGAATACCAATCCTGACTGGACTGTAAAGAAGTCACTAATGTCTTTGGTTTTTCCACACCGTGACGAGCAAATAGCTGTATTAATTGAATATAAAGTTCTTCTTTATCCATTCCGGTAAGTTCTGATTCATGATTCTTAAAAAATACGATCACTTCTTCTTGTTTTCCTTGTTCTACTAAAATACAAATAGTGTTAATCTTTTCATCTGTTTGTTTGTCTTTGATTTTCCCCTGATAGAATCCATAATTCCGATTTCGGTCCGCGAATAAGTCGATACAAGCACGATATGCATTCTGATAAGAATGAGCTAGTTGGTCCATGTTTGCTGTCGGATTACCAATCCCAATATAACTTGCTTCTCCTAATTCAAGATGAACTTTTCTTGCGAGAACTAATAGATCCGATTTGATTAATTTATTTACTGAAAAAATACAGCCAACAATTACTTGTTCACTCGGAATTGATTTAAAGATACACGCTTTACTGCTGAGCACTGTTTTCAGTTGATACTCATAATCTTCTAGATTATGATCACCAGTCGCTTTGATTACAAAAAAACAGGCAGTTTCCATATCTGGGAACAATTGACCTTTTAGTTCTTTTATTCCTCTCGAATCTGATTGGTGCATTAATCGATCCAATAACTGTTCTTTTCGTAATACCTGAGACTGCAAATCGGATTGTTGTTCTTGATGGATTTCCTTGGAAACACGTAATAGTGTCTTCACTATTTCCTGCCTTCTTCCAGGCTTTAAAATATAATCCTTAATGCCAAATCGCATCGCTTCTTTCGCATATTCAAAAGAGTCATAGGCTGAAACCAAGATGAATTTTATTCGCTTATGCTTTGCTGAAATTTGCTCTATGGCTTCAAGTCCATTCACACCTGGCATACGAATATCCATAAACATAATATCTGGTTCTAATTGTTCTGCGAGTTCGACCGCCTTTCTTCCATTCATTGCTTCTCCTACCACTTCCATATCAACGAATGTTTCTTCAATAAACTTGCGCATGGCTTTCCTTTCTACCAACTCATCTTCAGCTATAATAATTCGCATCTTCATCCTCCTTCCCATCTTTGGGCAAAAGTAATCGAATTGTTGTTCCTTTCCCCGGTTCCGTATCGATTTCTGCAACATTCATTTGTTGATAGCATAGTTGGAGTCGGCGAATGACATTGGATAAACCGATTCCTGTAGAATGTCCTACATGGTTGATCGCTTTATTGGTTGTTGTAATGTAGCTTTGTGCATCATCTGGGTCCATGCCAATCCCGTCATCAGCTACTTCTGTAACTACCCATTTCTCGGATTCGTAGATGGTCAGCGTGATAGTTCCCCCTTCTTCTTTCCCTTCAATTCCATGAATAAATGCATTTTCAACTAATGGCTGCAGTGTCAGTCTTGGAACATCTATATCTAAACATGCTTCATCCACAAACCATTGAAACTGAATTCGTTCTGAAAACCGGACTTTTTGTATATGAAAATAGTCAGCAACTACATCTACTTCTTCGCGAAGCGATACATTCTTATCAATGTGCCCGAGACTATGTCTTAGAAGCGCAGCAGTTGCATCAATGAGCTTTGATGTAGATGCAGCATCTTCTAAATAGGCCATTTTCGATACCGTATTTAACGTGTTAAACAAAAAATGAGGATTAATTTGATTTTGCAGATGTTTTATTTCCATTTCATTCACAAGTCGATCCAATTCTGATTGGTCTTTCATATCAGACACAAGCTGATGAATATCCAAACGCATTTTATGAAACGTATCCCCTAATAATTTCAGTTCATTATTTGCCTTAATATTAATCGGTGCGCCTACTAATTCTCCTGTCGAAACTTCTTTCGCTGCATCAGACAATTGTTGAATCGGCATCGTAATTCCTTTGGAAAACCAGATAGCAAAGAAAACGGCAAGTAATATCGTTGATAAAGACAAAAAAAGAATAAATAAAAAGAAATTCTGATTCCGTTCTTGCATGTCCTGATAAAATAGTTGATAGTCTGTTAGATCCCTATCTATTAATTCCAAAGTCGCTGCCTGAATATAGTTAGAAGCTGCACGTGTTTCCTCTAAATGCTTCGTATACTGTTCCATATCATCTTTAATTACAAAACCCATGGTTAACTCACTCTCGTAAATAAACGTTTCAATAATATGACGATAATTTTTTAACTCAATCGTGTTATCTTCATTAAATATTGCTAGCAATCGATCTTTTTGATTCTCCAATCCATTCTTCAGTTGGAAGTAGGACGTATCTTGTGCCGTATTTGAATTGTTAACATACAGTTTAAGTTCAGAATACAAGCTTTCTGTTTGTTGAGAGATAGTATTCAAGATTAAAAACCGCTCAAATCGTTTATTGTAAATAGAAGATAATTGATTAGAGCTGACATAAATAGATATAGCAGTAATTTGAAACAAAATAATAAACACACACGAATATACGATCAATTTCCCACGAATTGTCCTCATTTCCAATCACCACTTAGCTTTTCTAAGTTACCCTTCGTAATAATTGACGTATCGATAAATTTTTCATTTTTTAATAGATCCTTGTTTTGTAGCGTAATCAACGTATCGATAGATGTACGTCCCATTTGCTTCGGATATTGACTAATTGTTGCATCAATATCGCCTTGTTTTATGTATTCAACTGTCTCTGGTAAAATATCAAAGGAAGTTATGTAGAGTTCTTTTTCTGGTGCGACCTCCTGCATCCCCTGAACAATGCCAATTCCATCTAGCGCACTCATTCCAACCAATGCTGTAATGGAAGGATGTTGTTTATAGATTTCATATGCTGCTTGTGCAGCACCAATCTTGGTAATCTGTGATTCCTTAATATCAGCAATTTCAATGCGTGGTGCATTTTTTATTTCTTCCTTAAATCCAGCAAGACGCTCCTTTTGGTTAATAGCATCTAATCTCCCCATAACAATACCTACACGTTGTTCTCCTTGTGTATGTTGTATAATTGTCTGCGCAGCTAATTGACCGGCATAATAATTATCCGTTCCTACATATGCCTTACGCTCACTACTTTTCACATCTGTATCAATCGTAATTACTGGTATATTTCGTTCAATTGCCTTATGAACAAGATCGACGAACCTATTTCCTTCTATCCCTTGAATAATAATTCCATCAACCTTAGCTGCAATCATACGATCGAATAACACCAACAACTGATCATTATCTGCCTTTTTCGGTGCAACATACTCTAAATATATCTCCTTTTCTCTAGCTGCCTTTTTTGCTCCATCCTCAATTAATCGCCAATACGCGTTTTCAGTTTCCTCCGCTATTAAAGCAAAATGATAGCGATAATTATCAGCTGCGTTATTATTGTTTTCTTCAATATAAAAAGTTTTATAGCCAAAATAGAGCATCACGCTACAACTTACAATGAATAAAATTGTAGCTAATAAAAAAATGAGTCGTTTTCGATAAACATTCATTTTATACACCTTCTTGAAAGCGTTTTATTTATTTTAGCATAGAATACATTCCCTACGAATGGTATCCATCCTATCGGTAGTAGCCACATTTAAAATACCCTAAAAAAATCCAAACTAATTTCCGAATATAATTATACAAAAATTAGTTTGGATATTTATGATCTATATTACGTTTGTACCCAAAGAAACCTAGGGAAAATAGGAATATCAAGCGAATGCTTCGTACATATACTCTTCTATCATTAGCTAGCTGTTCGCTTACGTAAGTCGGCTTCGATCTCTTCTAGACTACGCCCGCGTGTTTCAGGTAAGAATTTAATAACAAAGATAAGCGCGACAACGCCAATAACTGCAAAGATTAGAAATACTTGCCCAACACCTAAAGCTTCTGCCAACATTGGGAAAAACTGGGCAACTAGTAAACTTCCAATCGATAAAGCCAATGCAGCAATTCCTGTTGCAGCACCACGTGCGCGCATTGGGAATAATTCTGGAAGCATTACCCATAACACTGGTCCCCAAGTAAATGCGAAGAAGATTATAAATAAAGATAGGCAAGCGACGATGATCCACGCACCCAAGTTCGAATCTAAGCCAAGTGTCCAAATCAGTACGGCCATTATTACCAATGAAGCAACCATTCCGATATTACCAGTAATTAATAATTTTTTTCTATCAATTTTATCAATGATCATAATTGCAACAATTGTCATTAATACGTTAACCGAACCGATCCCCACTGTCCCTAGTATAGCTGTTACATCTCCTAAACCTGCTTGACTAAAAATCGTTGGTGCATAATAAATAATCGCATTGATGCCAATAATCTGTTGCAATAATGCAAATGTACAACCAATGATTAACGTTGGACGCAGCCAGGAGGAAGCTAGCACTTTCCATGTTCCTTCAGAAATACGATTTATCTCATGCATTTCATCGATTTCTTTATCGATTTCCCCTGATTTTCTTGTTAATTTCATTACACGTCTAGCAGCTGATTCACTACGGTGTTCCAGCAACCACCTTGGACTTTCTGGCATAAATAAGACACCGATCATTAATATTAATGAAGGTACGACAGCTAATCCCACCATCCAACGCCAGCCTTCTATTTCTGCAAAGGCATAGTTGACCAAATAGGAAGAAAGAATACCAATCGTAATCATTAACTGATTTAACGAACTTAATGAGCCTCGTGATTCTGTCGGAGCCATTTCTGATAAATATACAGGGACAATGGCAGTTGATCCACCTACTGCTAGTCCAATAATAAGCCTTCCGACTACAAGTGCTTCCATATTAGGTGCAAAGGCAAGCACTAATGAACCAATGATAAAAATAATAGAAATCATAAACACGAGCCGCCTACGTCCAAATTTATCTGATAACGGTCCGCTAAATCCAGATCCAAATATCGCACCGAATAACATTGAGCTAACTACTAACCCTTCCGTAAAGCTCGTTAATGGAATATCATTTTTAATGAATAGCAATGCTCCCGATATAACTCCCATATCATATCCATATAAGAGTCCACCTAAAGCACCGAAAAAGAAGATCATTTTCTTGTTTAGTATTTTACCCTTCATGTCATACAACCCTTCCTTTTCATATAAATTAGCAATCGTTAGCGCTTGCAAAAAACGTTTATAAACTATATCCCACTTTTGCAATCTTCCCAAACATCTTAATTAATTAAATTAATTATCTAAATGAAACAATATCATAGACGTTATAGAATGAAAAGATTTAATATTATTACATAGGTTGATAGCTGGTTAGATTCGCAATTATTTTCCATTGTATCTCAACAAATGTTATAGTAAACTATACTTAATTAATTAAATTAATTATCTTCTTTTGCAAGCGTTTTAAACCAATGAAGGGGGTTTTTTATGAAATCGTCTGAATTACAAACGATGTTTCAAAATATCTTTCATACAACAAAGAAGCCACGGTTATTTTTTGCTCCTGGCCGAATTAACTTAATAGGGGAACATACCGATTATAATGGCGGGAATGTTTTTCCTGCCGCTATCACCTTTGGTACCTATGCTGCTTGTAGCAAACGCGAGGATAAACGCATACGATTCTATTCCAGCAATTTTTCTGAAACTGGAATCATCGAATGTGAATTATCTAATTTAAATTATCAAGCGTCCCATAATTGGGCGAATTATCCCAAAGGGATGATCCAGTTTCTTATTAATGAAGGGCATCTTATCGATCAAGGAATGGATATCTTATTTTACGGGGATATTCCAAACAGTGCTGGACTATCTTCTTCTGCATCCATTGAGATGGTGACAGGTGTACTTTTAGAGGGGATTTTCTCCTTAAATAGTAACCGAATTGAGATGATCAAGCTTGGTCAACGAGTAGAAAATGAATATATTGGGGTTAGTAGTGGAATCATGGACCAGTTTGCTATTGGTATGGGAAAGAAAAACCATGCAATTCTATTAGACTGTCAGTCTTTGAACTTTTACTATGCTCCACTAGAGCTTAAAGACCATGTTATTCTTATTATAAATACGAATAAGCAACGCACATTAGCTGGGTCAAAGTATAACGAACGACGAACCGAATGTGAGCAAGCATTATTTGACTTGCGGAAGCAGCTTCCCATAGCAAGCCTTGGAGAATTAACACCTGATGAATTTGAAACAAATGCCAAATGGATTAATAACCCCATCCATCAAAAACGTGCTAAACATGCGGTATATGAAAATGCTCGAACAAAGGAAGCTCTTGAAAAATTAAGAGTGAGTGACTTAGACCGTTTTGGAGAGCTGATGAATGAATCTCATTTATCGTTAAAATATGATTATGAAGTTACAGGAATAGAACTTGACACCATCGTAGAGGCTGCCTGGGATCAACCAGGCGTGTTAGGGGCAAGGATGACCGGAGCTGGCTTTGGAGGCTGTGCGATTGCGGTTGTGGAACGAAAATATACAGAAGCCTTTCGGAAAAATGTAAATACAATCTATGAAGAAAAGATTGGTTATCCTGCCACGTTCTATTCAGCTGAAATCGGTGATGGTGCAAAAGAAATCATAGAGGAGG
This sequence comes from Virgibacillus salexigens, assembly GCF_014905415.1. GTDB lineage: Bacteria > Bacillota > Bacilli > Bacillales > Amphibacillaceae > Virgibacillus > Virgibacillus salexigens. The sequence goes on from NZ_BNEO01000001.1 coordinate 911,583, forward strand.
TGGTATAATTGTCCATACTAGTCTTAGGCGGAGCAGGGTATATTGGTTCCCATGCAGTTTATCAATTAATTGATAAAGGAAAAGAAGTTGTTGTCGTTGATAATTTACAAACAGGACATCAAGCAGCCATTCACCCCAGCGCTACTTTTTATCAAGGAGATATTCGAGATATTGATTTTTTACGTCATGTCTTTCACCAAGAAACGATTGAAGCAGTGGTCCATTTTGCTGCTAATTCATTAGTTGGTGAATCAATGGAAAAGCCACTCCAATATTTTGATAATAATGTGTATGGTACGCAAGTATTATTAGAGGTCATGGTCGAAAATCAGGTGAAGCTTATTGTTTTCTCGTCTACCGCAGCTACGTATGGGGAAGCCGATACGATACCAATTAAGGAGACAATGCCTACTAACCCTACTAATGCGTACGGAGAAACCAAACAAACGATGGAGAAATTAATGAAGTGGACGGCCCAGGCGCATGATATCCGTTTTGTATCACTTCGTTATTTTAATGTGGCTGGTGCAAGAGAGACAGCCGAAATTGGTGAAGATCATCGTCCAGAAACACATCTTATCCCGATCATTTTACAAGTTGCCCTTGGCCAGCGAGATGCGATAACGATTTTTGGAGAAGATTATCCTACCGACGATGGGAGCTGTGTTCGCGACTATGTGCATGTAGAAGATCTTATTCAAGCCCATATCCTTGCACTTGATTATTTAGAAAATGATGGAAAAAGCGATGTTTTCAATCTAGGTAGCAATACTGGCTTTTCCGTCAAACAGATGGTTGCATCTGCTAGACGTGTTACGGGAAAAGCTATTCCCGTAAAGATAGGCGCACGACGAGCGGGAGACCCAGCTGTACTCATTGCAAGTTCTGACAAAGCCAAGCAAGTCTTAGGATGGAAACCAACAAGGACTTCCATTGATACGATATTAGCCGATGCTTGGAATTGGCATCAACAGCATCCTAACGGCTATAAAGGAGAGATAAATCATCATGATTGAACAACTACTTAGTGGACTAATTAAACAAGCCACTCACGTTGGTTTAATCACCAAAGACGATCGTTTGTATGTCAGAAATCAAGTGATGCACCTATTAGATATAACTACGTTCCCAGAAGATGTCATACCCCTGGAAGCGTCCATTCCTGAACTTCTTGATCAAATAATTACGTATGCAATTGACCATAACGTAATCGAAGATATTTTTGATGATAAGGAAATGCTAGCAGCTTCGGTTATGAATTGTTTTGTTGCTCGCCCTTCCGAAGTGAATCGTACCTTTTATCAAAAATACGAACAATCACCTAAGGAAGCAACGGACTACTTTTATCGCTTGAGCCAAAACAGCAATTATATCCAATTAAAACGAATTAACAAGAACATTCATTTTGCATCTAGTACGCCTTATGGGGATATGGATATTACTATAAATCTTTCGAAGCCAGAAAAGGATCCCGCGCAAATAAAACGAGAAAGAGAACAAAAACAGAAGACGAATTACCCTAAATGCGTCTTATGTGTTGAAAATGAAGGGTATGTAGGAAGAATCGGTCATCCTGCCCGTGCTAATCACCGAGTAATAAAGGTTTCCCTGCAAGGGGAGAATTGGTATTTGCAATATTCTCCTTATGTTTATTATAACGAGCATAGCATTCTGCTTGCAGAAGAACACCGAAACATGAAGATCGATAGACAAGCATTTGAACGTCTGATACTATTTACGGAACGATTCCCCCACTACTTTATTGGATCAAATGCAGATTTACCAATTGTCGGTGGTTCCATTTTAAGTCATGACCATTATCAAGCAGGTAATTATCAATTTGCTATGACCACAGCAGAAAATGCGTTTATCTTTACGTTAGAGCGTTTTCCATCCATTCATGCAGCGGTTTTACAATGGCCATTATCGGTGATTCGTTTGCAAAGTCAGCATAAAGAACAATTGCTTGATGCAGCAGATCACATATTACAACAATGGAGAGGTTATTCGGATGAAGGTGCTGCTATCCATGCATTTTCCGGTAATGTTCCTCATAATACGATCACGCCAATAGCAAGATTGCATAAAAATGGAACCCATGAGCTTGATCTGGTATTACGCAATAATCGAACTTCAGAAGCGCATCCAATGGGAATTTTCCATCCACATGCAGACGTTCATCATATCAAAAAAGAAAATATTGGCTTGATAGAAGTAATGGGTCTTGCTGTACTCCCAGCACGTTTAAAAGAGGAGCTAGCTGAAATAAAGCAGCATTTGCTTGGAGAGTCCGCAGCTATTGCAACATATCATCAAGCTTGGGCACAACAACTACAGCAGCAATACGGTGTGATTAATGACGAGGATCGCGCAACATCCATTATTAAGGAAGAAGTAGGTAAGAAATTCACCAAAGCATTAGAAGATGCTGGGGTATTTAAACAAAAAGAAGACTTCTCACGATTTATAGACACATTAAATAGGTAGGTGACCGAATGGATGAAGATCTCAAGCAAGCAAGTGACGGATAAGTGGACGGAATTCACTTTAGTAAATGACAAGCAGATGTCTGTTAGTCTCTTAAACTATGGCGGTATTATTACAGAAATCATGGTACCAGATCGTGATGGGAACAGAGAAAATGTCGTCCTCGGATTTAAAAATATTACCGATTACCAAGCGAATCCTGCCTTTTTTGGTGCATTGATTGGTCCAGTAGCTGGGAGGATTGAGAAAGCTTCGTTTCAATTGGACGGAAAAACATATCCCTTGGAGAAAAATGATGGGGAGAATCATCTGCATAGCGGGTCGAATGGATTTCATCAAGTGTTATGGGACGCCGTACCTTTCCAAACAAATGAGGCTGTAGGAGTGAAACTTAGGCATCAAACAGATCCTAAGAATGGCTTTCCAGGCCATGTTGACGTTACGGTAACTTATTGTTTAACAAACGATAACCAACTTACCTTGGATTATCATGCGACAACTGATCAGACAACTCCGATTGCATTAACGAATCATAGTTATTTTAATTTAAATGGATCTGCCAAACAGGAGGTTACTAATCACTATGTGACCTTTAACAGCAATGCATTTCTTGAATTAGATGAGAAACTCATTCCAACCGGTAAAACGATTGAAGTGGACAATAGCACCTTTGATTTTCGCACTGGAAGATTTTTAAAAGACGGCACGACTACTGCTTCCTTACAACATCAAGTTGCGAATGATGGCTATGATCACTACTTTCTATTTGACGGAAATGGCCATGTACAAATAACAGAAGAGACATCGGGCAGAACACTGGATGTTCGAACGACCCAACCGGGGATGGTCATGTATACATCGAATACATTAGAGGGAGGAATGGAATTAGCAGAAGGACAATCTGGCAGTTATATGGGGGTATGCTTTGAAACACAAGGAAGCCCAGCCTCCCTACACCATAACCATATTTCATCAATCCTATTAAAGCCAGATAAAATCTATCAAGAAAAAACGGTCTTTTCCTTTGGAATACAGGCTTAACAAATCAAAGAGCTGAACAAGTATGCATTCAGCTCTTTGATTTATTCATTGTCTTTCATTAAATAATTCAACTAATAGTAACGCTACTGCACCTAATAATGTTGCATCATCTCCGAGATTCGTAATGGTAATCTCGGTCTCCTTTGCTTTCGAAGTAAGTGCACGTTGTTTAATCGTGTCCTTAATATGGGGAAAAATAAACTTCTCCCCTTTCATAACACCTCCGCCAAGGACAATTTTCTCGGGATTCAGCAAATGAATCAGATTAATTAGCCCTATACCAATGATTATGCCCGTTTCCTGGAGTAATTCGATATATCCTCGTTCGCCATGCTGTGCACGTTCAAATACTTTCTTCCCAGTTAAATTACTGCCATTTTCTAGTGCTAGCTTGGACTGCGCGCGATCAGCTATTGCTGTTCCTGTTATGAATGTTTGTAAGCAGCCGGGATTTCCACAATCACAAATCGGTCCATTTATATCAATGGTCATATGCCCTATCTCCCCAGCAATATCCTCCGCACCATGATATAACTGCTTGTTTATAATAATACCAGAACCAACACCACGTCCAATGTTCACTGCGACCATACTGTGAACGCCTCCATGACCACCAAACCAAGACTCCCCTAATGCCATGGCTCTTGCATCATTTTCAACTCGAACCGTTAAACCAAATGCTTCCTCTAATTCCTGCTTAATAGGTATATTTGACACCCCGAGGTTTGGGGCAATTTGTGATACCCCATCTTTCACATTAACAACGCCATGCATGGCAACACCAATACCAATAATTTTTTCTGATTGGATTGGAGAAGTATGAAGAATTTTTTGTATATTCTCTTTGATAACGGCAAGAAATTTTGTATTGGTTGTTGGTTTTATCACTTTACTGGAAATACGCTCAAAAACCTCCCCTGAGAGATTCGTCAGCATACAAGCTACTGTTTCTGGACCAGCATCCACTCCAACCACATAATAGGCATCACTATTAATGTGAAGCATGGTGGGTTTTCTCCCACCCATTGATTTCCCAAGTTCACTTTCCATGACGATTCCTTGGTCGATTAGTTCCTTTACAATACTGCTGACAGTCGGTGGGGTTAATGTTGTATCTTTGGCAATTTGTGCTCGCGATATTGGTTCTGATGTTCTAATTTTATTAAGTATGATGGATTTATTTACTGATTTCATTAACTGAAACGTCCCACGCTGCATGGCTTATCCTCCGTTCAATCATTAACTGACTTCATTATAGCATAGTAAATTAAATTAATTTAAGAAGGAATGTTTTATTCACTTACCATTTGAAGTCAGTCGGATGGGGACAATGCTTATACGCTATCTTTGCTCGAAAGTGAATAAAACAACCACAAAGACTGCAGGTAGTTTGATTAAGCAGTGATGGACAAGTCATACAACTAGCAACTCTTTCTTTGTAAACAGCATCATCGACTAGATCCGTCTCCAGTGCTAGTTGTTCTTCCACAAGAAGCTTTACATCGTGAATAGACATCACATTATCAGCATAACATCCTTTACAGCTCATCAATAACCTCCTAGCCATACACCTTCTCGAAAGGATATGCTATGCGTTGTTTTTTTAATTTATTGATTAACAATAAACCCGTACAGCGATCCCGTAGATAATATGCCTTATTAAGACTTTCTTCCACGAGTTGATCATCAATCCCTAATTCACGAGAAGTAGTCGGACCTCCCACTCTATTCAACATCGTCCTTAACCAATCAGAATCAGGCATCGTGAGTATTTCAGTTTTTATTGTAGGCCAATACGTTATTAATCTTTCCTCTATTTTCGTAGCAGGTTTTAATAAATCAGTAGCAAAACAATGTGCAAACTGACGATATAAATCAGCAATAAGGATTGTCGTTACACCTACCTTAGCTCCATGTAATAATTGTTTCGCGTCTTTCTTTAATAATTCCATCTCCCAAAAATGGGATAGATGATGCTCTCCGCCGGAAGCACTACGAGATGAATTGATTAGCAACATCACTAATCCCGATTCGATTAATGCTTGCATTAAAATGGCAACACCCTCCTCGTTTGCCTGTGCAATTTCCTCTACGTATTGAATACAGGTATCCAATGACGTTCTTGTAAGATCAGCAGCCGTTTGGTTATATGGTTCTTCACCAATTAAATAGGAAATCTTCCAATCTAGTAGTGACGTGTACTTCCCTAAAATATCACCAAAACCAGCCGCAGTAAGTTCTTTAGGTGCATCTTTCAAGACAGCAATATCTGCAAAAACAGCGATTGGAGATGCTGTTTGAATGGTTTGCTTAACACCCTCTAGAATGAGTGGTGCCCCTTTTGAAGTAAAGCCATCTACTGACGCTGCCGTAGGTACAGAAATAAACGGGATACCCATTTTATAAGCACAGAAGCGCGTAATATCATGAATCGTTCCTGCACCAACTGCAATTAAAGCATCTGCCTGCTCTGGTATACCAACAAGTAATTGCATTATTGTAGTCTCATCTGCATTTACTTGACCATGTGCATTTGCTCGCAGTGAAACTAGGTGTGTAGTTACTTTATCTTGTAATGCGTTTTGTAATTTTTCTCCAGCAACCTGGTACGTATGCTTATCTACCACCAACACAACGGTTGCCAAATGATGCGCTTGAAGAAAAGGGGCTACTTGATCCATACAATTCTTTTTAATTTCTATCGTAGGAAAGTTAGATGTATCTTGGTTTAAATCCTCTGCCAAGTGGTAGAGTTCCTTTGTCAGCTCCATTCTTTTTTCCTCCATTCTAAATTAAATCATCCGTTCCTTATTGAATATTTAGTTTAGAGCCAATACTACGACGGACATCGGTGGTAATTCCAATTGGAGGAAATTGCCTTTCCGTTTATATGAGGTGAATGCAGTTGGTTTAACTGTCTCGGGTGATTCAAAGGTATTTCTAGCATTCATTTCCTTTGCAGTCAGAACCCTTCCAGTAGCGGTGGTCATATCGGATCCACGGATGTGAAGGGTGGTATTAGCTGATTCATCTGTATCTAAATTACATAAGCTGATATGAATAGTTCCATCCTTTGCCTCTGATGCGGATGCGCTTAGTTTCGAATACCTTTCATCGCCAACCTCAACTTCCTCAGAAACAATATCAAGACTTAGCTTTTTAGCATCTTGATGCACCTGAAACATATCGAACACATGATATGTTGGCGTTCGTAACATCTTATCCCCTTCTGTTAATACCATGGCCTGAATAACATTTACGGTTTGCGCAATATTAGCCATTCGCACACGGTCATTATGCTGGTTAAAGATATTTAAGGAAACACCTGCAACAAGCGCATCACGAATCGTATTCTGTTGATAAAGAAACCCAGGATTTGTACCTGGTTCCGCATCATACCAAGCTCCCCATTCGTCAATAATCATACCTATTCGTTTATTCGGATCATATTTATCCATAATAGTACCATGTTTCCTAATCAGTTTTTCAATAAACCATGCTTTCTGCATCGTGACCTTCCATTCTTCTTTCGTAAAATTAACAGCTGAACCCTTTTTTTCAAATCCACCAGGATGTACATAATAATGTAAACTTAGGCCATCCATAAAAGGTGCTGCCTCACGCATTAACACCTCAGTCCAATGAAAATCATCAACATTAGCTCCCCCAGCAATTTTGTATAATGTATTATCATTATAATTACGACAATATGTCTGATACTGACGGTATAGATCAGCATAATATTCGGGGCGCATATTCCCGCCACAACCCCAATTTTCATTGCCTACACCAAAATATGTCAGCTTCCAAGGTGCCATTTTTCCGTTTTCTTTACGCCAATTTGTCATTGGTGATTCCCCATCAAATGTCATGTACTCTACCCATTCCGACATTTCCTGGACCGTTCCACTGCCAACATTCCCACAAATATACGGTTCCGCTCCAAGCATGTCACAAAGCATCATAAATTCATGTGTCCCAAAGTGGTTGTTCTCAACCACACCACCCCAGTGCGTATTTACCATACGCTTACGATCTTCATATGGGCCAACGCCATCTTTCCAATGGTATTCATCTGCAAAACAGCCACCAGGCCATCGCAAAACAGGAATATTCAACTGTTTTAATGCCTGTAATACATCATTTCGAATTCCTTGTGTATTGGGAATAGGCGAGTCCTCTCCAACCCAAATCCCTTCGTATATCCCCCTTCCCAGATGCTCTGCGAAATGCCCATATATGTTTTTGTGAATGACTCCTTCATGTATATCCCCATTGATAATGATTTTGTTCAAAGCAACCATCTCCTTTTTAAAAAATCTTTCTTCTTATACATTGGCTGTATCCATTTGAGAGAAAACATACATCGCTCCCCACATCCAACTAAATGCAAAAACACTAAAAAATAGGAGTGGTAGAAATGCAGGATAGGAAATCGATAGATAAATTAAACCAAAGCTAGTAACAAAGATCCCCAACGTAATATGTACTTTTGATAATCCAATGATGAACGCATGTTTCATATATTGATAGATACTGGTTTGATAATGAGCAAGGAGGGGGAAACTCCAAATAACAACCAAACAGTAAACAATTACTACAAAATAGAAAGCAAAAGGTACCATAAACACAACTTCCTCCTGGCGCACTTGTAATACCTTATAATTCAAAAAAAGCACGGTACCAATTGCTGTTAAAATCCACCCCAATACATTAGCTGCTGCAAATTCTTTAAAATATACTTCTTTAAACGTTCTCCAAATAGGAATCTCCTTATTACCAGCTATCCATTTACGAGAAACTCCTAAGGCTGCGACAGTAGCCGGAAACACTCCAGCAACAAATAGTCCCATCAGTGAATAAAGCAGCCAGAGGAAATTCACAACTGCGAATCTACTAATCCAGTTCATCACTTTCTCTAAAGTCGTTACTATTCCATTTGGATTCACCCTCAAACCTCCTTTTCTTCATTCATTAAGTGGTGCGCTTTTATTATCCTTTAACTCCTCCAACTGTTAGTCCCGAAACAAAATAGCGTTGGAAGAAGATAAATAGAATAATAATCGGAATAATGGTCATTACCGAACCTGCAATTAATACATCATAATTATTTCCATAAGGTGTCAATAATGTAGCTAAACCGATGGGTAAAGTAAACATATCGTTTGAACGGAGGACAAGTAATGGCCATAAGAAATTATTCCAACTACTAAGCCCTTGTAAAATGGCCATCGCTGCAAGGGAAGGTCCCATTAACGGAAGCATAATCTTGAAAAATATTCCATATTCTGTTGTACCATCGATACGTGCTGCGTCCATTAACTCTTTAGGTAATCCTAATGCATATTGTCTAAAGAAAAAGACAGCAACTGGTGCAACGACCATTGGTAAAATCACAGCAAAATATGTGTCCACCAGTTGTGTATTTATCATTAATTGAAATAGTGGCAGCATAAGAATTTCAAATGGCACCATTAAAATAAATAACACAAGGATGAAAAAGAAATTTCTCCCTTTGAAGTTGTATAAAGCTAATGCATAACCTACCATGGAAGAAAAAAAGAGTGAAAGTACGATCGTTACAACCGAAATAATTAGACTATTGCCATACCATGCCCAATATTCAGGTGCCTGTGAAAAGATGTAGGTATAGTTATCTAATTGTAACTTCTCCATTGTTATATTAAATGAAATTCCGTTTCTCATTAGTTCAGAAGAAGGCATAAATGACGATATAACAAGACTAATAATTGGAAAAAGTGCAATTAACGCAAAAATAATAAAACCAATATTTACGATCCATTTCACTATGGCGTGGTTTTGCTTACTCATTTACTCATCTCCTCTTTTAAAGGCTCCAGTTACCAACAGGTTAATAATACTAACAACAAAAATGATAAGCATTAAAATTACTCCGACTGCAGCTCCAAACCCCATATCATTCTGCTGAATACCTTGCTGATAGATATAGCCGACAACGGTTAGTCCAATATTGCCTGGTGAACCCGCTTCCCAAAACACAAAGCTTTCTTCAAACATTCTAAACCCATTAATAATTGTGATCGTCATAACAAATATAACGATCGGCTTGAGCTGTGGTAATGTAACATACCAAAATTGTTGAACTTTCGATGCTCCATCAATTTTCGCTGCTTCATATAATTCAGACGGTACATTTTGTAATGCTGCCAAGAAATATAACATGTTAACACCAATCCAACGCCATGATGCTAACAAAACCATTAAAAACATGCCTGATATGGCATTAAATCGCCAATTAACAGCGTCCATACCCAAGAAGTTTAGTATTTGATTTGCTACTGCTGTATCTTGCTCACCAAACATTAATCGAAATATCATACCACCAACAATTGTTGACGTAAGTGCAGGGATAAAAAAGGATGCGCGCAGGAAAGTCTTCATTTTAATTAATTTAGAATCTAAAAAGACCGCCAGTAGTATAGGAATAACGGTTAATATAATAACTGTCAGGACCACATATATGGTTGTATTCGTTAGAGCCTTATAAAACGTACCGTTTGTAATACGTGAATAATTCTCCAACCCAATAAACGAAACTTGTCCGGGTAATACACTTTGAAAACTCATGATGATTCCTTGAATGGCAGGATAAAGAGTCAGTATTAAAAAAGTAATGATAAACGGTGATATAAATACATATGGAACTACTTTCTTTGAATTTAATAGCTTAAAGAACTTATTTGGACCTCTTTTATTCTTTTTATATTTAGGATCTTTATTTGGGGATAACGGTGAACGGTACTCCTCCGTCTCTAATTGTAACTGAGATTGATCAGATGCAGATGACGATGCCATGGTAAAACCTCCTCTATTCCAATATTTTAAGCGGTTACATTTTGAATACGGATCATATTCCAAGATGCTTTTGTTAAACGGGTTTCCAATAAACCATCATTCAGGATAGATGCTCCGCTCTTATGAGGCCTCACCTCTTCACCTGTTGATGTATTTACTGCCTTTAAATTTTCGTGCTCCAATACAACATGCTCAACAACCGCATAGCCTTCAAAACTTCTAATATCCGTACTTAAATAGATCGAATCATGTACGTTTTTATTTACGATAAAGATAACCAACTCTTCTTTTTCCTCATTAAATACTGCTGCACTATCGATATACGGTACATCCGTAAAGTCTTTACTGTCATACCTTGGAGAAGATAATATTGGTTTGATGGAATGCCCCCTACCGTATTTAGATGTGTACATGTATGGATAATAAATGGTTTGTTTCCATGCGCGGCCATTATTTTCCGTCATAATGGGGGCAATGACATTTACAAGCTGAGCCATACAAGCCATTTTCACACGATCAGCATGATTCAAGAAAGTAATTAACATGCTACCTACAAGCAAAGCATCTTCAAAATTATAGACATCTTCTAATTGAGGAGGGGCAATTTGCCAATGATTAATCTTCTTATCTTGCTCTCTCGAGTGATACCAAACATTCCATTCGTCAAAGCTTAAATGAATCGTTTTTTTGCTACGATGTTTTGCTTTTATGTAATCGCAAGTTGAAGTTACTGTATGAATAAAATGGTCCATATCTAAACTTTTTGCTAAATAATTGGCTGTGTCATTAGAGTTATTGCCATAATATTGGTGTAAGGATATATAATCAATTTCTTCATAGGCAATGTCTAATGTTGTTGCTTCATATTCAGGAAAGCTAGGCATGCTTGTATTTGAGCTCCCACAAGCTACTAATTCAATATCTGGATCAACTAGCTTCATCACTTTTCCCGTCTCCTTAGCAATTCTCCCGTATTCATACGGCGTCTTCTGACCAATTTGCCATGGACCATCCATTTCATTGCCAAGACACCACGTCTTGATAGCATGAGGATTTTTGTAGCCATGTGATTTTCTTTGTTCACTCCAATAGGTACCACCAGGGTGATTCGTATACTCAATTAGATTCCGTGCTGCATCCATACCTCTAGTTCCTAGATTAACTGCCATCATTACTTCAGCATTGACTTTTTTAGACCATTCTACAAATTCATTCAAACCGAATTGATTTGTTTCAATGGTTTGCCATGCAAGCTCAAGTCTTCGGGGGCGATCTTCTTTCGGACCAACTCCGTCTTCCCAATTATACCCAGAAACCATATTCCCCCCAGGGTAGCGGATAATAGGAACTTGAAGCCCTTTTACAAGCTCCATCACATCTTTACGAAACCCATGCTTATCTGCCTCGGGGTGATTAGGTTCATAAATTCCTCCATATACTGCCCTCCCCAGATGCTCAATAAAGGAACCATAAATACGATTATCTACTTGCGCTATTATGTAGCTTTTATCCAAGACCATCTTTGCCTTCCGAACATTCGACATGCTTTATCCCTCCACCCATCATTTTTAAGGTTAATCCGCTTGCAAAACATCATATACGTACATATATATCAAAAATAATAATTGGTACGTATATGTCGAGTATAGCTGATTTGATATAATATTACAATAATTTATATTATTAAAATAAATTTTGCAAAAAAAGGAAAGCAAGCTCCTCCTTACTCTCCTTTTTAACGGTTATTTCATATCTCGAATTTTATCAGCTGCTTGCTTCAATGCTTCTTCAGGCGATTGGGCTTGTTGTCTAAGTACGTTTTCAGCTATAGTCGTATTATATTCTGTAGAAACATCTGGTGTATATTCTGTAATGTTTAACTCATTAATTTCATCTTTCAAATCAAGGAGTGTATCAAAGATTCCTGTTCCAAAATAGTGGTAATACTTGTTATCTTGTCTTACTGCTTCACTTTCCCATACATTCCATCGAGGAGGATCAAAACCTAAAACAGTCCAAAGATTCTTATTTCCTTCTTCAGATAGCTTTGTAAAAGCGAGAAACTCTTTAGCCAATTCCGCTTCTTCTGTTTGGTTTGTTACAACTGTCCCAGTACCTCCCATACCAGCAGATCGATTTCCTCCATCTTCCCATGCAGGCATTGGTCTAATTGCAATCTTACCTTCTAGATCAGGCATATTATCGATAAATCTACCCATATACCATAATGGAGCAAGAATGGAAGCAGCGCCTCCATCGTTCATATAACCATAAAATTCTTCCGATTGATTCATAGCACCTGGAGTTAATTCCGCAATATTTTCTTCATAAATAATATCATGTAAGAATTGAAGTGTTTTACTATTTGTTTCATTGTCGAGTATTACCTCTCCGTCCTCATTAAAAAAATCAGAGTTCTGCTGGGAAATCATCGGCCAAAAGTCCATTAAAAAATCTCCAGTCCCAACATTCCACATTACAGAGTCGGTATTCTCTACCACCTTCTTGCCAGCTTCTACAAAATCATCCCAGGTCTTAATCTCGTCAATGTCCACACCAGCTTGATCCATAATTTCAGTATTATAGTACATCACAGTTGCTCCAACATGGGTAGGTATCCCATAATAATTTCCATCTTTTGCATATAGTTCAAAACGTGACGTTACAGACTCTTCTAAGACTGGTTCAACATATTCATTCATTGGCTCTAACTGTGGCTCTCCTTGAAGATAATTTGCATATCGACTAAGTTCAATATCAGCAATATCGGGAGCACCTTTCCCTGACTGTAAAGCAAGCAGTAAATTATTATGCATTTGGTCATATGGGTAAGTCTCGGCTGTCAACTTAATTGGACGATCAGGGTTTTCTTCGTTCCACCTGTTAGCTGCATCTCTAAATAAATCAACATGTTGCCCTACAAACGTCCAATAAGTTAATTCTGTAGCCCCTTCAATATCATCCCCAATTATTTCCGTTTCTTCTGCTTCGCTACTAGCGGATTCTCCACTTCCACTACATGCTGTGAGTAGTGCCATCACTGCAAAAATTAACAAATAAAATAGCTTTTTCACAAATATTCCCCCTTTTGTTTTAAAGCGCTTTCAAATAATAGCAACATATTGCCTAGCAATTTCATCCAGCCTCCTTTATAAATGATAAAGATGTCAATTTTGACAGCGCATTCATTTCACTTAACATATTGTACGAACATGTTTGGATATTGCTATAGCGGTATTAACTTGGGTACTATTTTAATAATTATTAAAATAGTACCACCTTTCTAAAAACTAGTCAATAAGTGAATGATTAAAACTTAAAAACTTATACGTACAATACAAATTTTGAATTATCCAATTGCACAAAAATAGGTTATCAACGCCATTTGATAACCCGTAGTATACATTCGTCCTTATATTACCTCCACTTTAGCTACGGCTTCTTGCTTTCCTTTTAAAACATCACCAGGAACCCCAAAGTATGGTGTCCCATCTGACTTCCATAATAACGGTTGAACGCGAGCATGCCGATTATGATCATATAAGGGATTACCACTTATTTGTTTATATGGCCTAGCATGATAAACCAGCAAATCATCACCTGTTTCATCGGTGGTGAAGCTATTGTGACCTGGGCCATATTGTTTTTGTTTCTTATTAGAAATAAATACTGGTTTGGCAGTTTTGGTCCAAGCTTTTTCGTCTAATAGATTGCTAGTTTCATCAGCGGTAAGAAGTCCTATCGCATAGCGGTCATCGGTTGCACTGGCAGAATATGCAATAAAAATACGACCATTTCTTTTTAGCACAGCTGGCCCTTCGTTTACCTCAAATCCAGCTTGTTCCCATGAATAATCCGGTGTTGCTAGTAAAACTTGTTCCCCTGTGATTGTCCATGGATTCTCCATTTTAGCTATGTATAAATTAGATATGGTATCGTTATTCACTTTTTGTGCCCATACGAGATATCTAATTCCTTGGTGCTCGAACGTGGTTGCATCTAAGGAAAAACTTTGAAACTCCGTATTTATTTGCCCCTTTTCAACCCATTTTCCTTCTAGCGGGTTAGTTGACGTATTTTCTAGCACATAAGGACGTATGGCCCAAACATCATCTTTATCACCTGCCGCAAAATAGATATACCATCTTCCATTGATATAATGAATCTCAGGAGCCCAGATATGCTCTGACATGATACCGCTTTGATGCTTTTCCCAGACGGTTGCTTCTTTCACTTTAGGCAAATCTTCTATTTTCTTCGCCCTGCGTAGGACGATACGGTCATACAAAGGATGTGATCCAGTAAAATAATAATATCCATCATGGTTTAAATAAATATAGGGATCTGCACGTTGCTCGATAAGTGGTCTTGGATATTGCTTATAGCTTAGTTTTCCTTTTACTTCAAATTCGCCTTTCTGTTGATATTTCCATGTATCTACATGTTCCCAATCTACCTTTATTTCTACCACTTGTCCCTCGTCTAAGCTGACATTCACTTTTGGTGGTAGTTCAGGTTTATTACCTACAGTCGAGGATAGACGTACGGGATGAATATCTTTTACTATCATTTATTCTACCTCCTATTCATCATGATACCGCTTTCTAATTATTTTAAAAAAGCCATCTTATTAAAAACAAGACGGCCAAGTATTAAGATGTTATTTCAATGGATTGTAATTCTTTTGTGGACCCTCTTAATATAAGTTTTGGCTCATAAATAATGGACTCTACTTGGCTGGAAGCATTCCCTTTCACCATTTCTTTCCCTTTAATTAGCTCAAGAATGGTGTCGGCTGCAGCTTTTCCCATTTCGCTTTTTGGATGAGCGACAGAAGTTAACTTTACTTCCGATACCTCTGTTAAGAAGGAGTCATCATAACCAACCACGGATAAATTAGTAGGTACTTTCAGACCTTTACTTCGCAATACATTCAACACATTAATGGCCAATTCATCGTTATAACATACCAAACCCGTTATATCTGCCGTTGCCGTTAGCAAATTTTCCAATTCAGTACCAGGCTTCGTATGCTTTTCTTCCGTATTATAGGTAATAATATTTTTAGGGTTTAACGGGATGCCATATTTACGGTGCGCCTTTAAAAATCCCTTCATCCGTTTCGTACCTTGCGTATCATCTGTCTTAAATAACCCAGCAATTTCTGTATGCCCTAATTGGATTAAGTGTTCCGTTTGTAAATAGCCGCCCCTTTCATCATCCATAACTAAACGGGTTGGCTCCAGCTCGTCATAATATGCATTAATCATAATATATGGAATGCCCAAACGCTCAAGATTAAGGTAATAATTAATATTTGGATTTGAATACGCACTTCTAGTAGGCTCCACGATTACTCCATCAAATGATTGGGAAAGTATTTTTTCTAAAATATCTCGCTCTTTATGATGGTCGTTATTCGTACTAAAAATACTTACTTGATATCCTTCTTGACTCAGTCGTGATTCTGCACCTCGGATGATAGATGGAAAGATATAATCAGAAATATAAGTGGTTACAATTGCAATGTTTTTGGAATCCATTGCTTGTTTACCTTCCTCTGCTGTACTTCTATCCGCACAGAATGTACCAGATCCTTGTTCCCTATAAAGCCACCCTTTCGCTACTAGATCCCCGATAGCCAGCCTAACAGTGTGACGACTTACGCCAAACTGCTTCATAAGTTCACTTTCGGAGCTGATTTTTTGATGGGCTGTATAGGTTCCATCCATAATATTTGATTGAATTGCCCTTTTTACTTTATTGTACTTTGTTTCCATGAAACCACCTCAGCTTATTCGTATAAGCCAAGGATACCATAGATTAATTTTATTTCCTATTCCCTTAACTTTGTTCGAATAACATCTGTTCATTATGTAGCAGTATGCTTAATAAATCCTTTCTCAATCTACAACTAATAGGGATAACCACCCCCTGAAATTGGTACGTATAAACTTTTTTATATCTTTATCTTATTATAAGTTGTACGTATGATCAATGAATGTTTTTAGAATTTCTTCTTCTCGAATAACATGTTAGTTATATTATTTCCAATTTTTACTCACAAAAAAAGCATGGCTTACAATACTCCATGCCCAATTACTTAACATATCTATTTATCATCTAGCTATAAATAACGCTGAACATGTAGATTTTGCTGATTCTAACCACGTTTTAGCCATTAACAAATTGCCTCTTGCATTCATATGGACACCATCAATTGTTAGATGATATCCATTTCGTTTTTGAATATAATCCAAAAACACTTGATGAGTCGGTACAATACTTGCATCATATTTATCACCAAGACGACGAACGATTTCTACATATTCTTTTAACTTTTGATTACCTGACGACTGTTCATCTTCTTCAATGATAGTAGGTTCCATTAAAACAATCTTTGATCCACATCCATCCTTTACCCGTTCAATAAGCTGTTCATAGATAGCAGCGAAATGCTTAGGAAAAACCTGTTCTATATTCGGTTGATCCAATTGTCGCCATACATCATTGATTCCAATCGAAATGGAAATAAGATCTGGAGATAGTTGCAGCACGTCTTCCTCCCATCTCGCTGCTAAATCGACAATACGATTACCACCAATTCCCTTATTTATGATTTCAAAGTTTCTATCCGAATAGGTTATACGTAAATAATCATGTATGAGGCGTACATAATTTACGCCAATCCTTTCAGGATCATCCTGTATTCCCCATTCGGTAATACTATCACCAATAAACAACAGCCGTTTTTTACCCACTGTTTGCCACCTCCAAATACCTAACCGGATCCTATCCCATATTTATTAACATCGATATTTTTCAATGATTATAATGATTTCTTTCACTAACCGATTGATTGCTTATCCCCTCAGTTCACCTTCGTACTTTGCTGCAAAACCAGGACGTCTTTTGCATCAATGCTACATTCTCCGGTAAACGTACTTCCAGATAATAAATCAACTGCCTGGATCTCTCCTAAATCAAAGTAGGCAGGATGATTTTGGTGATTTAGTACAAACAAATAAGCCGTTTCCCCCATTTCACGCTTCGTCACTTCAACCCCAGGTTTTGTTTTCACTAATGGGGTAATTGCTTTTTCTGCACATATATTCTTTAGAAATCCTGATAAAAATTCTTTATCCGGACTAGAAGCAATATAAAAAGCTTCTCCATTACCATAGTGATTTTTAGTAACCACTGGCATTCCCCGATAAAAATCAGAGCCGTAGCTAGCGAGAACTTCCGCTCCTTCTGTATGCAACAAATCAAACAATAGATTGCACGTATAGGATCCTTCTAGTTTTCCCCACGACTTCTTCATTACAATTTGATTTTTTTGATTTGGCGGTAATGCATCAATTTCTTCTACCCAAATTCCAAGTAAATTGCGAAGTTGGCCAGGATACCCCCCCAGAGTGACTAAATCATTCTCATTAACAATTCCACTAAAAAACGTCGTAATAAACGTTCCACCGTGTTCTACAAATTCTTCCACTTTTGTCGCATATCCCTCTTTAATCATATACAATACCGGTGCAATGACGACATCGTAGTTTTCTAGATTCTCATCGGTGCCAATTAAATCTATAGGAATATTGTTGTCATAGAACACTTCATAATATTTATGCACTTCTGTTACATAATCTAATGCAACAGACGGTCCACTTGATAAGTGAACACCCCAACGATTCTCCCAATCAAATACAATAGCCACTTTGGCGGTTACTCGTGATCCAATAATTCGATTATCTAACTTCATTAGTTCATTTCCAAGCTTAGATGTTTCCTTAAACACACGCGTATGTTCATGACCAACATGTTCAATTACTGCCCCGTGAAATTTTTCAGTAGCGCCAACAGACCTACGTAATTGGAAGAACAAGACGGAATCTGCTCCGTGAGCTACTGCTTGATAGCTCCAAAGACGCATAACTCCTGGCCGCTTCAAACTATTATAAGGCTGCCAATTTTGCTGACTTGGTGTTTGTTCCATTAAGAGAAACGGTTGCCCACTTTTTAACCCACGCATCAAATCATGTGTCATTGCGGTCAGACTCTCCGGTGTATCTATGGAAGGATAATTATCCCATGATATAACATCCATTTCCTTTGCCCATGAGAAATAGTCCAACTCTTCATATAATCCCATCAAATTAGTCGTAATTGGTATCTGCTGATCATGTTTCCGAATGGCATCTCTTTCCAACTTATAGCACGTTAATAAACTATCAGATTGGAATCTTCGATAATCGAGTGAGATCCCTTGAAAATTTGTATTTCTACCACTCCCCCATTCTTCGCTTAAACCGTTCGGTAGGACAATTTCATCCCAATCATAAAACGTATGCCCCCAAAAATTTGTATTCCAAGCTTTATTTACAGCCTGTAATGAATCATACTTCCTTTTTAACCATTGCCGAAAAGCGGTTGTGCAGTTATCACAATAACAATAGCCACCATATTCATTGGAAACATGCCAAAGTACCAATGCAGGATGATTTTGGTACCGATTTGCCAGCTTTTCTGCCATTCTACTTGCGTACTTACGATAAGTTGGGCTGTTTGGACAAGAATTATGACGTCCCCCAAACTTCCTTTTCCTTCCATCAAAATCTGTCCTTAAAATATCCGTATATGTTTTTGCCATCCATGCAGGATGTGCACCTGTGCCAGTAGCAAGGCATACATAGACCCCATTTTTATATAACTTCTCCATCATTTCATCTAAAAACGTAAAATCATATGTATCTTCACCTCTCTGAACGATTGCCCAAGAAAACACATTGATTGTTGCTACATCTATTCCTGCAAGCTTAAACATTCGAATATCTTCATCCCAGGTTGCTTCATCCCATTGTTCTGGATTGTAATCCCCGCCATACCAAATTTTTTGTAATTTGTTGTGAACCATATCGATATCTTCATCCTCCCATCTCAGAAACTACTTCGTAAAGATTTCCTAGCTTTCCTGCAGCTTTATGATATTACATGCAGTCTCTCTATTTCTCGTTATCTATCCAAAGTTTTACCACACTTTATATTGTTCTTCACGTATACTAACACATAAATTCAGTTAAATAAATAAATTCTGAAAATAAATAGGAGTTATAAAAGTCTATGTAGACAACGATAACTCCTGTTCATTTGAATTATTTTATTCGTTTAACGATACGACAATTTCGACTTACTTTACGAATGTAAAGGTGTCTTCCAATCCTTCTTTACTATTCGGGCCAACAAAGACAATAAACTCACCTACATCACTACGATAAGATAGGTCTGCATGATGGTAGCGTAAGTCTTCTTCGGTAATGGAAAAAGTCAATGTTTTTGACTCACCTGGAGTTAAGTATACACTTTCAAACCTTTTCAGCTCCTTCTTCGGTCGCACCACCTGTCCCACCTTATCTTGAATATACAGCTGAACGATTTCCTCACCAGCTACTTGCCCAGTATTGGTAACTGTAACATTGATTACTAATTTTTCTCCTGCTTGTAATTGTGTGGACGATAACTGTAACCCTCCATACGAATAAGTGGTATAACTCAGACCATAACCAAACGGATAGCGAGGTTCATTTGGAATATCTAAATACTGCGATACATATCTGATTTGCGCATCCGGAGCATCTTTCGGACGACCTGTATGATAATGATTATAATAAACCGGTATTTGTCCAACAGAATATGGAAAGGACATGGTTAATTTTCCAGAAGGATTGGTATCCCCGTATAACAATGATGCAATAGCCGCTCCCCCTTCTGAGCCAGGATACCAAGCCTCTAAGATCGCATCCGATTTTTCAACCAATCCAGCTACATCTAACGGACGTCCATTAAACAGGACGGATACAATTGGCTTACCTAACTCCCTGATTCTATCAATTAATTCAAGTTGTATTGCAGGTAATTTGATATTTGAGCGAGAACCAGCCTCACCACTCATCTCGGAAGCTTCTCCTAGAGCTAACACGATTACATCGGCTTCTCTTGCTTTTTCCATCGCTGCTTCTAAATCTGCTTTCTTTCCTGATTCAACCCCCATCCCCTTGGCAACTAACAATTGATCAGGTTGGATCTTTTGCAGCATCCCATCCTTCACTGTAATGGCATCTTCTTTATCACCTACAAAAGACCATGGGCCCAAGATATCATTACTGTCTGCAAATGGACCAATAAGTGCTATCTTCTGTTCCCTTTTCAAGGGTAATACGGCTTCATTTTTTAGTAATACACACGATTTTCCCGCTAGTTCTTCGGCAGTTTGCAAATGTTCTTGACAACGTAGCACCTCTTGTTCCCGCTTCTCATCTGCACCTCGGTAAGGATCTACAAACAACCCTAGCTTTTCTTTTAATTCTAGGATACGAATAACCGCTTCATCCAATAACCTCGCATCTATTTCCCCATTTTCAATTAATAGTTGGATATGATTTACAAACGTGGTAGTCATCATTTCAATGTCGACCCCTGCTTCCAGAGCCAACTTAGCTGCCTCTTGTTCACCGACGGCAACTCCATGAGGAATTAGTTCTTTAACAGCTCCCCAATCAGAAATGAGTACTCCATTAAATCCCCATTCATCTCGTAACAAATCTCGCATTAATCTTTTATTTCCTGTTGCTGGAATCCCATCCACCGTATTAAATGCTGTCATAACCATTTCACAGCCTGCCTCCAGAGCTGCTTGATATGCTGGCAAATACGATTCTCGTAATTCCCTTTCCGACATGTTAACCGTATTATAATCTCTACCACCCTCTGGCGCTCCATAAGCAGCAAAGTGTTTAACACACGATGCTACACTTTCCTTATTTGTAGTTAAATCATCTCCTTGAAATCCGTTAACCTGTGCTTTAGCAAAAATACCATTTAAGTATGGATCTTCTCCAGTTGATTCCATTACTCTTCCCCATCTTGGATCACGAACAAGATCTACCATCGGGGCAAATGTAACATGAATCCCCGAAACAGCCGCTTCTTTTGCAGCAATTGCTGCACTCTTTTCCACTAATGTAACATCCCAGGAACATCCTATCGCTAGCGGTACTGGGAATATCGTCCGATATCCATGTACAACATCTGACATGAACAAAAGTGGTATTCCAAGACGGCTCTCTTCTAAATGTTGTTGCTGTATCTGTTTTATTTCCTTTGCTCCCCATGCCCCAAGTACAGATCCAGTATTTGTTATCATCTGTTCGGAAATATTCATTCGCTCCATCGGGCCAGTTATTTTCCCACGATCAGATGCCCCCTTAAAAAAAGGAGTAGCCAGCTGCATGAGTTGCCCGACTTTTTCTTCCATTGTCATACGTTTCAATAATTCCCCTACATCTATCATTGCCATGGTTGTTCCTCCTCCGCGTCTAGTGAAAATAGTGAAAAGAAAAATAATTCTTGCAATCGTTTTCAAAGACAACTATAATCGATTTGTAGAAACGTTTCAATAAAATTTTGTATTTATCTCATAAAATAATCTACTGGACAACTAGATATAACACTTTATTGAGTGCCTTTTTCACTCGTTTTATTGAAACCGATTTCAACTTTAGTAGAAACGTTTCAATAATTTATTCATAGATGTGAGGGGGGAGGAAAAAACTTAGCAGCATGTCATAATAAATTGGAAACCACGATAGGAAAGGATGTTTGCAAAATGAAGATAAAGACTAGAAAAAGTATTCACTTATTCTGTTTACTAGTTCTTATCGTTTTCATAAGTGCCTGTTCCTCAAGCAGTAAATCAAGTGGTGCAGCCGATGAAAATACGATTACTGTGTGGACAATGACAAAAGGTTTAGATGAATTTGTAACAGAATTCGAAGAGGAGTCTGGAGTGAGCGTTGAAGTCCAAGCAATTCCATGGGAAAACGCCCACGATAAATTATTAACTGCCGTTGCTTCTGGAAAGGGTCCAGATGTGCTGCAAATCGGGACAACTTGGGTAGCGGAATTTGCTGAGGCGGGAACGTTCTTAGATTTGAGTGACTATATCACCCATTATGACAACCTAAGCGCTGATAACTTCTATGAATCTGCTGTGGAAACGACCAAATTTGAAAAACAAACGATAGGAATCCCTTGGTATGTGGATACCCGAGCATTGTTTTACCGTACAGATATTTTAGGTGATTTAGGTTACCCAAACGGACCATCAACATGGGAAGATATGATTGAGGCTTCTAGACA
The DNA here is from genome assembly GCF_014905415.1 of Virgibacillus salexigens. Taxonomy (GTDB): domain Bacteria; phylum Bacillota; class Bacilli; order Bacillales; family Amphibacillaceae; genus Virgibacillus; species Virgibacillus salexigens. Next base: position 934,143 of record NZ_BNEO01000001.1, read on the forward strand.
ATTAGCAGATCGTGGTGATGATCAATATGCAATTGATTTGCCTGCTACTGATCCACAATTTCCTTTTGTACTGGCTTGGCAATTCGGGTGGAATTATGAGGTTGGCGAAGGCGCAGCAAACTTTGATCATGCAAACTTTGAAGAAGCGATGAAATTACATCACTTATTCTATGATGAGGGGTTATCTCAAACAGGAGAAGGTAAGGAATTTTTTCAAGCTTTCGAAGACGGCTCTAAACCAATGTTCATTAGTGGTCCATGGGATATCAAAACGATTAAAGACAGAGCTCCTGATATTGAACGAAAATGGGATGTTCGCCTCATGCCAAAAGCAGAAAATAATAAATCAATGATGGGAGGCGCTCATTGGACCGTCTTTCATAATTCAGATAAAGTCGATCAAGCATTAGATTTTATTAATTGGATGGCAGATCCCGAAACCCAAGTAAAATGGTATGAAGCAAATAGTGAATTGCCAGCAAATACTGTTGCTTGGGAAGATCCAATTCTAGCTGACGACCCGATGGTAAGTACTTTCGGTGAACAACTAGAAGCAACCCAACCATTGCCATTAATCCCTGAATACGAACGACTCGGACAAGAATTGTTAAATACATTAGAACAAATTAATCGTGGTGGCGCCGATATCGATAAGTCTCTAGAAGCTTACCGAAATGAAGTATCACGAATATTAGGCGAGTAATAATTACAAAAAGCGGAGTAGGTATGAAGCTAATAGCTATGCTTTATACTTTTCTCCCCTTTCTTTTTAAGTAATGAGGGGTGAATGGAAGTGAATCGTTTTAAAGCAAAAATAACACCTTACTTATTTATTGGACCTGCTGTCATTCTATTACTTATCTTTTCTTTTTTACCAATCTTAGTTTCGCTTGCAATTAGCTTTACCGATATGAATTTAAGTGGGTTAGCGAATTGGTCACAAATCAATTTTATCGGCTTTGATAACTTCATTACATTATTTAAAGATGAAGTTTTTCTTAAATCCATGCGTAACACTTTTTTTTATGTCATTATCGGTGTCCCAGCTGCAGTAATTAGTTCGTTTGTGATTGCATTGCTATTAAAGTTCGTAAGCGATTGGATGTCTTCTGCTTTTCGTGTTGTTTATTATCTGCCATCAGTTACAAATATTGTTGCAATCGCTGTCGTATGGGGATTCTTGTACAATCAGGAGTACGGATTATTCAATTACTTACTTTCTTTATTTGAAATCAACGCGATTCCGTGGTTGGAAGATCCGCTAATAGCAAAGCTTTCGTTGATATTACTAACTGTATGGAAGAGCAACGGTGTAAGTATGCTTATCTTTTTGGCAGCATTACAATCCATACCAAAGATGTATTATGAGGCTGCAGATATTGATGGCGCCAATCGTTGGCAAAAATTATGCAGAATCACCTTACCTTCCATGCGTTTTGCCACCTTCTTTGTAACCGTAACAACGGTTATTGGTTGGTTACAATTCTTCGAAGAACCATTTGTTATGACCGAAGGCGGACCATTAAATGGAACCAATTCCATGGCTTTGTTTATTTACCAGGAAGGATTCCAATACAGTGAATTCGGCTATGGCGCTGCAGCATCGTTTATTCTTTTTATTATCATTATTCTTGCAACAGTTGTGCAATTTATACTACGCAAATCGGATGAAAATTAAGGCGGGATAGTTATGGAATTGAAGAATCGATTTGAGCGATCCATCGTAAATACACTATTGTTTATGGGTGGGTTACTTGTCTCCCTCCCTTTTGTTTGGATGATCCTTAGCTCATTTAAGAATGAACGTGAGGTATTAAGCATACCTCCTACATTATTTCCTAATGAGCCGACATTTGAACATTATATCAATCTTTTCCAGAATTTGAACTTTGATATTTATTTAGTTAATACCTTCATTATCGTATTTTTTTCAATGGTTGGATTATTGTTAAATACCATGGCTGGCTATGGATTTGGCAAATTTCAATTTCGAGGAAAAGAAATATGGTTTGCCACCGTTCTATTAACAATGATGATTCCTGGGCAAGTTACGATGATTCCAACGTACTTAATTCTGAATGAAGCAGGATTAACCAACTCAATGGCGGGGATTGTATTACCAGGATTGATCGCGGCATTTAACATATTTTTAATACGACAATTTATGGTTACGATACCGGATGACTTGATTGAAGCAGCCCGTTTAGATGGTGCTGGAGAATTTTATATCTTTTTTAAATTAATCATTCCATTAGCGAAACCCATTCTCGCTGTACAAATCATTTTAACATTTATCGGTGCATGGAATAGCTTCCTATGGCCATTAATTATTGCGAATGATGAATCATTATACACCCTTTCTGTTGGACTAGCCCTTCTTCAAGATCAAAATGTTACGAATTATGGGTTACAGATGGCTGGGTCTACCTTTATGGTTGTCCCAGTACTAATTATCTTTATTATCTTTCAAAAACATATTGTCGAAGGTTTTAATGTTTCAGGAATTAAATAAAGAAAGGAGATTTGTATATGGCGTTAATCCAGTGCGAATTTGCATCTGAGATTCTTTCAAAAAGTGTTTCTATGACTGCTATTCTACCGCAAGAAACGCTTGTAAATGCAGATTCTAGTTATCGATTACCAACACTTTATTTGCTGCATGGATTTAGTGATAACCACACTACCTGGTCGAGAAACACAGCAATTGAGCAACTTGTTTCTGATAAAGAACTCGCTGTCATTATGCCGAGTGTCGATAATAGTTACTATACAGACATGGTTTATGGAGGTAAATATTGGACGTTTCTTACACAAGAGTTACCCAAAATTTCACATGCATTCTTTCCACTGTCTTCAGATCGGGAAGCTAATTTCGTTGCTGGTCACTCCATGGGAGGATTCGGCGCGCTAAAATGGGCATTAAACTGCCCAGAACAATTCAGTGCAGTAGCAAGCTTATCCGGCGTAACAGACATGGTCACCCATCTTGATCGGATACGCAAAGCATCAGGAGATAAACTAACCTATCTTTCCCTTGTCTTCGGGGAATCGAATATACACGAAACAGCAAATGATCTGTTGTGGAAAGTAGAACAACTTGCAATTGAAACAAGAAAACTCCCTAAAATTTATCAAGCTTGTGGGTATAGTGATTTTCTTTATGATCTAAATCAACGATTTTATCAATTATGTAAGCAGACTAGTCTAGATTTAACAACTGATTTCGGGCCAGGAGATCATACATGGGAATATTGGGGAAAAAAGATAAGCGATATCCTTGATTGGCTTCCAGTTAGAAATAGACACTGAGAGGAATTGCTGATGGATAACCATAAACCTATGATACGATAGGTACAATTATAATTCCCAAAATTTTGGAGGAACGAATATGGCAACAATTAAAGATGTAGCAAAACTAGCTGGAGTTGCAATTTCTACTGCTTCTTATGCGCTTAATAACAGTGACCGTATCTCTGCTGCTACGAAACAAAAAGTGGAAGCGGCAGCTAAAACATTAAATTATAAGAAAAATGGGTTTGCATCCGATCTAAAGCGAACAAAAACAAATACCATCGCCTTAATTCTAAGCGATTTATCTGGACCCTTTTACTCTGAGCTAATCAAAGGTGTACAAGATGTAACAAGTGCTAATAATTATGACTTGATTGCCTGCAACTCAATTGGCGGAGCTCAATCCACAGCCGTCAAATTCTTAACTGAAAAACGTGTAGATGGAGCTATTATACTGGCTCATAACATTACCGATGAACTAACAATCGAAAGTGCGACGTACGGAACCCCCCTTGTCTTACTGGACCGTTACTTAGATGATAACCATGTGTACCATGTAGAGGTTGATAACATTCAAGGTGGATATCGTGCTACAGAGTACCTCATTACCCATGGACATACAGAAATAGCGTATATTAGCGGTCCTGCAGCATCAAATGATAATATCTTACGCTATCAAGGATATCAAAATGCCTTAATGGACTATCATTTGCATTTACATTCCAGATGGCATATTCAAGGGGACTTTACACGTGAAGGCGGCTATCGAGCAACTAAATTGCTAATTGCTCAAAAGAAGCTACCTCATGCTATCTTCTACGCAAATGATGAAATGGCTGTTGGTGGACTTCACGCATTCAAAGAAAATAATATTCGAATCCCTGAAGATCTATCCATTATTGGTTATGACGATATTCAACTGTCTGAATATGTTCAACCTCCATTAACCACTATTAAGCAACCAAAATACGAAGTTGGTGCATTAGCAGCTCATTTAGTATTCCAGATACTGAACGGTGAAAAAATCGACCACCACTACAAACTATCGACCGAATTAATTGAACGTGCATCTGTCCAACCTAGAAAGTCTTAATAGATAGCGTTTACACATTTATTTCTTATCCAAAGGAGGAATGAATATGGATACCAAGCAACCAAATATTTTATTTATTATGAGTGATGACCATGCTGCCCAAGCAATAAGTTCATATAATCATACCCCACTTGTAGAAACGCCAAATATTGATAGAATTGCAAATGAAGGCATGCGCTTTGATCACGTTTATTGCACCAATTCATTATGTGCACCGAGTAGAGCTACGATCCTTACTGGCAATTATAGTCATGAAAATGGTGTGAGAGGGTTGTCCGAGCATTTTGACGGAAGGCAGCAAACCTTCCCTAAACTACTTCAGGAAAACGGATACGATACTGCAATTATTGGTAAATGGCATCTTGGACATGGTGGAAATAGTGATCCAACTGGATTTAATTATTGGAATATTTTCCCTGACCAAGGGGATTATTATGATCCTGTCATGATTGAAATGGGTGAGGAAAAAAAAGTAAAGGGTTATGCAACGGATATCGTTACGGATCTATCCATTGATTGGCTTGAAAACAAAAATAGGAAACAGCCCTTTATGATGATGGTACACCATAAAGCGCCCCACCGTCCTTGGCAACCACCGGAAAAATATAAGCAGCTATTTGAAGACAAAGCGGTGCATTTCCCTGATACATTTAATGATACGTATGCTGATCGAGCCAATGCAGCGAAAATTGCAGACATGCGTATTGAAGATTTAAAAGAAGAGGATGTTAAAGGGGTGCCGCCAGCAGGGCTTTCTAAGCAAGAAATGAAGCAGTGGAAATACCAGCGTTATATAAAGGACTATTTACGTTGTGTGGTATCTATTGATGACAATGTTGGTAAGTTACTAGATTACCTAGATAAGAATGGCCTAGCCGAAGACACGATTGTTATCTACACATCCGATCAGGGCTTTTTCTTAGGAGAGCATGGTTGGTATGATAAACGATTTATGTATGAAGAATCACTACGAATGCCTTATGTAATGCGGTACCCTAAAGAGATCAAAGCAAATAGTGTATCTACGGATTTTATTATTAATAATGACTTCGCACCAACGTTTCTTGATTATTGCCAAGTACCAGCTAAAGAAAGCATGCAAGGAGAAAGCTTCAGAGTAATAGCAAAAGGAGATAAACCTAAGCTATGGCGTGATGCTGTATATTATCGTTATTGGGAGCATTTAACCATCCATCAAGTTACGGCCCATTATGGTGTACGAACAGAACGTTATAAGTTGATTTATTACTATGGAGATCCATTGGACGTAATTGGGGCTGTGAATAAACCAATGGAACCAGAATGGGAACTATTCGATTTAGAAAAGGACCCTATGGAGTTAAAGAATGAATACCACAATCCAGCATACGCTCCTGTTATTACGGAGCTTAAAAACAAACTAACCCAGCTGAGGGTACAGTATAATGAAACCATATAAGGGGGAAGGTTGATGAGAAAATGAATCAGAAACAACATCAAACAAAGCATTGTTGTACAGCTTCACGAAGTACATTCCAAGACAGCCAAACGAAGAAACAGCAAGTATTTGCGAGATCGGAGAATACAACAACCGATATGGTAGTTGTGCCCGGTGGAACATTTTTAATGGGTACAGAAAATCAAGCTGGATTTCCAGAAGACGGCGAAGGACCGATTAGATCCATCGAAGTAGCCCCCTTTTTGATTGATCCTTGTACAGTAACAAATGGATCGTTTCAACAATTTATTGCATCTACAGGTTATCGCACCGAAGCCGAGCAATATGGATGGTCATTTGTTTTCTATCAATTGATTAGTAAACAGACCAGAAAAAAGGTAACGCAACATGTTCCACAGACCCCTTGGTGGTGGGTAGTGGAAGGAGCAGATTGGAGACATCCAGAAGGGCCTGATTCAAACATAAATGGAAGAATGGATCATCCTGTGATTCATATATCTTGGAACGATGCAATGACTTACTGTAAATGGGCTGGAAAACGACTACCTACTGAAGCCGAATGGGAATTCGCTGCACGTGGAGGTCTTGAGCAAAAAATATACCCTTGGGGAAATGAATTAACACCAAACGGCGTCCATCAATGTAACATTTGGCAAGGAACATTCCCTACTCAAAACACACAAGAGGATGGTTATTTTGGCACTGCCCCCGTAACAACATATCCCCCTAATAACTTCGGCCTATATAATGTTTCTGGCAACGTTTGGGAATGGTGTGCAGACTGGTTTACGGCAGACAATAACCTTCAAGCTGAATCAGTTCATCCAAAAGGACCAAATAGCTGCTCAAGTAAAGTAATGCGTGGTGGTTCGTATTTATGTCATCACAGTTATTGTAATCGGTATCGAGTTGCTGCAAGGTCAGCAAATACACCTGATAGCTCAACTGGAAATCTCGGATTTCGTTGTGTAAAGGATCTTTCATCCAACTAATAAACACAGGTCTTCCATATTCTCTGTGGAAGACCTTATATTAACAACTATGCCTCTGAATAAATCAATTGAACAAAATGCTGCAGTAGTTTAGCTGTTAATCCCCAAATCACTTTGTCTTGATACTGATAGAATAGTTCATCCAATTCACGTAGTCGCCATTCGTATTTTTTGCCACCTTGAATCAGGTTATATGGGAAATTATCTTCTGGAATTACTTGAAAATTAACTTTATACACTTCGGGTTTGGTTTCAAGAAAATAGTGTAGTGGGACTGTAAATACTTCCTCCACTTCATCCCGATTCGGAACAATCTCTTCTGGATGACGTAGTGTACCAACAAATGGAGTAATAATTCTCCCGAAGTCCGACACCATATAATCCAGAGGAATAACACTTTCCACTTGTTCTTCACTTATCCCTAATTCTTCCGCTGTCTCTCGAATGGCACCATGTTTTTCATCTACATCGCCTTGTTCTAATCTTCCTCCTGGAAAACAAATATCTCCTGGTTGGTTTCGCATGTGAATAGAGCGAACTTCAAAGAGGAGATGTGTCTCGTTATTTATTTCCACCAGCGGAATTAATATTGCGAATTCATGGAAGTTTTCCCTTCCTAGTATCGTTGGTGTACGATCTTTTAGTTTAGCTATCACATCAGGTGCTTTCATTTCTTCACCTCCATGTATTCCATTACTTCAATTATACCTGCCAATAGATGGAATGAACAATAAGTAAACAGCACAAAACGATACAGGTGCTCTGTACCGTTTTATCATAGAACCTCTTTCTCCCTAGATCCGACAACCTATTTTATAATAGGCTCATTCAACTTTTACTGTCGATATTTCCCGGGAAATGATACGACGATATTTTTATATTGACGGTTTTCAACATGGAACGATAAATACTTCATTGCTCTTTCCTCCAAATAATCCTTGATTTAAATTTATTTATTCTATATTCAGAATTTATTTTAGTTTTCATCCCATAACCGTTTAATATTAGCCATCCCTATCTTTGATGCTTGTTTACACTCTTCCATACCTTCGAATTCAAGCGTAATATATCCATCATAACCTGCGTTTTTTATAAGTTTTATTATTTCCCTTAATTCAAGATCTCCATGGCCAAAGATGGAACCTCTCAAATAATTATTATTAGCTGTTTTAATCCATTTTCCTTCTCCCGGATTTTGGTAAAATGGTCGATAATAGAAGTCTTTAAAATGTATGAGAGAAGCATAAGGGAGGTTCTTTTTGACCCCAACAATCGGAGCTTCATCTACACATAAAAAGTTTCCTATATCTAATGTCGTCTTAAAATTAGGTCTGTCCACCATTTGTATTACACGATGTACTCGATCGCTATGTTGTACAGCCATTCCATGATTCTCTATTGTCGTAGTAATACCAAATGCCGCTGCATAATCAGCAATTTGTCTAGAACCCTCGATAATTTGTGGCAAACTGTTTTCAAAGTACTCAATCGTCCGTTTCTCTGGGGGGAGTGTGAAGGCAGTCACATCATGACGCATATGCTTTATCCCCATACGTCGAATTAAATCCACATGTGCTTTCAAACGATTTACTTCTGCATGAAATTCCTCATCCGTGGGCTGGACAAAGTTAGCTGGAAGCGCATAATTGGATAGTTCAATACCTTCCTTTACAGCTTTTTCCTTAATAGCATCAGCTAAATTTGGATTGTCTACTAAAGTAAAGCCATACGGAACGATTTCCATATGTTCTCCTCCATTTTCCTTAATCCACTCAACTATATCGAGTACAGTCATTTCTCCAGAATTAATTGCATCTAACAAACTATACGTACTTAAACCTACTTTCATTTTTTATCACCTCTCATAGTTACTATTATTTTAAAAACAATTCAATAACTGGAATACTTACATTCGGCTTCTGTACAGGTAGATTTAATACAACAGAATCTCTGTCAATCGTTGTTTCCGTACTTGTAATGACTTCTTTAGGATCGTATTCAGCAAATCTAACTTCTGAAGCATCATGTAGAAATTGGCAATAAGATACTCTACCTGCTAAGCCTTTTACATGGATATGCTTGTATGGCCATGAAAATATGTGAAGATATAATTGGCTACCTCTTTGGGTATAACGGCAATCAATAGGCGCTTCAAATTCACTTTGTTTTGAACCATAGATAGAGCGAGCGTGTAATCTCATCCATTCTCCTATTGCTTTCAGACGAACTACCGAGTTTTCATCAATTTCTCCACGACCATTTGGTCCTATATTCAGGAGAAAATTACCGTTCTTAGAAACTGTATCAATCAGCATCTTTAATAATGTATCTGAAGACTTCCAATTTAAATTATCTCGATGATAGCCCCAGGATCCATTCATTGTTTGACATGCTTCCCAAATGACAGGTTGATTATTTTCTTTGTTAAGCCTATTCGGTTGAAACTGTTCAGGAGTCATGATACCTCTATTTAAATCCAACCGATCATTTAGAAGTATATTCGGCTGTAATTCTAGAACTAACTTTTCTAGTTCCTCTGATCGCCAATCAACAGCTCCTTTTCCCTTTGCCCAGCCCCAGTCTCTGTGAGAGTAAGAAAAGTCAAACCATAGATAATTAATTTCTCCGTAATTTGTTAATAATTCTCGGATTTGCCCTTTCAAATATTCTATATACGTATCCATGTTGCGATTTGCTAAAGAGCGCTTAGAAACATCGTCTCTTAATGGATGAAGCCCGTCAATTATAAAGTCAGGATGGTTCCAATCAATTAGTGAATGATAAAACCCTATCTTTAAACCTTCCTCACGCATTGCTTCTACTACCTCATAGAGCAAATCTCTCTTTATTACTGTATTTGTAACCTTATATTCCGTGAGTTTTGAATCCCATAAAGCAAATCCTTCATGGTGTTTTGTGGTGATCACAACGTATTTCACACCTGCTTTTTTAGCATACTGTGCCCACTGCTTTGCATGTAGTAAATCGGGATTAAAATAATCAAAGTACTTTTTATACGCTTGTAAATCTATTTTTTCGCGCGTCATGAACCACTCATGTCTTGCACCAGCAGAATAAAGGCCAAAATGAATAAACAAACCAAATCGGTCGTGTATAAACCATTGAGGATCTCCGTAATTATTAGGCCAATTAATATACTTTAAATTCTCAGTAGGTACATTCACCAAAGAATACCTCCATTAAAATAATGTCATTTAATCCAATCGAACCTCTTCTCTTTTTTCACTAGATTCATAGATACCAGTTAGTATTCTCATCATTTCTATACCATCTTCAACAGGGCAAAGTGTTTCTCGTTCTCCTTTAACACAAGAAATAAAATGGTCAATCTCATGCTGAAAGCCCGTTTTAAAATCAAATGTCAATGCATCAATTTGAGGTGTGGTGTTTAGAATCGTATTATTTTTCTCAGTGATAAGTTGTAATTCTGGCTCAATTTCAGCACCTCCCTTATCTCCAAATACACTAACAGCAATTGTATCTTCCCTTGCGTGGAGCGTAAAACTGACATCAACCATTAATGACGCACCATTTTCAAAACGAATTACTGCATTAGCCATATCCTCTACCGTATTTTTATAGGGATCATAATCTGCCGCTTTATAATATGATTTATTTTCTATATTCGAACGGTTTCCCAATTTATGATAAGCATTACCACTTATCGATTGAAGCTTTGGTTTCCCCATAAGGTACCAGCACATATCAATAACATGAACGCCAAGATCAATAAGCGGGCCGCCTCCAGACCTCTCTTTATCGGCAAACCATCCACCCGGATTACCTAATGCACGAATACATGATGCTTTTGCATAATAAATATCACCAATATCTCCAGAGTCGATAAAACGCTTTAATACCTGTGTATTGGTCCCAAATCTTCTAACAAAACCTACTTGCAATGTTTGTTCACTTCTTTTTACTGCTTTCTGTATGTTCAAAGCTTCTTCAACAGTTTTACATAAAGGTTTTTCGATAAGTACATGTTTACCTGCATCCAATGCAGCTATCGAAATTTCAGCATGCGTATTATTCCATGTGCAAATACTTACTGCTTCAATCTCCGAATCTCTCAGTAGATCATAATAGTTTGTATAAAATTTCTTAGCATGGTGTTTTCCTGCTTTTTCCCTAGCTCTTTCTTCATTTATATCGCAAACCGCATAAATTTCTACATCTTGATGATTCTCGTACGATGCCAAATGCATCTCCGAAATAGAGCCTAACCCAATTATTCCAACCTTTATTTTTGCCATTGTTTTAGCTCCTCTTCACTTTTATTCAAATCTAACCTTGAATCATGTATTCACCCAACAGAGAAAATTGTGGCAGCACCTTTGTGACCTAAATCCTTGTATCCCCTAACAGAATCGGGTATTTACTGGTAGTTGGCTCCACTTATCCTCCTACGACGAACGATTTCTTACTTATTTTGTCGACATTTCCCAGGAAATAGAAAATAATGTCTTACTTTTTTACAACTATCTGCAAATTAGTATTTTAAACCTTTACTTAGCTAGTGGACTCCCCTTCACAAAATATCCTAGCCTACTTAATACAAATTCACTAAACATCGAATTAGCCCAGGAGAACCATGGTCTCGTAAACCTTTCAGGGTTATCAATATGAAACCCTTCATGCATGAAATTTGTATTTGCATCCGTTTCTTTGAGAAGATCAAGAATCTGATCCTTTTCTATGCCTTCCTTCGCGGTCATCCCTTGCATTGCCAATGCAATAGGCCAAACATAGCCTTTAGGCGTATGTGGACTTCCTATTCCATTAGCTATTTTACCCTCATAATAATATGGGTTATTTACGCTAGTAATGAACCTACGTGTATTTTGATAAATAGGATCCATCACATCACAATAGCCTAAGTACGGCATGGATAGTAAGCTAGGTACATTTGCATCATCCATTAAATTATAATTTCCCCGTCCGTCTGTCTCATAGGCATAAATGATGCCGTATAGCGGATGTTCGACCTTACCAAACGTTTGTATTCCTTGATTAATTTGATCGGCTAAATGAATAGCTCTTTTCTTAAGATTTGCATCATGAAAAACTTCATCAGAAATTGTAGCAACTTGGCTTAGCACTACCACAGCAAACATGTTTGCTGGTACTAAATATCCGTATTGACACGCATCATCGCTAGGACGAAATCCACTCCATGTCATACCAGTATTATTTACAGGTAGACCCTTTCCTTCATTTGCTAACGTATCTTGCGGAGGACAATTTTCTCTTATAAATTGATAACTAGACTTTCTAAAATGGTATTGTTCGATCTGCCATGTATGAATAACCTGATGAACGGCTTTTATAAAATCTGCGTTAAAATGAGATGTTCTCCCTGTTGATTTCCAAAACAAGTAGGCTAATTGTATGGGATAACAAAGGGAATCTATTTCATACTTGCGCTCCCATATCCACGGTGTCATATCCGTTTTATCTTCGTTATAGCAATTTCCATTTGCGGTTTCATTAAATGCATTTGCATAAGGATCATGATTAATATAATTAACCTGCTTTTGTATTACGCCTTGAATAAGATCTGCCATATGTTTATCATGCTCTGCTAAAAGTAAATAGGGTCTTACTTGAGCTGTTGAATCTCTTAACCACATCGCTGGTATGTCTCCAGTAATGACAAAGGTAGATCCATCCCATTGTGGTCGAATCGTCGTTTCATAGGTGTTCTTGAAACAACTTTCGAACATCGTTTGTATTTTTGGATCACCGCTGAACTTTTCCTTCACTTGATCAATAAGGTCGGTCATTGATGTAGGTAGGTTTTTTGACATAGTCCCCGTAACACATCCTTTGCAAGTTGCTACTAATTCTAACCAATGGTTTCAGCTTTCTTGAAGCCAACTGTAACGATTTCATTCTGATTTACTGGTATTACTAATTTGCTAGAACTAGTAGATATGGATAAGGTCTCTAATTCTTCTTCAAGAATATTACTCCTGTATACTTGAACAGATCCTATTGGCATACGTGTTGATAACCAAGCTTCTGTTTCTGCCATATTAAATCCACGAAAAATGATATCATTTGATGTATACGAAACCTTTAATGCTGTGAAACTAACTTTGGTAGACTCCCATTCGATAAAAGCGTATGTTGGGGGAAGCTCTCCTGTTTGAAGTCCCAACTGATTGACTGTCCATGGTACTTGAGATTGGTAAGAAGCTTGATAACTTGCAAGCCTGCTTTGTTCTCCTTCATGAGGAAAAATGGAATACGAAACGATGTGTTCACCTAAACATTGAGCGTCCGGTGTCGGAAAATAGCCCCAATCTCCCAATTCTCCTACAGCTCGAAGTAATGTAATTGCGATTGTATTTCTGCCATCACGTAATATTTCATATTCATTTAGACCAAGATTACTAACTGTCAAGCCACTCTTTTCATTACTTATATTTACAAATGCTTGCTGATGTTGCGAATGATCTGGGTTTTTCCATTCTTTTGCAGGCTTATTAAATCTTTTGACAACTTCAAACACCGAATCTGTATAATGAACATCGGATAGAATATCTGTTGGAAATAATACGCGCATACGGTGATCCTTAGCCTGATTGTTAAAGGTAGTAGTGATATACACTCCCTTACTATTTTTCTCCAACCTCACTCTTGTAGTAATTTTATGTGTAATTGTTTCAGATACTCGTTGCGACTTCCTCTCTGTAAACCAAACGAGCTCCTTCTGTTCTTGATGCAAATATGTGGAAGCACTTATTGGTAATTCCCATTCATGAACGATTTCATATTCAGCCTGAAAGGGAGTATCCTTCACAACAAATATTTTTGCTTGTATATTTCGCGTAGTGATTGTTTTTTCACCGCTTGGTTGTTTATACATGTATTCATTACCAATGTCACCTGTATCTTCATAAATACATAAATCGTTATATTGTTGACCATTTATTTTATTTGTTACTGTTAACGATCCATTTGGATTAATTTTTACATGCAAATAATGATTCTCCATTTCCCGATCATTACAAATTAAAGAATCCCACACACAATCATTTGCAGATCCCTCAGCTAATACCAAAGCAAATGAGTTATACCCTAGCGCAGGGATATTTTCAGCTTCAAAAGTCAGCCGTAATCTTCTTGCCATATAAGGCCGTCTGAATTTGTCCTTCGGTAAATCAAAATCAAACTCGATACCTAAATCTTCGATCTGGCAGTCTAGTATATTCCCGTGATTATCTAGCACTTCCCTATCCTGAATAGAAAAATTTTTCAGCTTTTGTTTATTTATTCCCTCAGATAGGTACTGTTTTACAACATCCAAATTAATCGTAATAACTCCTGTACGATTGTGACCAGTAGTATTAAACACAACAAATGGAATGGTTGATTTTCCCCATTTGTTAAACATGGACGTATCTATTTCTCCTGACAAAAATGTAAGGCTTTTATTAATCATCCCTTTTGCGACTTGGCGAGTCTTTTCAAACCGCGTAACCATTTCCCGGTGGACGTCATCAATGCTACAGCCACAGATACTATCATGCGGATGATTCTGCATTAATGTTTTCCATCCATATTCAAATAAGTCATGATCATATGCATCCCCCTGTAACCACGCAAATGAAGCAAGTGGTTCTGCAACCTTTTCTAGAAGTACTTGATTCTGTTGATTTAATTGTTTTAAATAAATACGTGAAGATGCTGTATTAACAAGTGTTCCCCATCCATCCGTATGTTGACTTCTCAACTCGCCATCAATGATTTTTACATCGTTTGGTATCGCTGAAGATAGTTCCTTGCAATAATCATTGAAATTCGAATGTTTAAAATCTATATTGGGATACAATTTCTTTGCAACTTGTATAGCCTCTGGTAAATTATATTGAACAGGTTGATGATCACAACCATTCATTACTAGCATCTGTGATGATGAAGCATATTTTTCTAATGACTTTAGTTGGCTTTGCCAATAGATTTTCGCGCTTTCATCATCCAGGGGTATTTCATTTCCATTACAGTACCAATTAGCAAATAGAATACCGATTACCGTAGATCCGTCTGGTGAGCGCCAGCACATTTCCGAATAAGGCGATTCATAACTGGATGCCTCTTGAATCATGTTATTAAATCCTGTTGGCTTTACCCCTCTCCCAAAGACAGCATGATGAATGCCGGCCTGACGTAATAGCTGAGGAGCTTGCCCAATATTACCGAATGTATCTGGAAAATAGCCAATCTTAGTCACGCCGCCCCAATCATTTGAATCCTTTATACCATATAATAAATTCCTAACATTTGATTCACTGCTCGTTAAAAAAGCGTCCTGCAAAATATACCAAGGACCAACATGAATCCTTCCTTCTTTAATATATGTTTTCAACTTTTCCTTCATTTCAGGTCGAACTTGTACATAATCATCCAGCATAATCGTTTGGCCATCTAAGTGAAAGCTTTTGTAACCCTGATTATTTTCCAGTGCTTCTAAGAGTCGATCCATCAACTCAACCAGAAGAATATGATGTCTTTCATATGGTAAATACCATTCTCTGTCCCAATGAGTATGGGAAATAATATGCACTGTCTGATTATCTTCCAATCTTCTCCCTCCTCCTATTAGGATATTCGATAATTGTAAAGTATCTGCTAATTTGCCTTATCAAATTTACAGAACCTTAGTTCTATACAAACATGGCTAGTATGCTTTTCTTAAAAAACAAGCATACCATCCACTTACAACTATTTGACCCTGACTGAACTACAGTTAACTATCAGACCAGCGGTCATAGGCATCTTGATAGATTTGAATATATTCCTTGATATTCATCTTTTCGATCGTCTCCACATATGTTTCCCAATTTGACAGAGGTTCAACTCCCGTAATAAATTTAGCTTCCATCTGTTCAACATACGATTGCAAATCAACCTCAATTGTATTTGCCTTCTTTTGTTCATCTGATGTTAAATAAACTAATGGGTAGGGCACTTCAGCGTATGGTTCAATCTTTTCTTCCGTTTCTGAGGCAATAAACTTGTCGAATTCTGATAACGGTCTTCCCTCAATAGGCCCACTTATAGTAGGAGTTGAAATACCATAATCGGGTGTAATCGTTCCCCGATAATCTTCCTCTGAATTAAACCCTTCAGGTATCTCACGGTCGACCTTTTCTCCTCCTTCTTTATCCTTCCATTCCCACATGTAGCCTTCAGGACCGCGATTCAAAAATTCATACCCTTCATTCGTATAAAAATAATCCACCCATCTGATCGACGCCTCAGGACTAGGGTTATTACTTGTAATTGAGAATGTACCTCTTTGAATTGCGGGGCTTCGAGGTATAATTGCTTCTTTCGATACTGAACTTGTTAACGGCTGAAACATTGGGTTATTTGTTGCTTCTTCTTCTGTTTCGCCAGTAGTAAAAAAGGAATAATAATCAGGAAATACACCAATTCGATTTTCCTGTCCCTTGGCTTTCTTTTGTTCATCCGATTGCGAGAATGTTTCCGGGTCTAACAATTCTTCTTTATATAATTTATTCATAAACGTTAAGTATTCTTTATAGTTCTCTGTAATTGGGGTATATCGCACGTTGCCATTAACTTCCTCTATCCCCCATTCTTTCATTCCAAAAGCGCCTAATAACCATGGCCTTGAACTATTCATTTTTACGTCAAGTAATGGTATTTCATCAGCTTTTCCATTACCATTTGGATCCTCAGTCTTGAATCTTTGCAGTAATTTATAGAACGCGTCTACTGTTTTAGGTAACTCTTCAACACCTAATTCTTTCAGCCATTTTCCGTTATACCATAAAGGTCCTTTGTACCAGCTCGATGTAGGACCATCCGCTACAGTAGGTAGTGAATAAATATGTCCATCAATCGTTGTAATTGACTTTTTGACATCTGGTCTCTCATCAAGAAGCTTTTGCAAATTCGGTGCATGCTCGGCAATTAGATCTTCTAAAGGTAAGAGCACATCTTGTTGTCCATAATCGACTTCCATTGCAGGGGTTAAATTACTAGTACCTGCACCATAGATAACATCTGCTATATCCCCACTAGCAAATGCTAGATTCAATTTTGTTTGGAAGTCATTGAGAGGTGGTGTAATGTATTCAAAGTTCATATTGGTCATCTCTGCATATTTTTGTAATGTAGGCATTTCATTCCACTCAGCAAGACCTGTTCCAGGAGCCATCATTGATAGCTCGATTGGATCCTTAACAATAGGAAATCCTTCGTCATTTACTTTTATATTCTCTTTTGCAGTAGTTTCTTCACTTGCATTTTCAGACTTACATGCGGCTAACCCAAATAAAATGAATGCAACAAGCGTAAATAGTATCCATACTTTCTTCATACTACAATTCCCCTTCCTTTAATGTTTTTTTCCTAACAAATCGTCCAACATTCCACCCTTCTTCCAATTACCTATTAACTAGCCTTTTAAAGAACCAATCAAAACGCCCTTCACAAAATACCGCTGGAGGAATGGGTAGACGATTATTACTGGTAATGAAGAAACAATCATAACCCCATACTTAACAATCGCAGCAAGCTGCTGTTTACTATGCATTGCTTCCGCCATACTTCCAGAAATATTTGTATTTTGTGAGGCCATTTCTTGTAATACGAGTATTTCTCTTAAAACCAATTGTAGTGGGTACATATCTTTATCAGATAAATAAATTAAAGCGTTGAAGTAGCCATTCCAGTGTCCAACTCCATAAAATAGAGCCATCACAGCAATAATTGGTGCTGATAAAGGTAAAATGATTTTGGTGAATAATTTAAAGTTTGAAGCCCCATCAATGATCGCTGCCTCTTCTAACCCTTTTGGAATAGAAGTTTGGAAGAATACACGGGCAATTACAATATTCCATACAGCTGCAGCATTCGGTAAAACCATTGCCCATATCGTATCAATTAATCCTAAGCTTTTTACGACGAGATAGGTTGGAATTAATCCACCACTAAAAAACATGGTTAATACAAACATCCCCATCAATAAATTTCTTCCTGCAAAATCTTTTCGAGATAATGCATATGCTGCAGGAATCGTAACCGCTAAATTAATCAATGTCCCAAGAATGGTATAAAAAATCGTGTTGAAATAACCTCTCCAAATATCATTGTTTTGAAAGATTAATCTATATCCTTCTAGTGTTATATCTTTTGGAAGCAGCCACATTTCGCCGGAATTGACAGCCGACGGATTACTGATCGAGGCACTTATGATATATATAAGTGGATATAAAACAATAACAAGAGCAGCTGTTAATAATAAGAACACCAAAACCTTAAACAACTTATCTTTTTTTGTTTCTTGAATTGAAGTACTCATAAGCTGATAACCTCCTACCAAAGACTTGTCTCACTTGTTTTCCTAGCAATGTGATTTACTGTAACAAGTAAAATCGCATTGATCACTGCATTAAATAGTCCAACTGCAGCGGCAAAACTATATTGTGCATCTAATAAACCAGCCTGATAGACAAATGTAGCGATAACATTTGAAGATTCAAGGTTTAATGGATTTTGTAAAAGTAATATCTTTTCAAAGCCCATTGCCATTATGTTCCCCATATTCATGATTAAAAGGATAATCATCGTTGGAACAATCGCTGGAATATTAATATGCCATATCCGCTGTAGCCGGGAAGCCCCATCCACAATAGCTGCCTCATGATGCTGCGGGTCCACGCCTGACAGTGCAGCAAGGTAAATGATGGTTCCCCAACCTGTACTTTGCCAAACGCCAGAGAAAACATATACGGTTTTAAACCATTCTGGTTCACTCAAGAAAGCCACTGGTTCTAGCCCTAAGAGCTGCATTCCGTGATTTATAATACCAGTTGCAGGTGATAAAAATGCTATTACCATACCCGCCATAACTACTACGGATATAAAATGCGGTGCATAGGTTACTGTTTGCACTGTACGCTTATATAGGCCATCCTTTGCTTCATTTAATGCTAATGCTAGTATAATAGGTAGTGGGAATCCTACGATTAATTCATAAATACTTATTCCTAACGTATTTTTAATTAGATCCCAAAAATAATAGGATTCAAAAAATCTAGTAAAGTGTTCTAAGCCTACCCACTCACTTCCCCATATTCCAAGCGTAGGAATGAAATCCTTAAACGCAATTTGAACGCCATACATAGGCACATAATGGAAAATTATAAAATATAAGAAGGCTGGCAATACAAAGATGTATAATTGCCAATTTTGTAGGATCTTTCTATTTTTTCCTTTTTTCCTCGTTTTTTTCTTTTTCACCGAATCTTGATTTCTGATAGGCTGAGTATGCTGAACATAACTGTCTTCTTTAGGTAGTGGTGAATTAGCAGGGCTCATCGAATCTCCCCCTTTCCTATTTAAGAAACTGCTTACATGTTACATTTTTCAGAAAATACAATCAATATGTCGTTTTCGTCATCGCTTGTCAAAAAACATCTTTCTATATGCACATCAATAGCTTTGCAGCTTGTACTATGTCATATTTAACTGACTATGTTTCACTTTACATAAGCAAAGACGGTAGCTTTAATGTCAATCCAAAAAACAAACCCTGCAATATATGCATGTATCATACATATATTGCAGGGTTACTAAAAAGAAAATAGTGGGGGGATATTTTCCCCCCTCTACGTTTCCGTACAGTTAATACCTAAATACAATTACCGGGCCGCTCTTCCACCTTTGTTATCTAATTCGAAAAACCTCAACAATTGTCTTTTCGTCATTAAGTTGATCTGGTATTGTCACCTTTAACCCTTTATTTATTTGTTTAAAATCTAGGTTCCACTCATAGCCTACTAGCGTAACTTGTTGTGCAAGATGTTCGTATGGAATAAGCACCTCATTTTCATCCAAACCAACCTGTTTGGATAATCGAAAACAATAGGTTATGTCGTCCTTTCTGGTAAAAGCAAAATCATTCGTATAATAAGGGGCACATATTCTTGTTCCATAAATAGCTTCCCCATAAATGGCTAACCATTGCCCGAGTTCTTCCATTCGTTTGATAGCTCCTTCAGGTAGACGGCCATCTGGTTGAGGAGCTACATTTAAAGCCAAATTGCCACCTTTTGCGACAACTTCTATTAATGTATGAATGATTTCTGTAGTTGATTTGTAGGTATCTTCATATTTAAATGAGAAGGAGGTTCCCATTGTAATACAGCTTTCCCAAGGTACCTGTATTGGATGATCTGGAATTGTTTGTTCAGGGGTAATATAATTTTCAAATTCTCCTCCCATCATTCGATCAGCAGTTAATAATCCAGGTTGGACACTTCTAGCTTTTTCAACTACTTCACCTAAGCAAATATCTTGTTGATCATTTCCAACCCATCCAGCATCCAGCCAAAGTATATCAATGTCACCATAATACATCATTAATTCCATTATTTGATTGTGATTAAATTGGACATATTTTTCCCATAACCGAGGGTATTGTTTGGGATCATAGGAAGGCCCCCTCCACGTTTTCTTACCAAACTCCGCCCCTGAGGACCAATAATAAGGAGTATGCCAATCTGCTTTAGAATAATATGCTGCGATTCCAAGGCCCCTTTCGCGAAACGCATGGAATACATACATGCTTACAGATGTCAGCATATTTATGCATATGGAATGGACAATCTTTAGCTGTAATTCGATAATTTGTTTCTTTGGTATCCCACATACAAAAGCCATCGTGATGCTTCGTCGTAAATATCACGTATTTAAAGCCTGCTCGTTTTGCTAAATCAGCCCATATCTGCGGTTGAAAGCGAATTGGATTAAATGTTTTATTCAAATTAACATATTGACGCTTAAACTCCTCTCCATCTGCTACCCAGTCAATACCTTCTCTTGACCACTCTGCATCGTCATCACTTAATGCCCACGATTCCACAATCCCTAATTGTGAATATGGCCCCCAGTGCATCATTAATGCCAATTTCTGATCTTTAAACCATTCTAATCGTTCTAACACCTTAGGGTCTCTAGGCTCTATCCAACTCTCCTCAGCACTATAGTGATGCTTTCCTTCTTCCACAACATGATTTGTTGTTTCATCTTTCATGACTATTAGCTCCTTTAACTAGAATAGACTCTACCACTTCCAGCTTGCTTTCTTCCTCGCACCTAATCAATATGTGGTTCATCTCTACTTGTACTTCCTTTTCACTAAAACGATACTAACAAGGAGCCTCTCTATTATTACTATGTGAAAGTTCTATTTCTATGTGGTTGTTGATAGAATAACGTCAACAATCACAAAAGGAAACTAATCAAAGGGCAGCTTACTTCCTACCCAACTGGGTATACTCCCAGTGCATAGAGCTATTATCCTCTTTTGAGCTAAAATCATTGACCTCTCGATATCTCTACACCACTTCCAATCCCCACAAGAGAAAAGTTACTGCAATTAAATAACCTTATAAGAATTCATTTATTACTGATTTAATCTTCGATACTCGCCGGGAGTAACACCTATTAACTTCTTAAATTTCCGTGTGAAATTAGCTACATCTTTATACCCTACTGCTACCACAATATCCTTTATTGGATGTTGTGTTTCCTTTAACTGTTTTTTTACGTTCTCCATCCGTAATTCTTGTACATACTGTGTGAATGTAGCTCCAGTTTGTTCTTTTATAAACCTACTAAGATAAGATACAGATAGTTTAAATTCAAGTGCTACATTCTCCAATGACAGCTCATATAATTGATAATTTTCATTTATATAGTTTAAAATATCATTTCTTAATTGGTCATTATGACTTTTTTTCTTCCTCTCTACTTCATGACAAATTTCAACAACTAAACTTTCAAGCTTTTGATGCAGCTGTTCCATCGAATGAAAGTCGACAATACGGTTAAAATCTTTTATTAAATGACTTAAACCAATTTCAGAGATTGTCTTAACGGTCGTATTAATTACATCAAAACAAATACATTTTAGCACCTGTATAGAGCAGTCATTATGAGCTAGTTTCGAAAAAATTTGATGCAACGTTTCAATTGCGACTATTTTATCTCCTTGTTTAATACTTTGAATCAGCTTTATTTGTTCTTCCTTTGGATAGCCAAGCGACTGTTCAGTCTCCACACTGATGTCTGCAAAGTAAATTACACTACCTGGCGGATTTATAAATTTATACTCTATCGTTGCCAAAGCTTCTATATAGGAGCGGTTAATCTGAGACTTCTTTGTATATACAGTCCCTACTCCTATCGTAGGTTCCTTTATAGTGAAATTCTTCATATATTGCTGCATTTCTAAAATAAGTTTCTTTTGCTGCTCACTAGGGTCTTTTATGTTTCTATCCATACTAATAATCATTGCCATGGCATCGTTATAAAGTAAATCAATACCATGAGCACTGGCTTTATCAAATGATAAATTGGATAATTTCCCAAAAAGTTTTTCTCTTTCTTTTATATTTCCTTCTTTAAACAACCCCTTATCGAAATATACGATACCGACAAAATAGTAGCCTTGCTCCATGTGTATATGCAGTGCATCTAATATGACATCAATTTCACCATTATTTGAAATACTTCCTTTTAATAACTTTACAAAAACCTGATCCCTTGCAAATGGTTTTTGCATATACATCGTTTCGTTCAATGTTTGATGATCTTCAAATGCACTGGTAATAGTTTTTCTAATGGTTTCTAGTTCATTCCTACCTTCGAACTCTCTATTCCCGTTTTTTCCCTTCCTCGTAATTTCAACAATATTTCGAATTGGTTTGTATTGATTCTTCCCGATTAAAACAGCCAGTATAAAACCTATTATTAGTAGAATGATAAGCATCCCTAAGATTAGTAGGGTCGTATTATCCAGACGTTTAAAAAATTGATTGGTATCCATAAGCGTAATGAATTTCCAATTACTTATTTCTGATTCTACCGATACAATAGAATAATCTTTCCCATTTACATCTAAACTGCTTATGCCATGCTTTCTTACGGAATCGAAGTCAACTTCATTCTCTTGAATGAAGTCATCATTAATACTAGAAGCAATTACTTGGTTATCTTCATTAACAATATAAGCATTCCCTTTAAAATCACCTAAAATATTTTCTATTAGATCTGTCATGTTACTTTCTTTAATTAAATACATGACCGTTCCATATGGACTAGGGTTTCCAGGGGCTATTGGAAACAAATAGGCAATCATATTCTTATGTTCATCATCATTGATAACTACATGTTTTATTGGCTTTATGAAGGGCAATGGTGTATGTAAATCCTTCATGAAATCTTTCTTTTCCCACTTATTAAAATGATATTTATTATTTAGTAAAGCATCAAATGAATAAGAACCACTAGTAGAATAAATTCGTTCATTATTATGATAGTAAATAAATAACTCCTCTATAATAGAACTGTTGGCTTTGTATTTCCTCAATTCATCAATTGCTTCCCCGCTATAATAATCATGGCTAAACATATAAGGGGTTAGCCTTGGGTCATAAGAGATTCTAGCTGCTAATGTCTCTAATTCTTTCATGCGTTCATTTGTTATATTTTCTACTTGCTCTAATTTATTAATATTAGCTTGTTCTATTTCTTCCCGTAAGTTTGCAACTGAATTATAATAAATGATCATACTCATAATTAGAAAAGGCACTAGAAATACTAGCAGATAGGATATAATATATTTATACAACAAACGGGATTTATTCCTTTTTCTCCACATCGTTTCCCCCCCTGCCTATTCATTCGTCTGCTTCTTCTCTACTAGTACACATGCCCGTTTGGCTAACCACATCAGAGGAGTAGCAATTATTGATGAACCCGCAAAAAATAACATGATTGGTAGATAACTAAAAAAATAGAAGAGTAATATTAAACTAATAATCATTGCTATTGTTTCTAACGGCTGTGCCAAAGCTATTAGAAAGGCTTGTTTGACGTATTGGTGAAACTTTAGGTTATAGCGTGAAAGGATAGGGAAAATGTATAGAAGTATAATAATATAAAAAGAACTAATAATTAATAATAGACTATGTAAATAAAAGGATTGAATGTAATCATGAGAAATGGAGATATCAAAGTATAGAAATCCTCCTATTAATAATAAGACGACCCCCAAACCATTACTTACTTTAAATTTTTCTTTATAAATGCTAAAAAAATGTTTCATGGTTGGCTTATCAATATCCCTTTCAGACCAACTATGTAGTATTGCAAACAGAGCAGTAGTAGCTGGTGTAATACCGAATATAACGAAACCTAACGCTGTAAATAGAAGCCATAGAAAATGTAAGTAAGCAACTTTATACAACCAGTTACCAAAATCATAAAGTAGCTTTATAAAACCATGTAAGAGCATCAGTTTATCCCCCCTTTTTGAAAACGCTTTCTTTTATGTTTAGAAAAATACTTTGCTAAAGGTAAATTAGTAGGTTTTCTCCATTATTATATCATACAAAATTTCTCATTTATTAACATATTTAAAAATAAGACTTAATTATCAGAAATTAAGTCTTATTCCATCATTTCCTTTAGATTCCCGTTGATACAGCCACTTCTTTCGGCCGATATACCGATATTATCTGACCGTTTTTGTCTGTAGAAAACATCACGATACGTTCTGATTGCAATAGGAATGAATAGTTTTGTTTTGTTAATTGGTCCGTAATGGCAACTTTCACATCCCTAGAGAATTCAGAGACAAATATAAATAAATTTCCGGTTTCAAACGATAACTTTCTTCCATAAATCCCTGGGAAATCACCTTCTTTCCAATAGAATTCAGGAGAAATCCCAATTTGTTCAATAACATAGGAGTACAATGCAGCTAATGGTTCGCTGCGTTCATTTAATTCCATTGGTAATCCACACCAAAATAATCTCCCTTTTCCCATTTGATACGTATTTACATCATTGGTGTATTTCTCTGTATTCACCTCTTTCATGGATTCAGCAATTCTGTCTTTTCCAAAGGCAGCAAAATACTGCTTTCCTTCTAGTTGAAAGACTTCTTCCCGGACAAGATTGGTTATTGTTGTTTCTCCTACTGTAGCCATCATTCGTTCGGTATTCTTCCAATAAGCATTTATATTAATTGGCCCTGTAAATAGCAAGTTGACTTCATTATTTTTAACAATCTCTACGATTTGATTAAGTGCCGTTGTACTAAAATTATGTGGACTTGGTACGATAATTAATTTAGGAATAGCCGTCGTTAATTCCGATAAATGATATTCACTAATAGCTCGAAATGGAATATTCATTTCATAAGCTAATGTTCGCGTTAATTTTGTCGTTGACTGTACAGAAAATCTACGATTGGAAAAATCGTTGGAATATGGATATACAACTACAATATCTTCTAATTTTCTTTTTTTAAAAAGATCTCTGATATTATTTATGAATTCGCCAAAATCATAGGATACATTTACTTCTGGTTTTTCAGTACCATCAGCTCGTATTGCCCCAATATTTGACTCATTAATATTATTCATATAATAATTCGTATTCCACAGCCATTGAACTGCACCTGCGCCACCAGTCGAAAAAGCATATGCATATTTTCTCTCTAAGATATTTCTTAGTTCTTCTTCACTTCTTTTAGCACGATTATCAGGGGTTTCAACATACATAATTCCAGTTTCCTGAATAAGGTTAGGTTTCGTAAGTGTTTTTGAGAAAATCCCATCCCAAATCAGGTCATCCAAAAGCCACCATGTATGATTCGTCGTATAATTAACAGAATCACTATAAAATAGAGGAGAAGGCCTAAGTCCCCCTAGTGCTTCATCTTGACCTACCGTAATAAGTTGATTGGTTGCTAGTTGTTTAATCGAATATGTTAATTCCCGTACCCAATTATTATGCATATCCATGGTATACAACGTATAATCTAACCACTTCATCCCCCTTTTTCCAGTTATCATATCTCGAATACTGAAATTGATTTCTGACGATTCGGGAGGATCGATTGCTTGAAAAGAAGGCAAATCTTCTTCGGTTACATTCCACCTTTCCCGAAGCTTACTAATGGACCGATGACGATTTTTTAGCCATGCTTGATAATTCTTCCGATCAAATGAATCATGCAGCGACTTAGGTCCTGCAAATGGCCTTTTCGGATCAAACAAAGACGGTTCATTAATCAAATCCCAATTAATATTCGTCGTTTCAATATGTCTGGATACAATAGAGGTAATAAATCGCTTTTGCGCATGAATGCTTCTAGGGTCTAAATATGGATTATCACCCTCCCATGCTTCTGGAGTGAAAGTGAAGAACGTGAATGTTACTTCTAATTCATGTTTCTTTGCGCATAAGATGAATGCATCTATAGCACGTAAAATTCCTTCATCCATGTGCCCATCGATAAACATCATATGGCGCCATCCCGTCCATAATCCTGTCCGAATATAGTTGATACCAGCACGCTTCATATGGGCCATATCCTGATCCCACATATGTGGGTTCGGTAAAAATAAGTAATAACGAGCAACATCAGATGTCATATATGTCATTCCTACAATTGGCATTGGTCGTCCATCTTTTATAAAATAGTCACGCTCACAAGTTAATGGTTCCCCTTCTGCTAAGAGTCGCTTGTCCATTCCCCAAAAACCTTGTTGAAGAACTCTTGTCTCCCCTTTTTCTGACTCAGTAATACAGGTTAGCTCATACAAACCAGGTTCTATATCGATGGGGAGTATAAATGAATGATTTCTTTGCAGCTCCGTAACATTAATTCTCATAAACTTAGAATATAGAAGTTCATTATTTTTATAGATCTTAAATGACGTGGTCCATGCTATCGCACCCTCGATAAATGATTGCGATTGTAAATAAACAATCGGACGCTCCCCATTCTCATAAGAAGCGTAGTTCGTTTTTAAATGAAATTCGGTTACCTTCCTATTCGAATAGGAAATTAAATCTTCCAATAATTCGAAGCCTAATTCAGTCCAAAATTGTTTTTGTATTTTTTGATTGATAAATATCCATCGACCGCCTGCAAAACTTCCATTTGTGTTTTCAATTAATACACTAGGAGCAGTAACATTTCTACCATTGCTCGTAACTCCTTGAACCAATGGGTAAATACCTGCATCCATTGGTCCGGCTGAACCCATTTCTGCAGAAATGGAGCTTGTCTTGGTAACATGTAAGATAAAATTGTATGTATCCTGAATTGAAAATAATGTATCTTTACCCTTAAATATCGGAATATTTTGGTTATATGCTAATTTTTTCACATTTTCCGAACGAACGCTTAAGGCTTCATGAATATTCAGTTGCTGATGATAAGCAGTCTGCTCTGCTTCCTTCTGCCACTCTCCATTTTTGATAATACAAGGAATTCGAAAGGGGATCCCTCCCAAGTGAATGAATCCATTTCCAGACTTAAAATAGGTATAAATTGATTTCCAAGCTTGTTTTGGAAAATAGGAACCATGTAAGTTAATAAAACAAGTAACTTTATTATTATCAAAAGCTTCCTTTAAACAACATGCGTTTACGACTGTACTCGTTTTCTTTAGTTGATATAAGAAATATGAGCTTGGCCGTTCCCCATCAAAAGGAAAAAAAGGATCATAAAAAATTAGCGTTTCCGACATAATATCCCCCTACCTTAATGTATTATGTAGCTAGCTTACTTTGTTTAAATAAAGCCGTAAATATGTCATTTTTTATCTCTATGTCATTCTTTACCTATACACCTAAATGATAATTAACATGTTATTTTACTAGTACAAATAATAGTTGTTCAAACGTTTGTTTATCTTTTAAAACCCCAATAATAACACTATGTACCCCCATTTGAAGAAAATAGAGGGTACATTAGTGAGAATGCTTTCCTTTTATTATTTCAAACGATCTGGCAATGCATGAATGGATTCAATTAGAACATTTAATTTCCCCTCAATACGATGCAACAGATAGAAAGTTACCGCAATTGGAAAACCCACTTCCGTCATAAATGGGACCCATGTCTCCATGCCCTTATTCTCCTCCTTTTTAATAAAATAGACCGGAAGCCAAGCCACCGGTCTACCTGTTATGCATTCATTTATACGTCAAGATCAATTTCTTCTACAACACGCTCAACAATTCTTGCACTCTTCTTTGCAACAAGATCTCCCCCACTTGAAGTGAACGCATTTTGAGCAATGACCTGTTCCATTGCTGTATTCACATCAACGGAATTAGCTGGCTCAACTGGATGATCAATGCTATACGTGACTGTTTTACCTTCCACATTTTCAAACTTCAATTCGAGCTTTTTCAACTTGACTCCCCCTTCCCTTTTGGTTTTTTCCGTTATTCTGCCAAAATTTCCGATGTGTCTTTACGTTCAACCACCTCAAGTGGTAACTGTTGCAGGTTAGTAAAAGCCTCAGCGATGATATAAAGTTGTTCCGCAGTTGCAGCAGTTTTGACATTATTAAAGCTCTTTGTTTTGGTAACCATTTTTCCTGTGCTTTCATTGATACCATTGTCAAAGACCAACCACAATGAAGAATTGGTTAATTGAGAACTCGCCATGTAATCACCTCCCTCTAGCCTTACAATCGAAAGAAGTTAACGTAAAGTGGCAAATTCTCAAAATACTTTTGCATTTACGAATAGAATTTTTAATAGTAAAATAATGATTAGTATAATAGATGAGGTGTAAACATAGTGTTTGTCGAAAATCAACGAATGGGGAAGCGAAAACAGGAGAAGAGACGCAAACGAAGAAAACTGCTCATATATGCGGGAATCCCCCTCACACTAATTATAATAGCTGTTCTTTCCTATGGATATCATATTTATTCTACTGCACAAGATACTGCAGATGACTCCTATCAAAAAGTCGGTCGAGAAAATGAACAATCCCAATTGCGTCATACAGCTGTAAATCCAATTGAAGATAATGTATCCGTGCTTATTATCGGGGTAGATGACAGTGAAAACAGAGGATACAATGAAAAAAGCAGATCGGATGCATTATTATTAGCAACATTTAATAAAGAAGAAAACAGCGTGAAATTACTTAGTATCCCCCGAGACTCCTATGTTAATGTTCCAGAATACGGTTATACCAAGATTAATCATGCCCATTTTATTGGTGGCCCGAAGAAAACGATGGAGACTGTGGAAAAATTCATGAATATACCTGTTGATTATTATCTTCGAGTAAATTTTGAAGCGTTTATAGAAGTAGTCGATTCCTTAGGTGGAATTGAATATGATGTGCCCTTTCAAATGAGGGAAATGGATTCGAATGATAATCAAAATGCCATTCAGTTAAGCCCTGGCCTCCAACAATTAAATGGGGAAGAAACACTAGCACTTGCAAGAAGCCGTAAATATGATAGTGATGTTGAACGTGGTAAAAGACAACAAGAAATTATTAAAACCATTGTAAAAGAAGCCGCTTCTGCATCTTCTATTTTTAAACTAGACGATCTTATTCAAGCAGTTGGAAGTAATTTAAAGACCAATCTCTCCTTTGATGAAATGAAAAGTTTTATGAGTTACGGGATGAATACGGATCTAGTAATGAATACTGTTAACTTTGAAGGAACCGGTGGAAAATTAGACGATGGTCTCTGGTATTATCAAGTAGATCAAACGAGTAGAACAGCGATCGAGAATGAATTACGGACACATTTAGACCTGTCCACTTCAAATGCTGAACAATCAGAATACAATAGTACAACGGATGAGGCAATGTCTAATTCAACTACGAACAATTAATAAAAATAAGCGTGGCTAGTGAAAAGCCACGCTTAGTTAATACCTTCTCGAGTAAATTCGCAACATAAATTCCAGTACTGTTAGAATTCGTTTAAAGCGAAATGGTTGCTTTAACAATCGATACAACCATTCCAAGTTAAGATCGACCCACATTTGAGGAGCACGCTTCACCTCTCCCGCTAATACGTCAAAGACACCACCAATTCCCATAAATAATCCTTTATCAAATTTATCTTTATGTTTTACGATCCATTGCTCTTGTTTTGGTGAACCTAATGCTACAAAGATCATATCAGGTTGACTTTCCTTAATAGATTGAGCAAATGTTTCATCCTCAATATCGATATAGCCATGATGGTGTCCTGCAATTGTAATATTGGGGTAAGTTTTTTTTACTTCAGATACAGCCTTATAATTAATTTCTTCCTTCGCTCCTAAAAAATAGCAGCTTAGCCCTTGTTCATTCGCATAATTTAATAAGTCAAGCGTTAATTCATATCCAGTAACCCGTTCTTGCAACGGCTGCCGCTGATATTGAGCTGCCTTTAATATGCCTACACCATCCGGAACGATATAATTGGCAGCCTGTATAATTTGTCGATACGAATCGTTTTCTCTTGCCTTCATAACAATTTCTGGATTTGCAGTTACTACAAAACACTTCTGTTGGCGATTTAAATGAGGGATTAAGTGATGGGTTACAAATTCATCCCTCGTTGTACTAATAAAGGGAATATCCATAATTGTAACGGTACTCTCAAAATGCTTCATTCCTATGCAACCTTTCATGTGCGATAAACGTCTATTCAATAGAGCTTACAGAATTGTAATATACATGTTATTTACGAATACACATATTCGTAGTAAAATTAAACTTAGTTTTAAAAAAAAGCAAGAAAATTATCATTTATTATTGTTTAATATTACCATTATATATTTCGATTTTCTATTAATTATTTAAGGGTGAATATGAAAATGTCTAATAAAACAACGCGCACAAGAGTTGTTAGAAGAAAGAAAAGAAAATTAAGAAAAAGAGCATACTTTATACTATTGCCGCTTATCCTCGTCTTTCTAGGAGTAGCTAGTTATGCATCTTATTTATATATAAAAGCGGATAGCGTTCTATCTGACTCCTATGAAGATGATGGTAGAGAAAAATCCGATCTAAGAGAAAGCAAAGTCGACCCCAATGTAGACAATGTCTCTGTACTAATAATGGGGGTGGATGCAAGTGATCTGCGTAATAATGCAGATAATGCTCGGTCAGACACATTAATGGTAGCTACATTAAATAAAGATGACAAAAGTGTTAAATTACTAAGTATTCCACGTGACTCCTATGTATATATTCCAGAAGTTGGTTATAAAACAAAGATTAATCATGCTCATGCATACGGTGGAACCCAAGCAACAACAAAAACAGTGGAAGAATTATTAGATATTCCAATTGATTATTATGTCAAGGTTAATTTTGAAGCATTCATTGATGTGGTTAATGCTGTTGAAGGGGTTACTGTCGATGTTCCATATGAATTACACGAACAGAATTCAAAGGACGAAGCTGGAGCTATCCATTTACAACCAGGAGAACAACAGCTTAATGGGGAAGAAGCCCTTGCATTAGCGCGTACAAGGAAATTAGATAGCGATATCGAACGCGGAAAAAGACAGCAAGAAATTATTAAAGCAGTAATAAATAAGGCAATATCGCTTGATTCTGTAATGAAATATGATGATGTACTGGAAGCAGTTGGCAGCAATATGACTACGAATATGACGTTTAGTGAGATGAAAAGCTTTATCTCCTATGGTACCAAAGGGAAGAATCTTGATTTTGAAACCATGACCTTAGAAGGGCATGATTACCAACCAAACGGTACCTATTACTGGCAATTAGATGACATAGCCTTAGAAGAAACTCAAGAAACACTGAAGCGGCATTTGGATATCTCAACAAACAGTTCCTTAACGGATTCAAATAATCAATCGAATGAACAAAGTTCAGAAACAGAATCTTCTGTTTCCAATGATGGAACACAATAAATATCAAAAACCCTTCTGGTAATTTACCAGAAGGGTTAATTTTATGGTTTATGTTTAAGCGCTTTGAAAAAATTCGTTAATGGTTTATATTTGCTATTAATCAACTCTAAATTCTCAATCAATGCTTGTAGTGCCAGCATAGCAACTGCAAAAATAGCTACTGACCCCCATACCGTAGTCATGGAAAATAGTATTGCCGCTAAACTAAACATCGTACTTAAAGCATAAATAAACAGTACTGTATGTTTATGCGAGAACCCCATGTGTAATAATCGATGATGTAAATGCGAACTATCTGGACTAGATAACGGCTGTTTGTTTACATATCTTCTAATAATCGCAATAAGCGTATCCGAAATCGGAACTGCTAGGATAAATATTGGTATAATAAATGAAATTATCGTCACATTTTTAAACCCTAACAGCGCGAGTACAGCTATCATATAGCCTAAAAATAAGGCACCTGTATCCCCCATAAAAATCTTTGCGGGATAAAAATTGTAACGAAGAAATCCAACGATACTAAAAAACAATATCAGCGCCATCGTTGCTACGTACACATCACCCATGGATACTGCCATTCCTGCAATAGTAAATAATGCAATTGCTGATACACCAGCTGCCAGCCCATCTAGACCATCGATCAGATTGATAGCGTTAGTCACCCCAACAATCCAAAATACTGTTATCAATGAACTCATAAAACCAAATTCAATTTGGCCTCCAAACGGGAGATTTACAAACTCAATATGTAACCCCCCACCAAAAACGACAATACAGGCGATCCCAATTTGTATAATAAATTTGAATTTTGCCGATAAATCAGTAATATCGTCAAAAAATCCTAATACAATAATAAGAAAAGCCCCAATAATAATAGCGAAATGATAAGTGCTTGTTGGCTGTAATATAAGTAACCCCAGTAAAAAACTAAGAAAAATTGCTAAACCACCCAATGTCGGGATAGGTGCTTTATGAACTTTTCGAACATTTGGCTTATCGGTTGCATTTAATTTCTTTGAGAATTTAATAATAATTGGAGTTATTATGAGTGAAAATAACAGGGTCAGACAGGCTAGCAATGCTATTTCAAGCATGTAGCCCACCTCATTTAAAACAAATTTATACGTCACGATAATTAGTTACTTTTTTTCATGCTTCGATATACATTATAAATGTTTTCGGCAAAAATCTCCAATGTAAATTTGGCGGAAGCATGATTGTATAACTTTTCTCCCATTAATCGTAACATACCCCGTTTATAAAAAAATAATGCATCATTCATTGCCGCAATTAACTCCCTTGTATTCCCAGGCTTAATTCTCCAGCCAACAGACTTATCTACAACTAACTCACTAACACCTCCAACATCTGTCGAAATAACTGGTGTTTTTACTTTTGCTGATTCTAATAATACAAGTGGAAAACTTTCACTTAAAGAAGTAAGCAACGTTACATCTGCCAACTGATAAAGATGTTCAATATCATTACGATAACCTAAAAAATGAACGTGATCTGTGATCCCAAGTTCAGTAACCATCTTTTCTAGCTGCTGTTGCAGAGCACCCTCTCCAGCTAGCATGAGATGACAGTTACCAGCTGACTTCAACACTTCGGAAAATGCTTCCAAGGCAAAATGATGCCCTTTTACTTCCTCTAGTCTTGCTACCATTAAGAAGACAAAATCATCCTCTGCTATCCCAAAATCTTGTTTGCGATAATTGCATTCGACATGATGCGTAAAATCAATTCCATTTAGTGCAATAACAATTTTTGCTTCATCAATGCCAGCATCAATTAAGAAATCTTTAAAAGGATGAGAAATAGCAACTAATTTATCAGCTTGTCTCATCGCATTAACATTTAATTTGCTAAGTAACTTTCCATACATTCCCTTTCCCATAAAATCCAAAAATGGATTACTATGTATGGTAACCACCCATTGAAATGGTACAATCTTCCTTAATATATTTGCGTAAACGTTGGCTCTTGGGCCATGTGTGTGTATACAATGAATGTGTTCTTGTTGGATATACGATTTCATTTTGTGTATTAATGGAATGCTGAATCGGGAATTGCAAGAAAAATGAACAGTTTGAATACCTGATTCATTGGCACGCTTTAATAATTCTCCGTCTTCCATTACCCCAAGTACAAACTGCTCGTTATTAAATTCCTTCATTAAATTTAAGATATGGTACATTCCACCGCCTGTCTCATTTCCAGCGTTTAAATGTAATATTTTCATGAATTATCCACCCTCGATGTTTACTAGTAACTCAATATAACCAAGTGTGGTGGAAATTATAATCAGAAGTGAATATAAACAGAAATCGTGTCAATAATTGTATACGAAGGAATTAAAATTCAGGGGAAATCATATGAAAATAGATGCTTATACGCGAAATAAACTCATTTTTGTGCTAATTATCATACAACCGATTATCGATTTGTTAACATCATTCACATCACAATTCCCAATATCCATCGGTGCTTTCTTTCGAGCATTCACTATGATGGTATTATTCATTTCATTGTTCGTTATTTTTTATCGCACAGATAAAAAATTACTTTTCTTTTTATCTGCTGCTTTCTTAGGAATAGGAATTAGTTTTTTTCTAAATGCTTTTACGAAACCAAATTTTATATGGTTCTCCGAATTTAATTTCTACTTAAAGGCAAGTTACTTCATCGTAATTGTTTTTGCCATCATCTATGTCAATCAAAAAAAGTCGCTATATAAACATGACTTATACAAAGCTACAACCATTGCTAGCTTTATTGTTGGACTTTCCTATTGGTTGGCCATTATAACCGATACAAGTATGGACAGCTATCGATATTATACTTCTGGTCATTCTGGATGGTTTTTTTCAGCAAATGAACTAAGTGTCATTATCCTTATTTTATTCGGAATATTGAGT
Source organism: Virgibacillus salexigens (assembly GCF_014905415.1). Taxonomy (GTDB): domain Bacteria; phylum Bacillota; class Bacilli; order Bacillales; family Amphibacillaceae; genus Virgibacillus; species Virgibacillus salexigens. The sequence goes on from NZ_BNEO01000001.1 coordinate 968,670, forward strand.
ATCAACCTCATGTACAATAAACAATTATCTTCATGGATTGCTTATCTACTTCTATTAAGCATGATACCAATGATTGGCACAAAAACTGCCTTCTTAGGTGGTTTGATCCTAATTAGTATGCTCATTATCTATCATCTATGGAGATTAAAATTACAAATCTGGAAAGATATACATGCTTCTGCCTTATTCGTTATTCTCATCCTATTTTTTTGTCTCATTCCGTATACCCCAATGGGGACAAATACGCAGCCTGGATACGGACTTCCAGAAGATCAACTAGAAATAGATACCACTGAAGAAAAGGCAACTTCTTCCAAAACGGCACTTTTTTTTCATAAAGTGCTCAGTTCCAGGGATATCTTTTTTGTAGAAATAAAAGCGGATTATATGGAAGCAAATACCTTCCGAAAACTATTTGGGCTTGGATACGCGGGTGATTATCAGAAGGAGCCAAAATTAGTTGAGATGGACTTCTTTGATCTATTCTTTAGTTTTGGAGTGGTAGCAAGTAGTTTTATTCTCTTGCCTATCATCATCTTAGGGAAACAATTACTCCTTTCCTTCGCTCTAACCGTAGAACATCTCTTTCTATTCGTCATCATTGGTCTAAGTCTTGGAATAGCTTTTTTAGCAGGTCACGTCCTTTTTGCACCATCTGTGATATCTTATCTTGCTATTCCACTTTTGCTTTTAGGAGTCGATGAATATGATTACACCGAAACTAGTAAGCTTCATAATTCCTGTTTATAATGCAGAACATTCCTTGTTCCCTTGTGTCCAGAGTATCTTAGGACAAATGTATCATCCTATTGAAATCATTCTAATTAATGATGGCTCAACAGATCACAGTAAAGATTTATGTAATAAATTGGCGGAAGTGTATGCATCCATTCATGTCATTCATCAAGAAAATACAGGTGTATCTCAAGCGAGAAATAGAGGTATCCGAGAAGCTAATGGAGAGTATATACAATTTGTTGATGCAGATGATTATATCGATTCCATGATGACTAAAAAACTCGTGCAAGCGATGAAGTCAAACAAGAAATGCGAACTTGTCATTTGTGGTTATGAAGCAATCACAACAAAAACAAGCCGAAAAAAATATACACCATGTATCGAAGGCATGTTAAAAAATAATAGGTATCTTACTCATATTGGTGAGTTATATAAACAAATTATCCTACCATCTCCCTGCAACAAATTATACCGTACCGATATCATACGCGAACATCAGCTATCTTTTACGGATAAACTATCAAATGGAGAAGATTTGCTATTTAACTTAGACTACTTGCGTCATTGCAAGCATATTCATATCATTGGTGATACGCTTTATAAATATCTAATGAAAGATTCCTATTCCCTATCTCGAAGATACCGTAAAGACTATCTTCAAGAACAACAGCGCCTACTAGAAGAAGTCACTCGGTTTCTAAGAGAGAAAAGGGCGTTAACGACAAAAAATCAGCAAGTCATAGGCGAAATTTATGCGAATAGTATTATTAATGCGTTGACCAATCTGTTTCATCCAGATAACTCGATGCCTCGCAATAGAAAAAAAGAACAAATGGATGACATACTTCTTACCGCCAAACGAAATGTCGACATGAAGTATTTTCGAGGAACATCTCAAAAACGGTTAGTAAGTATGTTAATTCGCCTTCGAGCTACCTATGGGCTCTATGCTTTTTTTCGAGTTAAGCCATTTCTCCAACATCAGCAACGGGTACTATCTACTATTGTAAAGAAGGTAAAACATGAGTAACTACCATGTCCAGCAAATAATTTAGGAAACACCAGTTACTGAGGAGGTTGTTTATGAACAATATCATGCTTTATGCTTACACCCAACATAATTTAGGAGATGATTTATTCATCAAAATCCTTTGTGATCGCTACCCAAATACAACCTTCCATTTACTTGCCCCTCGTGACTATGACAAGACATTTTTAAAATTAAAGAATTTGAACATTATCCCACGTGATTCGCTTTTTTTTCGTGGGGGAAATTGGCTAGCAACAAAGATGAATCAGCAACAACTACTCTCTGCTTTCCTATCAAGGGAATGTGATGCAGTCGTTTATGCAGGTGGTTCATTGTTTATTCAACATGCTGACTGGAAAAGGCAAATGAAACAAGTAAAAGCAATGTATATAAAGGAGAAGCCTTTCTTTTTATTAGGGGCGAACTTTGGTCCGCATTCAGATCAGGCTTTCCTAATGGAGTATCATCAATTATTTCAACAATTCACCGATATCTGCTTTCGCGATCAGTATTCGTATACATTATTTAATGATCTACCTAATGTTAGAGTTGCTACAGATATGGCTTTTCAGTTAGAAACAACGGATACAAAAACAGCGTCAATGATGTCGGTTATTATTTCCGTAATAAAGCCATCGATTAGATCATCATTGCGTGGATACGATGCTATTTACTATAACAAGGTAAGTGAAATTGCGCGTTATTTTATGATTCAAGGATATACTGTAACGTTGATGTCCTTCTGTGGTTATGAACGAGACCATGAAGCAATCAACAGCATTATCCATTTGTTATCAGATGATGAGAAAAATCAGATTCGCACCTTCTATTATCAATATAAATTGGAAGAAGCTTTAACGCTCCTTTCATCATCGGCTTTTATTGTGGCTACAAGGTTTCACTCCATGATATTAGGCTGGTTATTTCAAAAACCTGTATTTCCAATCGTTTATAGCAGTAAAATGACGAATATTTTAAACGACATAAATTTTCAAGGGAGCTATACTACCTTCGATGGCTTAAAGAATTTAAAAGCGGAGAATGTTTATGAGAGTGTAAACACGAATACAGTTGATATCTCGAATCAAATTTCTAAGGCAGGTAAACAATTTTTCCAACTAGATTCGTATTTAAAAACCAAGACGTAAAGGACTGGTTATCATGGCCAAAGGAGAAAAACTAGCAAAAGATACAATGTTATATGGTATTGCTACGTTTGGTTCGAAAGTACTTGTTTTTTTCATGCTGCCAGTTTATACACATTATTTCACCACGGAAGAATACGGAACATGGGACATAGTCCTTACTACTTCCAGTTTGCTAGCTCCATTTATTAGCTTTGAATTGGTTTCAGCTGTCTATCGTTGGTTAATTGTTGAAAGAGATAAACAACAACAAATAAAGATTATTACGAGTGGTACCATTGCTTTAGTACGAAACCTGCTTTGCTTCACAATCCTAGCTTTCATATGCCTTGCATTTATTTCCATTCCCTATGGAATGCTAACCTTACTATTAATTAATGTTGTTATTATCAATAGCTATATGCAGCAATGTGCTAGAGGACTAGGTTTCAATATCTTATTTGCTTCACTTGGATTGTTACAAACAACGATACATATCCTGCTTATTCTCCTATTCTTATTTGGATTTCAGATGCGTATCGAAGCGTTCTTCTATGCTTATATTCTTGCTAATATGGCAGCAATCCTTCTCGCCTGGATATTGATGCGTTTTCATCGGTTTTTATCTCTTCAAACCTACTCGAAATCGTTAATTAAATCCTTTTTAGCCTACGCTATTCCAATTATTCCTGGAGCAATAAGTTGGTGGGTGATGAATGCCTCTGATCGGTTTATTATTGTACGTTTCTTAGGCATTGATTTCAATGGTCTATATGCGGTCGCAAACCAAATCCCTGCAATTCTTATTATGATCAGTACGGTATTTAACTTAGCTTGGAAGGACAGTGCCATTGTTTATTTTAATGAATCCGATAAAGATAATTATTATACGAATGTATTTCAGCATTTCTTCCGCTTACTTGCTACATCGGTTATTTGTATAACCCTTCTCACCAAGCCAATCTTTTCGATCTTTATCTCAGAAAAGTTCATTGAATCATGGCAATACACAGGCTTGTTATTAGTAGGAACGATGTTTAGCGCTTTCTCGTTGTTTTGGAGCGCTGGCTTTCATGGTGCCAAAAAGACCAACGTTATATTTATTACTTCCATCATCGGTGCAATCGTAAATATTCTCATCCATATTTTATTTATTCATTTTATCGGTTTATACGCAGCTGCTTGGTCCACGGTAATTGCATTTTTTATCACCTGGATTATTCGTGTACATACTTGTCGGCCGTATTTTACAATTCGCTTAAATCGAAAAGATATGCTGATTCTATTCCCACTGTTGTTCGTCGCAATCCTAGCACCTTACTTTGTAGGAACAGGAGAGTTAGGCTTGCTTACTGGATTGTCCATCATCCTGTTTTTGGCTTATAATAAGCCTATTATCATCGGAGTAACAAAGCTGCTTGTTCATCGGTTTAAAGATTCGAGAGACACATGATCTATGTTATACTTTCACTACGAAAAAGTTAGGGAGATGGACAAATGACATTAAATTTTGCACATAGAGGTTCGTTAACAGAGGCACCTGAAAATACATTACCTGCTTTTCAACAGGCATTAGTACATGGCGCAAAGGCGATTGAACTAGATGTTCAACTTACGAAGGATAACTATCTTGTTGTTTGCCATGACCATAAATTATCACGGTTCAACCCATCAGCCAATCAGCGAATCATTGATGTCACGTTAGAAGAATTAAAGCAAATAGATGTTAGTGCTTCGTTCGGGGACAATTTCAGCGCGGTTACCATACCAACTCTTGATGAAGTATTAGAGGATTGCCCAAATGATATCTTCTTAAATATTGAAATCAAGAACATTCCTGTTATTTACAACAAGATTGAAGAACGACTCATCCATTGCTTATCGGAACATAATCGTTTTAATAATATAGTGATCTCCTCGTTTGATCATGTCGCTTTAAAAAACATACAAACAGTCGTTCCAAGTGTACCTTTAGGAATGTTGTTTTACTATCGAATCCTCAACCCTTGGGAATATGCGAAGCAAAGTGGATTAAACATTACAAGTATTCACCCAAATCATGTCTATACGGATCAGCACTTTATCGAACAATGCCATGCCAATGGTTATCAGGTATATCCATTTACTGTGAACAAAAAAGAAAGGTATCATGAATTAGTCTCTTATGGTGTAGATGGTGTGTTTTCTAATAACCCGGAAATATTCTCACAAACGAAAGCATAACAAAACCCAAGCAGCTGACTTTGGATAAAGTTAGCTGCTTGGGTTTTATAGCGGGCAAATCAAAGAGAACAACGCTCTCATAGATTATCCCTTATTTTATATCTTCTAAAAAACGCTGATGTATCCAGACGCTATTTCCTTCTAGGATACCATTATACCAAAGGTTTTTCCCTATTTTAATCGTTCGATTTACAACAAATTCTTTTCCTCTAAACGCTCCAAGATCATCATAGACTAAGTTCCTTTTACCACCCCATGGGCGTTCAAAAGCCTGGCCAGCCCCCATTATAGAGTACCGCTTTTTATCAGAATCTATTAATACTTCATCTTTACTATTGACATCATTTGCTTTCATCCAACCTACTATTCCTTTTTCACCACTCGGCTCGTTACTTAGTAAATAAAAAACGCTATTGCTAAATTTCGCTTCTCTTTTTATATAGTATACGCAATTCTTATAGTCCTCAGAGGGAACTCTATCTTGTTTATTCGTAGACAGATGAGAATAAATAAATGAACGATTAGCATTTATATGCCCTATCTTTGATATAGGTTGGATAATAAATTTTCCTCTATTCTCAAAAGGATGATGTTCGTCAATAATTGCTTGATTTTCATCAGAATCGTTAGTATCTTCCGCTAAGGGGTCTATTCGATAAAGTTTATATTCTTCTTTTTCCTTTTTGGACATTTTTTTCCATTTATTTAGGAACGCTTCATACTTTGGTATTACTTCTTTTACTGGACCAAAATCTTTCACTTTTCCATATTCTAGCCAAAGTATTTTTTCACAAAACTGCTTCATCTGACCAATAGAATGACTTACAAAAATCATGGTTTTTCCTTGTTTTTTAAATTCTTTCATTTTATTTAAACTTTTCTCTGCGAAAGCTTTATCACCAACGGATAAGGCTTCATCAATAATTAGAATATCAGGATCAACGGTAACAGAAATTGCAAAACCTAGTCTTGATTTCATTCCGCTTGAATAGGATTTCACAGGCTGATCAATAAAATTTTCTAATTCTGCAAATTCAATAATTTCTGGTTCAAGCTTTTTAATATCATTTTTACTGAACCCAAGCATTAATAACTTTAGCTCAATATTATCCCTGCCCGTAAGATCATTTTTCAAACCAGCAGAAACAGCTATTAACGCAACTTCTCCTGAAATATCGACGTTACCATCAGTTTCTGGAACGATACCCGCTAAAATATTGGATAATGTTGACTTACCAGATCCGTTTACACCGACAAAGCCAATAATGTCTCCTTTTTCAGCTTCAAAATCTACTCCATTAAGCGCATAAAAATCTTCCCCATAGCTTTTAGGAGTTAACAGATCCAACAACCGTTCTCGAGAACCATTATATAACTTGTATTTTTTTTTAATGCCTTTTGCAACTATTGCCTTTTCCATACGAGATCACAAGCCTTTATAAATAATCAATAAAATGTTTACGAAATTTAACATGTAACATAGAGCCAAACATGAATAGTACAATTACGAATACCCAGAAAATTAAACTGTATTCCCAATTAGTAATAAAATGCCATTCCGTACCAAATAAAGCAGCTCGGTACCCCTCAATTAGATAATAGAGTGGATTTAATTTTAAAATCGTTAATATCTCTGGAAACTCATCGCCAACTATACTTAATGGCCACAAGACACCTGATACATAAAGGAACATTCGAAGTACAGAATTAAGTAACATATGAACATCCCTAACAATCGTCGATAATGTTGAAGTTATTAAAGATAAAGCAAAGATTAAAGCGATTGCTGCAAAGATATAATAAATCAATTGTAGATAGTAGATGGAAACATATTCTCCCATACTATTTAACAGGATAATTGAAATCCCTAACATGATAAGATGGACATAAAATTGGGAAAAAATAACATACCCTGGAATAATACTCATCGGGAAATTCATTTTGGACAGCATCTTGAGACGCGAGTAAATGGATTTCGATCCTTGGATGGTTCCTTGGTAGAAGAATATCCAAAGAAAGAAACCCGCTAACAGCCAAGGGAAGAAATCAATTTCCCGGCCATCAGCCAATACGATGCCTTCTCTACTTCTAAGTGTTGTAAATACAAACCAGTAAATAGCGATTTGTATTGCTGGGTTAAATATTTCCCATAGTATGCCTAAATAATTATTTTTGTTTTTATTTTTTAATTCATATATAGAAAGCCTTCTAATCAGATAGAAGTTTTCTATTTGCTCCTTCATAACCTTCAATGCAGATTTCATACGTATATCCTTTCAGAGTATAAAATATACTGTCTACTTTTTACGTTATTAAATTATACAAGTAATAATTATAAAACACAATGAAAAATCAGGCCTGCAATAAAGGCCTGATTTTTGAGCTATTGTTGAAAGACATCTTCTACCACTCTTTTACTCGCTTGGCCATCCTCTAGATAACAGAACCTGTTATAAAATTCCTCTGTGATTGTTGAAGGGATAAAACCATTTTCCTTTATTGCTAATACTTCGTTAATAATTTCTTCTGTAGTTTTCACTAAAGGTCCCGGTGCTTTTTGTTCGAAATCAAAGTAAAAACCTCTTAAATTATCCCGATAATCTTCTATATCGTACACATAAAAAAGCATTGGCCTCTTCAAATTAGCATAGTCAAAAAACACAGAAGAATAGTCTGTAATTAATAAATCAGCAATTAAATAAAGTTCTCTAATATCTTCATGATGGGAAAAATCATAGACAAAACCTTCATACCCTGTCAAATCTAAATTTTCAGCTACCAAATAATGAAGCCTTAATACAATAATATATTCATCACCAAGTTGTTCATTCATTCGGTCTAAGTCCATTTGTAAATCAAACTTATACTTCCCTTTTGAGTAGAACTGGTTATCTCTCCATGTAGGGGCGTACAATATTATTTTTTTATCTAAAGGTAAGTTTGCTACTTTTTTTATGTTATTTACACTCTCTTGGTTATTCGAATTGATTAAAAAATCGTTTCTCGGGTATCCCGATTCAATAACATTTTTTTCAAACTGAAATGCTCGTTTAAAAATTACCGTTGAGTAAGCATTTGGAGAAACTAAAAAATCCCATTTGCTTGCTTCTTTGATGAAATTTTCCTTATATTTTGTTGTGTTCGTACCAGGCATATGAACTTCATCCATATCCGCAGCTAACCGTTTTAAAGGGGTTCCATGCCACGTTTGTAAATATTTCGTATGTTTTGGTTTTGGAATCCATAAAGGCAAACGACTATTAGAAACCCAATATTCCGCTCTTGCCATTAATAATAGCCACTTTATCGAAAATCTTCTGACTGCTTGTACATCCCTGTCATTAAAGACCTGTTCATGTCGCCTATCCATGCTCCAGTACATATCATAATTCATATTATTTGCTGCCATATATTCATATATTGCTCTTGGGCTATCACTAAATTGTTTGCCATGGAAGCTTTCAAAGATAATTGTGTTTTTCTTTCTTGGCAATTTTGAGATCAATGAAAAAGCCTTTTTATATATTACCCGTAGTTTTCTACTTCTTCTTATTTTGACCCATTTCTTTTTCATATTTCGAATCACTTCATTCTTCAAATTATACTTTGATACCTGAACTGATAAATATTTTGACTTCTTTGTAGGCTTTACAACAATTTTGACTTTTTGGTTTTGCAAATTAATAATTTGCCTCGTAGCTCTATTTTCAAGATGATTAACCCGTATTCTAGTACTTTTCACTTCATAATTCTGACCTTTATATTTATAGTCCATTACCAAATAAAATTTTAAATATAGTTTATTGTCTATTTCATTTATAAAATCCTTTAAATTACATTGGCCTTTGATACCAGTATTCGATATATTTGAATTGCCTTCGTATTTTTCGACTAAATCTTCTCTTTTAAACCGCTCTATAGGTAATTCGATGTCTTCTTCATCCAGATTACTTGTCATTACTAACTTAAGGTTCGTAATTTGAACTTCATTTGTTTTATAATACGGCGGAAAATTAAAGTATCCTGAAAAAGAAAATGTATCATTGACTAAATTAACTGTTTCAAACTTTGAATATAAAATAAAATCATTTATCCTAAATGATATTTTCCCATTTCGAGTAGTGTAAGGATAGAACATTTTCTTTTCTTCTTCTAGTACTGTAGTTAAAAAACGAATATTTTCATAATTACTCTTTACTCTAGTTTGCTTGATATCTTCTTCATCGTTTTTGCGAACAAAGTATAGATCCCAAATACTATTCTCAAAAAAGGTTTGTCGATAGTCATTAAAAGGGATGGTACATTCAAATATGACAAATTCTTGCACCGCTTCCAATTTAGAAAAATTCAATCGTAATTGTTTATTATTATAACGTTCTTCTAGTATAAAGTAATATTCTTCTACCTCTTGTAGCAGACGATCTTTAATCGCTATTGTGAAATTATAGATATTATCATGAAGCGTAAAGTTAATAATTTGGTTATTTTTCATATTATCCAAAACCATGTTACAAGTAAGGCTCCTCTCTGTGGCTGACTAACAATATTATATGGGGAAAATTTTTTATTAGCAAATATCTTTTTGTTCTAGTATGTACAATGTATACTACAAAGCTAAGTAGCCCACATAAGGATGCGGACTACTTAGCTGCAACGTAACTGGATTACAATAAATTAGTAGGTTCTTAATTTAATTATTGATATAATTCAAGCCAATTCCTTCTATATTTTTCCTCACTAAATCTTTCATTTACATCCAATGCATTTGAAGACAATTCACTACGAAAATCCTCATCTTGCATTACTTTAATTATTTTTTGTGCAAGTTCTTCTCTATTACCTTCTTCAACTAGAGACCCGTTCGTCCCGTTTGTAATTATATCGCTTGGTCCATATTTAATCTTATATGCAATTACCGGAGTTCCAACTGCCATACTTTCTGTTATCACCATCGCAAATCCTTCTTGCCTTGAAGTTAAAATGGAACAGGCTGCTTCTTTGTATGCTTGTTGTGGGCTGCTTGTAAAAGGTTTTAAATAGACATTATTCTGTAATCCAAGCTTGTTAATTAACGTTTGTAATTGATCTTTCATTTCACCATATCCATAGATATAGTATTTGGCTTCAGGTACCTTTTCTATCACATACTTAAAAGCATGGATAGCTTCATCAAGGCGTTTATCCTCATGATATCTGGCTAAGGTTACTGCAAGCTTTGCGTCTTGTGGAACTGTACTTTTTAATATATTTTCATCTTTTATATATGTTGAATGAGGAATAACTGTAAAGTTTTCCTGTTTACCATATACAGATTCTACGTCTTGTTTTTGCTCATTTGTTAAAAATACTACTTTATCAAGATATTTGGCATTTTCAAAAAGAAAATGACTGCCTGGTTTGATGTTATTTATATTACTGTAAGGCTTACTCAAATGACTTGTGTGCAATACTTCTATTTTCTTTATATTCTCATGTTCAACATTCACTAATAATTTCGTAAACCTTCTCAGTTCACTAGATACTACAGGATATTCATAATTATTTAAGATAGTATTCAACCATCCTAAATGACAATCGTAGATGGAAGAATATTCTCTTGGATTATCAAAAAAAGTTACTACCCTTCCCTCTTTTTGAGTTTTCGGATTTACATGTACACTTAAAAAGCATTCCTCTTTATTATCAAAGTACTGGTCATATCGAGGTTTATTGTTAACATTATCCATATATCTCGTTCTTACTAAGAGACCATCTCCATTGAATTCTTCCCGCCGTTTTCTTTTCCCGCTTTCATCCATATAATCAATAAACTTCAAGGAACCATTTGGATTAAACCTTTTATATTTAACATATAAACCATCTTTATAATACCGGTATGATGGCTCTGTCTTTTTATCCTCAACCGGAAAATGTAAAAACCCCTTTTCTTCTACTTTTTGATCTTGCCTTTTCTTTTTTCTAGTACTTTTATTAGGTTTTAAGTCTTCAAAGAAGTTATATACCGTAACTTTTTTATTTAAAATCTTTTGTTTATAGAGCTGCTGAATAATTTGGTTATGATTTTGTTGATAAAGAAAAGTTATTATAATAACTTCTTTGTGATGTTCAGCAAGAAGATTAGCACGTTTTATGGAAGCTTTCGTTACGCCACCTCGTTGAACATCTAAAGAACTAACAATAATAACTGGTGTAATTTTTTTCAATTTAAGTTCCCCTTTTCCCATTTAAATAACAAAGCTTTAAACGAAGGAATTTATACTGCTTTTTTACTCTAGCTAGTTATTCACTTGTGAAATATTCATTTTACTATATATATTATTTTTAATAAACTATTACCCATAATATAAATAAAACAAAACTAGGAAATTATTAACTATTTATTCATTGTCCACAAAAATCGTTTTAACTGTATTTTCTGCCGCGCTCCCATTATCCCAAACACAATACTTATTATAAAATGCTTCATATTTATCTTGATAATTCGCATGGACCTGTTTAATCTGATTAATTGCATTTATCACTTCATCGGTAGTTAATAGCAGCGGACCTGGAACTTCTTCTTCCATGTCAAAATAAAAACCTCTTAGCTGATCACGATACTTTTCAATATCATAGGTGTAAAACAAAATTGGTCTCTTTAAATGTGCATAATCAAAAAATACGGAAGAATAGTCAGTTATTAATATATCGGAAACTAAATAAAGTTCAGCAATATCATCATATAAACTAAAATCAATTACGAAATCTTTATATTCTGATACATCAAGTTGATTTGCTATATGATAATGTGTGCGCAATAATATAATATAATCCGATGCTAATTTAGCTTGCATTTTATCTAATTCTAACTTTAAAGTGAATTTATAATTGCCTCTAGAAAAGAACTCATCGTCCCTCCAAGTTGGAGCATATAAGATTACCTTCTTATTAATAGGGAGTCCAAGCCTTTCTTTTATTTCCTTAATCGCATCATAACTATTTCTTTGATACAAAATATCATTTCTTGGATACCCATATTCAAGCATTTGCTTATCATATTTAAAAGCACTTCTAAAGATTTTGGAAGAATATCGGTTTGGCGAATTTAAATAATCCCACCGACGAGATTGTATATAAAAATTGCTTTTATAGTTCGGATCTGCAGAATATATATCTTTAATATCAAATACCAATGTCTTTAACGGCGTGCCATGCCACGTTTGTAAGTATATATTGCCGTCTCTTTTATTTAAATATTTTGGTAATCTAGAATTACTTACCCAATACTTGGATTTTGCTAAATAATAAAAATAACGTAAGCTGAATCTTTTAACTTGAATCGGATCCCCTGGTATATCCTTCTTTTCAAGTACACTCCATACATATTTATATCTCATCTTATTATGTAGCATATATTCATATATATATTTTGGGTTGTCTGAATAAGCTTTTCCTAAGAAGCTCTCGAAAAAAACGAAATCTTTCTTCATTTTTGTTTTCATAAACACTTTACGATATAAAAAGGTATAAAATTTCTTCTTTGTTTTAACCGCACTTTTCAACTCTCTCAAAAATTGATGCTGGACATTAATTCTTTTATATTGTTTTATCGTTCCATTTATTAACACATTCGCTTCTCTTTTTAAGACAGTACTATGTTCGTTAACTAAATCGTGGTTCAGTCTGATAAACGTCTTATGCAGCGAGTTATAGAAGTTATCGATACTACGATATTCTTTAAAATACGTAACAATATTCTTTCTATAAAAGTTTAAAAACTGTTTATCTATATAAGTGTTCAATGCCTCATCATTACTACTATCTTTTAGCTTATTATATATATGTATATAGTCTTTAATCTTATAATAATCGTCACTTTGATTCAAAGAGGGATTTGATATGGGATCATTTCTTTTTCTTTTAAAATAAATGGCTTCTTTTAAATAAGGAACTACTTCACATTTATTAAAGGCAGGGACAATAAAACCTAAGTCAGAATATAAGTTTACTTGCTCAGAAAATTTCAATTGCTCTTTTAAAATAAAATCCCTTCTAATCAATGTGTTTAAGGCTGATTTATTATTTAGTAAATTATATTTATTATCGGTATAATGGCTCAATTTTGAAAGCCCTTCCAAAATTACGGCAAGACTATTCGCAAATGTTGTTTTCTTTATCTTGCCACGAATTATACAATAGTCTTGAATGTTATTTATTAACATTTCTAGTGTTTTTTCGGGTAAGTAATCATCACTATCTAAAAAATAGACAAATTCCCCATTTGCGTTTTTAATTCCATGGTTGCGTGCAAAACCTGCTCCTTTTGATTTGCTTAAATGATAGACTTTAATACTATCATTTAAATGGGCCAGCTGATTTAATTTATCTGTACATTTTTGCGCGCTACCGTCGTTAACAATTAATATTTCAACATTTTGATAAGTTTGATGCAAAATAGATTCGATACATTTTTCTAAATAATCTTCGCTATTGTACACAGGTACAATTACCGATATTAACCCTTTCACTATTTCACCCCATTTTTTCGCATAATTCAATTAAATTATATAACTTATTTTGTTTTACTACAACATTTGACATTCAAACTAAATCCTGTAATAAAAAACGAACCCTTTAAAGAAAAATTACGCATTCTTTTAGGGTTCATTTTTTCTATGAATATATTAACTTATTTTCTATTAAGAAGAATAGGATGGAATGTCTAAATAAACATTAGTTATTCCTAAGTCTTGATATAAGTTGTACATTGTATATACTTGTTTTGTTGCCCATCCAATATCCGTAGCGTATTGATGCGAAGGACTTCCGTCTTCCATTGAATCTGGGTTCCAACGCATTTTATATAACGTATTTTGGCCAGCTTTCACGTAGTTATTACCTATAAACTTGGCTCCACCAATTATAGCTGATTCTGGTGTAAACCAACCTTCTCTATACGCTCTAAATGCGCCACCTTCACGAGCATTATTATCTGTTGCACCAATTCCATACATATTATAAGTTGTTTTTATTTGGGTTAATTCTTTTCTATTGTTTGAGGTAACCAATACTAAATTTCCCTGTTTATTTTTTCCTACCTCAATGCCTGTGGCCAAATCCGATTGACCATTCCCTGTTTCTAATAAGGCATGAGATAATAGATATATATCACTAACGCCATATATCCTACTTGCATCAATGAATGATTGACCTTTTCCTTGGAGTACTCCCTTCCCTTCTAAATAATTATTTAAAAGGTTTACCGTAGCATCACTTGTTCTTGAAAGATCTAAAAATTGAAATCTAAGAACATCATTATCTATAAAGTTATCAGGATTAAGGTAATATCGTACATCCTCTGCACTAGCGTCTACCCAGCCTGCACCATTAAATTCAATTTGGTACCAGCCACCAACTTCGCTTATCACTTCAACTGTAGTTCCATAGGTAAGAGAACCAACTATTTTCTTAGAAGTACCTGGACCTGATCTTACATTTAAAACATCTGCAATCACTTCGTTACTACTATTAATATATTGGGCTGATACATACGCATATGGATTATCTGTCTGTGGAGGTGTTGATAAGGCCATTTGCATTTCTACAGCCTCCGCTAATGTTAAATCATAATTTGAGTACCGGATACTGTCACTTACAACATAAGATTCATGGAGCCAAATGGTTTTGCCGTTCAGTTCGCCGCGGTACCATGTATTGCTTCCTACTTTTTCTGTCAAGTTTACTTGGAATTTCTGACCTTGATATGGGGACATATCTTCATATACTAGATTCTTGCTTCCTCCCCATGCCGTATTATACGCACTGCCTGTCCCTTTAAAGTATAATGTTTTGGCTTTTCTATCTACACCCTTATGACTGTGCGTGGATAGGTCGGATGCTTTTACCCAGCCTACGACACCCTCGGTTGAGCTTGGCTTCTTGCTTATTAAATAATATGTCTTCCCTTGATAACTTGTCTGCTCTTTAATATAGTAAACCGCATGGGTATATACAGATCCTGCCTCTTTGGATGTCATGAAATCCTCACTATAGATCTGTACTTGACTGTTTCGAATATGTCCTAATTTACTTGTAGCTGTCTTATTTATGCTAGGTGGTTCTATTACATAGGAAGAATGCAGCCAAATGGTTTTGCCGTTCAGTTCGCCACGGTACCATGTATTGCTTCCTACTTTTTCTGTCAAGTTTACTTGGAATTTCTGACCTTGGTATGGGGACATATCTTCATATACTAGATTCTTGCTTCCTCCCCATGCCGTATTATACGCATTGCCTGTCCCTTTAAAGTATAATGTTTTTGCTTTTCTATCTACACCCTCATGACTGTGCATGGATAGGTCGGATGCTTTTACCCAGCCTACGACACCCTCGGTTGAGCTTGGCTCTTTACTTATTAAATAATAGATTTCATTTTCTACTTCTGCCTGCAATTTAATATAGTAAACTGCGTTTGTATATACAGATCCTGCCTCTTTGGATGTCATGAAATCCTCACTATAGATCTGTACTTGACTGTTTCGAATATGTCCTAATTTACTTGTAGCTGTCTTCTTTATACTAGAGGGTTCTATTACATAGGAAGAATGCAGCCAAATGGTTTTGCCGTTCAGTTCGCCGCGGTACCATGTATTGCTTCCTACTTTTTCTGTCAAGTTTACTTGGAATTTCTGACCTTGATATGGGGACATATCTTCATATACTAGATTCTTGCTTCCTCCCCATGCCGTATTATACGCATTGCCTGTCCCTTTAAAGTATAATGTTTTTGCTTTTCTATCTACACCCTCATGACTGTGCATGGATAGGTCGGATGCTTTTACCCAGCCTACGACACCCTCGGTTGAGCTTGGCTCTTTACTTATTAAATAATAGATTTCATTTTCTACTTCTGCCTGCAATTTAATATAGTAAACTGCGTTTGTATATACAGATCCTGCCTCTTTGGATGTCATGAAATCCTCACTATAGATCTGTACTTGACTGTTTCGAATATGTCCTAATTTACTTGTAGCTGTCTTCTTTATACTAGAGGGTTCTATTACATAGGAAGAATGCAACCAAATGGTTTTGCCGTTTAGTTCGCCGCGGTACCATGTATTGCTTCCTACTTTTTCTGTCAAGTTTACTTGGAATTTCTGACCTTGGTATGGGGACATATCTTCATATACTAGATTCTTGCTTCCTCCCCATGCCGTATTATACGCATTGCCTGTCCCTTTAAAGTATAATGTTTTGGTTTTTCTATCTACACCCTTATGACTGTGCGTGGATAGGTCGGATGCTTTTACCCAGCCTACGACACCCTCGGTTGAGCTTGGCTCTTTACTTATTAAATAATAGATTTCATTTTCTACTTCTGCCTGCAATTTAATATAGTAAACTGCGTTTGTATATGTATTCCCAGCTTTAAAAGCATTTGATTTATCCATATCTGGGTAAATCATTACATTTGAATGTCTAATATGTCCCAATTTGCTAATCCTTGTTTCATTGACCTTTGACATCCTCGATATATTACTTATCGTTTTTGCTTCCTCATCCTTTTGTTGCTCTGCTTGTTCTACTTTTTGTGTTGTTTGTGTTTCTTCAACTTGTTGCTCTGCCTTTTGAGTGTTGTCTCCGTTTGTTTCTTCTGACTCTAATTTAGATTTTTCCTCTGTATTGGTTATGCTATCTTCTTGCCCTTGTTGTATATTACTTTCTTTCTTTTTTTCATCCTTATTCAAATTATTATTATCTTCTTGGCTCCCATTGTTTGTATCCTCAACTATGGTTTCGTTGTTTTCTTGTTCCTCTACTTTTGGTTCAGATTCTATGGAACTTTCCTTACTAGTTACATCTAAAGATTCTTGATTCTTAACACCATCACTAGTAGCCTCCACCAGATAAGATGGATTGATACAGGTCAATAAGATTAGTAAAGATAATAATACTGACAGTTTTTTCATAATAACCTCCTTATTAGACGACTTTTACTTTATATCGGCAAACTTAACAAATTATTAAGAACAAGTTACATGATAACATATTTTTGTCATCTTAAAATAATTAATTGTTGATTATTGTAAAAATATTGTAAAAAACTAACCGTAAAATATGTTATTCTTATAAAGAAAATAAGTGTATGCGCTATATCGCAAACAATTAAAGAATCTAGAATAGTAGAGTTTTACTTTTTTAGTAGACAATTTACTATTTCTCGGGGGTTATTGATATACTATCGGAGCTGATTGTTAACTTAAACATATTAAGGGAATATGCGTTATACCTTTTTTAGATTCATAGCGGGGACTATTCGGATATAAAATGGGTGGGTTGATTCCAATACGTGAATCATTTAATTTATTATCTATCGTGAAATTATTGTTAAAAATTTGTAAATGCAAAGTAAATTAAATATAGTATAATATAAGTATCACAATACGGAGGTTTTTCATAATGAAAAAAGTAATCACTTATGGAACATTTGACTTACTGCATACAGGTCATATAAATATACTACGTCGCGCAAAAGAATACGGAGATTATTTAATTGTTGCAATATCAGCAGATGAGTTTAATGCCTTAAAGGGAAAGAAAGCTTATTATACGTTTGAACAGAGAAAAGCTATACTCGAGGCGATTCGTTATGTCGATTTGGTTATTCCTGAACATACGTGGGAACAAAAAATGGAAGATGTTCAAAAATACGATGTCGATGTCTTTGTTATGGGGGACGACTGGGAAGGTAAATTTGACTTTTTAAAAGATCATTGTGAAGTCGTTTATTTGCCGAGGACTGTTGGAATCTCCACAACAAAAATTAAGACTGACCTAAACATGACAAATAATGGTTAAAGAAATCCTTATAAGTGTATACCTCTTTGCTTTCCGTATACTCTTTAATTTCTTTAAATTATTCCCACTAAAACAAAAAACAGTTGGTGTTTCTACGTTTGGGGATAATATTTACTATACAACTGAAGCTTTATCCAACTTGTCCGACGAAGAGATTATTATTCTTAAAGATGGGTCATGTAGGTATCCGTTTGATGATACAAATGCAACCATTATTCCGTTTTCTTTAAAAATTCCATTTTCATTTATAAAATCAGTTTACCATCTTGCAACTGCTACTACTATTTTAGTAGATACGTATTATGGATTTTTAGCGGCTACCCATTTCAAACAAGGAGTAACCTGTATCCAATTATGGCATGCTGGTGGGGCAATCAAGCAGTTTGGTCTAATGGACCCTACAAATAAATATAGAACAACAAAAGCAAATGAACGCTTTGCCAATGTCTACCGGAGCTTTGATTACACGGTGGTCGGTTCGGAAATGATGGCGGAGACATTTAAAGAGAGTTTTGGGCTTACAGATAATCGCATTCTGCGTACTGGTATACCACGCTCAGATGTTTTATACGATCGTTCGATGAAGGATCGTATTTATCATGACATGTTAACTAAACACCCCATGATTAAGAATAAACAAATTATTTTATATGCGCCAACATTTCGAAATAACCAGTTAACTAATTATCAATTAAAGTTAGAGATTGATAAGCTGTACCGTGAACTGTCTGATGATTATGTGCTGTTTATTAAACCTCATCCTGCGGTAACTTATGAGATAAGTGAAGTTTATAAAGATTTTGTATATGATGTGTCGGAATTCTATGATACGAATCACTTATTGCTTATCACTGACTTATTAATTACCGACTATTCATCCATTCCATTTGAGTATGCTTTATTGGAAAAACCAATGATTTTCTTTGCTTATGATGTGGATGAATATAGTTTTACCAGTGGCTTAATTGATGATTATGAACACAAGATGCCAGGCCCAGTCGTAGCGTCGACAGAAGCTATTATTCTAGCAATTAAGGAAAATAAGTTTAATTATAAACAAATCAAAGACTTTGCAAAACAATGGAATGAGTACTCAAATGGTACATCCAGTTTAAACTTAGCGAAACATTTGACCGATACAGAAGAAAAGGAAAAAGAAAGAGCAATTGGTTAACATCCCATTTTCATATGGGATGTTTTTTAATTCCTTAACTAATCTTCCTCTTTAAGTACTTCATATTTTTCTTATTCACAGCATACCATACTTTCCATACCACACACTGTTAAGTTTTAGTAAATAATGTTAATTATCTGTAAATAATACTGAAATTCCTATACAAATGTACTACTATTGATGTGTCGCAATGAAACAATAAAATAGTGGCTTTTATTAGTTAAAGGGGGAACCTTTATAAAACATGAAAATATTAAACAAATTCTTCTTTGTTCCAATTATATTATTAACACTAATCTTACCTCAAACAATTTATGCTCAATCGGATATTCACGGCCACTATTTTGAAAAAAGTATGGTATCTCTTATTGAAAGAGGAATAATGCGCGGCTATAGTGATGGAACCTATCGACCAGATCATGCCATTACACGAGCAGAGTTTACCGTTTTTTTAGTTCGCGCTTTAAATTTATCAACCAATGCATCCCAAAATAAGTTCACTGATATTGAAAAGGAAGATTGGTATTATGCAGCAATTACCACAGCTGTCAATAACCAAATTATTGGTGGTTACCCTAATAATGTATTTAGACCAAATAAACACATATCTCGTCAAGAAGTAGCCGCAATGATGAAGCGCGCTTTAGATTTAAAAGGAATAGATGCTGATAAGGCACCTCTTCTATTTAATGATAATAAAGAAATTAATCCCATGTTTTACGGTGCGATTCAGAAACTAGTCTATTTAAATATCATTGCTGGTAAAAAAAATAATCAAGGGTTATATTTTGCACCACTAGATAGTACGACTCGAGGTGAAATGTCTGCCATTTTAAATCGTATGTTGCAAGTTATAGGCGAGCCAAAAATAAGAATAGACTACACCCATTACAATTATTCTTTTAAGGAAATGATTGATATTCAAGTAACCAAAACCCCTAAAGTGGATGGAGCAGGAAATTTCCTTGCTAGTCGTTCTCTTGTAGAATACTATGCAAACCCTAGGAATTTCTCAAGTGAATCAAGTGACTATTTACAGTTTCTTAACCTTTCAGAAAATGCAAATCTAGATCCGAGTGAGATTAATAGAAAAGTCCTGCAAAACAAGGGTTCCTTATCAGGACAAGCAAATTCATTTATCGAAGCAGGAAAACAGTATGGAATTAATGAAGTATATTTAATGGCACACGCACTCCATGAAACTGGTAATGGAACATCAAGGCTTGCTACTGGCATTCCTGTGGATAAAAACGGCAATATTGTAGCCAAAAACAAGGCAACTTATACCGTTTATAATATGTATGGATATGGAGCAGTAGATAATGACCCACTAAACGGCGGAGCAAAATATGCTTTTAATAAAGGGTGGTTTTCTCCAGAAGCAGCTATCATAGGCGGAGCTAGAGATATAGCAAATCATTATATAAACGACGGCCAAGATACATTATATAAAATGAGATGGAATCCGAGTAGCCCTGGATATCCCCAATATGCTACTCATGTACAATGGGCGATTCTACAAACAAATCGAATTCAAGAGATTTATAATTTATTAAACAATTATGTATTAAAGTTTGATGTACCAACATTCAACCAACAACCAGGAGCAACATCTAAACCTAGCGGCGATAAACAGTATCATGTGGACACAAAACGGCAAGGGGAAAAAATGAAGACTACAGCTAACCTCAACCTTCGAACTGGTCCAACAACCACTTTTCATATTATTAAAACATTATCGAATAATACGATAGTTACCATAATTGGAGAGAACGGTGGCTGGTATAAAGTTAATGCTGGTGGAGTAACTGGTTGGGTATCAAGTAATTACTTACGTAAAGGAATAAGGTTATCAGAACAATTTTTAAAGCCGTCTGCTGAAGACAAAAAAGCTCCAAGTACATCAAAGATCTATAACCATTTAAGGGCAGTTACAACCGAGAATCATGTTCATATGAGAACAGAACCATCTACACGAAACAAAGAAACAATTATAAAACTATTATCAATTGATACATCAATTGAAATAATAGATAAACATGATAATTGGTATTATGTATCGGATAGCCAAGATAAGGGATGGATTTCAAAGGATTATATTTTACTAACTAACCTCTTCCAAGTAGAAAACATTGAATCCAATTTACTTGTCCGTAATAAACCAAATCTTCAAGGAGAAGTTATTGGTAAGCTTCAAGCAAGCGATTATGTGAACGCTAATGTTACAGCCAACAATCAAGTTGTTCAAGAAGGAGATTGGCTTATGGTTTATTATAAAGACGGATACGGCTGGGTTCATCAGCGCTATCTGCATAAACAGAATAATTATTAAGTAGTAATATTAACACCCGATGCGTGAACTTCAAAGGAGCCTGAGTAAATGATGAAACATATAACAATAATGAATGTTCCTTTTCTAAATACAGATCATCATTCGTTTGTATACTTACTAAACAAACGAATTCAACAAAAAGAGAAAACATTTGTTGTAACGGCAAATCCAGAAGTAGTGATGAAGGCACAAGAGGATTTGCATTTTATGCAGCAATTGCAACAAGCAACGTATATCGTCGCGGACGGAATAGGAATTGTAAAGGCAGCTAAAATATTAAAACAGCCTTTACCTGAACGAGTTACTGGCTATGATACAATGATTGATTTATTAAAACTAGCAGAAAAAAATCACTATCGTATTTTTTTACTTGGTGCACAGGAAGAAACCTTACAAAGAGCGATAACTAACATCCAGAACCAGTTTCCAAATATTGAAATTGTTGGTTGTAAAGATGGCTATTTTAACCTGGAATCAAATGATATTACAGATCACATTGTACAGTTACAGCCTGATATAACATTTGTCGCGCTGGGATGTCCAAGACAAGAGAATTGGATCGCGAACAATCTATCAAAATTCAATCATGGATTGTTAATGGGAGTTGGGGGGTCTTTCGACGTTATTGCAGGGAAGGTTCAGCGAGCACCTGTAATTTTTCAGAAGTTGAATTTGGAATGGCTTTACCGATTAATAAAACAACCAACCAGATGGAGAAGAATGCTTGCACTTCCACAATTTGCTTTCCACATTGTTAAGCAAAAGAAAAAGGAAAAAGTTTCATGAGCCGTTCTGCTTTTGTTAGAAGTACGTTACTATTAACGGTCGCCACTTTAGTATCTAAAGTATTGGGAAGTGTTTTTCGAATACCTCTTCAAAATATTGCTGGTGACCATGTCTTAGGAATCTTTAGTCTTGTATACCCGGTTTATATGGTGGCTCTTACGTTATCTGTAGCAGGTATTCCTATTGCTATTTCAAAGCTAATCGCCGATGCTCGAGCAAAGGGTGAATTATCATTTGTAAAAGAAATTTACGTAACAGCAAGTATTCTGGCTTTATTGTTCGGTATCTCTAGCTTTCTACTAATATATAGCTTATCCACTCCTTTAGCTTCTGCTTTAGGAGGACAGTCTACAAGACTTGCTTTAATTGTAGTTACAGCCACCTTATTAGTTGCACCGTATATGGCTGTTTATCGAGGTTACTTTCAAGGCTTTGAGGATATGAAACCGACTGCTATCTCACAAGTTATTGAACAGTTCATCCGCGTTGGTTTGATTTTAGTTATTGCCTATTACTTTGTTCAACAAGACTTTTCTGATGCTACGGTAGCTGGTGGTGTCATGATTGGTTCGGTTGTAGGAGCATTTACATCACTTATCTATTTAAGAGTGAAATATATTCGTTCACCTTTAAGGCAAACCTTAACTAGGAAATATACGTTAAAGCTATTCTCCTCTTGGAGCAAACAGATATTAAAACTATCGATACCGATTGCTATTGGCACAATTACCATGGCTTTAATAAATTTTATCGACTCTTTTACCATTCCTTATGGTTTACGTAGTATAGGTGAATCGGAAACTGGGATTAATTATCTTTATGGTATCTATGGCCGTGGCCTTTCCATTGTCCAAATTGCGACTGTTTTTTCGACGTCGATTGTTCTCCCACTCATTCCGTTAATAACAACAAAGCTAGCAGAAGGAGAGACACAACAAGTAAGGTCCGTCATAGAAAAGACATATCGCATGACGCATTTACTTTCATGGCCTGCAGCAATGGGGTTACTAGGTCTTACATTACCAATTAATTTAGCTTTATTTACTGACTTAGAAGGAAGCGGAGTTCTAGCTATCCTTGGACTAAGTTCTGTTTTTACTTCGTTAACCATTTTAAGTACCGGTATTCTACAAGGTATGAACTTAGCTAAACAAGCAGCCTTCATAATTGTTTGCGGTATATTAATGAAAGCCCTATGCAATATTTACTTCATTCAATTATTTGGATTACGTGGTGCAGCTTTCTCTACGTTATTGGTATATATTGTTTTATTAATTATCAATACATGGTATATCTTTAAGCATTATCCATTTTCCATTAGACGTAAGCTAATAACAAAAATAATGATTGCTTCCATATCCATGGGGGCTGTTATTGGAGTACCAACCTTGTATGTATCTATAACAGATTGGTCACGGGTTCAAGCTCTTCTCTATTTGCTCGTAGCTATGTTCATTGGAGTTACTATCTATGTGTTACAACTATACCTATTTAATGTGGTGAATAAAACAGACATCGTAAAGAATATTCCTTATTTCTCCCAGAAAGGAAGAGCAGAAAAATGAACAAGCAGAAATGGATTTGGATGACGTTAATCGTCTTACTTGCAGTTACAATACCCGGAATTATTGAGCGTTGGCAGACAGAGACAGAAAATAATACGTACGAAATCGCCGCTCCTTATCAAGAGATTGATCAGCTAGCAACAGATCATGAAGAATTAAATACAGAGGACATTCTTTCTTCTTTAAAAAAGTCTGGCTTAAATACGGTTAGCATAAGTCCTCTATCATTAAATTGGATGGAGAACCAAGACATCATTACTATCTATAACGAACAGGAGTTAAACGATGCGTTACGATTTAGTAATCAAGACGAAATGGTGGATACGGAAGCAAAAGGATATTACATCACTCAACCAAGGGATGCTTATTTTAATAAACTGATTTCCGAAAACCTACAGCCTTCTTCCGTTACAATTAGTGGTCAGGATTTTTACTTTATTGAAAAAGAAATGGATATCCTATCTAGAAACATTGCTTACAATGAAGAGACGTTAGATCAAGTAAAACAGCTTGGACTTAACTATATGTTCCGAGTAGAAAATACAAACCAGAAATGGAATCAAAAAAGTGTCGATCAGCTCATCAAGTTAAAGGAAACAGATACTACTAATTTATTATTTTATGGTCAGGATGTCATTGGATATCCAAATATGGAAGAAGTAGAACAATGGACAAACCAATTAACCGATGTAGGCTACCATTTTTATTCCATTGAGTTCACTCAACAAAAAGGGTTACAAACAATAGCTCGTAATACTGACTACAATACGATCAGATTGCATAGTATGGACTTAAATAATAAAACACTACCGGAAAATATTGATCAAGCTGTACGAGCTGTCAAAGAACGGAATATACGATCTATTTTCTTCCATATTCAAGCAGGTGATCCAACTGAAAGCTTAGAGAATGCGAATGCATTTGTTGAAGGTGTTCATCACAACTTAGAGAATAATTTCCAGCAAGGCTCTCCTAAGCCATTTACCGAAATAAACACACCAATCTGGACCCAAGTACTTCTCTTCCTTGCCGGCATTCTGTTTACAGGTTTAGCTGCAACGATCGTAAGGGATAGAAAATGGATGATTGCTGCTATCGTATTCATGACGCTTTTAGTAATAGGATATTATCTTACTGAAAGACTATTCCTCATACAGGGCTTTGCACTAATTCTTGCGATAGTAGCACCAATTTATGCTGTACTATCTACAATAAATACAGGAGATAAGCAGCTAGGCGGTATTACTTTGCATTATTTAAAGGCACTAGGGATAACCTTTGTCGGTATAATTATTGTCATTGGCCTACTAAACGGTAATGCTTTTATCACCGGATTTGAAGTGTTTAGAGGAGTAAAATTAGTTTATCTTATTCCTATTCTATTTGTCGGTGTATTTCTATTCTGGAGAGAAATCGTAATGCTATTAAAAGTCCCAGTGAAGTACTGGCATCTTGCAGTCATCTTTATCATTGGCGTAATAGGCATCTATTATATTACGAGAACAGGTAATAGTGCGACTGTAAGCGACATGGAACTGATGATACGAAGCACATTAGAGGAATGGCTATATGTTCGCCCTAGAACAAAAGAATTCCTCATTGGTCTTCCATTTTATTTATTAGCAATCTATGTGTTCAAAACGAATAAATTACTGGGAAAAGTCTTGGTGATTCCAGGGATCATTGGCTTTCTATCAATCATGAATACTTTTACCCACCTTCATATCCCATTGCATATTTCCTTACTAAGAACAGGTTATAGCATTGTTATTGGCTATCTCTTAGGACTGTTGCTTATCTGGATTTATCGAAAATGTGTACCCTTTATTACAAAACGCATCCGAAGGGAGTGGGTATAATGCATATTGTTGTTTCCGGTTATTATGGATTTGATAATGTTGGCGATGAGGCTATTTTGTTTTCCATTATAGAACAGCTTCGAATGGTTCAACCTACCATTAAAATTACCATATTATCTAATAACCCAGAACAAACGAAAAGAACCTATCAAGTAAATGCCGTAAACCGACGAAAGATTAATGAGATCATTCAAGCATTACGCGATTCAGATGGATTAATTAGTGGTGGTGGCAGTCTTTTACAAGATAAAACAGGGATGTTGACCATCCCCTATTATACGGGCATCATCAAATTGGCCAAATGGCTGCAGAAACCTGTGTTTATTTATGCGCAAGGGATGGGACCAATTAATGGGGTTTTAAGTAAATGGTTAGTGAAATATGCGTTAAATCATGTGGAGCAAATCACGGTACGCGATCAAGCTTCACAGCACTTACTGAATCAAATTGGCATTAAACATATGTCTACAATTGTTCCCGATCCTGTTTTAGGTTTAGATTCTAGCTCCTATGACCATCAATGGGAGACGGCTGATAAATTAACTCAAAAGTTCATTACTGTGAGTGTGAGGGATTGGCCAACGAATAAGCCATTCACTCAAAAGATAGCATCTACTTTAGATCAGCTCGTTCAAGATGGATATGCTGTGGTGTTCGTACCAATGCATGGGGAAAAGGATCAACGTAAATCGCAAGAGACAGCTGAACGAATGACAGAGCATAGTTATATTTCGCCAGCGAACGCTTCCTTAGAAGCTAAAATTGCGCTTATCGGTGAATCCAATTTACTCATTGGCATGCGTCTGCATTCACTCATATTTTCAGCAATTAATTATACGCCATTTGTAGCAATTTCGTACGACCCAAAAATTGATGCTTTTGCTGCGCTTTGTAATCAACCTGTAGTCGGACATGTAGAAGAAGACAATTGGGACGATAAACAGTTATATCAACAAGCAACCCATGCACTCGACAATGAAGAGCTAAGAAGAATGAAATTGAGAGAGATTGTACGCATGTATCAACGCGATGCAAGAGCCACACCAGAACTTGCGCTAGATACTTTCTTTGGGCGAGAAAAACGTCCATATAGTAATGTATAAATGTTAAATGGAAACACCCAAGTAGATTAGCTGACACCAATCTGCTTGGGTAATGAAAGGGAAAAATTCGTATTCAAACTAAAAAATGCGAACAAAGCTAGGAAGCAGCCTTGTTCGCATTTTTTAGTTTCGATCGTTGTAAGAGGTTTCTGATGTTCGTAATTAACGTTACGATAGCATAGCCATTTAATATACACATAACTGGTATAATAAAAAAGCCATATCTTGGAATAGTTAGGAATAGATTGGATAATCCAATATACAGGATAAGAATAGAAGCAATTGCGATTGCTTCTTTTTTTCGAGAAATAAACGAAATAATCACCGTAATAAATGCTAGATTTACAATTAGATGATGGATCATCTTGACGAAGTTCACATAACCATATGCCGTGTAGAAATAGATGGCATCTGGAAGTTTAAATAATTCGTATGTTTTTCCTACCGTAAACCAAGCTAACCAGAGTCCAAAATTTGTTTCAAACCCTTCTTTTATTTTCATGAGTGCATATTCCTTACTATCCATGCCCAGTTCCTCTTGTTCTTTCCAATAATCCGAAAAGCTGTACATATCAAAAGGGTTACTCCCTGCAAACCAACTGTTGCCTGAATGTGTAGATAATAGAATAAACTCTTGAAACACAATAAAATTTCGAATTACCCATGGAGCAATAACCACGGCAGCACCCACTGCCCAAAGAGCACTAATGACGATTGACGTTTTTATTTGATGACGATATTTTAGAAACAAAATAACAAATGCAATTAGTACCAAAGGCGCAATTACTGGTCGGAGCATAACTCCATAACAAAATACAACTGCAAATAAGATATGAAAGATTTTCTTGTTTTTTTCTAACGCTATTAAAAATAAATAGATCGCTAAACAAAAGAAAAAGATACCCGGTATTTCAGTTAACGCTGTCCGAAAATAATGGTAAGGTGTAAAGTAGACGGCATAAAAAGCACTTGCAGCAACCCCCATCCATTGATTCTTAAACGTCTTCAAAGCAATGTTATAGATGAGTAAAATAGTAGCTAAACTTAATACCATATTAAACACAGTTACGATGATCATTTGTTCGACACCTAAGGTATTCGCGATAAGAAAGAGTACCACTAATATCATGGGATAACCAGGTGTTACAAATGCATTGCTTTCCCCATTTGTGTTGTAACCATAGATGCCATCTTCAATGAATTGATTTGCCATTTCCGTATATAGATAAGCGTCCCGACTCCCATACTTCCATGTATGCTCTTTTAGCGCCGCTATCCTTTCACTTATCACGCCATCGTCTAATTGTTGTTGAATCTCTTCATCAGTTGGTTGAACAAAATTACTCCCTGGATGCTCGATGAAAAAATAGATATAGATGAAAAAGGAAAGGAACAAAATGAGTCCAAGGATATATAATGGGGCCTTCTCATATAACTGTTGAAAAAAAGTAGATCGATTCATAGATTACCTCGCTATTAAATATACTCCAAAAACAATAATTGCTGCACCAGCCCATTGAATTGGGGTAACCGTTTCTTTAAAAATAACGTATCCAATAACAACACCTAATACATAAGCAAGACTTTGGAAGGGATAGGCAATGCTAAACGGCATTCTAGACAATATGTATAACCAAAGGCCTGTTGCTAATACATAGATTAGGCCACCACCAATAATATATGGCGATTTTATCACTTCAACTATCGTTCCTAACCCCATGGTGCCAATTTGCTGCATGCCCACTTTCCATAACATTTGACCACTAACTAAAAGCAAAATATTCACAACGAGCAAAAGATAATTCATATATTTTCTTTCCTTTTTTCCTCAAATTCTGAGCTTGAATTACGCTGCTGTTCTTTTAGTAATGCAAACTCTTGAGTTAAATGAATAACTTTCTGATTTAATTTCGAGATGCGCCTCGTTAAATCAAAAATCATAATAATCGTACTCAGTAAACCAAATAAGAATAATAAACTCGGTGCATAAACGATTCCTAACCAATCAGCGATTAGTTCCAACAATCCTCTTGAAAGACTCAGTATCCCCAAGATGACACTTAAAAAAAGCCAAATTAATGCATCTTTTGTTTCGAGAATCCCTCTCCGAACAGATTCAATAACGATGACAAAGAACAAACAAACAATAAGAAAACTAAATAAATTGATATTCATTGTTGCCTTACTCCTTAACAATAGACTGCATTAGGATGGAAAGTGTAACTTTTCCAAAGTAATATATGCTCTTCATAGGCGTTATCGATGATTCGCCACCAAGACGGGCATGCATATTGGCAGTGACTTCTTTAATTCTCATGTTTTTGCGATTCAAATGCATAAGTACTTCCGGCTCAGGATAATCTTTGGGATAATGATGAGCAAATAAAGTAATTACTTTACGATTAATGGCACGGTATCCAGAAGTAGGATCAGTAAAACGCTTTTTAGTTAGAAGCTTTAAAACAATATAAAAATAATAAATGCCAATTCTCCTTGTTTTACTCCCCTTATAATCCGTTTTCTTCAAGAACCTAGAGCCGATAACCATATCTTCTTCCTCCTTTATAATCGGCTCGATTAATTCTAATAAATCATGCACATTATGCTGGCCATCTGCATCAAATTGAACTGCAATTTCAAAGCCATGGTTATATGCATATTTATAACCTGTTTGCACTGCTCCGCCTATTCCTAGATTTTGGGGTAAATGTAATGACACAATGTCAAATGTATCAATTATTTCTTTTGTTCGGTCCGTGGATCCGTCATTCACCACGCATATCTCTAATCTATCGATCTGATTGCTTAACTCTATTAAACTTGTTAATGTGGTAGCAATACTAGCTTCTTCATTATAGGCAGGTACAATAATAATCGTCTTAGGAATAGTTTTGATATTCATGGATATTACTTCCCTTCTGCTTTGGAATTTTAAATAATTTTTGCAGATTCATTTTTCCAAATAGCACCCAATAAAAAGGAATAAATCGATACGTTACACGTACAGCCAACCAGCTGAGTAAACCTACAAGAATAAATGTGATCACTTGCCATCCGTGATAGATGATTGGCGATCCAGAGTTAACTAACTGTCTGAATACCATTAGGAACAAGGGATGGATGAGATAAATTCCAAAGGATGTTGCCCCTATTTCCATAAACACCATTTTGGTTCTTAATTGAAATGTTTGGTTTGCAAGATGAGCTAAATAGAACAAGAATACACCCGCAAATAAAGCATGCGTTGCCCATGTAAACTCCCCAATATAACTAGATACAAAACCAGGTAAGTAATTACCAATCGTTGTGAAAACACCAATCCTTGATAAATACATATAACCGGTATATAAAAATACCATTATGCCATAACCAAGGGTCAGTGGAATGATGATTCTCTCTTTAAAAAGTGGTTGCTTCCACTTAGCCTTTAAATCGTTATAATAGATTCCCAGAAATGCTCCCATAAAATAAAAAGATAAATAGGATAATGAAATCGACCCCTTCCAAGGAATATGGAAATAGTTGTTATTTAGAATAACCCATCCCCATTGCAATAGGAGGCCAATCCAAATGGCGTGTTTTCTTAAAAACGTTAATTTCTTAAAGGCAATCAAAAACAAAGGAAATAGTAGGTAGAATTGCACACTAATAAAGACGAAATATAAATGAGTATGTGCTTTCCCTAATGCCAATAAGGTTATAAAGCGGTTAATGGCAAAGGAAATACTGGGATAATCATAATAGACAACCATTTTTATAACAAAATAGAGTAAAGAAAATACAAAATAGGGAATTAAAATAAACTTTAGCCGCTTGCCATAAAATCGTTTCATTAATCCCCAGTTTGTTTCTCTAGGATAGTAATTATAAAATAATACAAAACTGCTTAGCATAATAAATGTTGGCGTACCTAGTTTTCCAGCTATATTCAAGAAATTATAAATCGGAAAAAGTACTGAATCTGGTTCAACATTTGTCACACCGCTCGATGAACCGTGAACCGCCAGTACTGCCAAAATCGCAAAAGCTCGTGCTAGCTGTATTTCATCCAGTGTATTCTTTCGCAATTGATTCACTCTCATCACCATTACCTATATCATATTTCCGAAGTAACTTGTACTGCCAACCATTGCTTAGCTTACTTCGATTTTTCTTTACTTGTTTCTATCCAATTCAATATTGGTCGATATCTTTCACTCACAAGACCAGTTACTTCCACAATTAATTCAACCATTATCAAGACGGTCATCAAAATAATCGTCGTTCCCCACATTGCTGAACGAGTTAATATGACAGCTGCTAAGCTAAACAACCCACTTAAAGCATAAATCATGATTACCGTCTGACTATGACTGTAGCCCATACGGATAATACAATGATGCAAATGGAATTTATCAGGAGCAGCTAATGGTTTCTTATGTACAATTCTGCGGATGATCGCAAATAATGTATCTAAAATCGGGATAGCCAAAATAATAATTGGAACCATTAGAGAAAAAAGCGCCACATTTTTGAATAAGCCCATTACTGCAATCACGCTTATCATATAACCAAGAAACAGAGATCCAGTATCTCCCATAAATATCTTGGCAGGATGGAAATTATAAACCAAAAATCCAATCGTACTTCCTAATAGCATGAAAGAGAGCAATGCAATTGGATAATTCCCCATTGAAATAGCCAGTACAGAAATGGTTAATAACGCAATCGAAGATACTCCTGCCGCTAGCCCGTCCAATCCATCAATAAGGTTGATCGCGTTTGTAATGGCTACAATCCAAATAATTGTTAATGGTATCGCGGCAATACCAAATTCAATTCGGTCACCAAATGGCACCGTTATAAATTCAATTGTGTACCCGCCAAACACAGGCACCATTGCTGCGATTAGTTGCCCACCAAACTTCACCTTAGCAGATAGTTGCATTACATCATCCAAAATGCCGACAAACATAATAATCGTTGCCCCAATTAAAATTGGCCAATAGTTGTACGTCTGTGGAAGAAAAATGAGAAATCCTAGTAAAAAGCTGCTATAAATAGCAAGACCACCTAACCGTGGCATCATTTTTTGATGTACTTTTCGATGATTTGGTTTATCAACTGCACCAATTACAATTGCCAGTTTTTTTACAAATGGAGTTAAAATAATTGCTGCAATTAAACATATAATAATACCACTATAGCTCACAGGGAGAATCCTCCTATTATTTTTAATGACTTCACAAAAATAAAAATGCTCATAAGAGCATAACTATTTTATCCTACTTCTGTGCTAGACATGTATGAAATTAAACGATAACTTTCTGTAATTTTGAAGAAGTATCTGGATAATGATAAGCTTTATATTTTTCTAATTCATCTGTTGTTACCAAAACAGAAGGATACTTCTTAAATCGTTGCATTTGTTCTACGCTATTCACTGTCCATGCAACAACTTGAATACCTAACCCTTCGCAACGATTCACATATTTTTCTTTTAAGCCATCATGTTTCACAGCAATATAGCTTGCGTCCAATTTTTCAATAAGTCGAAAATGAGAGCGTCTCAATTTATTAACTAACGGTCCTATTTTGACTTCACTTGAAAGTTCACGAAGTTTTGCTAGTGATTTATGATCAAATGAAATTACATAAACTTGCTCAATCATACCAACCTTTTGAATCATTTCGAAAACTTTCTCTTCCACAGAATCATATAATTTTGTGTTTTTCATTTCTATTGAAACAATAACTTGATTTTTAGCTAATCGAAGAACTTCTTCTAAAGTAGGAATTTTTTCGTTTTTCTCAATAGAGAATTCCTGAAGTTCTGATAGAGTATAGTCACGAATTTCGCCAACCCCATCGGTCATTCGATCAATTTTATAATCATGCATAACAACTGGGATACCATCTTTACTAAGATGTACATCCAATTCGATATGAGTAAATCCTAATTCAATAGCAGCTTGAAAAGAAGACATTGTATTTTCTGGATATTTAGCTGGATAACCTCGATGTCCAATACCTCTAATAGTCATCACCATTCTCCTTTCTGCTTTCGAAAATAGTAGTGTTTATTTTCGATTAATTCCATTATAAATCTAATGTATTAAGCGCATATTAGCTAAGAGTAAATAGTTTGTAAATTTGATGAATATAATATAAAAAATTTCTAAAACAAGGTGTTAAACAAATAAAATGGTTAAAAACGGAGGTAACAGGAGATGAAAAAAGTAATTACCTATGGAACATTCGATATCCTTCATACTGGTCATATCAATTTATTAAGACGTGCCAAGAAATATGGTGACTACTTAATTGTTGCTATCTCTACAGATACATTTAATGCAAAAAAAGGAAAACAGGCATACTATACTTTTGAACAAAGAAAATTGATACTAGAAGCAATCCAATATGTAGATGAAGTAATCCCAGAACAGACATGGGATCAAAAAAGAAAAGATATTGAAAAATACCATATTGATGTTTTCGTTATGGGAGATGATTGGAAAGGAAAGTTTGATGATTTACAAGAACTTTGTGAAGTTATTTATTTGCCCAGAACGATTGGGATATCCACAACAAAAATTAAGAAGGATTTAACAAAACCTACACATGAATAGAGAGTTACTGATTACTTTTTATCTGATCATCTTTCGAATTGTTTTTAATCTTTTTCAATTCTTTCCTATTCGAAAAAAAACAACCATGATTGCTTCCTTAGGTCATAACATCCGCTTTACAGCGGAAGCATTAGAAAAACACACAGACGAATCGATCATTATTTTAAAAACAAAACGATGTCAACTCGAATTCAGGTCAACGGACCGGCGTACCATTATTCCGTTCAATGCTAATCACCCATTTGATTGGCTGCGCTCTATTTACCATTTAGCAACCTCGCACGTTATCTTTGCTGATAATTATTATGGGATATTGGCTGTTACCAACTTCCGGCATCGTGTACGTGTTGTTCAACTGTGGCATGCCGCTGGGGCAATTAAAAAGTTCGGACTTCAAGATCCATCCAACAAATACCGCTCTAAAAAAGCGATTGCACGATTCCAAAAAGTGTATCAGCGTTTTACAGACGTTGTGATTGGATCTGAAAAAATGGCATCCATATTCAAAAGAAGCTTCCATATTTCGGATAATCGGTTACGACGTACTGGAATTCCAAGAACAGATTTCTTTTATCAAACAGATCATATACGTCAAGTCAAAAATGAGCTTCAGCATTCCATCGGTTACGATCAAACAAAAAAGATTATCCTATATGCTCCGACTTTTCGAAACATGCCGAAAGCAGATGTTCAATTAAATATAAAGCAGCTATATGACCATTTAAAACATGAATATCTTCTTTTCTTAAGCATTCATCCGTCGGAACAGATTACCGCTACCAATCGCTATCCAGATTTTGTGTTTGATGTTTCTCATTTTTCGATGAATCATATATTAACCATCACCGAAATACTAATTACAGATTACTCTTCCATTCCATTTGAATTTGCTTTTTTTCAACGTCCAATGATCTTTTTCGCTTATGATTTAGAGGATTATAAACAAGAAAGAGGAATGTGGCAGGAATATGAGAATCTCGTTCCAGGTCCAATTGTAAAGACAACCGAAGCGATTGTACATTTAATAAGGGCAAATCGATTTAACCTGAATCACATGCCAGATTTCCATAAAGAATGGAATACCTATTCTGATGGTCACGCTTCAAACCGATTGATTAAAACAATTTATCACCTTTAGCATACCAGTCAAAAAAATCTGGAGTAATGTCCACCAAGTTTTTTTCAAGCTGTCGAGAAAATGTTCGACAGCTATTTCCGTGCTTGGAAAGCAGACACCTATGCATAAAAAAGATAAAATTCATGCAGTTCACCCATCATTGTTGATCTGCATGACTTCTTTAGATGCCCAGTCTATCTTAAGGAACTCCAAGGATAGAAGGTCCTTTCACCTCTACGGAAGAACGATTGAGCCGAGATCACCGAGCGTGAGCTTCAGAAGAAGCTCGGGCGCTCGTTCGTGGAATGGGAGGAACCTTCGTTACTAACAGCAAAAAAGCTTGCGGAAAACCAACGGTTTCTCCGCAAGCTAATGAATTTGGAGTATGGTACTAAAAATTTGTTTCGTTCATTACGAATCTCGATGCTTTGCTTCAATCTGTTTGGAACCTAATATTAAATAATTTAATTCTTCTTTTGGGATCTTATTAAACTCCGTTCGTTTCACAAGGTAGAAAATTCCACCTAACACAATCCAAGCTAATAAAGCGATCCTTGATTCAATTCCTAAAAAGGCTGGTGATCCCGGAATAAGCAGCAATGCTAGGAACACAATACTTGCAATCATCCCTAATGCTGAGAGTGTTTTCTTAAACGGTGAAATCACATGTTTTTTTGGATTAAATTTCTCATCCTTCTTTGTCTTGAATAGTGTAAAGGCTGTGTAACACGTATAAAAATAAGCGATGGTTACACCAATGGAAGACATGTCCACAACCCATAATAAAGCTTCTCTCCCGAACCATGGAGCAAGAGCGGAAACCACAACCGTAAAGATAATCCCCACATACGGCGTTTTGTGTTTAGGGTGAAGTCTAGCAAAAGCTTCTGGTAAGATCTTCGCACGAGCCATTGCAAACAATAAGCGACTGGAAGAAATAATAAAACCATTTAATCCTGTAAATACTCCCATCGTAAGAGCTGTAACTAATAGCACAAGTCCCATCGTACCAAGTAGTTCTTGAATGGCTGCACCTGTACCCCAAACATGGTTTTCATTTACAAGCCCTTGCCAAGGTTCGATCATCGCTGTGGCAAGTATCATAAGACTATATAAAATAGCTGCAAATAAAATAGCAAGAATAATTAATGAAAAAGCTTTTTTTGAAGAAAAATGAAATTCTTCAGCAGCTTGTGGTACATTATCAAAACCTACATAAGCCCAAGGGGCAATCGCTACAATTGATATAATTGCTGCAAAAGCCGTTGTATCCGTAGGGTATAATGGTTGAATATTTGCCAAACCAGAACCTGGATGCCCACCAACCATAAAGGTAATGGCTACAATACTAAGTATCATAATACTACAAAATATAAATTGCATACGACCGGATAAGCCAGTCCCTTTGATATTAAAATATCCAAATGCCCCTAGCAATACAGCAGCAATAATAATTTCCATGCCATAAACATCCCAGCCGGCTATTTGGTAAAGATGTAAATTCTCGATTAAGGCAGGGAATACGAACTTAATCATTAAAGCAAATGCAGACGCGTTCAAAGCTACAATACAAATATAACCTAATGTTAAAAACCAACCGCTTATAAACGCATGCGTACGTCCTAAACTAATAAAAGCATATGCGAATTCCCCCCCTGATACGGGGAAACTTTTTATAAGGAAACCATAGCTGACAGCGATAAGCATCATTAATAAAGCACCAATACCGAAGCCAAGAATTACTCCCATTGGTCCAGCTGTAGACATCCACGTAGTAGGTTGAACAAATGCTCCCCAACCAATTGATGAACCTAAAGCAATAGCCCATACCCAATGGGCTTTCAAAGATTTTTGCAGTGTCGTTCTCTCTTCCATGATTGATCTCCTTTTTTTGGTCAAATGGACCTAGTTGTTCCGTTCACACCTGTAAAATTTTATCACAGTAGTTGAACAGTAAACAAACTCCATTTCTCCTCACATATCAACTAGAAAAGGAACGTCCGGGCAGATGGTGGCATTTTTAATTGAACAGAATACATTATGACCGTATTTCTTGAGTATTCGGAACCTTCCTATCTTTACACGCTGGAACATTCATTGAAATTCTATTTTTCAATACTAATTTTCCCTTTTGCAATCCACTATACATAAGATATGCAAGGATAAATACCAGCGGTGTAAACAACAGATTCCACTCTAATGTTTCAAGCATATCTTGATAGCCATAACTTTTCATGAGCATGCGTACGCTTTCCATTACAAACACATGCGATACATAGATCCCGACTGCGTTTGATCCGATCTTTGATATAAGGGAACCTTTTCCTATCTGATCATATCTAAGAATGAATAAGAAGAGTGTTACTAGAAATGGAATTGTAGATAAATAATAATTCCCTTCTTCCCCGTCCATTAAACGTAAAGTAATAAACCCTTCACCAACTTGCGTAATAGCAAATAACAGGAGAAGACCTACATATATAAATACCGGTATTCTATCCGATAATTTCTTCCACTTCTCAACATATTGAGCAAAGATGCCACCTAGCGAAATGTAGAATAAAGCAAAGAACAAGGTATCTCGTGTATTTATCGGTACCTCAAAAAAGGAAGTATAGGATTGTCCAAACAGCCCAACAAGATTTAATCCTAAACTAATTAAAAATAGGATACGAAGTAACCTACATTTGGTAAACAAAAACAAAAGACTAACCGACCAGATAAGCGCTAATAGAAACCATAAATGATACTGTGTAAAACCAGCCCCATAATAGAAGAGATCTAATGTAAAAACATCCTTTGTATAATTCCAAAACATCTCTTGTAAGGCTGGTATTGTTTTAGGCGTATCGATAAATTTAATACCCAAACTAAAGAGGTAATAAAAGAAAAACCAGGCTAGCCAAAGCTTAACTAACTTCCAAGTATATTTCTTGAAGTATGCCCACTGATAAACAAACGGTTTATCATGCTGTTGTTGGATGCTTTTCAATTTACTAATAAACAAATAGCCCGATACAACAAAGAAAAAAGGTACTGCAAACCGAGCTAATGTATCAATAACAAAATCGATATCATCACCTGCTATATTACCAAGCTTCGTATCACTTAACGTACCGGTATGGATACAGACAACAGCAAATATTGCATAGAATTTAAAATAATCAATACTATAATTGCGTCCCATGGTGTTTACCTTCCTTTCATATTGTTACCTATTATGTTTAATAAGTTAGTGTAAACGTAACACCATCTATTCATACTCTTTCGGACGTCGGCAGCAAGGTGTGCGGTATTTAATATATTTGTAAATGCTTATTAACTTTCGTTGCTAAAATTTAATATATTGCATAAAAAAAACCACAACTTTTGTGGTTTTCAACTTACAGAACTTAAATAAAAGATTAGAAGTTCTGTTTAACTATTTAAGCTATCTCCCCTCAAATATGCTTCTGATTTTCCTTTTGGGATACTTAAGGTTTGCCATGTATCACCCTTTAGCTGCTTGCTTATATAGAGAATCTGCCCAACATGAGAAGCATAATGGGCGAGTTGTCGCTCAATTGCATCAATGATGACAAGTGCTTCCCCGCGGATGCTGATATGCTTTTCTAAATCATGCTCATGTAGATGATTAAGAGCAGTAAACAAAACTTCCCACCCTTTCTCCCATAACTCGAACATTTCTTGGTTTGTAGCAATGGTATCGACAAACTCCTGATCGCGATTACGATCTGACTTCTCTCCATCAGTAGTTAGAAAGTCCTTCCATCTTGAATGCATATTTCCGCTCATATGTTTTACTATTACAGCAACACTGTTTGATACTTCGTTGGGTTTCCAGTG
This sequence comes from Virgibacillus salexigens, assembly GCF_014905415.1. Taxonomy (GTDB): domain Bacteria; phylum Bacillota; class Bacilli; order Bacillales; family Amphibacillaceae; genus Virgibacillus; species Virgibacillus salexigens. The sequence continues at coordinate 1,007,012 of NZ_BNEO01000001.1, forward strand.
AATCTCATTATCATTCAGTTGAGCCATTGCTTTTTCACCTTGATCTTTTACTTGTTTGAACCGTTTTTGAATAACCTGAAGATAGATTATACCAATTGCCATATAAATCTCCTCCTCTATTATGTAGTTTCTACATACACACTATGATAGCTGTAATAAAGAACAGCTCCTTTAGGAAGCTGTTCTTTATTCTAGCCGAAGATCCCCCATAGCTTGCCGAAAATCAACCATAGTTGATTAAAAATAAACCCTAATGGATTGTCATTATCTTCTTCTTTATCATTATTTAATTGAGTTACCGTAACCGTTTCGACTGTCTCATGACCTGCTAGATCCACAACTTTAAATTCAAATTCATTCTCACCTTCTTCAAGATCTAGTTCAACTTCAATTTCATCCTTAAATTTATTCTTACCATAAGGTTTAGAGAGTTCATGTGTAAAGACATGGTCGCCATCAACAAATAAATTAATATCATCAAAGTTGTCCTTCACTTTGGCGGTTAGTGTGATCGAGTCTGATTTGGTTTTCTTTTTCCCTTTTACGTTTAATTTTGCTTTTGAACTATCAACGAAGTACCTGCGCCCAATTTCTGTTTCATTTCCAACATGATCGACTGCCTTAATATGTTTAAAGTAGTAGCCATCTTTTTTATGATCCATCGGTAATGAAAAGTCATAACGCTCTTCTGCTTCATTGTAAATAAGCTCGGCTTTTTCTCCATCAATGGTAACTTCTTTTACACCGGATTCATCTGTAACATATCCCTCAAAAATAACTTCCCTATCTGCATCAACGCCATTCATTTCAGGTGTAAGTAAATGTAAATCTGGAACGGTTGTGTCCGGTTCCACCATTTCCGCATCCACTTCCACTTCATTACCGGCGTAATCCGCTGTTACAACCGTAATGGTATCTTCCGGTTCAATTCCCGTTAATGGATGTTCCGTTTCCCCATCGACATAAGGTTCTTCTAAGACAGGTTCTCCATTAACAAATACATCCCAATAGGCGACGCCACTACCTTCTCCTTTATCTGTGGCATTGACCGTTAAAAGTTCGTTATCAAAGCTATAACTTGCTTCTACTTCTGGAGCCGTATTATCCAATATAACTGGTAATTGCAGGCTTTGCCATTCTGCTCCCTCAAAATCAATTACAGCTTCTACTTGAAGATAATAATTACCTTCAGGTGCCTGTTCCCCTTTTATTTTCCCGTCCCAAGCTCTTGCACCGGAAATAGAGTAATAGGCCGCTGCACCAGAATCATAATGATTTTTTGTTAATTCGGATTCTAAGCGAATCGTCCTTACCTTCTTCCCATCTTTATTAAGAACAGTAAACTTCGCATCCTTTGCATTTCTTAGGAATGACAGCATCATGAGTGCATCGTCCTGTACACCATCGCCATTTGGAGAGAATGCAATCTTTTCTGGATCTACTTCACCAGTAGCTAAATCTTCTCCTAAATAACCATATTGCATTTCTCCAGCATCGTCTTCTCCTAATGATGTGACAACAGATGTCATTCCATAGAATGAATCCTCATCCCAGATAGGTTCATCAAAAATTGGAGCATCGTCCCATTCTCCTTTAAATCCTACATAAGGAACAGCCAATTCGGGGTTAGTATCTGTCGGATCCGTTAATGTTACAAATCCCTCGAGCCAATATCCATTTGTAAAGATCTCTGATAGTGAATCATCTACGGAACTTATATCGATTGTAACGGTAAATGTCGTGGAATCATTTGCTGGAACTTCAATGGTTGTACTCGTTTCTCCATTAATTGTCGCCAACTCTCCAAGATCGTTTGCTGCAAAATCATTTGGGGCTGTCACCGTAACGCCTCCGCCATCTACGGGAGTATCCGTTTGGACATTAGCCTTGACATCATACGTTACCGCTTCATCACTTACATTCTCTGCAGTTAATTCAAACGATACTTGATCGCCTTCTATCTCTTTCAAAGCCACTTTGGCCTCATTTGTTTCTGCTTCTGTCACAACAACTGGCGTGGATAACGCTGCATGTAATTGCATGATTCCCGCCCCTTGTCGACGTGGAGATACTGGCTCACCTTCAAATTCAACTTGATCAGAAGTATTCATCATTAATTTTTTCGCTAGATTAACTCGATCTGCCTGCTCATATCCAAATTCTTCATCTACACGTTGCAATACAAGTGCGCTTCCCCCCGATACATGAGGAGCTGCCATGGATGTCCCGCTCATTAAACCATATTGGTTATCATTCAATGTCGAATAGATTTGCCCGCCTGGAGCCGTAATTTCTGGTTTAAAGTCTAGATTTGGCGTTAATCCCCAAGATGTGAAAGCACTCATCTTTCCAGCATCAGGATTATCAATTGTTGCTGTATCTCCTGAGAATCCAACGGTTACAGCTTGTCCATTGTTAAGTGCCTCAGCCAATTGATCTCCATCACTTTTTAGCATAAATAACTGCGGTATCGTAATTGCTGCGTCTGTTGCCATATTAACAATACCATCTGTATTATTGTAGATAATTACACCAGCAGCACCATTTTCTTGTGCATTCAATGCTTTTTCAGTAAATGCAAGTTCTCCTCTTTGGATTAACGCATACTTTCCTTCTACTTCTTTTCCTTCAAAATCTTCAGGATATCCTAAGCCCGCCTCAATGACCTCAAAGGCTGAACCATCAGTCGGAGGACTTGTCTGACCAGCCGATAAAAATGCTGCCGTTCCTGAATCCCCATCAATCGTGTAATCAAGTTCATCTACTTCCATGAATGTATTTTCATAAGAAGCTACCTGTAAAGAATCATCAGCTACTCCAGGTGAACCTACTAGCCCGTAATCTGGATTGGAAGCGTATGGGTAAAAATAGCCATCAGCAAACAATGCAGAGTTCCCGGCGGATATTGACATTAGTACACCATTGTCTACCGCACGCGTTACCGCTTGTTGTTCAGGTGAATCTGCGTCCACAAAACCTGATGGCGAACCAAGGCTCATATTTAGAGCATCCACACCTAACTTAATCGCATCATCAATTGCTTTTATATAGATATCACCAAACGTATATTGCATCTCTGGATCATTCCCAAATACTTTAAGTGCAAGTAATTGAGCCTCTGGAGCTATCCCTAGCACTCCCCCATTTTCTTCATCACCATTAGCGGCAACCGTACCAGCTACATGCATCCCATGATAGTTTGCCTCTGCATGTATTTCTCTTATTTCGTCATTCTCATCCATATAGTTATATCCATATGGTACTTTATTGGTATAATAACCGCCTGGAAGGTCCTCCTCTTCAATAATCCCATTCACGGTATCTTCTGTGAGAGCTGCTGACTCATTGTCAGAAAGCACCATATCCTGGTGAGTAGGATCAATTCCAGTATCAATAATTCCAACAACCATTCCTTCACCCTTGAAACCATAATCTCTCCATGCTTGTTGTGCCTCTACGAGCTCTTTGCTGTATTTCATATTAGGCTTTGCAATTGGACGTTCATACTTATTCACTACATGAACCTCTTTGACGCTAGGAATCGAACTAACTTTTTCTATGTCACCTTGCTTTATTTCTGCACTAAAACCATTTACGACCGTCGTAAACTCTTGTAAGTATTCTGCTTCTACTTTCTGTTGTGTCATTTCTGATTTAATTGTTTTTTGTTTCTTTTTCGCATCTACTTCTAATTTCTTTTTCTCACTTTCAGCCATACTATTAAAGGTTATCCCTCGTTTTGTGGCTACTTCAATAGCAGGCTGATCATCTACTTCAACAATGACACGTACCTCTTTATCAGGATCTTCTGTTGCATTCAGTTTATCCTTGGATAATTCCGTTTTCTTTAACGCTTGTCCAGATAATTGACTGATAGCATTTACTGTAGAAAAATTACTGAACGTGAGTAAGAATACAAATAAAATAAGAATAGTCCGTCTTATTCTCGGTTTTCCCTTCATTGACTTCTCCCCCTCTTCATAGTTTACTAGACTAAAGTGAGCCTCCTCCCTCTGAATGTACTAAGACTTAATATTCAGATTATAACAATCATATTAAATTTCAGAAAATTACACCAGTATCTAAAGTCCTAGTCGATAAGTTACATAATAAGTTGTGGATCGGCAACTTATTCATTTGTTTTATTTTATTTTTGCCATACTTATCCAATATATGACAATTTAAGTCCTTACGATAATCGTGACTAAAGACCCTGAAGAGGGATTACTTTGGTAAAATAAAACTCTCTCTTTCATTTTCAAAATGAATCAAAGTAAAAAACTACACCCCTAAGTGAGGTGTAGTTTTTAAAATCTACGATTCATTTATAACCAGTTCGTATGGAATACGCCTTCTTTGTCTTTTCGTTGGTACGTATGTGCACCAAAATAATCCCGTTGTGCTTGGAGTAAGTTAGCAGGTAAGTCTTCTGCACGGTAACTATCGTAATAAGCAATTGCACTTGAAAATGCCGGAACAGCTATTCCTTGTTTTATTGCAATTGCAACGACTTCACGTAATGCATCCTGATACCCTTCAACAATCTCTTTGAAGTAAGGATCTAACATTAGGTTAGCTAATCCTGGTTCACGATCATACGCATCTTTAATCTTTTGTAAGAAATGCGCACGTATAATGCAACCACCACGCCAGATCATGGCAATATCACCATATCGTAGATTCCAGCCATTTTCTTCTGATTGAGCACGCATTTGTGCAAATCCTTGAGCATAAGAACAAATTTTACTCATGTACAATGCTTTACGTACCGCTTCAATTAGTTCTTGTTTGTCCCCGGAATATGAAAGTACAGCTGGACCTTGCAATTGTTTACTTGCCTTCACGCGTTCCTCTTTCATTGCTGAAATAAACCTTGCAAAAACAGATTCCGTAATTAATGGAAGTGGTACCCCTAAGTCAAGGGCATTCTTGCTTGTCCATTTACCTGTTCCTTTTTGTCCTGCAGTATCTAAAATGACTTCGACTAATGGTTTTCCAGTTTCTTGGTCTTTTTTTGTAAAGATATCCGCCGTAATTTCGATTAAATAACTGTCTAATTCACCTTTATTCCATTCGGCAAAAACCTCATGTAATTCATCCGTGTCCAAACCTAACACATGTTTTAAAATATAATAAGCCTCGGAAATAAGCTGCATATCCCCGTATTCAATGCCATTATGAACCATTTTTACATAGTGTCCTGCTCCATCTGGACCTATGTATGTTGTACAAGCCTCTCCATCTACTTTTGCAGAAATCGCCTCAAAAATTGGCGCGACTAAGTCATACGCCTCTTTTTGGCCACCAGGCATAATGGAAGGTCCTTTTAATGCTCCTTCTTCTCCTCCAGATACACCTGTCCCAATAAAGTGAATTCCTTTATCTTCCAATAACTTATTCCTGCGAATCGTCTCTTCATATAATGTATTCCCACCATCAATAAGAATATCACCTTTATCTAAATGCGGAAGCAGCGACTCAATGGTCGCATCTGTTGGCCTCCCTGCTTTTACCATCAACATAATCTTTCTCGGCTTTTCAAGCGATTGAACAAATTCTTCAATCGTTTTCGACCCTTTAAAGTTCTTTCCTTTAGCTTCATTTTCTAAAAAAGCCTCTGTTTTATCGCCAGAACGGTTATAAACAGCAACGGAGTACCCTCGACTTTCAATGTTTAACGCTAGGTTTTTCCCCATTACCGCTAAACCGATAACACCAATTTGTTGTTCCATGAAAATATGCCATTCCTTTCTACTACGATACAAATCGTTTAATTTGATGTGACGAACTCCTTAACCACCAAATCTACCTTCATTATAGTAAATTTCCGGTATTTATAAAACACTTATGATTTATCCCTGTTCTTTTTCAATATTCGCCTAATAAAGTCAAGCATTGGGCGTTTACCTCCCATGACGATTCCAGCCATTTCTGCAAATAGATGAATCAGGAGCAGCACTAAAATGGTAATAAGAAACGCTGTAGTCATACTTGCAAAGGAAAACAATATAGCCATCGTACCAAATAGGATACTGAATGCATAAATAATCAACACCGTTTTTCGATGGCTATACCCGGCTTGTAAGAGTTGATAGTGAACATGCTTATTATCTGCCATCATGATACTTTCTTTGTTGTAAGCTCTACGAATAACTGCAAATAATGTATCAAAGATTGGTACTGCGAGAACAATGATTGGGATGATAAAACTAAATAACGCAATGTTTTTGAAGAGACCTAACATGGATACAACGGCAATCATATACCCGAGAAAATTAGATCCTGTATCGCCCATATAGATTTTGGCAGGATAAAAGTTATGATATAAAAAGCCTAAATTACTTCCAATTAAAGCGATACAGAAATATGCAGCAACTACTTGCATATCAATAAAAGCCATCATACAAATACTAATTAATGCAATTGTTGAAACTCCTGTCGCTAACCCATCCAAACCATCAATTAGATTAATTGCATTGGTTACACCAACCACCCACAAAACCGTAATGAGTACACTAATAAACCCCAACTCTACGGTACCAAAGAAAGGTAACGTAAGTCTTTCAATAATTAAACCGGAAGATATTAAAAACGATGCAGCAATTAGTTGACCTGTTAACTTTACAACAGGTTGAATTGTAAATCGATCATCGATTGCACCTGTTAACACAATTACTACTGCACCTGCAGCAATTTCTGGTAGATGTGGATGCACTGGCTGCAAATAGAGCAAACCAGCTATTGTCCCCAAAAAGATAGCAATGCCACCTAGTCGAGGTGTTACCTTTATATGTATTTTCCGGTGATTAGGAAAATCAACTGCACCGACAAGCGTTGCAAATTTCTTTACCGGGTAGGTTGTTAGAAAAGCAGTTAAGATTGCGATGACAAACGCTATTAGTAAATCCAAAACATTCAACATATCATTCTCCTAGCATCTTTGCTGTAATTCTTAGCTGCCTAAATTGTCGGTTACATAATTGGTTAAATTATAGCGGATATTCGTTGGTTTTAGCAAATCATTGTCTATGAAGAAACGTTTGAACTTATAAAAAAGAGGCTGACGTACAAATCAGCCTTTCACCTATGCAACTGCAGTATAATGTTCCTATGGGATTCCTTTGTTAAAAATCAAGCTGAGCGAATGACAGCAATGATTTATCCTTGATTGTCTTCCATATCCAAATCTAATCGTTCCATAAATTCTTCAGCAGCACTATATCCTTGCTGTTGCAAATACCAATTATTAGCAGCAGCCTCAATCAACCCAACCACATCTCGACCTGGTTGCAGTTGAATTTCTATTTTAGGAACTGTCACATCCATATATTCACTCGATTCAGTTTCTACCTCTAACTCATTATTCAGTGCGTCCTTTTCCCATTCGGTTAATTTGATATCTAAGGCTATTCTCGTTTCTTCTTGAAATGCCTTCTGCCCATACACCCTTACTACATTTAATAAGCCAACACTTCGGAGAGCGAGAAACTCTTTATTCGTTTGATTATGTGTTCCGAGTAATGTATCTGGACCAAGCTTCTTCAAGACAACAATATCATCTGCTACTAATCGATGACCTCTGCCAATTAAAGCATGTGCAATCTCACTTTTGCCAATTCCTGACTTTCCTCTAATTAGAATACCTAACCCAAAAATATTGACACACACCGCATGGACTGCCGTTTCTGGCGCTAACGCCTTCACCATGTAGGCATCATATTTCTCGATAAATGTTGACGTAGGCTCTTTCGTTCGTAATAAAGGTATTCCCTCTTCTTTACAAAACTGCGTTAAATATGTCAGCCCAGCTTGCTCTGATGTAACGATAAAGCAAGGAGGGTGGTAATTTACAATATTACCAATTCGTAATCGTCGCTCCTCATGTGTCAGCTGATGTAAATACGTAATTTCTTTTCGTCCGAGCACTTGGACATGTTCCATCGGAAAAAAGTCAAAGTAGCCGATAAATTCTAACCCAGGGCGATGCGTTCTCGCCTTGGTAATGGATCGATCAAGTTGATCCTCTCCAGCCAATATTTCCAGATTGAATCTACCAGCTAGTTGTTTAATTGTTATTGACTTCATCTGTATACGCTCCATTTCTATTACAACTATAGCTTTTAACTATATTATGTTTCTATACGAAAAACAAGAAATGGAGGTTTCATAACGGATTGGAAATGTTAGAAAGTAAAATCTACTTCTTTTTTTTCCTGTTTTTCATAGCCTTTCATATAGTTAATTCGACGTTGCGCCGAGGCTTGGGTTACTTGTTCATCTGCATGATAAGAAGATCGAACCAATGGTCCAGCTTCACAATGTGAAAATCCTTTCTCAAGTGCAATTTGTTTTAACTCGGCAAACTCATCTGGATGGTAATAACGCTCAACATTCAAATGTTTTTTTGTTGGTTGTAAATACTGACCAATTGTCATAATATCGACTTTATGCGCTAAAAGATCATCCATTGCTTGAATGATTTCCGCTTTCTCCTCACCCAAACCAACCATAATACTAGATTTGGTCGGTGTTTTAGGAGCGATTTCCTTCACGCGTTCCAATAATTGAAGAGACCGATCATACATCGCTCTAGCTCTTACACGTTTTGTTAGCCTGCGTACCGTTTCAATATTATGATTAAAAATATCTGGTGCACTATCCATCAATGTATATAGACTCTCGTAGTCCCCTTTCATATCTGATGGTAGAATTTCAATCGTACATCCTGGGTTTTTTCTTCGAATTGCTCGTACCGTCTCAGCAAATACAGCCGCTCCCCCATCATTTAAATCATCACGTGCCACTGCTGTAACTACAACATGCCGTAGCCCCATAACGGTAACCGAATTAGCCACCCTTTCTGGCTCTCCCCAATCTAATTCATTTGGTAATCCAGTTTTTACAGCACAAAAGCGGCATCCTCTTGTACATGTATCTCCTAAGATCATAAACGTCGCAGTTTTACGTTCACTCCAACACTCATGTATATTTGGGCAGCGTGCTTCTTCACACACTGTATTCAGGCGATTTTCGCGCATTAATTTCTTTAATCCTCTGTAGGATTTATTCGTGTTTATTTTTGTTTTTAACCACTCCGGCTTTCGTATATATGTTTGATCTTTAGGCATGGGATACAACTCCTTTGATTGTATTATCTGTATATTTTCGTTCTGCTAGATCGTATACTTCATTCCATTGGCTTTTTGTTAATGTAAAAGGTTCAAGTTCAATATTCAATCCCTCTCCGAATCCTTCTAAAAAAGCTGTTTTAACCGTTTCATAGGAATGTTTCCTTTGCGTTACCTGATTAATCGTCGTAGCTTTTTTCCAAAATGCCTGTTTTTTTCTCTCCTTGACACGTTCAGAAGGAAATAAAAAAAGATCGAATAACATATCTACATTCATCGATATCGGAATCGAACCATGTTGGAGCAATACTCCTTTTTTTCTTGTCTGTGCATTACCAGATATCTTTTTGCCATCTGCAACCATTTCATAGAATGCGGGTCTCTCAAAACAAATACTACTCCGTTCTTTTGAAAACGATTCGGCATAATCAACTGGAATGTTTAAATTTTGATAGCCTCGTAGTATGCCTTTTGACAAATCATAGTACGCTTGACGAATCGATGAAGCAATTGCCGGATGTTGTTCAGATATTACAATACTATACGTTAGTTCATCATCATGCAGAACTGCACTGCCCCCAGTCATTCTCCGCACAAATTGACATTGATGGTTTTGAATACCTTCTACATCGATTTTTCCGTCTACTTTTTGAAAATGACCAATTGAAAGCGTGGGGGCTATCCATTGATAAAAACGTAATGTAGGCGGTATTTTTCCTTCATGATGCCAATTAAGTAATGCCTCATCTAATGCCATGTTAATGGCAGCATCATGAGGTACATTTTCTAAAAATCCCCATTTTTCTTGCACGAAAATCGCCTCCCATAAGAAGAATCTTTTCAACAAAGGCCTAACCGGAGGTGCACATGTATGAAAGAAAACCATGATACTTCCTCATAAAAAAGACTGCATTCGTCGTGAATGCAGTCAATAAAGTATCCCTATTGACCACACTTTCCCACGCAGGCATTATCCTGTTCGGGTACGAAGGGTCAAAACGATTCCTACGCTCTTCTCAGCTACTTTACATAGCTCCCCTAGTGTTGAAAAGATTCCATTTAGTTTTAATTTACCAACAAAATCAGCTTAACAAGCTTGCCATAAATTGTAAAGGCGCAATTTTTTTCGTACAACTTCATTTCTATTATTCTTCTATTTCTTTAAAGCGATGGCTTGATCTAAAACCTTATCTCCTTGGATCATGCCATAAGCTATTTGATCAATTACATCAACAGCGATTCCTTTTGGTTCCAACTGCTCTCTAATCTTCTTTTCTAAATAACGGACTTGTGGACCAATTAATACAACATCAAGATCATCCAGCTCGTTCTTTAATTGTGATTCTGCTACCGCATTAATCTCGGCCATTATATTTCTATCGTCAGCTGATTGTTTCATTTTTTTTACAAGCATGGAAGTCGACATCCCCGCAGAACAAACTAAAATAATCTTCATTTGTTTCCCTCCTCTAGGATTTGCATCTTTTCATACATATCAATCATTTCACTAGCTAAATCTTTTACTGTCATGGCGGTCATTAGATGGTCCTGTGCATGTATTAGAATGACGGAAACCTCTGTTTGGTTCCCTTCTGCTTCTTCCTGTAAAAATTTCGTTTGAATATGATGAGCTTCTGTAAATTCTTCATCCGCCTCTGCTATTTTTTGTCGTGCTTCAGCAAATTGATAAGATTTTGCTAAAGAAATAGCTTCCATTGCAGATGACCTTGCATTTCCAGCATGAAGTATAATCGAAAAGGATAGCATCTGTACATCTTCTTTTGTAGTCATGGTTATTCCCCCTTATTTCTCTTTAAGGTTCTTGCACCTGCTAAAATGAATGGAATATACATGATAACAGCCAGCACTAAATTAAATACTTGAAGCCCAATTCCACGCCAGCTACCGCCTGTTACTAGATAACCACTTAAAATTGGCGGTGTTGTCCATGGAAGAATTGCCACTGTTCTTGGCACTATACCAGTAGCTAATGCAATATAGGATGTAATCGTCAATGTTACAGGAATCAATATAAATGGAATTAACATCACAGGGTTTAATACAATTGGTAGTCCAAAAATAACCGGTTCATTAATGTTAAATAGCCCTGCTGGCGCTGATAACTTTGCAACTTGTCGATATGGATGGTTTCTCTCTCTACGTATTACAATAAAGACTGCAATTAACAATGCAATGGTCGTTCCTGATCCACCCATAAAAACAAATGAATCTAAGAATGGTTTTGTTACAATATTAGGTACGTCAAATGCTGACATACCGCTCTTAAATAAATCGAGATTTTGTTCAATCAGTGGCAAGTAGACCGGTTCAATTACTGATCCAATAATATTCGTCCCATGTAAACCAAAGAACCATAATAAGTGATTAAGAAAGGATACAACCATTGCTGCGGGCAAAGTATTCCCCAAACCTTGTAACGGTTCTTGAATTGCATTAAAGATAACTTCAAAAATACTTTGCTCTGCGAACACATTCATTAATGCCTGGAAAAAACCTAGAATAATTAAAATGATCACCGCAGGTACTAATGCTTTGAAGGAGCGTGTAACCCCGTCTGGAACACCTTCTGGCATTTTAATAGTCAAATTCGAATTTATCAATATTCTGAAAAGTTCTGTGACAAGAAGCGCTATAATAATTCCAACAAATAGTCCTTGCGTACCTAACCATGCTGCGGTTAAACCAGCGCCATCCTCTGTCCAAGGGACTAGCATAATAAAACCGGCAGCTGATATGAGACCAGCAGATAGCCCATCTACGTCATAAGACTTAGCTAAATTATAAGCTATAGAAAAGGATACTAAAAGACCTAATATAGCAAAAGTACCGTTCCAAATACTCCCCCCGACTGTTTGCCAATTGCCATCACCAAAGATTCCATTCATCCATTCAACAAAATTAAAGTTGCCAAATGGCGGAAAATTATTAATTAAAATAGCAAGTGACCCAACGATAATTAATGGCATGATCGCAACGAACCCGTCTCGGACAGCTACTAGATGTCGCTGTGATCCAATACGTCCAGCAATTTCAATGAACTTTTGCATAAATTTACTGTTCATCTTAAATCCCCCTTGAATTAAATTGTGGCAAATATGCTTGATGTGCTTCCAATAACTCATCCAGCACATCCTTGCTTCTCTTTTCATCAGCAAGTAATGGATTCATCACCATTGCTGTGTATGCATCGTTGTAGTTCCCAGTGATACTTGCTTGAATAACTAGTTCCTCAAAGGCCTTCATTTGATAAATATGACCTTTAACCGAAAGTGGTAAATGCCCAACAGCAATTGGTTTTGGTCCATTTTTAGTAATAATGCAATTAACTTCAATAACAGCATCTTCTGGCAAATCGGGTATTGCTCCATGGTTCCATGTGTTTACCGTCTGAATATCCTGTTTATTATTATAAATGGAGTCCATTAAACTACATGCTACATCGCTATAAAAAGCTCCACCACGTTCTTCAAGTTCCTTTGGCTTCTCATATAACGACGGGTTTTTATAAATCTCAAAAAGAGATCCTTCCAAATCCTGAACTACCTCGGCTCGTGTGCCATTTTCTTTAAACGCTTTCAAGTCTTTTTTTAGAACATCCGCCGTTTGAAAATAATATTGATGATATGGATTCGGAAGTAGACCCGTAGCTTCTATAAACGTCTTGGTCCAGCCTAAATTAACAATATTTGCTGGTGAATAGTCAAGGTCGTGGGTCACTTTTTCTAATACTTCATTCGTTCGATCTTCTCCATTAACAAGGACCTTACTACCAAATACAAAATGATTCATGCCAATAAATTCAATACTCACTTCATCTGGCTTTACATTTAAAATTTCTGCAGTCGAATGTCGCATATTAAATGGGATATTGCATACACCGATAACCTTCTTATGCGGAGAATGTTTTAATAAAGCTTCTGTAACAATTCCAGCAGGGTTTGTGAAATTAATTATCCATGCATTCGGACAAATGTCATGCACGTCTTTCGCTAATTCTAAAAGGACTGGGATAGTACGAAATGCTTTGAAGATACCTCCAGCTCCGTTTGTTTCTTGCCCAATAAACCCATGGCTTAATGGAATACGTTCGTCTTTTGATCTGGCTTCTAACCCACCCACTCGTATTTGAGTAGAAACAAAGTCCGCATTTTCAAGTGCTTGCCGGCGATTTAAGGTCCATGTTAGATGAATTGCTTTATTTGATTTCTCTATCATTCGTAATGCTAATCGTCCAATTATTTCTAGTTTCTCTTTCCCCGCTTCAACATCTACAAGTACAATGTCTGTAACGGGAAATGAGTCATAGCGCCGAATAATTCCTTCAATTATTTCAGGTGTGTAACTAGACCCTCCACCTACTACTACAAGTTTTAATGTCATTTCCTTTAACTCCTTTGATGTTTTTTGAAACCGCTTTTATAATAGTGTATCGTTGTATTTTGTTGTTCATCTAAAATGTATCATACAAATTATTTAAAGTCCATACATTTCAAAAAATATGTTTCTTATTGTAATAACATTTATAAAATATTGTCATTATATGTGTAATCTTGTACACTTTAATTAAGTGAATTATTGCTTTTTTATGTCTTTAATTTTAGCGTTAATATATATCCAAACTAGGATCGAGTAAGGAAGTGTGCAAATGGAAAAGAATCAATCATTACATGCTTATATTAAGGAAGAATTATTGAATCGTATTAAAACAAACAAATATAAGAAAGGAGAGAAAATACCTACCGAATTAGAGTTATGTGAAGATTTTGGAGTGAGCAGAACAACCATCCGAACTGCTCTAAATCAACTAACACTAGAAGGGTATTTAAATCGCCACCAAGGACGAGGTACATTTGTAGCAGATCAAAAAGTGAAACAAACGCTTTCGCAAACGGTAAAACGCTACAGTGATCAAGTTGCTATTCAAGGCAAAGAAGCTGAGATAACTGTATTAGATATACAAGTTATTCCTGCAAATGAATATATCGAGCATTCCTTAGACGTTTCTTTAAACGATCCTATTCAGCGCGTGGAACGTGTGAGAAAGGCAAATATGGAACCAACGCAATATGAGATTTCCTATATTCCGTGGAATGTTGCTCCAGGCATCACAAAAACGCAAGCAGAATCATCGCTATATGCTGCTTTAAAAGAAGAGTTTCAAGTACATATAGCCAAAACGATTGAACATGTAGAAATTACGTTAGCAGATGAAAGAGCTTCCAGCCATCTAAATTGTGAACAAGGTGCGCCTTGCTTTTATATTGAAACCGTTGCAGAAAACGAAAAAGGAGAGAAAGTAGAGTATTCACGTGCTTTCTTTAGAGGGGATAAAACAAATTTTGTAATTGAACGTAATTATCCATTTGAAAATAATCTATAATTTTAGAATGTAGGGGGATATTTATGATGCATGTCTTATTCAATGCCGATGATTTCGGATTAACCAAGGGCGTAACAGACGGAATTATAATGGCCCATCAAAATGGAGTTGTCACTTCAACAACCTTAATGATGAATGGGAAAGCAGTGAATTATGCTGTCGCACGTGCTAAAGAGAATGATACATTACATGTCGGCATTCATCTTGTCTTAACATGGGGGAAACCTTTAAGTTCCGTACCGGAATTGGTTTGTGAAAATAACCGGTTTAAATATTCAAGCAGGTATCGACACATGGAAGCGCCAAACTTGCAGGCAGTTGAGAAAGAATGGCGTGCACAAATTGAAGCTTTTTTAGCTACTGGTCTCTCTCTACACCATATCGATAGTCACCATCATGTACATGGATGGGAACCGCTACAACAGTTAATCATTTCACTGGCAAAAGAATACCAAGTGCCCGTACGTATAACAGATAACTTAGCTGCAGAACAAGATATTTTATTAACGGAACAAATTTGGTTAGACTTTTATGGGGATGAAGTTTCTGCTGACATTTTTACACGGCTGAAGCAGACAAATGCCAAAAGTATCGAAGTAATGACACACCCTGCCATTGTCGATAAGGAATTACGTCAGATTAGCAGCTATACAGATAAACGGAAGCAAGAGTTAGATATTCTTTGCTCCTTACACGTCCCCGATTGGGCTATCATTGAGTAAAGACATCTTCCATATAGGGGGGATTTCATGCAACAAGATGATGTATCTGTAGCGAAAGTATGTTTATTAGCTGGGAAAATCATGTTACAAAGCGGTGCTGAAACGTATCGCGTAGAAGATACCATGAACAGGATCGCCGCTTCTTATGGATTAAAAAAGGCTGAAAGTTATGCTACTCCAACTGGAATTCAATTTTCTACGGAAGGAGAAGCAACCTATTTCCGGAGGATTTCTAATCGTTCAACAGACTTACATAAGATCGCCGAAGTAAATCATATCTCTCGGCAAATCTCTGCACAAACGATTGAACCAAAGGAAGCTCTCCTGCACCTGAAAGGTATTCAGCATGCAAGTGAATCTTTTCCTTATTGGATACAAATGATTGCTGCTGCCTTCGTTAGTGGAAGCTTTACGATTATGTTTGGTGGAGCATGGCCAGATTTTTTACCCTCCTTCTTTGCAGGCGGTATTGGTTTTTTTGCAATGATTTGGTTTGAAAAAGTAGTTGAAATTCGGTTTATTGCTGAATTCTTTGCTTCCTTTATGATTGCAATAGCTTCAGGAATCGCCATTCACATTGGATTTGGTATACAGATGGATAAAATAATTATTGGTGCGGTCATGCCTCTTGTTCCTGGTCTGCATATTACCAATGCAGTTCGTGATTTGATGGCTGGACATTTGGTAGCTGGTGTTTCCAAAGGTGTAGAGGCAATTCTCACAGCATTTGCAATTGGTGCAGGTGTTGCTGTTGTATTTGCAATCATATAGATGTAGGAGCTGATATGTATGATTATCGCCCAACTAGTTACTAGTTTTATTGCGGCTAGCGGTTTTGGTGTCCTATTTAATGCACCACGTCAAGCCTTAATCCAATGCGGGATGGTTGGTATGTTTGGCTGGATTCTTTATTATATTTTAGTTGATCAAGGTATAGATGCTGTTCCAGCTACGATCTTTGGATCGATGCTTGTAGCAATACTTAGTCACCTATGCGCAAGACTATATAAGACACCAATTATTATTTTTAACGTATCTGGCATTATTCCTCTTGTACCCGGAGGGATTGCGTATGATGCTATGAGACATTTTGTTGAGAATGATTATTTTACAGCCGTACAACTTTCAACTAAGGTAATGCTGCTTGCCGGTGCGATTGCTATCGGACTCATGTTTTCAGAGGTTGCTAACCAGATCATTAAAAAAACTTGGGGTTGGCTCCGTCCGGAATAGTTGATTTTAGGATTTTTTCCTTATAAGATAGGTTGTATTATAATAACTTACATTTAGCTCATAAGCTAATTCGTAAATAGAAAATGGAGAGGGTATTCATGAGTACAGATAAACCAAATGCAATTATTGTTATCTTTGGAGCAACAGGAGACTTATCTAAGCGAAAATTATTCCCTTCCATTTACCGGCTATATAAAAATGGTAAGATTGGTGAGGAATTTGCAGTGGTGGGTCTTGCACGACGTCCATGGACAAATGATGTGTTTAGAGAAAATGTCCGTAATTCTATCGAGCAGTCATCCTCAAAAGAAGAGGATTTAGAAGATTTTTCTTCCCACTTTTATTATCATTCCTTTGACGTGACAGACACATCTTCGTATGATGATTTAAATAATCTGTTAGAGGACTTGGAAGGGCATTACCAAACAGATGGAAATAGAATCTTTTATCTTGCAATGGCGCCTGAATATTTTGGTTCAATTGCCAATCAATTAGAGGAAAATGGTCTGAAGAATGGAAAAGGTTGGACAAGACTTGTTATTGAAAAGCCATTCGGACATGATTTAGATTCCGCCAAGGAATTAAACAATCAAATTCGACATGCATTTGATGAAGATCAAATTTACCGAATTGATCATTACCTAGGCAAAGAAATGGTACAAAATATTGAAGTAATCCGTTTTGCTAATGGCATATTTGAACATCTTTGGAATAATCGATTCATCTCGAATATTCAAATCACATCTAGTGAGAAATTAGGAGTTGAAGAGCGAGCGCGTTACTATGATCATTCAGGGGCAACTAGAGATATGGTACAAAATCATATGTTGCAAATGGTTGCTTTATTAGCCATGGAGCCACCAATTAAATTGACGCCAGAAGAGATTCGATCAGAAAAAGTAAAAGTACTTCGTGCGCTTCGTCTTGTAGATCCAGAGAAAGTAAATGAATTTTTCGTTCGCGGTCAATATGGCAGCAGTAACTCTATCAAGGGATATCGTGAAGAAGCAACAGATCTTGCCAACTCAACTACCGAAACATTTGTTGCTGGTAAAGTAATGATTGATAACTATCGTTGGGCTGGAGTTCCCTTTTATATTCGAACAGGTAAAAAGATGAAGGAAAAGTCAACAAAAATTGTGGTTGAATTCAATGATATACCAATGAATTTATACTACAAAAATGAGACCGAAAAACACCCAAATCTGTTAATAATTAATATTCAACCTAATGAAGGAATTACCTTATACTTAAATGCTAAAAAAGCTGGAATTGGCTCTATTGCTGAACCGATCAAGCTTTCTTACACAAATAATGGCGTTGATGATATAAATACACCAGAAGCGTATGAGAAATTACTATATGATTGTATCATTGGTGATACAACCAATTTTACACATTGGGATGAAGTGGCGCATTCGTGGGAATTTGTAGATTCGCTACTAGATGCATGGGCAGCAGTAACACCAGACTTTCCTAACTACCCTGCAGGATCGATGGGACCTGAAGCTGCGGATGATTTATTAGAAAAGGATGGCTTTCATTGGTGGCCAATTACAGACTAGTTCATGTGAACAAGATACCTTACTACAACGTGAGGTATCTTGTTTTTTACATGCTAATCACCAGATTGATTATCAGGCATCATACCAGTAATGATTAGTACCACCGCTGTAATAAGATGCATAATCATACCAATCCCTGGAATCCATCCAATTAAAGAAGTTAGAATTCCAATTATACTTCCTGCTGTTGCTCCACCATCTCTTCTTGATAAGATCAACGTTATAATATGAAGTACGAGCATAACAAATAGTGGCCCCCATAAATTCGATATAATAAAAGCTCCACCAAGTATTGGAAAACCTAATAACGCTTCAAATATTCCCGTAATCCATTTCATAATTCGTGATATTGACATAGCCTTACCTCCAATCTTACTACCGATTACTATTCCCAAAATGCTTCGTTGTAAACGAATCTCTAAGAAAAATTAGCAGCTCTCATTTTAATTAATTATCAATTTTTTCATCAGTGGGCACTGCTTCAGCTAACTCGCCAAGCACGCTTACCCGATTAGAACATCACAACCCACGCTATTTGACACCAGAATCATGTCTATGACATTTGCTAAGAGTTACGGAAAAATCTGTCTATCCCTTTTGATAATCATATACTCATGTAAAACGGTCTTCTAGCATCAGTGCATGTTCCTTTTCTCGACAAAAGGAACTCCCTCCAAGTAACAGATTTAGTTTCCAGTCTACTTTGAAGGGAGTGTATCAAATAACCGTTCGGATTATTCTCTATCTAGATTATCTTTACTCTTTTTATCTCTTTTAGTAATCTTAGCTGTTAAATCATCAAATAAGGTGTATATTACTGGAATTAACAATAAGGTAAATAAGCTAGATACACCGAGACCAAAAATAATGGTAACTGCCATTGGCTGTTGTGTCTCAGCACCCTCACCAAGAGCTAGCGCCAATGGTACCATTGCCAATATGGTTGTCAAAGTCGTCATAAGAATTGGACGTAATCTACTTGGGCCAGCTTCCAAGATAGCATCATGACGATCCATTCCTTGTCTTCGCAGAATATTTATATAATCTACCAATACGATCGAATTATTAACCACAATACCGGCAAGCATAATAATCCCGATAAACGCAGGAATACTTAATGGTATACCTACAACATATAAGCCGATCAATACCCCAATAACTGTTGTTGGCATAGCAAACATGATAATTAATGGGAATAAGAAATTCTCAAATTGCACTGCCATTACCGCATATACTAAAAGAATCGAGAAGACTAATGCAATTGCCAAATCCGTAAAGGACTCGGTCATATCCTCGGTTTGACCGCCCATTTCATAACTATATCCTTCCGGTAAGTTCATATCTGCCAATGCAGCCTCTACATCCGATGAAACGCTGCCCAGATCTCGATCAACAATTTCACTGGTTACATTCATCTGCGGTTGCTGATTTTCTCGAAGTAAACTTACAGGACCACTCATTTGTTTAAATTCAGCGACTTCATCTAACGATATGGTAGAGCCTTGCGGCGTTTGAATTTTCATATCATGTAAATCCTCAATCGAACTACGCTGGTCTTCTGGATACATCATCGTGACATCCATTTCTTGACCATCTTCCTTGAACTGTGTAGCTACCTGTCCAGTAAACTGCATTTGAATTTGGCCAAGAATTTGTTCCTGATTAAGACCATAAGTTGCCGCTTCTTCCTGATCAACTACTATATTCATTTGCGGTACACCTTCAGAAGCTGAAGTTTCCGGATTGTAGACACCATCAACTTGCGAAATTTCGTCAACCACTTGGTTTGATAATTCACTTAGCACTTCATGCTCTGGCCCATTTAGTTGAATCTGAATTGGACTACCCGTATTCATTCCAGAATCCATCGAACTAACCGTGATTTCCGCACCCGGTATATCTTTCAGGGCCTCATCTATCTCCTGTACCACGTCTGAAGTTGTTTTAACTCTTTCACCAGAAGGCACTAATTGCATTGTGTAGACGGCTTGGTTTCCACTACTACCACCACTGGCGGCAGCCATGCCGCCTCCGCCACCAACACTGACATAATTCGTTTCGATTACAGACTCGAATGGTTCTAACTCTTGATTTACTTTTTCTACGATATCTTCTGTATGACTAAGAGAACTTCCTGGAGCTGTTTCGACTCGAACTTCCATTTGACCTTGATCGGCCGATGGAATCAACTCTGCACCAATAAATGGGGTTAATGCTAAACTTCCTACAATCGCTAAAATGGTGACAAATACGGTAGTCTTCCTATGTCCAAGCACCCACTTTAACACACTGCGGTAACGATCATTTAGCCAACTTAACAAACGGTCAAACCAATAGCGGCGGCCTCCATCTGTCATTGCTTTTTTCAAGAGCTTGGATGATAACATCGGAACAAGTGTCACTGCTACAACGAGCGATGTGATAAGTGAAAACGATACGGCTAGTGCAAGTGGGGTAAATAGATCGGAAGCTATCCCCTCTACATAGATAATTGGTAAGAAAACCACCAATGTAGTTGTAGTTGATGCAATAACCGCAGGGGCTAATTCACTTGCACCCTTGATTGCAGAATCTTTTAAACTGTAACCCCGTTGACGATAAGAATAAATATGCTCGAGAATGACAATCGAACTATCAACCATCATCCCTAACCCAAGGGCTAAGCCGCCTAATGTTAAAATATTCAACGTTTCCCCTGTAAAATACATTAATATGAACGTGGTAATAATTGCAATTGGAATGGATAAACCAATAACAATCGTCGCCCGTACACTCTTAAGGAAGAGTAATAAGATAAAGATGGATATGATACCACCAATTAATATGTTTTGTATGACAGAATCAATCGACATCTCAATAAAATCTGAAGTATCGATAATTACATCCAAATTAACATCTGATGGAAGATCTTGTTTAATTTCCTCAATGCCATCTTCAATATTCGTGGCAACTTCTACTGTATTGCTATCCGTCTTCTTCAACACGGATAAAACTACAGATGGCTTACCATTAACAAGTGTCATACCTGATTGTTCTTTGTAATCGTCTTTTACTTCAGCAAGATCTTCAACATGAACGGTTGCACCTGCTTCTGTTTGAACAATCGTTTGTTCAATATCTTCTAGCGATTCAAATTCACCAGTCACCCGCAGCTGTAGATCCTTATTCCCTTTATCAATGGAGCCAACAGAAGCAGACTGATTGGTGCTATTCAATGATTGTATAATCATTTGTGTAGTTACACCATACTGTTGTAATTTTGCTTCATCTAGTATTAGTTGGATTTCTCTTTCTTTTCCGCCTTCAACCGAAACGGAGCCTACTCCTTCTTGTCTTTCAAAGAATGGGACGACTTGCTCATCAGCTGTTTGCGTTAATGATGCTGCATCATCACCAGTTAAACCGACCCACATAACAGGCATTTGATCTGGATTAAATCGCATAATATTTGGATCTCCAGCCTGCTCAGGCAAAGCTGCTTTCACTTGATCCACACTTTCTCGAACATCTAATAACGCTTGATCTAAGTCCGTTCCATTACTAAACATCAGTACTACTAAAGATGCCCCAGATTGTGACTGGGATTGTACAGTTTCTATCCCTTCTACCGTACTAACTGCTGATTCGATTGGTCTACTAATTAAATTCTCAACTTCTTGTGGTGCTGCATCGTCATATGATGTTGCTACTACTGCTACAGGAAGATCCATCTTAGGGAAAAGATCAATTGTCAAGCTTCGTAAAGAAACGGCACCAAGAGCCAGTAGAGCGAGAACGATCATAATTACGCCAACAGGGCGTTTAACAGATGTTTTAATTATCTTCAACGTCTATTCTCCTTTCACAACATTTACCTGGCTGCCGTCAGATAATGATAACTGACCATTTATAACAATTTGATCGCCTGCTTTAACCTCACCCTCAATGGCTGTTTTATCAGACTGCGTTTCTTTTGGAGTAACTACCGTTCGAATAGCTTCATTATCTTTGATAACATAAACAAAAGACTCATTATTAGCTTCTTCAATTGCTTCTGTCGGTACAATGATGGCAGAATTTATTCTCTCTTCCGGAATATGCAGTTTTGCAGTTAGTCCTGCTATCAAATCCTCTTCATCATTATTAACTGTTGCTTCTATTGGATATAAACCTGTATCATCTGGCATGGTTCCAACTGACGACACTTCTGCTTTATATTGGTTCCCATCAATATCCACGTTTAGCTTATCCTCTCTCTCTACTAAACCACGAACATCCGAGGTAACGGTAAAGTTTAATTGAATTGTTTGTAAATCTGTAATAATCGCTAATGGCTCTTCAGTGGATGCAATTCCTCCCTCACTTACCGATAATTGAGCAATCTCTCCAGCTTTAGAAGCCCTAATATTCTGCTTTCCAGCAGGGGTTTGTATCGTTGCAATGACATCATTTTCTTCTACTTGATCGCCATTTTGGACTTCTAATGAATCTATTTCACCAGGATTTTGTACCATTACTGGAGTTGAAGCAGAAGGGGCGGTTCTCCCATATATTGTCTTCTCAATAACAATATCGCCTTCCGTTGCTTCTTCTGTTTCTACAGGTATTACTTTTTCTTCCTGCTCCTGCTCGTCATCATCAGCTTGCTGATTGCATGCACCAAGCAAGGTGATCAATAAAATGGCGGCTATACTAATTCCAATCTTTTTCATCTGTGAAGCTCCTCTCGTTTATCAACGTTATTCAAGATAATAATTCCACATCAAATAAGTCAGCCAATTGTTCAGTCTCTTCTTTTAACTCAGGAAATTGATAAAAATGAGCAAGTAAACCTTGAACAACAACGGATTGATATTCATCCTGGTCTACTTCTTTTTGTAATGCGCTTATTACTTCATGAAGTTGTGCTTTTTTTATTTCATCTAGTTGGATTGCTTCTACATTCATTTTTAACAATTTAAGGGCTATCTGAATCTCATTCCGTTTTTGGTCCATTTCAGCAAAGGAATATGCATTTGGGACTTGGTCTAAACCGATTAGCGGCTCTTCCTTTCTATGTAGCATACCTTTGACTAAATCATCAATTCTCCGAACTAAAAATGCTCCTGCTTCACCACTATCTATTTGTATATCCTCTATCATTAGCCATTTAAAATATCCGCTAAGCAGTCCCTCCGCTTGAATAATGATGTCAATCAAAATAGCATCCATTTCATCCATTTCTTCTTGGTAAATTGCCTTTAAATTGCTCTTCATCCAATTAAAGTTTTCTACTTTTAAGTTATAAATTAACTTATCAATATTTTCTCCTAAGGATATATTCTCACGTATAAACATAAAAATGTAATCCTTATGGCAATAGATATAATCTATTGAAACAGCGAGTTGATTTGCAAAATTCTCTCTTGGTGTGTTACTGTCTTGTTGCATTTGCTTCATTTCTTCAGAAATACGTTGATGGAAGTTATGAATAGCGGTGGCAATAAACGCTTCTTTTGAAGAAAAATAGATATAAAATGATCCTTTGGATACACCAGCTTCATTAGCAATTTCTTGAATAGAAGTATTATAATAGCCTTTTTCAGCTATTAACTTCATCCCAATTTCAATTAATTTTTGTTTCTTATCATTCATGATTAACCCCTCTTTGTAGTACGGATATGCCAGACTATTTGTTTCATTAAACGAATGACTGACCGGTTAGTCACATCACGTTTTACTAAGTGTAACAATGAAACTGTTTTCATTACAAGCACGAAAATAAAATGACATGAAATCTTCATAAATTGCTTCTCATAAAAACAAGGCACTCCTGATAAATGAGCACCTTATGAATCACAACAGCTATCTCAAAATTCGTTTAGAAGGGTTACCTCTACTAAATAGAAAGGAACGGTTCATATGTACAATAATTTGACTTGTACGCTTATATTGCATATCAAATGTATTTAACGATGTATGCGCTAGTAAGTTACTCCCATCATTAAATTGGATTGATGTACATTGGTCATGACTTTGATAGGAATGAATATGATGATATGCAACCCACACACAGGATTTGTTCTTAGTTGAAGCTGTTGGAATCATATATACACCCATTTCGGGAATAACAGGTATCGGAAGCTTACTTGAAGTTTTTAATATATCTCGTACAGCTCCCTTCCTCCCCTCTAGTGTAGACCCGTATACTAAGCAGCTATTGTCAATGATTTGTTCTGGTTTATGTAATGACTTTCTTTCTCTATTCTCTTCTATTATGAGTGATCGGTAATAGGTTAATTCTTTAAGGATAATTGCTTTTGTTCTTGGTGAAATAATATAAACAGATGTAATACAGTTTGTCATTGTCCTCCTCCTTTTTACTAAATTTTGTAATTCTATTTTACTATGATGGCTTTCTTTTTTCATTATTTTTTCAGATTATTTAAAAATATTGGTTTTTAAGGTTTATCTATATAAAGATTCGGGAAACGACTTCTAAATCAAGATTTACTAGTCATGCATTTCCATTGACTAAATTTGCTCATTCAAGGAGGAGAAATTATGGCAGAACAGAATCAAAATACCAATCAACAGAAAGAACTTCGTCTTCAGCACCTTATTACAGGGTCTTTAATCGGGGCAATTGTTGGAGCAATTACATCTTTATTATTTGCACCCAAAACCGGTAGAGAACTACGTGCTGATTTATCCAAACAAATGGTGAACACAAAGGATAATACAGTTGATATCACGAAAAGATTTGGCACTACAGCAAAGGGTAAACTAACAAATATGAAAGAATCTGCTATTGAAAAATCAAGTAAACACAGCATGAAACAGAACGATACTTCAACAGAAGGAATAAATGAAACCAGTGCTTCTACATCTGAACCAACTGAAACAATTGAATCGGATAAGCAAACTGTCAAAGCTAAGTAAATATAAAATACCTAATTTATGTTCAGCTACTACTTATGGAGTTTAAAAGATGGATGTAACGTACATTCAACAAAAAGCAAACCTTCCTCTGTAAAAAAGGAAGGTTTGCTTTCTAATATAAGTATCCAATTATAGTCGATACTAAAACTTATTGGTTACCTTGACCACCATTATTATTTTCTTCTTGCATGTTGTTATCCTTATTTTCTTCCATACCATTATCTTCGTTTGTTTCGTCCTCTAGCGCTGGATCTTCTTCATTCATGCCACCATTGTCATCAGCTGGGTTCTCATTGTTTTCTTGTTCTTCTTGCATTGGAGCATCTTCCTCAGCTGGATCTTGTTGATCATCGGTTCCACAAGCAGCTATTAAAGACAACGCTAAAATGGGGGAACCAAATTTCACGAATAGTTTTTTCTTCATGTGCAAAACCTCCTTTTGAATTCGTTTTCGGTCTTAGCATAACCAAAACAAAAGAAGTCATACACATTTTTTCAATTATTTCCTATAAGTGAAAGATAAAGCAACTATATTATTTTATGGCAAACATAATTTCAGCTTCACAAGCAATTTCTCCATCAACTTTTGCAACAGCTTTGCCTTTGCCAATAGGCCCCTTTAACCTTAATATCTCAACTTCCATTTGTAACTGATCCCCAGGTTTCACTTGTTTTTTAAAGCGACAGTTGTCTACACCGGCTAGAAATCCAATTTTACCTTGATTTTCTTCTAATCCAAGCATGGCAATTGCCCCAACTTGAGCCAAGGCTTCTAAAATTAAAACTCCTGGCATCACTGCATAGCCTGGGAAATGTCCTTGGAAAAATGGTTCGTTTGCAGTAACATTTTTTATACCAGTCACTCGCTTCCCTGTTTCCATTTCCGTTACTCGATCTACCAATAAAAATGGATAACGATGTGGGATTGTTTCTTTAATTTGTTCAATATCCATGAATTACTCTCCTTTTATTATGCTACTATAATTAATATACCATTTGGACGTCATTTACTCATTTAATACATATATAATAACTCGCACCTTTATGCGCAACAAAGCTGAAAAAAGCATCTAGTCTAACGACCGGATGCTTTTTTACTTATTCTGTTTTTATAACGATATCAATTATATGCTGCCATGTTTCTTTTTTTAGTGCATCAACAGGAGCACCGTCACCTATTACACCATAACCAATCATTAGCCCAATAACTAATGCGATTAAACAAAGAAGAAGCACAACAATGATACGTAACCATATTGGGAATACTCGCAACCGGGGAAGCTTATTGTTATTCTTCTGCTTTCGCTTTTGCTCGCTTCTTGACCCTTCAGCTAAGCGCTCCGCTTTCTTTCTAAATGAAAAGCGTTTCTTCGGAGGCACTGCTTGTTTTTCTTCGATTGTTTGATCCTCTTGATTCATAGACATTGTTTTACCCCTTAATTCTTTAAAACTTGAAAAGAAGTTCTATCATTCTGATCACATATATACCGTTATGATCGTAATTGATTAACTAAACCGGACATTTGATCACTCATTGAAATTGTTCGCGAATTAAATTGATAAGCACGCTGCGTTCTTAAGAGATCAGACATTTCTTTTGAAATGTCAATATTCGAAGCCTCTAATGCCCCACTTTTAATCATCTGCTCTTCTGGATTCACCTGTTGGATTATTTCATTCGTATCAATTCCTAGATCAGCTATATTCGGTAATTGAAACATATTATTTCCATCAAACTCTAAAAGTCTAGGACGTACTGCCTCGATCACCGCTAATTGTTCAACGACCTCTGTCTGATTACCTCTTGTAATTTGAATCTGTCCATTAGATTGAATGGCGATATTATCAAACCCTTGTTCAAAAATAATTGGTCCATTTTCCCCTAATATTGGATTTCCATTGCTATTTGTAAGCATAACTTCTTGATTGTTATTTATTGGGCTTAAATAAAACGAGCCATCTCTTGTATATCGTGTTTGGGCTATTCCGTTCTCGATAACTTGAACCTGATAGAATAAATTCCCTTGAAGTAATGCTGTATCTAAAGCACGTTCCGTTTCTTTAATATTTCCTAAGCTTAAGTTAACATTTGTAGAACCTAGTTTAGCTCCTGCACCAATCCTAATTCCTTCTGGTGTTAATCTTGCCTGTGGATTAGCTGGTTCCGTCAAATTATTTATCTGTTGAAATAATAAAGAAGAAAATTCAGTTTGTCTCGCCTTATAACCTGTTGTTTGGCTATTTGCTAAATTGTTTCCAATCGTATCTAGTTGATTCTGTAACTGATTCATTGTAACAGCAGCCTGTATCATTGTTCTAGACATAAACTCCCCCCCTAAACCAAACGACCAATTTCGCTTACTGCTTTACCCATGCTTTCGTCATACGCTTTTAATACACGCTGATTTGTTTCAAACATCCGATAAGATTCCATCATTTGTGTCATTGATTGCAACGAATCTACATTTGAACGTTCTAGGAACCCTTGTTTAATGGAAAACGTGACATCTGCTGGCATTTCATCAACTTCACCTGCAAATAAGTTATTCCCTTCTTTTACCATATTATTTGCGTCTGGTGTATAAGCAATATTCAATGCAGCGGTCTGCTCGGGTGTTCGCAACATTCCGTTTGCAGTAACGGTAAATTCCATTCCATTCGTTTGAATAGGTTGTCCTTCTTGATCTAAAACATAGTAACCTTGGTTTGTTACTAGATAACCTTGGCCATCTACAGTAAAGTTCCCATTTCTCGTATATCGAACTTCCCCGGCTTCATTTTGCACAGTAAAAAAAAGATTTGCCGACTGATTTGGTAATTCTCCATTAACCAATGCTAAATCAGTGGTACTACCTGTTTCTCTTATATCACCTTGTCTAAAGTTCGGAATTGTTTCCTGAACATAGACACCTGTGTTTAATGCACCGATCGATTGATGGATTGGAAATTGCATCGATGATTTAACTGAGATTTGATTCCCTTTTCCACCAATGCGATTCATTAACATTTCCGGAAATGCATGCAATGTTGTTTGATCTGCTTTATAACCTGGTGTGTTCGCATTGGAAATATTATTTGAAAAAGCTTCCTGTTGGCGTTGTTGGGCAATCATTCCACTAGCTGCCGTATAAAAGCCTCTTAACAAAATATTCCCTCCCGCTATCCATATTTAATGTATAGTTACACTACTTTTTTTCGTTCTACCTTATCAATATTCTCTAACATAATCCCTGTACCTTTAGCCACACAATTCATAGGTTCTTCTGCAATAAAGACTGGTACTTTCAACTCTTCAGCAAGTAGTTCGTCTATTCCATGTATTAATGCTCCACCACCCGTTAAAATAACTCCACGATCAATAATATCAGCAGACAATTCTGGTGGTGTACGTTCAAGTACAGACTTAGCAGCTTGTACAATAAGGGATACAGATTCACGTAATGCCTCTTCTATTTCAACTGAATTAACAGCAATCGTTCGAGGAAGACCAGAAACCATATCTCTACCGCGGATTTCCATTTCCTCTTTACGTCCATCCTTGAAAACTGTTGCTACATTAATCTTAATTTCTTCTGCTGTTCGTTCGCCGATTAACAGTTTATATTTTTTCTTTATGTATTGAAGTATCTCGATATCAAACTTGTCACCAGCCATTTTAATGGATTCAGAGGTAACAATATCCCCCATCGATAACACGGCAACATCTGTTGTTCCCCCGCCAATATCTACGACCATATTACCGCTTGGCTGGAATATTTCCATTCCTGCGCCGATAGCAGCTACTTTAGGCTCTTCTTCTAAATAAACTTTTTTACCGCCAGATTTTTCAGCTGCTTCTTTAATTGCTTTTTGCTCTACTTTCGTAATATTAGTAGGACAGCAAATAAGAATTCTTGGCTTTGAAAGAAAGCCCTTTACATTTATTTTATTTATAAAATGCTTTAGCATAGCCTCTGTCACATCGAAATCCGCAATTACTCCATCCTTTAGTGGGCGGATTGCTTCAATGTTTCCTGGTGTACGCCCAACCATCTTTCTAGCGGCCTCTCCAACTTCCAATACTTTACCAGTTTGTCGGTCCATAGCCACTACAGAAGGTTCGTTTAAAACAATACCTTTTCCTTTTACATGAATCAATACATTGGCTGTACCAAGATCAATTCCAATATCCCTAGAAAACATGGGTTTAGATCCTCCTAATTAAATTACTGATACTTTTTTTCCATACTGCTACTAATATAATATTTTACCACAAAAGTCTACAATTAACTGCAATTTAAATAAATTTTGTCTAGGAATTTAGACTTACATCAGTTTTTAGACTTCTAAACATACCAAAACCCAGCAGATAAATCACTGGGTTTTTGAATAAGTGTAATATAACATACTTTTATCCTACTGGTTTAACTTCTTCTTCCTGCTCTGGTTCAATTCTATACTTTTTTCTAGTTGCTTCTCCCCCACGAAGATGACGAATAGCCTTGTGATGTTCTAATATTTTTTTAACCCGATTCGCTAGTTCTGGGTTAATCTCTGGCAATCGTTCTGTCAAGTCTTTGTGGACTGTGCTTTTGGAAACACCAAACTCTTTTGCTATCACTCGGACAGTTTTCTTCGTCTCCACGACATAATTTCCTATCCTGATAGTCCTCTCTTTGATGTAATCGTGCACACCGTTCGCCTCCCTGAGTTGTATATTTCCGAGGTGGTAAGTGAGACAAGGTGTTTGTAATAATAGGCCTGCATATCTCCTGAAAATTCGATAATCAAAGACGATGCTATATAACTTGCGATAGTTCACACCTGCATGCTTCCGTCAATAATTTTACTAAATATTCTGTCATTTATATTCATACCATTAAATTAGTGGGATGTAATTAGGTCTAAAGCTACACAAGTTCTCACCTCAGACATTTCAGTTTAAATTGGTTTGTATAAGTTTATTAGCAAACGTTTGGGATTATGATTAAAAAAGCATCTTTATCAAGAAGGACAGGTTAATTTTACAAACAAAGGTGGATGTTTCAAATGAAATAGGAGGGTTTGTGGCAATAAAAAACGAAGAAATCATTATAATTTATAAAAAACGATTCAACTTTTCCTTCTTGCATTCATTTTACTTGTTTCTAATTCCTACTAGTAAGTCGTTGACCTTGTTCATAGTATGGTATTTTTTATTTAGTATACCAAACGTGACTCTTAATCGATCCATCCTAGATCAGGATCAGCAGATTGAATACTAACTCCACCATCAATCCATCCTAAATCCGGATCAGCTGTCAGATTACCAGGAATAAAAGAAATCACCATCACTAAAGTAACCACACCAAGTAAAGATTTTAACTTTTTCATTTTATTACCTCCTAATAATTGGTAAGGTAAGAAAAAGTTGAATCGTTAATCCCTATTTAATTGTAAAAGACCAATGCTTAAATCCTACTTATTCCTTTTTATTTCATTGTTTTTAATACACTAAGTGGTAACCTACTGAAGAAGAAATCACTTCGCTTTTCAATAAATTCATTATAAGACTGCAGCAATATTTGCTTGTCATATTTTGCCTTCCCCATATAATACAGTTTAAAAGGGCTATCTAATTTTATTTTACTTAATATAGAAATTGCCTTTGCATTATTGCCTTTAGCTATTTCCATATGAGCTAATTCACTCGCATCCGTTGTTGTTATGTGTTCAAACTGATCAAGTTTCCTAAAGTGAGAAGTTAGAAAAGGTATATTATTATTATTAACACTGTGAATTATATTTTGGAGGCCATGATATTCTGCAATAGAGATTGCTTCATTTAAGTGATACATTCCTTGTAAATACGTATCAAATATATAACTAAGTCCCAATTTAATATGGACACCGGCTTTTGTGTTTGGATTTTGTGATAAATTGAGGACTCTGTAAGCACACTTTCTTGCCATAATTAGCTCATTTCGTAATAAATAATAAATCATCAAGAACTGATTAAGTCTGATATTAAAAAAGGCGATTAAAAAGCGATCATCAATTCGTTCAAAGAGCCTTTGTTGAATATCTAAAAAATTACCGATTTTATCATATTGTTGTAAATCATAATATAAGGTGACTTTGACAAACTCTATTAAACATTTTGTTTCGGGGTCATCTGCAGTCATACGCTTTACTTTCTGCAGTAATTCGTGAGGAGAGTATCGAGTTGTATTGCGATCAATCATTATTTGATAGATTGAGGCCCATTGTCTGTTTGAAGTATACGTAGATTTCTTGTTTTTCTCTACCAACTGTTGCAGTTCTTCAAAAAAGCCATTCATATATAAGAATTCCATGCCTTTTTTCTGAATATCTCTGGATGAGGATTGTAAACAATATTTCCTAATTAATTGCATAACTGTTTCGTTATCATGGTCACGCGACAAGAATTCTTTAAGCTGCTCCAAAGATAAAGTCAATTCATCTTCACCAGCTATAAAAGTAGTAGGTAAGGACATGAATCAAAACTCCTTTCCAACAAGAAAACCAAGGAAAAAATATTAGTTATTTCGTCAAGCTTCAACATAATATTTTATTTATCTTTATATTAACACATTTTCCACAAATAAAAAGAGGGAATCGTTCGACAAATTCTGCAAACCATAAAAAACCCCTAACCTCTAAGTTAGGGGACATGCATGATATTTAGATTATGCACTTTTAGATGTTTCTGTTGATGCACCTGATTCCGTTTCACTTTGATCTGGATTCTCTGTTTCAGTTTGGTCATCAGTATCATCCGATTCAGACTCACCGTTTTCTTCATCTGCTTTTGGTTTTTCTTCAGAGCTATCTTCATCTTCTTGCTTCGCATCTTCTTCATTTGTTGAAGACTCTTCCGCTTCTTCACTCGTTTCTGATTCCTCAGCAGCTTCTTCTGTCACACTGTTCAGGCTGCTAACTGGCTGATTAAAGTATTCTTCAGGATTTACTTCTTTACCAGCTTTACGCAGTTCGAAGTGCACGTGAGTTCCATTATCTTTTCCAAATACATTTTTCCCAGCTGAACCAAGTTTATCTCCTTGTTTAACGTCAGCTCCTGCCTTAACACTAACATCATTAAGGCTGGCGTAATATGTCTTTACATCATCACCATGTGTTAGAACAACAACGTTACCAAGTAATGGATCTTCTTTAACTTCACTAATTGTTCCACTTATTGCTGCTACAACATCAAATGATTCGTCATTTGCTGAAGCAATATCTACCCCAGTACTTTGGTAATACTTGTTGTTGTAGAGAACTAAAGCTTGTTCTTGATCTTCTTGTTCTGCATTGTAATCATAAAATTTAGTTACGATTTCTGCTTCTTCTTGGTTTGTTACAGGCATTTGAATCATCTCTTGCTGGTCTAATACTGGTTCAGCATCTTCACCATGTTGTGCAGGAGTATATTCATTTGCCTCATCCTGTGCATCTGGTACTTGATTATCCATATTTTGATACCAAACGACGACAGATAACAATACAGCGGCGATTGTTAGATAGACAGCTGGAAAAAACCACTTCTTACGAAAAATTCGGGTCCACTTATTTTTTGAAGCCCCTTTGTTTTCCTCATTCATTAGATCATCACCTCAACAACCATTCTGATCAGAAAAAGGGATTTATATACATCTTTAAAAAAATATTTTGTAAATTTATGCATTTTTTCTTAAAAGTTGGGGAAAGTAAAGGGTTTTTCAATCTTTTATGGACAAAGAAAGACCCTCGCCTATTTGGAGACGAGAGTTGGAGCTGTTTCATTCACTGTACTTATTTTTACATCTTTATAATAATAATTCACGATATCTTTATAGTTTTTCCCTTCCTTAGCCATGCCGTTAGCACCATATTGACTCATTCCAATTCCGTGTCCAAAACCCTTTGTTGTAAAAATAAAGTGATCATTTTTTTGTTCAATTGTAAAGTCACTTGACCGCAATTCTAGCTTTTCCCGAACATCTCTTCCAGAGAAAGTCTTTCCATCTATTTGCAATTTGCCAACTCGTTTACTATCCGTTCTTGTTAGCTCAATGGGCAACGGCGTTTGATTAGGTAAATCAATTTCCAGCGCTGCTTCCAATTGACCAAACGTAAATGTCTTCTGATCTAAAAATTTTGGTGAGTTTTCATCCCACGGGCTTTCTACACTGCGTAGATAAGGAAGTTCATTTTCCCAATAATCCTCTGAATTTTCTGTGTATCCATTGCTTGTTGAAAAAAACGCGGGAGTTATTGGGGATTCCTTATACGTTAATATTTCTCCTTCCGTTTCTGCCACTGCTTCTTTTATCTTATTGATTTTCCAATCATAGTCGCTTCCCCACTGTTTTCTAAGTTGATAATTGTCTTTATAAACTTGGTGTTGAACCGTATCTGTTACATCTGACTTCTCCGTTGATTCCCCGTGCAGCTTATGATTAACAATGTAGGTTCTAGCAGCAAGTGATTGCGCTTTTAATGCTTCTTTTTCAAAATCAGCAGGCATTTCTGATGCTACTACTCCTACAACATATTCTTCTAAAGGTATACCCTCCACTTCATCAGACGCTGTTCTCATAACAGAGACAGAAAATGGGGATGACCCTAATTCAACTGATGATGCTGCTTCTTCATTTTCTATGGCGCCCGTACTTTGTTGTTCTTGATTATCTTTGCCGAAGGGAACAACAATTAACGTCGGAATAACAAGAATAATCGTTAACAGACTTGAGAGCAATATGACGGTTGGTAATCTCCATTTGGAAGGCGACTTTGGCTTTTTATTTAAATAGTACGGTTTTTTTGACTTGAAAATGGCGAGCGTATCATTTCGCGTTAATCGCTCTGTTGAATGCTGTTTCTTAAGAGATGACTGCTGCTTTGATTTAATTTTTTTCATTAGATTGGAATTGCGTTTCTTCCAAGCTTTGGCTCCATGTTTTTGCTGGAATTGCGTTTTTTTCATTACCTTCCCCCTTCCATTTCATTTAATCTAGCTTCCCTACTATTAAATTTATACAGTAACTGGAAACAATAGAACTGAAAAATAAAAAACTTGGGAAACCCCAAGTTACAATAATAACTAGTTAATAGATTAATTTAGTTTTGTTGCAAGTCCCCTCGCTTGTTCCGTATTTACTATTGTCTCATCATATAAATGACAAGCGACATAATGATCTTGTTCAATTTCTTGCCAGGTCGGTTTTTTTAATGCACAGACTTCCATTGCCATCGGGCAACGAGTACGAAAAACACAACCACTTGGAGGATGAATTGGACTCGGTAATTCTCCTTTTAGGATAATTCGTTCTCTTGTTTCTTCGATATCCGGATCAGGAATCGGAATAGCCGAAAGTAAAGCTTTTGTATAAGGATGAAGTGGATTATCATATAATTCTTCACTATTAGTGAGCTCGACTAAATTCCCTAGATACATAACTCCTATACGATCAGAAATTAGCTTAACCATGGATAAATCATGAGCAATAAATAAAAAAGTCAATCCTTTATCCATTTGCAAATCCTTTAATAAGTTCACCACTTGTGCTTGAACGGATACATCTAATGCTGAAATTGGCTCATCAGCAATAATAAAGTCTGGATTCAAAGCTAGTGCTCTGGCAATCCCTATACGCTGACGCTGTCCGCCACTAAATTCATGCGGGTAACGATTCGCATGATCTCGATTAAGGCCTACTTCTTCTAATAACTGATATACCCGATCAAGTTTCTCCTGTTTATTTTTATAAACCCCATGTACTTCCATGGGTTCTGAAATGACCTCTTTAATAGTCGACCTTGGATTTAAGGATGCATATGGGTCTTGGAAAATCATTTGCATGCGTCGATACATTTGGAATTTTTCTTTTGTCGTTAATGAATGAATATTATTGCCGTCGTACAAAACCTCTCCATCTGTTTTATCATATAATCCTAGTATGGTACGTCCGATTGTAGACTTTCCACAGCCTGACTCTCCAACTAAGCCAAATGTCTCTCCTTTATTAATACTAAATGAAACATCGTTAACAGCTAGAAGTACTTGGCCACCTCCAACAGTAAAATACTTCTTAAGTTGGTTGACCTCCAAAATTTTTTCGCCCATCTGAATTCACCTCATTTGTTAGCCAGTAGCGTCTTGCAGCACATAGCTCTTTCTCATAAACGGTATGCTTTAATTCAATTATTTCTACCCCTTTTCCAGTTTGTGGGGAATGAATCATTTTACCATCTCCATAATAAATGCCAACATGATGTAGCTTCCCCTTTCCTTCCTCATAGGCGAAGAACAGCAAATCTCCTGGCTGTAGATGGTTATAAGCCACCACTTTTCCAGATTTAGCTTGATCGCCAGCATCCCGTGCAATTTGATAACCATTTGCTTTATGAGCAGCATAAGCCAGCCCTGAACAATCATAACCAAAAGAACTCATTCCACCCCAAAAATAAGCTAAACCCACAAAATCTTCTACGGCTTTTACAATTGATCTACCAGTACCTTGTTTACATCCCTCTGAAATGTTGTTCAACTCAACATCTTCTCTCGCTATATACTGTAAACCATGCGGTGTCTGAATCTTTACAAGTTTATCCATTATGGAAATAACTGGTAGAATGCTTAAATAACTTAACTTTATCGTAGGTTTTCCATTTTCGTTTTTTAACCATGCCTTATCCTTTATAACCATTGCTTGGATAGGATAATTATTCGTTGAATAACCTACTTCGGCCAATTGGTAAATAGGAATCCAGCCTGGATATCCCCGTTCATCTTTATAAGATGGCTGCGAAGGGATAATAACCTTTGCCCAATCTCCTTCTTTGTTAATAAGCTCGACCGATTCACCATAAAGAACTTGCGTTTGCACCAGATTTTTATTACATAATTCTAATTTTGAATGGTAATCCAATAATTCTACCCACTGATCAATATCTGTTGGGGCTGTTAACCCTGGTGAATCTATCTTCCTAGCAGAATCTGGTGTTGTCCACACTGTTGCTACCTGCACAGCAGTTACCCAGTTAGTAACTTTTTGATCAAACATTTGTTTCGTCATGTTATACACCCCTAGCTATGCTCACTTTAGTTCAAACTAAACGGAGGAACAAGAAACGTATTCTTTAGCGTTGTTCCGTTCGATGGAGCCGCTCCCATATGCATCTTTACAAGTCTATTGCACACCAGGTTTAGCGATAAGTTTTTTATTTCCTGTTGACAAATAACCTTCTACACCTAATGGTATTGCTAGATTAGGCAGGCAATGCCCCATTTTAAATCCCGCAATAACCGGTTTATTGAGATTAGAAAAATAGCTTTGAAATACTGCATTCATAGATAGAGAGGGAGTTACCTTTGCTTTTGCATCAGCAAAGTCTCCTAGCATAAAACCAGCAGCACTGCTCAACTTCCCAGCCAGCTTTAATTGATTAAGCATACTATCAACCCTATATGGCTCTTCTCCTATATCTTCAAGTAAAATTAACCGATTCGTTGTATCAATTTCAAAAGGTGTTCCTAACGAGCTTACTAATAACGATAAATTCCCCCCAACGATCATCCCGGTAGCCTCGCCTTCTGCGAATACATGTAAGGGGCCAAATTGTTCTGAATATGTATAAGTAATTGGGCGAAAAAGCTGTTCAAACATGCTTGCAGAAACATGATCAAAATTATCTTTCGCAATATCAGATGCCAGCATTGGACCGTGGAATGTGATTAGTCCTGTCTGTTGGCGAATAGCAGTATGCAGATACGTAATGTCACTATAACCCCAGTAAACCTTAGGATTACGCTTTATACATGTATAGTCTAGATATGAAGCTATTCGTGCAGTCCCATACCCCCCCCTAGCGAAAATGATTGCTTTTATCTCTGGATTTATAATCATATGATGTAAATCTTCGGTCCTTTCCTTATCCGTACCGGCTAAATATCCATTTACTTTTTCAATGTTTTTCCCTAACTGCACATTTAAGCCCATTTTTTCAAAAAAAGAAACAGCTTGATGTAAACATTCCTGATCTGGTGGTCCTGCAGGTGCTACCACACCAATTCTATCTCCTGTTTGCAATCTTGGCGGATGAATCATCTTATTCTCCTCTCCTTCAAGACGTGTGCATGGTGTAAAAAAGGAGGGCCCATTTACAAACGTAGATGAGCCTTCTCTTTGCCTATCCATTTACTGTTTATCTGTATGTTTCAACTCAAGGTAACCAACCGGATGCCGCACAAGGTTGGTAATACCTTCTTGCAATATCTCAACTTGATTGTAATAGCGAACCGGAAATGCTGGCATTTCTTCTGCTAACAGCTTCTCGGCTTCATACATGTATTCCCAACGCTTTTCTTCATCTGCTTCTGCTTTTATTTTGGTAATTAATTCATCATATGACTCATTAGACCAACCAGTACGGTTCATATAGGAGCCTGTAATAAAGCTTTCTAAAAAATTAACAGGATCTGCGTAATCATATAAGAATGAACTACGGGATAACTGATGCTCCAATGCTTTTTGATCTTCTTGGAAGACGTTCCATTCTGTGTTTTCTAACGTAACCTCTACTCCAAGATTTTCACTAAACATGCCTTGTAAAGCTTCGGCTACTGCCTTATTTACATCATCCGTATTATATGACAATGTAATTGCTGGCAGCTCATCGTACCCCTCTTCTTTCATCCCTTCTTCTAATAATTGCTTCGCTTTCTCTGGATTGAATTCTACTAATTCATCATTAACATCACGGAAATCCTCCCCAGATGGATTCTCAAACCCTGGTGATACAAATCCATATGCAGGTTCTACTTTATTCTTAACCACAAACTCAGCAATATTTTGACGATTCACTGCCAATGCAAACGCTTGACGGATTTTTTTATTTTGGAATGGCTCTTCTGTTACATTAAACCGATAGAAGTCTAAACCGCCTTGATCAACAATTTGTACATTCTCTCCATCAATGAGTTGATCTGACATCTCCGCTGGAATTTCAGTAGCGTCTAGATCTCCCCGTTCAAACATTTGATATTCTGTGTTAATTTCGTTCACCATTGCCCATTCTACACCATCTAATGGCACATTTTCTGCATCCCAGTATTCTTCATTTTTAGCAAATACCATCTCACTATCATGTTCCCATGACTCTAATTTGAATGGCCCATTGGCTACAAATGACGATGCTTCGGCATGCCATTCTGGATTTTCTTCGGCAACTTTATGATTAACTGGAAAGAAGGCTGGATTTGTTACAACATGTAAAAAATACCCAGTAGGACTTTCTAATTCTACCTTAAATGTTTTCTCATCAACTGCTGTTAATCCCAAATCCTCTACTGATCCTTCTCCATTATTAAAGGCTTCTCCACCTTTAATAAAGTAACCTAAGAACGCTGCCGACGAGCCGGTTTCTGGATCAAGCAACCTTTTCCACGCATAAACAAAGTCTTCTGCAACAACTGGATCTCCATTTGACCAATTTGCATTCTCTCTTAAATGAAAAGTATAGGTTTTTCCATCTTCGGATACCTCCCATTCTTCTGCCATCGCAGGCTGTGGTTGATGACTGCTATCTAATCGTGTCAGTCCTTCCAATAAATTATTCAATGGATTCCAAGATACAGAATCAAACCCAATTGCTGGATCAAACGAAGTTGGTTCCTGTTGATTATTCAATTTTAATATTTTCTCTTCTCCTCCAGCTTCCTCTGTTGTATCCCCTTCTGCATTACTCTCGGGCTGTTCTTCGCCAGCATTTTCATTGGCCGTACAAGCAGCCAAAACGAAAATGATAAAGCTAACCGCAATGAATAGAAGCCATTTTTTCTTCATACCTTTTCCTCCCCCTTTTATGTTATTGCTTTATGGCTGATGCAGCCAATAACTGCTTCGCCCGTTCATCCTGTAACCAGCAGTCTACCTTATGGGTATCGCTTTGTTCAGTAGTAACGGGATAAACTTTATCACACACCTCCATCGCGAATGGACATCGTGCAGTAAATGGACAACCCTTTGGAGGTGAGAATAAATCAGGTGGTGTTCCATCAATAGGTACTAACTTTTCTCCTGTTACATCTAATCGTGGAACAGATTTTAATAATCCCTTCGTATAGGGATGCTGTGGATCATAAAAAATCTCACGTTTCGTTCCAACTTCAATAATCTTTCCTGCATACATTACCGCAATTCGATCTGCTATCTTAGCCACTACACCTAGATCATGGGTAATAAGTATAATGGATACTCCTGTTGCTTCTTGTATTTCATCAAATAACTCAAGGATCTGTGCCTGTATCGTCACATCTAAAGCGGTGGTTGGTTCATCCGCAATAAGTAATTCCGGTTCACAGATTAAAGCCATTGCAATGACAATGCGCTGCCGCATTCCTCCACTGAATTGATGAGGATATTGTTTCAGTCTCTCCGTAGGATTTGGAATACCAACTAAATGCATCATTTCTAACGCC
Organism: Virgibacillus salexigens; assembly: GCF_014905415.1. Classification (GTDB taxonomy): domain Bacteria; phylum Bacillota; class Bacilli; order Bacillales; family Amphibacillaceae; genus Virgibacillus; species Virgibacillus salexigens. Next base: position 1,046,404 of record NZ_BNEO01000001.1, read on the forward strand.
TTTGACTTTGCTTGATCGCTGGTAATACGATGATGTTGACGTACACCTTCCATAAGCTGCGTACCGATGGTCAATGTTGGATTAAGTGCCGTCATAGGATCTTGGAATATCATTGAAATGTCAACGCCTCGAATGGATCGCATTGTTTTCTCCGGTAATGCTGTAAGATCTTTATCCTTAAATACAATGGTACCGTTTGTAATTTTTCCTGGAGGATCAGGAATCAAGCGCATAATCGCATTCGATGTTACACTTTTTCCGCATCCGGATTCACCAACAATAGCCAACGTCTCTCCTTTATTTAAATGAAAATCCACGCCACGTACAGCTTTAATCGTACCCCCATAAGTAGAAAAGGTAACATGCAGGTTCTTAACTTCTAGTATTGTATCCATGTATACACCTACTTTCTAAGCTTCGGATCAAGTGCATCCTGAAGCCCATCACCTAAGACATTAAAAGCAAACATCGTGAACGAGATAAAAAACGCCGGGAAAAATAAGGTCCACCAATTGCCGGATAAAATAGCACCTAATGCATCATTTGCCATTACACCCCAACTTGCAAAAGGCGCTTGTATACCTAAACCAAGAAAGCTTAGAAATGCTTCCGCAAAAATCGCACTAGGTACTGTTAAAGTCATTTGGACAATGATTGGACCCATTGTATTCGGCAATAAATTCTTACGGATAATACGTGATGTAGTCGTGCCAAATGACTTTGAAGCCAGAATAAACTCGAAGTTTTTAATTTGTAATACTTGGCCTCGAACAATGCGAGCCATTCCAACCCATCCCGTAACAGTCAATGCAATAACAATCGTACTTAAACTGGGGCCTAGCACAACTAATAATAAGATAACTACTAGTAAGTAGGGAAGACCATAAAGTATTTCAATGATCCGCATCATCATATTATCGGTGCGTCCACCTTTATAACCAGAGATTCCACCATATATAATACCAATAGTAAAATCTATTAACGCGGCCATCAGGCCAACAAATAGCGAAATACGGGCACCATACCACGTTCTTGTAAATACATCGCGACCAGCACTATCCGTTCCAAACCAATGGTCTGCTGATGGAGGTTGGTATTGGTTTGGTAAGTCTTGTCTATTTACATCATACGGTGAAAAAATTGGTCCAAAGACAGCAAAAATTACAAGTAATATTAGAAAGACCAGCCCCGCCATTGCAAGTTTGTTTTTTACTAATCTTCTCCATGCATCTTTCCAATAGGACAAAGACGGCCTTGATACTGCTTCCGATGCAGTCCTATCTTGCTCCTTCCATGTAAACCATTCATCAGGAACTTCACTAGGGGGAAGAGATGAATTGGGAGTCTTATTCGCTAGCTTCATATTATTCCCCTCCCTTTTTGTGGATTTTTATACGTGGATCAAGAATACCGTAGGCAATATCCACAAGGAATAACATAATGATTAAGAACGAACTGTAAAAGACCGTAGTTCCCATAATAACTGGATAATCCCGTTGATTAATGCTTTCGACAAAATATTTGCCCATACCTGGAACCGCAAAAATCTTTTCAATAACAAATGTTCCAGTCAAAATACTTGCCAGTAATGTTCCCATAATGGTTACAACTGGAAGTAACGCATTTTTTAACGCATGTTTGATAATGATTTTCCATGGAGAGAGCCCCTTCGCTCGTGCCATTTTTATATAATCTTGTGTTAAAACTTCTAACATCGTTGATCTTGTTAATCTAGCAATGATTGCCATAGGTCCTGTCGCTAAAGCTGTTATTGGTAAAATCATATGCGCTGGGCTTAGCCACCTTGCAACAGGGAAAATCTCAAGATTAACAGCTAACTGCTGAATAAGTAATGTCGCCAATACAAAGTTTGGAATAGAGATTCCTAACACTGCAAATCCCATTGCCAAGTAGTCAATTACATTATTATGCTTAAGCGCTGCAAAAACGCCTAGTGTTACTCCAGATATAACAGCAACAATAATCGTCATTATTCCTAACTCAAATGAAATGGGAAATCCCCGACCCAGCATATCATTTACTGTTTGTGATGGCTGTTTAATAGATGGGCCAAAATCAAAAGTAACAATGGACTTTAAATAAAGAAGGTACTGTATAATATATGGTTCATCTAAATTATAATGCGCTTCTAGATTAGCCTGTACAGCTTCATTCGTTCCACGTTCACTATTAAAGGGCGAACCCGGAATCGAAACCATTAATATAAAAGTAAGTGTGACAATAATCCATAACGTAACTAACATAATCATTAGCCGTTTTAATATGTATCGCAGCATGCTTATTCCCCCTATCCCCCTATGAAAATGTTGTATTCATAGCGAGCTCTGTCATTACCAGCATCGCTTGATACGCTTCTCTTATATCCTTTGCCTGAAAAACAACGGTTGTTGTACCTGGTTCTATCTCCGTTCCTGGCATTAAATTTGCCCACTCGGCTTGACCAAAATTATTGAATTCTATTCTAAGAACTGGATGCGAAGGAGGTGTTAACGGCTTTACCTGGTGACGATTATGAATTGCCCGTTCTACTTTGTTTGTTAAAAGTTCTCCTGCTTTTTTTGGAGTTAAACTTTTAACTGCAGACCTAGATATTGTTTCTTTCACAGCTGCTACCGTAACGTGAGGAATGAGCTCTTTTGCTTCCTTTACTGCTTGATCATCTCCTGCAACAAAAATAATTGGAACCTCATAATAACCAGCAAGATATGCATTAAGTCCCATTTCACCTATTTGATGGTCGTTTATATAAAAATTGCGTACAGCATGAATCATCGCATGTGACATAACACCAAACTGCCCTGCCCTTGCATGGTATCCAATGAACATGGCACCATTATATGTATCATCCAAGCCTTGCATCATCGAAAATGGTTTGACGTCTCCGGTAATTAACTTAGCTTCTGATTCGAGCTGATCAATAAGTATATTATTCATTTTCGAATGACTATCATTAATTACAATATCCTTACAGCCATTTTGAAAAGCTGCTCTAATAACGTAGTTTGTTTCTTCTGTCATGACTTTTCTCGCACGATCATAATTATGTTTCCTAGCATCTACAAAGGTATGATCTGGTAGTCCTGTGATTCCTTCCATATCTACAGAGACATATAATTTCATGATGAGAACTCCTTTTGTATACTTTTCATTTTTACTAATTTTCTTAAATTTTAACATACACATAATCAAAAGAAAAGTCGGAAAATAAAGTATACTATCGTATATCTGTCATGTATAATCAAAATTTCAACTTACCATAACCTTAGAATCTGTAGTTCCAATTTATTCAAGTCCATTCCAACAAACTTGCTTCAACCACAAAAAACAGATGCTCGGTTACCAGCATCTGTTTTTATCAAATTATACTATTATTTCATTTTCTATTACTAGGATAACTCAGCTGCTATTTGATCTTTCGTAGCAGAATCTACTTGTACAAACGGTACTACTGTATTACCGTTTCCGTCCACACGTTCTACATCGGCACCTAAAGCTGCAAGTTTCCCTGCAAAATCAACATACCCTCGATCTAAATGTTTTAACTCTGTTACCCTAGTTACCCCTTCAGCACACAAACCAGCTAATATTAAAGCTGCTGCAGCACGTAAATCAGTAGCTGCAACTTCTGCGCCTTGAAGATCACTTGGTCCTTCAATTATTACGCTATGACCCTCAATTTTCATCTTTGCATTCATTCTACGGAATTCTTCTACATGCATGAACCGATTCTCAAACACCGTTTCTGTAATTACACTTGTACCTTGCGCAGCAAGCATAAGAGACATCATTTGCGACTGCATATCTGTAGGAAAACCAGGGTGAGGCAAGGTTTTAATATCTGTCGCTTTTAATTGTTTCGGCCCAACAACACGCAAGCCAGTTGGTTCTTCTGTAACACGTACTCCCATTTCCTCAAGTTTAGAAATAACCGAACGAAGATGCTCAGGCTCAGCATTCTCTATTAATACATTACCTTGTGTGATAGCTGCTGCAACCATGAATGTGCCAGCTTCTACACGATCAGGAATGATCGTATGCTCTGTACCTTTTAATGTTTCTACCCCATCAATGCGAATTGTTTCCGTACCTGCTCCTACAACTTTAGCTCCCATCTTATTTAGATAATTAGCTAAGTCAACAATCTCCGGTTCTTTCGCACAATTTTCAATAATGGTTCTTCCATCTGCGAGTGCTGCAGCCATCATGATATTTTCAGTAGCACCAACACTTGGCATATCTAAATAAATTTTGGCACCCTTAAGGCGTCCATTAACTTTTAGTTCAACAAAACCATTACCTACATGGGTTTCTGCTCCCATGGCTTCAAATCCTTTTAAGTGTAAGTCAATTGGACGTGATCCAATGGCACATCCACCCGGCATTGCTACTTTTGCATGACCATAGCGCGCCAATAACGGTCCGATAACAAGGACAGAGGCACGCATTTTACGAACATATTCAAATGGAGCTTCAGTTGTTAATTTATTTGATGCATCAACGGTAACTGTATTATCTTTAAATTTTACATTTGCATTCATATTGCTTAGCACTTGATTAATTGTATATACATCTGCTAATTCTGGGACATCTGTAATAACACTTTTTCCTTCACTTGCGATAAGACTTGCTGCAATGACAGGAAGCACAGCATTCTTAGCACCTTCAACTTTCACAGTGCCGTTCAATTGGTGTCCGCCTCTTACGATGATTTTTTCCATATTTCAAATCTCCTTCAGATCCAATTTCATAATATTAATATTCATTTATTAGGATAGGTGTTCCTATCGTGTATGTAGGATAGTCCGATCCATTATCTGTTACTGCTACTTGTAAGTTCATTGGAAAATTATTTACAGAAATTTTATGAGCCCATAGTGGTGTATACCCATAAATTATTTTTTTATGCGTAGATTTTTTTACTGTATCGAATTGTGTCTTTGTTTGTTGTACTTTAAAATGTTCTGTCAACGTACTTAAAAAATAATCACCACTAATTATATCATTTCCCGCAGTTGTCAGACAAGCAAATTTTTTCATGGAATCCGAGAAATATAAATTCTCTATTGTAGTCACTGTATTCTTATAGAATTCTTCAATTTCCTGACTCCAAATACTTCCTTTAATCACAACTACAATTTCTGGCTCGTACTGTTTTTGTTTTGGAACAATCACATTATATAATACGTTAAATTGATCTGAAAAGCGAGTGTCCTGAAAGGAATATTTTAACTTTTTTTCATCCTCGGTCACCAATTTGTTGAAATGTCCCTCTAGATCGTCAACTAATTGCTCACTACGCTTTCTTGAGATACTTTCTTTCATCGTAGTCTGCCACTGTTGAACCTCTAATTGTTGTGTTGTTATAAAGTTGGCTATATCAGTTAATTGATCCTGCTTGAACTCTACATCTTTAGCCATTACATTATTAGCCAGAAACATTAATAAAATACATAGAATAATAGATTTCTTCATAAAAAAACCTCCCAATTCATACGATAGCTATCTACAGTATGAACCAGGAGGTTTATAGACATACAATACAAATTACGACATGGAATGGAACGCAATACCTAAAATAAATGATTTAAATCCCGTGACCATTGAAGGATTTCCAAAAAGAAACGACTAACACCTGCACCAATGACAATTGTTAAAAATAGGATGAATATCTGCGCTTCTTTTGCTCTTCCTTTTTTTATCATAGGTTCAAAATTAATCGCCATCATTAAACGCCAAGTAAGATAAATAAATAAAATATGTGAAATAATACTAATCATTGCCTGTTGTCCAATTGAAAACATAAGAACCACCTTTATATATTACTAATAGTAACTTTGCCATGGAACAATTAAAAAGTCAATTAAAATAAGACATGATAAGCTACGAACCATTTCCCGGGAAATATCGACAAGCTCCTGCTATATATCCCATAAAAAAATCTCTCATAACAGCTGTTACAAGAGATTTTTTTATTATTTTGCGACATGAAGTCGATTTATTGCCCTTTGGAGTGCTAATTCTGCCCTCTGGTAGTCAATATTGTCTTGTTTTGACTGCAGACGTTGCTCTGCACGAGTCTTTGCTGCTTCGGCTCGTTTCACATCAATGTCCGAAGGTGTTTCAGCAGATTGAGCTAGAATAGTTACCTTATCTGGTCTAACCTCCATGAAACCACCATTTACCGCTAAGCGTTCGGTGTCGTTTTCACCTTTAAGACGAACAGCACTAATGGACAAAGGTGCCACTAGTGGAATATGTCCGGGTAGAATACCAAGTTCTCCACTTTCAGCTTTACAGCTAACCATTTGGAAACTGTCTTCCAATATTGGGCCATCAGGAGTAACAACACTCACCGTTAGTGTTTTCAATGTAACCCCTCCTTTATTGACACGGAGTCGGTTTATCTACTTATATTAAAATAAGAGTAGACCTAAATCAAAACCAATCTCCTGCCAATATCTATTATTCCATTCCTTTAGCTTTTTCAACTACTTCTTCAATACGACCAACAAGACGGAAAGCATCTTCTGGTAAGTCATCATATTTACCATCTAAAATTTCTCTAAATCCTTTTACTGTTTCAGATACAGGCACATAAGAACCTTTTTGACCTGTAAACTGTTCAGCTACGTGGAAGTTTTGTGATAAGAAGAATTGAATTCGGCGTGCACGAGCAACTACTAATTTATCCTCATCGCTTAATTCATCCATACCAAGGATAGCGATAATATCTTGCAGCTCACGGTAACGTTGTAACGTCTGTTGAACTTCAGCTGCCACCTGGTAATGATCATTCCCCACAACTTCCGGGTCTAATGCACGAGAAGTTGATGCTAGTGGATCAACCGCTGGATAAATACCTTGCTCTGATAAACCACGATCCAAGTTTGTCGTTGCATCTAAGTGAGCAAAGGTTGTTGCTGGTGCGGGATCCGTATAGTCATCGGCAGGTACATAGATAGCCTGAATTGATGTTACGGAACCTTTGTTTGTTGATGTAATACGTTCCTGTAATTGACCCATCTCTGTAGCTAATGTTGGCTGGTAACCAACAGCAGATGGCATACGACCTAGAAGTGCAGAAACCTCTGAACCTGCCTGGGTAAAACGGAAAATATTATCAATAAATAATAGCACGTCTTGCCCTTGCTCATCACGGAAGTATTCAGCCATCGTTAAACCGGTAAGGGCGACACGCATACGCGCACCAGGTGGTTCATTCATTTGACCAAAAACCATGGCTGTCTTGGCAATTACGCCAGAATCTTTCATTTCAAAATAAAGGTCATTACCTTCACGGGTACGCTCACCAACACCAGCAAACACGGAAATACCGCCGTGTTCTTGAGCAATATTATTAATTAATTCTTGGATAAGTACCGTCTTCCCAACACCGGCACCACCAAATAAACCGATCTTACCACCTTTTACATATGGTGCTAATAAATCAACAACTTTTATGCCGGTTTCTAAAATTTCTGTTTCGGTAGTTAAGTCTTCAAACTCAGGAGCTTGTCTGTGTATCGGGTCACGGCGTACATCTTTAGCCAATGGTTCATCTAAGTCAATGTTTTCACCTAATACATTAAAAACTCTGCCTAATGTTACATCGCCAACTGGTACAGAAATTGGATTACCCTTATTTTCAACTTCTATGCCACGTTTTAATCCATCTGTAGACGACATGGCAATCGTACGAACACTATTATCGCCTAAATGAAGTGCTACTTCTAAAGCAAGATCAGTAGTTGTGCCTGCATCTTCATTGATTATTTGCACAGTCAAAGCGTTGTAGATATCTGGAAGCTGTCCGTCTTCGAATTTCACGTCAACAACAGGTCCCATAACTTGTGTTACAAATCCTTTGCTCATCGATTTCCCTCCTAACTTACTTTCCAGGAAATGGGGGAACAGCTACTCGAGTGCAGCTACTCCTCCGCTGATTTCCGTAATCTCTTGCGTTATTGCAGCCTGACGTACGCGGTTATAGGTTAGTGTTAGATCATCAATTAGTTCACCAGCATTATCGGTTGCACTCTTCATTGCTGTCATACTTGCCGCGTGTTCACTAGCTTTACTATCTAATAATGCACCATATATTAAACTTTCCGCGTATTGTGGTAAAAGTACATCAAGAATTTGCTGCTCATTTGGTTCGTATTCATAATCACTGTTCGAACCACCAGACTCTTGTAAATTAGTAATTGGCAATAGCTGCGCACTTGTAACCTGTTGAGATATCGCACTTACATAGTGATTATAGAACATGTGTAATTCATCTATTTCTTCATCCGTATACAATTGTACTGTTTCTGATGCAAGCGCCTTTATATCCGCAAAGTCAGGTTGGTCAGCTATGCCTACAACACTTTTCGCAATGGGAAGTTCCATTTTTTTACAAAATTCATACCCCATACGTCCAATGGCAATAATTGTATACTCATCCTTTGATTGATGACGCTCTTGAATGGTTCTATAAAGTGCCTTTAGTACATTACTGTTATAAGCACCAACTAATCCCTTATCAGCTGTAATAACCAAATATCCACTCTTTTTAATTTCTCTATTCTCAAGCATCGGATGTGAAGCATCTGAAGTGGAATTAGCAATGTTCGCCATAACTTCTTGAATCTTTTTGCTATATGGTTCAAATGCTTTAGTGTTTTGCTCTGCTTTCGACATTTTTGAAGCAGATACCATTTGCATTGCAGATGTAATTTTTCTTGTCTTTTTTGTAGAATTAATCCTACCTTGGATATCTCTTAGTGATGCCAAGCTATTTCACCGCCCTTTCATAAAAGGTTACGCGTATACTTATCATGATACTTAACCTTCAGATGGCAAGAATGTTTTCTTAAATGTTTCGATTGCATCTTTCATGTCCGCTTCTTCTGGCAATTTACCAGTTTCACGAATGGAGTTGAGCAGTTCTTTGCGGTTTGTGTCCATCCATAGGTTCATTTCTTCTTCAAAGCGTAAGATGTCGTCAATTGCGATATCGTCAAGGAATCCTCTAGTTAGTGCGTAGAGACTCATGACCTGCTTTTCGACAACCATAGGTTTGTGAAGTCCTTGCTTCAAGATTTCCACTGTACGTTGACCTCTGTTCAACTTCGCCTGTGTCGACTTATCCAGATCAGACCCAAATTGCGAAAATGCTTCTAGTTCGCGGAAAGAAGCTAAATCCAGTCGTAACGTACCCGCAACTTTTTTCATTGCTTTAATTTGAGCAGATCCTCCAACACGTGACACAGAAAGACCTGCATTAATCGCTGGACGTACTCCTGAGAAGAATAAATCCGATTGCAAGAAGATCTGACCATCTGTAATAGAAATAACGTTTGTTGGAATATAAGCAGCGATGTCTCCAGCTTGTGTTTCAACAAATGGAAGCGCGGTTAATGATCCACCGCCTTTTGCATCGCTTAATTTAGCTGCTCGCTCAAGTAAACGTGAGTGAATATAGAAAACATCACCAGGGAAAGCTTCACGACCCGGTGGACGACGTAATAATAACGAAAGCTCACGGTAAGCTACAGCTTGTTTCGATAGATCATCATATACTACCAGAACATGCTTGCCGTTATACATGAATTCTTCACCCATTGCTACACCCGCATAAGGAGCTAAGTATAGTAATGGAGCAGGATCAGATGCACCTGCGGAAACAACAATTGTATAGTCTAGAGCACCGTGACGACGGAAAGTTTCAACGGTACTTCTCACTGTTGATTCTTTTTGTCCGATAGCAACATAAATACAAATCATATCTTGATCGGACTGATTAAGGATGGTATCAACAGCAACTGTTGTTTTTCCTGTTTGACGGTCTCCAATTATTAATTCACGTTGGCCTCGACCAATTGGTACGAGGGCATCAATTGCCTTTATCCCAGTTTGTAATGGTTCATCAACCGATTTACGGTCCATTACGCCTGGTGCAGGAGCTTCAATTGGTCTTGTGTTACTTGTTTCAATCGAACCTTTTCCGTCTAATGGCTGCCCAAGCGGGTTAACCACTCGCCCAATTAATTCCTCTCCTACAGGTACTTGCATAATTCGTCCGGTGCGGCGTACTTCGTCTCCTTCTTTAATGCCTGTGTACGGGCCAAGAATTACTATCCCAACATTGCTTTCCTCAAGGTTTTGTGCCAAGCCCATGACACCATTTGAGAATTCTAAAAGCTCTCCAGCCATTGCATTATCTAGGCCGTGAGCACGTGCGATACCGTCACCAATTTCAATAACTGTGCCGACATCACTTACTTCAATATCCGAATCAAATGTTTCGATTTGCTGTTTGATCAGATTACTGATTTCTTCTGCTTTGATGCTCATACCATTTCACCCCTATCTTCATTTGTTTGCAGTTACAATATCTCGTTCAATTCGTTTTAATTTACCACTGACTGTACCATCGTAAATGGTATTTCCTATACGAATCTTTAGTCCGCCAATCAATGAGGAATCGACCATATTTGTAAGTTGAATTTGTTTTTTATTAAAACGTGCTGCAAAGCGATTTTCTAGTTCTTTATGTTCCTCGTCTGTTAGCTCTCGAACGGAATAAACGGTTGCTTCTGCAATTCCATTAGCATCATTTACTAATTGGATAAAATGATCAATAATCGAAGATGTCATTTCAATACGATGCCTTTCAACGAGTAATTTCAACGTATGAATGACATTTGCTTGTAACCCTTGAAACACTTCGTCAATAAATTGTTTCTTCTTATCATTCGTAATCCGTGGATGCATAAGGAATCGATAAAGATCTTGATTGTGTTCCACTACTTTTTTGACCACACGAAGCTCATCTAATAGCTTATCTAATGTAGCTTTTTCTTTACCTAGTTGAAAAAGAGCTTCTGCATATCGTTTTGCAACTACTGCATCACTCATAGATCTTCTCCTACCTCTTTGATGTAGTCATTGATCAGTTTCTCCTGATCTTGTGTGCTTATTTCTTTTTCGATTACCTTACTTGCAATAAGAACAGATAAGGACGCCACTTTATCTTGTAATGCTTGCAGCGCTTTTTCTTTTTCATTTTGAATATCAGCTTGCGCTGCCTCTTTTATACGATCAGCTTCTGCCTTTGCAGCTGCTATAATTTCTTCCTGTTGTCTAGTTCCAGCATTTCTTGCTTCTTCTATCATCGATTGTGCTTCTTGTTTTGTTTGCTTTAATTGTTCCATTGCTTCTTTTGAAGCCTGTTCTGCATCTGCGCGACTTTTCTCTGCAGCTTCAATTTCGCCTGCAACATATTCTTCACGCTTCTGCATCATATTCATCACAGGACCCCAAGCAAATTTACGAACTAAAAGGAGCAATACAATAAAGAAGAACAATTGCATTAACATATCGCCGACATGGAAACCTCCCAGTGCCGCATAAATCATTGAATTATCCGTGAATGCTTGCACAGAATTCACTCCTTTCACTTCTATTCGTGAACCTATACTAACTTTAGACCACCAAAAAGTATCCTAGTACAAACAACGGCGAAGCACGATATAATGATGGTCTTCGCCATTTCAATAATAAAATCTATTACTACATAACCATTAATGCGATAACTACGGCGATGATCGGCATTGCCTCAACCAAACCTACACCAATAAACATAGTAGTTTGCAATTGACCTCTTAATTCTGGTTGACGAGCAATCCCCTCAACTGTACGACTAACGATTAAACCGTTACCTACACCAGCACCTAATGCACCTAATCCTACTGCGATTGCAGCTGCTAAAGCTCCCATAATATAAAATCCTCCTCAAAATGTGTTATAAGTTTTTAATCATTTCCTATCCTATTAAACTTTAATAGTGACAGGCTAATTAACAATATTAATGTTCTTCACTTACCTTGTGTGAAATATATACCATTGACAGCATTGTGAAGATAAAGGCTTGGATTCCTCCAATAAACACGCTGAACCCTTGCCATGCTAAGAATGGTATAGCACCACCTAAGAATCCAACTACGGACGAAGTGGTTAAGCCAACTAATAGAGATAATAATACTTCTCCAGCATATAGGTTACCAAATAGACGTAAGCCTAATGTTAAAGTATTAGAGAACTCTTCAATAACCTTTATTGGAAATAAAAACGGTAGTGGTCGAAAATAATCCTTTACATATTCTTTTCCACCACGTAGTTTAATGCCATAGAAATGTGATAATATAATGACCATGGCTGCTAAAGTTAAGGTGATTCCTGGGTCAGCCGTTGGCGATTTCCACCAAAGGTCATGACCATAAACGCCATTTGTAATAACCCCTAACATATTACCTACTAGAATATAAGTGAATAAAGTTAATGCTAGAGGAAGGAATAGCTTACCTGTTCTCCAATCCATGGCATCATTTACAATACCTTTGACAAAGTCGAGAACCCATTCCATTACATTTTGTGCACCTCTTGGTTTCATTTGTAGCTTTCTGGCACCTAGTACACATAGAACGAAAACAATTAAAGATGTAATAAACATCATTAATACATTAGACAAATTAAAATCAAGCCATGAAATACCAAATACATCATGTACTATTGGTGCAGTATGATCCATGTAATTCACCCCTCTTTCTTGCCCGAATGTTTAATATTAAGAGCAAAATCTATCATAATGACGAAATAAGATGTCATTAATCCCAAAATAACTGCGATTATGTGAAAATATGCTTCGAATCGAAGTGCGATGATGACTGCTAAAGCTGCGGCTGCGAATCGTGATACTGTCCCAAGCCCTTTTGCACGTTGTTGCTTTACTGCAGATTCTGCAAAATCATCAATCTTTTTTTGGAGTAAGTATAAGTTATAAAAACTTACTACACTCCCTAACAGCAGCCCGAGGAAAATACGTGGATAAGGTGTGAATCCAGCTCCTAATACTAGAATTGCAAGAAGATAGAACATCCATTTTCGTTGTCGTTCGATCATTTTTTTATATTCCGACATAATTCACTCTTCCTCATGTTCTTTGCAATGTTGTAAAGCTTGTTCGTATTATAGTACTTAGGAAGCTATAACCCTATTGTGTAATCCTTACTGCTTGTCATTCGAAGTTAAGATGTAGAAAATCCTATGTTTACAGCTGGGTTACAACTTTTTTATGTAACGGCTGTTTAATGAAGAAATATACGTTAACGCTGTGAAACCCCTACCATTCCACACTAAGCAAGTTTACATGAGCTACCCCTTAATGTCAATTGGTTTCGGCCATATTTTACGCGAAATTATAGAGCCAATTTGTAGAGATACATCTTCATTTTTCGACATCTTTTTAAAATGTTCCCATAAGCACTTAAATTCAACGGAAATAAAGGGAATTCCTACTACTATTATAGTGGATTCCCTTACCTCCATTCATGACATTTTTGTGAACTAAAAGGGGTGCTTGATGCAGTGATTCGATTACTTATGGTATGGCAATCATTGTCTCGTAACTTTCATATTTTCCATTGGCTAATTGTATGGTTATAATCGCCAAATAATGACCGGATTTTCCTACTTTCTTCTTATCTATTTGCCCCTCGTTCACTCCTGTATCTAACGCTTCCTTGGTCATCAAATTTCGCTCAAACATAAGGGTATCCGGATTATACAAATCAACTTCTACCCGTTTGGTCGGTTCCGTTAAATACAAGCGGTAAGTAAATTCCTCTTTAGAAAATGGTTTTAATGTAAATTCAAACCCCATTGCTTTTGGGTTATCTGCAGATTGATTAACAAACAAATAAGGTAGCCGATATGTTTTTCCTTTCCTCTCAAGTGTAATCCACCCTTGGTGAACACCGGTTTTTAATTGAGGAGAGGTTACCTTTAATTCAATAGGAACTTTCTTTTTTTCCTTTGGTTCTAACGTAAATGAAGTTGGCAATTTCCAACTATAACCAGCCTGTTTATACGGAACATTAAAACGATAGGTTTGCGTTTCATTGGTTGTATTTTCAATCACTATGTTCTCTCTTTTTGATTGACTGTAATCGGTAATCTGCCCAAATGCCAATTGTGGATCGTATAAAATCGTTTCTGTTTCCATTGCTTCCTGTGGTTTTATCAACCCCATACCTTGTATAATAGGTTGAACTAGTTGTTTATTCCCATCTTTCATTTGTACTGCTGTTGTCTTTAATGCACCATATATTTGTTGATTCGTCCAATCAGGCTTTGCTTCTTTTAATAGAGCAATTGCTCCAGCTACATGTGGTGCTGCCATACTAGTTCCTTGTAGTACTTGATAACCTCCAGGCACAGTACTTAAAATCGAAGTACCTGGAGCTAATATATCAGGCTTAATATTCCAATTCACGGTAACTGGTCCCCTCGAACTAAATTCAGCTATCGATTGCTGTTTGGTTTGGTAATGTGTTTCTAGGGAAACTTTTTGTTTATCTTTAAGTTTATCTACCAACCATTCTCCATCTACTTTAGATATGGATACAACCGGGATTTTAATATGTTGTTGCTTATTGTCAATCATTCCTTGAAATGCGCCCTCATCTTTATTATATATCACAACCGCCCTAGCACCTTTTTCCTGCGCTAGCCTTGCTTTCTCCGTAAAAGGGATACTCCCTCTTTGGAATAAGGCAATTTTCCCATCCAAATCTTTGGTTGTTTCTGCATCAACAAGATCATAAAACGTATTTAAATCCCAGGGAATAGAACCAGCCATTGGTGTAATTTCAATCTTTTTATCCTCCCATCTTTCATATAGAAAGGGAATCTCTTGCTTCGGACTAGATGCACCAACAGACATTGCTTTATTTGCAGTTGCTGGAGACCCTACTGTCCAATCACCAGGGCCATTATTTCCATTTGCAATGACAACCGCTACTCCTAACTGAGCTGCCTTATTAACCGCAACACTTGTTGGGTAATCAGGTCCATTTACATTATTACCAAGCGAAAGATTCATCACGTCTACACCATCTTCTACTGCTTGTTCCATTGCTGCAATGACTTGAATGGATGTTCCTTGTCCACCTGGACCAAGGGCACGATAAGCGTAGATATCAGCATCCGGTGCCACTCCCTTCATGTCACCATCGGCTGCAATAATACCAGCAACATGAGAACCATGTAGGGTAGGAATCCCCTGCTGTGATGTTGTCTCCATTGGATCATCATCTAAATCCACAAGATCATATCCTTTTTGATAATTTTTTTGTAAATCTGGATGCTCATAATCTATGCCTGTATCAATAACTCCCACTTTCACCCCTTCTCCTGTATAACCTGTTGTATTAAGTTCAGCAGGAAAAACTGCATTTGGATCAGCTGCTGCCTCTAGAGTTGTTGTTTGCTCTGTTGCTTCATATGTTTGCACAGTATGTATGTTCTTAACAAAATCAAGTGATTGCATTCGGTCTAATGCTTGATCTTCCCCTTGAAGTGCTATCCCATTAAATAACTTTGTATACACAGCTACTACTTCTACGGATGGGTAGTGTGTTTGTACATATTCCTTATGTTCATTTGGATCACCTTCCACCTCAATAATGATCGATTGTATATGATCCTCCGGTTCCGCTGCGAAGGAAGAGGTTATCGGTATAATTGATAATAAGCACATCAAAACAAGAATTCGCCCCATGGTCTGCACTCCTTTTCTCCTTAGCTTTTGAAGCAAAGGGAAAAATATACATATATTAAGCCCTCCAAATATTTAACGTGCAGTACAAACCAGTGATTGTGATTTTAAGTTACTAAGAATCGTTGATTAATGGTAACTAAATTAGCTCATGCTTGTAGATGAGAGCAAATATTATTGCCTTAATAGGTTTTCGGACACGCCCTGTTCCATTGGAGTCAGACCTATTTTCAGCTGTTATGATCACCGTGGTAATCACATTATAAAAGCAAAACAAAAAATCCGAACTACCATCCGGATGTAACTTTTTATACTCGGATAGTAATTCGGAATATCTGTGTCTAAAAATGCTTTATCTCGCCTGATTCCATTATCATGTACTAAAATAATCTAGGATGGCATCAGTAATGCGACGAGATGCTTCACCGTCCCCATATGGATTTGCAGCTTTCGCCATGTCATCATATGCCTGTTGATCAGATAAAAGCTGATGAGCTAATTGGTATATCGTACCTTCATCCGTTCCAGCTAATTTTAAGGTTCCAGCATCAATTCCTTCCGGCCGTTCTGTCGTATCCCTAAGAACAAGCACAGGTACGCCTAATGAAGGAGCCTCCTCTTGTACACCACCTGAATCAGTCAAAATTAAATGGGAACGCGCTGCAAAATTATGAAAATCAACTACACCTAATGGTTTAATAAGTTGAATACGCTCATCATTACCCAAAATATCATTTGCTGTTTCCTGTACTACAGGATTTAAGTGAACTGGATAAACAACATGTATATCATCATGGGTTTCTACTAGACGCTTAATCGCTCGAAACATTTGCTTCATATTATTCCCTAGATTTTCTCTACGATGAGCGGTCATCAATACAAGACGCTTGTCTCCTAGTTCATCTAAAATAGGATGCTGATACGATTGATCCACCGTTGTTTTTAATGCGTCAATGGCTGTATTTCCTGTAACCACAATATGCTCTTTAGGTTTATTTTCTTGGATAAGATTCTGCTTGGATTTCTCTGTTGGAGAAAAATGCAAGTCCGCCATTACCCCGGTAAGCTGGCGATTAAGCTCTTCCGGATAAGGAGAGTATTTATTCCATGTTCTAAGGCCTGCCTCCACATGTCCAACCGCAATTTGATTGTAATATGCAGCAAGCGAAGCGGCAAATGTTGTTGTTGTATCGCCATGAACAAGTACAACATCCGGCTTTGTTTCTTTCATAACCTCATCTAATCCTTCTAAAGCACGCGTTGTAATCTGTGCTAATGTTTGCTGCTTCTTCATAATGTTCAAGTCGTAATCAGGGGTGATAGCAAAAATATCTAGCACTTGATCTAACATTTCCCTATGCTGTGCGGTTACCGTAACAATCGATTCAAACTGATCCTTACGTTTATTTAGTTCCAGTACGAGTGGGGCCATTTTTATAGCTTCCGGCCTTGTTCCAAATATAGTCATTACTTTAATCCGGTTTGTCATTATCTCTCACTCCAAAGACTATTCATTATCGAATCTCTCTATTTATTTCGTACCAAACAATCGGTCACCTGCGTCCCCTAGGCCTGGGATAATATAGCCTTTTTCGTCTAACTTTTCATCTAAAGCACCTAAATAGATATCAACATCGGGATGGTCTTTTTTAATAACTTCTACCCCTTCTGGAGCTGCAATGAGGCACATTAATCGTATATTCTGAGCACCTCGTTTTTTTAATGAATGAATCGCATCATTTGCTGATCCACCAGTTGCTAACATTGGGTCGATAACGATTAATTCTCGTTCCTCAATATCGGAAGGTAATTTAATGTAGTACTCCACAGGCTGTAACGTTTTAGGATCGCGGTATAAGCCAACATGCCCTACTTTTGCAGCTGGAATTAGTTTTAACATACCGTCTACCATACCTAACCCAGCACGAAGAATAGGAACCAATCCAATTTTTTTACCTGCTAAAACACTTGATTCTGTCTCCACAACTGGTGTTTCAATTGTTTTTGGTTGCAGCGGTAAGTTTCTGGTAATTTCAAAGGCCATAAGCATCGCTACTTCGTCTACTAATTCACGAAATTCTTTCGTTCCTGTATGCTTATCTCTTATGTACGTTAATTTATGTTGTATTAATGGATGATCCAATACGAAAACCTGTCCCATTTTGCCGTTCACTCCTTTTTATTAGTTGCATCTTTAAAATTGTACTCAAAATTAGACGAGCTTTCAACCTGTGCAGGAACATTTACAGATTGCAAATCGCTTACAGGTTTGTAAACAATACGTTAACATGAACGATTTATAGAGATTAACTGCCCAATTTCATTACCTATATTTACTAACCCAAAGCAAAGAGATGCCCTAAAAGGGCATCTCTAACAATTATGCATACACGGTATACAATGGAAATCTTTCGGTTAAATCTTTTACACGTTGTTCTGCTGTCTTTAACACATTTTCATCTTCATGATTTTTCAGTGTGAGTGCAATAATTGCTGCTATCTCTTTCATTTCTTCTTTACCGAACCCACGAGAGGTGACGGCTGCGGTTCCAATTCGAACACCACTTGTTACAAACGGACTTTCTTTATCGAAAGGAATGGTATTTTTATTTGCAGTAATCCCAATATCGTCTAAAACCTTTTCTGAAACTTTCCCGGTTAAACCTAATGGCGTAACATCCAATAATAGCAAGTGGTTGTCTGTGCCACCAGATACAATTCGAATTCCTTCTTCTTGTAGCGCTTGCCCCAGCATGGTTGCATTCTCTATAATTTGTTTACTATATGTTTTAAATGAATCTGATAAAGCTTCTTTAAATGAAACTGCTTTTGCAGCAATAATATGCATTAAAGGTCCACCCTGCATTCCAGGAAAAACCGTTTTATCAATCTTTTTGGCAAATTCTTCTTTACATAGAATCATTCCACCACGTGGGCCACGCAATGTTTTGTGAGTTGTTGTAGTTACAAAGTCAGCATATGGTACTGGATTTGGATGAAGACCAGATGCTACTAAACCTGCAATATGAGCCATGTCGACCATTAAATATGCCCCTACATTATCTGCTATATCTCGAAATTTAGCAAAATCGATCATCCGAGAATAAGCACTCGCCCCCGCCACAATTAGTTTCGGTTGAACCTCTTGAGCTTTGCGCAGAACAGCATTGTAATCTAATTGTTCGGTCTTTTCGTCTACACCATATTCAACAAAATTATAGAGTGTTCCACTAAAGTTGACTGGACTACCATGGGTTAAATGACCTCCATGATTTAAATTCATCCCCAACACTGTATCTCCTGGCTCTAATACAGTAAAGTAAACTGCCATATTTGCTTGAGCCCCAGAATGCGGTTGTACGTTTGCATGATCAGCACCAAATAATTGTTTAGCACGATCTCTTGCTAGGTTTTCAACTACATCTACATGTTCACACCCACCATAATACCGTTTTCCAGGATATCCCTCAGCGTATTTATTAGTTAATACTGAACCCATTGCTTCCATAACTGCTTCCGAGACAAAATTTTCAGACGCAATAAGCTCAATTTTATCCTGCTGTCTTTTCTTTTCTGCTTCCATAGCTTCAAATAATTCAACGTCGGTTTGTTTTACATGTTCCATCGTAACCCCTCCTATGTATTTTATACTACTTAAGTTGTAAGCAAATTATTTACAGCTTTCTGTTACAGTTGAATTTGTATCGGGATATTTGGCACGATGCCCACCAATACGTTTTGGACGCGTGAATGCCGCATTAACACGAGCACCTCCCAGGTTTCTTTGTTGAAAACGAAGTGGGACAGCTACCGATTTCAAATGCATCCCTATCATGGTTTCTCCTATATCCATCCCAGCATGCGCAGAAATAGTCTCCACCACAACAGGATTTTTCAGATGTTTAAAAGCAAAAGAGGCCATTGAACCTCCCGCTTTTGGTACTGGTATAACGGAAACTTCTTGCAACTGATAGCGATTCATCGTTTCCCTTTCCACAACAAGCGCACGATTTAAATGCTCGCAACATTGAAAAACTAGATGGACACCCGTTTGCTCACGAAGTTTAAGTAATTGTTCAAAGATCACAGCAGCAATTTCTTCACTTCCAAGTGTGCCTATTCGATTCCCACTTATTTCACTTGTTGAACAGCCTAATACAAACAATTCCCCGTCGTGCAGATGCCCAGATCGGTCCCATTCTGACTGTAGTATTTTCATTTCTTGCCTGATACGATCGAGCAGTTGGGTCATTTTTGATCACCTGCCATCCTAAATTAGATCAGAACGTAGTTTATTCTCTACTTTTCCTCATACGTCTTAATCTTATCAATACGGTTTGCGTGACGCCCTCCATCAAATTCTGTCTCTAACCATACTTTAGCTATCTCACGTGCCAGCCCTGGTCCAATTACTCTTTCTCCCAAGGCTATAACATTTGAGTTATTATGTTGACGAGTCAATTTAGCACTATAAACATCATGTGTTAATGCACATCGTATCCCTTTCACTTTATTAGCTGCAATGGACATACCAATTCCTGTACCACATATAAAAATACCTCTATCAAACTCCCCATTAGCAATACGCTCTGCTGCAGGCAATGCATAATCAGGATAATCAACAGAAGATTCACAGCTACAGCCAACATCTTCGAATTCAATCTCCATCTCTTCCAGTAAATCTTTCACTTCGTTTCGTATCGTCATTCCTGCATGGTCTGCGGTAATAATTACCTTCATCTAAGCGCACTCCTTTCTAACTAAGCTAATTAACATTGAACTTATGAATTTGCTGTTTTAAATCATTCGTTTGTTCTTCTAATTCATATGCCAGACTATCCACCTGTTCAATCGTACTTGCTTGTTCATGGATAGCTGCATTTACTTCCTCAGCTCCAGCAAATGTTTCTTCAGCAATCGCAGCTACCTCCTGAGATTGCCTTACTGTATTTTGAATTGAAAGTAACTGGCTGTCTACTAAACCTGATATTCCCCCTATTTCTGCTGCAACATCTTCCACAGATTTAGACATGTTGGTAATCGACATGTTCACTGTTTCCCCATATTTCGCTTCCTTTATGGCATAAGATACATTTTCATTCAACTTATCAACGACAGCTGAAACATCTTCTTGGATTACAGTAATTAAGCCAGATATTCTTTGCACAGCTTGAGCACTTTGATCTGCCAACTTTCTTATTTCATCAGCAACTACTGCAAACCCCTTCCCATATTCTCCAGCACGTGCAGCTTCTATTGAGGCATTCAAGGCTAACAAATTCGTTTGATCCGCTATATCACCGACCAAGGTAATAATCGTCTCGACCTGCAATGCATTCTGCTTTAAATGGGCAACATCTTGTAAGGATAGCTCTTGTTCATTTGCCAACTTTTGAATTCCGTCTACTAATCGATTAACAGACTGTTTCCCCTGTTGCAGAATAAGAAGCATTTCATCCGATTTATCCTTTGACTGAGCTGCCTTTCCTTGAACTTTTTGGGCTAATTCGGTAGCTAACTCCACAGATTCTACTGTCTGTTGAATTGCCTCTGCTGAGCTTTCAGCGCCTTTAGAAATATCATCAATTGAAGTTTGAATAAAAGATGAATGCTCCGAAACTTGATTAGAGGCTCCTTTAATTTGAATTACTGATGTATTCGTACTTTCAAAATGCCTATCTATATTATGTACGATATTCGCCAAATTTTTAAGCATTTTATCAAAAGAAATTCCAAGTGCCCTAACTTCATCATCAGATTTAGAAATCTCAATGTGTTGATTTAAATTTCCTTTTGCAGCTTCGCCAGCAGCGTGTTCAAGCTTAGATAGTGGTTTGGTAATAACATGTGCAGCAAAAAACGCTAAAATTCCTGACCATAAAATACCAAGAATTAAAGTACTTATTGTAAATAGTTGTTCGGAAATCCCCCAAAATCCTTGTACATAATCATAGATGTAGTAAAGAAATATAGCACTTACGGAATATGTAACTAGTGCTAATAAGGTAGTGAATAAAACTAATTTCAAACGTAAACTAAATCGATATTTCTTCTTCTCCATTCTCTGTTCCCCTGCCTAATAATTTAATTTCTTTTGCAGCAGGTCAATATTTTCTTCCAATTCATTCAGCGTTTCCTGATAAATTTGCATATCTCCACCAAATGGATCTGAGATATCATAATTGATTAAATTTGCTTCTAGTCTACGAATTTGTTCAATATCATGCGCTAAATGATCTTGTATCTTTTTTGCGAGTAAAGAATTATCCAATTTATGTTGGTTTTCCTGAATAAATAATGACCTTTTTTCCTCGTACGCTGCATATAACTTTTTTAATTTTCCCCATATTTCTTTATCGGCTTCGGAAACATATTCTTTTAACGTATAATATTTATCTTGAAAGTTAGGGTACTCCATAATTAGCGACTGTTTATGTTGGGTTGTCATTGTTAAGACGACATCTGCCCAATTTAATAGTTTTGTGGTTATAGGCTGAGAAGAATGGTTCATATCGATTTGTTTTTGTTTCAAAGCTTCCATTGCTTTTGGACTTGCTTGTTGACCATTTACTGCAAAAATACCGGCAGACTGCACTTCTACTTCGGGGATTTTGTCTTTCACTAGTGCTTCCGCCATTGGGCTTCGACACGTATTTCCAGTACAGATAAATAAAATTCTCATATAGGGAACCTCCGATACTAAACGCTACTTCCAATATATCATATTCTGCTTCAGTTAAACCACCACATTTTATTCCTATTAAAAGAACCTCGTTCTTAGTTGAACGAGGCCGATACAAGATGAAGTTTCATTCCATCATGCGTATTCCTAAATCCAAGTTTCTGATAAAAAGCGTTAGCCAATAGTCTACGTTTATCCGTAGTTAATTGAACAACATGGCATCCTTTTTCCTTAGCTAATTTTATCGCCTGACATATTAAATAACTACCAATTCCTTTTCCCCTAACCATTGAACTCGTTCGAACTCCTTCTATGGTAGCTCGCCACGACCCCTGGTACGTTAGGTACGGAGTAAAAGTCAATTGTAAAACCCCAACAATTTGATTACGAATAACCGCTACTAGTAATTGATTATTAGGATCTGCTGCAATTGCTTGAAATGCTTCTATATATGAACCCGGAAGCTGATTTACCTCATTTTCTCTATGTTTTCCTAACGGGTCATCTGCAAGTAATTTTTACTATAGCTGGAAGATCTTGTTGATCAGCGCATCGATAGCTTAGAATATCCTTCATATTCTCCCTCTTTCCAGTACCATTTACAACTATTATCAGTTTACATAAATACAACTCAAATGAATAATACGAGGTTATTATTTCTACTGATAACTTTCTCTTATCGTTATCCAAATACTAACCGTAGACCGAATGCCACTAGAATACTTCCCCCTAAAATCTCACTATACACACCTAAAAACCCACGAACTTTTCGTCCCAAGAACATGCCAACCCAGGAGAGAATGGTGCTCATCACACCAAATAGTAAGAGCGCTACTAACGTCTTTACTCCTGACATGCCAAGACTTAAACCTACCGAAAAACTATCGATACTCAACCCAAAGGCTAGTAAAAACATCCCTACTCCGATTGGTTGGATGATTTTTTTTGCTTGGTGGTTAAAAGAGGAAAATACCATTTGACAACCAATACCAACAAGTAACAACCCACCTGCTAATGTTGTTAAATGGCCAATTTGGGAAGATATCAATTGTCCCAATACAATTCCGATAAAGGGCATCAGAAGGTGAAATACGCCTATAACAAGACCAATTAATGCAACACGTTTTAGTCGTAAACGCTGCATTCCTAGCCCAAGGCTTACGGAAAAAGCATCTAATCCTAATGCCAATGATAAAAATAATAGTGCTGTAAATTCGCCAATATATCCTGACATCCATAATCCCCCTTGGACATGCTTATAAACTATATGCACGTCCAAAAGAAATTATGATTCTCAAAAGATCTTATCCATCTGGCGTACGATCTCGATTCATTTTTTGGGAGGACAATTATGTCGACTAAGGCTATATACGAATAATGGCCCCTCTTATAGATATCGTAGTTGTAAGTTCGTACATTATAGAATTAAGATTTCCATACTGAGAGGTATTCAGCCTTGTCGCCCCCATTCCCATGTTGTTTGCTCATTAAAAAAGACACTCTTTCGCCTATCTTGATAGAGGAGGAGCGTCTTTTCGTTTTCAAACATGTTATTTTGCAGAGAGTTATATTCCATTTTCTTAAGGAAAACAACTCAAGCTTTAATCCCTATATATATAGTTACTTGCAGCCTTTTTCAACCGATTCATCACCGCTTGACCAATGCCCTTTTCCGGAAAAGCTTCACATATAATAATATCCACATTACTTTGTTTGAAGGTCCGTAATGCATGGTATAAATTCGCTGCGATCTCACTCAGATTTTCTCCTAAAGCGATCGCTTCATCTGCTACCAGTTTATCAACAATGTGATTACTAGCTATAAGTCCTACACGATTTCCGGTTTCCTTTTGTCCTGTAATTTCTTGCTGCATTCTTTTCAAGGAACCATCGATAATCCACAAAGGAACTTCTGGTGAATAATGACGATACTTCATTCCTGGTGACTTCGGTTTGTCTGATTGGTTTGCTAAAGCTGGATCTGTCATAACAACCCCAGTAACTTTTTCAATTTGCTCTTGGGTAATGCCCCCAGGACGTAAAATAACTGGAATCTCTTGTGTACAATCGATAACTGTAGATTCAAGTCCAACACCTGTTGGCCCTCCATCCACAATCCCAGAAATCCTACCATTTAAATCTGCAAAGACATGGTTTGCTGTTGTAGGGCTAGGTTTTCCAGATAAATTTGCACTAGGAGCTGCAATAGGTAACTGACACGCCTTTAGTAATTGTTGTGCAACAGGATGACTCGGAATACGAACTCCAATTGTGGATAATCCTGCAGTCACATTTGTGGCACAGATGCCATTACTGGGCAAAACAAATGTCAATGGACCTGGAGTAAAAGCTTCAATTAAGTTATCCACATAGCCTGGCCATGGTCCAACGAGTTTTTCCATCTGAACACGATCTGAAACATGAGCAATTAACGGATTGTCTTGTGGACGCCCTTTTGCTTGAAATATCTTATTAACTGCGTCATGATCGGTAGCATTTGCACCGAGTCCATAAACCGTTTCTGTTGGAAAAGCAACTACTTCTCCATTGATAAGCATGGTTGCAGCTTCATCAATTGCTTCACAATCTTTAAGTTGATTATTTGTAAGTTTCCAATAGTTTGTTTCCATCATGCTACCTCTTTTCTACCTTTTTATTTTAGTAGATAGAGGATGTTTTCGCAATCATTCATCTACCAAGTTATACACAGAATAGATTCAAAAGTTATCCACATATATAAATACGTATAAAGAGGATTTTTTGTTGTTTATATCTTTTTATACACAGTAATCCACAGCTTCACAGTTAATTATCAACAGAAACTGTGGATTTTTTGTGAATCATGCTTATGATACGTGATATAACCACCAATTTCCTTCACTTTTATCATATTTATCCACGAAAACCCTTTCTTTTTGTGGATGAAATTGCAACGCTTCCAATAATATATCAACGACAGGCTGATGACTATGCACATAGACACGCTGTGCATGCTGCTGTTTTGCCATCATTAAAATTGCTTCTAATAATACTGGAAGTATAGCTGCTTCTGATTGAGTAATATATAACTGCTTAAGCCAATATGTTCCTTCTTCCATTTCTTCAAGAATAAAACATCCCTCTATTTGTCCTTTTAATTCGACTACATAGCCCTTACACAACAAACTCTGTCTTTTTACATTAGGGTTATTTTCTAAAAACTTATCTATTTTTCCCTCTTCTGCTTTATCCGCCGGAATTAAATTCATACTTTCACCTCTCTATTTGATTTAATAGTTTTCAACCTTTTACCTTATCTTATGCACGTTTCACTAAAACTATGACAATCCTAGCCATTCAAATAGAAAAAATTTCACCTCTGCATCCTTTGTTTCCTCCGCTTCCTTATGTTCTTTAGAATCCGCTTCTTTTGATTCATTTTCTTCTGATTCCGCAGCCACCGCACTTGTACCATTAGAGAAATCTAGAAAACATAATGGTGGAAAAAGAACACACCACCAGTTCGCACCTTTTCCCTCACCAATAGTGATTAATACAGCTTCATATTCGCCTGCTGGGTAGATGTAAGATCCATATATCTTAGCAGGAAAACTTATATTTTTCCCATATTCCACTTTATAATCATTTTCTTCGCCTGATTCCTTTATAACCTCCGCAACTGTTTGGTTAATTTCTGGAATCCGCTTTTCTATCAATCGGCGAGCTTCCTTAATATCTGTAATATCTTCAACCCATTTCGTTATTTTTTCGTTTACACGATCACGAACTAACCGTTTCAATTGCTGATCCTCTTGCTGATCACTGTTTGCCAAAATCCGCAATCGAATTGCCTCATCTGGTATCACTTGATACTCCTGATTCTGGCTTGATTGTTCAGGGTGTTTTCCAATAATGTGCGTTGGAATACTTAATAATAATATGAAAATAATAAAAACAAAAAATACTAGTTTCTTCATTACCTATTTCCTCCCTTACTATAAAAAACAGTATGCTCGGAAGAAGATAATTTTAAACTAGTATTCTATAAATTATTTTAAGAGAATCGTGACAAAAGTTCTTAAGCTCTATTCTGCGAGATTCTAAAGCTGCGCTGTTACGATTCGATCTTTTCCATTAATATCTTTTATAATTGCAACATCACTATGTGGATAACTTTCTTTTAGAAGCTTCAAAACTTGAGGTCCTTGTTGATGACCAATTTCAAAAACAATTGTTCCGCGTTTACATAGCACCTGCTTTGATTGATCAATCAGTTTGATATAGGCAGCGAGTCCCTCATCCTCTGCAAATAAGGCGAGCTCAGGATCAAAATCCCTTACTGTATCAGCAAGCTCCATCTTCTCTTTTATCGAAATATAAGGAGGATTAGAGACAATCATATCAACATGAATTTGTTGATCAATCAAAGGCTGTAGAAAATCCCCATCATGAAAATGGATAGCTGCTTGATGATCATCTGCATTCTTTTTCGCTACTTTTAGCGCTTCTTTTGATAAATCAGTCGCATGGATCTTAGCATCTGCTAGCTCTAACGCAAGTGTAATGGCAATGACACCACTTCCAGTTCCAGCATCAACAATTACTGGTAACTTATCCACAGATTTACCCTCTGTGGATGAAATACTATGATAAACGAGTTCTTCCGTTTCTGGTCTGGGGATAAGCACATGATTAGTAACATAGAATTTACGTCCATAAAAATACGCATATCCCATTAGATGTTGTATAGGAATACCAATAGTAGCATGTTGTTTAATATCCTCTACATACTTAACTAACACATCTTCTGGAATCCAATCTCTCATCATGGTATAAAACCTCGATGACGACACATTTAAATGATATTGCAGGAGAAGTTCAGCTACTCTTTGTTCCCGATGATGCTGTTCTAAAAAAAGAGAAGCCCAATTTAGGACTTCATATTGCTTCATTGCCTTCATTTTATTCACCAATTTGTTCTAATTTTTTCGTTTGTTCTTCTAATAATAAAGCTTCAATAAACTCATCCAATTTTCCTTGCAGTATTTGATCTAACTTCTGTATCGTTAAACCAATTCGGTGATCTGTCACACGATTTTGCGGAAAATTATAAGTACGAATTCGCTCTGAACGATCTCCCGTACCAACAGCAGATTTTCGAGTTTCATCATATTCTGCCTGTGCCTCACGCTGGTACATATCATAAATTCGTGCACGCAATACTTTCATTGCTTTTTCTTTGTTTTTTATTTGTGATTTTTCATCTTGTATAGAAACAACTACCCCTGTAGGTTCATGCGTTAAACGGACAGCCGACATTGTCGTGTTAACACTTTGCCCTCCTGGACCACTAGATGCAAATGTGTCCACCCTTATATCTTTTTCATGGATATCAACTTCGACTTCTTCTGCTTCAGGAAGAACAGCCACAGTGGCAGTTGATGTGTGTATACGGCCACCAGATTCTGTTTCAGGTACTCGTTGAACACGATGCGCACCGTTCTCATATTTTAGTCGTGAATAGGCTCCTTTTCCATTAATCATAAAGATAATCTCTTTATAACCACCTACACCAGTAGTACTTGCTTCCATAACATCAATTTTCCAACCATATTGCTCTGCATAGCGAGAATACATTCGATATAAATCGCCAGCAAATAAAGCAGCCTCATCTCCGCCAGCTGCACCGCGAATTTCCATAAACACGTTCTTATCATCATTAGGATCTTTGGGGAGTAGAAGGATTTTCATTTTTTCCTCTAGATCGGTTTTATTTTCATTAAGCTCAGAGATTTCTAATTTTACCATCTCATGCATCTCTTCATCTAAATTATCTTCTAACATTTCTTTCGCATCTTTTAACTGAGATGTTACATCTTTATATTCACGGTATGCTTGAACAACATCTTCTAGTCCTGCTTGTTCTTTAGAATATTCACGGAGTTTTGTTGAATCATTTACTATTTCCGGATCACTTAGCATTTCATTTAATTTATCATAACGATCTTCTAAAGATTGTAAACGTTCTAGCATCACGGTCACCTCTTTCTGATTAACAGTATAATTATAGTATACTCCTGATGAGAGGTCAAAATTATTCCTGCTTTTCTTTTATATATTGGTCGATGCTTGTGGATAAATACCTTTGCCTAGAACAAATACTATTGTTAATTGCTTCAAATAGGAAAAAAGACGTCTATGGACGCCTATTATTTAGATAACTTTGACAAACTATTTAAAATAGTATTATTTGGCTTATTGGGAACTTCATGGTGATGGCGGCATCTTGGTTCATACGATTCTGATGCTCCTACAAGAATCACTGGATCATCGTATGAAGCGGGTTTATCATTAATTAAACGCTGCGTTCTGCTTGCTGGTGATCCACATATTGGGCATATCGCATTTAATTTAGTTACTGATTCACTTAGTGCCATTAACTTAGGCATTGGCCCAAATGGTTCCCCACGAAAATCAGTATCTAATCCAGCGATAATTACGCGAATCCCACGGTTAGCTAATTCCTCAGCTGTCTCAACAATATTTTCATCAAAAAATTGAACTTCATCAATCCCTATAATGTCGACCTTCTCATCTATATGCTCTAATAGTTCGTCCGAACTTTTTACAGGTCGAGCAATGATCGAAGTACCGTTATGTGAAACAACTGCTTCTTCCTCGTAACGATTGTCAATTGCTGGTTTAAACACACGTACAGATAAATTTGCGTACGTAGCACGACGTACACGACGGATTAGTTCTTCTGATTTACCTGAAAACATACTCCCGCAGATTACCTCTACCCAGCCGCTCTGTTTCATCACATACATGATTCGTACCCTCTCTTTCTCATTCTATGTATTATATTCGTCTAACCTATACATTTATTGTAAAACTTAGATCGTATCACGTCTAAGTTGTCCAAGAATTTTTATTTTATCAATAGTAAAAGTAAAAAAACAGGCAAAATTAGACGTTTTGCCTGTTTTTACAGTTATACTCAATGATTAACCTTGAGATTATTCTCAACGTTTTCTAGAAATTAACCTCGGCAACGATGCAGTTGCTTCAGTTGTTTATTTCATATTATATTTCTTCTTGAATCGGTCTACACGTCCGCCAACTTTGTCAGCTTTTTGTTTACCTGTGTAGAAAGGATGTGAATCTGAGCTAATCTCAACACGGATTAACGGGTATGTGTTACCATCTTCCCATTCGATCGTCTCTTCAGATGATTTCGTTGAGCCACTCAAAAATTTGAAATCAGAGCTAGTATCTAAAAATACTACTTTTCTGTACTCTGGATGAATATCCTTTTTCATGTCATTCCACTCCTTTTTGCCCTGAATCCTTTGGAAACAGAGTTATTGTAAGAGCCGTCATAGGTAGTAAACCTTATCTAAACTCACATAAAAAGATTATAACAGTATGCTATACTGAATGCAATAGTCTTGACTTAAATAATATCTTATACAGAACAAGCATTGATTAACGTTTGGTGCCACGTCGCTTCATTTCTTCATCCATTAATTGGAAGAAATCATCATTGGTCTCTGAGGACTTAAGTCTTCTCAAGAAGCGTTCAAGAAAATCATTTGAGTCTTGCATGGTTTTACGGATAGCCCACATTTTGTCAAGATGTGATTTTTCTACAAGAAGCTCTTCTTTTCTTGTTCCAGATCGTAGAATATCAATAGCAGGGAAAATACGACGTTGTGCCAAGTTACGATCTAAGTGCAATTCCATGTTTCCTGTTCCCTTAAATTCTTCATAAATCACGTCATCCATACGCGAACCGGTATCTACTAGCGCTGTTGCAAGTATAGTGAAGCTACCGCCTTCTTCGATGTTTCGGGCTGCACCAAAGAATCGTTTTGGACGATGGAATGCTGCTGGATCGATCCCTCCAGACAAGGTACGACCACTTGGTGGAATGACCAGATTGTATGCTCTTGCCAGTCTTGTAATACTATCCATCAAAACGATCACATCACGCTTGTGCTCTACTAATCGCATTGCACGCTCTAATACTAACTCCGAAACTTTAATGTGACTTTCTGGTACTTCATCGAATGTAGAGCTTACTACATCCACATCTGGGTGAACAGAACGTTCGATATCCGTTACTTCTTCAGGTCGTTCATCTACTAGCAATATAATCAATTTTGCATTCGGGTGGTTCTCCGAAATACTATTAGCAATTTCTTTTAATAGAATGGTTTTACCTGCTTTTGGCGGTGCTACTATTAATCCACGCTGCCCATAACCTACGGGTGTCATTAAATCAATAATTCGTGTAGATAATTTATTTGTTTTTGTTTCTAATTTCATTAAGCGATCCGGATACAACGCTGTTAATGCAGGAAAATGAACACGCTCTTTTGCTGTTTCAGGATCATCGCCATTTACAGCATCAACATGTAATAGCCCATAATATCTTTCATTTTCTTTTGGAGGGCGAACTTTCCCAGATACCTTGTCCCCATTCCGTAAGTCAAAACGGCGAATCTGAGATGCAGAAATATAAATGTCTTCTGCACTAGGCGAATAATTTATTGGTCTTAAAAAACCAAACCCCTCGGAAGGAATGATCTCTAATATCCCATCCATAAATAAATAACCATCTTTTTCAGCTTGTCCTTTTAAAATTGCAAAAATAAGTTCTTTTTTCGTTAGCTTTGCATAGTAAGAAACTTTATATTCTCGAGCTAACGCATAAATTTCTTTTAGTGTTAACGTCTCCAGATGGGAGATAGTTAATTCTGCCATAAAAATCACCACGCCTATTCATATTTAAAACGTAAAATTGTTTTTAAAAACCAGTAAAAAAGCTAAAGAGTTGTATGACACATTATTATAGTTATTTACGTTACCTTCCTTACAAACATTCATTTAATAATAAAAAATATAATTGCAAAACCCATTTCAATAAGAGTCCAGAGATTTTTTACTCCTTTTGGAAGGTTTATCCTTGTAGAAATGAAGAAAAGGTAGAAGCTAGATTAGAAGTCAGCAAAATAATCATGTATTAAACATATACCATAATACTCTTTTGATACATAATATTCAACACTATAATTATAATTATCTAAGAAATTCTTGAAAATTGAGGTGTTGGTCCTGAAGATGTCAAATGAATAGAAAAGGAAGCCACTTAACGCGGGCTCCCTTTTCCGTTAGATCTGAAAAAGAAAGTATTGTTACTTTCTATTTGTAACCAATTTTTAATCCATTCATACATTAGGATTTGATTACTAGATTTGGTTTTTTCTGCAGGCTGTGAGCCCCGTCAACGAAACGGACGGTACCACTCTTCGCACGCATTACGATCGTTTCTGTTTTTGCTTTCGATCCTTTAAATTGAACGCCTTTTAATAATTCGCCATCCGTAACTCCTGTAGCAGCGAATATAGCGTCATCTCCACTACAAAAATCTTCCATCATCAATACTTTATTTAGGTCAGCAATTCCCATCTTATTACAACGTTCTTCTTCCTCTTTATTCGATGCAACAAGCTTTCCTTGCATTTCACCACCTAAACATTTCAAAGCTACTGCTGCAATAACTCCCTCTGGAGCACCGCCAGTTCCTAATAAGATGTCTACTCCTGTTTCATCAAATGCAGTATTAATCGCACCGGCTACATCCCCATTGGATATTAATTTAATTCGTGCACCTGCTTGGCGGATTTCCTCAATCAATTCTTTATGGCGAGGTCGATCCAATACGGTTACAACAACATCTTCTACATCTTTATTTTTAGCTTTAGCTACAGCTTGAAGGTTCTCTAACGTAGAAGCATTAATATCAATTTTGCCAACAGCCTCTGGACCAACAGCAATCTTTTGCATATACATATCAGGTGCATGTAATAACGTTCCTTTATCCGCAATAGCAATAACTGCTAGAGCATTCCATGAACCATTTGCTACGATACTAGTACCTTCTAGAGGATCGACGGCAACATCGACACCTGGCCCATGGCCAGTACCAAGGTTTTCACCAATATAGAGCATTGGTGCTTCATCCATTTCGCCTTCACCTATTACCACGGTACCTTGCATTGGAATCGTATCAAACACATCACGCATAGCCGTTGTTGCTGCGTCATCTGCCTCATCTTTTTTACCTCTACCCATCCAACGGGCAGATTTTAAGGCGGCCGCTTCGGTCACCCTGACTAATTCCATTGTTAAGCTTCTTTCCATTATAATCTCTCCCTTTAGTAAAATATCCTCATCCCAAGAAGAATTTTTACAAAGGTTTGCAATCACCTTCATGCTACGTTAGGAATTCTGTAGTTGTATAATTTCTTGGTCTGTCATCTCTTCGCGCCATATATTAGCACCAAGGTTAGTTAACTTCTCTGTAATTTTCTCATAACCACGGTCAATATGATCAAGTCCAGTAATTTCTGTGACCCCGTTCGCCATAAGACCAGCAACAATCAATGCTGCACCTGCTCGTAAATCCGTAGCGTTTACTTTTGCACCTTGTAGTTGAACAGGACCTGAAACAATAGCCGAACCGCCCTCAACCTTAATAGAAGCATTCATTCTTCTCAATTCATCAATATGCTTCAGTCTAGCAGAATAGATTGTATCTGTAACTACACCTGTGTTAACTGCTTTTGTTAATAAGGAAGTGAACGGCTGTTGCAAGTCTGTCGGAAAACCTGGATAAACAAGTGTTTTGATATCTACACTTTTCAATGGATTATTCGGTGTAATTAATAGCTGTTCGCCACTTTCCT
Source organism: Virgibacillus salexigens (assembly GCF_014905415.1). Lineage (GTDB taxonomy): Bacteria > Bacillota > Bacilli > Bacillales > Amphibacillaceae > Virgibacillus > Virgibacillus salexigens. The sequence continues at coordinate 1,079,441 of NZ_BNEO01000001.1, forward strand.
CTATGGATACCCCCATTTCACGTAACTTTGCCAATAACGATTCCAAATGGGGGGGGATCACATTATCAATTACAACCTCCTTTCCCATCGATGCTGCTGCAATAATGTAGGTACCAGCTTCAATTCGATCAGGGATTATCGTATGCCGACATCCACTCAAAGATGAGACACCTTCGATCCGAATAACATCTGTTCCTACACCTTTTATTTTCGCCCCCATATTCGTAAGTAATGTGGCTACATCGATAATTTCAGGCTCTTTGGCTGCATTTTCAATAATCGTTTTCCCTTTTGCTTTAACAGCAGCTAGCATAATATTTATGGTTGCTCCGACACTTACAACATCAAGGTAAATTCGTGCCCCTCTTAACTCATTTGCACGTAGATAAATTGCTCCCTGTTCATTGGTAACTTCTGCACCGAGTGCTTCAAAACCTTTAATATGTTGATCAATCGGACGTGGACCTAAGAAGCAACCGCCGGGAAGGCCGATGACTGCCTTATTAAATTTGCCAAGCATTGCTCCCATAAAATAATAGGAAGCTCGTAATTTTTTTACTTTGCCATTTGGTAATGGCATAGCAATCATCTTTTCAGGATTGATATGCACGGTCTGTCCATCCCAGGAAACAGTTCCGCCAATCTCTTCAAGTAGATCACCAAGTGTATAGACATCGGATATTTCTGGAAGTCCTTCGATAGTGACATCTGAATCTGCCAAAATAGCTGCCGGCAAGAGTGCTACAGCACTATTCTTAGCCCCGCTAATGCGTACTTTGCCATTCAAATAATGGCCGCCTTCAACTAACATTTTTTGCATGTAGAAAACCCCACTTAGGCAAGGAACATGTTAAGCACAAGTAAGAGGTGCTCACATAATACTTGCAGACTTTATTGCAGCTCGAAAACTGCATCTCTGTTCCTTAGGATGTGTAATTCTTCCATTATTATGCAATTAATTTTGCTTGTTCCAATCAGCTAGGAATTTTTCAATTCCTTGATCAGTTAATGGATGTTTCACCAATTGCCCTAGTACCTTATACGGTAGTGTTGCAATATGTGCTCCTCGTTTTGCAGCATCAATAACATGTAAAGGGTGACGAATAGATGCTGCGATAATTTGTGTTCCAATTTCATGCTTATCAAATATAGTGGATATCGTTTGAATTAGTTCCATTCCATCATGCCCAATGTCATCCAAACGGCCTAAAAATGGTGATACGTATGTTGCTCCAGCACGTGCAGCAAGTAAAGCTTGATTTGCGTTAAAAATTAATGTTACATTCGTTTTTATATTTAAATCACTGAATGCCTTTACTGCTTTCAGTCCTTCTAATGTCATTGGAACTTTAACAGTAATATTTGGAGCAATGGCAGCAAGCTCTTTTCCCTCGCGAATCATACCTTCTGCATCTTCAGAGATAACCTCTGCACTTACTGATCCAGATACTTCTTCTGTAATTTCTCGCAATCGATCATGAAACGAAATGCCTTCTTTGGATACTAAGCTTGGATTAGTAGTTACTCCATCCAATACACCAAGTGCATTTGCTTCACGAATTTCATTAATATTTGCCGTATCAATAAAAAATCTCATTGAACGTTGCCTCCTATGCCCTATTAATTTAATTATGCTTGTTGAGAAGAACCAAATTCACGCATTTTTCCGATTACCGTCTGCTTAATTGCTTCTGTACCTGGTCCTAAGTATTTACGTGGGTCATACAAATCAGGCTTTTCTTGTAACACTTCACGCACTGCTTTTGCTTGGGCTACTTGGTTTTCCGTATTTACATTGATTTTTGAAGTACCGAACGAAATAGCCCGCTTAATATCTTTTGTTGGGATACCAGTACCACCATGTAATACTAATGGAACCTTCACTGTAGCAAGGATTTCTTCCATTTCTTTAAATCCTAGGTTTGGTTCACCTTTATAAGGTCCATGCACGGAGCCGAGTGCTGGAGCTAAACAATCAATTCCAGTTTCATCAACTAAAACCTTGCACTCTTTTGGATCTGCGTAAATGACGCCATCAGCCACAACATCATCTTCCTGGCCTCCAACTGTTCCTAATTCAGCTTCAACGGAAACACCATGAAGATGAGCCAATTCAACAACTTTTTTGGTAATATCGATATTTTCTTCTAATGGATCATGAGATGCATCGATCATCACAGATGTGAAACCTGCATGTATTGCTTCTGCACATTTTGCGAAACTTGAACCATGATCTAAATGTATTGCAACTGGTATTGTTGTACCGTAAGAATCCATCAGTGCTTTTACCATTGATACAACAACATTAAAACCACCCATATATCTTGCCGCACCTTCAGATACTCCAAGGATTACAGGAGATTGCTCTTCTTCTGCTGCTTGAAGTATTGCCTGCGCGTATTCTAAGTTATTTAAGTTGAACTGGCCAACCGCATAACCATTGTCTTTACCTTTTTCCAGCATCTCTTTCATTGATACTAATGGCATGTATATATCCTCCTCTTAGATGAACAATGCACCTATATAAATATAAATTAATTACATTAATAGAATACCAACAACAACACAAAGTAGCAACAATCCTGCTAATTATCCAATAGTTGCTTTTACGAGTTTGCATACTTCATGTATATTAAAAGGTTTAGACAGTACGCTTTCAATTTTGCTGCAATCTTCTTTTTCTCGAATGTCATCTTCTGTCATTCCACTCATTAGAATCGTTGGTACGATTCGATTCTCAGCTTCCATTCTACGCAGCACTTCAAACGCATTAAATATTGGTAACTTATAATCAATCATAAGTAAATGAAAAGATGAATTGTTAATTTTGTCCAATCCCTCTTTTCCTGTTTTAGCAGTTTCAACATGATAACCCTCACTCGTAAGAATATCTGTTAGTAGCATACAAATACCCGGCTGGTCATCAACAACTAAAATTTCCTTTTTCATCAATTGCATATCCCCTTTCCAAAAAAGCATTTATCCCCCATCAGTTATATTCGATACATTTGAAGTAATATCCTGCCGTTAATGATAGTTTTACAACTTTAGGAGTTGATGATATAAGTAGGATCATTGATGAAAACGGATGAAATAGGAAAAAGGGAAGTCACATATGAAAGCAACTTCCCTTTACGGATTAATTATTTTCCTACTTGTTGTTCAACTGCAGCACCAATAAATCCTTTAAACAAAGATTGCGCTCTCGTTGGGCGAGATGTGAATTCTGGATGAAATTGACTTGCCACAAACCAAGGGTGATCTTTAATTTCAATTGTTTCTACAAGTCTTCCGTCAGGACTTGTACCTGAAAAGACAAAACCATTCTCAACCATTTGATCACGATACGCATTATTAAATTCATATCGATGGCGATGACGTTCTTCAATATAATCTGCTCCATCATAAGCAGCTTTTGTTTTTGTATTATCTTGCAGCTTACAAGGATATATCCCTAAACGTAAAGTTCCACCAAGATCAGAAATATCCTTTTGTTCAGGTAACAAATCAATGATTGGGTATGGAGTATTTGGATCAATTTCTGCAGAATGTGCACCTCTCAAACCAAGAACATTACGTGCAAATTCTACAGAAGCTAATTGCATTCCTAAACAAATGCCCAAGAATGGAATCTTATTTTCTCTAGCATACTGAATCGCAGCAATTTTTCCATCAATACCGCGATCTCCAAATCCACCTGGTACCAAGATACCATCCACATGTTCTAAATGTTGGTTTATCGTTTCCTGATCTAGCTTCTCTGAATTAATCCAATGAACTTGAATGTCGGCATCGTATACAAATCCAGCATGCTTTAATGCTTCCACTACAGAAATATAAGCATCTGGTAATTCAACATATTTACCAACGAGTGCAATATCGATTTTTTTAGAGAGATTGCGCACTTTGGAAACCAATTCCTTCCACTCTTCCATGTCTGCATCTTGACAATCCAGACCGAAATGTTCGCAAGTTAAATGATCAAGCCGTTGTTCTTGTAGAGAAATAGGAACCTGATAAAGGGTATCTGCATCGCGCATTTCAATTACTGCATGTTCGTTAATATCACAGAACAATGCAATCTTTTCCTTCATTTCTTTGCTAATCGCTTGTTCCGTTCGTAATACGATAACATCAGGCTGTATACCTAATGAACGTAATTCTTTAACACTATGCTGAGTTGGTTTCGTCTTCATCTCGCCAGCGGCTTTAATGTAAGGGACAAGTGTACAATGCAAGTACATCACACTGTCTCTTCCTACCTCTTTTTTTATTTGTCGAATAGCTTCCAAGAATGGTAATGACTCGATATCACCAACTGTACCGCCAATCTCCGTTATAACAACATCTGCTCCTGTAGCTTCTCCTGCCCGAAACACCTGTTCTTTAATTTCGTTCGTAATATGGGGAATCACTTGCACAGTGCCTCCCAAATAATCGCCACGACGTTCTTTACGAATAACGCTTGAATATACTTTACCTGTAGTAATATTGCTATATTTATTTAAGTTAATATCTATAAACCGTTCATAGTGCCCCAAATCCAAATCCGTTTCCGCACCATCTTGTGTTACATATACTTCACCGTGTTGATAAGGACTCATTGTACCAGGGTCAACATTGATATAAGGATCAAATTTTTGAATAGTCACCTTCAATCCCCTGTTTTTCAACAAACGTCCCAAGGAAGCAGCAGTTATCCCTTTCCCTAAAGATGATACAACTCCTCCAGTCACAAAAATGTACTTGGTCATCGTCTTTCCCTCTTTCTCTGTGTATTCTTTTCTGATCCAATATTAATGCATCAATTGGGTAGCGTAATCTATAGTTTTAGCATGTACTAATCTGCTGAAAAAATAATAAAAGCGCCTCCCCAAATATAATGGGGAAACGCTTTGATAATTAAAATAAAAGAGCCCAATTTAAATTGTACTGATTCATTTTAAAAAAGTCAAGCATCCATTAAATTACCAATCACTACTTAAAAACTTACTTCTCTTCTTCCTCTTCTTCCTCGCTATCTTCAAACTCTTCATCGTCATCAAAGTCCTCATCGAAATCTTCATCTAGTTCATCAAGGTCTTCATCGATATCAAAGTCTTCATCAAAAATTTCCATTTCATCATCGGTGATATCAAGATTTTCTTCCTCTTCCGATTCATTCGCCTCTTCTTTTTTCTTTGCTTTCTTTTTCTTCTTCGGCGCATTGGTAACTTCTTCGTCCATTTGCTCTACTGGGTACCATCTCTTCAATCCCCACATATTTTCACCAATTGTAATGAAACGGCCGTCTACATTTAAATCGGTATAAAACTGAGCAATTGTCGCCTGTTTCTCTTCTTCCGAATACCCTCTTAAATCTGCAAGTTTATTAAATATATCTTTAAAATGAATGGCTTTTTTTTCATCCAAAAGAATTAAACTTGCCAATTCAATCATAGACATATTTTGAATTTGTTCGTGGCTAAAATCTTTTAAGCTCACGGCAACGCACTCCCTTTACTTTATATTAATTGCTTCTTCGCAATACACTATTAAATTAATTGTTTATTTGATCATGTATTTCTAGCAGTTCGCTTCATTAACCATACCATACATTATAAACAAATCTATAGGGTTTATGCTAGAGAAAAAGCAGAAAAAGTTATGTAGGGACAAAATATTTTATTATTTGATCATTCTTACGAACTGGTACGTACAGAAATCATCCAGTAAATCATTTGTTACGGTTTATTTCACCGTTAGACTATGCATTAAAAAATAAATCTGCCTATCGATATAGTCCTCTAAAGTAAATTGCTTCTGTAGCATCCATCTTCGGAAGCCCCACATTTGACCTTGAATAAAAATATTGTTCGCAAGAAGCTCTCTGTCCAAAAGAGAAATCGTTCCTGGAAAACAAGTATCAATTACTCGTTCAAGCATAGCCACCATGTCTCTTTCTTTCTGCAACACATATTCTTTTGTTTCCTTTTTTAAAGATTTGACTTCCTGGTACATGATAACAACTTCTTCTTGCATGTCATCCATCAAATAAAAATAGGACCTTATGACCTTTTCAAAATGTTCGACGGAAGAGTTGGTAAGATCAATTTGAGCTACTAAACGCTCTTGTACTTGTTGGTAAATTGCATCACACACTAAAAACAGGATATCTTCTTTCGTTCGAATATATTCATATAAGGTGCCAATACTGAATCCAGAAGCTTTAGCAATTTCTCTCGTAGTTGTGCGATGAAAGCCTTTCTCCTTGAAAAGCGTAATTGCCCCTTTGATCATTTGTCTTCTGCGTTTTTCAATTAATTGCTGATCCTTAATGGATGTTGAAATTGGATCCATCGTGATGTAGCACCTCCCTTTAAGTTTATTTTGTTACCATTTTACCAATTACTAATCGTTGAATTTCATTGGTGCCTTCGTATATCTGCGTTATTTTCGCATCACGCATATAACGCTCTACCGGATAGTCTTTGGTATACCCGTATCCTCCAAATACTTGTACTGCTTCTACTGTGATGCGCATAGCAGCATCTCCTGCAAATAATTTAGACATTGCTGACGCTTTCCCATAAGGTAATCCCTGTGATTCTAACCACGCTGCTTGGTACGTCAATAATCTTGCAGCCTCTATTTCCGTTGCCATATCTGCCAATTTAAAAGAAATTCCTTGATTACTAGCTAACGGCTTTCCAAATTGCTCTCGTTCTTTTGCGTAGGCTGTAGCTGCCTCAAATGCTCCTTGTGCAATTCCTAGCGCTTGAGCGGCTATTCCATTCCGACCACCATCTAATGTCATCATCGCAATTTTAAATCCCTCTCCTTCATCACCAAGCATATTTGCTTTAGGAATGCGACAATTTTCAAATATTAATTCCGTGGTGGGTGAAGAACGAATACCAAGTTTCTTTTCTTTTTTTCCAAATGTAAAACCGCTTGTTCCTTTTTCAACAATGAATGCACTAATCCCTTTATGACGCTTATCCAAATTTGTCTTTGCAAAAACAATATAAATATCAGCTACTCCACCATTCGTAATCCATACTTTATTTCCATTTAAAATGTAATGATCGCCATCTTCCTTTGCCGATGTTTTCATTGAAACGACATCACTTCCTGCACCAGGTTCTGATAATGCATAGGCCCCTAACGCCTCTCCGGACGCAAGTCGTTTTAGGAAAGACTTTTTTTGTGCTTCGTTTCCGTATTTATAAATTGGCCAGCTGGCAAGTGATACATGCGCTGATAATGTAACTCCAGTTGAAGCACATACCCGCGACAGTTCTTCCACTGCAATGATGTAACTCATATAATCAGCACCGATTCCACCATATTCCTCCGGCCAAGGTATCCCCGTTAACCCTAACTCTGCCATTTTATGAAATATTTCTCGATCAAATCGTTCTTCTTCATCACGTTCCGCTGCTGTCGGTTCAACATCATTGGTTGCAAAATCACGGACCATTTTCCGTAGCATGTCTTGTTCATCTGTTAATTGAAAATCCACAAATAAACCCTCCTTATTTCTTCAGTAAGTGCTTTGCAATCACCATATGTTGTATTTCACTCGTTCCTTCATAAATTTCGGTGATTTTAGCATCCCTAAATAGCCTTTCTACTGGATAATCTTCTGTATATCCATAGCCACCAAGAACTTGTACTGCTTCAATTGCATTTTTCACGGCAGATTTCGAGGCATAAAGCTTAGCCATTGAAACTTCTTTCGCACAAGAAACGCCTTGTTCAACAAGTGATGCAGCTTGATAGACTAATAGTTTTGCGGCTTCCGAACGTGTTGCCATATCCGCCAATTTAAACGAGATGCCTTGATTATCGGCAATCGGACCAGTAAACTGCTTTCTTTCCTTTGCATAATTTATTGCATGTGTAACTGCTGCATCACTAATTCCTAAAGCCTGTGCAGCTATTCCAATCCTGCCTATATTCAAATTATGCATCGCAATTGCAAACCCTTCATGTTCCTTCCCTAGTAATTGATCACCAGATAGTTGACAATTATCAAATGTCAGCGATACGGTATTGGATCCATGGAGCCCCATTTTTCTTTCCTTTTTTCCAATAATAAATCCAGGCGTATCTTTCTCCACAATAAATGCACTAATATCCCGTTTGCCTTCCCCTGTACGAGCAAAAGTGATATAGGTATCAGCCTCACCACCATTCGTTATAAATACCTTTGACCCATTTAATAGATATGAATTACCAGATTTGACAGCTTTTGTTCTTATACCTCCAGCATCGGATCCAGCATTTGGTTCTGAAAGCGCAAATGCACCAATGTACTGTCCACTCGCAAGTTTTGGCAAATAGTGCTGCTTCTGCTGCTCAGTTCCAAAATAAACGATTGGATTTGTTCCTACGGACGTGTGTACCGACAAAATCACACCCACTGCAGCGCTGACTTTTGATATCTGATGAACAGCTTGAATATAGGACGTATAGTTCATCCCAGCCCCACCATATTCGACTGGAATGGGAATACCCATCAATCCTAAAGAACCCATTTTTTGAATTAATTCTCTAGGAAATCGATCTTCCCTTTCCATTCGCGGAACTTCTTGGGCAATCTCCGTTTCGGCAAATTCTTTTATCATTCGCACAAGCATCTCCTGCTCAGCTGTTACCTGCTTCATGTTTCCTTCCTCCTGTCGATTCTTGTGGATTACGAATAATTATAAAAACCTTTACCAGACTTTTTACCAAGCCATCCTGCTTTGACATATTGCCTTAAAAGTGGACATGGGCGATACTTGCTATCAGCGAACCCTTCATGAAGAACCTCCATAATATAAAGACATGTATCAAGTCCAATAAAATCCGCTAATGTCAATGGCCCCATCGGATGATTCATTCCTAATTTCATAGACGTATCAATATCTTCCACTGTTGCAATTCCTTCATAAAGGGTGTAAATTGCTTCATTGATCATTGGCATTAAGATACGATTGGACACAAATCCAGGAAAGTCATTTACTGCAATGGGTGTCTTTGCAAGCTTCCTTGCCAGCTGTTCAATGGTTTGGAATGTCTCCTCACTTGTTTGCAGTCCGCGTATAATTTCCACTAGTTTCATAACAGGTACCGGATTCATAAAATGCATGCCAATTACTTGATCTGGCCGTTTTGTATGTGCTGCTAACTCGGTAATCGGTAAAGAGGATGTATTCGAAGCTAGGAGAGTATGGGTTGGAGCAATTTTATCCAACTCATGGAATATCGATGCTTTTACCTGCAAATTCTCAACCACTGCTTCAATAATTAAATCTGCCTGTTCAGCATCTTGTAGTCGGTTAGAAAGCGTTAGTCGTTTTAATGCATCCTCCTTCTCCTGAGCCGATATTCGTTGTTTCTGAACAGAGCGTTCTAGAAGTTTATCAATTGTATTTATTCCTTTTGTCCGTGCTTCATCGTTCTTATCATGAAGGTAGACAGTGTATCCTCCCTGTGCACAAACTTGTGCAATTCCTGCTCCCATTTGCCCTGCGCCAATGACCATGATATTTTCTATTGTTTTCACAGCATATCCTCCTCTACATTAAACCAATCTAACTGATTGGTACTTCAATCAATATGGCATCACCTTGCCCACCACCACTGCAAATTGCAGCTATACCTAAACCACCGCCTCGTCTCTTTAATTCATATATCAATGTTAATATGATTCGAGCCCCACTTGCTCCAATTGGATGACCCAGCGCAACTGCACCACCATTTACATTCACTTTTTCCTGAGCGATCCCAGCGATTTTTCCACTCGCTAATGAAACAGCAGCAAATGCTTCGTTAATTTCAAACAAATCAATATCATCTTTGCCGTAACCTGTTTTTTCAAGTAGTTGATTGATAACAAGACCAGGTGTTTTAGGGAAATCTTCTGCTGGTACAGCCAATTCTGTATGTCCTTTGATCACAGCCATCGGGGTTTTCCCAAGTGCTTCCGCTTTTTCATTAGACATAACTACAAACGCGCAAGCTCCATCATTAACACCTGGAGCATTTCCTGCTGTTATGGTTCCATCTGAATCAAAGGCTGATCTTAATTTTTCTAAACTTTCTAAACTTGTATCTTTTCGAGGTGCTTCATCTTGATTAATGATCTTGGAAGAACCTTTCCGTTGTTTTTGTTCCATTGGTATAATCTCTTCGGCAAATTTCCCATCTGCTATTGCTTGAAGAGCTCTTTTATGACTTCGATAAGCCCATTGATCTTGTTCTTCCCTTGTTATTCCATATTCTTTAGCAGTAGCATTTCCATAACTTCCCATGTGGACATGCTGGAAAGAGCACGTCAAGCCATCATGAACCATCATATCGATAACCTTTTTGTCCCCCATACGATTTCCCCAACGAGCATCTGGAAGGATATATGGAGCATTGCTCATACTTTCCATTCCACCAGCAACAATCACTTCCTCATCTCCAAGGCGAATTAATTGGTTAGCCAATGTGACACTACGTAACCCGGAAGCACAGACCTTATTAATGGTTTCTGTTTTTACATTCCATGGGATACCTGCTTCCCTTGCCGCCTGACGAGAAGGTAGTTGCCCTTGCCCGCCTTGTAATACATTGCCAATGATTACTTCATCAACCAACGCACGATCCAAGTTAGCACGTTGCAACGCGGCTTTAATTGCATGCCCACCTAGTTCCGATGCGGTAAACCCCTTTAATGCACCACCAAATTTCCCAAATGGGGTTCTTGCTCCAGATACAATTACAGCTTCTCTTACCATTCATACTCCTCCTTATTGTTAGCGCTTACTTTTGACTGAACGCTCGCTCACTTGATTTTAGAATGGAAAGTCTTGATTAACAATCAAGACTTTCAACGCTTAGTATTTTGTTACTCGCTGTTTTATGCAGTTTGCTGTTCTTGTTCCAATACCACCGATAATGCTAGTATTTCAGCGACATCCATTGTGCCTATATCTTCTTCAACCTCTTTGGCTTTCGTACCATCACTAATCATGGTTAAACAATACGGACAAGCACTAGAGATCATATTTGGTTGAACTGCCATTGCCTGTTCTGTACGGGCAACATTAATCCTATTCCCTGTTGTTTCTTCTGACCACATTAGTCCACCACCGGCTCCACAGCACATTCCATTTTCTTTACTTCGTTTCATTTCTACTAATTCTAATCCTGGAATAGATTTGAGAATCTCTCTAGGCGGATCATAGACACCATTGTATCTGCCCAAATAACATGAATCATGATATGTCAATCGCTGATTAATTGCTTTTTTCGGTTTCAACTTGCCATCCATCACTAAATCATACATAAGTTGCGTATGGTGATACACTTCTGCTTCAAAACCAAAATCAGGATATTCATTTTTAAAAATGTTATATGCATGCGGATCGATGGTAACGATTTTCTTTACATCATGTTTGTTAAACTCTTTTATGTTCTTCTCAGCAATTTCTTGGAATAGAAATTCATTTCCAATTCGACGTGCAGTATCGCCTGAATTCGCTTCTTTATTTCCTAAAATAGCAAAGTCTACACCAGCTTGATTCATTAGTTTTGCAAAAGCTATCGCGATCTTTTGACTTCTGCTATCATAGGATCCCATCGAACTTACCCAAAACAAATATTCAAAATCCTTCTCTTCCTTTTTCAATTCCTTCACGGTAGGGATATATACCGATTCATCTTGTTCGCGCCATTTGATACGATCTTTTTTTGACAAGCCCCAAGGATTACCCTGACGCTCAATATTCATGACGGCACGCTGTACATCTTGATCCATTTTCCCCTCTGTCATTACTAAATACCTACGCATATCAATAATTGTACCAACATGTTCATTGTTAACAGGGCAAGCATCTTCACAGTTGCGACAAGTCGTACAGCCAGCTAACTCTTCTTCTGTAATGACATCACCAATCAGACTAGCACTTTGTACAGTCGCCGCTGCTTCATTTTTTGCAGTTGCTTGATTTCCCTGGGTATTTGCAAATGCATATGCAGGCACCCAGGGGGACTTGCCGGTAATTGCGGCTCCTTTTTCAGTAAGGTGATCCCTTACTTTAATCATAATATCCATTGGAGAAAGCATCTTCCCTGTTCCTGACGCTGGGCATACATCGGTACATCTCCCACATTCAACACATGCATAGAAGTCAATCATTTGATATTGTTCAAAATCTTCTACCTTACCAACGCCAAATGATATCTCTTCTTCATTGACATCTTCATCCATATCAAAGTTAATTTTCTTTAATTTACCGGGGACACGTTTACTTAGGAACACATTAATTGGAGCTGCAATTAAGTGTGCATGCTTCGATTGTGGTACATAAACAAGGAAAGTTAATATGGTAATCGTATGTACCCACCAAGCTATATAAAACCATACCATTGCTGCAGTAGGTGATATCCAACTAAACAAAAATGCGATGGAGCTAGCAATTGGCTCTGTCCATGTTAATTCATGCCCATGCCACAACATGGCCATTCCATTGCCGACTAACACGGATATCATTAATGTACCAATAAATAAAAGTACTAACCCTGCTTTAAAACCACGCTTCAGACGTACAAGTTTTTCCATATACCGTCGATAAAAAGCCCAGACAACAGCAACAAGGATCATTAATGTTACTAATTCTTGGAAAAAGACAAAACCAGGGTAAAAGATTCCAAATGGCAAATGATTACCTGGTGAAAGACCTTTCACAAACATATCAATTGCTCCAAATTGAACGAGAATAAACCCATAGAACATCATGACATGAATAGTACCAGATTTTTTATCCTTTAATAGTTTTGATTGACCAAACACAATCTTCCCAATTCTTCGAAGCCTCTCTTTAAAATCACGGTCAAATTCTGATTTCTTACCAAGACGAATGTAAGCAACTCGAGTCGCAACAACTTTAGCAAATAAATATAGACCATAAATCGTAATTGCTGTAAATGCTACGGCATTAATAAGCAGAAATGCATCCATGTCTTTGCTCCCCCTAATCATGTAGTAATAATCTATTATAATGAGAACCTTTCATTGTATATTCCAATGAAAGATAAAAAAACGAAATGATAACGATTCCATTTTTCTGAAAAATAATATCTTTTGAAATCTTATAACCTTACTATAAATATGAATGATCATTCAGTCAACCTTTTTCCGTGTTTTTCTCTACATTTTCCTTAATTTGTAAATTGTTTTAAACAGTTCTTAACCGGTGTACCAACAAATAGGATATTAGACAAGAAGAACACCTTCTTGCTCAGTTGCTCCCCCTCTTTCTCGTTTTGCTACGGAAAATCTACTTATTTCATTAGAAGGTTGGTTCAAACGAACCAGCTCTTTATTTTCTCGGATAAATAATGAAAAGGATACGTGACCCAAAAATAAAGCTACCCCTATTATTATAGGAATAGCTTTTGTCTGTTATTTAAGTAAGCCGCATCGTACTGCTTCAGCTTACATTTTTTCTGGCGCTGTTACACCGATTAATTGCAGGGCATTAGATAATGTAATTCGTACAGCTTTCATTAAAGCGATTCGAGCTTTCGTTCGATCTAGATGGTCAGCATCGATCACTTTTTCTGCATTGTAGAAACTGTGTAATAAGGTTGCTAAATCATATAGATATTGCGTTACTTTATGGGGAGTATGCTTCCCTGCAGCATCAGCAACTACCTGCGGAAATTCACCTAGTTTTTTTAGCAGGTCAATCTCTTTTTCTGCCGTCAATAAAGAAGCATCAAAGCTGTTATCGACAGAAATACCTTTACTTTCAGCTTGCTTTAACATCGTACAAATTCGTGCATACGCATATTGCACATAAAACACAGGGTTATCATTCGATTGCGAACGTGCTAGATCCATATCGAAATCCAGTTGTGAATCATTTGATCTTGCAACGAAGTAATAACGTACTGCATCTACACCTACTTCTTCCATCAATTCTCGAAGTGCAACAGCTTTGCCTGTACGTTTACTCATTCGCAACTTTTCTCCATTTTCAAACAAGTTAACCATTTGAATTATTTTCACGTCAAATTTTTCAACTGGGTAGCCTAATCCTTGAATGGCTGCACGCATCCGAGGAATATAGCCATGGTGGTCAGATCCCCATACATTTACAATTTGGTCAAAACCTCGATCTAGCTTATTCTTATGATAAGCAATATCTGGAGTTAAATAAGTATAGGATCCATCTTGTTTTATGAGCACTCGATCTTTATCATCACCAAAGTCTGTCGTACGGAACCAAGTTGCCCCATCCTTTTCATACATATATGGATCTAATACCTTTAAAGCATCGGTAATCTTATTTTCCTTATACAACGAACGTTCAGAGAACCATGAATCAAAGTGGACACGAAATTCAGCAAGGTCTTGCTCAATCTTACCAAGCTCATATTTCAAACCATATTCTTTAAAGAATTTTAATCGTTCTTCTCGTTCTGTGACTGCCCATTGATCTCCATACTCCACACAAAGTTGTTTCCCAATTTCTATAATATCTTCGCCATGATAACCATCTTCTGGCATGTCCACGTCATTTCCAAGTGCCTGTAAATAACGAGCTTCTACAGAAAGTGCAAGATTATCAATCTGATTCCCAGCATCATTAATATAATATTCACGTTCTACTTGATAGCCTGCCGCATCTAGTACATTACATAAAACATCTCCAAAGGCAGCGCCACGTGCATGACCCAAGTGAAGGTCTCCAGTTGGGTTCACCGATACAAACTCGACTTGAATGCGTTTCCTATCTCCAGCATTGGTTTTACCATATTCCGTATCTTCTTTTAAAATGGTTGGAATAATTTCTCCAAGAAAGTCATCTTTCATAAAGAAATTAATAAACCCTGGGCCAGCAATCTCTATTTTCTCTACCGATGCTTCTGATTGATTTAGTTGGTTTACAATGTCATCAGCAATTTGTCTTGGTGCCTTTCTAGCGATTCTTGCCAGCTGCATCGCAATATTTGTTGCAAAGTCACCGTGTGATTTATCTTTCGGTTTTTCTAAAATAATATCTGGAATTTCTTCCTTTGTAGCAAGCTCTGCTTGAATAACTGCTGATTCAATCGTTTGCTTTAATTTGTCCTCTGTCTGTGCCAAGACATTCATGACATGTCCTCCTTCATCATTAAATCGATTTTTTGATGTCTTTCTTCTTGTCCATTTAACCTTACTGTGTAAGCAATTGTCAGGCTTCCACTTTTGGCTTTTTGTAATGGATGATAAGAAATGGATTGTGTGAAGGTTTCCATATGGATACTACCATAAGGATGCTTTACCACATTTTCTGTTGTTTGCTTTTCTTGAAATTGTTGATTCATCGAAATATTACCAGAGCGCTTTATATTCACCCGATTTGATTGAATGGTGATTAGGTTCTTAATCATCGTTTGGTCATCTGCTATTTCCTCAAATGTGAGAACATCCAAATTTCCTTTTTTATATAAAAATCCAGTCTCTTGAATTTTATTATATTCCATTTGACCATTATCATCGATTATTGTAGAAAGTTCAATAACAACTTGTGTCGTTGGAGTATTCATTCTATCGCCTCAGTCTTTAAAATCATATTTTACTATTATAGCGATAAATAAGGTGGATTAGCAATACTAATAATAAAAATCACCTAGTTAAGCTATATCCAAAAAGCCCTCGTATGAAACGGTTATTATTTCCAAGCATTATTTCAATGAGGGGTCCTGTAGCTGTAAGCTAAATTACATATGGTTTTCGGTAAACAACATGCTCCAATGGATACTTCCATTACATGTAACAGTAAATTTATCGTGAGTGATGTCAGAAAGCCAAGCAATTTCTCTAAATATGTTTATTTGGCTATCGGTTATCCCATAATGCTAATAATGCAGACTTTAATGAGGGAAAACATATGTCGAAATTTCGAAACGTACGTAAACATAAATTCATTCTAACTGTTATAGGAGCGACCACACTTTTTTTTGCTACTTTTATAGTTGGTATCTATCTCATTAGCTTTCTACTCGGTCCACCAGAATTAGCAAACGAACAAAATACCATCTTGTATAGTAATTCAGGGGAAATCATAGGAGAAGAAAGTGGCTTAGAAAACCGGCAATGGGTCGATTTAAATGATATGTCGAACGATCTCATACAAGCGACGTTAGCAATTGAAGATCGTAATTTTTATGAACATCATGGATTTGATTTTAAACGGATATTTGCTGCTATATTAAAAGATATACAAACACTATCCCTTAAGGAAGGTGCAAGTACATTATCACAACAATACGCACGTAATTTGTACTTAACGCACGAAAAAACGTGGCTGCGTAAAATAAAAGAAGCTTTTTATACGGTTCGTCTAGAAATGTTCTATTCCAAGGATGAAATATTAGAAGGATACTTGAATACGATCTATTACGGACATGGTGCTTACGGTATCGAGTACGCTAGTAATTTATTCTTTAATCAGACATCTAGTCAAATTTCTTTGGCACAGGCTGCGATGTTAGCAGGTATACCTAAAGGACCAACATATTACTCACCTTTGAATGATAAAAAACGTGCAGAGCAGCGTCAGCAACAAATACTCAAAGCAATGCGGGCACAAAATAGAATTAGTGAAGAAGCTTATCATAATGCTATTCAAGAAAAATTAGTATATCAAAAGCCCAAAAAAGAAGATAAAAAAGCAATCGGCCCCTATTTTCAGGATTATGCTATTAAAGAAGCTGCTAACCTTCTAGATGTCGATGTAGAGGCAATACGATCTGGGGGATATGAAATTCATACCACATTAAATAAAGATTCACAGGTTCAGTTAGAGCAGCAAATATCAGATAAAATTTCTGATGCAAGTGAAGTTCAAGCAGGCGGCTTAGCAATGAATCCGAAAACTGGTGGAATAATTGCAATGGTAGGTGGCCGTAACTACGGAGAGAGTACATTCAATCGAACTGTACAAGCGAAACGGATGCCAGGATCTTCATTTAAACCATTTGTCTATTATACTGCGCTGGAAAATGGCTATACGCCTAACACCATGTTGATGAGCAAACCTACGTCTTTTGAATTAGCAAACGGTGAAGTCTATCAGCCCAGTAATTTTAATGGTTACTATGCAAATAAAAAGATATCATTAGCACAAGCTTTAGCACTCTCTGATAATATTTATGCTGTGAAAACAAATATGTATGTTGGTCCCAAGAATGTTGTAGAAACGGTAAAAGAAATGGGCTTTACAAGTAAGCTTCAAGCTGTTCCATCGCTTGCCCTTGGGACGGCAGCTGTATCTATGCAAGAAATGGTTACCGGTTATAGTATATTGGCAAATGGTGGACATGACATTCAGCCCCATGCAGTAACAGAAATTAATGACCATACAGGAAAAGCAGTATATAAAAATACACAAGAACAAGGAAAACAAATCCTTGATTCGAAAAGCACCTTCATCCTTACACATTTAATGACTGGGATGTTTGACCATGAATTGGACGGTTATATGCAAGTTACCGGTTCTTCGATAGCAGATGAACTGGATCGATTGTATGCAGGAAAATCAGGAACAACCAATTCAGATAGTTGGATGATGGGCTATAGTCCATCTATCACAGCTGGGATTTGGATCGGATACGATGATAACCGCAAAATGGAGGTCGTAGAGGAAGCAAGTTACGCAAAAGAAATATGGGCTGGATTTATGAATAATGCCCATAAAGATTTGCCACAAGAAACTTTCGCTATCCCTTCAGATGTTGTAGGAGTACCGATAGACCCCACCACTGGGAAACGAGCAACTCCTTATTGTGAATCAAGTCGTGTCATGTATTTTGAAAAAGGTACAGAGCCAGATGAACACTGCATGGTACATTTTCATCAAAATGAAGAAAAGCAACAACCAAAGACAGAGCAAGAAGACAAAAGCATGATGGAAAAAATATTTGATTTATTTAATTAGAATAGTTAAATATTCAGATTAAAAAAGCAGCCGAACCCAGCAATCACTGATTTCGGCTGCTTTTTTGTCCTAGTAATACATGAGTAGCCCATGTACACCTATATTTTACAAATTTCTAAAAAAAAGTACAAGATAAAACTGAATGGTTTATCATGACGTCACAAAATGTTCACTTTTTAGCAAATAACGTAAATAAACTCGAAAAAGGTGTACTACCTTAGTATCATTCACCAGATTTGTACACCTTTTCTTTCTTATTCTGGAAGAGACGACTTTAACTCTTCCGTTGAATTATTCCACATGTCTGGATTAAACTCGACTAAAAAGTCTTTTAGTAATTTTTTCGAAGGCGCATCCATATGGTCTACAATGATTTTACCTTTGAGAGACTTTTCCATATGCGTTACATGCTCAGGCATCGATTTGTAGGCACGTTTTATTGATCGATCAACGCGCAATTCGCTACCTGCTACACCGGAATAAAAAGGACCTTTCTCTCCTTGATCAACATTTACCCAGACAATCCAATATAATTTACCATTTGGTACTTCACTTTTATCGTTTAGATATTTGACTCGTCGTTCAATATCGCTTCTTGCATGCATGGCTGCCATATCAACGTAAGCTTTATTCTCATTCGGATCCACAATCACAGAAGACATGTTTTCTAAACTAATCGAGCCGTACCCGTATCCACCATGTCCATCCGTGGAGTCATCCTTAATGATCGTAAAGTTATTTTTTTTCTTATTCGAAGATTGATCGGAACTCATCCCAAAATCCTCCTTCTATTTCTACTGTCTTATATTTTAGCATAGGTACAGGTATGATGACACATATCTGACTTTAATGCCTCAACCACTTAATAAAAAATTGTGCCTCTTGTATTTCCTCATCCGTATATTTTTGCTTCGGTTTCACCGTATGTACTTTCGCGACGTTCTCTTCCGGAGACAAACCATCAAAATATAGCATCGTAGCTACGAGCTCTAAAAACCTTGAGCTTTTCCCTTTCATTGCTTCTACTTGTCCTGAAAATTCGGGCATGTCCATTGCAAATTGATGCAAGAACTCCTCTCCATCATTCGTAATCGTATAATGATATTGAAAATAGTTACTTTTATCTTCTTTTTTTTCTTGGATAAACCCTAAATTACATAATTCTTCTACTCGCAATGTTAACTCTTCCGAATAAGGACCGTAAAAATGAAATTCATATTTCTCCTCAAATGGCAACCCACACTTTTGTAGAATATAAATCATTTTTTGTAGTTTTTTTCTGCCAGTCACTTCATTAGCTACTGAAAAAAACTGCATTAACTTTGCGTGATTAGTTAGCATTCTTGACATCTCCCTGACCATTCAGAATTTCTTCTACACGTTCCTTCATCGCACTATTTTCCATCTTTTCTACCAAATCATTAGGAAAATACAATTTATGATCTGTCCGTTTTTTTCCAGAAATAGATTCAACGATTTCCGATTGCCTTGACAATTCTCTAAGCTCACCATTCGGCATTAGCAAGTGAATAGGTAAGCGTTCTTCCTCTTCTCCTGGCCGGTAAAAGTCATACGGTAAATCAGAAGAAGAATCAACAACTAGATAGTAATCTGGATCAATTCCCGCTTGCATGAATAACCGGTGAAGTTCCATCCATTCATTCATTTGTAAATTCGGGTTAAACTCAATATATTTAAATAACCTTCTGTTTGTAAATCTTTCACATAAATCACTTAATATTGCATCCTCTTCTTCTTGCCAAAGCTGAAAATAATAAGAGACGATTCCCTCATCCAACTTTAAATAATCCTTTAAATCAACATTACCATTAAAGAAAGAAAGGAAATGTGTAGGCTCTAATTTAAACGTATAATGTGTATCTTCATACAGAACCTTCGCTCGATGAAGGATTTTGGATAATATTACTTCTGCACTTCGGGTTACTGGATGAAAATAAACTTGCCAATACATTTGATATCGGCTCATAATATAATCTTCAACGGCGTGCATTCCAGTATACTTAATAACTACTTGATCCTCCATGGGGCGCATCACACGGAGGATTCTTTCCATATCAAAATGCCCATAGCTTACCCCTGTAAAATAAGCATCTCGTTGTAAATAATCCATGCGATCCGCATCGATCTGACTGGAAATCAAACTAACGACTAATTTGTCTTTATAGGTTTTGGCAATGACATCTGAAACATTCTGTGCAAATCCTTTATCCACACGCTCTAAGATTTTATTTACCGTCGTATCTCCTAAAATAATTTGCTGTGTGAAATATTCATGATCTAACTTAAATACTTTTTCAAACGAATGAGAAAACGGGCCATGTCCCAAATCGTGCAACAATGCAGCACATAAGCAAAGAAGACGTTCCTCACTGTTCCAATGAGGGCGTCCTTCAAAGTTAGATATGATTCTACGAACAATCTCATAAACACCAAGCGAATGATTAAATCTGCTATGTTCTGCACCATGAAAGGTCAAATTTGTGGTACCTAATTGTTTAATTCTACGAAGCCGTTGAAATTCTGGAGCTGAAATTAAATCCCAGATAACTCTATCTTTTACATGCACGTATCGATGTACAGGATCCTTGAACACTTTTTCTTCATGTAGTTGTTCGTCTTTATATGCCATGTATGTATACCCATCCGTTTCTTTTCGACGATTTCTTTTTATTATATAATAGATAAAGTGAACCTTCAATCTGGTTTTTTCTGATTGATAGGTGAACCAATCGGACATTTACTGGCAGTTTCCTTTCTCCCCTTTCTTGATGATATTCACTAGCAATTAATGAAAGGTTTACTGCCAGTTAGATGCGGGATAAAGTGAACCTTCAATTTGGTTTTTTCTGATAAAATAGTCCCAAAGACTAACTT
Source organism: Virgibacillus salexigens (assembly GCF_014905415.1). GTDB lineage: Bacteria > Bacillota > Bacilli > Bacillales > Amphibacillaceae > Virgibacillus > Virgibacillus salexigens. The sequence continues at coordinate 1,100,284 of NZ_BNEO01000001.1, forward strand.
CGCCACCTCCTGTGGCAATGTCTTTGTAACCTACACTCATGCCGGCCAATACTATCAGTCATTTAGAAACATAATTCTAAGAAAAAAGCTAAAAATACACTTACAATTTCATTGCAAGTAAATCAAGGAGTTAACTATGAAAAATTGGGAAGACATCATTCAACAAGATACATTTCGATACATCGACCATTCCGCGATATCCACTTTTCATAATGAATCGTTTACAGCTCTTCATTCTTTTGCTATTGATGATGCTCTGGCATTATCAATAAGTAATAAATTTTCACCATCAACCTTACGCCTATGGGTGCATGAAAATACGATTGTCCTCGGCATCCCCGATGCCAAGCTTCCCTACATCGATGAAGGGATTCAATTGCTTAAAAAGGCAGGATTCCAAGTGATTATTCGCAATTCGGGCGGCTTAGCTGTGGCTTTAGATGATGGTGTACTCAATATTTCCTTAATTCTTCCTGGGGTGAAAGATCTATCCATTCATGAAGGATATGAAGCAATGGTTAGTTTTGTTAAACACATACTGAAAGACTTAACAGATCAAATTGAAGCATACGAAATTATAAACTCCTATTGTCCTGGAGAGTATGATCTAAGCATTAAAGGAAAGAAATTTGCTGGAATTTCACAACGTAGAGTTAAAAATGGAGTAGCTGTACAAATATACTTGGATATAGAAGGCAATAGTTATAAACGAGCAACTCTGATTAAAAATTTTTACGAGACGAGCAAAAAAGGCGAATCCACAAAATTCAGCTATCCTTCTGTAGATCCAAATGTAATGGCGTCTTTATCTGACTTATTACGGACAAAATTAACCGTTAAGGATATCAAAGAACGGATCACTCAGGCATTAGCAGATTTTAATAATCAAATTATTGAATCTCCCTTTTCTGAACCAGAGCTAGCAGATTATCAAAAACGCCTCGAACAAATGAAAAAACGTAATGAACGAATACGAAATGAAGGCTAAAAAAGCTTGCATGGGCGACCCCATAGCAAGCTTTATTTATTCTGCCTGAGCAGCAGTAATTAATGCTAAATTATATACATCTTCCGTGCTACAGCCACGTGATAAGTCATTTACTGGTTTATTCAAACCTTGGAGAATTGGTCCAACTGCCTCAAACTCACCTAAACGTTGGGCAATTTTATAGCCGATATTCCCTGCTTCCAAACTTGGAAATACAAAGACATTCGCATCTCCTTGTAGTTCAGCATCCGGGGCTTTTTTCTTTGCTACACTTGGTACAAAGGCAGCATCGAATTGAAATTCTCCATCAATTGTTAGTGAAGGATTCTTTTCTTTTGCAATGGATAGGGCTTCTACTACACGTTCTGTTTCCTCTGATTTTGCTGAACCCTTTGTAGAAAAACTGAGCATTGCTACACGTGGATTCACATCAAACAGTTCTGCGGTTGTCGCACTTTCCACAGCAATTTCAGCAAGATCTTGACTATTCGGGGCAATGTTAATCGCACAATCTGCGAACACATACTTCTCTTCACCACGAACCATAATGAACACACCAGACGTTTTTTGAACCCCTTCTTTCGTTTTGATAACTTGCAATGCAGGCCTAACTGTATCAGCTGTCGAATGAGTAGCACCACTTACTAGGCCATCTGCTTGATTCATATAGACAAGCATGGTACCAAAATAATTTTCATCAAGTAGAATTTTTTTTGCATCTTCTTTTGAAACTTTACCTTTACGGCGTTCTACAAACGTCTCAACCATAAGGTCAAATTCCGGAAATTCAGCTGGATCCATTAGTTTACAACGGGATACATCCACACCGACTTCTTCTCCTTTTTGTTTAATAGCCGTTTTATCTCCAATTAGGATTGGTGTTAAAATCCCTGCTGCAGCTAATTGACTTGCAGCTGTTAATATACGTTCATCTGTCCCTTCCGGAAACACGATCGATTTATTTTGGTTAGAAACCTTTTCTTTCACTTGATCGAATAATTCACTCACTTTTATAAAACCTCCTAAATGGATATAGTTAAATAGTAGATGATTCTTAGCATAAATGAAAGCAATTGTTACTGCATGGACGTTTTTTGACAGTCCAATGACAATTCTAACATGGCGTGTCAATTACAAGTCTACATCATGAATATCCTTCCCCAAATATGCTATAGTAAAAATGGAAATAAATAAATTATTGATAGAGATAGTTAGAGGTCTATACTAGATCTTTTGGCCACCTCTACTAGTTGATATAAAAAGGAGAGATAGTGATGGTAGAAGCAGTAGAAACCATGGATGGTTGGTATAGCCTGCATGATTTCCGCACTGTGGATTGGACTTCTTGGAAGTTAGCTACAGAAGAAGAAAGAAAAGAGGCTATTGAAAGCCTTCAACAATTGTTGGCAGCATGGGAGAAAGTAGAAGAAGAAAATAATGGAAGTCACGTGCTTTATAATATTGTTGGGCAAAAAGCAGACCTGATGTTTATGTTCTTACGACCAACAACAAACGAGTTGTCTGAAATTGAAACAGAGCTTAATAAATCTAAAATGGGAGAATTTTTAATTCCTGCACACTCTTATGTATCTGTTGTAGAGTTATCTAAGTACCGTCCATATAAAGTGGAAAAACCAGAGGAGCTTCCCGAGATAGCAAAACGGCTAAAACCAATACTACCTAAATGGGAGCATGTGTGTTTCTATCCAATGGACAGACGACGTCAAGGGGAAGAAAATTGGTATACACTGGAAAAAGACGTCAGAGGGCAATTGCTTTATGAACATAGTAAGACAGGTCGTAAATATGCAGGCAAAGTTAGCCAAATTATTACCGGCTCGATTGGATTAGACGATTGGGAATGGGGCGTTACTTTATTTGCACACGATCCATTACAGTTCAAAAAAATTGTCTATGAAATGCGTTTTGACGAAGTAAGTTCGAAATACGGAGAGTTCGGTGAATTCTTTGTTGGAAATCACCTTCCAAATGATGCCATCGCAGCTTACTTAAATATATAATAAGTAATTAGGAATGCCCCTGTTCAGGCGGCATTCCTTTTTTTGATTAAATAAGTGGAAAATACGGTTTATACTGTGGGTTTGTGTAATAAGGTGGCCGCTCACCAATAACTGGCATGGACCAGCTTTCATCAAGGTAATGCATTCTGACCCGTTCCTCTGAATGTCCAATTAACAACCACGTTACCTTTGGGTGAAATGTAATTAACAATAAACTTCCCTCCCCTTTCTATAGTCTATGATATAACTTTCCGGTTGAAACAAGTCTAGCTAATAAATCAATCTAACTAGCACATAGACAGCAGCCCATTCATACAGTATTACATAAATGAAAAAGGAGGGTTTAAGTTGAAAGAAGGTCATTCTCGTAACCAATTTCCATCTGAGGAGGAATTACGTGATATACGAGCGTATCAGAAATGGTTTGAGGAAAACAAACAAACAGACCCCTATCCGCTCTATCCTAATTATGGAAAAATCACTCGCTATGAAGACATACCTTTAAGTAATCCAGAACAACGCCAATTAAGTCAGCCAGGGCATGAAGACTTCATGGTACCAAAACCAATCATTGAAAATCCACATTATCAAGGGAGTAATAAATTAAAGGATAAAGTTGCTTTAATTACTGGTGGAGATAGTGGTATAGGGGCTTCGGCTGCAATTGCCTTTGCAAAAGAGGGAGCAAATGTAGCAATTGCTTACTTAGATGAACAGAAAGATGCAGAACGAACGAAAAAACGAATTGAAGCTCATGATCAGAAATGTTTGTTAATACCAGGTGATTTAACAGAAAGACAACATTGTAAATTAATCGTAGATAAAACCATCGATGCTTTTGGGAGATTAGACATACTTTGTAATAATGTTGGTATTCAATTTCAGCAAAATGATTTATTAGATATTACAGATGAACAATTTGATACAACATTTAAGATAAATATTTACTCGCATTTCTATACAACAAAAGCAGCCTTACCCTATTTAAAACCAGGAAGCTCAATTATTGGGACTACATCCGTAGTTACATATGCAGGGGAACCGTTATTAATTGATTACACTGCCACCAAAGGCGCTATTGTAGGCTGGACTAGATCCCTTGCAAAAAATGTGGCAAGCCAAGGTATTCGTGTGAATGCTGTAGCTCCGGGAAGAATTTGGACGCCACTAATACCAGCAAGCTTTTCATCTGACATGAATGCCCTGCATGGCACAAACTTATTTAATCGGATTGGTCAGCCATTTGAACTAGCACCTACTTATGTTTACCTTGCATCAGATGACTCAAGACTAGTTACAGGGCAGGTCCTGCATGTGGATGGTGGGGAATCTACAAATTCATAACCATTTTTCTAGGGTGTTTTTTGTCCTCATTTTTTCAATCATTTAAACATATTTCCCTTCGTCATTACATACATATACTAGTGCAACCAGATTGGACAGAAATGAGGAATGCTAATGGCCGTTGTCAAACATACAGATAAGGATGTAGCACTCCTTGCAAGATTAATGCGTGCAGAGGCAGAAGGGGACGGAAACTTAGGTATGCTAATGGTTGGAAATACCGGAATTAATCGTGTCATTTCCGACTGCCTTGATTTCACTGATATTCGCACCATTAATGATATGGTATATCAAAGTCCTGGCGGATTTGAGGCAACCCAAAAAGGGTATTTTTATCAACGCGCTCGAGAGTCTGAGAAACGTTTGGCAAGAAGGGTGATTCAAGGAGAACGGCAGCACCCTGCTACCAACTCCTTATGGTTTTTCATGCCAGCAGGGGCATGCCCTGCTCAATGGTATGGTCAATCAAATGTTGGTAGATTCAAGTCTCACTGTTTTTTTGCACCAACAGCGGAAGAATGCCCAAGTGTCTTCCGTTAGTTCAAAAATTCAAAAAGATGTACAGGAGGTTTTTAAATGAGTGATAACCAGGAAAACAACAACCAGCAGGCAAATGCCTATCAACAACCTTATCCATATTACTATTACCCAGCGACATCTCCAGCCTATTACCCTGTTTACAATATGAGGCAATCAACCCAACCACCAATGCAACAATCTATGCAACAGGCACAGCCATACCCAACAAGTGGTGGTAACGGTCAAGGAATGATGCTACCTGAACAAGAATCGTATATTGAAAACATCCTTCGATTAAACAGAGGAAAAGAAGCGACGGTCTACATGACATTTGAGAATAATGAGCAGTGGAATGCCAAAGTTTTTAGAGGAATTATCGAAGCTGCTGGAAGAGACCATATCGTTTTAAGTGACCCTCAAACAGGAAAGCGATATTTACTATTAATGGTGTACTTAGATTATGTAACCTTTGATGAAGAATTAAATTACTCCTATCCTTATGGAAATACATCCTATTCTCCAAGATAATTATAGCTAAGAAAGTAATTGGAATGATATTTCTTCTAAGAAAGAGGGATGACACTTCATTCTATTGTGTCATCCCTCTATTTGTACCATTAGAAAGGTGTAGAGAGGTTGATTATATGAAACGACCTTATGAAAAATTTATCTTAATAGAGCTCATCTCTCTAATTGGTGCTGCAGTTATTGGGTTAATCGCGATGATTAAAGCATACACTGTACTTATTTTCTTCTGTATCTTACTTGTTATTGTAAGTCTTGCTTGTGATGCGTGGATAGATTGGAATACCTACAAATCACAACATGCATTAAAACAAGCTGCACGTGCATTATTGATATTGCTGTTTTCAATATTTTTTGTTTTCCAACTATAAGGATTGCTTTCTATAATACTATAAGTGTTTTACCACGAAGGTTCCCAAAAGTATCCAACCTATTAAAAACGCAACTCCTCCAATTGGTGTAATCATAGCAAATGTTTTAATAGCCGTTGTTGAATAAATATACAAACTTCCCGAGAATAAAATTATCCCAAAGAAAAACATCCACCCAGCCCACATGATACCTGCTGAATTTGCTTTCATCATTAAAATACCTGTTACTAATAAAGCCATCGTGTGGAACATTTGATAGTTCACAGCTTTTTCCCAGGTTGCGATCGCACTTTTAGAGATTTTACCTTCCAATCCATGAGCTCCGAATGCGCCTAATGCCACAGCTAAAAACCCATTGATAATACCCAATAATAAGAATAGCTTCATGTTATTTTACACCTCTTTATTTAAAATTCAAATAGTGATTCACCATTCGCTCCATCATGATCGGCGGTAGATTTGTAAATTGATTCGGCATGCGTTTTTGCTTTCATCTCGCCAAGCATAGCCTTCATCTCCGCAGCAGAGATATCATTTATAGCTGTTTTAGTTGGTTTAGAATTTTCTTCTATATCTTCTTCAAGGAATAAATCACATAATAAACGAACATTACTAATATGTTTATACATTTCCTTTGAATGTTCCTCTACCTGCTTTGCAGATTGTAGTTCATTTATCATTTTTTGAATGATAGTGGAGTTTGCTACTGCCATCTTTTTATGTACCCCTTCCTTGTTTTTCTTCTTCTATTATAAAAGGATTTATATCTATAAACAAACAGTTTACTTCCCATTGTTTCTGTCCGTTAATTCCATGAATAACCCCTGGTACAATTTATACTTTTAGGCAATAAAAAAGCCCTGTTCGACAGGACCTTGTTACTGGTTTTCATTTTTATCAACTCGATACCTATCATATGAGACCCTATTATCCATATCCATTACCCTAAGTATTCCAATACACTTTTAGGTTGTTCCTCTATATAGCGTTTATACACCCATTGCAAAAACTGTATTTCCTTCTCCTGCAATTTCCTGCCAAGCTTCTTCTCTGTATCATCACATACCTGTAAAAAGCTAACCATACGCTTAAGATTCCCCCTACTAATACCGAGTTAATATGCTATTACATTGTACCGCTGTTTATGGCTATAATCAACTACAATATAAAAAATAGGCAGAATTTACAGATAACTACTGTTTTTGACAAAATGGAAGAAATATAACCTGACACCATTCCTTGTAAGTATACTTTTTTCACCCTAATTAGAGATATGGTAAATATACCAACAAAATGATGAAAACCCAAACGACATCAACAAAATGCCAGTAATACGAGAAAATGATTTGTTTTTCCATATACAAGGAATAGGATACCTTAGGTCGATAGTAATGAAGGAATAATACAATCATCCAGCCAATGCCAAAGGCAACATGCGCAGCATGCAGACCTACGAGAACATAGAAAGATGCTAAGAATATGCTGGTAGTTATACCATACCCTTCCTGTACAAATGTATAAAACTCATGAATTTCTAATCCAAGAAAAGCGAAAGCGCATAATAAGGTAGCACCTAGCCCGACGATCACCTTTGTTTGATTCTTCTTTTCTATTCCCTTTTCAGCTATAAGCAACGTCCCACTACTAGATAAAAGAAAAAACGATGAAAGCAAAACCGTCCTCGCTTCAAACACTTCCGTAGGATAGGGTCCTTTAGCTGCTGGTGTAAAAATAAAATATGTCGCAAACAAAACAGCAAACATAATTGCTTCCACACCCAAATATATAAAGAAGCCAATCTTCTTATCTTGAAATAACGCTGCCTCTTGACTATTCATACGGATCTTCCTTCCCATAGAAACTTTCTCGTTCATCTGTAAAGGATCGTACAATGAGTAGCGAAAATAATAGTACTGCCCCAGCTATCGTCAACCAATACCATGTAAATGTTAGTCCTGTACATATTACTAGCAATGCCATGGCAATGAAAAATGGTTGAATCGTTTCTTGCTCCAATGGCTTTATTCTAACTGCTAAAGTAGTTGCTAGCGATCTGTTTTCAATTTTCGCAAACCAGAAAGCGTCTATTTCATCGACAATTGGCATTGGTTCAAATGTATGTTCCGGGGCAGGTGAAGCTTCGGTCCATTCTAATGTACGACCATTCCATGGATCATTCCCAACTTTTTCACCTTTTTTATGTGTTATATACACATTCCAAACAGCAAATAGCATGCTTATTCCCATTAAAAAAGCACCCACTGTACTTGCAGCGTTTAGAAGAAAAATACCGTCTGCTTGGGTATATGTGTAGACACGACGTGGCATTCCCTCCAATCCCGTAATATGCATGGGGAAAAAAGTTAAATGAAATCCAATGAGAAATGTCCAAAAATGCCATTTGCCTAACTTTTCGTCTAAAATATAGCCAGTGATCTTAGGGTACCAATAATACAATCCAGCAAATACACCTAATATCGTAGAAGCAATAATCACATAGTGAAAATGAGCGACCACAAAGTGTGTATCGTGGAATTGAAAATCTGCAGCAGATACAGAAAGCATTACCCCTGTTACTCCACCCATTACAAAGGAAGGAATAAAACCTAACGCAAATAGCATTGGTGTTGTAAAATGAATAACCCCACCACGCATTGTAAATAGCCAATTAAAAACCTTGATTCCTGTAGGGACAGCAATTGCCATGGTGGTAATCGCAAAAAATGTATTTGCCATTGGTCCAAGTCCTACCGTAAACATGTGATGCGACCAAACCATAAACCCTAAAAATCCAATTAAAGTAATAGATACGACCATAACTGGATAGCCAAAAATACGCTTTCGAGAAAACGTAGCAATAATATCAGAGAAGATGCCAAAAGCTGGCAATGCCAGAATATACACTTCAGGATGTCCAAAAATCCAGAATAAATGCTGCCAAAAAATTGGATCGCCTTCTTCTCCAGAGAAGAACCCCGTTCCAAATAATCTGTCAAACATGAGAAGATATAGGGCAATTGCCAATACCGTAAAAGCGATTAAAATTAGAAAGGAAGTGATTAAGGTTGCCCAAGCAAACAAGGGCATTCTTGTATACTTCATTCCTGGTGCTCGATGACGCATAATCGTAACAATTAAGTTAAGTGCTGTAAAAATGGTACCTAACCCGGATATTTGCAAACCAAAAACATAAAACTCTGTTCCTGCACCAGGTGTATATTCAGCCCTTGATAACGGTGTATAGCCTGTCCAACCAACTTCTGGAGTCATATTTATAAAAAATGCTATATTAAAGAAAAGGGAACCAGCGAAAAACAGCCAAAACCCTAGTGCATTTAAAAATGGAAATGCTAAATCTCTTGCACCAATTTGCAAAGGAACCGCAATATTCATGAGTCCCAACAATAGTGGCATGGCAACAAAAAAGATCATTAATGTACCATGTGTTGTAAATACTTCGTTATATTTTTCGCCTTGGAAGACCCAAAAATCATTATTTGGTATTGCTAATTGAGCTCGAATAAACAATGCATCTAATCCAGCCCTAAAAAAGTAGATAATACCAAACAATATATACATGATTCCTATTCTTCGATGATTCATCGTTCTTAGATACTTCCAAATCATGCTAAACTTCCGCTTCTTTATTGATGAAGAATCCAATGATAATAGCTAATAGGATAGAAGTAATCCATGCAGCTATAACATCAGAAGGAATCATTACATTTTGTCCAAATAAGGATAGCTTCATAAACGTTCACCTCATACTTATTGCGATTCCTGTATTAGATATTCCTGATAATCTTCTTTAGCTACTACCTTTGTTTTAAAGGTCATATTAGCATGAGCAAGTCCACAATATTCCGCACACTTCCCTTGATAAGATCCTTTTTCTGGTTTTTTTATTTCATAAGTTATTTCTTTTCCAGGCATAACATCGACTTTGCCACCTAATTTAGGAGCCCAAAAGGAGTGAATGACATCTTCAGAGGTCAAATGAAAAATAATTGGTTCTCCTTCTGGGATCACCAGTCGATTCATTTCTTTTTTGCCATTTTCATATTGAAATGTCCAACTGAACTGCTTACCTATTACATCAATATGTACTCCGTTCTTCTTTCTATCTTGCGGTGCTTTGGCTGATTGTTCATAAGTAATGGCAATTGTTGGTACAGCTAAAACAATGAGTAATAGAATAGGCAACACAATCCATGTAATTTCTAACTTCCGATTTCCTTTTACATCTTCTGGTAGATCGTCCTTCCTTTTTTCCGTAAATCGATATTTATATACAAAACGAATAAATAAAGTAAAAACCGTAACCACAACAATCATCATGAGCCAAAAACTAAAATTAATTAAGAATGCTTGTTCACTAGCTGTCTCACTTTTGGGCTGCAGTACGGTAATATTACATCCAGCTAAGAAAATCAACATAAAAAGCCATACTATTTTTTTCATGATACATCCAACCTTTTCAGGGAATGAATACTTCATGTACCGTTACCCCAAAGATACGACATCAAAACTTTATCTTCACCCGCCCATTGCAAATGGCGCGAGCGCTGATCAATAATGTTGGCTTTCATCACGAAGCGATGAAGTTTCTTTTCCATAATATAAGTATTTCTTATCGTAAAAAATTCTCATTTCTTATAAAAAACGAGCGACACCAATGTATGGCCGCTCGCTTTTGTCCTTGCTTATTCTTCTTCTAATTTACTTTCCAATTCTGTAATTCTTGCTCTTAGTTCGTCGATATCTTCCTTCGTAGCTAATCTAAATTCTTTAGCTAATTTTTGTGTTTGCTCGTATTGTTGAGAGTTCCATTCGTCCTTCTTCATTTCACCTTTATCCACGAAGTTTTGCAGCACTGTTCTCGCTTGTTCTTGAGTAAGTTCATTTTTATCAACCAGCTGTTTTACTTTACTTTCAAACTTTTCTTTACTTGTTACAGCTGCACCTAACCCTAATAGAAATCCTTTTTTTAGAACATCATTCACGTTAACACCCCCTTACATTTTATCTCGAATGACGTTGTAATGTTTATATAATAATCCCACTAGCAGAATGGAGAATAACCCGATTCCCCAAAGTGCTATATGGGTAACGAGTTGCAGCTGAACATAATAGCCTACAAAACTACAACCGATACTCACAAGCAGCAGGATAAAATGAATGATTTCTAAAAAAATAAAATAGTGATGCTTTAAGTTTTTTTGCTGTTTTTGATTATCCCACTGTCTATCTTTTTCCCCATTTTCCAACCAGTTTAACATTGCTTTTGGATAAGATAAAACTGGTTTGACTGTATCTTTCACATATTGTTTATAAATGGATTCGGCTAAGTTCCGTCCGCCGAACCATTTTTTTATTTTTGGTTTTGCCCATTTTTGAATATCCACATCAGGATAAATAGCTAATAATATACCAAGTACAATGGAAATAGCTCTTCCTAAATAAGCATATTCAGCGGATAACTGAATTGGTTGATCCTTAATAAGTAACCGAATATCTTCTTTTAATTGTTCCATTGTATTCATATCAACCATATGAAATGCGCCATTTTGATAAAGCTCAATCGTATCTCGGATCAGCCGTTTCAATTTTCTGCGATCCGCGTTTGGAAGAAGGAAATCCATTTCATCTAGAATTTCAATTACTCGATCATAATCATCCATGATAATATTTTGAATGAGGCGCTTAAAATAGTGTGTGTCTTGTTTACGCACTTCACCAACCATACCAAAGTCAATGATAACAACAGTTCCATTTGGCTGGATTAATAAATTCCCTGCATGCGGATCAGCGTGGAATTTACCAGGATTGAGAAACTGCTCTAAATAAAAGTCAAATATGGTTCTTGCAATATGCTCCGTTGATAGTTGATGTCGATACATATAATTAGTATCTGTAATTTTAGCTCCATCTACCCACTCTATAACAAGCACTTTTTTTGTACAAAGATTTTCCATATAGTATGGGATATGGATAGCTTCATTATCCTCAAATCGATCTTGAAAATAATGAGCGTGATTCAATTCCTGATCAAAATCAAGTTCCTTATTCATGACGGTAACTAGTTCACGATATAATGCTGGTAAATCTGCTTTCTTACCAAAAGAAGTAAATACAGAAATCAACCAAAAAACGATTCGCAAGGCTTTGAAATCTTTATGAAATATTTCTCTAACACGATAACGCTGCACTTTAATTGCTACTTCTGTGCCGCTATCTTTTAATTTGGCATGATAAACTTCCCCAATCGACGCAGATGCTACCGATGCAAATTGAATTTCATCTAAATAATGATATATATCCTCGCCCCATTCTTCCTCTAATAGCTTTCTTGCATATGTAAACGGCATAGGTGGAACCCGGTCGACCAATCCGCTTAATTCTTTGATAAACGCATCTGGCATAAAATCTGTTCTAGTACTAAGGAATTGTCCTACTTTAATTAGCACGCCGCCCAGATGTATTGCCTTCTCCCGATATTCTTTAGCCATAGTAGTAACTAAAGCATTCCACTTTTGTAACGTCCGCTCATCCCATACACGGTTTTTAAAATAAAAGAAATAAATTTTAAAAATAAATTTAATTGTCATCCATACCATTACACTAGAGCGATAGCTCAACTTATATTTTAAACCCTTATTCACCCAGAACACCTCATTATTATTTACCCTAACCTGAATCTCCTCTAAACATCGTCTCCGTTAATTTTTAGTTGGACATCAGCTATATTTCCCTTATAATAAAGAAGAATACGGAACGCTGGGGGTTCTTATGAAAAACAATAATTATTCCATAACAGATCACTTGAAATTTATTATACCATCCCTAATCGGTGTCTTCTTATTTATGTCTCCAATGCAGACGGACGAAGGATTAACGATTCCTATAGCGATCCTTGCTGGTTATGTCCAAGATTTGTTAGCCGATCAATTATCAGCTATTATGATGATTATTATCGTTATTACTGCAGTCATGAGTGTGCTCGCTAAAATAATAGGACGGGATCGATTAAATCGTACACCTTTCTTTCAACAGCTATTTCATGTTAGTAGCTTTTGGACAATTACGCGTGTACTAGCGGCTATTTTTGCGATTATGGTCTATTTTCGACTAGGGCCAGCATTCATTCATGGTGAAGCAACAGGACAATTATTACTTGATGATCTTTTACATGTGCTGTTTGCTGTGTTTCTTTTCGCTGGCCTATTCCTCCCTTTACTTATGAACTTCGGATTACTTGAGTTATTTGGGACGTTAATGACAAAAATTATGCGTCCGCTCTTTCGTTTACCAGGACGTGGGTCCATCGATTCCTTAGCCTCTTGGGTTGGAGATGGCACAATTGGTGTCTTACTTACTAGTAAACAGTATGAAGAAGGTTATTATACGAAAAGAGAAGCAGCAGTAATCGGAACAACCTTTTCGGTCGTATCCATTACCTTCTCACTCGTTATCATTTCTGAAGTGAATCTTGGCGATATGTTCCTCCCATTTTATGGAACAGTATTAGTTGCTGGATTCGTAGCTGCTCTAATTATGCCGCGTATTCCACCACTTTCTCGAAAAGCAGATACATATGTTAACGAGAACGCTGATGGAATAACAGAAGAAATACCCGATGGAGACAATGTTCTAACTTTTGGTTATAAAAAAGCCTTAACTCGTGCACAAAAAGAAAAAAGCATCTATCAATTCATAAAAGAGGGCGGCCAAAATATCCTCGACATGTGGATGGGTGTTGCTCCAGTTGTCATGGCATTTGGACTTATTGCTTTAATAATTGCTGAAAACACACCTGTATTTCAGTGGTTAGGTGTGCCATTCATTCCATTATTGGAACTTCTACAAATCCCATCTGCCCAAGCTGCCTCTGAAACAATATTAATTGGATTTGCGGATATGTTCTTACCAGCAATTTTTGCCTCCTCTATTGAAGAGGAAATCACTAGATTTATTATTGCAGCTTTATCTGTTACTCAGTTAATTTATATGTCAGAAGTAGGTGGTTTATTATTAGGTTCCAAAGTACCAGTTTCGTTTAAAGACCTAGTTATAATCTTCCTATTACGTACAATTATTACACTACCAATTATTACATTAATCGCTCATATTATTTTCTAATGAAAAAACAGTTTTGTGCTGAAATAACCCAACCGTAGCTTGTAGAGAAACCCCGTGTTTTTCTACAAGCTTTTTTGATAAGTAGCGCCTTTTCTCTGTTCCACTTAGGATCTAAATGGTTCCCTTTTCCCTGATCGAAACCAAATCATCATCGTCTCTAGAAATTCAATCTTAAGAATAAGGCTGTCGAGTAAAATGTGGAAATAAGCCTCAAGCATTTTGTTCTATACTCAAAGTGCTATGGCCGTTTTTTCCTTTTTGAATCTTCGTAGATATATTCATCTATGGCTTTTGAAAGATTCTCACATGTGCCATATTTTTGCGTATAGAAAAACTCCCCTTTAGATAAAACAGATTGTATTTTTTATCTGTTTACCTTAAGGGGAGATACCACGTTCTCAACCATCTTATATTACGTTTTTTGTTGTTTCATTAATTCTTTTATTTTTTCGGTGTGCAAGGAAGTGTTTTTAGGGATTTCTTGATCAACCTCTTCTTCTTCACTAGCTTTTTCCACAAAACCAGGGTCAAATCCTAATTGTTCTGCTGTTAACCCCATAAATTCATAAAAGCTTTTTGGTTCTGTAGATCCGGCATTAAACACTCCTACTATATCATTACTCACCATTTCTACAATCACTTCTGCAAGATCTTCTACATGACAAAATGTCCGAAACAAATCATCTCGAAAATGAATGGCCTTTCCCGCCCGTAAATGATAGGATAATCGATCGGTTCGTTCATCCATTTTCCCGATTTGATTTTCACCAAAAACCGGACCAACTCGCACTATTACATAATTGGTTAACTCATTTGCAATAAACCGCTCTGCTTTTACTTTGCCATTGGCATAGTTACTTAATTTATGTTCATCAGGTAATGTCGTAACCGGATCTGTCTCTGAATAAGGACCTTTACCCGCACTGTAGACATAGTCAGATGATATATAGACAAGTTTCGTTTCAGGGGTAATGTGTGTTAATAAATGCATTAACCCTTGTTCGGTTAACTGTTGTTCTTGTGGACCGCTCATTACAGACCATACAATTACATCTGGCTGTTCCGCTTTATAAAAGTCCGAGAATGATTCTGGTTCATTTATATCTAACCTAGTTAAATCGTCAAATAACGGTGGCTCATCCAAATAGGTACCACTTACACTTACTTTGGGGATTTCTTTTAATCGTTTGTAGACAGAACTTCCAACATAACCACTTGCTCCAAACACACAAACTTTCATGAATATCTTTCCCCTTTCCTAGCCGTTTTTTTAGGATTCCGTTTTTGGATGATGCTTAAACTTATGATTAAATGCTTGCTTCATTATCGATGCCTTTCCTTCGATAAAAGGCTGCCAAATACCCAATACAGGACGACTTGACAAGACAAGAACAATCAATAATGATAGTGCGGCAAGACCGATAAAGTCAATGACGCCATTAATTTCGAATAACTCTGCTTGACGGAAAAACTGGATAAAAAATCCGTGTAATAAATAAACATACAGTGTCCGAGCTCCTAATGCTGTCCACCTAAACTTCCTTGTCGGTATCCATGCTAGAACACTAATTACCATTAATCCAGCAGTTAAATAAACGAGTAATCGGGCAAGCCCCCCAAATTCGGCCAAACCTAGATCTCCATAGGATTTTGAAGCTAGCAGCCAACCTGAATTAAAGTCCGGTAAATAATAAATAGCTGCTGCAATTCCAATCATGACGATTAAGGATGCAAGCTTCACTCCTTTATTTTTCAAGAGCATCATTTGTTTTTCTGTAACCAAATATCCAATCAAGAAAAACGGGAAGAATACGAACGTACGAGATAAGCTGAATGTGTGTCCTATTTCGCCGAAGTACCCCACAATAAGACCTAATTGAACAGCAATTACAACGCTCAATACAGGTGGAAGCTTTTTAAACCAATATAAGAGCATATGCCAACAGAATAAACTAAATAAAAACCACAATGCCCAATGTGGACTAAATAAATCCGTTTGCCACCCTGATTTTCCAATTAAATAGTAATAACCAGAGTATAAAATTTGAAAAATCACATATGGAATTAATAATTTTTTTATTAAGTTAAAGATATATTTTATATTCCCGGATCCTTTTGCAAAAAAACCTGAGAGCAAAATAAACGCAGGCATATGGAAGGTATATATCCACATATAAAGTGTGTTAATGGTTGTAGATTGGTCTGTGAATGGTTGAATCATATGTCCAAAGACAACCAGAACAATTAATATTACTTTCGCATTATCAAAAAAGGCGTTTCTTTCCATCCATGCTCATCCTTTTTTAAATGAAATCATTCAATTAAATAAAATTATTGTGCACTATCCACTTTACCCTTTTTTTATGAGAAGTATATAGGTTCATTGACGATTTCATAGACTTGTTAGAAGTTTGTAAACTAGTTGCAAAATTACCACCAAAATTACCATTTGTGTTTATGAAAAATCTGAAAACAAAAAGTGCCTCCATTCATAGGAGGCAACCCTTTTAAGAACCAGTCTTTTTCTTTTTGGTTGTCTTTGTTTTTTGTTTCGGTTTCGTTGGTTGTTTAGGTTTAGGCTTATCTTGCTTGGCACGATCTAATGACGCTTGTAGTGCATCCATTAAATTTGTAGCTGCTTCAGGTGAAGGTTTATCCGCAGCTGTAGCCGTTTGGTCATCATTCTTTTTCTGCTCGATTAATTCCAGCAATGCATTCCTGTATTCATCTTCATATTTTGTTGGGTCAAACTCACTTGTAAGTTGATCAATAAGCATTTTAGCTGTATCAAGTTCACTCTTGTCTGTTTCTACTTCATCAGGAACATTTGGAACATCTTGTACGTTTCTTACTTCATCTGGAAAATGTATCGTTTCAACTACTAGTGTATTCTTGTAAACACGAATAACGGCAAGTTGTTCTTTGGAGCGAATAATCATTTTAGCAATACCGATCTTTTTCGTATCTTTTAATGCATTACGGAGTAAACCATATGCTTTGGAACCACCTTCATTTGGTGATAAATAATAACTCTTCTCGAAATAAATTGGATCGATCTCCTCTAGTTGAACAAAATCAACGATTTCTACAGCTTTGTCTTCCTGCTCTTTTTTTAAAGCTTCCAAATCTTCTTCGTCTAGTACAACAAACTTGTTTTTTGCATATTCATAAGCCTTAACAATTTCATTATTTTCAACTGGCCGATCGCATACTGGACACGTCCGTTCGTATTTTATTGGCGATTGGCACTCCTTATGGAGCTGTCGTAGCTTTACATCTTTATTCTCCGTTGCAGCATGCATTTTCACTGGTATATTTACTAAGCCGAAGCTGATTGTTCCTTTCCACATTGTATGCATGAAAAAACCTCCCTTTTTTATAGTTTGTCGGGAAAATAAAAATTTATCCCATTGTTTAAGAACCACGTACGGAGTTAAAACTATGGGTAGCAATATCAGGAGGGAGGGAACAAACAAATGATGAAACCTATTGCCAGCAAAGCTATCCCAAAAGGGAAAGAATGGCTCTATGAAGTGAAATATGATGGATTCCGCTGTACATTACAGTGGGATCAGGCGTCGATCCAATTAATAAGTAAAAACAATAAAGATTTAACAAATAAATTCCCTGAAATTATAGCAGACTGTCGCTCACAACAAGAGGGGTTGATAAAGTACCTACCTCTTCAACTAGACGGTGAATTGGTAATAATGAACAACAACATACAAGCAAACTTCGGTTGGGTACAAAAACGAGGAAGGATGAAAACAAAAGAAGTGATTGAAGAAGCAGCACGAAACCGACCAGCAAGCTTGCAACTATTCGATATCACAAAAATACAAGGAAAACCTTTAGAACAACAGACGTTAACTCAAAGAAAACGATTTCTTACGCAGCTATTTAAAGAAGTGAAATTCTCAAGGCTGCATAATGTTCCATGCGAGGAAAACTCCCACTTTCTCTGGGATCGTGTCTTTATGAATAAGGGCGAAGGTATTATTGCAAAGCGAAAGAGTAGTGCATATAAATTAGGAAAAAATCATCAAGACTGGTTCAAAATTAAAAATTGGAGAAAGCTACACGGTTTTTTAACAGCTTTTCATACAGCTAATAGTTACTTTACGGTGGGTGTGTTTGATGGAAATAATGTCCTTGAGATCGGTAAATGCAAACACGGCTTAGAATCAAAAACATTTCAAACCTTAACAGACATATTCCGATCAAAAGGAGAGAAGCAAGGAGACAAGTATATACTGCCACCGGCTATTTGTGCAGAAATTCATAGTTTAGATTTATATGAACAAGAGCTGCGTGAACCTGAATTCGTTGCTATACTACCCGATATGAATGCACAAGACGTTACGTTAGAGCAGTTACGCATAGATATGGCAATGTTGCCTGAGAAGATTGATTTGACTAACACAACGAAAACGTTTTGGCCAGAACCTGATTACACGAAAGGCGATTTACTAACTTACATACGTGAAATTACGCCATATCTGCTTCCTCATGTTCGTAATCGCGCATTAACCGTTATTCGTGCACCAGATGGAGTTGAAGCTGAGCACTTCTTTCAAAAACATTTGCCAAATTACGCTCCAGCCTTTATTCCCAGACAAATGAATAAGGAAAGCAGCCTCATTTTATGTAATACATTGGATTCGCTCATTTGGTTTGCTAACCATGGAGCAGTTGAATTTCACGTTCCCTTTCAAACAATCAACCGCGCAATGCCGCAAGAAATTGTATTTGATTTGGATCCACCTCATCGAGATAGTTTTCCGCTTGCAGTGAAGGCGGCACAAATTATGAAACCACTACTAGATGATTTAGATTTAATCAGCTTTGTAAAAACGTCAGGTAATAAAGGATTGCAGATCTATATTCCAATTCCTCCAAACAGTATGACTTATGAACAAACAGCCTTATTTACACAATCGATTGCTTGGACAATGGAAAATGCTTATCCTGATCTATTCACAACCGAACGAATGAAAAATAAACGGAAGAACCGTTTGTATATTGACTATGTGCAACATGGAAAGAACAAAACTATTATTGCTCCCTACTCACCTAGATTAGCACCCGAAGGAACGGTTGCCACGCCATTATTTTGGGAAGAAATAAACGCTGAACTAACACCTTCATTATTTACAATTAGCAATGTGGTTGATCGTGTTAAATCTTTAGGCTGCCCGTTTTCTTCCTATGAAGATGCCAAAAAGAAACAAAACCTGGAAAAAATCTTACAATTATTAACAAGATAGAACGTGACTGGGACATAAGTAAGTATAACTTCCGTGCTTCTCGAACATGCTTATCTGTTTGGATTTTCAGCCATAACTGTCACCAAAGAAGACTTCATTTCTCTGTTTGAATAACTTGATTTAATTATTATATAAACAACAAAACCCGAATCTGTCTGGTATTCGGGTTTATTTAAATGGTTTAGCTAAATAACTCTTATTGCACGTATTATGGAACTTAAGCGATAATATTCTTGTAAGACGATTCATCACAAATAATAAATAAGGTTGCATTATCTGGAATGGGTTGTTTTAGCTGATGAATCACAGATAAATCGCTTCCGTTTGAAAGTAGCATTGCTCCATGATTAGCTAAATCTTTCCGAGCATCTTCATAGGTTTGCCATGTAGTCTTTTTATCAATTGAGTAAAGGTCATACCCTGTATTACTTGTTAACTGCCTAATTATTTCACTGGAGCCGTTATATAAAATGGACCGAGCAGCCAAGTGAGCTGTTGTATCATTAGCAGTTATAAATTCCTCGACGGAAACATGTTGGAAAGCTTGAATATGTCTAGACTCTAACACCTCACAAATGGTATATATATTCTTATCATACGCTTTGCCAATCCCCTCAATAATCGTTGCAATTAATAGGGTTTGCCCGTCAGCCTGCGAAGTTGCCACTGTATCTTCTGATGAAAACACCATTACCGATTGACTTTCTATCAGATTTGCTTGCAAGAGTACCTCTTTATTTGCAGGATTTCCATGAACAAACTCAACCTGTTCGTGTAACAGAGGTGTTTTAGTCAGTTTCTCATCAATAATAACAATCGCTATATCATCAAAAGTCTTCAGCAATTCTTCAAGTGTAATACTTGCTTTCTTCGTCCAATTTACTAAGATTATATGGTCTTTTGTTGCTATCTTCAATTTACCATCCTCCTTTAACCGTTTGCGAACACTTAAGAAATCAACTGCCTTTCCAATGAAGATGGTCATTATACCAATACCAATAATATATAAAAACATGGCAAATATTTTCCCAAGCACCGTTGTTGGTGAGACATCCCCATATCCCACAGTAGTGACCGTTGTCATTGTCCACCAAAGTCCTTCAAACGGACTTTCAAACGTTGCAGGCTCTAAAAAGTAAATAAAATAGCTACTCACTAACACCAATGTTATTGTCGAAAGCAGAAGAAACCAATTATTTAAGCGAATAACTTTTACAAATAATTGTTTAAAGAAAATCACTCTATCCCCCCTTTTTACCTATTAAGATAGTAACATAAATTCCGAAGAAAGGCTTGGAATGTTTGGATCAGATTAACTTACAAACGACTAAGCTTACCTTCAAATAATACCAGAACTGCTTTCCCTTTACGTCCATGTAAAAAAGCCGCCCTATACCTTAGGACGACTCTCTATTTTCACCTTTATAAAGATGTAGTTTCTTCAATAGCGGTTTTATCGTTATACGTTTTTACATTCATTTTATTTAGTATTCGAGATGTTAATGTACCACTAACCATAGATCCATTAACATTTAAGGCTGTGCGCCCCATATCAATAAACGCTTCAATTGAAATTAACAACCCAGCTAAGGCAACTGGTAAATTCATGGAAGATAATACAATCAATGCAGCAAATGTTGCTCCTCCACCTACCCCAGCTATTCCAAATGAACTAATTCCTATAATGAGCACAAGTTGTATGATAAATGCAGGTGATAATGGATCAATTCCAACTGTCGGTGCAATCATAACTGCTAACATTGCAGGGTATATTCCTGCACACCCATTCTGCCCCATCGTTGCCCCAAATGAAGCAGACATATTTGCTACACCTTGATCAACACCTAGAGAATTTCGCTGTGCTTGAATATTCAATGGAATGGTACCAGCACTGGAACGTGACGTAAAAGCAAATCCTAATACCGGAATTACTTTACGTAAATAAGTAAATGGATTGAGCCCAAATAAACTCACCAATATCAAGTGAATAACAAACATTACCAACAAGGCTGCATACGAGGCAAGCACAAATTTTCCTAATTCCAGAATACCTGCAAAATCAGTGGTTGCGACCGTATTTGCCATTAGCGCTAGTATTCCATAAGGGGTAAGACGTAGAATTAATGTTACAATCCGCATAACGACAGCATAGAAAGAATTTACAATTTTTGTAAACATTTCGGCCTGCTCTGGATTTTTTCGCCGTACACCTAACACAGCTATTCCAACGATAACGGAGAATATAACAACAGCAATGACAGACGTTGACCGTTCCCCTGTCATATCTAAGAAAATGTTAGATGGAATAAAGTTAAGGATTTTCTGCGGTGCAGATTGTTCCTCCACTTCCCCTAACGTTGTTTCAAGCATGTTCCCTCGCTCATCTTCCGCTTGCCCTGCTTCTATCTGCTCTGCACTCAAATCAAATACAGTTGCAGAGACAATACCAATTAGAGCTGCAATCATTGTTGTTGAGATTAAAATCCCGATAATCCATGCAGACATCTTTCCTAATTCCGCTGTCTTCTCTAAATTGATAATGGATTGAATGATGGACACCATCACAAGCGGAACAACAATCATCATTAGAAAACGAATATATCCACTCCCAACAATACTATACCATTCGGCTGTTTCTGCTAGGACATTGGAACCTGCTCCGTAAATCAGCTGTAAGATAGCTCCTAGAACAATCCCAGCCCCTAGTCCAGTAAAAACACGTTTAGTAAACGAAAAATGTTTTTTCTGCATCCAAATAAGTAAACCAATTAAAATTAATAAGACCGCAATATTTATAACCGTATAAAGTATATCCATGATTCGAACCTCCCTTTTATTATTACAGATATGTTGTGCATATAAAGCTGAATTTATCATATGCGTATCTATTTTTATCGTTCCTGCTAATAAACAATTAATCCGATAAAAATAGTAAGACTTATTTAAAATACAATGGTTTAGCTATTGTGTCAAGGAAATGATTTACACTAAAAAAACTACTGTACAATATGTACAGTAGTTAACCAATGATTGGAATTAATTCAATTTCTACATTCCCTTTGATCGCACGGGAAATCATACAGCTCTGTTCTGCTTTTTCTACTAATTTACGAAGTCGACTATACTGTTGATGCAAAGCTTGCTCTTCCAATTTTACTTTCGGCCGATGGATAATCTTTTTATAAGTAAATACACCTCTAGTTACATCCACAATTCCTTCTGAATCTAAAGACATCTCTTTTAATGGTAAATCTACTCGTTCAATCATCGCAGCTAGCGTAATAATATAACAGGTTGCAGCTGCCCCTAGCAACATTTCATCGGGGTTTGTACCTATTCCTGGACCATCCATTTCAGGTGGGATAGATATCGCGGTTTTCAAGTTTTCTGCTTCAATATAACCTTGACTATCTCTGCCGCCAGGCCACTCTGCTCGTAAATGAAATTGATGTTCTGCCATATTTAATCACCTCTACTTTAGCGAATCAAATCGTTTAATATTATTAGAATATTTATGCCTGAATTATATAACATTTTCAGATACAAAGGGAACGTTTTTTCATTAAGGCTAACCATTCACATAACAAAGCCTTATACATAAATGATAAGTGCCACCGCTTCCCTCTTTATGATATCATGTTGACTAATTCAAAAGAAATTGTTAGAGGTTAGGTTTCTTGTCACTCGTTAGGTGGTAATGTATACTATTAATGGGAATGCAATATGATGTGGATTCCTCTATATAAAGGATGATTGAACTAGTGGAAACAAGAACAATGGAGTCATCAATAGCCAGTGCAGCTGGCAAACTATTACGTGATCATTTTGGTAAGGGTCCTGGATCTTTATTTGTTACGGTAGAGAAGCCCTTTATTACGATATATTTAAAGAATTTTCTCACTCCGATGGAGAACGTCTTATTAGAGCAAAATAATGCACTAAAGGTTCAGGAAACAAGAGATCTATTAATGAGTAAAATAAAACCCGATTTACAAGTATTACTTTCAGCGGAGACGAATCACTCCGTAGGGACTATTCGCTATGATTGGAATTTAGAAAAAAGGACAGGGATTCTTTTTGCCGAATTACAAACCAATCCAAACGAATTTGAAACGGATCAGCTTGACTACAAAGCCAAAAAAGAAATACATGAGGAAATTGAACGATTTACGAAGAAGGCGCAAAAATCTCCTCGCAATATCAAATCATTTAAGCTAAATGATCGTACAATTATTTCAAAGCGAGAGGATATTCTTGTATGTATTGAAAATGAATTAATCAATACTGGTTTTGAAGAGCAATTAAGGCTGTCGAAACGGAAATTGGAGAAGCACTTAATTCAAACAACTTATCTTGAAACTGTTTTAGAACAAGCTATTGAAGATGTATTTGTAGATTGGGATTTTGATAGTGATACAGGTTATGTAATATTCATATTACATGCTCCAAATAAATAAGGTGGGAATGTCTAGACAATAGCGCTAAGACATAAGCCGAAAAGGATAATTACCTTTTCGGCTTTTTTTATTGAATTGTAGCAACAGATAAGGAGTGGAGAGATACGATGTATAAAATAATAGCAATTGGAACAAACAATGTACGTGCTAAACTTGCCATCGATGAAGAAGAAATGATATTTGAAACGTATGAAGAAGCTGAACAATTTCTCCAAGAAACGGATAAAGCGAATATTTTACCTGATAATTATCAACTAGTAATTGAAGAGCAATAATTCGATCTTAAAAAAATCGCCCCCTATTAATTTATAAGGAGGCGATAGGTATGAAATGAAATTTAATCCTGCATCTGTGCTTTAGAACCTTTATCAGAATTACCCGATTTAAACCAGCCAATAACAGCGATAGCCACTAATACGACATAGAAAATGGTTTTCCATAGCGTAGAATGTGGAAAGTCATGTGGGATGAGAGCAATATCTTCATGCGCAAGTACGATTAAAGCAAGCTTAACACCAACCCAGCCGACAATAACAAACGCTGCAATTTCTAAACCTGGACGCTTGTTTAACAATCCGACAAAAATGTTTGCCGCAAAACGCATGATGATTAAACCTATCATTCCTCCAGCAAAAACAACGAAGAATTGCCCAGTATCCAGACTTCCAATTTCACCTAGACCTGTCGGCGGTAACGCCACTGCCAAGGCAACTGCAGCCAATATAGAGTCCACTGCAAAGGCAAGGTCTGCGAATTCAACTTTGAGAACAGTCATCCAAAAACTACTGCCCTTTGACTCTTGGGCTTTTTCTTCTAGTTCGTCTCCTTCATCCTTAGATGACTTAAACTTATCATATAAATTCTTAAACGCGATAAATAATAAGTAAATTGCTCCTAATGCTTGCACCTGCCAAACATCTACTAGGAACGAAATAATAAATAATGATCCAAATCGAAGTATAAAAGCTCCAGCTAATCCATAAAACAATGCTTTTTTTCGTTGTTCCTCCGGAAGGTGCTTAACCATGATGGCTAATACGAGCGCATTGTCTGCTGCCAATAATCCTTCAAGACCAATAAGAACGACTAATACCCAAAGGTATTCGATTAATAAATCGGCACCCATCTCGATTCTCTCCTTTCAACGTCACCAATAACGATGACTTCTGCTGCAGGTGTGATTACCCTACTATTACCTTTAGTAACTTAGTGAAAACAAAAAAGTTCCTACCAATAGGTAAGAACCAATAAAAAAGACCCTTACCTTATATTGGTAAAGGTCTCGCTAACAACGATCGTTGCCAATTCAGCCGGAGAATGTTCTCGTAATGACGACTAAAATTGTACAGCTACTCCCCTTTAAACAGGAATATTTCATTACTTCTTATTAAACCGTTAAAAGCAATAAATGTCAAATGAATCAATTGCCATCATTCACAGTTTCATCGCTTGGTAGATAAGTTCAACTGCTCATCCATTTCTTTCTGTAAAGCTGTCAGCTTATCTTTACTATCTTGTACATTTTTACCGCAAACCCCATAATAGCATTTGATTTTCGGTTCTGTACCAGATGGACGTAAGCAAACCCAGCTATCCTGTTCTAAAATGAATTTCATCATGTTTTCATTTGGCAGTTCGATTTCTTCTACTTTTTCTTTTTCATCTACGATTATACGTTCTCCAGTCAAATAATCTTCTATTTTTTCTACTTGAAAATCAGCGATAGACTCCATAGGATGTTGACGAATCGAATCCATAATGGCAGAAATTTGTTCCGATCCTTCTTTCCCTTTAAATGTCAGGGAAGTCATCCCTTCTAGATAAAAACCATGCTTCTCATACAGACCATGGAGCACATCCAGTAACGTCTTATCTTGCTTTTTCCAATAATATGCCATTTCACATGCCATCATTGCTGCTTGTACTGCATCTTTGTCTCGAGCGAAACTACTAATTAAATAACCATAGCTCTCTTCATAACCAAATACAAACGATTCCCCAGTGGCATCAAATTCGTGTATTTTTTCACCGATATACTTAAAACCTGTTAATGTATTAATTGTCTTAATGCCATAACTATCTGCGATTGCTCTTCCTAGTTCAGATGTGACTACTGTTTTTAACATTCTTCCACTTTTTAAGAGTGCCTTATCGCTATGGGATAAAATATAATCTAATAGTAATGCTCCAAGTTGGTTTCCAGTTAATACTTGGTAATCACCTGTATGTTTCTTCACAGCGACACCTAATCGATCAGCATCTGGATCTGTTGCTAATAAGATTTCTGCATCTATGGTTTTCCCTAACTCCATTGCCATACTAAACGCCTGATGTTCCTCGGGATTTGGTGATGTTACCGTGGAAAATTCTGGATCTGGCAGAGCCTGTTCCCCTACAATATGAACATTGTTGAAATTCAGCTGTTTTAATCCACTTGTAACCAACTCATAAGCGGTTCCATGTAATGGTGTAAAGACGAATGGCATCTGCTTTGCCTCAGCTATCTCATCTGAGTGTAATTTAGAGATTTGTACAAGACGCTCTAAATAAGCATTGTCAATTTCGTCTTTAACCCAATTTAGCAGCTCTTTTTCCTCCAATTGGTCCTGCTCTAAATAAGGTACCAATAACTCATCCTGCGTTTCCCCAATATAGGATATTATCTTAGAGGCTTGATCTGGTGTAATTTGTCCACCATCCTCATTATATACTTTAAATCCGTTATATTCCGGTGGGTTATGACTAGCAGTAATCATTACCCCAGATACAGCACCTAAATAACGAACTGCAAATGATAATAGCGGAGTAGGTCGTAAAGATGTGAATACGTAAGCAGTAATTCCATAGGCACCGAGCACTTTCGCTGTTTCTAAAGCAAACTCTCTTGACATATGTCTAGAATCATAGGAAATAACCACTCCTCGATCTTTCACATTGACCGTATGCTCTAATAAGTAGTTTGCTAGACCGTTGACAGCTTTTCGAATCGTATATACGTTCATACGGTTTATCCCAGCCCCTATTACACCACGCATTCCACCTGTACCAAAAGATAATTCTTTATAGAAAGCATCTTCCAATGCTGTTTGATCTCCTTCCAACTGATCCAATTCTTCTTTCAGACTTGGTTCAAGTTGTTGAAATGAATTCCACTTCTCATAAACACGTTCCCAACTGGTCATTACTTTGTCCTCCAACTAGTTTAATCTATACGAATTTTAGCATATTTTGTTGAATTATTCTATGTTTCCACAAACTTCGTTTACACCCTCCTAAAAACGGTTATCATGAAATCATAGAGAAGCTTCATTAAGTACTGCGATGTATATTAATTAATCATGAAGGATTTACTTTCTATTATTCTTGGAACAAGGTAAAATAAAGCATATATGAATTGGGAAAGTTGGGATACGATTGGTAAATAAACGATGGTTTCAATTTTTAGTGTTTTTTATATTAGTATTTTCTTTAATCTTGCTTATTTCCGTGACGGATTTTATCTTTAGCCCTTTTGTTAAAATTATTGGTGCAGTTGCTGTTCCAATAATTGGTGCCGGTATTCTG
The DNA here is from genome assembly GCF_014905415.1 of Virgibacillus salexigens. Lineage (GTDB taxonomy): Bacteria > Bacillota > Bacilli > Bacillales > Amphibacillaceae > Virgibacillus > Virgibacillus salexigens. The sequence goes on from NZ_BNEO01000001.1 coordinate 1,127,479, forward strand.
TACTACCTAACGAAGCCGATTATGTACTTTCTTGAACGATTGAAAATAAATCGAATCCTATCCATTGTTCTTGTATTTCTTTTGTTAATCCTTATTGGTTTCTTTGTATATATGTACATCGCACCAATTGCACAGCAGCAATTTAGAAATTTAATTGACAATATACCGACAATGGTTAATTGGGCACAAGACATGATTTCATTATGGCAGTCTAATCAAACTGCGATACCAAAAGAAATAGACAAGGCGATTAACGACTTCACCAATAATTTGCAATCTCATATTGATAGCACGTTAAACTATCTCTTCGGATTCATTGGGCAACTAATTGGTTTTATTACAGCACTTGTACTTGTTCCATTCTTTTTATTTTTTATGTTAAAGGACGGAGAAAAACTAGTACCATTTATTACGCAAATCTTCTCTCAGAAAAAGGCAGCAAACATTCGGTCACTGCTTTCTAAAATAGATAGTACGTTAACTTCTTTTATTCAAGGGCAATTAATCGTTAGTTTTGCAGTAGGTGTGCTTCTTTTTATTGGTTATTTAATTATCGATCTCAAATATGCCCTTACATTGGCTTTATTCGCTATGGTGATGAATGTCATTCCATTTGCTGGTCCATTTATTGCTGTTATTCCAGCCTTGATTGTGGGGGCATTCCAGGATCCTATGAATCTTTTCTGGGTTTCTATTGTTATGATTGTTGCCCAGCAAATTGAGAGTAATTTAATTTCACCAAATGTGATGGGGCATGCTTTGGATTTGCATCCATTAACTGTTATTACCGTAATTCTTGCTGCAGGCAGTATCGCCGGATTCCTAGGTATATTATTCGCCGTACCGTTTTATTCGGTAGTCAAAACCATTATTATACATTTCTACCAAACCTATGTAGATTCTAAGAAAAATAGAGAAGATGCATTGATTTGATTAGGGATAATCCTAACGTAAACAGTAACCGATAGCATAAAAATCCATTTTTTACATCGTAATCTGAAATAGATTAGAATGCTTTCAACTAATTCGACTAAGCGAAATCCGCTTAGTCGAATTAGTCTATGGACTTGAGTAGTTTTTGTAGAACCCCTGCCTACGGTAATTAACGATGCCAGCTAAGAAACGATAAAAAAACGGAATCCTAGCTGGATATAATATTTGCATAATCGGTTCATCGTTCGGATATTTTTTTATATGTTCCTGTTGCTTATACCTCATCCTGTTTCACATTCATAAACGATAGCTGAGCCAATTTCCTTATAACCGATCCTCTTGTAGATGCGATTGGATGTTGGATTACGCTTATCTGTAAATAGACAACAGAACTGAAAGCCTTGATCGAGGAACTTATAGCTAAGTGCGGTGACAATACTCGTTGCGAAACCGTTTCGTTTAAACTCGTCTGGTGTGTAGACAGCATTTATTGTCGCACCATGTTTGGTTTGCCTTGATTTATTCGCCATGGATACTTTTTGATTATCGACTTGCCAAAAGTATGCAGATTGATTGCGAATGAACTCTGTCGCTAATGTCTTGGCTCGGGATTGGGTGATTTTCTCATTTGCTTCTTTTCCAAAGGCAACCAACCAATGATAAAGCAGTGTATAATCATCTTCTTTTGCCAGAATAAGCTGTCCACTTGTTGGAAGTGGTAGTTGCACTTGATCCAATTGATAAATTAATTCTTTCATATGGATGACAACTCTATCGCCTGTTCGTTTTTCCCATTCCTTTGCAAACGCTGTGGCATACTTATCAGGTCCCAATACTCCTGGTACATCCAAATTACGCTTATCCAATTCACCAACAATTAAATGAATAACATCTAAGTCGATCGATGCTACAGCTGGTAATATCCAATTATGTGGCGGTGTACGTAAATATGCATAGATTGCTTCACCGTCTTCTTCCACCCAACCCAGCTGGCATTCCGTTCGATAAGTCTTCAAACGATGTAAAATACCAAGCATTAAATTATTGCATGCTTCCTGCTTTAACAATAATCTTTCTGTTTTTTGGATAAATAATTCTATTGAAGCAGTCATTACATTCTTCATCTAATCACCCCTATCATTCTTTTAATTATTCGATATAAATCAAGGTTTTCCCTGTTTTATAAGTAGAAAATTCGCTACACTGGAATTAGAGGTGATATGCGATGTCAAAAAAACAATTACAAGCCAAGCTAGATGAACTAAAATCCGATTATGTCCGGATTCAAGGAGATCTAGATAAGCTAGAATACGTACGTGGAAGAGTATCGTCGGCAGAAGAACAACTCATTCGTTTAGAAAAGGAAATTGCTGAAGTGAATAGACAGCTTCGTGAATGGAATGATTGAATGATATAAATAGGAATATAAGAGTGAAGCAATGTTGCTTCACTCTCAGCTTGTAGAGAATTTTTCTACAGGCTTTATTTCTGCCACCAGGAGCAAAGCCTGCGCTCAGTGATCTTGGCTCACTCATTCTTCCCCAGGAGTGGAATGGGTCTTCTCTCCTCGGAAGGTGAAGGGCATTTTCTTCATGTTCTGGCAGACAGCTGTTACCAACATTTGTTCCTTGCTTTCTTTTTACTCAAGCGCATCAATGGTTACCATTTTTCGACCTTTAAATCATAAAACAACAGTCGAGAATAACAATTGAGTAGATTGAATTTCGGAAAAATGTCAAAAAACAAGACTGTCGAGAACTTCTCGACAGTCTTAAGAATGTGAAATGTTGCTTCACTCAACTTTCATGTTGGTGCCATTATTACGTTGGTTATCTAATTTTGCTTTAATTTTTGCCTTCTCCTTATTTGGTGGGGTAAGACTTACAATGGTATCGCCAACAGCTGGAACTGTACGCATTTCTTCAGAATAAAATTTCAGTTGGCCAGAAGGCTTAATCAAATAAAGAAATACGGTAGATTCATCTTTATCTGCCATATACTGTTTATAATTGTATTGTGACGTTAATGTCGTTTGTCTGAATACATAATGATTATCTAATTTATCCATTAAATCTTCCAACGTAAACTTCTTATCAAATAGTATCCTTCCACCCACTTTTGAAACGACATCTGTCGTATCTCCGCTCATGTGATCAATTGGACTAATTTTAAAGACATTTGTTCTGCCATACTCAGGCATAAACGTTGTACATACTAAGGAATTAAAAGCGTGATTTTCTGTTATAGTTAACAAATATTCATACGGAATCGTATCTAAATTATACTCCGTTTGTTCTGATAAAATATTCCCATGATAGAAATTAATGCCTGCTTCACGTACAGGTCGTAGCCTTTCCCAAGATGAATCCACAATAATAACCGGGAAGTTTGCCTTTGACAATGATTTTGCTAATTCGATCGTAAAGCGATTGGCACCGTTTATCAATGCGCCTGGTTTTCCTTCCATCGACAAATGTAATTTCTTCGAGAGCCAACCAATTGAAAAACCATGTGCCACAACCGTAAAAATCACAAGTCCGAATGTTAAAGTGGTTAATATCTGCGCATCTTCAAATCCTTGTTCGGTTAGCACCGAAGCAAAATAACCAGATACTGTTAACGCCACAATTCCTCTTGGTGCTATCCAACCAACAAGGGCTTTTTCATTAAAGGTTAGACTTGTACCAATCGTTGATAGGAAAATGGATAACGGACGAACGACAAACATCATTAATAATACATAACCAATAATATTGGGACTAAAGATGTGAAGTAAGGTTTCTAATTGTAAAGATGCGGTTAACATGATGAAAATGGTTGATATGAGTAAGATGGAAATATTTTCTTTAAAATGGCGCATGTCGGAAATAGAACTAATTCCCATATTGGCTAAAGTAATACCCATTGCAGTTACTGAAAGCAATCCTGTTTCATGCATGATTTCATCTGCACCAGTGAAGCAAAGAATAACCACAATAACGACGGCAGGAGATTTCAAAAACTCAGGAATATGTCCTGTTTCAAACATCCAGCCAATTCCTTTACCACATGCCCAACCAAAAACAGCGGCAAATAAGGAAGCTGCAAAGAAGAGCATTAATTTTGCCCCATCCGGTTCAGTTGCTGTCAAAAACGTAATAATTTCAAAGGCAAAGACAGCTAGCAGTGCACCTATCGGATCAACAATAATACCTTCCCACTTTAAGATTTTTGCAGGCCTTGGTTTCAATTTTGATTGTCGCAATAAAGGCATAATAACAGTAGGACCAGTAACAATAAATAATCCACCGATCACAAAAGCAACGGTCCAAGACAAGCCTGCAATATAGTGTGCAGTTAGAGATCCTAAGATCCAAGCGATAAAAGCCCCTACGGTTGATATTCGAAAGATCGGCTTACCTAGACCACGTAATTCTTTAAAACTTAGATTAAGACTCCCTTCAAATAAAATGATAGCTACTGCTACCGATATAATCGGGCTATATAAACTGCCAAAGTCTTCCTCCGGATTAATTAATCCTAAAATTGGTCCTGCTAGTAAACCAGTAATGGACATGACCACAATCGCTGGCATGCGATAACGCCACGCAATCCATTGTGAACCAATTCCCAAAAGACCGATTAGCATGATTTCAAATAATAAAGACGGAACCATGTCGTACCCCCCTATTTCAATATACATATGAGAAATAAATCTAACATATTTTTTCTTTCTAATCACTTTTTTTATACTACGTATTACAAGCGGGATAGAAAGTGTAACATACACATAGCCACAGGGCGCGGCAATATGTTTCGTCTAATATACGTTTTCGTGAGATAAAAACATTTTAAATGTGTATCGTAAGAATGTAAACAATTTTAATTTATTCCTTCGTGAAGTAATATTATTGAAAACATTTCCATTTTTATAACTTGTCATTGACATTTTAAAGAACAACCTGTTAATATTATGTCTGCTTTGCTGTATTTTCAGAAAACAAACTGAAAAATTACGTCAGTTATTGTCAGACTATATTGAAAATGGAGTTTATACAACTCCCTCTATTTATTTTCAATAATAGAAGGGATTCCTATATGATGAGTAAAGATATGTTTATCATTGGATTTATGTTATTTGCTTTATTTTTTGGAGCAGGAAATTTAATATACCCTCCTGTACTCGGAGCTGAGGCAGGCACTTCGTTTGTTGCTGCAATGACAGGGTTTATTATAACTGGAATTGGATTACCGATTATAGCGGTTACTGCTATTTCGTATGTAAAGAATGATGCAAGAGAATTAGGTAACCATGTACATCCACTATTTGGACTCTTATTTACTTGCCTTGTTTACCTTGCTATTGGACCATTTTTTGGTATTCCTAGGGCAGCTACCGTTGGATATGAAATGAGCGTAAAACCATTCCTTACGGATACCTCTACACAAGGGTTATGGCTATTTACTACCATTTTCTTTTTAGCTACTTTTCTTGTAAGTTTAAACCCTTCAAAATTAGTAGATCGAATTGGACAATATTTAACACCCATTCTTTTTCTAGCTATAACTATATTAGTAATTGGAGGATTCGCCTTCTTCGATCAACCATTAGCGAATCCGACAGGCGGCTACCAAGATACCCCATTTTTCACTGGTTTTATTGAGGGATATTTAACAATGGATGCTATTGCAGCACTAGCCTTCGGTATTATAGTGGTAAATACGTTTAAGGAAAAAGGCATTACCTCAAGAAATGCGGTTATCCTGTCCACATTAAAAGCTGGATTAGTTGCTGGTATTGGATTAATCGCTGTTTATGCCTCCATCGGTTGGCTGGGCGCAAAATTCACCGAAGGAGAAGCATATACCAATGGTGGCGAGATTCTAGCCCAAGCTGCATCAACCTTGTTTGGCACAACAGGAACATTATTACTGGGCGTCATTGTTACGTTGGCTTGTTTTACAACTTCAGTTGGGTTAGTTGTAGCTACTGCTCAATTTTTTTCAAAAATCATTCCATTGGCTTATCCATGGATCGCTAGTATAATCACATTAATCAGTTACCTAATAGCCAATCAAGGACTAGATTCGATTATTCGCTTTTCCGTTCCTGTATTAATTTTCCTTTACCCAATAGCTATTGTTCTCATTTTATTAACCTTTATACACCCTTTGTTCAAAGGTAGAAAAGCCGTATATAGAGGAGCAATCATTTTTACATCTATATTCAGTTTAAATGATGGATTAAATGAACTAAGTGTATCGCTCCCGTATATCTCAAACTATATAACCCTCCTACCTTTATTCGATCATGGTTTAGGCTGGGTACTTCCAGCCTGTGTTGGTGGGTGCATTGGTTATTTGGTATCTATTACTTTCTCGCGTTCCTATTCGTAATTCCCATTATCCATTTAAAAATAAGACTGTGTAACATAGACCATTAAACGAACGAGCCTTATTTTCTAAAACTTTTTTCTATGTTTATATGTTAGGATTAAAAATGGAAGAGGAGGATATACGAATGGGAATACGCGAAGAAGAATTATTACAGACATACTTTGGTTATGAAACCTTCCGTCCAGGCCAGGCAGAAGCAATCGATGCGATCATAAAAGGACAAAATATTCTTGCCGTTATGCCCACAGGTGGCGGGAAATCATTATGCTACCAAATCCCAGGGTTGGCTTTAGAAGGAACAGCAATCATAGTATCCCCACTTATATCACTTATGAAAGATCAAGTTGATGCCCTGCAGTCACTTGGGATTGTAGCAACTTATATAAATAGCTCATTATCCACAATGGAGCAACAAGATAGACTACGAGATATTGGTAAAGGTCGGTATACCTTTGTATATGTAGCACCGGAAAGATTTGAATCAACTATGTTTATGCGTGCTCTCAAGGGAATGAACATATCATTAATTGCATTTGACGAGGCCCATTGTATTTCTCAATGGGGACATGATTTTAGACCAAGCTATCGTTCCATTATTCCATATTTAAGACAATTAAATGATTTACCAACCGTTATGGCTTTAACTGCGACGGCTACGGAAGAGGTCATTGAAGATATTCAGCAACAACTACATATTCATCATGTTGTTAATACAGGGTTCAAACGGGAGAATTTATCGTTTCATGTCATTAAAGGGAAAAATAAATCCACTTATATCCAGTCTTTCTTGAAGGAAAGGAAGCATGAATCCGGAATTATATATACAGCGACGCGCAAACAGGCTGATGCTCTCCATGATCAACTAGAGAAGCGTGGTTACCAAGTTGGTAAATACCATGCTGGACTATCAGAGCAGGAACGGAAAGCTACACAGGCAGCATTTATCCACGATGAAAAATCACTAATGATTGCTACAAACGCATTTGGAATGGGAATTGATAAATCTAATGTACGCTTTGTGATTCATTATGCGATGCCAATGAATATTGAATCTTATTATCAAGAGGCTGGCAGGGCAGGAAGAGATGGTGAACCTAGTGATTGTATCTTATTGTTTTCACCACAGGATATACAACTCCAAAAGTTTTTAATTGAACAGTCTATGATGGATGATGTTACCAAGCAGGGTGAATACCGCAAGTTACAAGCAATGATTAATTATTGCCATACACATAGTTGTTTAACGACGTTCATCTTAAATTATTTTGAAGATATAAACCAACAAGAGATATGCGGCCGTTGCAGCAATTGTATGGAACGTCAAGAAAAGGTGGACATTACAGAAGAAGCCCAAAAAATCTTATCCTGTATAAAACGTATGGGAGAACGATTTGGTGTAGGGATGACGGCCAAAGTATTGAAAGGATCAAAGGACAAAAAAATTAGAGAAATGCAACTTACCAGCTTATCCACATATGGGATTCTTTCCGCTTATACAGAAAAAGAGTTAACGGAATACATTCATTTCTTAATTGCTGAACAAATCATTGCAACAGAGGAAGGAAAATATCCGATTTTAAAATTAAATCATCAATCGGTAGAAGTATTAAAAGGGAAAAAAACCGTTTGGATGTATACGGCGCCGATTCCCAACACAGAACCGACAGATTTCCAGGAAGACTTGTTTGCAGAACTACGTGAGTTACGTAAACAAATGGCAGATGAAAAAGATGTACCTCCCTATATATTATTTTCGGATGCAACGTTAAAAGAATTAAGCAGATACTTTCCAGTAACGAAAGAAGAAATGCTTGAAATTAAGGGTATCGGAGGAAAAAAATACGATCAATATGGAGAACCTTTTCTTACTTTAATTCAAAACTGGAGACATCGTCATCCCGATACGAAACAAGTAATTCGAATCAGTGATGGCCCAAAACCAAAGAAGCGGCAGGAGACCGACGATCAACCAAGTCACCTAGTTATCAGATGTTCCAAAATGGGAAGTCCTTAAAAGATATTGCTGTAATTCGCGATGTTTCTCAACAAACGGTAGAAGCGCATCTTTTCAAAGCTTTTAAAGATGGATACCCCATCTCATGGGAGATATTTTTTAACGAAGATGATGAAAGAACCGTTCTTGCAGCTCGCGCAACACTTGACGAAGTGAAATTGAAGCCATTAAAAGAAACGCTTCCAGATACCTATGACTATACGAAAATAAAAGCGGTACTCACAAAACATGGATATATGTAACAAGACCGAGTCAGAAGTAGCTTATTCTATAATAAACCGAACGGGTTCGAATGAACCTGTTCGGTTTATTTGTTTACCTATTTCAGTTGTGTCCCGGCCCTTTTTCACTGTGATTTACAAGGACGCGTATTACTTGTAACTATGTTATTATTCCCCTTTTACATTTAGTGCCCAGGTACCATTTCGAAATACTGCTTCTGTTGTGCCATCCGAGAACACACCATCGATATCCAGCTTTTCAGACCCAATCATAAAATCAACATGGCTTAAGCTATCATTTACTCCATGCTTATCCAATTGATCTTCATCCATCGCGGCTCCACCTTCTAAATTTGTAGGATAGGCTTTGCCAAGTGCAATATGGCAAGAAGCATTTTCATCAAATAATGTATTATAAAAAATCAATCCGGATTGAGACACTGGAGATTCATGTGGAACTAGTGCTACCTCCCCCAGTCGTTTCGAGCCTTCATCCGTCTTAAGTAATTGTTCTAATGTCCCTTCCCCTTGCTCCGCTTTATAATCCACTACTTTTCCGTCTTTAAACGTTAAAGAGAAATTATCAATCAGACTGCCTCCATAGTTAAGTGGTTTTGTGCTTGATACCGTGCCATTCACCCCATACTTATGTGGTAAGGAAAATACCTCTTCTGTTGGCATATTGGGATTGAAAGTAGTACCTCCTTCCGTTTTAGCTGACCCCCCTTTCCAAATATGTCCTTCTGGAAGCTCCATTTCCAACGCTGTTCCTGGTGCTTTAAAAATTAATTTTTTATAGTTTTTCCTATTCAATATCTCTCGAGCAGTTCGTAATGTATCATTATGCGCTTCCCATGCTGTAATCGGGTCCTCTTGATCCACGCGGACAATCTTCACAATTGCATCCCATAGGCTTTCAATAGCGTCTTCACGAGATTTCTCAGGAAAAACCTTTTGTGCCCAATCACCAGTTGGAATGGAGATAATTGACCATGCAATAATATCGTTCATGGTATATTTTCGGAAATTCTTCATTGCTTCGGCAGATGCTTTATTCGCTTTGGCCACTTTCGATGGATCAATATCCTTTAGTAAATCTGGATTCGTAGAACGAATATTTAACACAGCTGCACCATCTTCTGCAAATTCATCATGTAGTTGTACCTTCCAATCTGGGTAACTAGCGATTACCTCATCTGGAGCATATTCGTACTTCAATAAGGTTAATTCGTCATCAACCCAATTTATATGTACATTCTTTGCTCCTAACTCATATGCCTTACGCGCCACCTTTCGTGTGAAATCAGCACCTTCAATTGGCGCATTAATCATTAAAGCCTGTCCTTTTTGTAAATTTACACCTGTACGTAAAGCTAACGCTGCATACTTCTCTTGTACTCCTTGACTAACCATAGATTAACCTCCACATTAAATGTTTTCGTATATCTTATTATTTCATAAATTCAATTAAATTACCAAATAAAGTTGGACTATACAGTGCTCCTACATAATCCTACCAATGATTGGCATTTACACTTGTTAATCGCCAAAATTATGGTAATGATTGGATAGTTGAATACTCCCTACCCCTTACCTATTTACGCCATATCAAGAATATGTTATTCTAATAATAGGTTACTTTTCGTAATAACTGTTATTGTATGTAACGATAAATATAATCCTACCAACTGAGGTGATGATCATGGAGAACCTTTGTCCTCGCTTCGAAAAAGCTATGGGTCTTCTCAGCACTCGCTGGGTAGGACTTATTCTATTTGAATTATTAAAAGGTACAAAACGTTTCTCTGAAATGGAAGCAGATTTGCCTATCAGCGGGCGGTTGCTCTCTGATCGACTAAAAATGTTAGAAAAAGAAGGAATTGTAACACGTGATATTTATTCTGAATTTCCCGTACGAATTGAATACTCCCTTTCTGAAAAAGGGAAAGCATTAGAACCAGTTATTAAAGAAATTCAATGTTGGGCAGATCATCATGTGACACTAGAGGAAACGCAACAAGATAATGCTTAATATGTTCACTATCTATAAACAAAAGACCAAATCGTCATAGCGATTTGGTCTTTTGTTTGGTTTATTCTTTGTCTGTTGTTTGCTCTCTTCCCCAGAATTCAATTCCATTCTGATTATCAAGTGTATCACGATAAAAGATTGGATCCTTTCCCTGTTTTCGTTGATATCGATAATCCTGCAACACTTTATTAGCAATCTTAAACAGCCTTGTAATAGCGTAAAGGTTAATAAGCGCCATGATTGCCATGGTCAAGTCTGCCAATGCCCAAACAAAATCAAAGGAGGCAACAGCTCCAAAGAATACCATAGCTAAGGCTGCTAAACGATAAATAAACAATCCTGTTTTACTATCACGAATATATGAAATATTATTTTCCCCATAATAGTAATTGCCTAAAATAGAGCTGTATGCAAATAGGAGGATAGCTATTGCAATAAATCCACTTGCCCAATCTCCAATATGGAAGGCAAATGCATCTTGCGTTAGCTGGATGCCATCTGCTTCACTTCCTTCGTAACCACCAGCAGTAATTAGAATAAATGCGGTTGCACTACAAATTAATAACGTATCAAAAAATACTCCTAAAGCCTGGATAAAGCCCTGCTTTGCTGGATGAGAAACTTCAGCAGTTGCCGCTGCATTGGGAGCACTACCCATCCCTGCTTCATTGGAGAATAAGCCACGCTTAATCCCCATCATAATGGCTGCACCAAACCCTCCACCAGCTACTTCACGAATACCAAAAGCATTTGCGAAGATAATTGAAAACATATCTGGAATCGCCGTAAAATTCGTAATTAAAATGAATAATGATATAACAATATACAATATCGCCATAATTGGAACAATAACTTGGGTAACATTTGCAATACTCCGTAATCCACCAAAAATTACAATCGCTGTGAGAATAAATAAGATAATACCAATTATGTTTTGATTTAAATCAAATTGACCTTCAAATGCAAGACTAATTGTGTTTGATTGTACCGAATTAAACACAAGACCATATGTAAATGTAATGGTAATCGCGAATAAAACAGCGAGCCAACGACTATTCAACCCTTTTTCCATATAATAGGCTGGACCACCACGATATTGTTTATTATCCGGTACTTTGTATACTTGCGCCAAGGTGCTTTCAACAAATGCTGATGCAGAACCAAGTAATGCGATCAACCACATCCAAAATACTGCCCCTGGCCCACCAGCAGCAACTGCTGTAGCTACACCAGCCATATTCCCTGTACCTACTCGTGAAGCAGCACTAATTGCAAAAGCTTGGAACGATGAGGTCCCTTTTTTACCTGAAGCACTAATCGTTCGTTTATCAAATAGTACACGGAACATCTCCGGTATGTTTCTGAATTGAACAAACCCTGTCCTAATTGTAAACCAAAGTCCTAATCCAATTAATACAATAATTAATACATACGTCCATAACACATCGTTGACGGAACCAACGATACCCTCTATAATCCCCATATTACTTCCTCCTTATCTTTCATCATGTTGGTTTCAGGATGTACATTTACTGGAAAAGCATAACTATTTCAGTAAATCAGATTATCCTCTGTTCCAAGGATAATCTGTTCCGAAGATATGGGCAAATTCCTTTGATTGCTCTCGACGCTGTTTTCGCTGCTCCGCCCGATCTGCAGCTAAATGATGCAGTTTTTTCTCATGTTCCGATTCTGGGATAACCCCAGGCACAGGAGTAGGCTTTCCATTCTCATCAATTGCTACAAAGGTTAAAAAGGCTGTAGTACAAACGCTTCGTTCACCAGTCAGTAAATCCTCTGTCACCGCTTTAACAAATACTTCCATCGATGTATGATGCGTCCATGTAACAAACGCCTCCACACAAATGGAATGACCTTCTTTTACTGGAGCAAGAAAATCAACAGAATCAGTAGAAGCAGTTACTACCGGCTTCCTCGCATGTCTAGATGCGGAAATCGCTGCCACATCATCGATGTGAGCCATTAATTTCCCACCAAATAATGTCCCGAAGGAATTGGTATCTGGAGGCAGTACATGCGATGTTTTGACAGCTAATGAATTAGAACAGGCTTTTTTTTCCATCTTATCCTTCCTTTCTATGTTGCATATTATAATACCGGGGAGATCAACCTTGAAATCGACTCTTTAAATCGTATTCCCAAGGAACGTTGCTGATATAACTTTTTGGTCATCTGCGTTGAATGCTGGATATCATCTTCATATTCTGCGACTAATCGTTGAGTTAGATCCTTATCATATAAAAATGCATTAATCTCAAAGTTTAACCGGAAACTACGGACATCAATATTAGCAGTTCCTACGGAAGCGATTTTCCCATCTACGATAATGGTCTTCGCATGAAGGAAACCATTTTGGTAGATATAAACCTCTGCGCCAGCATCCAACAAATCGCCAATATAGGATAGTGTTGCCCAGTAAACAAATGGATGATCCGGTTTGTTTGGTATCATGATCTTGACATCAACTCCCGATAAAGCTGCAATCCGCAAAACATCACGCAGACTCTCATCAGGTATAAAATACGGTGTTTGAATATATATATAATCTTTTGCAGACATGATCATTTTTATATATCCATTTTTAATTTGTTCCCAATCAGAGTCGGGACCACTGGTGACAATTTGAACCCCCACATCACCATGTGGCAATGCATTATAATAACGATCCTCATATAAAATATCATTCCTAGAAGCTTGATTCCAGTCCAGAATAAATCTGGTTTGCATATGTAGCACAGCATCTCCATAAATCCGTAAATGCGTATCACGCCAGTTTCCAAATTTTTTATTTTGACCAAGATATTCATCACCAATGTTAAATCCACCAATATAACCTACTTTACCATCAATAATCGCTATTTTTCGATGGTTTCGGTAATTTATTTTAAAATTTATTTTGGGAATCTTTGGCGGAAAGAATGCTTCCACTTGAACACCGGACCTACGTAGCCGTTTAATATACTTACGCTTTAATGAACGTGACCCCATATCATCATATAAAACCCTTACTTCAAGACCCTCATTTGCTTTTTTAATCAAGATATCCGCAATGCGATCACCTAAATGATCACTACGGATAATATAGTAGAGCAAGTGGATATGATCCTTTGCTTTCTCTAAATCTTGAATAAGTGATTCGAATTTCTCTTTCCCATCTGTAAATATCTTCACACTGTTATCTTGCGTAAAAATGGCATCGTCATTACGTAAATGGAGATAAAACAAATCCTCATATTCGGCAATCTCTCGGTGCTTATATTCAAAATTACCTTCTTCGATTGCTCGTAACTGCGATTGTACAGCCGTCTTAACTCCTAGTCTGCTTTTAGTATCCCATGTGAAAATCCGCCGCTTACTGATCGGTTTTCCAAAAATCAAATATAAAAAGAACCCAGCAATCGGAATAAATAATAACACCATTAACCAAGCCCAGGTAGAACTTGCGTCTTTACGCTCCAAGAAGATAATAGATACACCTAAAGCAATATTAAATAAAAATATAAATCCTATAAAATATGACCATAATTCCAATGGTAAAATAACCTCCCTTACTCAAACGAGAGCGCCATCAACCTTTTTAGGAATAAACTAAAAAGGTTCAAAAATGAAATAGCACATGAATGAAATAATTATATATTATTTCCTCTTCCAACAATAATATAGCACAGAAAGATATTCCTCGTTAGTTTGAATGTTTATGCAATCGTTTCCTTTACTATTTTCTATTATAATAAATTATTGTACTGAATAATCCCCTTTTTATGTAAAATGAAAACATATAAAAACACGTCTATACCAATCTATTGTTGGAACAGACGTGATTATTCCTAATTACTTATAAGTTATCCAGCGCTTTCTGCAAGTCATCCCAAATGTCTATCCAAGATTCTAACCCAACAGATAATCGTACAAGTTGATCCGTAATTCCCATTTTCAGCCGTTCTTCTACGGGAATAACTGCATGTGTCATTGTAGCAGGATGTTGAATTAATGACTCCGCATCCCCTAGACTTACCGCAAGTTTTATAAAAGAAAGCTCATTTAAAAACCGCTGCACATCCTGCTTATCTCCATCAATTTCAAAAGATATTACACCGCCGCCCCGTTCCATTTGCTGTTGGTATATGGAATAATCTGGATGGTCGAAATGGTTTGGATAATAAACGCTAACAACTTTTGGATGCCTCCTTAACTGATCAACAATTCTTTCTGCATTATCGGCATGACGATCAAGTCGTATTGGCAACGTTTTTAATCCTCTTAATAATAACCAGGCATCAAAAGGAGAAAGCACTCCCCCAATATCTTTTTGTGTAGACATGGCAACACTATCTAAGAATTCCTTGCTGCCAACTACTAATCCACCAATAACATCGCCATGACCTCCAATATATTTTGTGGCACTATGGATAACAACATCACAGCCCAATTCCAGCGGTCGTTGGATATATGGGGAGCAAAACGTGTTATCGACAACCACGGGAATATTATATGCCTTAGCAACTTTTACAACTGTACGTAAGTTAATTAACTTCATCGTTGGATTAATTGGCGTCTCAATATAAATACAACTTGTCTCTGGCTTTATTTGAGCTTTGATTGCTAGTTCATTCTCCATTTGTGAAAAATCATGTTGAATATTGTATTTCTCCTTAAGCATGCTTAATAAACCATACGTACATCCATAGAGACCGGAAGAACATAAGATATGATCATTCGCTTTGGTTAAAGCAATTAAAACCGAAGATACTGCGGCCATTCCAGAAGCGAATGCCAGCCCTCGCTCGCCATTTTCTAATGCAGCGATACGTTCCTCCAATAATTGGACTGTTGGATTTGCAATTCGGGAATAGATAAATCCCTCTTCGTCTCCAGCAAAACGTCGTTCACCTTGTTCCGCAGTGTCAAATGTAAACGTAGATGTTTGAAATAGAGGTGCTGTTAAGCTTCCTAACATATCCTTTGAGTCATACCCACCGTGAATTACCTTTGTCTCTAATTGCTTATCTGTGCTTTTCATCGTCATCCCCCTATCTAATTCTTGTAAACTGTTTACCTACTATCCATCATATTCGAAGGACAACATGAATGAAAGCGTTTTCTAGAAAGTTCTGTAAGAAGATATTATTTCTCCCAAAATTTAGAACCCTTGGTAACGATAAATTGGTAGAGCCAATAACTAAAATTCATTTGCAAATCTTTGGTATCCGATTCAATACTAGAATCCCACCAAAGCAGGTAGTGATCATCCTTCGTTTTTTTGACATCAATAAGTAAATATTCGCCATTCCAGTCGCCAATCGGATAGCAATTCTCAGGAAACAATCCTGCCCTTTTCGTTTTACTAACGTTAATTAAACGATATAATTCAAATTGCCCTCCATACCATGGTTCAAACAGGGTCGCCCCATTATGTAAAGATAAGAAATAGAGGTAATCTGACGGTAATGTTATTTCCTCAAACTGCTCCACTTGATTTATTTCTTCTTTCGAAATTGGTTCATTGAATTGAAAATGCATTTTAACTGGTTGGCCATTTGAATTGGGAACGAGTAATATATTATCCTTTAACGCTTGCTTTAAATTAGAAATGGTTCGATATATTAGGCCCTCATTCATTTCAAACCCTCCTTTTTAGACAACTTGGATTCTGGGTTAAAAAGACCATTTATGTAGATTAACATAAATGGTCTTTTTCTTTTTGTCTAATAATTTGTCCACCAAGGCGTCACATTTTGTGAATGAAACTCCCTTTTCAGTGGAATTAAGTTATTAAAATAATTTGATCCTCCATATTCTCTCGGAATGATGTGATGTATATCATAATCTTTCCAAGCGAAGTCAGGGTCTTTTTTTGTAGGGTCACCATATCTATCAATATATTCTGCAATGTATTCTCCTCTTAATTCATTGTTCCATGGTACGCGATCTTCCGGAGGAACCTGACTCACCGTCGTCGTATCCGGTGTAAACATTACCTTATCAGAATATGGATCAGCGTATAATAATTGGGTAGTAAAGTCGCCGCCATGGCATTGACCAGGCACGTTTACTTCCCTAGGATCGAAATACCTGCATGGATATTCAAATGCTTTTTTATTCGCTAAAATAGGACCCACTGTTTCTGTTACGCTGTCTTGATCAGTTAAAAACTCCACATTTAAGTTCGTTTCTATTTCATAAAACTTTGTTTTTTCAACAGGCGTGAACGCAAATTCATATTCATATTCGTCAAACATTTCAAGGTAGTTCCAGTCTGCCTCCACATTGGCAAAATCCTCTGTGAAAGAACCTGTTTTATTATTCGAAGTATTAACATCTATATCCCCTTCGATACTCAAAGGACCAATTGGCCCATCCGTATCTGTTAACATTAAAAATGTTTGTACATGACCTTGTCCTGGGTAACTGTTATTTTGGCGCTCTGGAGGGATGAATACGATACCATGCGCGATAGTTGCTCCTTCTAAACGAATTCGTTGATTCGTTATCGGCTTCTCTTCATGAAGAGTAACAGCTTTCTTATCCCTGTCAACCTGAATATAGTCCTGATCAATATGAACAGTCATTCCATTAATTTCGACTTTTCCTTCTTTTCCTTCTGCAGTTACATCTTTTATTGCTTCTGTTACTTTTCCATTCAATTCGTTAGATGGTTTGACAACTTCTTCAGCGGCTAATACATTTTCAATATGCAAAGGAGTAAGCAACAGTACAAATGCGAAAATCGAAATAGACAATTTTCGTTTCATTTTTTACCTCCTACAATATTGTTTGCCGGCATATATTTATCTTATCACCTGAATTTTCAGAAATAAATAGGAAATTTGTAATTTTTTGTTATTTTGTAACAGATAAATGCTCCTATGGTAGTGAGAATGAAGTAATAGATATTTCCAACTATTGCTACAGTAAAAATCTTCGCAAGAGCATTGTTATTGCTTTTTTCCATAAGTAATTCTAAACTTGCTTACTATATAGATAACATTCTTGGAAAGAAGGGAACATATGAATACAAAACAGGATAAGTCTGGGATGATTTATACTGCTGGAGCCTACATCCTCTGGGGGTTCTTGCCGATTTACTGGAAACTCTTGGACGATGTATCTCCAGGAGAAACGTTGGCTCATCGCATCCTATGGTCATTTATTTTTATGTTTTTAATCGTTTTATTTATGAGACGATGGCCGGACTTTATTCATGAGTGGAAACAATTGCTACACAATAAAAAGAAATTATTCGGAATATCTTTAGCGACTATTGTTATTAGCATTAATTGGCTTACATTTATTTGGGCTGTAAATAGCAATCATGTTGTTCAAGCTAGCTTAGGATATTATATTAATCCGCTTATTAGTATTTTACTTGGTATTATTGTGTTAAAGGAATCTTTCAGTTCACGTCAGGTTCTCTCTATTATACTAGCAGCTATAGGAGTCATTTATTTAACATTTAGCTATGGAGTATTCCCTTGGGTATCATTGTTACTTGCAGTTAGTTTTGGACTCTATGGGTTGCTCAAAAAAAAGGTGGATATTGGTCCCATGATTGGGTTAACGATAGAAACAATGCTTATCGTACCAATTGCTGTTTTATATTTGGTGTTACTTCCGAATAACACTTTTCAATTTGTTTCATTCCTTTCAACTACGAATCTATTATTAATGGGTGCAGGAATTATGACTGCTGTACCTTTATTACTTTTTGCTAATGGTGCGAAACGAATATCCCTAGCAATGGTTGGCTTTTTGCAGTATATTGCACCAACGCTTATGTTATTTTTAGGTGTATTTTTATATAATGAAACATTTACTTCCGCACATCTGATTGCATTCTTATTTATCTGGATTGCTTTAATCAACTTTATGTTGGCTAGTTATCAACGACCGATTAGAAGAAATGCGAAAATCTAAGATAGAAATTTCTCAAAACGAGTTGACAAGTAGAAACGAATGCTTATATAATATTCAGTAATTTACAAATAAAACATCTCTTATCAAGAGTGGTGGAGGGAATAGGCCCTGTGAAGCCCGGCAACCTGGAAGTGATTCAAAAGATTACTCTTTCGGTGCTAAATCCTACAGATCAAATCTGTGATCTGGAAGATAAGAGGAGGAACGGATAAACCCAAGCCCTCTTCTTAAGAAGAGGGCTTTTTCATTCTTCCTCTTCCTCCAGACCCAAATTTCAAGGAGGATTATTACATGGTAAAATTTAATCAACAAAATCCAGAAACAATATTATTGCATGGCGGGCAGGTGCCTGACCCTAGCACTGGTTCTAGAGCAGTACCAATCTATCAAACAACTTCTTATGTGTTCCGAGATACCGAACATGCGCAAAACCTGTTTGGTTTAACAGAACCTGGTAACATCTATACACGAATAGGAAACCCCACTGTAGATGCATTCGAACAGCGAATTGCAGCACTTGAAGATGGTGTCGCAGCTGTAGCCACTGCTTCCGGGATGGCAGCCATTACCTTTGCAATACTTAATGTTGCTAGTGCAGGTGACGAAATTGTAGCAGATAGTAATCTTTATGGAGGGACCTATAACTTATTTGCAAATACGCTTCCTCGATATGGCATAACCGTGAAATTTGTTGATGGCACAAATAAATCTGAAGTTGAAGCTGCCATTACAGAAAGGACAAAGGCTGTATTTGGAGAAATCATTACCAATCCAAGCTTACATGTGTTTGATATAGAAGAAGTGGCCGGAATTGCACATGCAAATGATATTCCATTAATCATTGATAATACGTTTGCACCATATATTGTTAAACCCTTAGCTTGGGGTGCAGATATTGTAGTTCACTCTGCAACGAAGTGGATTGGAGGTCACGGAACCGCAATTGGTGGTGTAGTTGTTGATGGCGGGAGGTTTAATTGGAATAACTCAAAATTCCCTGGTTTCATCGAACCAGATGAAAGCTACAATGGACTTAAGTTTGTTGATGTTGGTCCCGCTGCATTCGCAACCAAGTTAAGAGTGCAATTACTACGTGATATAGGGGCGTGCATTAGTCCGCAGAACGCATTTTTATTGCTACAAGGATTAGAAACATTACATTTGCGGATTAGTCAGCACAATAAGAATGCGAAAGAGATTGCAGCTTTTTTAGAAGACCACCCTTCCATTGAATGGGTAAATTATCCGGGATTAGAAAAACACCCTTCCTATAGATTGACGAAAAAATATTTTAGCGAGGGAGCCGGATCAATTATTACCTTTGGTATCAAAGGTGGGCGGGAAGCTGGAAGAAAACTGATTGATTCCATTGAATTGTGGTCTCATGTAGCTAATGTAGGAGATGCAAAATCATTAATAATCCACCCTGCATCAACTACCCATCAACAGTTAACTGCTGAAGAATTAAAGGATAGTGGTGTCACAGAAGAGACGATCCGATTATCCATTGGTTTAGAGTCGATTCATGATTTACTCGCTACTTTAGATCAGGCAATCGCCACAGCCACTGGTCAAGAAGCAAGCCTTGTCACTAAGGAGATAGATGCAATAAATTGGTTATTATCTTCCCCGTTTGAACGAACAGATGGTGACATACGCAAAAAGACAATTGCGGTGTATGGATTGGAGCAAGCTAATCAAGAGAAGTTAAATCAAATAAAACAGTTACAATCGCTTGGTTTTGAATTAATTGGGATTGGCTCATCTCATTCATTAGAATTTTCTACTTATACTGACTTAACCAAAGCACCCGACATAGATGCTGTTTGGTTTTTGACCAGCGATCTTCCATCTGATGTGCTAGAACAATTTATCAATAAACAAGGGAAAATTCTGTGGATTGAACACCCAAGTAAAAAGGATGAAATATTAGAATACGCAATTGCTGCCGGAATTGTAGTCGTCACAAATAAAAACCCATTCAATGAACTAGAAGCAATTCGAAATCCGAACAGTCAATCAGAGGCCATTCAAGTATGATCAATTGAAATCCCAAAAGCATGGAAGCAAAGAAACTTAACAATTCGATTTCAATTTAAGAAATCAGGTTTACTTTTCTATTGATTTGGAAAAATTATAAGTAACCTTCCCTTACCGATCGCCTTATACCAGAAGGCGATCTTTATTTTTTGTGATACAGAAAACAGGGAATCAAGAAATATATTTGTTAGGATCATCTTCCTTTTTCATAGATCAAGTTATGATCTACATATATATAGGAAATACTTTCGAATATATTAATAGCAGAGACAATTTTAGAAATACACGAATATCATAACAGCATAGGTGTGGGTAAACATGAAGAAAAATGTGTATTATTTAGGAGCGATCTGTTTGCTTCTTCTAGGTATTACGCTTATTTTTATCGTAACCAGTCAATCTAAAGCAAAGCTTGATCATGTTACTATACCTGAAGAAAAAGAAGATGAGCACCAGAAACAACCGGATACCTCCTTACAGAATGATGAACAGACAAATAAAGAAACGATAAACGAAGACCAGCAGCACTTTTCCGAAATGGTAGTAAATGCAGTAGAGGAAACGATCAATTATTTTTCAAATAAAACACATATCACAGCTATTGGAGATTCTCTGACACAGGGCGTTGGTGACACAACGCAAACAGGTGGTTATCTTGGCGTACTAGATCGTGCAATAAATCAGGATGAGGAGCTTGTGTCAATTGATAATTATGGCATTCGAGGTAATCGTTCCGATCAATTATTAAAACGATTGGATAACCCAGATATCGTTTCCTCAATAAAAGATTCGAATATTGTACTAATTACGATTGGTGCGAATGATATTATGCAAGTGCTAAAGGATAATATTACGAATCTAAAACTAGAAGATTTTGTAAAAGAACGGGCAGATTACGAGCAACGATTACGAAATATCTTTGCTAAGATACATGATATAAACCCTCGAACTGAAATTTATTTATTAGGGTTTTACAATCCATTTGGTAAGTATTTCAAAGATATTAAAGAACTCGGACTTATCGTTAAGAATTGGAATGATACTGGGGAAAAAATTGCAGCTGAACAATCAAATGTATCCTTTATACCAACAATTGACTTATTTAATAACACCAATGAAGATTTATTCGCTGAAGATAATTTCCATCCAAATAATCTAGGATACAAGCGAATGGCCCAGCGTGTTTTAGATTTTATAACGAATGAAGATAAGAAAGAGGATGAATAGAAATGCCTGAACGAAGCGAGAGGAGAAAAGGAAAATGGAAGCGTTGGTTTATCGCCCTCCTTTCATTTAATATTTTTATCGTTATTGTATTATTAGCGCTTATTTTTTGGCCTGTTTCCAGTGCTGATTACCCTGAGCAAACGAATGAGCAGACAGATGATAGCTCCGAATTTATCGTACGTACAACGAAAGAAAACTTAAATGAATTGGTGAATGCGTATATTGATCAAGTTTTAAATGATACCAACCACCATTACCGGATTGAACTTGGGGAGGATGTACATTTAATTGGGGAATTGCCTGTATTTTCTTCCACTGTTCCTTTATCTGTTCATTTGGAACCATTTGTCCAAGAAAATGGAGATATTATTCTTGAGCAAAAATCAATATCAATTGGCTTATTAGAATTACCTAACCAGAAAATCATGGAGTATATTGATAAATATCTTCCGATGCCCGAATGGGTAACTGTTAATCCTGAAGATGAAGCCATTTATGTTGCTGTAACGGATATGGAATTAAAAAGTAACTTCCAAGTTGCGGTTGAGCACATTGACTTAGAGGCTAATAACTTAGCATTTAAATTCCGTGTACCCTATCAAACATTAGGAATTGAATAATAAGAATAAAAAAGCTTCGTCATCGTTGAAAACATAATCTCCCTTACAGGAGATGATTATGATGACGAAGTTTTTTTATGGATTTAACGAATAACAAATTGCTTTACTTTCGATGATATTATAAATAAAAATGATTGCTTCTGTTGCTTCATGCTATGCACACCTTGTTCAGACACTTGTTCAACCGCTGGATAGTTCTTTAATAGCCCCTCATACACTAGTTCCATTCCCGTATGATCTCTAATATCTGCAGGAGTAACAAAACAAGTCGGCTTATTTGGTTTAAAAGATGGTACATCCTTTAATACTGTTGCAACAAATTGTGAACAAAACAACGCACATTTTCGATTTATTTCAATTTGTAATAAGATACCTAGCAGCCCAATGAAATTATATCTATATTTATGTTTTTGGCTTTTTATAAGCTTTATATTTTCGATTATTTTCTCACATTCTGTCTCCGATATGGTAAAACGATAGATCGCACAATTTGCATCTCTTAAAAAATCACTTCGTATATCCTCTTCTACAAAACCACCTATAAACGGATTTTTCGGCCGCTTGCGACCAAAGCTATATACTTCAGTCAATGCTTCATCGAAACCAATGGATACATGATTTAAGGATTGTTTAGTAAAATAGTTGATGGCCTTAGACAAATTTGTCCCTGTATCTGTAAAGAGAAAATAAATCACTTTCTTTCCCAATAGACCCCCTCCCCCCAATTGATAAAGAAGCATTTTAGGTAATCCCCTTATCTATTCTACTATTACAAATAATTGCTAATTATACAAGTTCTTTTTTTATTTCTTGTGATAATATACCTAGTCCTGTATAGATAGATGCTGCCTGATGTAAAATGAAATCGCAATGACAGCTAAATTAATATGTAAAGATTGACGAAAACCTTTAAATAACGTAAGCTAACCATGATTACATTTATTTTATTGGAGGAAATTAACAAGCATGATTAATGTATCTAATGTTAGTTTACGATATGGCGATAAAAAGTTGTTTGAAGATGTAAATTTAAAATTCACACCCGGCAACTGTTACGGATTAATTGGAGCTAACGGAGCTGGAAAATCAACCTTTTTAAAGATATTATCTGGTGAAATTGAACCACAGACTGGTAATGTATCCCTTTCCCCCGGAGAAAGGCTTGCTGTGTTAAAACAAGATCACTTTGCTTATGAAGAAAACCAAGTGCTTGAGACAGTTCTGATGGGTCATGAAAAACTATATGCTGTCAAACAAGAAAAAGACGCAATTTATATGAAAGGCGACTTCTCTGAAGAGGATGGTATGCGTGCTGCAGAACTAGAAGGAGAATTTGCGGAAATGAATGGTTGGGAAGCCGAGTCTGATGCTGCTGTACTTTTGAAAGGGCTAGGAATTCCAGAATCTTTACACGATAAGCAAATGGCTGAACTATCAGCAGATCAAAAAGTAAAAGTATTACTTGCACAAGCGTTATTCGGTAATCCCGATATTTTACTACTAGATGAGCCTACTAACGGGTTAGATATACACGCTATTCAATGGTTGGAAGAATTCCTTATTCATTTTGAAAATACCGTGATTGTTGTATCTCACGACCGACATTTCTTAAATAAAGTATGTACCCATATTGCAGATGTAGATTATGGAAAAATTGAAATTTATATCGGAAATTATGATTTCTGGTATGAATCAAGTCAATTAGCAAATAAAATGGCTCAAGAAGCAAATAAAAAGAAAGAGGAAAAAATAAAGGAATTACAGTCTTTCATCGCACGTTTCAGCGCCAATGCTTCTAAGTCAAAGCAAGCAACTTCCAGGAAGAAATTACTGGACAATATCACACTGGATGATATCAAACCTTCATCTAGAAAGTATCCATATATCTCTTTTACACCTGGGCGTGAAATCGGAAATGATTTATTACGAGTGGAAGGATTAACTAAAACCATTAATGGCGAAAAAGTACTTGATAATGTCAGCTTTATCATGAATAAAGATGATAAGATTGCCCTTGTTGGCAAAGATGATATTGCCAAAACAACCTTATTTAAAATCTTAATGGGAGAAATGGAACCTGATGCGGGAACATATAAATGGGGCGTGACTACGTCTCAATCGTACTTCCCTAAAGATAATGCTGCTTATTTCGAAAATAGCGACCTATCTCTAGTTGATTGGTTACGCCAATATTCACCTGAAGATGAAACAGAAACATTTCTACGTGGATTTCTCGGTAGAATGCTTTTCTCCGGTGATCAAGCATTGAAAAAAGCAAATGTATTATCAGGTGGAGAGAAAGTCCGCTGTATGCTATCTAAAATGATGTTGAGCAATGCAAATGTTCTTCTATTAGATGAGCCGACAAATCACCTTGATTTAGAATCGATTCAATCACTAAATAATGGTTTAATTAAATTTAACGGCTCCATACTATTTACGTCACACGATCATCAATTCATTCAAAGTATTGCAAACCGGCTGATTGAGATCACCCCTAACGGAATAATTGATAAAGAAATGAGTTATGATGAATACGTGCAGGATAAAGAATTACAAGACAAAATAGCAACGATGTATGCTAGCTAATTAACATAGCAAATAACTTCTGCAAAAGGGATTATTTACCCTCTGTAATAACAAAGACCCGTGTCAATCCGTGATGATGACGCGGGTCTTTTCTTACTTCATTACCCATGTATAGAGAAACATAATTGCAGCAATAGCTGTACCAATATAACAAATTAACTTGGATAAGTTTTTGATATCTAACTGTGGTCATTTGGTGAGGTAATTTGGTAGAAAGATAGGTACCGATGATCCCAGCTAGACAACCAATGAGGGTTAATACTTTTGGAAAAACTGGGATAAAGGCTGAGACAATAGCTACGAGACCTAATAACAAAGAGGTGTGTTTCTTATCCAATGGAGAAACCTCCTCCTGATTTATATCCAGTATATTTGTGTTCGTGACAAAATATGTTTAGAAAACAAGTAGGACCCTCTTATGAGGAGCCGCTTTCTGCTGTAAACTCATGTGGAATCGCCCAAAGCGCGTATCCAACAACACACACAAATGCTCTGCCTTGTGCTTGGAGGTTAAGTATAAGCATGAGATAAAGGTATATTCCTCTGCTAAACACCCACTAGCTCTCTGCCCTCTTGTGAATACTTTTTAACTTTAAAAAAGAGGGTGCTCCTTTGGCACCCTCTCCTATATTACTTTACAAATTTATGACTCACTTTTTCTAGCATCTCGGCTGTCATTTTATCAATATCATACGTAGCTTTAAAATCCCATTCCTCTGCAGCTGCTGAGGAGTCAATACTATTTGGCCAGCTATCCGCAATTTTTTGTTTAAACGGATCTACTTGAAAATCCAGCTTAAATTCAGGAATATGTTTCTGGATAGCCTTCGCAAAATCCTCTGGTGCCGCTGAAATAGCAGAAATATTAAAAGCATTTCGATGCTTTAATCGGTTCGGGTCTGCTTCCATCAATTGAATAATTGCATTTAGAGCATCTGGCATATACATCATATCCATATACGTACCTGAAGCAATACAAGAAGTATATGCTTTCTTTTTGATCGCTTCATAATAGATTTCTACAGCATAATCGGTGGTACCTCCACCAGGTAAGGTTACATGAGATATTAATCCTGGATAACGAACACCACGTGTATCCACACCAAAACGATGGTAGTAGTAATCAGATAATAATTCACCTGAGACTTTGTTCACTCCATACATCGTCGTCGGGCGTTGTAGCGTATCCTGCGGCGTATGATCTTTCGGCGTAGAAGGACCAAATGCACCTATGGAACTAGGTGTAAAGAATTGCAAGTTCAATTCACGAGCTACTTCTAATGCATTTACTAATCCTCCCATATTAATATGCCAAGCCAATTTTGGATTTTCTTCTGCTTTGGCAGATAATAATGCTGCTAAATGCATGATTGTGTCGACATCATATTTATTAGCTACTTGATATAGCTGGCTTGCGTCTGTTACATCGACCACTTCAAATGGTCCTTCAGCAATGATCCCATCTGCTTCTCGGATATCTGTTCCGATTACCTGATTAACCCCGTAAATCTCTCTTAATTTCACAACAAGCTCTGAACCAATTTGTCCTAAAGCTCCTGTAACTAATATTTTCTTCATTTCTCAATATTCCTCTCTCATTCAACATACAAATTTCTAAAGTTGTGTTTAAATTACACCCAATTCTTTTCCAACTTTTTCATATACATCAAGCGCCTTATCTAACATTTCTTTTGTATGAGCGGCACTTGGCATATTGCGAACTCGGCCTGTTCCCCTTGGTACTGTAGGAAATACGATTGACTTTGCATAAACACCCTCTTCATTTAACCGTTTACTGAACGCTTGGGTGGCATTTTCATCTCCAATTACACATGGAGTAATTGGTGTTTCACTATCGCCAATATCAAAACCTAGATTTTTCAATCCTGCTTTTAAGTAATTCGCATTTTCCCATAGTTTTTCATTTAGCTCCGTGCTTTCCATTAGGATTTCTACTGCTTTCGTACTTGCAACTGCATCCGCTGGTGATACTGCTGTTGAGAATAAGAATGGGCGTGATCGCACTTTTAACCAATCGATAAGGTTAGCCTTACCTGCTACATAACCTCCAATAACTCCAATCGCTTTCGATAACGTTCCCATCTGAAAGTCAACTTTGTCTTGCAAACCAAAATGTTTAACGGTTCCTGCGCCCTTCCCAAGCACACCAGATCCATGTGCATCATCAACGTACGTGATTAGATCAAATTCCTCTGCGATTTCTACAATTTCAGGAAGCTTAGCAATATCCCCATCCATTGAAAATACACCATCTGTAATAATCATAATTTTATTATATTGGCCAGATTCAACCGCTTCTTTTGCTTTTGTTCGTAAATCCTCCATATCGGAGTGATTAAAACGGATAATCCTCGCTTTCGATAGACGGCATCCGTCAATTATGGAAGCATGGTTTAATTCATCCGATAGAATAGCATCATGCTTATCCATGACAGCCGAAATAGCTGCCATATTACAATTAAAACCAGATTGATAGGAAATTACAGCTTCTGTATCTTTAAATTCAGCAAGTCTTTTCTCTAACTCTAGATGCAGATCTAAAGTCCCGTTAATGGTTCGAACTGCTCCAGCCCCTACTCCATGAGAATCGACTGCTTGCTTAGCAACTTCTTTTAAGCGCTCATCTGTAGCAAGTCCAAGATAGTTATTGGAAGAAAGGTTTACCAATGTTTTTCCACCAATATTAATTTCTGGCCCATTAGGCCCTTGGACTGGATCAATCTCATTATATAAACCACGTTCTTTTAAGTCAGCAATATTTTTATTTAACAAAGAATCTAGTGCTTTACTCGTCATTTTCGTACGTCCTCCTTCTACTATATGCAAGTTTTGTATCATGAGAAAATAAACCCTTCATTGTTATAACATATATAAACGTTCAATCCTTTTTTAGTTTAACATAAAGCATTAGAAATGTTTAATAAGAGAAGATCGCTTTGATTGTCATATTTTGGAGAAGAACTTACGAATTTGTAAGATTTCCCTTGAAAAATGTCACCAAAAACTATGGTTATTGAAAGAAATTTCTAATATACTGAGGATAGCAATAAGAGATGGAGGAATAAAAAATGAAGAAAGTACTTGTCGCCATTTTCGCTATGCTTATTATTACTTTCGGAATTTTCGGATATGTCGAAATGAATGACGATTCGAATGAAATTGTAGATGAAAACCCAAATTCGATAAAAGTCAATTCTTAATACCTTTCAACACATACTAAAACAACATGATCAACCACTTAATTATCATGTTAATAAATGTTTCAATTAAATATGTATATGTATTCCATCTTATGATTCAATCTTTTCATGGAGATGTTATATAGTTGTTCAAATATATAATGGAACGAGAGAAAAGATCTCTCGTTCCATTCTCTTCAACTATCTTTTATCATGTTTATTCAGTTATTCCACAATTGTTACATCAACTGATTTAACGCCCCAGTTCGTTGCTTCTTCTTCTGATTGAACATGAACGTCAATTTTATTTCCTTTAATTGCACTGCCGATATCAGCAGCAGTAGCATAACCATATCCCTCAACATGTACTTTTGACCCTAGCGGGATGACATTTGGATCAACAGCAATTACTTTTGCATCTGGATTCTTATTTAAATCCACGCCTGTTGAAGTAACTCCAGAGCAACCTTCACAATCAGCAGTATAAGCAGTAGCTTCTACTGAAATTGTTTTCCCCTCTGGATTCTCTTCTTTTGGTTCTTTTGAAGAAGTGTTCTGTGTATTCTTAGCTGTTTCTTTTGGTTCTTCAGCTTTAGCTTTTGGTTCCTCAGCTTTAGCTTTCTTTTCTACTTTTGCAGCTGGCTTGTCATCTTGTGAGACATTAACTCCTTCGATCGTTAATTCCTGACCAATGACAATGATATCTGATTCTAAGTTGTTCCAATCTTTAAGATTATCAACCGATACATCATATTCATTTGAAATACTAGTTAATGTATCTCCTTCTTGGACTTTATATTTATCATTTATAAATAATGTTTGTTTTGGTTGAATCATAGTTGATTTTAATTCATTTATGTCTACTAGATTTTCAACAGTCGTGTTGTATTCGTTGGCAATATCCCAAAGGTTATCCCCTTTTTTCACTTCGT
Source organism: Virgibacillus salexigens (assembly GCF_014905415.1). Classification (GTDB taxonomy): domain Bacteria; phylum Bacillota; class Bacilli; order Bacillales; family Amphibacillaceae; genus Virgibacillus; species Virgibacillus salexigens. The sequence continues at coordinate 1,156,598 of NZ_BNEO01000001.1, forward strand.
ACTCTTCTGCTGATACAGTGGAAGCAGCAGTGCCAGCAATGATAATTCCTGTTGCGAATGAAGCTACTAATTTTTTCATTCGTACTCCCTCCTTAAATTTCTGACATTGCCTATCGTACCACAGGGGGAAGGGCAATGCAGTTACAGAAGGTTTAAGAGTCAATTACAACAATTACTAAACTACCGACTTATGTTACAAATGTAATCTTTTTGTGATAAAAGTACTAGAGTTAATTGATTTTTCATTACATTTAAGTGAGATTGACATATTAGTAGAGATAATGAAATATATCTTTTAATGAACAAAAAATACAAGGGTGTAAAATAACCCTTGTATTTACTATACTTATTCATTATATAAATGACACGCTACCCAATGATCCTTTTTATGTTCCTGCCATTCTGGACTTACATTCGCACATATATCCATGGCATGTGGACATCTTGTTCGAAAACGACATCCACTAGGAGGACTCACTGGACTTGGAACATCGCCTTCAATGATAATACGTTCTCTAGTACGCTCCACCTCCGGATCAGAGATTGGAACTGCACTTAGTAAAGCTTGGGTATACGGGTGTAATGGTTCGGCATAGAGGTCATCACTTGTTGCAACTTCCGCCATCTTACCTAAATACATGACACCTACTCGATCACTGATGTGCTTAACCATAGATAGGTCATGTGCAATAAACAAGTAAGTTAACTCACGTTCTTTTTGCAATCTCTTCATTATATTTACAACCTGAGCCTGTATGGAAACATCTAGAGCTGAAATTGGTTCATCGGCTACAATAAATTGTGGACTAACAGCTAATGCTCTAGCTATTCCAATTCTCTGGCGCTGCCCGCCACTAAATTCATGAGGATAGCGATTACCGTGTTCCTTATTCAAGCCAACAATTTCTAGCAATGCATGTACTTTATTTAATCTATCATCTTTGGATGAAGCTAACCCATGAATATCAATTCCTTCAGCAATAATATCTTTAACCGTCATTCTTGGGTTAAGGGAAGCATATGGGTCTTGAAAGATCATCTGCATATTTCGATTGAAACTTTTTAATTCTTTTGCGGACTTCTTCGCATGTACATTGTCTCCATTAAAATCAACTTCACCTTCTGTTGCCTCATAAAGACGCATAATTGTTCTACCTGCAGTAGACTTTCCACAACCAGATTCTCCAACCAACCCAAATGTTTCTCCCTTATATATATCAAAGGATATGCCATCCACAGCTTTTAAAGTCTGCTTTCTACTCAATTTAAAATGTTTCTTTAAATCCTTAATCTCTAAAAGTTTTTCTTTTTCTTCTATACTATTCATGAACTTTTGTACCTCCTACCATTGCAGATTCAGGTGCCTCTACATCTGGAGCACGCTCATCTAATAACCAGCATGCTGTCTGTTGTGTCTCAGATAAATGGGTATATTCTGGCATATGGTTTTCACACACCTTCATTGCATATGGACACCTTGCCGCAAATGGACATCCTTTTGGAGGGTCGGCTAAATCTGGTGGTGAACCAGGTATAGCTAAGAGCTCTTCATCATCCCCATCAATTTTTGGCATCGAACTTAGTAGTCCCCACGTATAAGGATGTTTTGGATTATAAAAAATTTCATTTACATTACCTGTTTCGACAATTTTCCCACCGTACATAACAGCAACCCTATTAGCAGCATTCGCAACTACTCCTAAATCATGGGTGATTAAAATAATGGCAGTTCCTGTTTCTTCCTGAACATCACGCATTAAGTCAAGAATCTGTGCTTGTATGGTAACATCTAAGGCAGTTGTTGGTTCATCAGCAATGAGGATCTTAGGATTACAAGCCAATGCAATAGCGATCATCGCTCTTTGTCTCATACCACCGGAATACTCATGTGGATACTGATCAATTCTTCTCTCTGGATTAGGGATACCTACAAGTTTCAATAACTCAATACCCCGGTTATGCGCAGCTTTTTTCGACATATTTTGATGTTTAATTAAACCTTCGGATATTTGTTTGCCTATCGGCATCGTTGGATTTAATGATGTCATCGGATCCTGGAATATCATGCTGATATCCTTCCCGCGAATGCCTTCCATTTGTTTATCCGATTTTTCTACTAGGTCTTCTTCGTTAAACACGATGGATCCACCAGCGAATTTCCCTGGAGGCATCGGAACTAATCTCATTAGCGATTGAGCAGTAACACTCTTCCCTGATCCTGATTCACCAACAATAGCAAGTGTTTCTTTTTCATCTAAATCAAAGGTAACACCTCGTACAGCTTGTACTTCTCCACCGTAAGTATCAAAAGCTATAGAAAGGTCTTTTACTTCTAATAATTTACTCATTGTTTTATCTTCCCCCTTACTTACGTTCTTTTGGATCTAATGCGTCTCTCATTCCATCACCAATAACATTAAATGCCAGCATTGTTAAACAGATAAAAAAGGCTGGGAAGAAAAGCTGGAATGGGTAGTATTGTAGTGATTGCAAGGCATCTGATGACATGGTCCCCCAACTAGCTAAAGGTGCTGGTACCCCAAGTCCTAAGAAGCTAAGAAATGCTTCTGTAAAGATAGCATTTGGAATAGTTAATGTTAGCGTAACTAGAATTGGCCCCATCGTATTTGGGACAAGATGCTTAAATAATAATCTCGTATTACTTGCCCCTAAGGATCTCGAAGCCATAACATATTCCTCTGAACGCAACTGCATCACTTGACCTCGTACAATCCTTGCCATGTTGATCCAACCAGTGATTGTCATGGCAATAATGAGCGTCCATAATCCTTGAGGTAAAATAACCATTAAAAGAATAACTACTAGCAAATATGGTACTCCATATAATACATCTGCTACTCGCATCATATATTCATCAACTTTCCCGCCAAAATACCCAGCAATAGAGCCCCATATAATTCCGATTACCAAGTCAATTAGAGCTGCCATCAATCCAATAAATAATGATATTTTAGCGCCATACCAAGTTCTAGCAAAAATATCTCTACCAAGATTATCTGTACCAAACCAATGTTCACCTGATGGTGATTTATTCGCATTAAGAAGATCATTATCGAAATAGTTATGTCCTGATATCGGTCCTCCTATAAACGACATAATTCCCAAAAGGACAATCATGACAATTCCAAATAAAGCAAGTTTATTCTTTCTAAATCGACGCCATGCATCTTTCCAATAGGAAGTACTCTCACCTGCGATTTTCTCTGCTTCTTCATCATTTATTTGGAGAGGTTCGAAATCGCTATCTTTCAGCTGCGGTAATGCCATTATTATTTACCTCCCTTTCCGGCTACTTTTATTCGAGGATCTACTAGTCCATAAAGTAAATCGACGAGTAAAATAGAAACGAGCAGCAGCACACTAAAGAATACGGTCGTCCCCATAATGACGGTATAATCCCTGTTAGTCACACTGACAACAAACTCACTTCCAAGTCCAGGAATGCCGAAAATACTTTCAATAATAAAGCTACCTGTAAGAATTGAGACCACTAAAGGACCTAAATAGGATACAACTGGAAGAATTGCATTTCGTAGCCCATGTTTGTAGGTGACAACACGTTGCCCCAAACCTTTGGATTTTGCTGTCTTAATATAATCCGAATTTAAGACATCCAGCATACTTGAACGCATTAATCTTGCAATAAACGCTAAAGGTGTAGTAGCAAGTGCAATTGCTGGTAAAATCGTATGTGCAAATGATTCGAACCTAGCTACTGGTAATGCACCTAGTTTAATTGCAAAGATATACTGTAAAACGGTCGCCATAATAAAGCTCGGTACAGAAATTCCCAGAACTGCAATTACCATCGCAGTATAATCTCCGAACTTATTATGTTTGACTGCAGCTATAACCCCTAAAAGCACCCCTATAGATAAAGCGATAAGAATGGATTCGATTCCTAATATTAAGGAATAAGGGAAACTCCGGGTAATGATTTCAATAACATCTTGTCCAACATATTTAAATGATGGTCCAAAATCAAAAGTAAATGCATTAACAAGATAGTTAAAGTATTGTTCATACAGTGGATCATTTAAGCCATACGCTTCATTCATTTGTTCTTCAAGTGCAGGAGTTAGCTTTTTTTCTGAAGCGAATGGCCCACCTGGTGCAGCCTGCATCAGAAAGAATGTAATCGTAATGATAAAAAACAGGGAAACAATTATATACGCTAGTCGTTTCAACAGATATTTGGCCAAGTCATTACACCTCCATATATTATTAATAGCCACTATTTTAAATTTTTGTTTTTTTCAAAATAAATAAGGGGTGATACATTATCACCCCTTTAAAACTGTATATTTTCTATTTCTTGCAGAACTTCATATAGAAAATACACCTAAATAAACTGAATACCAATTGGCATTTTTCTATTTATCGTAGAAGTCTCAAGGAGTTTATACATTCTTGTTGTCTTTTCTTTTTCTTCTATCGTTTAAGACTATTATTCCTCTACTAGATAGCCCCATTTCAGTTGAACACTACCCAATCCTGAGATTTCAATATTCTTCACATAATCTTTATTCAACCAAGTATTCGTATAGAAATATACAGGCGCAATTGGCATATCATCCATAAAGATTTGTTCAGCTTCCCGTAATACCTCTTTACGTTCATCTCCTGTTAATGTTCTAGATTCTTCTAGAAGACTAGCATACTCTTCATTCTCCCAGTTCGTATAGTTGTTACCACCGACAGATTGGAAGATTTCTAGGAAATTAATAGCGTCATTAAAATCAGCTAACCATCCCATTCTACCCACTTGGAAGTTTCCGCTACCCATACTATCTAGATAAACATTCCACTCTTCATTATTTAGTTCTACTTCGACACCTAGATTCTCTCTCCACATATCTTGTACAGCCTGAGCAATTGCCGCATGGCCTTCATCTGTGTTATAAGAGAGACTGATTTTCGGTAATTTATCTAATCCTAATTCATCTAAACCTGCTTGTAAGTATTCTTTCGCTTTTTCAGGATCATTATCTTTAAAATATCCTTCTTTGTTTTCTTCCCAAATTGATGGTGGCACTAAAGCCATTGCAGGCTGTTCTTGCCTTTGGGTAATACTTTCTACAATTCCTTGACGGTTAATTGCTGAAGCAAAAGCTTTACGTATATTCACATTATCAAAAGGTGATTCTTCTGTGTTAAATGCGTAATAATACACTCCAGCAAGATCTGAGATATTCAAATTACCTTCCTGCTTTAATGCTGGAATTGACGCCAATGGAAGTGGACTGCTTGGGTCACCTACCCAGTCTAGCTCTCCACTGTTATACATCTCTAATGACGTATTTGCATCGTCAACCATGTACATATTTACAGTTTCTAGCTTCACTGTTTCAGAGTCCCAATAATCTGAGAATTTATTAAGTACAATTTGATCTTTATGTGCCCATGATTCAAGTGTGAATGGTCCATTAGTTACATAGTTATCTGAAGCATCTTGTGCCCATTCATCATTTCCATCAACAACATTATGATTTACAGGATAATACGTATAGAATGCGGTTAAATCAAGGAAATATGGTGTTGGTTGTTCTAGTTCAACTACTAATGTTTTGTCATCTTCTACTGTAATTCCTACATCATCTAATGAAGCGCCTTCTTCTTTTGCTTCCTGCGCTCCTTTAATTGGATATAGTTGATAAGCATAATCGGTGTCTGCATTATCAGGATTCAATACCCATTTCCATGCATATTCAAAATCTTGTGCAGTTACAGGATCGCCATTAGACCAATTTGCATCTTCACGGATTTTAAATGTATACGTTTTTTTATCATCGGATATTTCTACACTTTCAGCCATTGCTTCTTCCGGCATCCCATCTTGATTAATTCGCATTAAACCTTCAAAAATCTGGTCTAATACAATACCTGAAGTCGAATCAGAGGCTGTACCTGGATGGAGTGATGGTGGCTCAGTCTTAATATTTATATCAAATGTTTGATCGGCTGCTAAAGTTCCTTCACCTGACTCTTCAGAATTTCCTTCTGAGGAATCTCCTCCTTCACTACTTTCTTCATTATCTCCTCCACTACAAGCAGCAAGAAGAAGACCCAGTGAAAGTACTAATACTAGTAAAAATACCCACTTTTTCTTAAAACTCATTAATTTGACCCTCCTAATAGCACTGGTGTATTTGACAGACAATTCTAATTATCTGCATTATCATTATACTACTAAAAATCATTTATTTCACCATTTTTTTAAAAAAATTTAACTTAAAGTTAAGAAAAGTAGTAGAATTTGAGGATGAAAAAAGCAGTGTATCCATTGCCTGCCAAGGCATAAGGACACACTGCTGATTATTACAAAATTACTAAACTATTACTATTTAATTAAATAATCCTTTAAAAAAGTTACTTAATGCCTGGAACATATCGCTAAAGAAATTAGCTACTTTTTCCCAGAAGCCTTCATCTAATCCTAGTTCGTCTGCTTTATCTTTGATCGTTGATGCTATATCCTCTAATTGGTTTTTCACTTGGTCGAAATTAATATTCAAATCTCGCATTTTATCAATTAAGTCAATGAGCATTTGACGATCTGCTTCACTTAAAGAGATTTCTAATTGATCTAACTGCTCCTGAACGATTTGCTCTACTTCTTCTTTGGTTGCTGGATTTTGCTCAGCAATCGTTTTTTTGATATCCGTCAATAATTGACTTACCTTTTCCTGACTCATTCCCTCTTTTTCTGCTAATTGCGTAGCGACATCAAGCTCTTCATTCGCTAATTCCATTCGTTCCTTATCAAGTTGTTCCCCTTCAACATCATACGCTTTATAAATTCCAGTTAATGCAGAATGGCCACTTACTTTAACGGGTGAGGCAACATCTACCGTAGCATTTTCAACACCTGCAGTTAACAGGGCATTAGCATACATTTCCTTTGTTACTTCCGTTATGTTCTCTGGTGTGACAATATTAATAGTGAGTCCATTCCCGGCTTCTTGCCGAGTAATCTTCGCACTTGAATACATATTGGAATTTGGGTTTCCATTGATATAGGTCGCTGCATCTTGTCCTGAAACATCATGTTCTTCAACCATATCTCCATCTTGTACATTTAATAGTTCGCGAACCTTCGTACGTTGATCAGTAGACAACTGGGCACCATATACAACAATGGGGGAACCTAATTTCTCATTAATACTATCTGTATCACTTGCTCCACTATCTGCTTGTACAGGTAAACTTATCCCAATGGTTAATAAAACAATTATCAGGCTCAGTAAGAATTTCTTCATTTTTGTTCTCCTTTTATTTGTTCTTGCTCTATCCTATGATTCATTTAAAGCAATTATCAATCATCATCATTATACCTGTTTTTGTGGCATATGAATATATTTCTTTAAAAAAATAAGCCCTCAGAAGTATAAGCAAATTAGTTTCTTTTATTAAGTAACTCCTATATTATTTAGGGTAGCGAAATAATTTCAAGAAGGAAGGTCTTTATCATCATTGACAATCATCCTATCGTGAAGCGGAATTTAGCAATCATGTGGTTTGCTAACTTTTTTATTGCTGGAAGTATGACGATGGTACTTCCCTTTATTTCTTTATATATTGAATCGATGGGGAATTTCTCTGATTCATATGTACAAAATTGGTCAGGGTGGATTTTTGCAATTACCTTTGTAACTGCTTTTATTTTTTCACCTATATGGGGGCGCATTGGTGATAAATACGGGCGTAAGAAGATATTAATCTTTTCTGCAGCAGGGATTGGTATTTCTATCTTATTAATGGGATTTGCTACAACCGTATGGCAATTATTCCTACTCCGATTAGTTATGGGAGTAGCTACTGGGTTTATCCCAATGTCACAAGCATTTATCTCCACCCAAACACCAAAGCATATAGCAGGAAGAGTATTAGGGACATTGCAAACCGGAAGTATTACTGGGACGTTAATGGGACCTCTATTAGGGGGAACACTTGCTGATGCATTCGGATATTCCAACACATTTAAGTGGGTTTCAATAACTGTTTTCATATCAGCTATTATCGTAATTTTAGGTGTAAAAGAATTACATTTGAAGCTCTCTGAAGATGAGCAAGATGAGCAGTCCTATACAAGAAAGCAAGTCATTCAGCATATCATAACAAACCCTGTACTACTAGTGGTCATGCTGATTTCAACATTAGTTCAAGTTGCACATTTCAGTATCCAGCCGATCTTGTCTCTTTTTGTTGCAGATATACATGGTCCAGAAAATATTGCTTTCTTTGCAGGTATCGCCTTTTCTGCAGCCGGACTAGGTAATCTTTTGATGACTAGAAAATGGGGACGTATTGGAGATAAAACAGGCTATATAAAAGTACTTATCTTTTTATTATTTATGGCAGGAATCGTTTACTTCCCAGGTGCGTTTGTCACAAACATTTGGCAGCTTGTTGTTTTGCGATTTTTACTTGGAATTTCGATCGGAGGAATTATTCCTGTAAGAATTGCTTATATAAGACAAACAGCGCCTCTTTCCATGCAAGGAGAAGTACTCGGCTATAACACAAGCCTTCGTTTCCTAGGAAATATTATTGGTCCGGCACTAGGGGGAATGCTATCTGGCTTTTTCGGATTTTCAGCTGTTTTTTTCGTAACAAGTGCTTTACTAATTTTAAGTGGCTTAATTATGTTATTTTGTTGGTATAAGTACGAATACAGACCAATAAACAATCGCTCCTTAACTGCAAATAGAGGATAAGTACTTATCAAGTAAATCCAAAAGTTCGTTCATCATTTTCTAAGTTATCGTTAGCCTATCTATCGTACCCATTGTAAGTGGTAATCAAGGGTAACAAAGTTGAGTTAATTGATTATTTTTAAAGATTATGCTAAAACTAACAGAGTCACCCTTAATAGGGATTACCTTCTAAAGAAAGAAAGTGATAGCAATGGGAATAGTCGTAGTCGAGGTCTGTGACGGAAATGCAATCACTTCTGTTAATATAGAAGAAATTCTTGAAGAAGAATTTCCTGAAGTTGCTGTACTCATGAACGAATGTTTATCCTTCTGTGGCTTATGTAGGGTTAAACCTTATGCGCTCGTGAATAATAAACGCATTTTCGGTAACACGCCTGAAGAATGTTTGGATAAAATCAGAACTGCAATAAAAGAAGAACTGGCTATTTATCAATGATAGCCAGTTCTTCTTTTTATATTTATGAACATTTCCCGGGAAATATGTCGTTATTTGTTGGGTATATCTTTACAAACTAGCTCGAAAAATCTCGACCGAATCTTGTCTCGTCAATTGTTTGAAGTTACCATACGCTGGCCGAGCAATCACCGTCTTATCTGCCATCTCCTCAATACTACTTTCATCAATGGCGTAGTCAGCAAATTTGGATGGTGCTCCAATTGAGTTCCAAAATTCTCTTAATTTGTCAATTCCTTCTAAAGCTATTTCTCTTTCAGTTTTTCCGATAGGGTCTACATTAAATACTCGAACAGCTAGTTGTTTAAATCGAGATGCATTATCATCATCAAGTACATGTTTCATCCAGTTCGGAAAGATAATTGCTAATCCTCCACCATGCGGAATATCATGCACTGCTGATACCGCATGCTCTAAATTATGCGTAGCCCAATCACCTCGGAATCCCATACTTAACATGTCATTTAATGCAAGTGTACCACTCAACATAATCGTCTCGCGATAGTCATAATTCTCCAAATCCTGAAGTAGTTTTGGCGTAGTTTCCATTACAGTTAGCAAAACAGATTCACAGAAGCGATCTTGAATTGGGGTATTATCCGCTTGGTGGAAATAGTGTTCTAACACATGTGACATCATATCAACCATACCATAAATGGTTTGGTCACGCGGCACAGAAAAAGTATGCGTAGGGTCAAGAATCGAGAATTTAGGACTAGTATATGGAGATCCCCACCCATGCTTTTCATTTGTTTCCCAATTGGTAATAACAGAACCACGATTCATTTCTGAACCAGTCGCTGCCAATGTAAGTACAGTACCAAATGGAAGCGCATCTGTAGCATGTGCTTTTTTCGTCACAATATCCCACATATCAATATCTGTTTTGGCTCCTGCAGCAATGGCCTTTGTACAATCGATTGTACTTCCTCCACCAATTGCAAGTAAAAACTCAATACCTTCCTGTTTACAGATTTCTACCCCTTTACGTACTGTAGAAATACGAGGATTTGGCTCAACTCCTCCTAATTCAAATATATTTGCATCGATCTCTTTTAGTTTTTCAACAACATTATCAAAAATTCCGTTTCGCTTAATGCTTCCTCCACCATAGACAAGCAGAACTTTTCTTCCATATTGGTCCACTTCTTTAGGAAGCTTATCTAATTGGCCTTTTCCAAAGATAAGTTTCGTAGGATTATAATACGTAAAGTTTTCCATTTGATAAACCTCCTAGGCGTTCGTATATACCGTTATATCCATTTCTACAAGTGCATGCTTTGGCAATTGACTAACCTCAATTGTAGCTCTTGCTGGATATGGTTCCGATAAATAGCTGCCATATATTTCATTTATTGTTGCAAAGTCTCCCATCGATTTCAAATAAATTGTAAATTTAACTGCTTTTGAAAAATCCGTACCCGCTTCTGTTAGGATAGCTTGAATATTTGTTAGTACTTGTTTCGTTTGCGCTTCGATCCCTTCCACAATTTCTCCAGTGTTCGGGTCAATTCCCACTTGGCCAGATACATAAAGAAAATCACCTGCTTGAATTGCTTGTGAATATGGCCCCAACGCTGCCGGAGCTTTATCTGTATGAATTGCTTTTGTCATACGTATTCCTCCTCTTCATTTATAATTAATCATAACATGTTTGGGCTTTACTCTTCTGCTAATTTGTTTCTATATGTAATAACTGATTTTACATAATAGATATCCCCATAGCATGCATCTATTTCTTTGGCTTCATCACGAAGACATCGATACTTCTCTTTATCTGGGTCATTTGCATACATTTCTTGAGAAAAAGTTATGGCAGCTTCTTGTGAATAGTCTTTTTCCTTATCGTGTATATATTGAATAAACCCTTTACCGAAATTATAAGATTGAACAGCAAGCTTTATATCCCCATTTGCTTCCTCTAGCGTTTGAGAAAAATAAGAGACTCCTTGTTTTATAGAAAGCTCCGGATCTTTAATACATTCACGCTCCCCACAATAGCTTTCAGAAGCTTGCATTGGATCCTTCCCACGTCCACCTGATTCCTGCATCATCATCCCGAGGATGGTATCAACATGTTCTGTTACACCATAATCTGCAGCATACTTTTCCACTAGCGGACGGTAATCTCTTACTTCTTCACTAATCACTGGTTCAGCTATTTGCCTCGTTGATTCCTTGTGTCCTTGTGTGTTTAGCAAGGAGATTCCAATAAAAAGAACGGAGAACAGGAATGCTATAAATAGAGTTTGCTTGATAGCTCTATAAAACTTCTTTTTGTATGTCATCTTCATCTATTCCCTTAACATAATAATAATTAAACCGCCGACAATAACGCCGTATATCATATGGGCACCAACCCAGTATAGAAATGCTTCTCCATCAAATAGATTTGGCGTACGTGGAGAGAATACGGTAGTCGTATACAATACTGTTCCTATGAAACTACTACAAAAGAAATAAGCAAGGATATTTCGAGATTGATTCATTTGTAGTAATCCGATATACAGCATTGGTACTAATAAGATGGAGACAAGTAAATGAAGGATCACTTCCCCTAATTCATCATAAGACAAGTCTTTTAAAACTGGGATATAATCAACATTTAAAAGTAATGTATATACTTGTTTCTCAGTAAAAGCTTGGATGAGTTTTAATACAGCAGCTATACCTAGTCCTGCAGCCGCTCCAATAATAGTTAATGTTATCCATCTCATCTTCCTATCTCCTTAACTACTAGTTTAAAATGAATTATTCCTGAATTAAAGTTTTATTACTCACTTATTTTGTTAAATTACTCGTCCAAGGAAAGTAACGACTGTGATATTATTCTCCAAATTAAGAAGACACCTGCCTAACTCTAGTATCGTTGATGAAATGGAAAAGAACAAGCTGCACCTAAAAAAGATGATCCCACTAGGAGATCACCTTTTTTACTTCGTTGGTTTTTTACTGTCCACTTGCGGATTTTTGAACTTCACCTTTGTTGCCAGGATTGGAACGATTAATAAACAGTTGTACAGCAATCATGACAACAAAAGCCCCTACACCATATAAATCAGAGTTTCCTTCTGGATAAATGAGTAGTAACCCAATGGCAACAGAAAGTATTCTCCCAACCCAATTCAGCTTTAAATACCAGAAGCCAATTAAACCAGCTCCTATTGCAATCATACCAGCAATCGCTGTTATTAAAATCCAGCTTATCTCCAACAAATTAGTATCGATCATAAGCAATTGCGGCTGCAATACAAACATGTATGGAATGATAAATGCTGCAATAGCTAACTTTGCTGCATTGACACCTGTACGAATCGGTTCACCACCAGATATCCCAGTCGCTGCAAACGCTGCAAGTGCGACAGGAGGCGTAATATCAGCTACAATTCCAAAATAAAACACAAACATATGCCCTGCTAGCACGGGTATAGCAACCTCTAATTGATCATTTAAAGCTAAAATTGCTGGTAAAGCAATGGTGGATGTGATTATATAATTCGCTGTGGTTGGAGACCCCATCCCCAGTATAATTGATGTTATCATCGTAAATAGTAATGTCAGTAAAAGTTGCATATCTGCAGAACTTGCAAGTGAACCCGCCATACTTACTAAACTATTACCAAGTTTCAATCCAAGTCCAGTTTTTGTTACAACACCAACAATAATCCCTGCACAAGCAGTAGCTGATGCCACACCTAGTGCTGTACGTGCACCCGAAGTAAGCGCAGTGACAAATCTAGCTGGAGTAATACGCGTATCTTTCCTAAATAAACTTACTAAAATAGTGATACCGATTCCATAAAGCGCTGTTCGTTCAATACTGAAGCCTTCAAATAACAACCAGACAATAGCGACAATCGGCAAAAGTAAATGAACCTTTTTGAAAACTTCCTTTTTAGGAGGAATTTGTTCTTTCGGTAAGCCGTGTAAACCTGTTCGTTTTGCTTCCAAATGTGTCATAATCCAGATGCCAGAGAAGAATAAAATTGCTGGAATTGTAGCGGCTTTGGCAATTTCCCAGTAGCCAACACCTGCAAACTCAATCATTAAAAAAGCAGCTGCCCCCATAATTGGCGGCATAATTTGTCCTCCTGTCGAAGAAGCAGCCTCAACTGCCCCCGCAAAATTAGGACGGTACCCTAACTTTTTCATCATTGGAATAGTGTAGGAACCGGTTGTTACGGTATTGGCGACGGAACTCCCACTGATGGTTCCATTCAATGCACTTGAGAAAATAGCTACCTTAGCAGGTCCACCAGTCCGACGACCGGCTAACGAGATTGCTAAATCATTGAAATAATTCCCTACACCAGTTTGTACGAGAAACGCCCCGAATAACAGAAAGAGAAATATATATGTGGATGAAACCTGCAAAGGGGTTCCCAATATCCCCTCTGTCGTAAAGAACATCGTTTCGATTAGCTGCTGTAAGCTTAAGCCACGATGTGCAAACATACCTGGCATTTGCGGTCCAAACAAAGCATAAATTAAGAAGACAATAGCAATAATGGTTATTGGTAGTCCTACTGCCCTTCGAGTAGCTTCCAAGACAAGCACTATAGCAAGGCCACCAGTGATCGTTTGCACCTGGGTAATGCTTCCAATTTGCTGAACAAGAGAATCATAAAAAAACGGCCAATAGCTACATACAATAATGGATAATAGTACAAGTATGTAATCATACCATGCTATCTTCTTCTTATTCCCCTTTTTCCTCGCTGGAAATAACAAAAATATTAATGAAAGCGCAAATCCTAAGTGTACTGTCCGTTGTATATAAGCGGTTTTTTGGCCAAAGGCGCCAGTGTATAATTGAAAAAGAGAAAATGCTAATAATCCAATAAAGACAATAGCAGCAGCAACGCCTACTAGTTTTCGAGTATTTGATTCCGTATCGTATTTCTGTAGCAATTCCTCTTGTTGTTGTTGACTTAATTGATCTTTTGAATCACTCATGGATCCTCACTCCTTTCCAATATTCCCATAACGTTATATTTTCAATCTTTAACGTAAACCAGGCGCCCGGGTTAAAATATTTATTCAGGTATATCTCTTTATCCGCATTTTCACCCCAAACTAATCGATTTTTTGAAACCGTCTTTCCATTTCGCAGATTAATCTTGGGGAATACATTGGACAAATTTTTAATATGATACTTCCCATTTTCATAAGTGAATTTTTCATTCCCATGCGCGTTCGATGGCATGCCAATACCAAACTCCTCATACACAATCTCTGTCTGTTTAATTGTTTGATCATCATTTACAACATACTTTTCTACGACATCGGTTAAATGAATAGAATGTTTAAAAATTAATTGGAAATGCTCCCCTTTATTGATAGGGAGATATGCTGCAATATGATCGGTGTTCTCTTTATAAAACACGAGCGAACTTCGAAACGGAAAAAACAGGATAAAGACTAAACTGATAACTATCACGAGTAGCATAATCACGAATATTTTGTATTTCTGCAATAATTTCATTACTGTTCACCTTATTTGATAACAAACTTTTCATCTATACACATGGAAGAGCCGGCAGCAAATTCCTGAGACACAGGATTACAGCCGGCCCTATGACTTTCCTAACGTTGTCATTACTCAGATGCTGAAATGCCCTCTTCATCAAAGTACTTCTTCGCACCTGGATGCAAGTCAATACCAATACCGTCAAGCGCAGAATCTTTGGTGATGAACTCTGCTTTATCATGAGAAATCTTATCCGTATTCTCATAAATCGCTTTCGTTATATCATACACGACTTCTTCTGAAAGTTGATCAGATACAGCAAGCATTGCTAATACTGCGACAGTCGGTACATCTTCTTCAACTCCATACGTACCTGCAGATACAGTATCTCCTGCATAATAAGGGTATTCCTCTACTAATGCATCTACTTTATCCTGTGCTATTGGTACGATACCTACATCAACTTGTGCAGATAAACCTTCGACAGCACCAGTTGGCGTACCCGCTGTAATAAATGCTGCATCAATATTTCCATCTTGAATACCACCAGTAGACTCGCCAAAGTCAAGGTTTTGAGCTTCAATATCATCCATAGACATGCCATGAACTTCTAATATCTGCTCTGCATTCACATATGTACCTGAGCCAGGTGCACCAACGGATACAGTTTTTCCAGCTAGGTCTTCAACGGAAGTAATGCCAGAATCTTTTGTCGTTACAATTTGAATGGTCTCTGGATACAAAGAACCAATTGCTTGCACATTATCTACTGGATTATCTTCAAAGGAATTAATCCCTTCAATCGCATTTGCTACAACATCAGTTTGAACAAATGCTAATTCCGCTTCCTCTTCTTGCAAAGCAACTACATTATCAGCAGAAGCATTTGATGATTGAGCTGTTGTTTCAATTCCAGTTTCATCAGAAATAATTTTTGCCATTGCCCCACCAAGCGGATAATAAGTGCCACTAGTTCCGCCAGTAAGCATGCTTAGAAACTCAGGAGCTTCGCTATCTCCTTCATTTGCACTACCTTCTTCATTATTGCCACCACATGCGGCTAAAAATAAAGCCAACACTAGTAACAAAGCCATAGAAAATATAAGATTTCTCTTTTTCATACAAACTCCCCCTTGTACATCCTAACGTATGAAATATATTTTACCTGTAATTCTATAATATTGTCAAACTATTGCTAACAGAACTAATTTGATTAATTTTTAAATCTGTAAGCGCAGACATGCTATTCGCTACTTCATTGGAGATTGCGTTAATTAAATGGGTAGGTAAAAATAACCATATCATGATGATATATCCAATAAAGATCTAACGAAAACATGAAACGTTCCTATTTAACTTTATTTACTAACTATATATTGTTTTTCATTGACAATTATTAGAAAATTCAGGTACTATATTGCTATTACCAAAAGTTATTGATCGTTGGACAAATAATTATTCCCTCATCATCCTTGCCAAGAAAAAGGTGGCCTAGCCATGGATTTTAACGAATTAGAATGGAACATAAAGCAAAAATTAAAACCTTCGATGAAGTATTTTTCAATTTACATTGAAACCCCTGATGGAATTATTGCTATTAATGAAGATAAACAAATGACTGCAGCTAGTCTAGTAAAACTACCAATTTTACTAGAAGGTTTCAGGCAGCTAGAAAACAACCATTTATTAGAAGATAAATTAGTTTATATAGATAAAGATGAGATGGTTGGCGGTGCGGGAGTAATCAATTATGTGTCTAAATCACATATCTATAGTTACAAAAATCTAATGGAACTAATGATTATCGTTTCTGATAACACTGCCGCTAACCTATTACTGAAATTATTTGGGATGGCTGCTATAAACCAATTTATAAAATCAATAGACTGTGAACAAACATTGATATCAAGAAAGTTTATGGATGTAGAGGCTAGCGAGAATGGAAAAGAGAACTATACAAGTGCAAAAGACATGATAAAACTATTTAAGCTAGTATCGAAAACAAACCACCATTTAACTGATTCTAGTAGAAGAATGATTCTAAAAATCCTTGAAAACCAGCAATTTACTCATAAACTTCCTAGCTATTTAGATAAAGATAAATCAATTAGGTTTTTTCATAAGACGGGTGAAATGCCTGGTGTTTCTCACGATGCAGGTATTATCAAGTACGAAACAAAGACCATTCATGTGGCAATATTATCAGAAGGGGTGGCACATAATACTGTAAGTGAAAGAATAATTGCTGACATTGGTCACTTATTGAGCAAATACATAAAAGAAATTGAATAGTTTACAGTTATGGGGGAGCGCTTGATCATGAAATATAAAATTGCCATTTTTGGAAGCCAGCCTTTTATTGAAAGAATTAAATTTTTTATTGAGATTAAAAAAGATGTAGAATTCGTTTATTTCCCTTATTCAAAAGCTGAGGACGTCAAAGATTTAATCGAACAAGCCTTCTTATGTGACATCTATGTATTCTCTGAATTACCGGCTTATATTTATGTTAAACATAAACTAAATAAAAAAAGGTTGCCTAGTCTTTTAATGTCTATAGATGCTTATACGATCGTAACCTCCTTATTTCGTTTATACCAAAATCGAGTAAATGAGCTGGATCGCATCTCCATAGATATGTTGAATGATCAGCAAGTTATGAATGCTATGTCAGAATTCACTTTATCCGATAAGGAAGTATATATCTATTCGTTTGAAGAACAAGATATAACTATGTTAGATAAGATTGTTAACCATCATGAACAATTATGGAAACAGGGGAAGATAGATTATGTACTGACATCTATCAAAGAAGTTGCAGCTTGTCTCAATGATAAAGGTATCCCAGCAAGTTGCATGGTTATCCCCAAATTAAATATTGAAAATACATTAAAAGAGGCAAAGAAGATTGTACAACTAAATCCGTACCAATCAAATACGGCACAAATTGTAGTAGGATTTATAAGGCTAAAAAATAAATGTGATTTAGAAACGGAGCATGATAGTCGCTTTATTGCTAAGCCCCTTCAACAGTTGCATCAATTAGTA
Organism: Virgibacillus salexigens; assembly: GCF_014905415.1. Classification (GTDB taxonomy): domain Bacteria; phylum Bacillota; class Bacilli; order Bacillales; family Amphibacillaceae; genus Virgibacillus; species Virgibacillus salexigens. The sequence goes on from NZ_BNEO01000001.1 coordinate 1,174,308, forward strand.
GAGGAATTCGGAAAGCAGACAAGTGCAACCGTAATCCAAAACCATGAGAACCAAATTATTCTTATTGGTACGAAGTCCGTCCTAGAAAACATTCAAAACCATTATAGGGATTTTCCATTATTACATACTGTGGAAAGGGAATTGCAAAGACCTGTCGATATTGGTTTCGGACTTGCTTTAACAGCCATGGAGGCAGAACAAAATGCAAAATTAGCATTAGAGATATGTGATTCGACACTCGATAGCAGATGTTATATTGTAAATGAGCGACAAGATATTATTGGCCCAATTGGAATCGAAAAAGCCTTTGATAAATCGAAATTATATCAATCCCTGATACACAAAGCACGGCTAAATAATGAGCTTTCCTACAATTTTATAAACTTTATAAGCAAGCGAAATAATGAACCTTTCTCTTCCCATGATATTGCTTCTCACTATAAAGTTACAAAAAGAAGTGCAGAACGCACCATTAATAAATTACTATCTGGGGAAGTAATTAAAGTTGCCGGAGAGGAAAAGCCCTATCTAAAAGGGAGACCGAGGAAGCTATTTAAATTAAATCAATAAACCCAATGAGGGAGCTCTAACTCGTTATATTCGATGCATTCCGAAATATGAAAGGGGCCATGCTTTCCAAAAGCACGGCCCTTTCATTTGCATTGACTTTAGAGTAAACAATTCCATTTCTTAAGGTAGTTATTACCCTTTTTCAAATCAAAGGTTTAACAATCTCAACTACTTTTCGAATATAACTTCGATATGCACAGGAACAGGTCTATATGGTAGCTTTTTTAAATACTTAGTAACTCTCGCACATCCTCTTCTGTCAAACTCGATAGCATTGTTTCTCCAGGTTGAATTACTTGATCAATTAATTCCCTTTTCTTTTGTTGAAGTTCATATATTTTCTCCTCAATGGTACCTTCTGTTACTAGACGGATCACTTGCACTACATTTTTTTGACCAAACCGATGTGCCCGGCCTGTAGCTTGATCTTCTACTGCAGGATTCCACCATAGGTCATACAAAATAACTGTATCTGCACCCGTTAAATTAAGACCCGTTCCCCCTGCTTTTAGTGAAATTAAAAATATATCATTTTCTCCATTGTTAAACCGTTCACTCATCTCCACTCTTTCTTGAGACGGGGTTTGACCATGTAAATAAAAATAGCCAATGTCTTCTTTCACTAATTGGGAGATAATAATCTCATGCATCGAAGTAAATTGGGAGAAGATTAACATTCGTTTTCCATTACGCAAGGCATGATGGATCGTATCCATCAACTGTTCCAGTTTTCCGGAATCTCCTTCGTAGTTTTCAATAAATAGGGAAGGATGACAGCAAATTTGCCGCAATCTAGTTAAACCAGCTAAAATCTTCATCCGATTCTTTTGAAAACCATTTTCCTTCATAGATTGAGCTGCTTCCTCTTGTAATTGACGATGATACCCAATATATAAGTCTTTCTGCTCTTTTGTTAACGCTGAGACAGAGACCGTCTCAATCTTATCAGGTAGTTCACTTAACACTTCTTGTTTTAAACGTCGCAAAATAAACGGCTTTGTCATCATCGCTATCTTTTCATATGACATTTGTTTAAATGCTTGATGATTCGGCATCAATCCTGGAAGAATAACCTGGAAGATAGCCCAGAGCTCATCAATGGAATTCTCAATTGGCGTACCGCTTAACGCAAATTTCCTTCCAGCATGTATTCTTCGAATGGCTTTTGATGTTTTCGTTGCATAATTTTTTATATATTGCGCCTCATCAAGAATTAAAGTTTGAAAGAACAGGTTCTCATATAATTCAATATCCTGTCGCAGTGTCGCATAAGAGGTTATCCAAACATCCATGCCATTTGATTCTTCTAATTTGAGCTTTCTCTCCTGTGGTGCACCTGTTAAAACAGCAATGTTCAGCGATGGAACAAACTTCCCAAATTCATTTTTCCAATTATATACCACTGACGACGGTGCCACGATTAAATGTGGATGATCCCCTAACTCTGATGCGATAAATGCAATACTCTGTAACGTTTTACCTAATCCCATATCATCTGCTAAAATACCACCTAAATAATAATGGCTCAACGATTTGAACCACTGATAACCTGTTTGCTGGTAGTTTCGAAGTGACGCCTGTAATGTATCTGGAAGTGGATAGACTTGTTCTTCTGGATACTTTAGTTGATGTAGAAGCTTTCGAAACGATATATCATAATTTTTATTTGTTTGTAAGAGTTCATCAACCTGTGTCCCACGATATACTGGAACTTGGATGGTTCCTTCCTCCATATGGTTTGCATCCAAATCCATGCCATCAAAGAATTGCTTAATCGAAGAAAATCCATCTGATTCTAAAGATAGCAATGCTCCACTATCCAGACGATAATACCTTTTCTTTTCGATGACTGCCTCGAGTATTTTGTTTACTTCGGTATCATTAATTCCATCAATGTCAAACCCGATATCTAAGAGGTTTGACGCGTTTTCCAATTGTACGCTTGTATGCGTTGCAGGTTCTTGTTCCACAATTAGATTTCGTATCTCAGATGTTAGAAGAAGCTCCACATATTCTTCTAATTTCGGAAGCATATAGTAAATAAAATCATACATTTCTTCCTCATTATCCATATCAATATAAAGTTCTTTCCCATTATAATGAAAATCAGCATGTTCAATTAACCGCATGATTTGCAGTTCTTTTTCTACATCTCGAATAATGATAACATCATTTTTTTCTCTCCCACTGAAGGGATCAATTTGCTCCTCACCATAATAGTATGTTAATTTACCGACGATCCAAGCCGCTTTCACTTCCAAATAGAGTTTGGCTCTTAAGGGAACCTGAATAATGTCTTTAGCTACCTCTTCAGCAATCGTGACATCTCCTACTTTTTTTAAAGATGGGACAACCGTTGATACAAATTCATCTGCCTGATTTTTGGCAATAGGTAGGCGAAAGTTTTCATTGCCGAAGCGACTGAGCTCTTGGATAATAGGGACTTGATTATTGTTAGGGAAATAAAAAGTTCCATCAGCAAATAAACATTCATAAGCATCTAAGTAGACGAAGTCTCTTATCTGCTCCATTTCCAGCAGTAAATCATCTTTCATACTAGTTGATAAAGAGAATTGAAAAGGCAAATCGCCTACTTTGATCGCAACCGCCGGATAGCTTCGATCAGATGTATCGACTGTTAAGGACCGTTCAACCATTTTTTCCAGTAAGTCCTTTGCCTCCAACGGGGGAATGATAATAGCACGTTTATCCGATGTATCACCTTGATAAAATGGGTTGGCATGGTATACGCGCTCATTTTTAATAACTGCGGACAAATTTTCAAGTATCTCCAAATCCTGTGCATCAAGACGATGCATATCAGGGTTATATGCGAATTTCTTCGTTATTTGGTACTCCGATCCTTGAAGAACATGATTTAAAAAATCAGCAACATCCTTAATAACAAAGCATCTTTTTTCGCCAACTTTTAATTCCGCCTTCAACTGCCTATCTGAGTCAATATGACAAACGTACTCCACCAATAATTCGGATTGCGTTGGCAATGGACTTAGATCATTTTCCATATGTGAGATGTTAGCCACTGCATCCATGAATTTACTTGTTATTTTATAATCATAAGGAGCAAAAGCCGGGACACGATCATTGTCCTTATTTACAACACTGATCAATACCGCAGCAATATGCTTGCAGGAGCCAAATGCATCGAATGCTGGACAATCGCAATACGTATCAATGGTACCTTTAGAAAAGTCCTTCATATTAATCTCAACAAAATAATTTTCCGATCCTCGTACACTGGCCGTCCATACTTGATAGTTCTTATCATAGGAGAGATCACTTACTTTATCGTGTAAATAATAATCTAATCCCCGCTTATAAATAACCGGGGGGAATAACTTTTCCACATTGATGTTACGGACACTTTTCAAAATAACAAATACCATCCTTTACCAATTCTTATTTCTATTGTATACGAGTTTTTCCTGTTTTTAAACTGTAGATACTTGTAGAGCACAAGCTGTCTGAACGAGTTTTCAAATACTTACAAATCTGTAAGCTTGCTGAAAGGAAAATCCATACCTACCTTCTCTCATTAACGATAAACTATCGATAGAAAATAAGATGGAGGTAGGATAATGAATCAACCAGTATTACATGTAAGTCATTTAGATAAAGTGTATGGAAAGAAAAACGAGAACCAATACCATGCTTTAAAAGATGTTAATTTTGATATTCAGAGCGGAGAGTTTGTCGGAATTATGGGACCTTCTGGTGCAGGGAAAACGACATTATTAAATGTTATCTCCACGTTAGATCAATCTACTAGTGGTACGATTGAAATTGCCGGCACCAATATAACTGCGATGAAGCAAAATCAATTAGCAGATTTTCGTTCGGAACAGTTAGGGTTTATCTTCCAAGATTTTAATCTTTTAGAAAATCTGACCGTCTACGAAAATATAGCGCTTCCTTTGTCCTTAAAAGGAGTTCCTTCAAAAGACATTAAGCCAAATGTATTAAAAGTAGCCAGCAAACTTGGTATTCAAGAAATCATCGATAAATACCCAGTAACCATATCTGGTGGTCAAAAACAGCGAGTGGCTGCAGCTCGAGCACTTGTGCATGAACCAGCAATGGTTCTAGCTGATGAACCAACTGGGGCATTAGATTCAAAAAACGCCAAAAGCTTAATGGAAACCTTGGTACACTTAAATGAAAACCATCATACGTCCATAATGCTTGTAACGCATGATCCGTTGAGTGCAAGTTATTGCCAGCGAATTTTGTTTATTCAAGATGGTCAATTATATAAGGAAATTCATCGAGATACAACAAGAAATAGCTTCCATCAAGAAATACTTGATGTACTTGCTGAATTTGCAACTCCGAATGAATTGGATTAGAAAGTAGGTGATAAGATGTTAGTAAAATTGACTATTTCTAGTATGCGAAAGATGTTTAAAGATTATTTAGTATTATTATTTGGACTTACGATATCCATTGCGATTTTCTATATGTTTCAGACACTTGCACAGAATAAAGCCTTTATCGAATCGAATGCAATGATTAGTTCGGTTGTGTTTATCTTTCATGTAGGGTCGGTGATCTTAGGGTTTATCACGATATTCTATATTTTCTACGCAACTTCTTTTATTCAAACATTGAGACAAAAAGAAATGGCTATGTATATGACCTTAGGTGCAAAAAAAGGAAAAATTACGCAATTAATGTTTTTTGAAACATTTTTTATTGGTGTTATTTCCCTTGTTGTAGGAATTTTCCTAGGCATTGGATTGGCCGTTGGAATTGCTGAATTGTTTATGTGGCAATTAGATTTTCAAGGGGAGGGATTTAAAGCAATCTATCCTTCTTCTATTCTTACAACAGTTATTTTCTATATTGTATTATTCTTGCTTACCTCACTTGTCAATGCATGGCAAATTGGTAGAAAAAATGTATTAGATTTATTAAAAGCTGAACAAAAACAAGATATTGTAAAAACAAACGGTATCAAGACGTTCATCGGTGCACTCTTAGCCATCATTCTAATCGGAATCGGCTACTACGCCATGACGGAAATAGAAAAACTGCAACAATTTGGGGTGATCCTGGCAACCGTTACGATTATACCCGGCACCTATTTTATATTCATTTCTCTTCTGCCGTACGTTGTGAAAAAGCTAAAGCAAAACCGTCGCTTAAATGAAACAGGAATAAATTCATTTACGCTTGGTCAATTACGTTTCCGAATGCTTCATTTAACCCAGGTGCTTGGTACAGTAGCAATGTTAATTGCTCTTGGATTAGGTGCAATGACTGCCGGGATTTCCTTTTACCATAATATTGAAACCCAATCCTCCATGTACCATGCAAATGATGTAGTTATTCATCAGCCTACGGAGGAAGATTTGCAGACTCTAAAAGAAATGACGATAACCGAACAACACGCTTATTCGTATAAAATAAATGACAATGGCATCTATTATTTAAAACAAGATTTAGTGGAAAATGCCCCAGAAGTAAAAGCATATGATGCAGAATTTGAATTACCTAAAACCAAACGAGTGAATGAACCATTGCCTGCAGCTCGTTATTCCTTAAATGGGGAAGAAGGAACAGAAGAATTACCAGAAAATTGGTGGACAGCAATTTCGACAGAGCTTAATACCAGTTATAATATGTTTGGGTCTCTGCCAGTATATGTATTAAATGCAGAAGAATACCAAAAAGTTGAAGCCGATGAGCAATCCGTTATCTTAGTGCAAGTGGATGACTTTATGAATTATTTGTCGCAATTTGAAACCATTAATGACAACCAGACGGAACTAGCCGAAACCTATTTAAGAAAACCCGTTGAAAACAATGGGGGTAAATACGGCAATTATTTGGCTTTTAAAAGCATTGCAAGTGGTACTATCTTTATGGGACTTTTCTTAGGTGTAGCTTTCTTAATGATGATGGCAAGTGTATTGATGTTTAAATTACTTTCAAGCGCTGGCGCCGACGTTCATCGTTATCATATGTTACGGAAAATCGGTGTGCGAAGATCATTATTAAAACGATCCATTTACCGTGAGCTATTCTTATTGTTCCTGTTCCCTGCATTAGTAGGTTTAGTACATGTTATTGTCGGCATGCAAATGTTCTCTTTCATCATTATCGAACCGTATACAAAAATTTGGATACCCATCAGCATCTTTTTTGTCATCTATGGAATATATTACTTGATTACCGTTCATCTATATAAACGAATTGTACTACCAAAAGAAGTGTAATCCAGTAGACCAAGTAAAACCTTTGGTAATAAATGGCGCTGTCAAGATTTGTTTTTCAAGATCTTTGTTAATAACACTGCTCATGCTCTCTGAGCTTTCAAAAAAGCTGCCTAGTAAACCGTTGTTACCTGACAGCCCAAGAGTCTCTTCCTCGTCTAGCTGGGATAGCCAATTAGATGGAGGAGGAGTCTTTTTATTCTGCTTTAATAGGAAAGAACAATCGCCACAAGTCGTATTAAATATTATGTGATTGTTTGGATCTACGGATCGCCATAAATAATAAATATAAATATAAGAGAACTGATAATAATACGGAACCACCAGCAGTTAGATAAATAACAGCATAGTTGAATACTGAAGCTATCTGCCCAAAGATGATTGCACCTAAACCAACACCTAAATCAAAAAACGAGAAAAAGGTGGCATTTGCCATCCCTTTTCGATTTCCTGGTGCTTTCTCAACTGCCCAAGCTTGCAGAGCTGGTTGTACTGATCCAAAACCAAGCCCATACATACCTGCAGCTATCAGCATTACGAACGTATTTGGCAGCCATGCAAGTAATAACATTGCTCCAAAGATGAATACCGTTCCAGGGAGAAAGACATAAATATGGCCTTTCTGATCATAAATCTTCCCTGCAAATGTACGAGAAATCATGAGAAAAACAGCATAGACTAGAAAATAAGATTCAATACCGGCAATACTTTTCTCAGCTGCGTGTAATGGCAAAAAAGTTGCAATGCCACCAAAAGTAAATGTAATAAAAAATAAGAGCAGTGCTGGTTGTATAGCAGTCTTCTCAAAGATATCAAATTTCATTGTCACGGTTTTATCTTTTGACTCCTCTACTTGCTTATACCGGATGCGGCTAGAAAGGATAAATGCAACCAATCCCCCAGAAGCGCAAATTAGGAATAGCTGCGGGAAGGTAATTACATCAACCAATGTTAATCCAAGGGAAGGTCCGAATGCTAAAGCTATATTTCCAGATAACCCAAAATAGCCCATTCCTTCTCCACGACGCTTTTCCGGAATGATATCTGTGGCAATTGTCCCTGTTGCTGTTGTCGAAAATCCCCAACCAATTCCTTGTAAAATACGGATTAACAATAAAAATACAATACTTGTTACAAAAGCAAAAGAACCAACTGAAATTACAAATACAGCAAGACCGAACATATAAACAAAACGTCTTCCTTTTGACTCCAGTGCATGACCAGCATAAGGCCGCATCAGGAGTGCAGAAAACGTAAAAATCCCTACGATAATTCCCACAAGTTGGTCACTTCCGCCCAACTCTTTCACAAACAAAGGCAGGGTGGGCAATGTCATTTGGAAACCAAGGAAAATGAAGAAATTTGCTAAACAGATCAAGACGAAATCGCGTGTCCAAATCTTTTCAGGTTGTTTCTTCGTAACAGCTTGTGGTGCATCCATGATATCCCTCCTTTTTCTTCGATACCCGAAATATATTATACAGAAAAGGAAAGAGAAAGCAATGATAAGATATTACTAAAATCATCCAAACTCCTTTTATCTCGATCTCCTTTTTTAATTGTTTTTCTCCCACCCTCTTCATTATTAAAACAACAAAAAAGCTTATAGAAAATCATCTACAAGCTAGGATTCTTGAACTGTAGCTACACACCTAAACGACAACATGTTGTTCAGCAAGTTCATTCAGTTTCTGAACAATCTTTTGTTCAATAGAGGAACAAAATGGTATGGTTTCTTTTGCAAAAGGTGCCAATTGGTGATGATGGCCAATCATAATTGAATGGCTGGCATGTTGAAACATAGTGACGTCATTAGCATCATTACCAAATGCGACATACGCTTGTTCCTTTATTTCTAATTGTTGGAGACCACTCCATTTATCTACTCCTTTTGGACTTATATCTAATACCCGCTCCCCTTCATGTCTATGTATAACTACATCTAATTTTTTAATTGCCTCTCTACATCATTCATGTTGGATGATTCCAGTAATACTACTTTGATAACCGTCTCTATCTCCATCTTAGGAAGGTTACGTGCTAATCCGTTTGGGTCCACCTTCCCTCTGATTGGATGATCAATTGCCCCTGTATAGGAATAATTCCACAAACCATCTATTAAATATTGGCTTGAGAAATGTTCAATAATTTCTTCGATACGTTGAAATGTATTTCTATCAAAGCAGGCTGTCGATGTGACTTTTCCATTATCTTGAACGATCGCACCATTTCCACCTATCAGTTGATGGTGATGAAAACGACTAGGAAGTACTGGGAGTAAATCTCTTATTGGTCTTGCAGATGCAAAGATTAATTCATGCCCTTTCCTTTCTAATTGCTCTAAACCTTGAATAATAGGTTCTGATATATACTCTCCGTTAAAACAGATTGTTCCATCTAAATCAAATACAAACTTCACTATAATCCCCCCTATAACCGTTTTAACGATATAGCTTTTCGCATATCTTGCAAAGCCAATTTTGCGTCTTCTCCCTTAGCAATCATGACGTTCGTATAAAGAACATCAATCAAGCTTAATTCCGCAATTCTAGATGACAGTGCTTCCGACCGGAATTCTGTTTCTTCTGCTGCTGTATACAGTAAGATGTCCGCTTCCTTGGTTAGTGGAGATTTAGCAAAATTAGTAATTGCAATGGTGGTTACTTGCTTCTCTTTTAAAACATGTAATAAATCCATCATATCCTTGGTAGAACCAGAATGTGAAATTAATACAGCAACATCTGCACTACTCAGTTGAGATGCTGACATTAGTTGCATATGTGCATCGAAATTTGAGTTTACATGAATGCCACTTCGAATGAATTTATGATAAGCATCCAACGAAACGATGGCCGATCCACCGATTCCAAAAAACTCTACCTTATTTGCTTGAACCAGTGTCTGTACAGCTCTATCCATCGCATGTACATCTATGATTTGCAGTGTGTCTTCTAATGTTTTTATATTGGAACGAAATACTTTTTCCCCAACCGTTGCAATGTTATCTCCATCGCTTATCTTTTCGTGAATATCTTTCATCGGCGTAACTATCTCTGCAGCCAATGCTATTTTTAAGGCTTGATAACCCTTAAAACCAATCCGCTGACAAAATCGAAACACGGTAGATTCTGCAACTTCGAGGTCTTCTGCCACCTGATTAATCGTATGGTGAATGATATCTTGGGGATGTTGCAAAATATAATCAGCGATTCTTTTTTCTTTATCACTAAATTTACCATAATGACTGCGGATCCTCGCCAACCCATGCTGTTTTTTCTTATCCATCTAGGAGTACTCCTTCTTCTCAATCTATCTGGTATCTATTATATACGAAAAAAATTTCTTTTAAAATAATTGATTACGGAAAAATTTTTGATATAATGAATCCGTTACACACTAAAATGTACATCATGAGGTGAAAATATGGAAATCGGTATCATTGGACTTGGAAAAATGGGGTTAAACTTAGCCCTTAACTTATTAGATCATCATCACCATGTCTTTGGATATGATGCGAACCCGGAAAGTGCTACAGCAATTTCCCATAAAAACTTTCAGCAGCACCATTCTGTTCGGGACATGATCCAAGATATGGAAACACCCCGTACCATTTGGCTAATGGTGCCTGCTGGCGATATTACAGAGAGAGTAATTGCGGAGATTACACCATTATTAGATAAAGGAGATACCATTATCGATGGTGGTAATTCTAACTACAAAGATACAGTGAAACGTCATCAACAACTATCTGAAAAAGGCATTTATCTATTCGATTGTGGTACAAGCGGCGGAACTGATGGAGCCCGTAACGGTGTATGTATTATGATCGGCGGTGATGCTGATAAATTTAAAGAGATTGAACCGTTATTTAGCGATATCGCTGTTGAAAACGGCTATCTTTATACGGGAAAATCAGGAAGCGGTCACTTTTTAAAGATGGTTCACAATGGTATGGAATACGGCATGATGCAATCTATTGCTGAAGGATTTGATATTCTTCATAAAAGTGATTTTGATTATGATTATGAAAAAGTTGCTAAAGTATTCAACCATGGTTCTGTCATCCGTTCATGGCTTATGGAATTAATGGAAAATGCCTTTTCAAAAGATGCTAACCTGGATGAAATTCGTGGTATCATGCATTCATCTGGAGAAGGGAAATGGACAGTAGAAACAGCACTAGACTATCAAGTTGCTGCACCTGTTATCGCATTATCCCTTATGATGCGCTACCGTTCATTAGAAGATGATACGTTCACCGGCAAAGTCGTCGCTGCACTCAGAAATGAGTTTGGCGGACATGCTGTAGTTAAAAGTTAATATAAATAGAAATAATTGGACTGGACATTACGATAGCTGCAAACTTAAAAGACGATATATAGGATTAAACGCCTGATCTATCGTAAATAAAAGAAATCGTTGTTGACATCTCGAAATGTCCACCCCGTGCTTAATCACATTAGCCTTGGCATACCCGTGCGTGAAAAACAAATTTTAAACAGTAATCGGGTCTATGAGGGTCTGAATTTTATAAGATACTGGTTTAAATTCGAGCATTGTTTTACTTATGCTAATACCGAATCCCTATTTGTAAGCGTTTTGTAAAATAGGATGGATGGCTACGAGTAGAATATCGTGATTGGTCATTAATACAATAAAACTATTCCATTTGTTAAAACCAATCGTAATAAACATAAAGAGGGAACATATTGTTCCTTTTCTTTTAGAGGTAGAAGGAGGAACAGCAATGAGTCAGGCAACTTATTATCTTGGTGTAGATATTGGCACGACAAGTACGAAAGCCGTACTTTTCAATAAACAAGGGGAAGTTATTACCAATCATACAATTAATTACCCATTACACACACCCAATCCTTTAGTTGCGGAACAAGATCCAGACGAAATATTTAATGCTGTCTCTACGTGCATTCGCGAAACAGTCAGAAATAGTGAAATCAATCCTGGACATCTCCAATTTGTCTCCTTTAGTTCTGCTATGCATAGCTTTATCGCAGTAGACAAAGAAGGCAAACTCTTAACGAATAGCATTACTTGGGCTGACACCAGAAGTGCGACACATGCTGAACAGATTAAGCAAAGTGAATACGGCCATCTTATTTATCGCCGTACAGGGACACCGATACACCCAATGTCCCCACTATCTAAATTAGTATGGCTAAAAGATGAGAAACCCGAACTATTTAATCAAGCTGCAAAGTTTATCTCAATTAAAGAATATGTTTTTTATCGTTTATTTGGGAAATACGTCGTTGATCATTCCATTGCATCTGCCACTGGACTATTGAATCTAGAGAAGTTAGATTGGGATACAGAAGCTTTAGAAGTTGCAGGAATTACTTCAAAACAATTGTCCACCCTTGTACCAACTACAGAAGCATTTAGCGGGTTAGACGAAGAGTTAAGCAATTATATGGGAATTCATAGCACAACTAAATTCATCATTGGTGCTAGTGACGGCGTGCTTTCTAATCTCGGAGTGAACGCTATTGAACCTGGCGTAATTGCGGTAACAATTGGTACAAGCGGTGCTATCCGTACCGTATCTGACAAACCACGCACGGATCCTAAAGGCAGGATCTTTTGTTATGCCTTAACGGAAGATCATTGGGTTATTGGTGGACCAGTTAATAATGGAGGGATGATTTTACGTTGGCTCCGCGATGAGTTTGCAGCAGCGGAAGTAGAAACTGCGAAACGTCTAGGTATTGATCCTTATGATGTGTTAACTAAAATTGCATCCGGTGTAAATCCAGGTTCTGATGGTTTAATTTTCCATCCATATATGACTGGTGAACGCGCACCATTATGGAATGCGAATGCAAGAGCTTCTTTCTTCGGTTTAAGTATTCATCATGAAAAGCAGCATATGATCCGTGCTGTCTTAGAAGGTGTTATCTATAACTTATACACCGTATTGCTTGCGTTAGAAGAACTAACCGGGGAACCGAAACGAATTCAAGCGACTGGTGGGTTTGCTCGTTCAGAAATGTGGCGACAACTTATGGCAGATATTTTTGATAAACCGGTCGTTGTACCAGAGAGTTATGAAAGCTCTTGTCTTGGTGCAGTAGTTCTTGGAATGTATGGTACAGGGGAAATTAGTGATTTCCGTATTGTTTCAGAGATGATCGGCCACACACATACACATCATCCAAATGACGATACAACGACGATCTACCGTGAGTTATTACCTATCTTTATAAGGTTGTCTCGGATTCTAGATGATGAATACAAAAGCATTGCTGATTTTCAACGTAAGTATTTAAGCGATAAATAATAAATTAAAACGAGACCGGTGATTGTGACCAGGTCTCGTTTTTCAATATAATTGATATTAGGACCTGTTTCAGGTAAGATTCAAGCTCGTTAAATAGAGTAAAAACCTAACTAAAAAGGGATGGGGTAAAAGGTTTATTACCTATAATTGCTCAATTAACAAATAGATACCGGTGAATAGTAATAGCACATAGGTTAGCTTTTGAAATAAGGCTTGGTTTATTCGCTTAAATAAAAGCTGACCTAATAGTAAACCAATAGCAACTAATGGAAGTGCAGATATACTTGATAACCATATTAATTTCGAAGTACCAGCAGCAACGACCTGGATGGCTAGGCTAACAAAGTAGATAAATAAGTAAAAAGCCAATGTTGTTGCGCGAAGCTTCTCTTTTTTTGTGTGTGTTCCTGAAAAATATAATAGAATTGGCGGTCCAGGCATTCCAATACTTGTCGTAAACGCACCAGAAAAACCACCTGCTATATAGTCACGTTGCTCCGTTTGGTTCATTTTAAAGCGGAGTAGTAATAATGCCGTTAACAATAAAATAATAATACTAATGATTAACTTAAGAACATTCACTTCCATATACAAAAATACGGCAAGACCAAGTGGCAGACCTAGAACACTTCCCCACGCAAACCTTCTCACAATGCCAACATCAACATCTTTTTTGATGTTATTTATTAAAGCAAAAGAAATGACGAGCGAAATAATTAAATTGATTTGAATCGCTTCTCTCGGTTCAAAAATTAATAGCAATAGCGGAGTTGCAATAATTGAAAAACCAAAACCAGTACTTGTTTGTAAAATAGATGCAGCTAATATAATTATGGAGAAGAGTAAAATTGATGCCAAAGGTCCCACCTGCTTTATTATAATATACATTATATATGCATTATTGTATCAGAGATACGGTGCAGATGTCCTTTAACAAAACAAATCCGAGTCATATTGACACGGATTTGTTTTGAGTCCTATTCTTCTATAACTCCACAGGCAACACGGTCTCCCGCATCACCAGATGGTTGTGATTGATAGTCATCTTCACCAGCATGAATAACTAATGCCGTACCACCATCTTTATAAAGGGAGTTGTCTTTTCCTTTTTCTAACGTGACCATCTCTGCAGTTGCTTCTGTATTGACAGTACCATCTTCTGCCACTTCTATATTAGGGAGATCTCCAGCATGGGGGCCTTCCGGATCGTCTTTACCATGATTCGTGTTGGTTGGATTAAAGTGCCCACCTGCTGATTTGAAATCAGGTGCTTCACACGAACCTGCCTCATGAATATGGAAACCGTGCATGCCTGGAGAGAGATTTTCTCCTTCTAGATGGATATTGACGCCATTTTCACCTTCAGTTAACGTCGCTGTCCCAACTACTTTGTTATCTGCATCCTTCAACGAAACAAGTACTTCTTCTTCTTTTGTAGCATTATCTGGATCGCCTGTTGTATCTCCATTCGTTTCTTCCTCACTTGTATTATTATCTGTTGCACTATCCTGTTGTTCATCATTCGTTGACCCACAAGCTGCTAACACCAATACAAGGACTCCAATAATTAGATAAAGGTACCAACGCTTCATACCTTAAACGCTCCCTTCGACGATGTTTATAAACATCATTCACGTTTACATAGGAGGTTAAACATAAATGAGACAGATTGCTTCCAAAGCCCTATTCCATTTTCGGGTTTCTTTACTAGATTAATTGGGTACATCTTAATTAGGAGGGATTTATATATGGGAATATTTGATAGCATGATGGGGAATGCCTCAGAACTTGATACGGCAAAAGCAGAACAGGAAGTAGCAGAACTATTAGCAACGTCTGAACAAGTAGAACATGCCTATAAGCTTATTCGAGATATGATGATTTTTACCAATAAGCGACTGATTCTGTTAGATAAACAAGGTGTGACCGGAAAGAAGATGGAATACCATTCACTTCCATATAAGAGCATTACCCATTTTTCCGTAGAAACAGCCGGGACTTTTGATCTAGAGGCAGAATTAAAAATTTGGATATCAGGCAATGCTGAGCCGATTCAGAAAACATTTAATAAACAATTGAACATTTATAAGGTGCAATCGGTGTTAGCTAATTATGTATGCGGTTAATGAATGTGATTAAACGATGACAGTTTGATCGTTTCCCTTTTTGAGGATACGACCGACTCAGCCGATGATGTAACTAACTATTTTACCTGCTTCACCATTTTAATCGGATAAAAATAGCAAAGTACCCGAATCTGATTGTAAGGATTTGGGTTTAATTTTGGAGTTTATTTAGCAGTACTCTCTACTGTATGCATTGCTTTTACAATAACTGCATATCTAATCCATTTATTCTTTAACATCAATGAGATAAATTTTATCTTCAAAGGCGCCTCGTTCTTCTGCTTTTGCCTTGCGGATATTATCCAGCTCTTCAAAAGATGCTCCATGTACTTGTGAAAGAGCTCGAATCAATTCAAGGATATCAGCCAGTTCTTCAAGCGATTGTTCATCTTCCGTTGTGTTTAAGTATTCTTCCAGTTCTTCTGCTATTTTTTCACGTAATTGGTGAGCAAAGGCTTCATCTGACAGGGTGATTGTGTTTGCTTCTTTTCCAGTTATCGCTATTATAGCAGGCATTTTATCACGAATTAACTTTCGATAGGTTGGCATAGGCTCCTCCTCTTTCCACTAATTAATCATTATATACTTCTTCATGGTAACGTATTTGTACTCTTTTTACGAACAAAAAACAGCCAAGATATCGCTTAGAAGTCTTGGCTGGAATAGTAATCTCCAAACTCACGCTAATTTCATGGTATGTTTCCTTTTTGTTGTTTTGCGTTTTAGAAATGGAATTATCCATCTGTCGAGACCATATCTACCGGCATTGTAGCCAGCAATTAATAAGAAGATGGTTAATAGAACCATTTGCGCATTAGTACTTACTGTACCACTAAAAAGAAAGGCAAAGTTCATCGTTATTCCCATTAGAGCTGCAAAATTAGTAAAGATACCTAAAATCAGTGCAATCCCTACAAGTAGTTCACCCCACATCACAAGAACCGTAAATAAATCTGCATTTGGTAAGGCTACTTTTTCAAGAAATAGAGGCCACCAACCTTGGACAGCGGGGTGATCACCTCCGGCACTAGCAATTGCACCTTGTAAGAAACCGGTGGCATCAAATTGACCACCCGTTAATTTTCCATACCCCGCTGTAAGCCACTCGTAACCAATATACAAACGAATAAAAACTAAAATACCTGCTGCTACATAATGTTTGCGAATGAAATTCATCAACATCTTCTACCAACTCCTTCAAATTTGAATGCTCAACATTTCACAAGTTAGTATAACTCTCTTACACTTTTAGTTTACAACAGAAATATAAAACATCTACAGATATGTGCACAATTTCACAATTAATCCATAAATTTTCGTCTAATTCATGAAATATAAGAAAGCGTCTTGACATTTACACCCATTCACTTATACTGTGTATATAGATATACACAGTATAACAGTAGGAGGAGGTTTAATCATGAAGGATTGGAAGGAAGCGTATCAACTGGCAAAGCTCGAATTAAGTCAGTCTTGGCAGGGTTTTGTTTTTACCTTTTGTTTTTACATGTTCGTGCTGTCTTATCTTGCCGTTTCATTGGAATCTTACTTAGAAAACGATTTTATGGGCTATGATTTCTTTTTTCTTCTTCTATTTTCGATAGCGGGCATGTGGATGAAGCCAAAACAGTTTCAAGTTCAAAAACAAACGGAGGGTTTTTTAGCAGCTCCAATACTCTTAATGCAATTACAATTGCCAATAAGACAGGAAATTCTTATAAAAAGTCGATTTATCATTTATTTCTTTTACTCTTTTCCTTGGCAAATTATTTTATTGGGAGTGTATTATTTCATCACTCCAATCCAAGACGTGTTATCTTTAGTCTCTTATATCGCATTTTGTCTCATTTGGTTGTCTGCCAATGTTTATATTGGCACTGTTTTTCCCATAAGTGATGCAGGTGAAAAAGGATTTACTACTACAAAACTAGGCACAGCTTTAACTGTAGTGATAAGCTTATTCGCAGTATTTCTTCTATTTTTGATAATCTATGCGCTCTCGGATCATGGTGTTGTCTATTGGACAATTGTATTCGCAGAAAAATGGCCGTTAGTATCTTCCATTATATCTATTATTATTGCATATTTCGCCTTGCAAGCACACCAAATTTATATGAAAAAAGTAATCAACAAAGTGGATTATGTATAGGTTAGAGAGGAGGTATAATCATGGAACTACCGATACGTCTTTCTAAATCATCTCGAGAACCTATCTATCATCAGATAGAAAATCAGTTGAAGGCATTAATTGCTGGTGGTCAACTACCTGAGGGAACACCTTTGCCATCTATACGAGCACTATCTAAAGATCTTGAAACAAGTGCGATTACCATTCGACGAGCTTATCAAGACCTAGAATATCAAGGATTTATCCAAACAACACAAGGTAAAGGTACGTTTGTAGCCCAAGTTGAGGATTCGATGAAACAGCAAGTAAAGGTCTCAGAGGTGTATCAAACAATTGAAAATGCTGTAGAAACTGCACTGAGCTATGATTATACCATTGAACAAATTAAAGAAATCTTTACAGAAGTCATTGACTCGCATAGAAAAGGAGGTTCTTAAACACAATGAAACCCATCATGGAATTCACAAATATTGAAAAACGACTCGATTCGCTCCATATTGGACCAATTAACTTATCGGTTGAACCTGGAACAATCACTACAATAGTTGGTACAAACGGAGCTGGCAAAAGTACTTTATTGAAGCTTATGATGAATCTTGTAAAACCTGACCAAGGGAATATCAAGTTATTGAATTCATTTGTTCATGGTCCGGATGAGAACTGGAAAAAAAATATAAGCTACCAGCCACAAACTGCTGTAGGATGGAATGCATTTACAGGAAAGTCACTGAGGGATTTTATTGCGCCTTTGTATCCGAACTGGGATGAAGTGTTATTTAAACGAATAGTAGAAGCTTTCAATATTCCACTAAATAAAAGTTTTGTAGCATTATCACAGGGTATTCAGCAAAAGTTAAAACTCGCCCTAACTTTACCCAGAAATACATCCTTACTCCTATTGGATGAACCGACTGCTTATATGGATATTCCTGCTAAAGAACAACTGATGAATTTTATCGTAGAGTGGATGGAGCATGGCCACCGCGCGATCGTGATGGCAAGTCACCAATCTGCAGATATAATGAAACTTTCTGATTATCTCGTCGTATTAAAACAAGGAAAACTAATAGATATCTTTGAAAAAGAGACATTAATCGATACGCACAAGCAATATTGGTTTAATGAAGCCCTTCCAGTTGAGAAAGTACCAGGGGAGTTGTTTCGGAAAGCAACGCAGCTGATTTCTAATAACCCAGAACGAACAGAAGCCTATCTCCATCAACATGGTATCGCTTGGACAGCTTTAGAATCATTAAACCTAGAAGAAATTATTACTTTAATATTAACCAAGTAAAGGGGAGGATTTTATGGGGACCGTTCTAACAGTAAAGGATTTAGGCAAGGCATTTAAGGAACGGAAAATTATTTCTAATATCTCTTTCGAAGTCAATCAAGGAGAGATTATGGCAATACTCGGCCCAAATGGGGCTGGGAAATCAACCACAATTCGTAATATCATGGGGATCATGTATCCAGACGAAGGTACAATTACATTTCACCATCGTCAAGGAGAGACAATACCTAGGAATAAAATTGGGTATTTGCCTGAGGAAAGAGGGCTATATAAAAACGTGAATGTAATGGATATCCTCTTGTATTTAGCTGAATTAAAAGATTACCCTTTAGACAGAGCAAAACAAAGGGCGTTAACGTATTTAAAGAAATTCGACCTGGAAGGGAAAGAAAAAGTAAATGTTGAAGAACTTTCAAAGGGAATGGGGCAAAAAGTCCAATTTATTGCTTCCATCATCCATGAACCAGAGCTGTTAATACTCGATGAACCATTTTCCGGACTAGACCCTGTAAGTCAAGAATTATTCAAACAAGAGATCTATCAATTAGCCAAAAATGGCACATCTATCCTTTTATCTTCCCATCAAATGAACCTAGTTGAAGAAATGGCAGATCGACTATTTATGATTCATCGTGGCCAAAAAGTGATATATGGAAAAATGGAAGATGTTAAAACAGAATATGCCAACTTTAAATGTACCATTAGGGGCTTTAATAATAAGGCAGCCCTAGAGCAGCTGCCAGATATCAACCGTTTGGAGCAAGAAGGAGATCAAAGTATTCTCTATCTCAATAAAGATGTACATCCAGCTAAATGGTTACAACAACTACCAGCTGATCTGCAGATTCAAGAACTGACCATAGATCGGGTCTCCCTTCATGAAATCTTTATTGATATTGCCACAGATCGCAATTTATTACAGGAAGAAGGTGACGTATATGCATAATACGAAGAAAGTTGCCAAATGGGAAATAAAACGGAATTTAAAAAATAAAACGTTTATTATTGGAATGTTCCTAACCCCTATTCTTATCGTTGGATTTATGCTATTAGGAGATTTATTTGGAGGGTCAGATGATGATAACCAAGAGACAACAAACGTATTCATTAATGATCAACTAGCCATCTTTTCAGAATTAAAACAAACCGTTGAATCGGCGAATATACCTTGGGATTTACAACAAACTGACTTGACAGAGGAAGAAGTGAGCAATGCCTTAGCGGATACAGAAGATACTGCTTATTTATTTTTAAATGAACAGAATTTAAATCAAGGAGTAGTCCCAGCATATACTTCAGAAGATATCGCCCCCTACTTTATGGATCAAGTACAAGTAGTTACTGGGCCACTTCAAGCTTTGCAAATACAAGAATTAGGTTTAACTGAAGACGAAAAAAATACACTTACACAAGGAATTCAAATTAAAGAAATTACAACAGAAGAACTACAAGCACAGAATCAAACAACAAGTGAAACAAATCCAATGGAACGAATTGTACCTGGGGCATTTGCTGGTTTTATCATGTTATCCATTGTATTTACAGGAATGGCAATCTTTCAAAGTGCATCACAGGAAAAGAAAGATAAAATTGCTGAAATTATTTTATCTTCCGTAACCCCAGCTGATTTAATGCAAGGTAAGATTCTTGGATATTTCGTGTTAGGTCTTTTGCAAGCTGTCCTATCTATATCCATTGTATTACCAGTGGTTGCATGGAAATTCGATCTCACGATTCTTGAATATTTACTCGTCCCTGAACTATTCTTGTATATAGGGATCGCTATCTTAGGTTACTTACTTTTTGCTTCTATATTTGTAGGTGTAGGAGCAACGATGGCAGATGTTTCAACAGCTGGAAACTTTCAAGGTATGGTCATGATGCTACCATTTTTACCATTCATTTTTATCGGACCAGTTTTGTCTGATCCTAATGGCTTAATGGCACAGATTGGAACCTATATCCCGTTTACCTCACCTGGAGTATTGTTATTACGACTTACAAACTTAGAGCAATGGCCATGGATGGAGATCGGTATTTCTCTCATCATTTTACTGCTTAGCGTGTGGTTCTTTATGAAACTAGCTGGGAAAATTTTCAAAATAGGAATCTTGATGTATGGTAAAAATGCTACTCCAGCAGAAATTTGGAAATGGATTAGAGCATAATGAACAGGAAAACGCGGAGAGATATGATACTTCCTCCGCGTTCCTTTAATACCATGATTTCAAGATTAAAATCACAAATCTTCCTATAAACTTCACTGCTGAAACGAATAAATTAGCTGCTTCAATAATAAATCCTTCTAACCAATCCCTGTCTGTTTTCTCTTGCTTCCGCTTTATAAACACTCCCCCTTATTTTGATTATTATATGTCTTTTTTTGCCTTTTGCTTCCTTTTCCTCTTTCTTAAATAATAAATACTGATACTAATTACAAGGAATAAAGATACAATGAATGTATAACTTGGAACAGGTCGAACGTTAAATGCATATATCCATTGATCAAGCAGATAAATGTCGTTCCGATCGGTAACAGATTGTGGTGTAAAAACCACGAATTCCTTCCAATTCTCTTCCAGCATTAGATAAGATCCAATCCAAGAAGTCAAAAAGAAAGTGTAAATCATGATCAATACTAGAATCAAAAAGGGAATTATTTTTTTCATA
Organism: Virgibacillus salexigens; assembly: GCF_014905415.1. Lineage (GTDB taxonomy): Bacteria > Bacillota > Bacilli > Bacillales > Amphibacillaceae > Virgibacillus > Virgibacillus salexigens. The sequence goes on from NZ_BNEO01000001.1 coordinate 1,195,630, forward strand.
AGTCATACTCCTAGGACGCTATTTTCACGAAAAGGCTTGATTAATACAACCATCATGCCTGGGAACTTTCGTACCCATATTATTATGCCATACCAACTGTACCTCTCTCTAGTAGGAAGACAAATTGTATGAAAGGATACGAGGCAAGAGTGAGTGTATCTGAAGTACTCTTCAGACCGTCATTCCAGTTAATGAAGACAATTGCAAAATACACCGCTTAATTATTATAAAAATCATAACTTGTAAAGTCATATCGAACACACTATTTCCCCGGAAATAATCTTGTAGATCGTTTATTACTAATCCCTTTATATTTAATAAGATTCTTGTCTTACTTCTAAATCCCCTGCAAAAGAATACAATTTAAGAAAGAAATCTTTCCATATTCTCTATGGATTACAGGCCATGTAATTCATTCTAGTACATGTCACGAGGGAGGAAGAAACATGAAGATTGCCGTATTTCATGGATCCACTAGGTTCAATGGAAATACCGAATACTTAGCCCATCATGTCGTACCAAAAGAAAAAGGATCACATATTTATCTTCGCGATTACAACGTACAACCAATCGTTGATAAACGTCATTCTAAAGAAGGATTTCCTCATGTAGAAGACGATCATACTCAACTTATTGATCAAGTACTTGAGCATGACATTCTTGTATTCGCCACACCAATTTACTGGTACGGAATGTCAGGACCAATGAAAACATTTATTGATCGTTGGTCGCAAATTCTAAGAGACCCTGATTATACGCATTTTCGCGGCGCCTTAGAGGGAAAGAAAGTTTACCTTGTACTTGTCGGAGGGGATCATCCGCATGTAAAAGGGCTGCCACTTGTCCAGCAATTTAATTATATTTGCCAATTTTTTAAAATGTCCTTGGAAGGATATGTAATTGGGCAGGCTAGAAAACCTGGGGATATGGCTGAGAACAAACATGCACTTGAGGAAGCCTCTCGATTAATTAAAGAGGACTACCACTAAAATGTAAAAAAACCAACTGCAAAAATAGCAGTTGGTTTTTTAGTACGTTTTTTAACTAACAGATAAGTTTCTTTAAATTACTAAAGTTAAACGCAATGAAATCCGATATTAGAAGAGGTTAGCAATAAAGCAAAAAGGGTATGTTAATCGCTTGTCTTTATATTTTTTTGCTTATGCTGTATATCTATCAATCTTCCTGGACCATTTTTTTATTCTAGTACTTCTGATTGATTTTTAAGTTTTATAGTTTACTTGTAGAAAATCTTGGTAAATACTGTTTATTAAATACAGTTATTTTTAAGGAGGCAAGCTTACATTGAAATTTATCTATACTATTATTACGAGTATCGCGTTATTACTTGCTTCTACGTTCTTTTTTCCAAGCGAAGGTTATGCAGCCAATGGCGATGTATATCAAGTAGGAGGTATGGTTCTAAACGTTCGGAGTGATGCATCGACTGAAGCACCAGTTGTCGGGAAACTTCAAGCAGGTGACCAAGTAGTCGAATTCCAAGAAAAATATGGATGGATCCAAACCTACTATGACGGAAAAGAAGCTTGGGTTGCAAAACATCATTTGCGAAAGATTGGGCAGATGAAAAGGGTACAAGCTAATGAAGAAAACGTAACTGTAAAAGCAAATAGCACCAACATTCGATCAGGTCCAGGAACGAGTTATCCAGCTATTGGTTCGTCATCATCAGGAGATACATATCGTTTACAAAAAACAGAAGGCGACTGGCATCAAATCGTTCTTGCTAATGGGGAATATGGATGGGTGGCATCTTGGTTAACCGACACAAAGGGGGAACCAATCCCGGCTTCTAACGAGTCAGCAGCTACGGTTCAAGCACCAGAGCAGCAAGCATCCAGCACATCCTCAGATTTAACCTCACTTGATGGGTATAATATTATGCTTGACCCAGGTCATGGCGGAAGGGACTCTGGAGCTGTAGGAATTAATGGTGTACAAGAGAAGATGGTAACACTGGCTACAGCTCATGAGGTTGCTGAACACATACGTGATGCTGGGGCAAATGTAATCATGACAAGAACAAATGACAACTATATTTCTTTGGAAGAACGTGTGGAGATGAGTGACGATTACTTTACCCATGCATTTGTTAGCATTCACTATAATGCATTCCCAGATCCAAGTGCAAATGGAATGAATACCTTTTACTATTCACAGACTACGGATCAACAATTGGCTGAAAATGTCCATGGCTCCCTCGCATCTAAAGTTGATTTACAAGATCGCGGAATCCTTCGCGAAGGGTTCCGAGTGATACGAACGAATAATGCACCTTCGATTCTATTAGAATTAGGTTTTATTACAAATGCGAATGATCTAGCAATCATTCAAACAGATACATTTAAACAACAGGTTGGAGAAGCGATTACTACTGGATTACAGAACTATTTCCAAGCTAAATAACATAAAAGAAAATAAAGAGAGCTATCCTCATCTCTGGATAGCTCTCTTTATTTTCTTTTCAAATACATACTGTTCTCCTTTTCTACCAAACACTCTTTTTCTATTATCCTTGAAGCCCGCACATTTATAAACATATTGTGCTGCTGTATTTATGATTGACCCCAAGAACGATTTCATCTATTCCCAAAAAGTTCTGCCGTATAAAAGCATCTAGTATTTTAAGTGCCTGTTGAGCAATACCTTTTCCTTGCAGGCTATAATGAATAGAAAAAGCTCTGAGAGCGAAGGCATTCTGATTTGTGCTATACGCAGCTTCCGAGTCCCTTTCCAAAGTAAAAAATCCTGCTACTTGCTGTTGATATATAATAACAATAGGATATACTTCTTTACCTTGTTCGCAACTTTTTAATGCATCTTTTGGAATTGCCGTATACTGCAACTGATCTTCTGATAAATAATAAGACTCAATATCTTTTTCGTAGTTCTGTTGGTAGAACGCTAACAAAACGGTTGCTAACAATTGGAGCCACCCTCAATTTGCTTCTTAGCATAAATCATACTTAATATTGGATTAAACGTATAGGTTTCTACTTGATAATCATTTGTTTTAAACCAATCTATCAGAACAGATCGATCGGCATAGTACTCATCTTCTATTGAGTAAACAGCTACTTTATTGCCTGTGTTCGTAAAATGATCGATAACTGCTTTCCGATGACTCTTGTTTTGAAACATGAGATCCACCATACAAATTTCACCTTCCGGCTTTAAAACACGATCCATTTCTTCAAAAGCCATCAACTTTTGTTCGTCTTCAATATGATGTAATGCATAACTAGAAACAATACCATCAATTTGATGATCCATAACTGGTAATGCTAGAAAATGACCATTACGTGTGTCAATTTCTGGATGCTTCTTCTTACATTCATGTAACATATTTTTAGATTGATCAATACCAATTACATTCACTCCATGGGCTATAAATTTGGAGCCTAAGTTTCCTGTTCCAATACCAATATCTAAGCACGTATCCCCTTTTTTCAACTGAATGGTTTCTACTACTCTTTTTAAGGCTCTTGTATAGTCCTGATGAACATTAAAATGATACCCGTGCATTTTTAAGTTTTGATCATAATCGACTGCTTGACTATCAAAATTCCATTTATCTTCCCAGCTTTTTCGAATCGATTTTAGATTTTTTAAATGCTCGGACAATTCGAGTATCTCAGACATTTCGGTTTGGCCATCGTTTGAGCGTTCTAACATTTGATCAATCGTTGCAATCATGTCTTTCAATTCTAACCATTTTTCAAATAGTGCCGATCGTTGAATGTTTAAGTATGAGTTTATACTTCTACTCCCGTCATTTAATAATTGTTTAATCTCGTTAATCGTGATACCGATCTCACGCAATGCTAATATTGTGCTTATACGAACAAGATCTTCCTCTGTAAATATACGGTATTCATTTTCTTGTTTAATCGGATGAATTAATCCTTTTTCTTCATAAAATCGAATGGTTCTTGTCGTTGTATTTAACTGTCTTGCCACTTCTTTAATTTGCATATAGTACCCCCCTCTGCCTTTAACAATAAACGTTTACGTTGCGTTAATGTAGAGGAGATAATTTGAGCATTTCCTATGTTTTTATCTATTATAAATGAAAACTTTCGATAACAGATGATATACTGAAGGAAATTAGGCAAAAGTGAGGTTCTATCCATGCATGAAAGTATACAACAACTTATTAGTCATACAGCCGAGCGGCTTGGGCTTCATACTTATTACTTGAAGCATCATTATTTCACGAAACAAAAAAATGCTATAGGTGAAATACAATATGAATTAACAATGGAATGGTTTCCAAATGACCATACAGATCACCAGGAAGACGAATTAAATCCACCGGGGACTGCTGTTGTTGATGTGGATATCCATACTGGAAAGATCCAAACGATTATCTTCGTTGAAGGTACTTCCTACTCCACGTCAGAATCGTTAGCAAACATAGCATCGAACAGCGAAGCCGCAATTGAATGGATTGAAGAAATGACGGATTTGGAGTTTGGCAGACAATTCCAACTTATATCTGAATCAGAAAGAGAAATGCAGTTTCGAGCAGCTGTAGACAATATTCCAGTTTATCCAGGAGGGGTTATTCAGGTTGAATTCAATCAAGAGGGCCAACTCGTTTTATTCTCTATTAATGGTTCGTTTCCATCTGAACACCAGATTCATTGGGAACCATTTGCTTTAACACCTAGTATTGTTGAACCAATTGCAAGCAACCAATGTAAACTGTTTGAAATTCCAGTAGAATCAGCACAAGAATGGAAATCCATCTATGGTACAACTACTTTTTTCCTTACGAATAATGGAAAGACAGCATTAGCATATGAATCGGTGGAAGCATCTTCCTTCCAGTACCATATAGACCAAATCATTACATGGGAAGGCACTACCAATCAAAGTATCCCACTAAAAGAAATTGATTTATCTACAGAAGTAACGGAAGAACAAGCATTAACAAATCTTGCCGATACAGAGATATCTACCTTATCAAGTGCTAAGAAAACAAAGGCACGCGAGGCTGTACAGCGACTGCTTCAACAGGAATTTTCAGAGGATAGTGGTAAATGGAGATTAGCAACGATTTACCGTGAACATACCTATCTTTTTGCTGAACTACGTCCTGTCGAACCCGGTCACCGTATCATTGAACCAAAGCTTACAATGATACTTGATGCTTCCACTTTAGAACCATTAAATTATACGGATAACCGTATACTAATGGAGATTTTTCAAGACTTTAAAGTTGCAGATACACCTGTGATTACGAAAAAAGAAGCGTTTGAGAAGCTTCATAACCACCTGGAAATCACACCAGTCTATGTATATCAACCGCATCAAAAAAGCTACATATTATGTGGAAAAATTGAATGCGCTAATGGTGTGGACGCAGTTACTGGTGAAGTAGTCAATTTAGATGAATAACCCTAAGGCGACGTGCATAAATAAAAAGAAATCGGCTGCGGCCGATTCCTTTTTATAAATCATCAAATCCGTTCAAGTCACTTGTTTTTGTATATTGGCGGGATTTCTGCTCAAAAAAGTCCGTTTTTGTACCATCGAAGTTATCCACATAGGCACGTATCCATTTCAATGGGTTATCCAAATGTTCTGGATAGATATCATGCAATCCCATCATTCGTAACATCTTATTCGCCCGATATTTAATATACCCTGCCATTTCATCTAAATCTATTCCTTCTACATTCCCAAGTACATAATTAGACCATTCTATCTCCAATTCTACCGACTCTTCAAAATGGTCATATATCCATTTTGTGAATTCTTCTGTATTATACTCTGGATTCTCTGCTAATGTGGCTCGGAACAATTCCGAGATAAATCGTCCATGCTCCAGTTCATCACGGTTAATATAGCTTATCATCGTGGAGGTTCCAACCATCTTGTTATGACGAGCTAAATTATAGAAGAAGGCAAATCCAGAATAGAAGAACATCCCTTCTAATAAGGAGGTGTAAACCATTGTTTTTAAAATATTCTCTATAGACGGATCGTCAACAAATGCATTATATTGCTTGGTTATATTTTCATTCCGCTTAAGCAAAATTGGATCTGTTCTGCCTAATTGGAAAGACTTATTTTGTTCATCTAACGATACAACAGATGACAATACATATGAATAACTTTCATTATGGACAGCTTCCTGTTGAGCAATGACTGCCATAATGGATTGAACCGATGGATCCGTGGCATATAACGATAGTAACAGTGCCGTACGGGTTTGCGGTGCATCTAGTGTGGACAATAGACCAATTATTTTTAAATAAGCATCCTGTTCCTCTTCCGTTAGAGAAGGGAATTGTTTTATGTCACTTTGCATATTTACTTCATCTGCTTGCCAATAATTACCGACAAGTCGCTTATACATTTTGTACCAATGTGGATAAGCAATATCATTCCAATTTAATATACCACTTGACTTTCCTCCAAATACCCCAGTGGACTTATTCGGATTTAATGGCTCTAATGTTTTTGCTTTTTCAAGCATAACTTTCGACATGTTGCAGTACTCCTTCCAGCCAGTCTTTCACTTTCTGTTCTTGACTACCTCTTGGGGACTGTTCTATTTTCAGTCCACTCCAGTTACTTTCATAAAATTTAGCGAGCTTATCAACTGCTTTACAGAACAGATCATCTCCACCAAATTGTGTATCACCAGTTCCAAATACTGCCACATTATCTGGCTTGTATCCTATTTCCAGAACAAATTCTTTTACCTCATCGGGGGTGCTCCCCTTTTCCCAAGTAAACAAGCCTATAAATACGATATCATAGTTAGAGGGATTTACTGGAGGGTCAATCCCTATGCGGTGCATCCCAGTTTCAATCCCTCTATATCGTAATTGACCTTCAATGAGCCTTGCTACCTCTTGCGTGTTGCCACTATAAGTTAGATAAGCAACTAATGCCCTCAACTTTGACACCATTCACATTCTTCCACCTCATTAGAAGTAGAACGAACATAATACGTTGTTTTCAAGCCTTCCTTCCATGCTTGTAAATGTAGGTCTAATAAAACAGATGCTCGAATTGTATTTGGAACATAGAAGTTAAACGATAAACTTTGATCAACATGCTTTTGTCTAGCCGCGTTTTGTCTTACAGACCAGCGCTGATCTACAATATAGGCAGAGCGACGGTAGACATCATACGTTTTGTAGGTTAAATCTGGTGCAGTCACTGGTATTTTAAAGTCTTTCTTTTCTTCATTATAGAAAGGTTTGAAAATCGGGTCGATACTTGCTGTTGATCCAGCAATCATTGCCGTTGTTGAATTTGGTGCTACGGCCATAAGGTAACCATTACGCATTCCATGTTCTTTCACATCTTCTTTTAAGGTTTGCCACTCGCCTTGATGATAGCCTTTAAGGTCGAAATAGTCGCCTGTACTCCATTTACTACCTTCATAAGCTGGATAGCTGCCTTTTTCTTTACTTAATTCCATACTTGACTTAATCGTTAGGTATGCAATTTTCTCATACAGTTCATCGGCAAACTTAACAGCTTCCTCTGTTTCCCATTTGACATTCTTTCTAGCTAATAAATGATGCCACCCAAATGTCCCAAGACCAATTGCACGATATTTTTTATTGGTTAGTTGAGCCTGCATGATTGGTAAATTATTAATATCAATCACATTGTCTAACATCCGTACTTGTATCTTAATCAAACGTTCAAGGATTTCATCAGGCACTGCTTTTCCAAGATTAATTGAACTTAGGTTACAAACAACATAATCACCGGACTGATATTTCTTAACAATCATGTTTTCGTTTTCTAGGAACTCTTCAATGAATTCAGATGGTGATTGATTCTGTGTGATTTCTGTACATAGGTTGGAACAATATATCATTCCATTATGACTATTGCTATTTTGGCGATTGACTTCATCACGATAAAACATGAATGGAGTTCCTGATTCTAGCTGTGATTTCATAATTCGTTTCATTATATCAATAGCAGGGATCTTTGTTTTTGTAAGGAGATCAGACTGTACACATTCCTCGTATTTCGTACGCCATGTGCCATTGCCCTTGGTCTCGTCATAAAAGTCCTCTAAGGAATAACCCATTACTTGGCGTACTTCATGTGGATCAAAAAGATACCAGTCTCCGCGTTTTTCTACTTGTTCCATGAATAGATCAGGTAACGTAACCCCTGTAAAAATATCATGTGCCCGCATTCGTTCATCACCATTATTCAATTTCAGGTCTAAGAACGATTCAATATCACGATGCCAAACATCTAAATAAACAGCAATTGCTCCTTTTCTTGTTCCAAGTTGATCAACGTTTACTGCTGTATTATTCAGCTGTTTAATCCAAGGAACAACACCACTAGACATGCCCTTAAATCCTTTTATTGAGCTACCTCGGCTACGAATTTTGCCCATATAAACACCAATACCACCGCCGTTTTTCGATAGCTTGGCGATATCTGTATTACTATCATAGATCGATTGTAAACTGTCATCTACAGTATCAATAAAGCAACTAGAAAGCTGTCCATGCGTTTTCCCCGCATTTGCAAGTGTTGGGGTAGCAACAGTCATATAGAGATTACTCAATGCCCAATATGCCTCTAGAACATGCTCAGAGCGTCGTGACTTATCTTCGTGTTGCATTAATGTCATTGCAATAACCATCCAACGTTCCTGTGGTAATTCAAAGACTTTTTTATCATGGTCTGTAGCTAGGTACCTTGTCGCTAGCGTGTATAGACCAAGGTATGTAAATGATAAATCTCTCGATGTATCTATTTGTTTCGCAAAATAATCAATTTCCGCTTTCGAATACTTTTGCAGAAGGGTTTCTTTATATATCTTTTCCTCCGTTAGTAATTGAATTAATGTATAGAAATCACCGTAATATTGTTCTTCACCATAATAATTCCGGTTTACACTAGCTTGACGATATAGCTCTTGTAAATAAATACGACTAGCTAAAAACGTCCAGTCAGGTGCTGATTCATCAATGTTTTCTAACGCATTCTTGGTGAGTATATCAATCGCTTTTTCAATCGGTGTATCTTCTTGGATGGTTTTAAATGCCTTTTGCTTGTACGCGTCTGTGTGGATATTCAGACCGTTCGCAGCCTTATCAATTAGTTCTAGAAGCTTGTCTTTTGTAGATGTCATCTCAATGATCATCAATAGTCCTCCCTTTATATACTTAAAACATTTATGCCTATCATTATTGAAGGAAACATGGAATCCGATTTTCCCCTACTAAATGATTCTACTAAAATCATCCCATAAACAAAAATAAAAAAACCGCTTCTTTTGATGTGGTCAATTCTTGATACCAAACGGGCTCTCAACAATCTAAATTTTCTAATAAGAAATCGGTTGTGTAATTGTCACAAAACACTATATATAGTATTTATGTTGTTTTTTATTTACGATATATTGTGTTAAAAGCTTAGCATATAACATCATGTAATGCAATTAATTTTTAATAAAAATAGCTTGCTTACCATTTGAAAATGATTGGAAATAGAGATATAACAATGGAGGAAGCAATCAAAAAAATTTAGTAGAATTAATTAGATTCGATAGACTCCATTTTATCAAATTATTATGTATGAACCTAGCCCTATTTGTGTACTTTAAAAATAGTGGATTTACGATTATCCATGAGGGATATTAATTAAATACACCACTACATGTAGGTGAAAGGAAGGTTATTCTATTGAAGTCACATTTAATTGATTGGCGAACATTTGTCAGCTCCTTAATTCTTCTACTGCTCGTTTGTATCCCCCTTATTATCTATCCTGAAACTGGCGCAACAGTTATTAATGCAGCCAACGACTTTATGACAAGTAACTTTGGTTTTCTTTATTTAGCACTTGGTATCATCTCATTTATTTTCTTGATTTTTGTCGCATTTAGTAAATTTGGAAATATTAAACTAGGAAGTAAAACCGATGATAAAGAATTTGGAACGTTTTCATGGGCAGCAATGCTATTTGCTGCGGGTATTGGTTCAAGTATTCTTTACTGGGGAATGATTGAATGGGCATTTTATTACCAAGGTCCTCCTTTTGGTATTACACCAGAATCTGATGCTGCAATACCATGGGCTTCCTCCTACGGTATATTTCATTGGGGGCCAATTGCTTGGGCCATATATACATTACCTGCTTTACCTATTGCCTATTTCTATTATGTTCGAAGAACCTCTGTACTAAAAATTAGTGAAGCAGTAAGACCTGTGCTTGGCCGTTGGGTGGACACTCCACTAGGAGTCATTATTGATGTGCTGTTTATTTTTGGCTTATTAGGTGGGGCCGGTACCACTCTCGCTTTAGGAACTCCGATGATCGCAGAAGGAATAAATAATCTTACAGGCATTCCAGTTACACTAGGGCTAAAAGCTGTTGTCATGCTGATTTGTACATTGATATTTGCTATAAGTGCGTATTCAGGATTAGCAAAAGGAATTAAAGTACTAAGTGACGTTAACCTGTGGCTAGCTATCTTTGTGCTTATCTTTATATTCATATTTGGCCCTACATTGTTTATCATGGAAACTACTTTCACCAGTATCGGTCAGGTAGCAGATAATTTCTTTCGAATGGCGACTTGGCTTGAACCTCTTGCAAATTTATCAGGATTTGAAGAAACAAAATTTCCAGAGACATGGACCGTGTTTTATTGGGCTTGGTGGGTTGTTTACGCTCCCTTTGTTGGTTTGTTTGTAGCCCGTATTTCAAGAGGAAGAACAATCAGGGAAATGATACTGGGAACAATGATATACGGAACATTCGGTTCTATCTTGTTTTTTGGTATATTAGGTAACTTTGGTCTTTATTTACAACTTACTGGACAATTCGACGTATTAGGATTCATGAGTGATAATGGTGCTCCAGCAGCTATTATAGCCATTTTAGAGCAGTTACCCATGGCAAATATCATGATCGGCTTGTTCACCATTCTGGCGATAATTTTCTTGGCAACAACATTCGACTCTTCTTCGTTTATTTTAGCAGCGGTCGTTCAAAAGAAAATCCAGTCTGAACCGCTACGCTGGAATCGATTATTCTGGGCATTCACGCTATGCTTATTGCCATTAGTATTGATGTTTGTAGGGGATCTGCAGACATTACAAACAGCTAGCATTGTTGCCGCATTCCCAGTAATCTTTATCATGGCATTACTTGGATGGTCATTTATTAGAGCAGCTAACCAAGATATAAGATCATCAAAACAATACCGTGGAGAAACGATTCACCTTACGAAAACCGACCGCTCTGATGATAATGAATAACATGACTTCATCATTAAAATTGACCATAGGAAAGCACACTCTAGATAAAGCGTGCTTTTATTAGTCTAATTGCTTTGGCGGCTGATTTCCTTGCCCATGCTTTCGATTCTCTACTTCCTTAAATAATTTATTCTGCTCTGGTGGCTGATTACTATACGTGATATGTTCTGCTGATACAAGCAATTGTCTTAAATTATCTATTTCTGTTTGTAATTGCTGGAACTCACGTTTCGTTACTGGTTGTGCTTCTTGTTTTAATATAAACCCAACTTGTCCATTCGGCTCTAATGTCGCCCATTCAATATCATTAATGTTACTTACATTTTTTTGTCTTAAGTTCATTTCTAATTGATCGACGGTCAATCTTAATTTTTTAATTTCCTGTTCTTGAATAACCCCATTATGTATTAGAATTTTTGATTTCCCAGTTACAATATTCTCAAAGAAATCCGATTTTATCTGTAAAAACTCCATGATGATTAACGTAACAACTAGAATCGCACCGACTCCTAAAGTGACCCAAATATTCTTTCCTGCTAACGGCTGAATAAGTAATGAACCAATTCCTACCATAATCACTGTTTGGGTTAATGTCATTTGCGATATTGACTTTCTTCCTGCGATACGTAAAAGAAGTGTACCTCCTAGAACAATTAATACTGATTTCCAAATCCATGCAATTTCCATCTCTTTCCCTCCTTATTCCTGCACTTAGTTTAACTAAGAGCTACCAATTTATTCTTTCTGTATATATTTGTTATTCCCCATTAAAAATAGAGCTGCTCAACAAATGAACAGCTCTATTTCAGCGAATATCTTATTTATTCATACTTGAAAAGAAATCCTTTAATGGGTCTTCTTCCTCCTCTTCCTCTACTTCCACTGGCTCATCATGAGTCTCAAGTGCATCCATACTTAGATTTTCTAAATCTATCTCGTGGTTTGCGATTGGAGTCTCCAATTCTTCCTGAGAATCTTCTGTAACGGAGACAGCCTCTTGTAAGTACAATGCTTCATCAATATTTGTACTATTACTATTTAGGGAAGCCAGTAAAGTCGTAGCCCGCATTGGATCACTCAGCAAATGGTACAAAATCGAACCAATTAGTGCTTCAGAGTGCTCATGCTTTAACCAACTTTTTTGTTCTTTTGTTAATCGTTTAGGAAGAGGAACCGTTATGGTTTCACGTTCTTTTGCAAAACTTTCACTTAAGCCTTTTAATACAAATTGAGCAATCTGACTGGAGAAATTCCTTCTTTCTGTTTCCTTCAACCGTTGCATCTGTTTTAACAGGTAATCAGGTGTATCCGAAGGGACACGAAATGTGATTGATTGCCCGCGTTCAATTGTGTTTTTGGCCATGATATCACCTTATTTTGCCTTCGCTTTTACTTCTTCCTTTTCCGCCTTTTCACTCTTTGTCTGTTTAGAAACAAATTCCGAAATTAGCTTGTAATATGCATTTGCCATCATCCAAATACTTTCCTGTTCATCTTCGAAGAAATCGATGTTAAATCCATCAAGTTTGTTATTAAGTGCCTTTATATAGTCTTTTAATACTGCTGAACCACCGCCTACAAAATAGCAGATTTCCGATTGTGAATTCTTTGCCCAAACATTACGCAAGAAACGATACTCTTTCTTTGCTAACTCAAGCAGGATATGGTCTGTGATATCATGAACACTTGTCCGACTTCCTTTTACCATTATATGGTGACGATCATTTTTTCTCGTAATGATATCAACTACATCCCGACGACTGTCTAATTCAACACCGTGTTTTGTCCTTATTTCTTCTCTAATTTGTTCCAAAGATTCCGATACACCTAGATTAAATCCTTGAGCTTTATCGTCGTCAACATTACGGTTACGGATTACAGCAATATCTGTAGATAATCCGCCAATGTCTTGAATAAGTATTTGTTTATCAATTAAGTCTTTATTAATGACTTTTAAGTCATTATCCATAATTAGGTTCACATAGGCTGCGAATCCCTCTGGATAAACTTTGACTTCATCAAATTTAATATTTATTTTTTTGCCTTGGTGATTAGGTGTTACAAGAAACTCGACCTGATGGACAGATCCTAGCAACTGCGAGCGATAGCCCACATCTTTTCCTTCTTTCACTTCACGAAGCGGTAATCCTGTGCCAAGTGTGTAATTTGCGTCAATGACTTTATTTTTTTCTGTAAACGCTCCATTTTCCACGGCATCTAGTGCCAGAGAAGCAAAAAGCATGATTAACGTTTGATCTTCTTCTGCTTTACTGCTGCCTGGATCCAATTCGGTAGAATTTGTTGTTTTTGTTGCTAGATTTCCAACACGATAGATTACATTATTTTCTTCTAACGCAGGAGAGTGTACGCGAATATGAATATTATCTAATACCTCTTTTTTATCTAGTTCTTCAATTCCAATCACAGGACGATCCTCGAAATCTTGTGCTACTACATTAGGTATATAAAGCTCATTTTCCATTTTACCGAAATTTGCTTTCAATGCATCATTACCAACATCTACTGCAGCAATTCTAGTTTTTGTCATTTCAAAAACTCCTCTCATAAATAATCCTTTCTACTTAAGGATACGTTTTTCCTATTAAATACGCAATCCTACTTTTTTCGTATTCTTATTTGTAAACATGCATACATTTTCGAACACGTTAATATACTAGTATTTACACATATTTGTATACATGTTTACTTTTTTGAATACACTTGTTTACTATTTTGTTTACATGTAAACAAAATAGTAAACAAGACTTAAAATGTAATAATTTGTTAATTAATAGTGTCAAGATAGTTAACAATCTCCCCTTGATTAATGTAACTATGTATGAGTAGATTACCAATATACTTAAAAAAATTAATGAATCAACTTTGAGATCCAGCAGATGATAGGAGTGAGAGAATAGACCCTCCAAAAAACGAAGGGAGAGTTTCCCTTCGCTTCGCTTCAAGTTATCTTTAGTAGATTAACTGACTTCCCTATCCCAGAATCGATGTGCAGCAACTGCTTGTGAAAAACGGACTATGAATCTATTAATCGCTGCTTCTAGAATAACTCCTGGCTTATTTACAATTGCACTATTTTCAATTAATCTCATCCCTTGATTTGTAGCCCCAATTGGCTTGTAATGAGCATAAGCTTCTTTTACAAAATCCATCGCTTTTTGTTGAAAGTCAAGGTCTTGATCTTCCCCACCAACGACATAAACTGCGTCATATAAAACAGAATCGACAGTTAAGAAGCTATGATCAGCATTAATCGAATTTCCACTATTACTAGTAATTTCACCACGTTTTTTTCCGACAAATTCTAAATGTATCCCTTTATCTTGAAGTCCCCTCACAGCCAACATCACATCCTCACTATGAAACTTCTCATCTACTAATATCGCAACTGTTCTTGTCTTTGCTTTTTTTATTGTATTTTCCTGACTAAGAGCAGGAGAAGACTTAGTAACATCTGAACCGCCCGATTGTGGTGGTGCTACACCAATGTTCTCTGCAACTTCCTGCGCCATTTTCAGATTAACATTTGCAAACATATCTACAACCTGCTGTCTGACCGCTTCACTTCCTACTTTACCTAATTCAAAACTAAACGCGTCTTTAATATGCTGCTTCTCAATATCACTCATGCTATTCCAAAAAAGCGTTGCCTGAGTAAAATGGTCTTTGAAGCTTTCACTTCTTGCTTGTACTTTTCTACCCTCTACCTTCTCTTGATAGTGCTGGTATCCTCCATTAGCTGGAGCTACAGGCTTAGGTGTGTTATTTGCTAGAGAATTGTTATGGTAGCTAACCTGACCCGTATTTAATGTGTGTCGACCATATCCGTCTCGCTGATTATTGTGAAACGGACAAACAGGGCGATTAATTGGTAATTCATGAAAATTAGGCCCACCCAAGCGAATTAACTGGGTATCTGTATAAGAGAACAAACGCCCTTGCAATAATGGATCATTCGTAAAATCAATTCCTGGTACCACATGACCAGGGTGAAATGCTACTTGCTCTGTTTCTGCAAAAACATTATCAACATTACGATTTAAGGTCATTTTACCAATAATTTTGACTGGTACATCCTCTTCTGGCCAAATTTTTGTAGGATCTAATACATCAAAATCAAATGTATGTGCATCTTCCTCTGCAATTAATTGGACACCAAACTCGAATTCTGGATAATCGCCATTCTCTATCGATTCATATAAATCAGCACGATGAAAATCAGGATTCTTACCATTTATTTTTTGTGCCTCATCCCATACGGTAGAATGAACTCCCAGTTTTGGCTTCCAATGAAACTTCACAAAATGAGCCTTTCCTTCTTCATTTACAAATCGGAATGTATGAACACCAAAGCCCTCCATCATTCGAAAGCTACGTGGTATTGCACGATCAGACATCTGCCACATGACCATATGAGCCGTCTCTTGATTATTAGCAACAAAATCCCAAAAAGTATCATGTGCGGAGGCTGCCTGTGGAATCCCATTATGTGGTTCCGGTTTAACAGCATGTATTAAATCTGGGAATTTCATTGCATCTTGAATAAAGAATACAGGAATATTATTTCCTACGAGGTCATAATTCCCTTCTTCCGTATAAAATTTCGTGGCAAATCCCCTCACATCACGAGCAAGCTCTCCAGATCCTTTTGAACCAGCTACTGTTGAAAAGCGGACAAATACAGGGGTTTTCCTTCCTGGTTCCTGTAAAAAATCAGCTTTTGTATAGGGCTTCATTGATTCATATAATTCAAACTCTCCATGAGCAGCGTAACCACGAGCATGCACAATCCTTTCTGGGATGCGTTCGTGATCAAAATGCGTCATTTTCTCTCGAAATTGAAAGTCTTCCATTAACGTCGGACCACGCTCACCTGCTTTTAAAGAAAACTCATCTTCCGATACCTTAAGACCCTGATTGGTAGACATTTCTTTGCCACTATCATCTACGCGGAACTTATCTAATTGTTCTTGTTTACGATTTTCATTATGCTTTTTAGACATAAATATCGCTCCTCCTTATCGAAGTAATTATAGATAACACGCCTTAGGCTTTGACCGCATGGATAACTTTCCTAAAACTGTTCCCTGGGTAATGATTGATTAAACAAACAAGGGGCTGGGACACACCGAAATAGGTAACCCAAAAGCATGCATTAAACATACAGGGGGGTGATAGAACATGTTTTTAGTAAACAAAAAATCCGAACAGATTCGACTGAAATCGTTCGGATTATGCTAGGTATAAGCTGCTTTTGTCTTCGTCTCAATTAATGACTCGATCCCAATGACGATGGGCAGCAACAGCCTCTATAAAACGTGCTGCAAATTGTTTTGCGCCTTTTTCCTCAATTACTCCTGCTCCAACTTGGATATTACTTGCCTTCAGCCATTCCTTTCCTTCTTGTGTAGCCCCTAAGGCCTTATAGTGACGAAAAGCTTCCTCTAAATATTCCGTTGTGGAACGATCAAATGCCTGATTGGTTTCTTTCCCACCGCCAGCATAAATAGCATCATAAAGAACAGCGTTTGTTGTTGTAAAAGTGTGATTGACCATCAAATCTGTCCCATTTTCACCTGTCACCTTGCCTTGATGATCACTAATAATTTCATATTGAATGTTACTGGCAGTTAACTGATCAAGTATTTCTACAATCTCTTGATCGGAAAACCCATTCGTTAGTATAACTCCAACTTTTCTAGTTGCAGGGGAAAACGCAAAATGGGTTTGACTCAATGCTTGGGAGGATTTTTGATTATCTACTGCATGCTTATTCGGAACGGTTACTCCAACTTTTTCAGCAATATATGCAGCCAGTTCGTGTTCAATATTAGCAAACATATCAACTACTTGCTGCCGTACATTCCTATCCTTCACTTTCCCAACTTCAAAGCTAAACGCGTCTTTAATATGTTGCTGCTCAGGAGGAGTCATACTATTCCAAAATAATTTTGGTTGTGTGAAATGATCGTTGAAGCTCTCACTTCTTGACCGTATTACGCGGCCTTCCACCTTTTCCTGATAATGTGCAAAGCCCCCTTGTTGCTCAGTGGCTGGCATTGGCGTATTTGCTATCAATGAATTGTTGTGATAAGCCACTTTTCCCTTATTAATCGTTTGTCGGTGGTAGCCGTCTCTCTGGTTATTAAAAAATGGACATACAGGGCGATTGATAGGGATTTCGTGGAAGTTCGGCCCCCCCAAACGAATCAGCTGGGTATCTGTATAAGAAAATAATCTTCCTTGTAAAAGTGGGTCATTCGTAAAGTCAATACCTGGTACGACATGGCCTGGATGAAATGCGACTTGTTCCGTCTCTGCAAAAAAGTTATCTACGTTTTTATTAAGGGTCATTTTCCCAATAACTTGGATAGGAACATCTTCCTCAGGCCAGATTTTCGTCGGATCTAAAATGTCAAAGTCAAATGCAAACTCATCTTTTTCTTCAATCACTTGAACTCCTAGTTCATATTCTGGAAAGTCCCCGTTCTCAATTGCGTCGTATAGGTCCTGTCTGTTAAAATCTGGATTTTTACCGGCGATTTTTTGTGCTTCATCCCATACTAGGGAGTGTACTCCTAGCTTTGGAATCCAATGAAATTTCACAAAATGGGTTTTCCCTTGATCATTTACAAAACGAAATGTATGGATACCAAACCCCTGCATCATTCGAAAACTCCGTGGTATAGCTCGATCGGACATTAACCACATTACCTGATGTGCGGACTCCTGATTATTCGCAACAAAGTCCCAAAAAGTATCATGGGCAGAAGAAGCTTGAGGGATTTCATTGTTTGGTTCCGGTTTTAGAGCATGAATAACATCAGGGAACTTAATACCGTCCTGTATAAAAAATACAGGCATATTATTTGCAACAAGATCATAGTTTCCTTCTTCTGTATAGAATTTCGTCGCGAATCCCCGAACATCTCTAACAGTATCTGCAGAGCCACGGAATCCGACCACCGTTGAAAAACGGACAAATACTGGTGTTTTTTGCCCTGCTTTTTGTAAAAATCCTGCCTTCGTAATATCCTTCATCGATTCATACGTTTCAAAGTGACCATGTGCAGCAAATCCTCTAGCATGAACAACTCGTTCGGGGATACGCTCATGGTCAAAATGTGTCATCTTCTCTCTGAAATGAAAATCTTCCATCAAAGTCGGTCCACGTTCACCAGCAGTTAAGGACAATTCATCATTAGTTACTTTTAGACCTTGATTCGTCGTCAAATGCTTCTTTGCATCATCAACTTTAAATGGTTCTAATTGTTCTTGCTTTTTATTTTCGTTTTTCCTTTCATCACCCATGTACAAACACCCTCTCATTGTATTTGTACTTACTATTTCCAACTCCTTCAAAACTATGAATAACCAGAAACAGCATGTTATAATTTAATTAAGGAACAGCTTTATTCCATAAGGAGTGAGCGAATATGAGCAAGATTATCCTATTTGACGGTGTTTGTAACTTTTGTGATCAAAGTGTTCAGTTTATTTTGAAACGCGATAAGCAAGAACAATTTAACTTCGCCTCCATTCAGGGAGACGCTGGACAGGAACTACTAAAAATAAATCATGTGCCAACTGATATAAATAGTTTCATCCTAATTGACGGGCATCATACGTATTTTAAATCAACTGCAGCTCTGAAGATATGTAAAGAATTAAAAGGTGCTTGGAAGCTGCTATATGGATTTATTATCGTTCCTAGGCCAATACGGGACTTCCTATATGGGATTATTGCCAATCACCGATATAAATGGTTCGGACATAAACAAAGCTGTACGTTACCTTCTCCTGAGACGAGGAAACGATTTTTATAATGAATAAACCCGAAGTGTCACGTGACACTTCGGGTTTATTTCTAACCTACGTTCTTTTTCTTTATTTGTTTACTACGTAACTGCCCGCAGGCTGCATCAATATCTGCACCGTTCTCCCAACGCACACCACAATTAATCCCTTGTTCCTTCAAGGTCTCAAAAAAAGCTTGGATAGAAGTCGATTCACTACGCTGATATTGGTTATGTTCATCAACGGAATTATAAGGAATCAAATTCACATAGGCTAAATGCCGATGATCATATAACAGCTTCGCTAATTGCAAAGCCTCTTCTTTATGATCATTTACATCTCTTAGCATAATATATTCATACGTAATTCGACGATTGGTTTTCTCTAAGTAATAATCTACAGCCTTCATCAATTTTTCAATTGGAAATGCTTTATTGATCTTCATAATCTGCGTACGCAGCTCATTATTTGGAGCGTGAATAGAGATAGCAAGGTTTACTTGAATACCGGTATCAGCAAATTCATAAATCTTATGAGCTAATCCACTTGTTGAAACTGTAATATGTCTAGCACCAATATTTAGCCCACGATCATCATTTACAACATATAAGAAGTCCATCAAGTTTGTAAAATTATCAAAAGGCTCACCAATACCCATAACAACAATATGACTTACCCTCTCATCTTCTCCACGAGAATCCAAATGCTTTTGTACATTCATAATTTGTTCTACGATCTCACCACTTGACAAGTCTCGATTCTTCTTCAATAATCCACTAGCACAGAATGTACAACCAATATTACAGCCAACTTGTGTGGTCACACATACAGACAATCCATAATTAAACCGCATCAACACCGTTTCAATTAAATTGCCATCAGCTAGCCGAAACAAATACTTAATTGTACCATCTTTAGATTCTTGTTTAATTTCCTCTTCTAACGTTCCTAATATAAAATGATCCTCGAGTAAAGCGATCGTTTCTTTGTTCACATTGTTCATGTCAGAAAAATGATTGACACGTTTCTTATATAGCCAATTCCAAACTTGATCCACGCGAAAACGCTGCTGGCCATGCTCTATCAACCAATCTGTAAGCTGTTCGTATGTCAGTCCATAAATGGATGGTTTACTCATTATCTACCCTCATTTCTAGAAAATCTAGTCTTCTTAACAACGCAAAGACATTGATTTACCGTTCAACCGTAAAAAGTTTTCATTCACCTTACTATCTTACTGCATCTATGATCTTGTTGCAAACACAGGTTGGCTAATCATGCAGCTATTCAAAAAGAAAAAGGTGCCAATATCCTTTAGAAAAGAAAATTGATACACCTTTTACACTTGTTATGGTAACATCGTTTCTCCCATAAGATATCGATCACATTCTCTTGCAACGCCACGACCTTCATTAATCGCCCAGACGATCAGGCTTTGGCCTCGGCGCATATCACCGGCTGCAAACACACCTTCTACATTGGTTCTAAAATCATTATAATCAGCAGCAACCGTTGATTTTGCGGTTGTTTCTACTTGCAGCTGATCCAGTAGATCTTGTTCCGGTCCACTAAACCCAATCGCTATTAGCACAAGATCAGCAGGCCAAACCTTTTCTGTTCCCGGTATTTCATCACGCACTTTATTTCCTTCTTCATCATAACGAAGTTTTACATTAACTGTATGCACTTCTTTAACATGGCCATGCTCATCACCTACGAATTTCTTCGTCATTACAGCATAGGCACGAGGGTCTTCGCCTAATACACTCGCTGCTTCTTTGTGTCCATATTCCACACGATGAATGGTAGGGTATTGTGGCCATGGATTGGTTTCCATATCACGAACCAATCCTTTTTTATCATAAATATCAAATTGCGTCAGACTCTTACAATTATGCCTTACAGACGTAGCTAAGCAATCTGTTCCAGTATCGCCCCCACCAATTACAATAACATCTTTATCAGCAGCAGAAATATAATTTCCATCTTGCAAGTCTGAATCTAATAAGCTTTTCGTATTAAGGTGTAGAAAATCCATCGCACGATGAATACCTTTTAAATTACTACCTTCTACTTGAATATCTCGGTGTACAGTAGCACCTCCACATAAAATAGTTGCATCAAAGTTTTGCTTTAATTCTTCCTCGGTTATATCCTTACCAACCTCTGTATTCGTGATAAATGTAATTCCTTCTTTCTCAAGAATTTCCACTCGTCGTGTTACTACTTCATAGGATAATTTCATTTCAGGAATCCCGTATGTGAGAAGTCCTCCAACACGATCTTCACGTTCATAAACCGTAACCAAATGTCCAGCTTTGTTCAATTGTGCAGCAGCAGCAAGTCCAGCTGGGCCTGATCCAACAACAGCCACTTTTTTACCTGTACGCTTCGGTGGTAGTTTCGGAACAACCCATCCTTCTTCAAACCCTTTTTCAATAATCGAACGCTCGACCGTACGAATTGCAACCGGAGGTTCATTGATACCTAGTACACAAGCCCCTTCACAAGGAGCCGGGCAAGCAATACCTGTGAATTCTGGAAAATTATTTTGCTCATGTTCCCGAGCTAGCGCTTCTTTCCATTTCCCTTCATAAACAAGTTGATTCCATTCAGGGATGAGATGATAAACCGGGCAGCCGGAGGTTACCCCATTTATTTCCATTCCCACATGACAAGTAGGTACGCCGCAATCCATGCAACGTGCCCCTTGTGTTTGTACTTCTTGATCTGTTAATGGCACCGTGTAGTCGTACCAATCCTTCGTACGAATCGAAGGTTCTCGTTCTCTTCTTACTTGTCTGCTGTATTCCATAAACCCTGTCTGTTTCCCCATCAAAGGCCTCCCTTTCCAAACACCAGTACAATCAATTATTTTGATTGATTCTCTCGTTAGGCAAACAAATTATTGCAAGGCACCTACTTCTTTTTTCTCTTCTTTCACTGGTTGTTTACTCTCTTCAAAAGCTGTCATTTCAGCGTCAAACTTGCTCATACCTCCAGCTCTTAAGGTAGTAATTCGTTCATTTATCGCAACAAATGCTTTTGGAATAATCTTTACAAATTGACTTACATATTTATCCCAATACGTTAAGATACGTTCTGCATGCGTACTATTCGTTTCGTTCACATGCTGTTGAATAATTCGATAAAGTCGTTGTATTTCTTCTTCATCTGCTAATGATTCTACATTTACCAATTCCTTATTAACGTTGTCACGGAAGGAATTCTCTTCATCGAATACATAAGCAACGCCACCAGACATACCAGCAGCAAAGTTTCTCCCAGTACTACCTAGTACAACCACTGTACCGCCAGTCATGTATTCACAGCCATGATCACCTACACCTTCAACAACGATGGTTGCACCACTATTCCTAACAGCAAAACGTTCACCTGCAAGCCCGCGGATATATGCTTCTCCCCTTGAGGCTCCATAGAATGCAACATTCCCTATGATCGTATTTTTTTCCGGAGGGAAGGTAACAATCGGATCTGGATGTACAATGATTTTCCCTCCAGAAAGTCCTTTACCAACAAAGTCATTTGCGTCTCCAATCAGCCTTAGAGTCATTCCAGGCGGAATAAATGCCCCAAAGCTTTGACCGGCAGATCCATTAAAATTGAGTTTAATCGTATCCTCAGGTAATCCTTGTTCTCCATAACGACTTGTTATTTCGCTACCAAGTAGGGCACCTGTTACACGGTTGATATTACGGATTGCTGTTGTAAATTCGACTGCTTTCTTCTTTTCAATTGCCTGTTTACAGTTTGGAATCAGCTCCTGATAATCAAGGGTCTTTTCAATTCCATGGTCTTGGCTAATCGTTGCATAACGTCCGACTTCAGCGGGAACATCTGGTTGATATAATAGGGCAGTTAAATCAACACCCTTTGCCTTCCAATGATCAATGGCTTCATTAAACTGCAATACATCCGTACGTCCTATCATTTCATTAATTGACCTAAACCCTAACTCAGCCATTAATTCACGAGCTTCTTGTGCAATAAACTTCATGAAGTTAACCACGTGATCTGGATCTCCCATGAATTTTTTTCGAAGTTCTGGGTTTTGCGTAGCAATCCCAACCGGACACGTATCTACATGACAGACGCGCATCATTACACAACCTAGTACCACGAGTGGCGCAGTAGAAAAACCATATTCCTCTGCCCCTAGTAAACTAGCAACAATAACATCTCTTCCTGTCATCATCTTACCGTCTGTTTCTACAACAATTCGATCCCTTAAACCATTTAATAATAGGGTTTGATGTGTTTCTGCAAGACCTATTTCCCAAGGCAATCCAGTATGTTTTAAACTAGTACGAGGAGCAGCACCTGTACCACCATCATACCCACTAATTAATACTAGGTCGGCACGCCCTTTTGCTACGCCAGCAGCAATTGTACCAACACCTACTGCAGAAACGAGCTTGACACTTATACGAGCTTTTGGATTCGTATTTTTTAAGTTATGGATTAATTCTGCCAAATCCTCAATCGAATAAATATCATGGTGTGGCGGTGGAGAAATAAGTTCAACCCCTGGAGTAGAACCACGCACTTCAGCTACCCATGGATATACTTTCTTCCCTGGCAAGTGCCCACCTTCTCCAGGTTTAGCTCCTTGTGCAATTTTGATTTGAATTTCGTCCGCATTCACTAAATAATGACTATTCACACCGAATCTACCTGACGCAACCTGTTTAATAGCACTTCTTCTTAATTCGCCATTTTCATCCCTGGTAAATCGGTCGGTTGATTCGCCGCCTTCTCCACTATTGCTTCGACCGCCAATCCGATTCATCGCAATTGCTAACGATTCATGTGCTTCTTTACTAATAGATCCGAAAGACATTGCACCTGTCTTAAACCTATGACAAATCGATTCTACTGATTCTACCTCCTCAATAGGTACAGGTTTTCTGTCTTTAAATGAAAGTAGACCACGAAGGGATTGCAGGTTTTCTTTTTCATCTGTTAATAGCTGAGAGTATTCTTTAAACAATTCATAATTTCCTGTTCGACAAGCATGTTGCAGTTTGTGAATTGTTTTTGGATTATACTGATGATCTTCTCCGTCTTTGCGGTATTGATAATCGTCACCTGCTTGCAAGGTGTTATTTCCTCCACGATTTTCAACAAATCCAGCTTGGTGACGCATACGTGTTTCTTGTTCTATTAAATCTAACCCGATACCACCAAGTCTTGATGCTGTATTTGTAAAATACGTATCTATTACATTTTGTTGAATGCCAATCGCTTCAAAAATTTGTGCCCCACGATAACTCTGAATCGTCGATATACCCATTTTAGACAAAATCTTAATAATACCGTCGGTAACCGATTTAATATACTTTTCAATGGCTTGCTTCTCTGATAAGCCTTCAATTTCTTGGCGCTCTACTAAATCTTCAATTGAGTGGTAGGCCAAATAAGGATTAATGCCTTCCGCACCATAGCCAATCAATGTTGCAAAATGATGTACTTCCCTCGGTTCTCCTGATTCGAGTAGTAGGCTAACTTTCGTACGCAATCCTTTCCGAATTAAATGATGGTGTAGTCCTGAAACAGCTAATAATGCTGGTATAGCAGCTTTGTCTTTGGTAATGCCTCTATCAGACAAGATAAGAATAATAGCACCTTCGTCAATCGCAGCATCTGCTTCGGTAAATAGACGATCTAATGCTTTTTCCAATGCATTTTCACCATCATTTATATCAAAATGCATAAATAATGTACTTGCCTTAAATCCTTCTAATTGCTGGATTCGTAACTTTTCTAACTCTCCATTTTTCAAGACCGGTGTTTTTAGCCGTATATGTCTACAGCTTTCTGCAGTTGGTTGTACTAAATTCCCTTCGGCGCCTATCGTTGTTTCTACCATCGTGATAATCTTCTCTCTAATTGCATCAATCGGGGGATTCGTTACTTGCGCAAACAACTGCTTAAAATAGTTATAGAGCAATTGCGGCTTCTTTGATAGTACTGCTAATGGCGAATCATATCCCATTGAACCAATTGGATCCTTCCCATCCGTTACAAGCGGCTTAATAACTTTACTTAATTCCTCTCTTGTATAACCAAAGGCAAGTTGCTGCGTAATTAATTTTTCTTCACCAAATACAGGCTGTCGGTACATAACCTCTGGAATGTCGTCTAAATCGACTTTATTATTCAGCCATTCTTTATATGGCTGCTCAGATGCGATCTGCATCTTAATATCTTCGTCTGGTACAATTACTCCTTTTTCCAAATCTACTAATAGCATTCTACCTGGTTCTAGTCTTCGCTTATATAAAATGTCATCAGCAAATATATCTAAGGCGCCAACTTCTGAACCAAGCACAATCATGCCGCTTTTTGTTACATAGTACCTGGCTGGGCGAAGCCCATTACGGTCAAGACAAGCACCAATTTGTGTACCGTCAGAAAAAACAAGTGCTGCTGGACCATCCCAAGGTTCCATTAATGTACTATGGTATTCATAGAAATCACGTTTTTCTTCTTTTATCGCGTCATCATTCGCCCACGGTTCTGGTACCATCATCATCGCTGTATGTGCCAATGAACGACCTGATAAGTGAAGAAATTCAAAAGTATTATCAAATATTGATGAATCACTGCCTTCGTAATCAATCACAGGTAGGATTTTTTCCATATCTTCATCTGTAAAGTATTCTGATGAACAAAGCTGCTCTCTTGCACGCATCCAATTCACATTTCCTCGTAACGTATTAAATTCTCCATTATGAATGGTATAACGGTTTGGATGAGATCTTTTCCAACTCGGGAAGGTATTTGTACTAAAGCGAGAATGAACTAACGCAAGAGCAGATTTAAAATCAGGATGGTTTAAATCGATATAAAAGGCGTCCAGTTGTTCAGGAACTAACATCCCTTTATATACGATTGTACTTGAGGATAAGCTACTAATATATACATCCTCATATTCAGGGGATTTTGCAGCTTCTTGTTCGATTCGTTTACGAATGACATATAACTTTCGTTCAAAAGCTTTTTGATCCTTAACATCCTCGGGTTTCTTGATAAAGATCTGGCGAATCGTCGGCATGCTTTTCGCTGCAACCTTCCCAATAAAAGATTCATTTATTGGAACTGGTCTCCATCCCAGTAACTGTTGTCCTTCCTCGCGAATAATCCGTTCGAACATCCTTTTGCATTCCATTCGTATGTCATGACTTCGTGGAAGAAATACCATTCCAACTCCATATTCACCTTTATCCGGGAGATGAATTCCTTCCTTCGCACACTGTTTTTGGAAGAATCGGTTTGGAATTTGGGTTAGTATTCCAGCACCATCACCTGTACTAGTATCAGCTGACTGACCCCCACGATGTTCCAGGTTACAAAGAATATTAATCGCATTCTGTACGATATTGTGGGTTTTCTTGCCATTTATATTTGCTATCATCCCGATTCCACATGCTTCATGCTCGAAATCAGGATGATAAAGACCCTGTTGTTCAGGAAATCCGTTCTTCGGCATCCCAACATCCCCTTTCTTGACATTAAAATATGCCTTTAAATTTTAAATTGTCGAATAATTTACCGCAATCTAAAATACTCCCATAAAAGTTTTCAAACTGTTCTACGCATTCGGAAAAAGGTATAGTAGGATTATAATATCATAAAACTAATTTTACCTCAAAATTCAGATAAGTTATTTTAATACAAAATTATTAAAATTTAATAAATGAAAACGCTGTCTTTTTCCTATTTTAAAAATTTTTATTCATCTAAACTGCATGCAATGCCAGGGTTTTTGGGGAGTTTACAAAATATTTCACAAAAATTTCATTTTTTATCGAAAAATTTCTTTTAATTCCTTTTTTGAAAACGCTTAAATAAATGAGCTGATTATTGGACGGTTATATGAAATACTCGTATCATTTCTTCATAAGAAATGATTAGGAGTGAATAAAATGGCAAAGCATTCAAGAACATTTCAAAATATACCCCTCTCTGTCTTGGATTTGGCTCCTGTAAATGAAGGAAGCACCCCAAGAGAGTCCTTCAAAAACAGTGTAGACCTCGCCAAGCATGTAGAAAAACTTGGTTTCCATCGCTATTGGTTAGCGGAACATCATAATATGCCTGGTATTGCAAGCTCTGCAACATCTGTTATTATTGGCCATATAGCTGAAAATACGAATCACATACGAGTTGGTGCTGGTGGAATAATGTTGCCAAATCATGCAACATTAGTAATTGCCGAACAATTCGGAACACTTGAATCCCTTTATCCTGGACGCATTGATCTTGGATTAGGTAGGGCACCAGGTAGTGATCAAGCTACCGCTTATGCATTACGACGGACATTAAACATGCGTGTAGAAGATTTTCCGATGCAAGTGAACGAATTACAGGATTACTTTTCGGATCATCCGGTTTCAAACGTCAAATCAGTTCCAGGTCAAGGTTTAGATATCCCAATTTGGTTACTTGGTTCTAGTGACTTTAGTGCAAGATTAGCTGCACAAAAAGGGCTCAGCTTCTCCTTTGCAAGTCATTTTGCACCAGCATATACAATTCCAGCATTAAATCTATATCGAGAACAATTCCAGCCTTCAGAAGTAATGGAAAACCCGTATGCGATGGTAGGAGTGAATGTGATTGCTGCCGACACAGATGAGAAAGCACATTATCTGGCTACCTCCCTTCAGCAGCAATTCTTGAATATGCGGAGAGGGCAACCTACCAAACTAAAACCGCCAATCAAAGATATTGAAGCCCATTTTTCAGCAATGGAGCTTGAAGCAATTAAGCAATCACTTGATCCACGAACAACCATCATCGGAAGTAAAGAAACCGTCCGAAAAGGGCTGGAGAACTTCTTAACGGAAACACAAGCGGATGAAATGATTATTAGTGCCCAAATATATAATCAAGAAGACAGAGAACGTTCCTTTGAGATCATATCTGAATTGATGGATTAACATCTAATTATAAGAGCAAACATAAGCCCCCAATGTATTAACACATTGGGGGCTTATGTAATTATTTTTTCTCTTTTAATAGTTCTTTGACTTCCTGTAATTCCGCTTGTAATTCTGCTAATTTAATATCAGTCGGTGATGGTGTATCCTCGCGATTCGCTTCCTCTACATTATTTACTACAACACCGACAAACAGATTGACGATGACAAACGCCCCAATCAAAATAAAAGTCACAAAATACCACCAAGAAGATGGATCTTCTGCTAAAATTGGACGCATCACGCCACTTGCCCAAGACTCTAACGTAATAACTTGGAAAAGTGTTAATAAGGATTGGTGAAGTGTTCCGAAATATTCTGGTGCTATGGACTGATACAGCATTGTACCAATGACACCGTATATATAGAAGAATATGCCAAGCAACAACATAATGGTACCCATCGATGGGATCGTTAATAATAATGCATTAACCATTTTTCGTAATGAAGGAATAATAGATATAGCTCGAAGCACACGAAGGACACGTAAGATTCTTAAAACCATTACATAATGTGACCCAACTAATAAGTGACCACTTAATACAATCACAAAATCAAAAACGCTCCATGGATCTTTGAAAAAAGCCTTCACAGATGAACTACCTATTAAACGGATAACAATCTCTATCGTAAATATCCACAACAGGATACGATCTGCAATGAAAATCCAATTCAAATAATTTTCCGCAATGTAATTATATGTTTCTAAACCTACCAAAATGGCATTCAAAATAATTAATATAATAATTGTGTTATAAAAAGCAGGATGATCAGCAAGCACTGCACATTTTTTACGAATCGTACGCATATGGAAGTGTTCCTCCTTTTCTCTCTGTAGTAATTTTACTGATTTCACCGTGGTTTGTCACCTATTCAAACACTTCATTATGTTAATTTTTAGTGAACAACTACAGCGAATTTATATATGTCTTATAGAGAATAGGAGTGGTTGCTGCCTGCTAATTATAGTCTAATAACATATTTTCTAAAGTAGCTGGGTACTTACTTACAAGATCAATTTAGGGTAACGATGACAAAAGCGAGAGCTATCCCAACGATAGCTAACTTAGAGGAGCATAATCTAGTACGAACATCTTCGAACATGATTTATGATCAATCTATTAGCTGGGATTGCTGGCATACGTTTCAAACTATATCTTAAATCTTGTTCTGGAATCTCGTAACTCATACGCTCCGTTAGAAAATGTAAGCTCGACTTCATTAATTCAATCGTGATCCATTCTCCTGCACAACGATGCCCCAAATCATACTCCCCACCTCCTTGTGGGATAAAGTTAAAAGGATTTCCTTCCCATTTCAAAAAGCGTTTAGGGTTAAACGTATATGGGTTTTCCCATAGTGTACTATCGTGATTGGTTCCGTAAATATCAAGTAAAACTAACGTATTCTTTTTAAACAAAACATGATTCCAGGTAAAGTCTCTATTCACTCGTGCACCTGTAAACGGAGCAAATGGATAATATCTCCGAACTTCTTGTACAAACATTTCCTTATTCTGATCACGATTGTCTCCAGACATTATTTCCTGTTTTGCTTCTGGAAATTCGTATAGAGCCAAAGTAGAAAACGTAATAAAACGACCGATTGCCGTAATAGGACGTAATAAATTTAGAACTTCTACTGCCGCTGTATGCACATCTAGCAACTCTCCCGATAAATCACGATGCCACGTTATCTTGTAAAGCGGTGTATTCGAATCAATGATGATATTACTATGCCTAACTTCTTCAACGATATAAGTAATCCATTTTTCTGCCCGTTTTCGTGCGATGCGTCCTCGCCAGTGTCTCGGTCCAGCTGCACCAAAAGCATCAATCATTGCCGATAAATCAGACGTTCTTGTGTTAAGATTGATTGCACGAATCGGCACCCCTGTCCATTGACAAGCGGTAATACACATGAGCTTCTCTAACTCATGAAACAATTCTACTTCTTCTATAGCCTCCCATCGCTTTATTGCAATCTCCCATTGTTTTTCTGCAATTTGCTTTATTTTCTTTAAACTATCACAAGTCATTAGGTCCATAAATAATGTTTTCCTATGTTTATGTGCTTGTTCATCCAATCCCTGAACACCACCTTTACCAAATAAACTCTTTAAAATCCGGCGGGGAGCCGCTCCTTGACGCTTAAATAAATCTTGATTATAAAAAAGTTCCGCTGCTTCCTGTCCACGAATACAAATGACTTTTTGTCCCAGCAATCTCGTTTGAATAACAGAAGTGTTGGAAGCACGCATTCGATTAGGAATAAAGCAATACCCCTCTTTTAAAAGGTTGACGCTATGATCCAACCCCGACTCTTTCGGTAATACCACTGTCAGACAACTCCTTTATTTCATATTGTTTGTAGTAGCATTCCCTATCGAAAACAACATCCATTCACTGATAGATAAAAAAACTGAATCGAAATCATCGATTCAGCTTTTTCCTATTTATTGATTTACTTTTTCTGCAACTTCAATTGTACGTTTTGTTTGATGCTTGACTGCTGCTTCTACGTCTTCCACCATGTTACCATCTTGACCCTGCGTGACACTTGTACCATATGGATTACCACCAGCTGCATAAGCAACATCATCCGTATAGCCTGGTGGTACAATAATTGCACCCCAATGCATCATCGATGTATATAGTGATAAAATCGTTGCTTCTTGTCCACCATGTGGATTTGATGCGGATGACATCCCACTTACTACTTTATTTACTGTTTTGCCAGAAGCCCATAGACCACCCTGCAAATCTAGAAATTGCTTCATTTGTGAAGCTACGTTTCCAAAGCGTGTTGGCGTTGAGAAGATGATTGCATCTGCCCACTCAATATCGTCAGAAGTGGCTTCTTTTACATCTTTTGTTGCATCATAGTGTGCCTTCCAAGCTGGATTAGATTCAATTGCCGCCTCTGGTGCAAGTTCAGGAACCTTCACTAACCGTACTTCCGCGCCTGCAGCCTTGCCAGCTTCTTCTGCCCATTTTGCTAATTGATAATTGATACCAGTTGAACTGTAATAAATAATAGCTAATTTAACATTACTCATCTGTTTCTTCTCCTTTATAAAAAATATTTTATCAAGAAATCCCATATTGCTTACTGTCTCCTTGCTGTAAATAATTATTCGATAAAGTAACTAACAACTGTTAATCACATACTGCTTTTTAACAACCTAATTACTTTATGTAACTATAGTAAACCAGTATATAACTTATGTCAAGTAAATTTGTTATCAAAAGTAATTTTAGTGATATATAGATTCATACCCTATTTTGTAACAAATCCTACAAAAATACAGTGAATTATTGGTTGTACGTGTTGTTTTAGCATAATATAATTAATGTGAAAGATTCACAAAAAAGACTATTGGTAAAGGGTGAGATTGTGGGAAAACGAATTTTTTACTTTCTGTTAACAAATGTTCTTGTTCTAGCAACCATCACGATTATCTTTACACTCATTCCCGGAACATGGAACTACATTGGGCAGGACGGTCAGCTTCATTTAGGTACATTACTCTTATTTAGTGCTGTCATCGGTTTTACAGGTTCCTTTATTTCCTTAGCGATGTCACGTTGGATGGCGAAACGAATGATGGGTGTTCGCGTCATTGACCCAAATAAGGAAATGTCGCAGCGTGAAAGAGAAGTTGTTGAGAAAGTTCATCGCTTATCTCGTGCAGCAGGGCTTATGCACATGCCGGAAGTAGGGATCTATGATTCGCGAGAAGTAAATGCATTTGCCACCGGTGCGACAAAGAAGCGTTCTTTAGTAGCAGTATCTACTGGATTATTGTATGAAATGGATGATGACGCTGTTGAAGGGGTAATTGCTCATGAAGTTGCACATATTTCAAATGGAGATATGGTTACCATGACTTTATTACAAGGAGTTGTAAATACATTTGTTGTCTTTTTAGCTCGTATTGCAGCGTTTGTTGTGAGTCGCTTTGTAAAGGAAGAGTTAGCTCCAATCGTACATTTTATTGCGATTATCCTGTTCCAGCTTGCTCTTTCCATCCTTGGTAGCTTAGTGGTATTTGCTTATTCTAGACATAGGGAATTCCACGCTGACCGTGGTGGGGCAGACTTAGCTGGTAAAGATAAGATGAGACATGCTTTAGAATCGTTACGTGTATATTCAAACCGCGTACGAGGAGAAGAAACTTCAATTGCTACGCTAAAAATTAATGGGACGAAAAAGACATCGATCTTTTCAACGCATCCTAGCCTAGATGAGCGCATTGACCGATTAGTATAAACAAACCCTCCTTAAATAAGGAGGGTTTTTGGTTCAGCTAATTACTCAAACCAACCGGATTCCTTGTATTTAGCTATTGCTTCAATGCGATTTCCAACTTCTAATTTATCAAGAATAACAGATATATAATTACGGACTGTACCTGTAGTAATGTATAATCTCTTGGCAATCTCCTTTGTACTCGCTCCAACAGCTAACAGGCGCAGGACCTGCTCTTCTCGTTCTGTTAACGGATTTTCGTTATTATACGCTAAATCAATAAGCTCTGGAGAATAAACCTTACGACCACTAACGATAACTCTGATCGAATTTGCCAATTCTTCACTCGGACTATCCTTAAGTAAATAGCCACTTACCTGTGCTTTCCTAGCACGCTCAAAATAACCAGATCTTGCAAAGGTTGTTAAGATAATTACTTTACATTGCTCATCTTTTATTGCTTCTGCAGCATCTAGCCCACTCTTTAGCGGCATTTCAATATCCATCATACAAACGTCCGGTTGCTGTTCCTTAACTAACCGAATAGCTTCTTCACCATTACTCGCTTTACCAACTACTTTCATGTCCTCCTCTAAATTAAGCAAGGAACCAAGCGCGCCCAACAACATTGTCTGATCTTCAGCAAGTACAATTCGAATCATCTAAGCCCTCCCTTCTGATTGTTTGATTACGGTTGGAATACGAATTGTTATTTGAGTACCCTCTGAACCAGTTATTTTCATACGGCCATTTACAAACTCCAAACGCTCCTTTATACCACGAAGACCGTTGCCTTCATTTTGCTGCAAAAGATTAGAATTGCCGATCCCGTTATCTTTCACCTCCATCACCCAATCACTTGCAGTTTGTTGTATACTAATAAAACACTCCGTAGCATAACTATGTTTTACCACATTAGTTACAGCTTCTCGTAAACACATACTTAATACATTTTCTAACAGAACTGGTGCCTTTATGAAATCTTCATCAATGTCTGTGTATAATTGCATTTGCGCAGCATCAATCATCTGCTTTGCATGAATAATTTCTTCCTTTAATTTTACATTTTTCATTTCGGATACCATATCTCTCACTTCTTTTAATGCGGTTCTAGCTGTTTGGTTAATATCACCTAATTCATTCCTTGCCGATTCTGGATCAATATGAACTAATTTCCCTGCTAAATCACTCTTCAACCCAATAAGCGATAATTTTTGTCCTAAGGTATCATGCAAATCACGTGCAATTCGCTGTCGCTCTTTAATAACCATTAGTTGTGCTATCTTCTTATTCGCGTCCTCCAACTGATGCTCTAGTTTGTCCTGTTTATTGCGGTTATAGCGTGTAAAAGGCAGAAGAATGACTCCGAAAACCGTGATGGCAATAAACGGCAATTGCGGTAAAAAGAGTTGCCCATGCATATAAAAACCAAAACTAACCGCTGAAAGCGTTGTGACTAAGTGAATGACATACAAAGTAATAAAGCCTTTTTTATTATCCATATTACCAATGAAAAAAGCTAAAAACAGAGAAAAATATACATACCCAAAGTATAGTGTCATTCCGATACTAATGGCTATTTGAATACTAACAGAAAAATATACCGTCCATCCTTTTTTAATAAAAGCAAGTCGATATGTGGTAAAGAAAAGCACAATGAGCGCTATTCCAATAGCTATTTCTATAAAATTTGACGAACGGACAATAAAATAAAAGGGCAATAAACAAAAAACAACCCACGCAAAAGCACTTAATCCTGTATTTTTTGGAAAAATATGATACCAGTTTTGCATTATTCGCCCTCCTTTATCCGATGTGTAAAGTATAGCAAAATATTTACCTGACAACTTCCCTTTTTTGAAATAAAAAAAGACTGACGTAAAAGTCAGTCCCTTGAAGCCCCATACATTACTTTTCTTGAATACTCGTTTTCATCGATACATTTGTCGTTTTTTTCTGTAACGCTTTGATATCTTTAAAACTCATAAATGTTTTTGAAGCTTCATCATAGACACGAAAACGAATTGATTGCAAACTCGTTCGTAATGTTATCGTTGTTGCTTTCTGAAGTGGCGGTGTTGATTCGTGTGCAGGTTCTAAATGATAGTTAGGTACCTTAGGACTTAAGTGATGTACATGGTGAAAACCAATATTCCCTGTCATCCATTGTAAGACCTTTGGCAGCTTATAATACGAACTTCCATCAACAGCAGCTTTTACATAATCCCATTCGGCTTCATTCTCAAAATAAGAATCCTCAAATTGGTGCTGAACATAAAACAACCAAATTCCTAGCGACCCAGAGATAAATAAAATTGGTAGCTGGATAATGAGAAAAGCACTCCAGCCAACTGCCCAAATTAAGCAAGCGTAGATAACTAGGATTGATAAATTAATCACATACGTATTGTATCGCTCTTTTCTCTTTGCGCCTTTTCGATTAAACCGATTCGATAGTAAGAAGAGATACAAGGGACCTAACCCAAACATAACAATAGGGTTTCTGTATAGACGGTATGCTAGCTTTCTCCAAAAAGAAGCTTCTAAATATTCATCCACCGTCATGATCCACACATCGCCTGTACCACGCTTGTCTAGATTACTGCTTGTTGCATGATGAATCGCATGACTGCGTTTCCATTTTTCAAACGCAAATAAAGTAATAACTCCTGTGATGGTTCCTATAATTCGGTTAGCTTTTGGGTTCTTAAAGAAAGAGCTATGGGTACAATCATGAAAAATAATAAATATTCGAATTACGAATCCAGATGCAACAACAGCTAAACCAAGTGTAAGCCAGATGGAAATGGCAAGACTTTGGTAAGCAAGGTACCATAACAGTATAAAGGGTAGAATTGTATTTATAAGTTGGAGTATGCTCCGTTTTACATCCGAATTCGCAAATCGAGCCACACTTTTCCTTAATTGAGCTTGTTTTTGTCTACTCATGTTTTCCTCCTAGTTTATAGCTTTTCTCTCATCTTAATACGATCTAAGAGAGACCTGAAGGCATAAATATCAAGGAGGATATATGACAAGTATCATATATCAACAATTAGTGCCTCTTCTGTTCAATTACCAGTAATACATAAACCCAAGATAAAACTTCCTAATCACCATTGAAGTTCATATCATCCTCCTTTTTTATGATATAAATCAGCTAAACGCAGTTGTTTATTTTTCATCAAGCCGACCAAAAAGCATTAGATTTGTCGAATTTTTATATTTCAGGCTTGGGTACTTGAAAAATTTTACAGCACCCATCGTCGTTTCACCGCTTTAGGAGGAAATAGTGATATTATGGAGCTTCTACAAATAAATCATAGCTTATTTCGTTTCATTAATGATTTAGGTAAGCAATTCCCTAGTCTCGACCCAATCATTATCTTTATTGCTGAATACCTTGCCTTTATCTTAGCGTTTGGTGTAATTATTATTTGGTTTACTCGACATAGACAGCATAGACGTATGATTATGAGTGCCTTGATTGCTTTCTTTCTTGCTGAGATCTTAGGAGTTATAGCTAGCAGTGTTCATTTTAATAACCAACCTTTTTACGAACTAACAAATGTTAACCAGTTAATCACGCATGAAGTTGATAACTCTTTTCCAAGTGACCATACTATTTTATTCTTTTCATTTTGTCTTACCTTTTGGCTGTTCCAAAGAAAAGGTGGGTGGATCTGGATTAGCTTGGCTATAGGCGTAGGTATATCTCGGATTTGGGTTGGGGTACATTATCCTTTCGATGTAGCAGCGGGAATTATTTTAAGCACATTCGCAGCAATGATTGCTTTTCAATTCACAACAAGACTATTAGTTGTAGATAAAGTACTTATTTTCTATGAGAAACTAGAACAACGAATATTTCCCAACTTAAAAAAGAAGGATAGCCAACAGCAGCATAACAACGGCAAAACAACCCACGTATAACTGGACTAAGACATTACAAAAACGGATATTTCTTAAATTCCAAACATTGAGCTATTGAACCGCAATCCAAAATAGGCATGCTTTCCAGAGGAATGATCTTAGGAATTGCTTACTCGTTTGGAACATGCCTATTTCATTCACTGTGATTTTCGAATAGTTATATTCCCTTTCTTTCGGCAGTAATACAACTTACTAGAACGAATCATGAAAATCATCTTTACTTTTTTGACTTATGAAGATCACATAAAAACACTGCTGCGGCTAGGAGATTTGGAAAAGTCCAATCTGCTTTGCTTGTTGTTTGCCGGTTTCCTACTAGAATTGTTTTTACACCCGCTTTCTTACCAGCCTCCACATCTACTTCTCGATCACCAACCATAAAACTATGTTGTAAATCAATTTGATGTTTCCTTGCTAGTGTATAGATCATTTCTGGTTTTGGCTTACGACAGGCGCAGTTAGCATCGGGTTTATGTGGGCAATAAGCAATATCGTCAATATGCCCATCAGATTTAGCTATTTCCTCCTTCATCTTTTTATGTACCGCATGTAAATTTTCCTCATTCATATACCCTAGTCCAATTCCACCTTGATTCGTCACAACAAACACCTTATAACCTAAATCATTACATATTTTTATTGCCTCAGCTACACCTTCTAACAGGTAAACATCTGCAGGCTGATTTACAAATTTCACCCGCTTTGTTAAAACTTCATTGACAACTCCATCCCGATCTAAAAAGACGGCCGACTGTTTCATACTGCTCCTCCTCACTATGCGTTATTACTTTATTTTGAACCAATTTGTCTTGTTTTATAGATGAATACTGTTTAGTGTTCTCTAAAAACGATTAACAATATCTTAACTTGACATTCACTTGACACATTTCCTATATACACTGTTATTGTCCACGGCATGAAGGAGGTTAACCCACATATTGTTTCAATGAACCTAGAAAGGAGGCAAATAAATGCCAATACAAACTTCTTTTAACCCAAAAGGACGTAATGAATTAAAACACGCGATATCTGTAGCAGAATATCACCTGTTACAAGATAAACTACAACATTACCTAAGAAGAGATCCAAACGCTAAACGAAACGGGAGATATCTTATTCGATCTACCTATTTTGATAACTTTGACAATAAAGTATTACAGGAAAAGAAAGAAGGATACTTGAATAGAGATAAATACCGTGTCCGTATATATAGAAAAAGCGGTAAAGTCATTCATTTAGAACGTAAAAGTAAGCGTAATAACCTCACATTTAAAACCAAATGCGAGATTTCAAGATCCGAGTTTGAAAAACTACGGATAGGCGATATTACCTGGATGGAAAACGACGAAAGGGCACTCATCCGTGATCTAATGTTCGAAATGAAGTACCATCAGCTAAAGCCGAAAGCGGTAGTTGATTATGAACGAGAACCGTGGATCTATCCATATGGCAATGTTCGCATTACCTTTGATATGAAGGTGCAGTCAAGTATACAAAATACAGATATGTTCAATAGACATTTGCCAATGATAGATGTATTAGAACCTCATTTAATTATTTTAGAAGTAAAATACGATGCGTACTTGCCAGACGTTATTAAACATCTCTTACAATTATCGGATACCAGACAGGAAGCGTATTCCAAGTATCAATTAAGTCGCATGTATGGTTAAAAAAAGCTAAAGGAGAGAGAAATATGGATTCAAACACAACAAACTTTTCAGATATATTCAAATCAAGTTTTTTAGAAAATACATCATCCTTTTCCATCGTAGATTCCTTACTTGGACTTGGATTATCATTCCTAATAGGATTATTCATTTACATGATTTATAAGAAAACATTTAAAGGCGTAATATACTCACATTCATTTAATATTTCATTAGTTATTATGACGATGGCTACAGCATTGGTCATTATGGGAATCAGTCAAAACGTATTATTATCACTTGGTATGGTAGGTGCATTGTCGATTGTACGGTTCCGAACACCCATTAAAGACCCAATGGACTTAGTATTTTTATTTTGGTCTGTAATTGCAGGTATATTATGTGGAGCAGGTTTTCTATTATTAGCTATTGTCGGTACCATCGTTATTGGGATTGTCATTGTATTATTTGGAAACAAAATTAAGGTAGAAAATCCTTATCTTTTAGTCGTTAAATACAATAATGATCGCCTTGGAAACCAAATAGAAAGTCTGATTAACGAAAAAACGAAACGATTTTCTTTAAAATCAAAATCTATCATACAACATAATGAAATCGAGGTTACATATGAAATCAGAGTTAAAGAGAATGACTCTGCCATCACATCCGAAATTTCAATAATGGATGGTGTCAATTCAGCAGTCATGTTGAGTTACGATGGTAACTTCACGGCATAAACAAGGCAACGAAGTAGTTCTATTCCATTAGACTACTTCATTCCTATCATGATAAAGGGAGGTTATACAATGAAGGTAAAGAATATCTGGATCGTATTTTTTATTAGTATTCTATTAATGATCAGTGGTTGCGGAACCGAGCAAGCTGCAACAACTAGGCAATCAGATAAGCTGATTAGTAACTTAGTTACTTATGATAAGGAAGATGCGTATACAGATTGGGATAATGAAGATGTTACCCATATATATCTGGACAAAACAACTGCTAATGTTGATGGAAACGAAGGGGTAGTTGTTGAAGATCAAAACATATCCATCCGTACGACTGGTACGTATGTAATTGAGGGAACATTAGAAGACGGTCAGATTGTCATTGATGCAGAAGATGATGGGACAGTACGGCTCGTAATGAATGGTGCTACCATTAACTCATCAACGAGTGCTCCTATCTATATCAAACAAGCAGATAAAACCATCTTGTCTTTAGAGGGAAATACGGAGAATACAGTAACAGACCCTGAACAATATACGTATGAAGATGCCGACGAACTAAAAGCAGCCATCTTTAGTAAAGATGATTTAACCATCAACGGCACTGGCAACTTAACAGTGA
This sequence comes from Virgibacillus salexigens, assembly GCF_014905415.1. Lineage (GTDB taxonomy): Bacteria > Bacillota > Bacilli > Bacillales > Amphibacillaceae > Virgibacillus > Virgibacillus salexigens. Next base: position 1,234,921 of record NZ_BNEO01000001.1, read on the forward strand.
ATGGAAACTATAACGACGGAATCACGAGTAGAGATGAGTTAAAGATTACTGGTGGTACCATTGAAGTAACGGCAAAAGATGACGGCATTGTTGGACGAGACTTATTTGCAATGAAAGACGCTGCTATTTCTGTTACATCTACCGGTGATGGAATAAAAGCCTCGAATGATGAGGATGAGCAAAAAGGAAATATCGTCTTACAAAGTGGTTCTTTATTCGTTGAAGCATCCAAAGGTGACGGTGTCCAAGCTGAAAAAGCAATAGTCGCTGTTGATGGGGAATATACGATAACATCAGGTGGCGGAAGTCCAGAAACAATTGAAACAAACCAAGCAGGCGGCGGTATGGAAGCGGGCGGCCCAATGGGTAACCAAGATATTCCCACCATGATTGATCGTTTATTGGAACAAATTGATGTTTCTGAGGAAGTAAAAGAACAGCTCCAAAACGCGGAAAGCTTTGAAGATATGCAAGCAATTATACAAGAAAATCCAGAAATCCAAGAACAAATGCAAACTTCTGGTGGAATGCCTGGTGGCCAGCCTCCTCAAGGAAAAGCACCTCAAGCACCAAACCAAAACAATAATTCCCAAAGCCAGGAGAATGCAGGAAACGCATCAAATACCGATGTATCATCACAATCAGCTAATGAAGAAACGGATTCTGAAAATACAGTTAGTACAAAAGGTATCAAGGCTGGAACCGATCTGACTATTGTTGGCGGCACATTCACGATTGATGCCTTAGATGATGCGATTCATAGCGATCAGGATGTTACCATTTCTGGTGGTGAATCATACCTTTCTACAGGCGATGATGCCCTGCACGGAGATGGAGACCTTACCATTGAAGGTGGAACAACTACGGTTGCTAAAAGTCTAGAAGGTGTTGAAGCAACAAATATTACAATCACAGAAGGCACAACCTATATTCATGCAGAAGATGACGGTATCAATGTTAACGGAGGAAGTACTGAAGGAGAGATGTCAGGTATGGGTGGCGCTGGTGGTGCGCCCCCTTCTGATAATGGGGGAAACGCGACTAGCGAGCAACAAGAACAAACATCTACAACAGAAGAAGTATCAAGCGAGGAAGGACAATTACTGATTGAAAATGGGTATGTCTATATTAACGCCAATGGTGATGGCTTAGATTCTAATTCGTCCATAAAAATGACGGGTGGTAAAGTACTTGTCTATGGTCCAACTCAATCAATGAATGGATCCTTAGATTATGATCAATCCTTTATTATTGAAGGTGGTATGTTAGTTGCTAGTGGAAGTAGTGGAATGGCACAAGGAATCTCTGAAGAATCCACACAACAAGCCATTATGATGACGTTCCCTGAAATGCAGGATGCAGATACATCTATATACCTAGAAGATAGTGCAGGCGAGCAAATACTTGGTATAGCTCCTGAGAATGCATTCCAGTCTGTATTGATTAGTACACCATCTCTTGAAAAAGACGAATCCTATACATTCAACGCAGGTGGTAAATTAACAGGTGAAAGTAACGATGGGGTATATCAAGATGCGACTTACCAAGAAGGTTCCTTAGCCGTCGATTTTCCGCTTTCTGAAGTTATGACGTATATAGATGAATCAGGAGTGACCGAAAATCAATCAAATAACATGTTCGGTGGAAATCGTGGAGGAAATCAAAGAAACGGTGACGGCAATCCACGGAGTAGCAATCAAAACTAAAAATAAACAAAAACGAGGCTGAGACAAAAGTATCTTATTCCTATAATAATCCGAACGATCGCATTCGAATCTGTTCGGATTATTTGTTTACCTATTTTGGTTTGGTTGTGTCCCGGCCCCATTTTGCAGCGAACGAAAAAATACTCTCGCTTTCCAAGGACGAACGCCCGAGCCCCCTCGCGAAATCCACACTGCGGGATCTCTGATCGTCCGGTTTTTTGTTGTTTTTGCTTTTGTATACGTTGTAAGTAAAGGACATTCTATATTTACGACCTGAATTATAGCGGCCAAACCAGTACGTAAGGATGCATAAGTGAGCACACTTCTCCTTGCCGAACGCTGCTATATCAAATCGGTTATTCGATGGTCGAGGTAGAAAACAATAAAGGGAAAGAGATTAAATAAGGCTGCAAGAAAGCCTCTACAGTACGTATTTAGGAAAAAGCAATAATTATTTTGGTAACGATATTCGAAATATGGTTCCTGTATCACTGCTTTGTTTTAAACATAAATCACCGTTCATTGCCTGAGCGATCATTTTACTTAGAGACAGACCAAGACCAAGTCCCCTTGTTTTATATTTCTTTCCTTCTCCTCGATAAAATCGTTCAAAGATAAATAGTTGTTCTTCAAACGGTATTCCTGGACCATTATCTTCAATATCGATAAACACATTATTCGTATCACTACTTAAATTCACCTGAATTTCCCCTGCTTGCATCGCCTGCATTGCGTTATTAAGTAAATTTGTAATAATTTGTTCAAGCCGAATAACATCCACTTCTAATTGAACAGCAGATTCTAAGAAAGAAACCCTTGTTTCCATGTTTTCTTCCTCTTGAGAAATACTCCAATGATAAACAATATTTTTCACTACATCGTTCACATTTACCTGTTCCCTTGATAAGGGTACAGCATTTGCAGCAAATGAATTAAATGCTAGTAAATCTTCAACCATTGTTCGCATTTTTTCCGTTTCTTTCAAGGATATTGCTAAAAACTCTTTTGCCTCATCTCCAGTTACTACATCATCATTTACAGCCTGAAGTAACCCATTGATAGAAGTAACCGGAGTTTTTAATTCATGGGTAACTCCAGCTAATAATTGGGTTCGTAAAGATTCTAGTTGTTCTAGGCGATTCGCCATGTCTTTAAATGAAGACACAAGCTCGTATACTTCTTCTTCCTTACTATTTTCTGGTAGATCGATTCGATAATCCCCATCCTGCACCCGTCTAGCGGCTTGAGCAACTTCCTTGATTGGCCTTGATAAACGTCTTGTTAATAAATAAATAGCAACCCAGCCGAGTAATGCTAGACTGATAATCATGATTGCTAATAATGTATATTCTTGCTTTACTTTTGCCAATACGTTTTCTGATTCGACCATCATAACCCAACCAACCGTATCTTCATCGACAGCTATTGGTGCTTTTATCAAATAAAAATACGTATTGTTCTCACCAAGCTTCCGCTTTTGTACGGACGTTTCTGATTGTATCCATTCTTTCTTTACTTGATTTTCTAATGGTCCCATAGGACGGTTGCTGGAAACAATTTGACCATCCGACTTGATAATATATACAAACGGATCACTTTCTAAATCCATCCAGTGTCGACGTTCAGGGAATCCCCCTTCACCATCAGGGTGTGGTCCTATTTCGCCAGTATTTGTTATTTGATTCGCCATATCTTCTGTTAATAATTCCATGATATGAAGACGATTTTCTAATGTCGTATGGCGAATCCATAGTGCAGAAAGAATAGCTATAACAATTAAGCCAATACATAATGTCAATAAGTAACGGCTTGTCCAAAAGCGACTTAATGGAATTCGTTCTTTCTCTTTAATAAACACTTAACTGATACCCCAATCCACGAAGTGTTTTAATTTCTCCTTCTATCTTAGGCCAATCCTCTAACTCTCTTCTTATTCGCTTTATTGCCAAATCAACTGCTCGATCACTGCCTTCATATTCCCACCCCCAAACATGTTCAATTAATTGGTCCCTTGTAAACGTTTGGTTTGGATGATCAGCTAAAAATAAAAGTACCGAAAGGTCTCGGGGTGTTAATCGAATGATGTTTCCTGACAATTTAACGGAATGTGATTTCATGTCAATTTCGAGTTTACCAAAGCGTTTGACCTGAGAGTTCTCTGCTTTTGATCGACGTAAAACAGCTTTCACACGAGCTACCACTTCTTCTGCATTAAATGGTTTTGCGATATAATCATCTGCACCTTCATTTAATCCGTCTAAACGGTAGTTGATATCACCTAAAGCAGTTAACATGATTACCGCACATGTGTCCATGTTACGTATCTCTTTAAGTAAATCCCATCCATCTTTACCTGGGAGCATGACATCTAATAGTACAAGGTCCGGATTAGTTGAATAAAAGGCCTCCATTGCCGCTTCTCCATTAAATACCTGATCCACACCAAAACCAGCCTTTTGTAAGTATGCTCTTAGTACTTGGCTTATTGAAAATTCATCCTCTATAATTAATATACGTTTCATTCTATTCATTCCTAACAAAGTAAACGTTTTTACCTTTTATTATAACCTCTGTTTATGTCAGGAATAAGTCAATTCTGTCCTTCAACTGACCCTAATGCTGAGATAACGGAACCAATTGCCTGAATCCAGCTTCCGATTGCATTAATTTCCTCTTCATTTTCTTCCACTCTTCCAGATAAAGCTTGGAGCGAATTACCAATGGCTTGCAAAAGATTACCATATATATTATAAAGCTCATCTTGACTTGGTTCACGACCTAATGCATCTCCGAATCCAATTCCACCTCCTAAGGCCTGCATAAGGTTGCCTTTTGTATTTAAATCATTTTTGGTTTGTTGATTAAAATCAATAACAATACCAGCAATGACTGTGGAATTACCAATCGCCTGAATTTCATTGGCAATTTTATTCAGGTTTACATATTCGATGCTGTCAGCTACTAATGCATTTCCTGTTCCTTGCAAGACATTTCCTATCAAATTCAAGTCGTTTGCTAATGATGTCTTTATAGGGATAGAGGGGGTTGAGCCAATAGCTGATAGTACAGTTCCAACCGCTTGGATCCATGAACCAACTGTCCCTTTCCAACTATTATCCCCCATCAACTGAACCCCCTAAATTAGCTCTCCCTATATTCTAAACAATACCTCTACCACTTGTTACAAAGGAACTAAAAATGAATCATTCGTTTATTCAACTAAATTGTCATTCGATAGCATATAAAAAAGGCTTCATCTCTCTCCCATAAGAAACGAAGCCTTTTGGCCCAGCCTGTATGTTACCCCTTTATTCTCACAGACGGTGCTGCGATTTCCAAGATCTGCCCACTCAGAAACCGTTTCCAACCCATTATAACAGTTTATCCTAATAAAGAAAACCAACGAAATCTAATACGCGTACAGCTTATGTCTACGATGCTGAAGCATCTGCTTTTAATCCGTATAGCATCATTGCATCTATTGGAATACTAGGAGTGAGAACACATGCCATCGATTGATTACTTATTCACTTGTCGAAAGGAATCAAATGGTGACATCTATCCATATCTTCGCTAGAATAAAGGGGAGAAGATTTTATCAGAGATGGGGTTTTGCGGCATGAAGAGATTGGTCATTCTTGGTGGGGGTTATGGTGGTCTAAAGGCATTATTAGGGATCCTTGATTACCAATTACCAGAAGAACTAGAAATTACGTTAGTTGATAGAAATCCATACCATTCGATTAAAACAGAATTCTATACAATAGCGGCCGGTACATCTGCGGAAAAGGACGTTCGTTTAAGCTTTCCAGATGATCAACGGGTTCGCTACTTTTATGGAGAAATTAAAAAGATTGATACTGACAAAGAGGAAATTTTATTCTCTAATTCCAGTGAAGTGATTCCTTATGATTATCTTGTCATCGGATTAGGATGTGAAGATAACTATCATGGCATTGAAGGAGCGAAAGAATTCACTCATAGCGTACAAACATTCGAAAAAGCTCGTAAAACAGGACTTGCCGTTTGTAACCTAAAAGCTCATGGAAAGGTTTCTGTAGTAGGTGCTGGCTTAAGTGGTATTGAAGTAGCTTCCGAAATTAGAGAAAGCAGACCGGATCTCAATATTCGATTACTTGACCGAGGCGCGAGTGTATTAAAAGCATTCGATTCTAAGATTCAAGCGTATGTATCAGAGTGGTTTGTTCGAAATGATGTAGATGTGATCCATCATGCAAACGTGGAATACGTTGAAAAGGATGGTGTTTGTAATAACGGTATCTGTTATGTAAATGATGTGACGATCTGGACTGCTGGCGTTCGCCCTAATTATTTAGTTAGAGAATTGCCATTTGCTAAAGACGATCAAGAAAAAATGATTGTAAACCAATTTTTCCAAATTCCTGAGCAGCCCAATATCTACGTCGTTGGCGATTGCGCTTCTTCTGAGTATTCACCTAGTGGTCAACTAGCTGGACAGCAAGGAGAAAGAGTTGCAGAGGTATTATTAGCTGTTTTAAATAATAAAGAACCGAAAAAACCAAAAGAAATTAAATTAAAAGGAACGTTAGGATCCCTCGGAAAATCAGATGGCTTTGGTAATATGATGCAAAAACCAATGACAGGGCTATTACCACGATTAGCAAAATCTGGTGTTCTTTGGTTAAATAAACGACACTAGGTGTACAGCATAAAAAAGCCGAAGCAAACAATAGCGAGCTGCATTGCTTCTTCGGCTTTTTTTAAACTACATTAAGATAAGCACTAGCCCTGGGGTAATAACGGAAACTACAATCGCACTAACTACCATTGCTATCGTGCTAATCGCCCCTTCCAATTTACTGGATTCCATGGAAGTAGCTGTACCAATCGCATGCGATGCACTGCCCATCCCTACACCACGGCCAAGGTAATGGTCAATTCGGAATAAGCGTAGTACATAAGTGTGCATAAGCACCCCGCCAATACCAGCAATCATGACAAATACTGCAGACAATGACATGACGCCACCTAACGTCTCTGTAACCGCCATTGCCACAGGGGTGGTAACGGACTTTGGTGTTAATGAGTAAATGATAGAAGAATTAAAACCTGCCCATTTTGCCAGTAGCAAGCCAGTTGAGATTCCTAAGATTGCTCCAAAGGAAGTCCCAACTAAAATCGGACCGGTTAATGTTCTTAATGTATCTCTATGCTGATATAAAGGATAGGCGAGCGCAACTACAGCAGGTCCAAGTAATTCATCTATCCATTTACCACCTAACATATATGTTTTATATGGGATATGAAATATTACTAATATAATAATGATAATTGCCGTTGCGATTAAAACAGGAGCAGTAAAGGGATGATTCCACCTTTCATGAATTTTCAATGCGAGATGATAGATTAAAAACGTCCCTAGTATTATTACAACGGCTAACATAACCTCATTCATGCTTATATTCCTTTCTACGAACAAGCCACTGACTGACAATGCCTGATCCAGCCATTACAAAGATGGTACTAATTAATACAATGATAATTAATAAGAAGCCTTTGCCCGAAAATAATTGATAATAATTTAAAACTCCTACGGTTACAGGAATAAAAAAGAATGCTAGATTCTTAACAATAAAATTAGCACCTTCCGCAATCCATGAAACCTGAATAATATTTGTTATTAACAAAAGGAATAAGATTAGCATACCAATGACGCTTCCAGGAATAAATAATCCTAACGTATGTTCTATCCAATTTCCCAATAGGAAAATAAGATAAAGCAAACAAATATGCACTGCAATTTTACCTAACTTTACCAAGATTGTCACTCCTACTCTTCTGTGATGTCAGGGTAAAATCTCCTAAAAAATGATCTGAAGAATATCTTAACATAATACATTAAAGTTACTCACGTATGAAAACACAATATAAGTAGTATAGCAGGTATACTATCCATCAGGAAACGAAAGGCTTTTTATCGATCGTCCATAAATAGATTTCAAGTAAAAAACCAACTGAACCTCATATGTCCAGTTGGTAAAAATAGTTTAAATTGATCGGTAGCTGCGACTAGATAGAATTTCATTTTTAGCTGAAACCCATTGGTTATTTTTTTCAATTGCTTGTGTTACCTTCTTCAATTGTGCAGTTACTTGATTCTTCGCAGTACCTCCTGTTGCATTACGTGCCTGCACGACAGCTTCAGGTGCTAAGTAATCATAAATATCTGATTCAATTGCATTCGAGAAGGTTTGAAACTCTTTTATTGTTAAATCAGTCAAGTATTTATTTTCTTTGATACAATAAAGGACCGTCTCTCCTGTAATGGCATGGGACTCCCTAAATGTAATACCTTTGCCCACAAGATAATCAGCAAAATCAGTAGCATTTGAATAATCATTCTGCACTGCTTTGTACATAGCTTCTTTATTCACGTTCATTGATTCAATCATTGGGGCAAATAACGAAAGTGCACCTCTTAGTGTTTCCACGGTATCAAACATACCTTCTTTATCTTCCTGCATGTCTTTGTTGTACGCTAGAGGAAGACCTTTCAATGTTGTTAACATCCCCATTAAATGACCATATACACGTCCAGTTTTTCCTCTTACCAATTCAGCAACATCGGGGTTCTTCTTTTGTGGCATCATGCTGCTGCCTGTAGAAAATTCGTCATCAATCTCAATAAAATTGAATTCTTGACTAGACCATTGCACAATTTCTTCGCAAAGGCGAGAAAGATGCATAGAAATCATGGACGCATCACTTAAAAATTCTACCACAAAATCTCGGTCACTTACCGCATCCAAGCTGTTTTCACAAATTCCTTCAAAGGCAAGCTGCTGCGCAACATATTTTCGATCAATTGGAAATGTTGTCCCAGCTAATGCGCCTGCACCTAAAGGGGACTGATTAACCCGTTTCCAACTATCTATCAGACGTTCAATATCACGCTGAAACATCCAGGCATATGCTAGCAAATGATGGGCGAATAAAACTGGCTGTGCTCTCTGCAAATGCGTATATCCAGGTAAAATCGTATCCATGTTAGCAGTGGCTTGTTTCACTAGGGCTTGCTGAACTTGAACAGCCAATTGTGTTATTTCTACGAGTGCATCACGGAGATACAGGCGCATATCAAGGGCAACTTGGTCATTTCTACTTCTACCAGTGTGAAGTTTCCCACCAACAGGGCCGATCGCTTCAATGAGTAAACGCTCGACATTCATATGAATATCTTCATGCTCTTCCCTTAATATTGCTTCACCACTTTCAATAGTGGATGCAACTTTTTGAAGACCTTCTGCTATTGTCTTCGCTTCTTCTTTCGTAATGATCTCACATTTACCAAGCATAGCAACATGGGCTAAGCTACCTTCAATATCATAAACTGCTAATTTCTTATCAAAATAGATAGATGCTGTATATTCATCTACTAGTTGACTTGTTGGTTTTGTGAAACGTCCTCCCCAGAGCTTCATGGTTTTACAGCTTCTTTCACATCTAATACCGCTTCTTTTACTGATTCATCCATATTAGCATGTGTTTGATTGACAGTTGCATGGACTTTTGTCGGTAGCCCCCATAGTTTGATAAAACCTAATGCTGCTTCATGATCAAATGCATCTTTCGCATTATACGTAGCTAAATCAAAATCATATAACGATTGTTGTGATTCACGCCCAACGACTTGAGCAAGGCCTTTATATAACTTTACTTTAACTGTTCCTGATACATATTGCTGAGTTTCATTAACAAATGATTTTAATGCATCCGTAAGAGGAGAATACCATAGACCATCATAAACAGATTGGGATAACTTTTGCTCAATGGTTGGTTTAAACTGAGCCACTTCTCTCGGTAATGTCAATGCCTCTAATTCTTGATGTGCAGTAATCAGAGTAAGTGCTGCTGGCGCTTCATAAATTTCACGAGACTTTATACCAACTAAACGATTTTCCACATGATCGATTCGACCGACACCATGTTTTCCTGCAATGGAATTCAATTCCAAAATAAGCTCTTCTAAAGGCATTGATTTTCCATCCAATGAGATGGGTTTTCCTTGTTCAAATGTAATCTGCACCGTTTGCGCTTCATCTGGCGCTTCGGTTGGATCCGTGGTTAAATCATACGCTTCTTTCGGTGCCTCAGCCCACGGGTCTTCTAAAATACCACATTCATTACTGCGTCCCCATAGGTTTTGATCAATGCTAAATGGATTATCTAAATCGATCGGTACTGGGATATTATGTTGTTTCGCATATTCGATTTCTTCTTCTCTTGACATAGCCCATTCACGTACTGGAGCAACAATTTTTAATTCCGGACTCAAAGCAGTAAATGCAACATCAAACCGTACTTGGTCATTTCCTTTTCCGGTACAACCATGAGCAACTGCAACAGCGAATTCTTCCTTGGCAATATTCACTAAAATCTTTGCAATCAATGGACGGGAAAGTGCAGATATCAATGGATATTTCCCTTCATATAATAGATTGGATTGAAGGGCAGGCAGTACAAATTCCTTGGCAAATAAAGCTTTTGCGTCAACGACATAAGACTTAATCGCTCCTACTTGTAGGGCTTTATTTTTCACAAATTCAAGGTCTTTTCCTTCCCCGACATCAAGTGCTACCGCAATAACATCATAATTATATTTATCCTGTAGCCATTTCACAGCAACAGATGTATCTAATCCGCCTGAATAAGCTAAAACGATTTTATCTTTACTCATTTTCACCACTCCTGTGCTTATTTCCTTATTGAATTATTATGCATCAATATGAATAATTATTCAAGGGGCAAATACATATTTTTGTAGAAATTATTTACCAGTTTGTTTTTCACTACCTTTTATTCCTGTCCACATTTTATTGTTCATGTTCAGTAAAACGAAAATTGCAGATAAACTAATAAGGGAGAGTGTAGCAGTATGTGAGATAAAAGAGGGAAATTTCCGACTTCCCTAGGTGCTGAAAACCAAACCTGTGTCAAAGAGATTTTCATGGTTTAACGCGATTTGAGAAAATGACCTGTAACAAAGCTATCGTCACTAGTAAAATGAAGGAAAAACCAAATGTAAAATAAAGCTGCTATTATTTGTTTAGGCAATATAAAAACGCTAGCCTCTTTTTCCTGGCTAGCGTTTGTTGGTTTATAATTTTTGTAATGCGTCATCTATCTGAATCTCACCAGAAATGAGATCAAACGACTGATGGTACGTCTTTTCATTCGTTAGTGAGGACACTACTGTTGTTGCAACATCCTCTCTTGGTATGGAACCTCTTTCTAGATTTTCTGCGGCTGAGATTTTTCCTGTCCCCGGTTCATTTAATAAACCACCAGGTCGAACAATGGTATAGTTCAACTTACTTGCTCGTAAAACTCGATCTGCGTAATGCTTTGCTACATAATATGGCTTAATTTTTTCATTCCAGTTTTCGCGATGATGAGACTGATGGGCACTGACAATAATATATCGTTCAAGACCTACCTCTTCAGCTGCTTCAATTGTTTTAACCGCCCCATCTAAATCAATTAATAACGTTTTATCTGGACCCGTACTTCCACCTGACCCAGCAGTAAAGATAACAGCATCTGATCCCTTCATTGCTTTCGCTAATTCATCTACGCTATCTTCAAGATTTGCTACGACTGTTTCAATTCCTTGATTGTTTAGCTCATCTGCTTGTTCTTGTTTTCTAACCATTGCCTTAACTGTATGTTCGCTGCTAGTTGCTAATTGTTTTACGACATGCTGACCAATCTGACCATTGGCTCCTACTACAAGTACTTTCATTGACTGAACCCCTTTCTTAATTGAGTGTTCTAATGATATTATTTCAAACAATACGATCAGAAGCAAAATACTTGTTTGTTCTTCTGATTAAGAAAAAACCTAGGAATGAATTAATCGACGACAATATGTAGATAATGGACAGCCGGTACAAATAGGATCTGATTTACAATGTACCTTCCCATGCTCTACTAACAATGCATGATATTCATTATATAAATCCATATCGCTGGATGATAATGCTTCTTCTACATCAATGCGGAAGGCATCATATCCTTTTGGTATATTATATCCAAACCGATGAAAAATCCTTCTCGCGTATGCATCTGCTATAAAAATTGATTTGTCAAAAACATAAAGCAAAATGACGTCTGCCGTTTCATGACCAACACCTTGAATGGATAATAGTTCTTTTCGTAGCTTATCTCGATCGAAATGCCTGATTTTTTCGATTTGGAATTGATACTTTTTAAACCAATCTAGGAAGGTTTTGATCCGTTTTGCTTTTATGTTGTAAAAACCACTTGGACGAATCCGATAAGCTAACTCCTCCAACGGCATATTGTCTAACGCTTCCGCGGTTAAAACGTCTTTTATATTTTGCAAGGCCTTCTCCGCATTTCTCCAATTTGTATGTTGCACAAGAATGGACCCTACGATCATTTCGATTGGTGTATCCGCTGGCCACCAGCCTTGTGGTCCATAATAGCAATACAGATTATCATAAACTTCTTTAAAGGTAAGCATCTATTAATCCTTCCATCAAAACATTAGATTATAAAACCTATCGTAACAAACAAATTGAAGTATCTCTACTACCTTTTCTCCTAAAAATTACCTATATCGACATTCCTTTACCAGCTTTTATACATCTTTCAAGTTAAAATGGTACTATTTTTCAGCAATTTACAAAAGCTTTACATTCCAAACATACTTCCTTAATATTCGCCTACTATACTAGCAGTTGAGAGGGGAAAAACTTCTCATAAAACTATCCACATATTTATAGGGGGAGGCAATTTTAATGAAGTTCAAGAAGTATCTTATGTTCCTTCTTATCGCAGTAGTAGCTATCGTAATTACAGCTTGTGGCTCAAATTCAGAAGGAAATGATTCCGGAAATGCTAACGCTGAAAACGAAGGTGAATCAGAAGAACTAGAAGGTAATGTTGTCATAGATGGATCCGGAACCGTTTATCCGTTAATGTCACGCCTAGCTGAAGAATACATGGTAAACGAACAACCAAATGTATCTGTCGAAGTTAGTCGCGCAGGAACTAGTGCTGGATTCGAAAAGTTCCTTGTAGAAGATGGAACAGACTTTAATGATGCTTCTCGTAAAATTAAAGATGAAGAGCAAGCAAAAGCCGATGAATTAGGAATGGAAGTAAAAGAATTAAAGGTAGCGCTAGATGGATTAACAATTGTAACACATCCAGACAACGACTGGGCTACTGAATTAACAGAAGACCAAATCAAAGGTATTTTCCTTGGAGAGTACACGAACTGGTCTGATATTAACCCAGAATGGCCAGATGAAAAAATTCAAACTTATGGTCCTAATGAAAATCATGGAACCTATGAATTCTTCTATGAAAACATTATGGAAGAACAAGATTTAGTTAGCGATATTAACCTTCAACAAGACTACTCAACGCTAGTAACACTAGTTTCAGAAGATAAAAATGCTATTGGATTCTTCGGATTTGGTTACTACGATAGTAATAAAGATAAAATACAAGCAGTAAATGTTGACTTCGGTGATGGTCCTGTCGAGCCATCTCTAGATACGATAGCAGAAGATGGAGACTATGCTGGTTTCACAAGACCTGTATTCACTTACTTGAACGTAGATCATGCAAAAGAAAAACCTGAGGTATTAGATTATGCACTATTCATAATGAATAATATCAATGAATTTGCTGGAGAAACTGGATTTGCACCAATTCCAGATGCTGAAGCAGAGGAATTAATCAGCGAATTAGAAGGATTAAAGCAATAATACCCTCAGAAAAAAATTTAAAAAAACAGGACAAGGTGAGAGCGGCATGCTCTCATCTTCTTGTGACTTAACGCTCTGAAAGGGGGCGCCAATTATGGCATCAAACAGCAAGATAGACGACCAAGACGACTTAAAAATACAAGAAATGATTGCCCAAAAGAAAAATGGGCGGAATCTTAGTCGATTCACAGAAAGGATTATTCCGGTTCTCCTTTTCTTGATAGCGTCCGTCTCTATTCTAACGACGATCGGTATCATTTATACACTATTAACAGAAACGATTGAGTTCTTTAAACGTGTGCCTATTGCTGATTTCTTTACAGGTACTATTTTAAAACCCTTAAGCCAAAACCCTGAGTTCGGTGTACTTCCACTTATTAATGGAACGATCATATCTTCCGTAATTGCTATGTTAGTAGCTGGCCCAATTGGAATTATGACTGCTGTCTATTTAAGCGAATATGCTTCGGATCGTATTAGACGGACATTAAAACCACTATTGGAAATCCTAGCAGGGATTCCTACTATTGTATATGGTTTTTTTGCTTTTACGTTTGTCACTCCAATCATACGAGAAATCTTCCCAACCGTAGAAGCAACCAATATCTTAAGCCCCGGTTTAGTAATGGGGGTCATGATTATTCCAATGATTGCATCATTATCGGAAGATGCGATGACCTCTGTTCCTAATTCGATGCGAGAAGGTGCATTGGCATTAGGTGCTACCAAGCTAGAGGTTGCATTCCGTGTTGTGATTCCTGCTGCATTATCAGGAATAATTGCCTCGTTTGTACTAGGAGTATCACGAGCGATTGGAGAAACCATGATTGTCACAATTGCAAGTGGGAGTTCCAAGAACTTCACTTTCGATATCACACAATCCATGCAAACCATGACTGCCTATATCGTTGAAGTATCAGGAGGAGAGGCACCTGCCGGATCTACTATCTATTACAGTTTATATGCAGTTGCTTTCACATTATTTATCTTTACATTGCTAATGAATCTACTTGCAAGATATGTCTCTCGTAAGTTTAGGGAGGAATATTAATATGAAATATGTTGACGCAGCCCAAGTACAGAAAAAAATGAATGGACGCATTCTAAAAAATAATATATTAAAAACATTATTTCTTGCAGCTACTCTATTTGGATTAGTCATCCTAGCTATATTAATTATCCGTGTCTTACTCCAAGGTGCAAGTTGGATTAACCTGGACTTCTTAACTGGAAAACTCTCTACTTCTGCAGATCGTGCAGGTATAATGGGTGCCATTCTTGGAACGTTTTGGCTTATGGTTGTTGTTATTCCAGTCACCCTATTCTTAGGTGTTGGTACTGCGATTTATTTAGAATTATACGCCAGGAAAGGCAAATTTCAATCATTCGTCCAAACAAATATCGCAAATTTAGCAGGAGTTCCTTCTATTGTTTACGGAATACTAGGTATGACTTTATTTGTTCGAGCTCTAGATTTTGGAAATATCGTATTAGCAGGCGGTTTAACCATGTCCTTGCTCGTACTTCCCATCATTATTGTGGCAGCACAGGAGGCTGTTCGAGCTGTACCGCAAGATTTGAGTGCAGCCTCTTATGGGATGGGTGCAACAAAATGGCAGACGGTTAAAAATATTATATTGCCAGCAGCTTTACCTGGTATTCTTACAGGATCGATTTTGTCACTTTCGAGGGCAATTGGAGAAACGGCACCATTAGTAGTCATTGGTATTCCAGCATTGCTTATCCCGTTTCCTGGTGGAATTATGGATAAATTCACTGTCCTCCCAATGCAAATTTACTATTGGACGTTAGATTCTTCATTAGTGGCAGAATATGCAAATTTAGCTGCAGCGACTATCATTGTATTACTTGTACTCTTATTCTTATTAAACGCTACGGCAATCATTATCCGTAACAAGTTTCAAAAACGATATTAATTAAGGAGTGTGTGATATGAGTACCTTAACAAAGCCAAAATTTGATGAAGAGCTTACGATTTCAAATGATCCGCGAAATAATAAAGATACACCAAAAACTACCGTTTACGATACAAAGGATTTAAATTTATGGTATGGTGATACACATGCATTGAAGGATATTAATTTATCCATCTACGAGAAAGAAGTAACAGCCATTATTGGTCCTTCTGGCTGTGGTAAATCTACGTATTTAAAAACACTGAACCGGATGGTAGAACTCGTTCCAAGTGTACGTACCTCTGGCATGATTACCTATAAAGGAAAAAGTATATTAGATAAATCCTTTAAAGTAGAGGATTTACGTACCAAAGTAGGAATGGTTTTTCAAAAGCCTAATCCTTTCCCTAAATCGATTTACGATAATATAGCGTACGGTCCAAAGATTCATGGCATTCGGAATAAAAAAACACTTGATGAAATTGTTGAGAAAAGTCTCAGAGGTGCATCCATTTGGGATGAGGTTAAAGATCGTCTCAAGGAGAATGCATACGGGCTTTCCGGCGGTCAACAGCAGCGCATTTGTATTGCACGTTGCTTAGCCATCGAACCAGATGTCATCTTAATGGATGAGCCTACTTCCGCATTAGACCCGAAATCAACATTAAGAGTAGAAGAATTGATTCATGAACTCAAAAAGGAATATTCAATTATTATCGTAACCCATAATATGCAGCAAGCTGCTCGAATTTCTGATCGTACTGCCTTCTTCTTAAATGGAGAAGTAATTGAATTCGATGAGACAGACAAAATCTTTACTACACCAACCGACAGCCGTACAGAAGATTATATCTCTGGACGATTCGGCTAATTCATTCATTAACTCCCCCATTTCAATAAATAAACCTGACCACTAACGTGGTCAGGTTTTTATTTATATCGAAGGGTTTACGTATCATCTGCTATTGAATGTCATAACGTTGGGTATGAATAGCAAGAGAGTCTGCTAAATCAGTAAGTTTATTTCCAATTTCATCATTATTCCTCAACAGATGTAATTGTTGACTGCTGCCTAAAAGCATTTCTTCTGCACGGATTAAATTATCTGCTGACATGGAGGAATAATCAATTGCTGATTGTTGCAATTGCGGGAGTGTTTGTTCAAATTCTTGAAGATCCTTTTCTATGGACCTTAATTGATTATTTACTTTCTCGATTTCAATTAACAGCTCATTAAATGAAGACTGGGAAGTAGCAGCCATCGTAAGTGTTGATTTTGTTTTTGATAGCATTTGCTGAAACTCATTAGACGCTTCTATTGTTATACATTCCATTCTCGATGTTGATTCAGTGATATCACTAGCTGCTCGAGAAGATTGTTCTGCTAGTTTTCTTATTTCCTTGGCCACTACAGCGAATCCTTTACCTGATTCACCTGCACGGGCGGCTTCGATAGCTGCATTTAATGACAATAGTTTGGTTTGTTCTGCAACCTCTTGAATCATATCCACCATTGCTGTAATGGATTTAGACTCCGTTTGCACCATGTTAACCGTATTTGTAAGTTGTTCAAAATCGGTTTCAAAAGAAGTTATCGTTTGGTTCAATTTGTTTATTTGCACATCGCCTTGCTGCGCAGAAGCAATCATTTCTCCAGAACTTTGAAAAATAATCCCCATATTCATCATTTCCAACTTACCTTTGATTTGGAGAACCATTTCTACACTACTTTTTGAACTCGATGCCGTTTGCTCTGCTCCTGTCTTCACTTCATTAATTGCTTCCATTAGCTGTTGACCTGATTCTAACGTGGTTGCAGATGAACGTTGTAATTCTCTGCCTGTGTTATTCAGATGATCGGTTGTGACTTTGATTTCCTGAAGCGTCGTTCGCATATAAGAAATCATCGTTTCATATCCATTTTTCAGTGCTATAAATTCAGGCAATGTCGTCTTAATAGGAAGGACTTTTCCTAAGTTTCCAATTTTTACTTCTTGCATAGTATCTCGTAATACCATAATGGGTTTGGTTAAACTTCTTACAAAAATAGTAATCAATAAGGTCGTGAGCAAACCACTAACCATAATAATCGCAATGGTATAATAGCCCATTGATTGCACGGGTTCCATGTAAGATGATGTTGGAACAGCTAAGACATAGATTCCTTCTATTTCTTCCATTTCTTGAAAAGTAAATGTATATTCTTTGTTATCTATCGTTTTATGTATAAGACCGTTTTGGCGTACCGATATTTCCTCTATAATAGCTGTTGATAATCCTGGCAATGCATCTTCACTACTTTTAAATGGGGTCACCCGCTCTCCTTTAACATAAAAATATTCAGAAGCAATGCCATCATCAGCTAATTTGTTTTTTTGAGTACGAATATTACTTTCAAGTTGTTGCATAAAATAATTATTATCGCTTACGTATAAAAATTGAAGGTTATCAGCGATGTATCCCATTAACTCCGTTTCTCGTTTAAGTCTGTTCTCGATAGCTGTCATCGTTGTTCCTTTCGCCTTTAGATAGGAACTTATCCCTACTGCCGTACTGGAAATGAATATCAAAACGATAAACAAGAGCAACAAACGGCTACGTAAGCTTAGTTTTTTTAACATCGTATTGCTTAATTGCATTATCCATTGCTTGTATTTTTGATAAACCTTCAATCAATCTCCCCCTACGATCCTTTATCTAGCAATAAGTATAGCAATCAAGTTTTAAGATACTGTAAATTTAATGTTAAAAATAGTACATTAGAACCAGGATTATTGTATAGTTATCTAGGCGAAAATTGCACTTTTACCTAAAAAAGAGAATGGCTGACTACGGCTATCAACCACTCTCTTGCAAAACCTACTGCTTTTTCTGGTTCACATATTGGTTTGGCTCCTCACCGCCATGAGAGTTACTGTTTTTATATTGGCTTTTCCGTCCATTGCGATGCTCTCCGTGATTCGTATTTTCTTTAAATTGATTATTCTTGTTTCCCATTTCACGTCCTCCTTTCAGGCTACAGCTTGCCTATAGTTTGTGGGATATTTGTGCTTTTATGCTTATTTGATAGAAGTCCATTAAATGGGTTCTCTCGTTCCATATATCAAAACAATCACAAAATAATTCATAATTATGATTCGTCTTTTTTCTCAAATCCATTTATAACCTTTATAATAGAGATAGATTGTTCTTTGGAAGGACTGTTCAACATGGATATATCTTTAGAAATGCTTGTTTTTCTCTTTTCTGCAATGCTTATTGTCGGAGCTTTGGCAACAAAGTTCTCCACAAAGTTAGGACTACCAGCACTCGTATTATTCCTCTTAATTGGCATGGGGCTAAATCAATTCATCTTCTTCGAAAACGTTCATCTCACACAACTAATAGGAATTATGGCCTTAATTATTATCCTATTTGAAGGTGGAACCCAAACAAAATGGGAGAATGTCCGCCCTGTTATTGGTGCAGCAGGATCCTTGGCTACCTTAGGTGTGCTACTGACTACGGTTATTACTGGGGTAGCTGCCATGTATATTCTTAACTTATCCTTATTAGAAGGTATGTTATTTGGGGCGATTGTTGGTTCTACTGATGCTGCTGCTGTATTTAGTGTGCTAGGAAACAAAAACATTAAATCCAAACTCACCTCTACCCTTGAAGCAGAATCAGGATCTAATGATCCAATGGCGGTTTTTCTCACTGTTGCTTTAATTGAATTAATACAAGTGCCAGATGCATCGATATGGCTAGCTATTGGCAGCTTTTTCGTCCAAATGGGGCTTGGCCTATTAATCGGATTATTGCTTGGAAAACTGACTGTATTACTCATAAATAATATAAATTTAGACACCTCTAGTTTATACCCTGCTCTTGCAATAGGTATGGCTACTGCTACCTATTTTATTTCTGACTTTTTAGGCGGAAGCGGCCTACTGGCTGTTTATGTAATGGCTGTATTCGTTGGGAATAGTGACCTCATGTATCGCTTTTCGATTTTACGTTTTAATGAAGGATTTGCCTGGATGATGCAGATCGTTATGTTTATCCTGCTTGGTTTACTTGTATTTCCAAGTCAATTACCTAGTGTATTCTGGCAAGGGGTTTTATTAACGCTTATCCTAATGTTTATCGCACGTCCAATTGCAGTCTTTGTTTCCATGCTATTTATGAAATATAACGTAAAAGATAAATTATTTATTTCGTGGGCAGGATTAAAAGGTGCCGTACCTATCGTATTGGCAACTTATCCAATTATTGCTGATATAGAAAATAGCGATCTTATATTTAATGCTGTGTTTTTCGTCGTTCTTATTTCAGCACTGGTACAGGGAAGTACGTTATCCTGGTTAGCAACAAAGCTTGGTCTAACAGGCGGAAAGAATGATCCGAGCAAACCAACAATGGAATTAATTAATCTAGGAAATACCGAGGCTGAAATAATGGAAGTAAGAATGACCCCGCGATCAGCTGCCTTAAATCGTACACTGATTGATTTGGAACTACCAGATGAAACGCTGGTAATCGGAATAATCCGAAATAAGCAATTGATCACACCAACAGGCACCTCCGTTATCCAAGATGATGATATACTCTATGTATTGAGCAATAAGCGGAATAGAGAAAAAGCAAAACGGGTTCTCTTAGGGAAGAAAGAAAATAAACCACCGAAGAAACCATTAGCTACTGAATAAAGGAAGTGAGCCAAACCGGCTTACTTCCTTTATTTTTTTGTAATCACCATTGCCACTTCCTTACGTAATGATCCGATTATAGTTATAGAACGGGCAGTGGCATCTATGGAATTTCTATCAAATAAAGATGTTTGTCCAATTGGAAGAATATATGCTTTCATACGCTGTTATGGAAAGAGAATATGAAGAAGACTGGAGGAATAAGTAATGAGACTTTATTTAGATCCAGGTCATGGAGGGTCTGATCCAGGTGCAACAGGAAATGGACTATATGAAAAAAATATTAATTTAGATATTGCCTTACGAATTAGAAATATCCTTACCAGTGAATACAATAATGTGCAGGTACGAATGAGTAGAACAACCGATGCTACGGTTAGTCTTAATCAACGAACGAATGATGCCAACACATGGAATGCTGATTACTTTCTATCCGTACATTGCAACTCTTTTAATGGTTCTGCTAGGGGCTATGAAGATTATATTCATTCGTCACTATCTGATGGTTCACAAACAGCACAGTACCGTAATCAAGTACATTCAGAAGTCACGAAAGTAAATCAACTGCGTAATAGAGGGAAGAAAAAGGCCAATTTTCACGTTCTACGTGAATCTGCAATGCCTGCAATACTAACGGAAAACGGATTTATAGATAATCCGAGTGATGCTGCATTAATGCGTAGTGCTTCTTGGAGACAAACCGTTGCTCGTGGGCATGTCAATGGATTAGCAAAAGCTTTTAATCTAACAAAAAAGCCAGGTTCGGGTAGTATTTATCGAGTGGTAGCTGGATCTTTCAAATCCCGAGATAATGCAGAACAACGTGTTGATATGCTACAGTCGAAAGGGATTAATGCCTTTGTCGACTTAGTAACCATTTCCGGACAGCAATGGTATCGTGTTCAAGCAGGAGCTTTCACCAATCGATCAAACGCTGAAGAACAATTAACAAAAGTGAAAAACGCTGGTGTAACGGATGCTTATATTGTTCATGAAAGCCGCTAGGTCATAGTAATAAGAAATGGGCATGTTGAATGCCTGTTTCTTATTACCGGCTATTCTCCCCCGGAAACATGCCAGGTTACACCAAATTGAGCAATAACTTGATCATAAGCTGGGCTCCAAAATGCTTCTTGCATTGGCATTGCCTCAGCTCCATCATTTGTTAATAGTTTGTTATAAATATCCTCTGCCTCTTCCTTTCCATCGAATATTATCGTAATAGTAACATTCGTTCCCATTTCAAACGGGGTCCCTGGTAGCGTATCAGAAATCATTAAATCAAAACTACCTATTTTTAAATGGGCGTTAAGAATAGGTCTTTAGCTTGATCAGGAATCCAGGTTTACTCACTATCTGGCATACATTAGAAATTTTACTGTTCTACACGGGTTTAATAAACACCATAGCCAAAGAATGAAACATTCCTTTACAAAAGTCATTTATTGTTATCATACTTTTCAAAGATAGGAAGTAAGATAGGATAAACTCCCTTATGCCTTAAAATAGGGAGTATAGTATATGTCTACCCTGATTCGGAACCAAATTAATTCCATTTTATACTAGCAATCTAAAAAAGTTGATTAATGATATTGTAGATGCTTAGGCAGGGTATTCATCTTAATATAAATGAATTGTCGTAACTACATGATTATGGATCATGATATCAAGTTCTCCACAATCATTATTTAATTTTCATACGATGATATTCGGTCTGCATTTCTATGATGTTAACGATCCAGTTATAACGTTGGAAGGAGTTCCTTTAAGGGACCTCGATGAAAATATCATTATGGTATGTAATGGGTAATGAGAATCCTTAATTATCTGGGGGATGAAAATATGACAAGGATTCTTCTCGAAGGATGGACGC
The DNA here is from genome assembly GCF_014905415.1 of Virgibacillus salexigens. Lineage (GTDB taxonomy): Bacteria > Bacillota > Bacilli > Bacillales > Amphibacillaceae > Virgibacillus > Virgibacillus salexigens. The sequence goes on from NZ_BNEO01000001.1 coordinate 1,256,890, forward strand.
CTTTTATCCTTACAGGATTAATAACAGCATCCGTCATTATTATTTTAGCAAGGTTGATTAATCGGGTAACATTGTACATCATTACTACGCTTCTAAGCCTTGCCGGTTTTATTATATTCATTATCAGTATCTTTGCTATCGGCGAATGGACGGGAATGGGGATAGGCTTGTTTTCCATCTTTACTTTAATAGGTGTTAATTTAGGCCTGGTCTTTAGTTTTTTTATCAAGAAAAACTAAAAAAGGCCATGCAGTAATCTAGATGCACGACCTTACCTGATAAAAATGTATACCATCTGGTTATTCTTTTTTAAATTCTTTCGTGCTTCTTACCGTATCAATCGGGCGCACCATTTTCTCAATTTCTTCACGATTTGGCTCGAGGAATGGTGGTAGCGATAAGCTCTCTCCGAGAGTTTCATATGGTTCATCTCCCATAAACCCAGGACCGTCAGTGGCAAATTCAAACAGTATTTGGGGAGCTACACGGGCATATAATGATTCAAAGAAATGGCGATTAACATAACCAGACGTTTGAAATCCGAAATTCTCCATTCGTGTGATCCATTCCTCTAACACATTTCGGTCGTCAACACGAAATGCAGCATGATGCACCGTACCATACCCTTGTCGACCGTTTGGCAGTACCGGGTTATATTCAACAATGACTTGTGCTCCATTGCCCCCTTCCCCCACTTCAAACAAATGAAAAGCACCATCTTGGTCTATTTCATTGAAAGCAAGTACTTTTTCCATCATTTCTTTAAAATATTCAAAGTTTGCAACTCGAACAAATATCGGCCCCAGACCTGTTATTGCATAGTCTAGAGGAATTGGTCCATCCTGCCATGGAACCCCCGCTTCGACACCAATATTCTCTTCGTCAGAAATTAATTGATACTGCTGATCATCAAAATCCACAAAGGATAATGTTCGCTTACCAAACTGTTCTTTAACACCTGTATGCGTTACCTTTAAGCGGTCAAAACGTTTGACCCAATAATCAAGAGCAGCATCAGAAGGAACGCGAAAAGATGTTTTAAAGATTTCATTTGTTCCATGCGAACCTTTTGGAATACCCGGAAAATCAAAAAACGTCATATCGGTCCCAGGATTTCCTCTATCATCTGCAAAGAATAAGTGATACGTTTGAATATCATCTTGATTTACTGTCTTCTTGACTAAGCGCATCCCAAGAATATAAGTGAAAAACGCATAGTTCTTTTCTGCACTACTTGTAATTGCTGTAACATGATGAATCCCTTTCAAACCTTGCATCATTGATCCTCCTATAGCTTTAGATATTTATTTATTCTTAATTCATTTATCTTTAATTAAATATAAATATACCATGTATTTTTTGTAATGTCCACTTATTTTACTCACCACATGGAAAAACACACCCCATAGGATGTGTTTGATTCGAAATTTTTATTTTTCATTAAGATGTTCATTCAATTCTTGAGCCGTTCGACTTTCATCCAGCACCAGCACCCTGATAATAGAACTGCGAAAAACTATTGTGACTGAACGGTAATACTCTATTCTCAAATAACGCTGTATGAATTTGCCTGTATTCATACTTTCTTTCCTGAAAAAAAGCACCCCTTTTATGGGTGCTTTACGTTGTTGGGTATTTCTCTTTCAAGAAGGTAACAGACTGGTTAATTAATTGTTTAAGAACATCAATATCAATATCTGCTAGCTTATTGATATAGACACACGCTTTCCCACTTGTATGCTTTCCTAGTTTCTGTAATAAATCTTCACGTTCTTGATCTCCTGTTGCAAAATACAAGCTAAATTTTGCTTTTCGTGGTGAAAAACCAACTAATGCTGCGTCTCCTTCATGGCCACTTGCATATTGATAATGGTAGGAGCCAAATCCGATTATACTAGTACCCCACATTTTTGCAGGATAACCGGTAGTTTCTGTAAAAATATCTAGTAATCGGTAAGCGTCTTCTTTTTTCTTTGGGCTTTCCACTTGTTCAATGAATTCTATAACATCGTCCTCATTTTCTTTGGTTTTCAATTCGTACATCGAATCCCCCTCAAAATAAGTATAATTATAACATTAGTTCGATATAACTGAATGGAATTCCTTCCATCTTCGGATATAGGGGACACCCTTGGTCTCTAACTACTCTACAACGAATCAAAGAAATAAGCCTTATGAAAATAATTAGCCAGATGTGTAACTGACCACATCTGGCTATTCCTTAACTAAGATTCAATTCTTGTGGACTTTCTCCCTTTTTATTCATTAAGCGAATATGCAAAGGTTTAATTTCTAAGATAGTGAGTTTTGGATCGTTTGGTCCGTCAAAATACAGCTTCATGCGATCATTCCAAAGTTGATCTTTCAATTCTTGCGACTCATTAAACGAAACCTTTCCTTCATATTCTACATACGTGTCACCAAATCCTTCACCCTCATAGCCCAAAATAATATGGGTATACGGATTGGCTTCAATGTCTTCTGCTTTATCCGTCTCCTTATTTGTCGGGGTATAAAGCGTTAGATTTTCATGAAAAAAAGTCATGTATCTTGAATGAGGCATCTGCTTTTTCACCGTTGCCATCGTTCCTACTGAACTATCCTCTAATATATGTTCGATTTGTTGTTTTAATTTTTCTTGACTCATTTTCGTCACTCCTTGTAACCTCGTGTATATCATTATTATTCCTTTATCATGAAATCCTAAACCCTTATCCTTTATTGTGCATATCCTTTAAAATGCTGTTCGATATAATGGTAGTTTTCGATGTTGCCCGTTATTTCAGCGAGCTTGTATAAGTTTCTCAACAACAATCGGCGATCAATATCAAAAATAAACTCGGTGTAAATATGATCAATTGTATTACTAGCAAATCCCCAAATAACATCATGATGTTTTTCATCGACGGCTCCCGCCAATCTTGTAAGTGCAGCAATAATATCGGTGATAATTGGATAATTCTTCTGAGCATAGTGCCTAATAACACCTAAGCCCTGATATAGATGGTACTCAAAATTATCTACCCCTAAAATCAAGCGAACCTGCTTGTACTCATCAACTAAATATGGAGAAAACGTGACATTCTTTTCTAATGTTTATAACAAATCGGTCACTTGAAAAATGGTATTAGATGCAGTTTTAGGATCATCATTCCCTATCGCTTTAATTGCTATTTCCCCCAGTTTACTGAGTCCAAATTTCAAATCCTGAATCTCCGTTTCCTTATGACCAATTCGGATTAATTGAACATACTTCGCTTCATCTACATTATCTGCGCCCGGTCCCCAATAGGTAAATAGTTGATTTCCATTTAAAACAAAACTGCCCACTCGTACTTCCATTTTAATTATGATATTATCTTTCCTTGCCTCTTTAATCAGATCCTTAAAAAGAATTAGCTGGATATAACCAGATTTAGGGGACATTACCGTTTTACTTTGCGGATAATCATGTTCCAACATATCCCCAGGTTGACTCGTTCGTATTTCTTCTAGTTCTTGGGAGAAAACACCGTTTAATATTCCTTCAGAAACATCATTCATCATATCGGTAATATTATGAACCTGCATCCACGTGGTTGCATGATTAATGAAATAGATGAAGACAATGGCTGCGAAAAAGGCAATCAAAACTGTCACAAATGGTACTGCGGTATAGTAGTCTACAGGTTTACTGCTGATAAATAAAAACATGATTAGAACATAAACAAAACTGCCATTAAACACTCCAAGAATATGTTGCGTTTGCTTATCTTTCACAAAATTTTGCAGCAACCTTGGCGAGAATTGTCCACTAAATGTAGTAAGGACAACAAGCAAAGAATTCAATGTAAAAGCACTTAATGTTAAAACGCCTCCAATTAACGAGCTAATAAGTAGACGAGTGGTTTCAAATTCCGCCTTAAAAAAAACAGGCATATATTGTGCCAGCCCGATACCAACATCAAGATACAATGTAATAGCTGCAAATAAGAATGTAACAATCACATAAAGTAGCGGTGTCCACCATAATGTTAAACGAAGTTCGTATTGTCTTTCTGGCTTAGACATTTGCAAATACTTACTGATTGAAGGTGGTAATAATTTTACAAGCATATTCTTTTCTCCTCTATTTTGTTTTTAACACCGGTGTTGTTTCTTATAGCTCTTACCCCGAATCGTAGTTTTTAACACATGTGTCTTAGTCCTACCGTGATTTTACTTTGTCCATTATTTTTTGAGAAAAAAGAGAAAAAAACATCCCAAGCTAGAAATCTATGTATAATGATAATTAATTCTAAAAAATCTAATTATTTTAAACTGTTACAAAACTGAAGGAGGATACATATGCATACGGAGTCCCCCATTCTACAAGTAGAAAATTTACATACGCATTTTATTACCAAAGCAGGCATTGTGAAAGCCGTAGATGGCGTTGATTTTGATATTAAACCTGGGGAGACATTAGGTATCGTTGGTGAATCTGGATCTGGGAAAAGTATGACAGCCATGTCGATAATGGGATTGATTCCTTCTCCGCCTGGAAAGATTGTAGAGGGAGAAATCCGATTTAAAGGGGAAAATTTGCTTACCAAAACCAAAAAACAAATGCGAAATATTCGGGGAAAGGAAATATCAATGGTGTTCCAGGATCCGATGACTTCTTTAAACCCAGTATTCACCATCGAGAAGCAACTAATTGAAACAATACTGGCTCACGAAAGTTTTTCAAAAAACCAGGCACGATCAAGAGCCTTGGAATTACTTCATTTAGTTGGGATTCCTGATCCAAAAAAACGATTAAAGAATTATCCACATGAATTCAGCGGTGGGATGCGACAGCGGGTTATGATTGCTATCGCATTAGCCTGTAACCCTTCCGTGCTAATTGCAGACGAACCAACCACAGCATTAGATGTAACCATTCAAGCACAAATACTTGAGCTCTTCAAAAAAATGCAAAACGAGTTAAATATGGCCATTATTATGATTACCCATGACCTTGGTGTCGTAGCAGAGGTTTGTGATCGTGTAATGGTTATGTATGCCGGCAAGCCAGTTGAATATACAGAAACAAACCACTTATTTGACCAAGGAAAGCATCCTTACACTTTAGGATTAATGAATTCTATACCAACGATTAATAAGCAAAAGAAAAAACTTGAAGCTATTGATGGGGTGCCACCAGATTTACGCTCCCTTCCAAAGGGATGCAGTTTCGCACCTCGCTGCAAGCATGTCATGGAGGCGTGTTTACACATTGACCCGACTCTAACGGAAGTGAATGATCATCATTTCGTCCGTTGTTTATTATATGAGGAGACGAACTCTGAAAAGGTGGTCAGCCCATGAGTACATTATTAGAAGTAACTAATTTAAAAAAGCATTTTCCATTAAAAGACAGTAAATTATTTTCCAGGGAAAAGCCTGTACTTAAAGCGGTTGATGGCATTTCCTTCTCTATTCAATCAGGGGAAACGCTAGGATTAGTTGGCGAAAGTGGTTGTGGAAAATCTACTGCAGGAAGATCAATATTGAAATTAATTAATCCAACCGAAGGAGACATCTATTTTAAGGGAGAAAATATTTCTCATTATCGCGGGGAGAAGCTTCGTAAATTAAGAAAAGATATGCAGTTGATCTTTCAAGATCCATACGCATCCTTGAATCCTAGAAAAACAATTGCCCAAACCATTACAGAACCGATGAAGATCTTTCAATTATCAAAAGAGGAGCAATATAAAAAGTTAGAACGGTTGCTAGATGTCGTTGGTTTACGTTCCTATCATAAAGATCGTTATCCCCATGAATTCAGTGGAGGTCAACGTCAACGAATCGGAATCGCCAGATCACTTGCCCTTGACCCTGAACTTGTCATTTGTGATGAGCCAGTGTCTGCACTGGATGTATCCATCCAAGCACAAGTCATTAATTTAATGGAAGATTTGCAGGAAGAGTTTAACCTTACTTATATTTTTATCGCACATGATCTAAGTGTCGTTCATCATATTAGTGATCGAGTTGCCGTTATGTATCTAGGAGAGATTGTTGAAATAGCCGAAGCAAACGAGCTATATCAGGACCCCAAGCATCCGTATACCCAAGCACTGCTTTCAGCAGTACCAGAGGCAAATCCTCATTTAGAAAAGCAGCGGATCATTCTAAAAGGCGATCTACCCTCTCCTGCCAATCCTCCTAGTGGTTGTAAGTTTCACACTAGGTGTCCATTTGCAGAAGAAATTTGCCGTCAAGAGAAACCAGAGCTAAAACAAGTCTCATCCAATGGACAAATGGCTGCATGCCATTTCGTTAGGGAGGTGGTTAGCTAATTACATCAACCAATACCAAACTTTGGAAAGTGTCATCTAAAACATAGGATCAGAGGGGGAATTATGTTGAAAAAACGTTCCATTTTAGCATTATTTGGTTTACTTTTTATTTTACTCTTCATTTCCGCTTGTAGTAATAATACAAGTTCTACAGGTGAGGAAAGTGAAGGTTCAGGTGGAGAAGATCAAACAACTGAAGAAGCCTCGGGTGAAAAAACACTTATATTTGGTCGAGGTGCAGATTCCATCCAATTAGACCCTTCAAAAGTTACTGATGGGGAATCGATTTATGTTACGAACCAAATTTATGACACGCTTGTTCGTTACCAAGAGGAAAGTACAGAGGTTAAACCAGCGCTAGCAACAGAATGGGAGACCAGTGAAGATGGGCTGACATGGACATTTCAATTGCGTGATGATATCAAATTCCATGACGGTACTGATTTTAATGCTGAATCCGTTGTATTTAATTTTGAACGTTGGGCAACTTCAGCAGAATATATTTATTATGGATATATGTTTGGGGCTTCAGAAGAAGACTTGGGTGGCATCATTGAAAAAGTGGAAGCAACTGGAGATTATGAAGTAACCTTCACACTTTCTGAACCAAATGCACCATTTTTACAAACGTTAGCCATGCCACCATTTGGTATAGCTAGCCCTGATGCAGTAGAAAAACACGGAGAAGATTACTTCAAAAACCCCGTCGGTACAGGTCCATTCGTTTTTGAAGAATGGCTTCCAGATGAAAGCATCACCCTATCCAAAAACGAGGAATACTTTGGAGAAGTAGCTAATGTAGACAAAGTTGTCTTCCGTACGATCCCTGATAATGGTGCACGATTTATGGAATTACAATCGGGTTCAATAGATTTAATGACAGGTTTAAACCCACAAGATATTCAAACAGCAGAAGATGACCAGAATCTACAAATTATCCGCAGGCCATCCATGAATGTTAGCTACCTTGCGATGAATACTGATAAAGAAGGCCCTTTATCCGAAAAACTAGTACGCCAAGCTATTAATTTAGCGATTGATAAAGAACGGTTAATCAGTCTGTATGAAGGTATTGGCAAACCTGCCAAAAACCCGCTTCCACCATCTTTATGGGGATACAATGATGATATTGAAGATTATGGTTATGACGTCGAAGAAGCAAAGGCTCTCCTAGCAGAAGCAGGTTATGCCGATGGATTTGATATTACCTTGTATACATTTGCCAATCCTAGACCATATATGCCGCAGCCAAAAGTATCTGCTCAAGCCATACAGGAAATGCTCAAAGAAATCAATGTAAATGTTGAAATAATTGAAAATGATTGGGATACCCATCTAAATGTTACAGAGAATGGAGAACATGATATGGCGTTTCTAGGCTGGACTGGTGATAATGGTGATCCAGACAACTTCCTATATGTATTATTAGACAAAGATAATGCGAAAAAGGGATCTGCAGGTAATATTGCATTTTATAAAAATGATGAGGTACATGATTTACTAAAACAAGCACAAACAGAAATGGATCAAGAAAAACGTACCGAACTTTACTTAAAGGCACAAGAAATCATTCATGAAGATGCTCCTTGGTTCCCAATTGCGCATACAACACCACCAATTGCTGCAAGTAAAAATATCGTCAATTATTCACCACACCCTACGGGCAGTGAACCATTTAATCTATTAGATATTGAACAGTAGAAAAGATACAAACCACGCTTAAGTTGATCCTTACGTCAAATACGTAAGGATCTCCCTTAAGCTGAACCAAAGTATATGTTAAAGACATTATTCGGAGGAATTTTACTATGCTTAAATACATTATCCGAAGACTATTCATGCTCATTCCTGTCTTAATAGGTGTTTCCATATTAACCTTTTCACTTATTCACCTCATTCCTGGTGATCCAGCCAGAAGTATGCTAGGAGAAAAAGCAACAGAGGCACAATTAGAATCCTTACGGGAAGAACTAGGACTAAATGATCCTTACATTGTCCAATATGGTCGGTTCTTAGGAAATATTGTACAAGGCGACTTGGGGGAATCTATTCAATCAAAAGAAAACATCGCTGAGCAATTACTCTATAAGTTACCCGCTACCGTAGAATTAACCATTTTCGCTATGATTTTGGCAATTATCGTCGGTGTTCTAGCTGGGGTAATTGCTGCTGTTAAACAATATTCCTGGTTTGACAATATTAGTATGACTGGCGCCTTATTCGGTGTATCCCTACCTATCTTCTGGTTAGGTTTAATGATGATTTGGCTTTTTTCTGTTGTATTTAACATTCTGCCACCTTCTGGGAGACTCACTTCTGGTATGGAATTAACCACGATTACGAATTTTTATTTATTAGATAGCTTGCTAACTGGTAACTGGGCTGCCTTTAAAGATGCTTTCTCCCATCTATTAATGCCTGGTCTTGCCCTAGGTACCATCCCCATGGCAATCATCGCAAGAATGACCCGGTCAAGCATGCTGGAGGTTATGCGCCAAGATTACATACGGACAGCAAATGCGAAAGGATTAAGAACGAGATTTGTTGTTTTTCAACATGCTTTAAAAAACGCATTTCTACCAGTTCTAACCGTGATTGGGCTGCAATTTGGATTATTGCTAGGTGGAGCAGTATTAACAGAGACGATATTCTCATGGCCTGGAATTGGACGTTATGTCTATTTAGCTGTGCTTGGTCGTGATTACCCAGTCGTTCAAAGTACGATCTTAATTGTCGCAACGATTTTTGTATTGGTTAATTTAATCACGGACATACTTTATAAATATTTTGATCCACGTATCCGTTTTGATTAAGAACAAGGGCGCTCTCTATTAAGGACGTACGATAGTTGGCCTATGAATTGTGGTTCATTCACATTTGCAAAACAAAATCTTTTTTCTTGTTTCTAATACATTGCGTAAGCTTCAAGAAGTAGATTTATATGAAAGGATGTGCATCATGTCACTTCAACCGAACCCAACACCAGAACCGAATCCCGCACTACCTGATAGCCATGATCTCCAGCAAACGAAAGCTCGAAAGCTTTGGGTAGATGCACTAATACGAATTGTGAAAAGCAAAACTTCGCTAATTGGTTTATGTATTATTTTGGTTCTTGTGTTAACGGCTATCTTTGCCCCGGTAATAGCAACGCATAGTCACACTGCTCAAGATATCATTAACCGTTATCAGCCTCCCTCTGCCGAACATTGGCTAGGTACGGACGAACTTGGCAGAGATATTTTCTCTAGAATTGTTTATGGAACTCGTATATCTATACAAATTGGCGTGATAGCCGTTGGAATTGCTATGATAATAGGTGTAGTATTAGGTAGTGTTGCTGGTTATTTTGGTCGTTGGATTGACCAGATCATCATGCGAATAATTGATATTATGATGGCCTTCCCTAGCATTCTACTAGCTATCGCATTAGTAGCCGTTTTAGGCCCCAGCTTAACCAATGCAATGATAGCCGTTGGGATCGTAGGGATCCCCCAATTTGCTCGGATTGTCCGATCAGCTGTGTTATCAATTAAGGAAACCGAATACATCGAAGCATCCAAAGCAATTGGAGCAAAACACGCTAGAGTATTATTCCAGCATGTGCTACCAAATTGCGCCGCACCCATCATTGTACAAGCTACCTTGAGTATAGGCACTGCTATTTTAGATGCAGCTGGATTAAGCTTCTTAGGTCTCGGCGCTCAACCGCCAACGCCAGAATGGGGAGCGATGTTAACCGATGGCAGGGCTGCTATCCAAAACGCTCCATGGGTTGTTGCATTTCCTGGGTTAGCCATCTTCTTAGTCGTACTTGGATTTAATCTATTTGGCGATGGCTTACGAGATGCACTAGACCCGAGACTAAAAGAATAGAAGATTGTTTTGGAAAAGGTAAGGCAAAACATGCTTTACCTTTTCCATATCTAACTGAACCGGTTTACTGATTTAAACAGCGACGCAAAAATAGCAAAAAGTAGGAGAGGTGGACAAAAATGAATAAATACATGCCGTTCTTCCTATGTTTATTACTTGCCTCCATTATTACGATATCCACGCGAAGCGCCCCCAACCCGAATCACATAAATACATACCCAAATTTGCCAGCCCCAATCGGCGAAGAGAGAATTCTCATTACATCGGCAGGACAAGCACCAGAAAGCACGATTATCAGTAACATAGCTGATAACTTAAATCTTGAAATGGATTATCGCCCCAGGGCTCTCGCAACCGACCTTTATGATTATCAAAGCTTAATTATCGTTATTGGTTTTAGTGCCAATGGTATGCTGCACACACCTCGTAGCTTGTCTGATGAACTGAAACGAACGAAACAGCTAGTAGAAGAGGCCGCGATTCAAGATGTACCTATTATTTTAGTCAATCTGGTAGGTAAGCATCGCGAAGATCCAAATTCAATGAAATTGTTTCAAGCTGCCGTTCCCTATGCCAATTACTATATTGGTATAAAACAAATGGAGAACAAGGAAAATGTTCTAGCTACGTTACGATCTTATAAAATACCAGCTACTCTTGTACATCAATTGAAAGATATTTCTGTCCCATTAAATTCAGCATTTCGTTAGTAACATGCAATATACATATTAAAATAAGAAGGTTGATGACAGATAATGAAAGTAAAACACCCTTATCTCACAGGAATAATTGGGCTTCTATTGATGATATATGGTTTCTTTCTTCCATACTTTATTAAAGATTGGACATTATTTATTGTTGATGGAATACAGCATAGTATTGTACACCAGGATAGCGGGCAATTGATGATTACTTCCTTTGCTTATGTGGGTAAGTATACACTTATTTTTTTTCTTATTTATTTTGGTGCATTGGTAATTTCTTTCGCATTATATAGTAAATTGGATTCGCCTCATTTTTCTTTTCTATTCATTGGTATTGTTTTCATTGCATTCTTTCTTTTCAACATTATCTATGGTGAATATTTCTCCTATATAAACTGTTTCGTTAGTCTAGCGATTATTATATTTCTGCAAATATATATTCCCAAGCAAAAATTTTTCTTTCTTATTTCATCCATTATTATCATTTTGATTTTATTTGCTACGCAATGGATTCAGTTAGTCCCAGCACTTTCCAAATTTGGTTTTGGAACAAATGATTTAGCAATCAGCATTAAAACGGCTGACTTATACTTTACAAATAATAAATTGTACAACACATTAGCAACTCTGTATTTCTTGGTATTTCTTGTCATCGCTATTATCCTTACGTTTCTTATTCATTTACTAAACAAGCAGTTCTTTACACTGAAAAAATACCAGCAACAGGAGGAGGAGTTGAAGGAAACAAGAATTGCCCTTATCGAGTCAAAAGTTTATGAAGAAATTACAACATTAGTACATGACTTAAAGACGCCCTTAGTTACAATAGAAGGACTTCTGTCTTTATTAGAGATGAAATCACAAGTGAACATGCATTCGACTTTCAGCAACTATTTTGTTCGGATTGGAGCTTCTTTAGATAACATGAAAGATATGATTTCGGAAATTTTATATGAGAATATTAAAAAGCATATTTCAGTAGAGGAACTGTTTGCCTACGTAACAAGTCACCTAGGCTTAGATAACCATGAAAAAATTCATCTAAGAATTGATATTGACCAACACACTCCTCCAGTTTTTGTGAATAAGATTCGGTTTTCACGGGCTATTTCCAATATTATTGAAAATGCGATAGCTTCATTTGCTCATGAGGCAGGATATATCCATGTCCGTGTCAAAAGAATAAATAGTGGTATTTTATTTCGAATTCAAGACAATGGCCCGGGTATTGAAGCAATACATATGAAAAATATTTGGCATGAAGGGTTCAGCACAAAGAACTCATCTGGAATAGGTCTTTCGTTTGTTAAAAGTGTAGTCGAAAATCATGGGGGGAAAATCTCGGTAAAAAGTGAACCAGGGAATTATACGCAAATGAATATCGTGCTTCCGGTTCCTAAAGAGGGTGAAAAGAAAGGTGAAGTCAACGATTTTAATTGTAGATGATAATGAGGATATACGATTTACATTAAACGAAGTTTGCAGCTTTGGAGGATACGCTGTATTAGAAGCTTCTACAGGAAAAATGGGGGTAGATGTATGTAAAAAGATGGGACCTGATCTCATTTTACTGGATTATCACATGCCTAATTGGGATGGCTTAAAAACAACAAAAGAAATTCGGAAATTTAATGATAAAACGCCAATCATCATTCTTACCGTCGATGAAAGGCAGGAAGTAGCTAATATGTTTCTACATGCAGGTGCTACCGACTTTGCATTAAAGCCCTTTAGAGCTCCAGATCTATTGTCTAGAATACGAATTAATTTAAAAATTGGTAGACTAACTGCTAATCAAGAGAGTGTCTTTGTTGAAAAGGGAATTAACCAAGGAACATTAATGTCAATTAAAAATTTTTTGTTACAACAAGGAACAGCAAGAACCATAAATGAAATTCAAGAAGAATTACCGATTGCATATCAGACTGTACACCGTTATTTAAACTATTTGGAGGGAAAGGGAGAAGTAGAGATTATCTGCCATTACGGAAAAAAAGGAAGACCTAAAAATCTGTATAAGCTCGTTTAAAAGAAGAAGCAGAGCATCACAAATGCCCTGCCTCCTCTTTTTATCCCCTCGTTTGCATTATCTTTTTCATATGCTGTGCTGTTTGCTGTGGATGAGGAGATTTGGAAATAGCACTTCCAACAATAATAATATCTGGATTCTCTTCCACAACCTCTGGCAAGGTATCTTCCCTAATTCCACCAGCTACAGCAACTTTAAACCCATATCCATTTACAAAAGAAAACAATTCCGTATTAAAATGATTCCCTTTTGTTTGTTGATCCTTTCCGACATGGAGACTAACTAACTCTACTCCTAACCGCTTCAATTCTTCCATGCGTTGATGAGAGGAAAGCTCAAGTAAATCAATCATTATTTGCTTCTCTACTTGTTTGGCTACATCTAATGTATCCTTAATGGTAGCATCTGATGAAAAGGCCATGACAGTTGTTAGATCTGCGCCAGCGTCAAACGCCTGCTTGGCCTCATGCTTTCCAGCATCGCATGTCTTCATATCCGCAAGAATCGTCTTGTCCGGATATTTCTCTCGGATTTCTCTTACAAATGCCATTCCATACTCTTTTATAACACCTGTACCTATTTCTATAATGTCTACGATTTCTTTGGTTTCGGAAATAACATGCAAACACGCTTCTTTTGTTAACCTGTCCAGAGCTAATTGTAATTTCACTTCTGACACCTCTTTTTATCGTTCAATCCGTTCTACTTCTCCAAGCCGTTGCTGAACTTCTTCATAATAGGGCAATCCTTCATTGTCTCCAATGACTCCAACAACCATTGATCCAATCGTATTAGCAAAATGCATGGTTTTAGCTAATGTCCATCCATTCAAAAATCCATAAAGCACTCCAGCATTAAAACCATCCCCAGCTCCTACTGTATCCACCACTTTTGCTGCTTTTACAGGTGAGGCTTGAATCGTCTCACCATGATAATACCCTACTGAACCTTTATCCCCTTGTTTGACCGCAATGTAAGAAATGCCGAGTTCTATTGCTTTTTCTATAATTTTCTTTGGGTCCCTTTCCCCCATCACGATTTCCATTTCTTCATCACCAGTTAGCAATATATCAACATGTGGCAATAGTTTGCTAATTACAGTTTTTGCTTTGTCCTTACTCCACATGCGAAGGCGAATATTCGGATCAAAGGAGATTTTTACATCATGTTTTTTAGCTAATGCTATCGCCTTCTCTATGACAGCTATATTTCGATCATCAATTGCAGGATAAATCCCAGTTAAATGAAGTATTTTTGCATTTCTAATATACGATTCATCTAAATCTTCCGCAGTAAGCGTAAGGGTAGGGGATTTATCTCGATAATAAAAGGTACGAACACTACCACCCTCCATGATTTCTTTAAAATTCAAAGAGGTTGGATATCCCTCAATTTCATCGATTTGAGATACGTCTATTCCTTCTCCACGGGCGAAATTGTGTATATGCTTCCCAAACTCATCTTTGCCTAATCTTGTCATATATCCTGTTTTCAATCCTAACCGAGAACAGCCAACTGCCAAATTCAGTTCTGCTCCGCCAACTTTCTTTTCGAAGGTATTGACGAATTTCAGTGGTCCTGTCATTCCTGGATTAAAAACAATCATTGCTTCTCCTAATGTAATCACATCATTCACGTTTATTCCTCCAGATTCTTTCTCTTACTTTTCTTTTGTAAGCTTTTCTACTTTACCTTCTTCTCCAGCTATAACTATATCAGCCATAGATGTAAACAACCCTGTTTCAATAACTCCTACCAATTGCTTTAATTGTTGATGCAGCGAATGTGGATCTTCGATAAGCTTGAATGGGCAATCTAAAATATAATTACCATTATCTGACACAAACACATCTTGTTCAGATAATTTCCTTAACTTTGGTTCAACACCAAATGCCGCAATTGCTTCAGCTGTTTTCTGCCATCCGAATGGTACGATTTCAATTGGAAGTGGATATGTTCCTAATTGAGGCACTTTCTTTGTCTCATCTATAATAATGATCAATTGTTGCGCATTGGCATCCACAATTTTCTCACGAACAAGCGATCCGCCTCCACCTTTGATTAAATGAAACGATGGATCCACTTCATCTGCTCCATCAATAGCCAGGTCGACCTTCGTAATGGTAGCGAAATCAACAATCGGTATCCCCAGATGTTTTGCTAGTTTTTCCGTCTTTTTTGATGTAGGCACACCCTGTACCTTCAATCCTTCTTTTACTTTTTCAGCCAATTTATCTAGCATATAGTCAACCGTAGAACCAGATCCTAATCCAACTGTCATTCCAGATACAATATAATCCACAGCAGCTTCTCCTGCAGCTCGTTTATTAATTACTGAATAATCCAAAGCTAAACACCTCTTTAACTAAATAGATTCGGTATAAAAAAAGTGACCTCGGGCAAGAAAGCAATAATCAATAAAACAACCACAATAATGAACAAGTAAGGAATGACAGCGATAAACGATCGCTCTACAGATAATTCCCCGATTTTCGCTGATAATAACAATACCAGTCCATATGGTGGTGTAGCTAAACCGATAGCTAATGTAATAACAACAATTAAGCCTAAATGAATAGGATCGATTCCAAATTCCAAAGCAGTCGGTAAAATAATGGGAACAAATAAGATCATAGCTGGAATGGCATCCATAAACGTTCCTACAAATAAGAAGAAAACAATTAGAATGAAGATAAATAGCCATTCAGAACCTATATGATCGCTAAAGAACTCTTGGGCGATGGTCCCAAGTTGATAATAGCTCATTAACTCACCTAAGGCACTTGCTGCCGCTAAGGCAAATAAGGATAAAGAGCTTAATGCTAGTGTATCCATTAATATTTTTGGTAAGTCTTTTAATTTTAATGTTTTATATACAAACATACTAATCAAAAAAGTATACAAAGATGCAACAGCTGCAGCCTCCGTAGCAGTGAAAAAGCCAAAAACAATGCCGCCAATAATAATAATTGGTGTTAACAAAGCTGGTACAGATTCAATGAATCGTTTTCCTACTTTTGTTAACTCCGGACGTGCAGCCTTTGGAAAGTTACGTTTAATTGCAATAACATAAACAAATAGCATCATCCCCAACCCAATAAGAATACCGGGTATAATTCCTCCAAGGAATAAAGCGCCAATCGAAACATTGGTTAAACCTGCAAAAATAATCATAGGGATACTTGGTGGAATAATTACCCCCACCGTAGAGGATGCAGCAGTTACTCCAACTGCTGTCTCCGTGTCATACCCCTGTTTTTTCATACTTGGTATAAGAATTTTTCCCACACCGGCAGCATCTGCTTGGGAAGCTCCAGAGACCCCGGCAAACATCATGGAAACTAGAATATTTGCGTGTGCCAAACCACCTCTAATCGGGCCCACAATCGCTAAGGCAAGATCAATTAACTTTTCTGAGATCTTGCCTGAATTCATCAGGTTGGCTGCTAAAATAAATAACGGTACAGCTAATAGAACAAATGAGTCCAGTCCATTTACCATTTTCATCGGAACGGCCGCTTCTGGAGTATAGGGCATTCCAAAGATTCCCAACAAGGCTACTATTCCAATAACGAAGGCAATCGGCATTCCTAAAAGCATTAATACAAGAAATAACCCAATTAATAGAAAGCCCATTATTCCATAACCCCCTTCGTTTTCCACGTCTCTATATGGTTAATCAAATGGGATATGGAGTAAATAACCATCGTACCTGCCATAATAGGAATGGACAACCATACATAACCCATTTTCATTTCTGGAATTGTAGCCCATGTATAATTCCAAAATTCAATGACTACTTGAATGCCAAGGCTAAATATAGCGAGATTAAAAGCAATTAACACAAGGTCATTAAAAATACTCAAGGTGATTCTACTTTTCCCTTTAAGCTTTCGTTGCAACAAGTCAAAATTAAAATGTTCCCTTCGATTAACCATTACCGCTGCTCCCATAAAAATTGCCCAAATAAATGAGTAATTTGCTACTTCTTCCGTCCAAATAACCGAAATTCCTATATATCTCGTAATTATTTGCAGCATAATAACTAGGAAGAAAACCGTTAGAAATGCTAATCCAATCGTGATTTGCGTTTTTTCAAGCATTCGTATCAACTGTTTCATAATATCCCCCCTATTCCTCTGCAAGTTGCCTAATTGCCTGTAACATTTGTTCTGCATCAATTTCTTCAGCGAAATTATTCTGAATTGGTTTAGCTAATTCAATAAACGGCTGACGATCAATTTCATTTACAACTGCACCTTCATCGATTGCTTTTTCTTTATAATCAATATCCTGCTTATTCGTTGCAGCTCTTTCTGCCTCTACAGATGCTTTAGCAGCTTCTAGAATAATAGTTTGATGTTCTTGTGAATAATTATCGAATTTCTCTCCATTAATTAATAGAAATCGTGTCGTAAAATCATGTGCTGTTTCCGTAATATACTTCCCGTTCGGTGTCGTATGATGGGATTGTTGGACAAAGAATGGGTAAGCGTTTTCGGAAGCGTCAACAACATCTTGCTGTAATCCTTGATACAGCTCTCCCCACGAGATGGATGATGGAATGGCACCCGTAGCTTCCCAGAAGTCACCGATCACTCCGGATGTCTGCGTCCGTAAAGAAACCCCTTTCAAATCATCCATTGATTCTAATGGTTTTTTTCCGTAGAAATGCCTTACTCCTGCCGTCCAATAGCCTAATAGTTTAAAGGCGTTGTTTGACTTTTCATTAATGATCTTCGCCATTTGCTGGCCAACTTCACCATCAACGACACGTAACCAATGTTCATAACTATTAAATAAGTACGGTGCTGAAAATAAGTCAACCTCTCGTATCCCTGTTTGAGTCATAAATCCTGGAGAAACAAGGACTACATCCGCAGCCCCCAGTTGTAGTTTCTCTACTAATTCTGATTCCTCCGTTCCTATCGTTCCAGCATGAACCTCTACTTCTATCGATCCACCTGATTTCTCCTCTGCAACTTCTTTAAATTTCAACATCCCTGTTTGGTATGGGTTATCAGGAGAAGTTTGGTTATGTGCAGCAATTATTTTTATCTTGCCGTCACCATCTGGATCAGCTTCTTCTGAACAAGCGGAAAGCAAAGAAACCGTTACCAAAATAAAGAAGATAAAAGCATATTTCCGATTAATCATCTTACATCCCTCCCCTTCGCTTACTTATTATTTATCCGCTTGTTTGCGATATTTTTTAGCGGTTTCGGTTAATCTTTGATAATCTTCAACCGTCTTTAATTGAGGAGCATTGACCAGATTACTTCCAATACCTACCGCTTTACATCCTTTTTCCAAGTAATCATTCATATTATCCAGGGTAATCCCACCAGTAACCATTGCTTCTACATGCGGGAGAGGCCCAAGTATATTCTTTACATAGGAAGGTCCAACAGTAGTAGCTGGGAATATTTTAACCATCTTAGCACCGTGTTCATAGGCGGTGAGGATCTCTGTAGGGGATAACACACCTGGAATTGCCAACACCCCATATCGATTCGCTAGTTTTAAGGTTTCAACATTTAGAGCTGGCGATACAATGAACGCAGCTCCTGCTAGTAGAACCGTTCTAGCTGTTTCCGGGTCCAATACAGTACCGGCTCCAATGCATACTTCATCTCCCATACTCTCATGCGCTTTTGCAATAACTTGAGCCGCCCGAGGTGTTTCCGCAGTAATTTCTACTGCCTTTACTCCTCCAGCTGATAAAGCCTTCAATATAGATACAATATTTTCTTCATTTGCTTTACGAATAACAGCTACCACTTTCGATTCCTTTATTACATGAATTGATTCCATTGACATGTCCTCCTTTATCTATTCCAAGTTTGCGTGTTTTTGATTTAATGCTGTATGATTATTGGCTTCCGGTAATCTCTCTAGAAGATAAGCTATTACTGCATCTAATACCAAGTGTGCCGATTGATCAAACTGACTTCCTAGTGGCTGTATTGTAGCTGGTTCTGATGACAATCGTTTTTTCGTTGCAGCAGGTACCACTATAATAGAATCACTGATCTTCCCAATCATCGATTCTCTATTCGTAGTAACTAATGCCACCTTCGCGTCTATAGCTTTTGCTTTTTCAGCAAAATACTTCAATGTACCTGTACTACCTGAACCGGAAAGAATTACTAATAAATCATCCGCTTCAATACTTGGCGTAATTGTCTCCCCGACAACGTATATTGGGAACCCAATATGCATCATACGCATTGCAAACACCTTACTAATTAAGCCTGATCGCCCAGTTCCTGCAACAAAAATACGGTTTGCTTGTTGTATTTTTTCAGCCAATGTGATGGCTTCATTTGCATCTATCCGATACAAGACCTCAGAGACTTCAGAAGCAATCGTAGTAATCGTCTTTCTCATTTTTCTCTACTTCCTTTCTATTATGTTAGCAAGATTCTCTTTCCATCAGCTGTGGTGCAAAGCGATATACGTTGGTTTCTGATCGAGAATCTCCCTGTATTTGATTAAATAATAACTGTGCAGCTTTTTTTCCCATGTCGAAAGCTGGCTGAGCAATCGTCGTTAACGTTGGACTATAAAAGGAAGCAAACGAAACATCATCGATACCAATAATAGCGAGATCAGCAGGGATTTGAACTTGGTGATCTTTCGTATATTGTAATAACTCAAACAATACACGGTCATTTAATGCAAGAATGGCCTCTGGAGGATCTGCTAATGTAAGCATTTCCTTAATTCGTATGTGCATATCCGTGATTTCTCCACTTGCTAAATAGGCTGGTCTAAATTCGATCCCGTATTTTTTTAGTGCCGTTTTGTACGCCTCCATTCTCTCTCTTCTCGGTGTGACAGGCTGTTCCATTGGGGGTGAAATCATCCCTATTTTCTTGTAACCTGCTTTAATAAATTGCTCTATGGCTAAATGAACAGCTTTTTCATTATCAAGTAATACCGCATCCATAGCTACTCCTGGAACTAGCCTATCCATTAAGATAAAGGGATAGTTTTCCTCTAATAGACCTTGATATAAATCGATGTTTTCCCCTGTAGGAAAAGCAATTATGCCATCTACTTGCTTGGCCCGAAGCATTTCAATATATCGCTTCTCTTTCATTGGATCATCGTCAGCATTACAAACAATCACATGAAAATTAGAAGCATTGCAATAATCCTCGATTGCCCGAATAACCTGTGTGGAAAACACATGGAGTATATTTGCAACGATTACACCAATCGTTTTTGTCGACTTTTGCTTTAAACTCCGGGCAATTATATTCGGGCTATACCCTAAAGCTTTAATAGCTGCTTCAATTCGCTTCTTTGTATCTGCTCCCATATAATCGTATCGTTTATTTAAGTACTGAGAAACCGTACTTTTTGAAACGTTGGCATACGTTGCCACATCAGCAATTGTAATCTTTTTCATGTCTTTCTCCTCTTTATTTGCTTTGGACTAAACCGATTTACTAAATCGATTTAGTCCAAGTATAAATTATTTGTAAGCGGTTTACAAGAGAGAAATCGCAAGCTTGTTCATGGATATTAATGGAATTAGAGAGCAATGACTAAATGGCCAGGTTACTCATAACGTATTCCATGTCATAGATGAATCTTGTCGGACATAGATATAAACTAAATAATCTAAATAGGGAGTTAGTGACATGGAAGAAACATTATCTATCACAGAGGAAGAAATAAAACGATACTATGTATTGCACGAGCAAAAAAAAGAAATGGAGCAGGAATTAAACCAGTTAAAAAAGAAATTTCACCACTACTTAGATAACACTACTGGAAAAGATAGAAAAGGTGACATTCAGCGAGGCAATTATCAAGTACTACGACAGATTCGTTCGGCCATCAAATACACGCCAGAACAAACGGTACAAAAATTGGAAGAACTACAATTAAGTGATTTTGTTATTACCGAAAAACGCCCAGATACAGAAAAGTTAGACGCTGCTATTAAGTTAGGGCTCGTAGATGAAGCAGCCTTTGAAGACTGTAAAAACACAAAAGTAACCCAGGCGATTGTAGTTAAAGAGGGAAAATAATAAACAAAAATAGTTGCCATTTCGTTCAACTTTGACTTGTAGTGAACCTTTCTCTACAAGTTTTTTTCTTGTCAACATCTAGTAGCTCTATTTTCCCCACTAGCTCGTTACCCCATCTAAAAAAGCCTTTCTAATTAAATTTTGAATTTGGAAGCAAAATGAATGATCAATACGTAGGTAGGAAAGAAAGGAGTTTAACAATGCTTAAAATCATTACTGGTATCGGGGTGATTGCAATACTTATTTCCGCAACTTTTTTAGGAATATGGACGAGTGGGCTGCAACAACGCGCTAACTACCAATCAGAAACGAGGGAGCACCGTGAATTCCGTACTAAAATTGGTTTATATAGTGGACTTATTGGCTTGATTTTTCTCGGAATTGCTGGACTAATATGGTATTTTTAAAGTAGATAGCATCACTTATTCCAAAAAAGGGGGTGATTACGTGCAAGTCAATCGTATACCGATACTTATTCTTGTCATGAGTATCGTATATATCTTTATCATTCCTTCCGAACCAGGTAATTTCAAATTGTTTTTTAAGATAATACCTATGTTATTAATTATTATCTATGCAATGAATCAGATGCCTAGACAGCGATCAAGCACGCATTGGTTAGTTATTATTGGACTCATTTTTTGTATAATTGGAGATGGTACATTACGATGGTTCATCATCGGACTTACTTTCTTCTTGGTTGGCCACTTGTTTTATTTAACAGCTTTTTCCTTGCAATGGAAGTTTTCTTGGTATCGATTCCTGATGATTATTCCACTAGCTATCCTTGGTTTTCTAATGGGAAATGAATTAATTCAGGCAATTGCTAGTTCAGGTGATGAAATATTCGTCCTACCTGTGATTAGTTATATCGCAGTGATTACTAGTATGGCCTGGCTGGCAATTATGACAGGAAATAAGTTTGCAATCATCGGGAGTTTGTTATTTCTTATTTCTGACGCTATTCTTTCCTGGAATATGTTTATTTCACCAGTTCCCTACTCACATGTACTAATTATGACGACCTATTATGCTGCACAATTCCTAATTGCCCATAGTATTAGCTCCGTCGTAAAGCAGTCTAGTCGAATGGTTTGGTAATTAACTATTCGTAAACACTTGCAACAGAGGAGGAATCACATGAAAATTGTACTAGCACCAGATTCATTTAAAGGGAGTCTTACTTCCTTAGAAGCAGCAACAACTATGAAACAAGCGATTCAATCCATTGACGAACAAGCAACTATCTCAATAAAACCGATGGCCGATGGCGGAGAAGGAACGGTAGACGTGCTGCTTGCTTCTACAAAGGGAGAAAAAGTACCTATTACATGCACCGGTCCACTTGGTACGCCAATACATACGTATTATGCTGTACTGAAAAACAATACAGCGGTCATCGAAATTGCGAACATAGCTGGGTTAACGCAGATAGCTAAATCACGCAGAAATCCAGACATAACCACTACTTACGGCCTTGGTGAAGTTATTAAGGCTGCGTTAGACAGAGGTTGTACGTCCTTTATTATTGGACTTGGTGGAAGCGCAACCAATGACGGGGGATTTGGATTATTACAAGCGTTAGGCATGCAAGCATGGAATCATGCTGGTAGTCAGTTGGGGATATTCGGCAAAGACATGCTTGCCGCGAAAGATATTTGCTTTTCAGATATAGATCCACGTCTACGTAAAGTCCACATCCAAGTAGCTTGTGATGTAGATAATCCTCTTGTTGGAGATAGAGGGGCAAGCGCTATTTATGGGCCACAAAAAGGCGCAACAAAGGAACAAATCATCATGTACGACAAAGCCCTATCTACGCTAGGAAAAAGACTGGAAGCAGAGCTGAATCAAGACTTCACCACCGTTCAGGGAGCTGGAGCAGCGGGAGGACTTGGTTTTGCCCTTTTAGCTATTGGTGCAGAACTTACATCTGGAGCTGCTTTAATCGGAAAAGCATCTGGCATCGATCATGCGATCAGACAAGCAGATCTAGTAATTACCGGAGAAGGCCAAAGCGATGAGCAAACACTCTATGGGAAGGCCCCAGGCTATATCGTGGAAGTAGCGAATAAAAATAAAGTACCGGCAATATTATTGTCAGGATCCTTGTCTGGTGATTTAGCTGCACTACGAGAGAAATTTGATGGGTGTTTCTCCATTATTACCAGTCCTTCCACTGTAGAAGCTTGCATGGAAAATGCAGATCGTTTGTTATTTAATCAGACCGTGAATATTCTACACCTGATACAAAACTTGAAAAGCTAGCGAGCTTCGTTTTCCTTTCAATACTGTAAGCATGTTGAAAGACAAATCCAACGTAGGAATGAATTTCTCGTGATAGGATTTATCTATCATTAGTAGAAAGGATACAGTTGGATGAAAAAATTATTTATCACAATTTTAGGATGCGGCCTCATTATTGGAGCCGGTTTACTAATTATGCAACTATTTTCAAACGAAGTAACGGATCGATTTAACCCGCTCGTACCAAAGAAAGAAATATATATACAAGTCAATAAAGAAGGAACCGCTCTCAGTCCAGGAGGTTATAACTATACGTTAACTGGGTTCGATAAAGATGGCCGGAAAAAAGAAGTCACCTTCTATGCTAGTGGAGAATTAAGAAAAGATGCTTATTTACGTATTTTTACCAAAGGGAAATATATTGAAACTTGGGAAGAAGTACAACAGCAAGATATTCCTGAACAAGCCAAGCAAAAGTTATAACGCCTGCTCCACACATTTATACATTGCTTTTTAAAGAAAGGAATGTTAGGATAAATTTAATAAGTAAATATTGCATCACATGTTACTGATACGATCAGGCATGGTGGTACCTACGATGGATTTACTCCTCTTTGTACTGCCATGCCTTTTTTCGTGTCGTGCATGAATCTATATGATTGGATAAACTAAACCTAAGTGTATATCCATTCCATCATTGCGATCGCATAAGAAAGGAGAAATAAACTTGTTTAAAAACTTATTCAAAAAATCAAAAGATCAACATATCTATGCACCGGTAAATGGTAAAATAGTTTCTCTAGAAAACGTACCAGATCCTGTTTTCAGTCAAAAAATGATGGGGGAGGGCATTGCTATCCTGCCAAGCGACGGTAAAATTGCAGCTCCTTTTGATGGAAAGGTCGTGCAAATCCCTGAAACCAAACATGCTATCGGCCTTGTTACAGATGAGGGATTGGAATTGCTCATTCATGTCGGCCTAGAAACCGTTGGATTAAAGGGTGAGGGGTTCCGTGTTGAGGTGAATACCGGCGATACTGTTTCAAAAGGACAATTACTAATGGAAGCAGACTTGCCTTACATTAAAGAACATGCAGCGGATATTATCACTCCTATTATCATTACCAATAGCAATGATTTAGACAAACAGTTCACTTATGCAGAAGAAACCGTAGCAAAACAAGGCGAAACGATGATTATCACATTAAACTAAGTAACATGGAAGCATGGAAATAGGAGGTGTCTTCCGGTGAGAATCACAAAAATCTTAAATAATAATGCCGTTATCGTTATGGATGGGGACCAAGAAAAAATAGCTATCGGTGCTGGTGTTGCCTTTGAAAAAAAGAAAAAAGATATTGTTAATCCTGATAGGATTGAAAAGCTATTTGTAGTAAAGGAAAATGAAAAGCTTCAGGAATTAATTGTGCGTATCCCGGAAGAACACCTAATTATTTCTGAAGAGATTATTGATTTCGCTGAAAAACAGCTAAATACAAAACTAAATGAACATATTCTTCTAGCTCTAACCGATCACTTATCCTTTGCGATTGAAAGAGAACAAAAAGGTATTCATTTAAAAAACAAATTATTGCATGAAATAAAAATTATGTATAGACAAGAATTTGACATTGGCGTTTGGGCACTTCATCACATGAAGGAGAAGCTAAATGTGGATATGCCTATTGATGAAGCCGCCTTCATTGCCCTGCATATCCACACCATGAAAATTCAAGGAGGTGATTTACACGAGACGGTTAGGCAAACAGCAATTGTGAAAGATATGATGGAAACGATAAAAATTGACTTGGACATCACCATTGCCACAGATGATCTAGCCTACGAGCGTTTAATGACACATCTCAGATTCGCATTAAATCGTATCTACCATTATGAAGTTCACTCGATGGACGAGGAAATGCTTCTGATGATCAAACGAAAATTCAAACGCAGTTATCAATGTTCCGAACGCGTTGCTAAGATGTTGTCCACTTCCCACGGTATCCAACTTCCTTCTGAAGAGTTAGGATATATTACACTTCATATTGAACGACTTAAAAAATATCAATGACCTTATACCAATTATCTTATTTATAGGGAACAATTATTATAAGAGACTACAACAATCAAGGGGGAATATGTATGATGAACTATTTACAAAGACTCGGTCGCTCATTAATGCTGCCGGTAGCTGTGTTACCAGCTGCTGCTATTTTAATGGGGATTGGGTACTGGATTGACCCGTCTCCAACTGGTTTTGGGTCGGGGAACCCGGTCGCTGCATTCTTTGTCAATGCAGGATCATCGATAATTGATAATATTTCCATTCTCTTTGCAATTGGGGTTGCTCTGGGGATGTCAAAGGACAAAGATGGGTCAGCCGCTTTGAGTGGGCTGGTGGGTTATCTTGTTGTCACTACATTACTTTCAACAGATACCGTTGCATTATTACAAGGCATCGAAGCAGAAAATGTAAATGCTGCGTTTGGGAGTATCGAAAATGCCTTTATCGGTATGCTTTCAGGGATTATTGCCTCCATGATGTACAACCGTTTCAGCCATGTTAAGCTTCCAGATGCGTTAGCTTTCTTTAGCGGCAAACGCCTTGTTCCTATCATGACGGCCTTTTCTATGATGATTATATCTGGCGTCTTATTCTTTGTATGGCCAGTTATATATAGTGGGTTAGTATCCTTTGCTGAATCAATTAGTCAACTAGGTGCAGCAGGTGCCGGACTATATGGATTCTTCAACCGTCTTTTAATTCCAACTGGATTACACCATGCTTTAAACTCGGTGTTCTGGTTCGATGTGGCAGGAATTAATGATATAGGGAACTTCTGGTCAGGTGAAGGGGAAAAAGGCGTCACCGGCATGTACCAAGCTGGATTTTTCCCAATTATGATGTTTGGTCTGCCTGCAGCAGCTCTTGCCATGTACCATACAGCTAAAACAAAAAGAAAAAAACAAGCAGCATCTTTACTACTTGCAGCAGGATTCGCAGCTTTCTTTACAGGAGTAACAGAGCCACTTGAATTTTCATTTATGTTCTTAGCACCAGCACTTTATTTTGTACATGCCGTGTTAACCGGTTTATCTTTAGCAATTGCAGCTTTCTTTAATTGGACTGCTGGATTTGGTTTCAGTGCCGGATTTATTGACTTGTTCTTAAGCTCACGACTTCCATTAGCCAATGAGCCCTATATGCTCGTTGTTCAAGGACTCGTATTCGCAGTGATTTATTATTTCTTGTTCCGTTTCTTAATCAAAAAATTTGATATGAAAACTCCTGGTCGTGAATCAGACGAGGATTTGGATGAAACAGATAAAGAAGGTGAAGAAGTATCATCCGATCAGAAATTCACTGCAATGGCTGCACAAATTTACGAAGGATTAGGTGGAGACGGCAACGTTACCTCTGTCGATAACTGTGTTACTCGATTACGTGTCGAAGTAGATGATATGAATAAAGTGGATGAGGCGAAAATTAAATCTACAGGCGTACCAGGAATTAATATTGTTGGAGCACATAGCATTCAAGTAATTGTCGGTACGAATGTACAATTTGTTGCGGATGAAGTGGCTAAAATTCGCGGCAAACAGGATTAACACGAACGAAAAAGCGAACTGTTTATACGGTTCGCTTTTTTCATTTATTGTAATCCTTTTTCCAGCTTGCTTGCCTTTGATATGATACTATGTAGTGAGAGAATAAGGAATATAACTTAAGGAGAATCGATGTATGGCTCCATTAAACGAAGACCAATTAACCCAAATTCGTATCGAACGGAAAAATCAAATAATGAAAGCAGCATTGAAAGTATTTGCTGAGAATGGCATAAGACTAACCAAAGTAGGGATGATTGCTAAGGAAGCTGGAATTAGTCATGGCCTGCTCTATCACTATTTTCACTCCAAAGATGAGGTGCTTTTTCATAGCCTTGAATGGGCAATGGAAGGGACAGATGAACTATTCAGGGAAATCCACACGCTATCATTATCTCCCTTGGAAAAAATAAAATATTTTACAAAGGTGGCTTTCACTGAAGGAAATAGTGATATTTTCCGAGTTATCCAACATATCACTAGAAGTAACGATAATATCTCCAATTCTACCGAACAATTGATTGAGAAAGTAGGAAAGGATTACTATGAACAGCTGCTTCCGTTAATAAAACAAGCGCAAATCGACGGCGATATCATTCCACATGATCCAGACGAATTGTTAAATCTTTACTTGACTGTTGTATCTGGAATTATTGTAGAAGACATTACTTGGATTCAAACAGATTTAGGATCAAAAGTGGACCTTATCTTACGGATGTTCACAACAAGGTAAAGAGGGAATACCTATCTCTTTCCAGATTTTCTCCACTGCAATTTGGATTGACACTGGCGTTGATTCCATATATTCTTATATTGACTGATTAAGTCAATCAAAAAAAGGAGGAAATGTATGGTTATGGAAATCAAGAAAGCAAGTGAATTAGAAAAGAATGTAAGCCACGATATTAGTTCCATTTTTGTCGATGGTTTTGGAGAACATCTCACTTTCTTTTCAAAGAAGAGGGAAACATTAACCGCTGCACTGGCACACATGTTTGTGACAGAAGTTTTTTATGTTGCAATCATTGATGGAGAAATTGCTGGAATAACAGCATGTACAGATGGTCATATCCTATCTGTTCACCCAAATAAACAGGAATTAAGAAAACACCTTGGCTTCGTTAAAGGTACATTTGCCTATTATGTTTTTAACCGTGAATTTAAAAAACCTCCCATTGAAACTGGATCGGGTAAAGTATCTATTGAATTCGTGGCTACTTCTCCCGCCTTTCAAGGAAAAGGGGTTGGTACAGCTATTTTAGAGCATTTACTTTCCTCCCCTACATTCACTGAATATATACTAGAGGTAGCTGATACAAATACAAAAGCGATGAACTTATATCGTAAGCTAGGCTTCAAAGAATTCACCAGAAAAAAACAAGCGTTTCGTAAGCTAAGCGGGGTCAATTACCGTGTTTATATGAAATGTAAAACGAATGACTAAGATCTCATTACTCCCCCTCTAGGCCATACAAAAGGAATCTTTCTATTTATTCTATGAAATAGTAAAATTATGTAATTACTGGAAAGTCTGTACGGAAGGATTCCTTATGGTATAATTAACTGGCTGTCCAACAACATCCCTCACACGTTAAGACATTCAACGCGTGACGTCCACATTTATGACGTTTCAACCTTCATTTATCCATTTTCATAGTAGGGGGTAATTTATCAAATGACTAATTTTGACATTTGGGCTTTAATGCTCGATGTAAGTATTATTTCTGGACTATTATTAATTGGAACCATTTTACGAGCGAAAGTTAAATGGATACAATCACTATTTCTTCCTGCTAGTATGATTGCTGGCTTTCTTGGACTCGCGTTTGGTCCAAGTGGGTTCAATTTGCTGCCTTTTTCTAATCAGTTCAGCACCTATCCTGGACTATTAATTGCAATTATCTTTGCCGCTATTCCAATTGGGGCAGCAAAAGTCAATCTAGGAGAAGTGTTTCATCGTGTTCGAAACATGTTTTCTTATTCCTTGATCCTCACCCTGTCGATGTGGGGGGCTGGTGCGTTATTCGGACTCGTGGTATTAGTACCTCTGTTCTCAGATTTACCAAGTGGATTCGGACTAATCTTAGGTGCTGGATTTTTAGGTGGTCATGGAACTGCTGCAGCCATCGGGGAAGGTTTTGCACATTATGGTTGGGAAGAGGCCATGGACTTAGGGATGACCTCTGCTACGATCGGTATATTAGTTGCTGTACTAGGCGGATTATTCTTAATTAAGCAAAGTACAGAAAAGGGACATACAAAGTTTATTACTAGTTTTAAAGATTTACCAGATGAACTTCGATCTGGATTAATGCCAAAACATAAACGGTTTAATATGGGGCAAGAGACGGTGTCTTCCAGTTCCATTGACCCTTTTGTTTTGCATTTAGCAATTATCGCTTTCGTAATTGGTGTATCCTATTGGTTAACTAATGTATTAACCGACTTGATTCCTTCTGTATCCATTCCGTTATTTAGTGTTGCCTTTGTTTTAGGACTTATCTTTCAAACAATCAGTAGAAAACTAAATGCCGATGCGTATGTGGATCAACGAGTCATGGAGCGCATTGGTGGTACCGCCACAGATTTTCTTGTAGCGATAGGGATTGCTTCGATTAATATAACCGTGGTAATGGACTATGCTGTGCCACTGCTCTTATTATTCGCATTTGGAGTGCTATGGGCTTATTTTCTATTCCGATTTATTGGTCCGAATATTTTCCAGCAATTTTGGTTAGAAAAATCATTATTTGGCTGGGGGTGGAGTACAGGGACAGTAGCGATGGGACTAGCCTTATTACGTATCGTAGACCCTGAATTAAAAAGCAAAACCCCAGAAGACTATGCATTAGCCTATATTGGGGTGGCCCCAGTAGATATCATCATCGTTACGTTTACACCAATTCTATTTTCACTTGGGTTCACATGGGTAATTCCTGCTGTACTCTTACTCATTTGTGTAATTATTGTTGGAATTTATATGTATACCGGCTTATGGGGAAGTAGCAGGAATCATCAGCCATAACAAAAATGACAGCTCTCTAAAAAGAGAGTACTGTTGAAGGAAAAATCAACTTATGATACACGAGGGAATGTCATAAGTACGCATCAAACCGGATGTGTAGCATGCTACAAGTACAAGGAAAACTCTATCAAGTATTTGTTAAGACAGCCGAGCAGTGATGTGCTCGGCTGTTTGTAATTCAGATGACAGCTGGCCCTACTAACGAATAGGCTTGCTTTCCCAGTAAGAGACTGCTTACATTACCATAACCAATATGTTTATAAGCTCCTAATAATGCTTGCAAGTCTTGTATATCTTGCTCTGATTTTAGTTGATCTACTTCTTTTTGATAAACGGATAAGATAAACGCATTCTGTACTTGTGGACGGAAGCTGCTCGGTTCTTCATTCATAATTAAACAGCCCATGTATTGATAATTAAATTGCAGCTGTCTGGTTAAATCAATGATTTGTTTAAAACGCTGGTATAATCCAGGTTTATTCCCTTTAAATTCGTCAATTGCTTGCTTTGCTTCTTCTAGTTCATGGTAACTTGTTGTAATAAGCATCCTTTTCACTCCTTTCGCCTATTCATCCCAAGGTTTTTTAATAGAAAGTTTCGATACTAAATCTTTATTTTGCTGTCTTTTTAATTTACGAATCTTCGCCCGTTCTTCTCCAGTATCATATAGGAATTGCTCCTCTTCTGATTCAGGAATAACGGTTGGAACTTCAATCGGTTTCTTATCTTCATCCAAAGCAACGAACGTTAAAAAGGCTGTAGCTGCAATTCGGCGCTCTGCTGATATCATATCTTCCGCTATGACCTTGCAGAAGATTTCCATGGAGTTCTTTCCTGTATAGGACACAAAGGATTCAATACATACGGAATCGCTTTGACGAATTGGCGATATAAAATTAACTGTGTCGGTGGATGCTGTTACACATTCCTTCACCCGAGCATGTCTTCTAGCAGAAAGTGTGGCACAGGCATCTAGCTTTTTCATAAGCACGCCACCAAATAGGGTATGGTAGTTATTCAAATCGTTAATCAATACTTGATCATTCTGTATGATACGAGTTTCTTTACTCTTTTTTGCTTGCATAACAATCACCTTATCTATTGATGTCATCAGTAGGCTTCGTACCTTACTGCTATTCCATTATAATCCCCTCTGTGGCGCAGCGTACAATGCCAATAACAAATGCGCATCATAACAAATTGTTATGGAAAGGCTTCACTGTTTGTCAGACCCATTCATTCTGTGAAAGCAATTGGTCTAAATAGATTTATAAGCTTTATTTACGAATTAATCCATGGCCATCTCCCTAAACTCCTCTACTCGAATCGGGAGAAGACTACCCGCAGATTAGCACTTTAACGAAAAAACGATTGCCCCCCCTGGATAGGGCGAGGGCAATCGTTTTCAGGTTCCGACAGTCCGCTGTCAGTAAGTTCAGTTTCAATTTGTTTATCTTGTTGAGTTTGAAATTTGATATTACCGCCTAAATCAAATCTCCAATATAGTATTCAAACCACCATCCTAATCGTAATACACGAAGACACCAGCGGAAAA
Source organism: Virgibacillus salexigens (assembly GCF_014905415.1). Taxonomy (GTDB): domain Bacteria; phylum Bacillota; class Bacilli; order Bacillales; family Amphibacillaceae; genus Virgibacillus; species Virgibacillus salexigens. Next base: position 1,288,285 of record NZ_BNEO01000001.1, read on the forward strand.
TGCAAGCGCAGAACGGAACGTTAGTGGAGTTGGAAGGGCTCACGGGTTCCCCGTGGAAAGCGTAGTGTATTCTATGCCGTTAGAGCCCATTAGAAAAGACTGTCGAGTTCCTTTCCCGACAGCCTGAGCCCCTCGTCAAATATGAAGTCCATCGATCATTCCTTAAGCATTAGTTTTTCTTTGGCAAAACGAATAAATTCTTTCATCACTTCTGGCAGCTGACGATTACGCTTCCATATCAGAGCCAGATCCCATACAACGGTTGGGTTTTCAACTGTAATTGCTTTTACATCATTGGTTAGTTCAGTACTTGTACTTTCAGGTAATAAGGTAATCCCAACGTTGGAAGCTACCATTTCTTCTATAAAATCTAATTGAGAGGTTTCTGAAATAATACGAGGTTCGAAACCAGCATTTTTACATGCTGTAACGATACTATCACGTAGTGAAAAATCTTTATTGAACATGATAAATGATTCATGCTTCAAATCATTTACTCGGATTTGCTGCTTATCTGCAAGCTCATGTGTAGATGGAACGATCACTTTTAACCCCTCTTTCAGGAAGGAATAATAATGAAATTCATCATGAATTGTAGGGAAAACAACAACCCCAAAGTCAAGACTGTCTTCTAGTACCTGTTCTTCAATCCTTTTTGAACCGTCCTCTTCTAATTGAAACGTAATTTCTGGGTACTCCTCGTGAAATGCAGCAATTAAATGTGAAAAAAAGAAAGAATTTGTAATAGAGGGTAGTCCGATTCGGATATGTCCTTTATTTAATTGCTGCATTTGCTCTAATTCATAATGCATCGCTTTGTACTGCTGATCAAATTGTTTAGCATGCTCAAATAATACACGTCCGGCTTCTGTTAATATCAGTTGTTTTCGGGAACGAATAAATAAGGGAAAGCCAACTTCCTCCTCTAGTGATTTAATAATTCGGCTAATGGCTGGTTGCGTAATATATAAATGGTTTGCTGCTTGTGTAAAGCTGCCTAACCTAGTTACCTCCAAAAAGTACTGTAAATGTTTTATTTCCACGGCCTTGCTTCTCTCCCTGTAATCAGAATTACATTCTTCATTATCAAACAACTACTTAAAATAGGCCCTGTATGCTGAGATAAAAGCTTCTGGTGAAGACTTCACCGTGTACGTATAAACCCCTTTAAGCGTATGTAAATAAAGAATACCACCCTTGTCCGCGATTTTTCGAAATGAGAAATCCATTACATCGTCCATCGGGAATACTCGATTCTGGGTAACTACTTTATCGGTGTATAAATAAATTACCCGTTGATGCTCAATATCATATTGTTCAATACTCGTTACTTTTCTTTCTATTTTTATATAGGGGTGTTGTGCAATCAGACTCATATCTTCCTCCTAATACATAGGCTTGTCATTCATATGGTAGCACATTCTCCATTCCGTCAACTTCTTCCTAGCAATTCTATTTCTTTTATATAAATACTCCATTTTCATCAAACTTTCACATTCGATATGTATGATGTAACTATACCGAGCTTACGGAGGAGAAATATGCCATCAACTACGATTTTAATTACTATTTCCATAAATGTTGTTAGTTTAACAATTGGCTTTATTGCCTTTCAGCTGATGAATGAGCTGGATCGTTCAGATAAAAAGCAAATCACTGACCAAATGATTACCTCCATTATTAATATGATTTTATTTATTTGGTTAGCGAAGATTATCCTGCATCTGTCTATTTTCATTTCAGACCCTATCGCTGTGCTTGCTTATCCAAGTGATGCGAATGCATTCTATCTTGCTCTTATATTAACAAGTATACAGCTTGTCTACAAAGCGAAACGAAATGGTTTAAAACTAGCGAGACTCTTCTATCACTTTATACCGGTACTCGTATTTGCAGGTTTCACTTATCATTTTATTGAGATAATTTGGATGGATAACTCATTTGCCTGGGGAAATTTCATTTTAATGTTTATGCTCTTAAGTCTATTTTTGTTGCTAAAGCGTCTAATCAATCAAAAAACGATGCTATTGCTAATAAGCTATTGCTGGGTATTTGGTAAACTTCTGATAAGTTGGTTGTTACCTTTCACAACCATTTTTGGGTATATGGTCGAACCACTATTCCTAGTAATGGTTGCTCTAATAATCTCTGTTCTATACTTATTCAATCGAAAGCTGGTGTTCTTATGATCGAAACCGCAGACCTTACAATTTGGTTAGCATTAGGGGCAGGAATGTTATCATTCCTCTCCCCTTGTACCTTGCCTATATTTCCAGCGTACTTATCCTATATAACTGGAATGAGTGTAAAGGAACTGGAGCATCATGCCACCTTCAAAATCCGACGGAAGCTCCTTTTTCATGCTGTGTTCTTTCTATTCGGTGTATCCCTCGTGTTTATTAGTTTAGGAATTGGCGTATCTTATGTTGGACAATGGATACAAGGAATGTTAGCAGGAGAATCCGGACAATTTATTCAACGGATAGCTGGAATTTTCATTATCCTTATGGGGTTATTCGTCAGTGGTTGGTTAAAAGTTACTTCCTTTATGAAAGAAAAACGTTTTCGCTTCACTAAGAAACCAGTTGGCTATGTAGGAACTATCTTTGTAGGAATGGGGTTTGCTGCAGGATGGACACCATGTATTGGGCCAATCTTTGCATCTATTTTAGTTGTTGCTGCTGCAAACCCTACCCAAGGGGCATGGTATACGTTATTTTATATTGTCGGTTTTTCATTGCCGTTTCTTATTCTTACGTTTTTTCTTGGATCAACACGATGGATTGTTCGTTACAGTGGGATGATTATGAAAGTTGGCGGAGTAATTATGATTCTGATGGGTCTGTTGCTATTTACAGGGCTTATGCCTCAAATATCAGCGTTTTTATTAAAATTAGTTGAGGATACTTGGCTTACGAAACTAGGTTAGCTAATTCGGCAAAATGAATCCGAAGGAGGTTGTAAAAATGAAAAAGATAATACTTATTGAAGTTATTTTAGCTATGTTTAGTTGGGCGGCCTATGACTTTCTTACTTCATCTAATACAGCACCAGAACAAGATCAGCAAGCATCTGAAAATAAAATCACCTCGACGTTGAAGGAAAGTGAAGAAAAAGCAGCGCAATCAAATGAAGTTGGACTTGAGATTGGGAATACTGCCCCTGATTTTACGTTATCAACGGTAAATGGAGAATCCATTCAACTGTCTGAACTAAGGGGAAAACCAGTAATGATTAATTTTTGGGCTACGTGGTGTCCCCCTTGCCGAGCTGAAATGCCGGATATGCAAAAGTTTTATGATAACAAAGATATCGTTATTTTGGCAGTCAACCTAACGGAAACAGAAGGAAGTCAACAAGAGGTAGAGAACTTTGTGAAAGACTTTCAACTCACCTTTCCAATTCTAATGGATGAACAAACAGAAGTAGCAAATAAATATCAAATTCAACCAATACCGTCATCCTATATGATTGATGCAGATGGAAGAATTCAGTACAAAGCACTCGGCGCAATGAATTATGATTTAATGGTTCAGGAATACGAGAAAATGAAATAGGAAATTGCTTCTCATTAATTCGCCTGAATGATGTAAACTATTTTTGAGGTGAAATCATGAAACAAACAATTATGGTCGTAGAAGATGACAAGATGATTCGAAACCTGATACGAATTTATTTGGAAAAGAATTATTACGAGGTAATAGAAGCTACGGATGGAGAGGAAGCACGGTTATTATTTTTAGAACAGCTTCCCTGCTTAATCATTCTCGATTTAATGTTGCCTAAATCAAGTGGAGAAGACTTCTGTCAATGGGTGCGCACCCAAGCACATGGCGAGGTTTCCATTATTATGCTTTCAGCTAAAAGCCGCACAGAAGAAAAAATATCTGGCTTAAGGATAGGGGCAGACGATTATATGACCAAACCTTTTGATCCTAACGAACTTATTGCCCATGTAGAAGCAGTATTACGCCGCACCGGTCAATTTTGTCAAAAAATAGTCTGGGATGGCCTTTGCATTAAACCTCGTAAAGGTGAAGTGCTTCTGCATAATCAGCCAATTAAATTAACCAAATACGAATTTAATCTGCTTTATTATTTCATGCAAAACCCAAATATCATCCTTTCTAGGGAACAACTAGTAGAAAAGATTTACCCGAATACTACACATCATGTCATGGATAGAACCATAGATGCTCATATTAAGAAGCTCCGAGAAAAAATAGAAATCGTTCCTTCACAGCCTAAACGTGTACAAACAATACGTGGAATGGGGTATAAATTTGTCACAGCTACGTAAAACGTTAAAGATACTTCTTCCTGATAGCTTTTTATGGCGATTGACCTTTTTGCACTTTATTGTTATTGGTATCGCCTCACTTATTAGCGGCTGGGCATTATATCATACTGCCTGCTTTCTTGCAGCGGGCGTTGGTAACCTCGGAGAAGAGCGCCAACAACAATTTAATCAATCCTTATTTCATTATGTGTGGATGTTTATACTTATCGCAGTAATTGCTGGAACGATCCTTTATTTCTATTTAACGAAACGTTTACTAAAACCAATACATGAGCTTATAAATGCAACGAGGCTGCTAAAGAAAGGAAACTATCCGCAACCTATTGCAGTATCAAAAAAAGATGAGATCGGTCTCCTTGTAGAACAATACAACCAATTAATCCAGCAGTTAAATAAAAAGGAGCAGGATCGTAAAAAGCTTGTTTCTGATATTTCCCATGAATTTCGAACCCCTTTATCCAATCTCAATGGTTATTTATTTGCATTAAAATCAGAAGACATCACAGGAGATAACGAATTATTCGAAGCGCTCTATCAGGAATCAAAACGGCTTACTTCTATGCTGGAACAGTTTGAACAATTAAAGCAATGGGATCATACAACTTCTACTATGCACCCAAACAAACAACTCATTTCAATAAAACAAGTTATTGAACAAAGCACATCTATGTTTACATGGTCATTAAAACAAGCCGATATTCAATTACTGCTTAACGTAGAAGATGTACATTGTCTCATCTATCCAGAAGGACTGCAGCAAGTCATTAATAATCTTCTCGATAATGCCATTCGCTATTACCGAAGTCCTGGTTCGATACGAGTAAGTGGGAAACAACAAGACAATTACTATAACCTAACTGTTTCTGGACCGAGCGAAACGATTCCAGAAGGAGAAAAGGAACAAATTTTTGAACGTTTGTACCGAATTGAAAGGTCACGAAGTCGAGAAACTGGAGGTGCTGGTTTAGGACTAGCCATTACGAAGGAAATCGTCGAGCAGCATAACGGTTACATTTATTTAGATACGTCCGAAGGTGAAAATAGCTTTCATGTTTATCTACCAATATAACAGACTCTCCCTGAATAATGAAGGGAGAGTCTGTTATTACTTTCCAGTTGCATTGAATTGTTTTATACGTTCACCAATTTCATCGCGTACACGTTGAAATACTGCCCATTTCTCCTCTTCCGTTCCTTCTGCTTTAGCTGGATCATCAAACCCCCAATGCTCACGCTTTACATGGGGAGGAGTCATCGGGCACTTATCTTTTGCATCCCCACACAATGTTACTGCTAAAGTTGCGTTGTTAAGAATGTCTCTGTTAATAATATCCGATGTTTGCTCTGAGATGTCGATATCAACTTCCTGCATCGCTTTTACAGCATTTGGATTTAATCCATGTGCCTCGATTCCAGCACTCTTTACTTCCCAATCATCGCTTAAATAGAATTTCGCCCAACCTTCTGCCATTTGGCTTCTGCAAGAATTACCTGTACACAAGAAATAGATGGTCTTTTTGTTCATTTTTAATCTCCTTTTCATCTCATGTTTATATTAAAACAATACAAGTGTTACATATAAACCAATTAATGTAATTAATAGAATTGGTAAGGTTAAAATGATCCCTGTTTTGAAATAGGTACCCCAAGAGATTTTAACCCCTTTTTGAGACAATACATGGAGCCAAAGCAGCGTAGCAAGAGATCCAATGGGTGTGATTTTTGGCCCAAGATCGGAACCGATGACATTAGCATAGATAAGTGCCTCTCGAATCGTTCCTGTAGTATTTGTCTCTGCGATTGCAAGAGCATCAATCATTACCGTCGGCATATTGTTCATGACCGAAGATAAAATTGCTGCGATAAATCCCATCGCAACCGTGGCAATAAACAAGCCTTGTTCAGCACTGGCCTGAATAACATTCGCCAATACATCGGTAAGCCCCGCATTTCGTAAACCATATACGACAACATACATTCCAATCGAGAAGAAAACGATATTCCAAGGGGCACCTTTAACAACCTTACTCGTATTTACAGTACTGCTTCTGCTGGCCATAACTAAGAAAAAGATAGCAGTAACCCCTGCTACAATGGATACCGGGATCTCAGCAAATTCACTTACAAAATAACCAATGACTAATATCGCTAATATAAACCACGATAAGCGAAACATTGGCAAATCGCGAATTGCCTCCCTTGGCGCTTGCAACTGTTCTGTGGCATAACTGCGTGGAATACGTTTACGAAAATAAAGTAGTAAAACGCCGATCGTTGCAACTAGCGAAAATAAATTCGGAATGACCATTCTAGAAGCATACTCCACAAAACCAATATTGAAGAAGTCTGCTGAAACAATATTTACTAAATTACTAACTACTAATGGAAGTGAAGTCGTATCAGCAATAAATCCACTTGCCATTATAAATGGAAAAACCATTTTTTCTGAAAAATTCAAATTACGTACCATTGCAAGCACAATCGGGGTGAGTATCAGTGCAGCTCCATCATTTGCAAAAAATGCAGCAACAATTGCACCTAATATACTAATATAAATAAACATTTTAATGCCGTTGCCCTTTGCTAATTTGGCCATATGTAAGGATGCCCATTCAAAGAAACCAATCTCATCTAAAATAAGCGATATAAGTATAATTGCTATAAATGCTAACGTCGCATTCCAAACGATTTGGGTTACTTCGATAACATCCGTAAATCCAACAACTCCTGCTATTAAGGCAAGAATTGCTCCCCCGCAAGCTGACCATCCAATGGATAGACCTTTCGGCTGCCAGATAACAAAAGTCAAAGTAATAATAAATATCGCTGATGCTATAAAAACCGTTGATGTCAAAACCTTCCCCCTCCTCTAACAACAAGTAATCCGTATTCCTTTTTCTTCTAATTCCTTTAATTTATCGTCCTGATCAGGGAGGTTTACCAGAATAGTTTGCACAAACGCATATGCTTCATGTTGTTTATTCATCGCGTAAAATATCCACTGACCCCTCCGTTCTTCTTTCACCAAACCAATATCCCTTAACTTCCGTAAATGCTGGCTGATCGAGGGCTGGCTAACTTGAAATATTTCTACTAATTCACAGACACAGCAATCTTGACTATCAAGAATTTTCATGATGGTTAACCTTGTTTTATCACCGAACAATTTACAAATTACTGAGGCTTTCTCCATTTCCATGACCTTATCACCACCTAATATAATCATATAAGCATATGCTTATATTTTCAATAAAAAAACCTCCTAAAAGCAAAATGCTGACGTTTCATGCCACCATGGCATACTTAGTCAGCGTTTTTGATTAACGGCTTTTGACAAGAAGATTAACCGCTTCTTGAATTAATTCCTCCGTACTCTCTCCATTTTTCTGTTCTTCACGAATACATCTTTCTAAATTTTGACTCACGATTAAAGCCAACGTGCGATCTAATGCGTTTCTTGCGGCTGACATTTGTGCCACAACATCTCTGCATTCCTTTTGTTCTTCCATCATTTTCTGTAGCCCACGAACTTGTCCCTCAATCCGCTTCATGCGATTCTTTACCTTTTCATCATATTGCACACGTCTTCACTCCTTTCTATTATCATAGCATAAAAAATAGGAATAGCAGCAAGATTATGAGGAAAGGAGCTGTTCTAGAATCAGCTCCTTTTAAACAACAAGAGAAACACTCCTTACTACTATTCTTCCTCTAAATGCGGCTCATGCTTGTTAATTTGTACCCGCTTTATCGTACGGTCTTCAATTTCAAGTATACGGAATGTTAGCGTTTCTTTCGCTAATGTTTCTCCTTCTTCTGGAAAATAATGAAATTCTTTTAATAAGTAGCCAGAAAGGACGTCTTCTTCCTCTGGTATTTCCGTATGAAAAATGGTATTCAATCGATGTAGAGGTATCTTGCCATTACAAATAATTTCTGAATCCGTTACTTCCTCAACTAATGGTCCATTTCCACTATCCGTCTCATCTTCAATCTCTAAACCGATTAGTAATTCAATAATATCTTCATGGGTGATGATTCCTTCTGTTCCACCATATTCATCAAGTACAATCGCCATATGCTTTTTCTCCTGAATCATCTTGCGGAACACCCAATCAACCGAGTGAAACTCAAAGACAATTAACGGATCCATGTCACTATATGACTCCAGCGTTTTATCGGGATCCATCGACCAAGATAGCAAATACTTCGAATGAAAAACACCTACAATGTTGTCAATTTCTTCATCATAGATTGGATATCGTGTATACGGACTCTGAATGGCAATATTTCGCACCTCTTCAAAGTCAGAATCATACGGAAGCGCCAAAATATCTACACGAGGGGTTTTAAGTGCATCCTTTACATTTAAATTCGTAAATTCAAGCACCCCTTTAATTCGATGCGATTCGTCCTGCCTAAAAATCCCTTCCGTGCGTGCTACATCTACCATTGCTCGTATTTCGTCCTTTGAAACAGATGTATTGGCCTTTTCTCCCTTGGATAGAAACCGGATGATAAAGCCTGTTAACCAGTTTAACAGCATGGTTAACGGCTTAAAAACAAACACAACGGCTCGAATTACCGGGTAAACGATGTATGCAATTCGATCAGGAAAAGTCGCTGCTACTGATTTGGGGATAACCTCTGAAAAGATAATAATGGTGATGGTTAATACAGCTGAGGCTAGTCCAACATTAATTCCATAATCCATGGCTACCATCGTTACTAATGTAGGCAAGATAATGTTTGAAATGTTGTTCCCTATTAAAATAGAAGTAATAAATTGTTCTGGTTTGGATACTAACTTTAGTAGCTTACCAGAGCGTTTATCACCATTCTTCTCTTTCGTTTGCAGTTTCATCTTATTTGCTGCAGTTAGAGCAGTTTCACTGCCTGAAAAGAAGAATGATACAAATAATAAAACAATGATCACAATGATCACGTGCGTTTTCCTCCTTATGTAGTATGTAGTACCTCTAATATCATGTAGTTTAGGATGTGTTAATCCTAATTCTATGATACATGGATTTCCCAATTATACAAAAGAAAAACCTTTATTTTCCTTATAATGAACCATCGCATATTTTCCGTCCATAAAACGAAAAATAAAGGTAAAAGTAGGTGAAAAAATGAAAAAGGAACGTGCACAAGAAATCATGGATGCATTAGAACTTATCCAAGTTCGCTATCGAGGGATTCCGGTATATATAAAAGATTTACAAGAAACAACTGCAACAGTCTTCGCTTTAGATGAGATGGCTGAGGAACAAATCGTGGATTTACATGGGTTACAAGAAGTTGCTAATCATGATGAAATGGAATAGCTGGTGATACTGCACGCCAACTATTCCAACAATTAAAGCTGTAATCCAGTCCACTGCCAATACGTGAAGTAAAAGAATACCATAACTAGAATATAGACAGGCATCAGCACACCACTAAGTTGGAGCAACTGTTTCTTATCAAATGATGTATCTTCCGCAAACAGCAAAATTGCCTTCGAGCTAACTGGAAATGTCAAACAATAATTCATTCCGATTAAGCTAAGAAATACAACTGACGTGGAATCTAACCCAATTGTTTCACTAAAAACAATCAAGCTTGGAATGAATATAACAGCCCTCGTCGTATGCGAGTGGATATAGAAATGACTAGTTATTGTAATCAGTAAAATAATTAGCAATAACAACCATTCTGGAGCTTGGTTAATTAGGTTTAAACCAATGAATAACTCCTTTTCCAACCAATTAATTACACCGGTATCAATAAGTGTTCCGCCTAAAGTAGTAGCACACGCTACAAATAAGATAAGTGGCCAAGATACAGAATTTACTGCTTGCTTCCAGGTTATCACTCCATAAACAGGAGCCATAAATAACATTGCTCCCAACATCGTAATAAATCCAATATCATAATGATGAATGGGATGCGTTAGCCACCCTAGTAAAACCAAACCAATAAATCCTAACGCACGAATCTCCTTTTGATTAAGCGATCCATCCATCTTTTGTTGTTGTGAAATGGTCACATGATTCTTTTCGTTTCGCTTTTCTTTCGGCCAAATCATCCACTTTAGAATATATAATGTAAGAAAACTAATTACGATAGTAAATGGTACACCCCAAATGAACCACTGGATATACGTAATCGATTGTCCGGTTGCATTTTCCAATAATCCAACGCCAATCAGGTGAGATCCTGCTCCAATTACCGTAGCTGAAGTACTTATTAAAATCAGAATCGGTGTAAATAATGCAAGAAAACGTTTCTCTTTTTCTGACTGCCACCGTTCACCTATTTGCGCAATTAACGGCTTCGCTAATGCAGCTCGGCCAGAGGTGGATGGAACGAAAAACGCAGATAATAAAAGTACATTTGTTAAACGACGAAGGAGTTTTTCTTTACATGAAGCATTCTTCAGTAAATAATCGATCATGCGATCCGTTAACCCAGACTGTTTTACCGCTTCTCCCATAATAAAAGCACCTATCATAAGCCAAACAACCTCTTGCGCTAATGCATCATATAAGATGGAAGGAGTAGCTCCTCCTAATAAAATAATTGCCATTAAGGCTGCAATTGCTATAAAACCAGCAGGAAGTTTCGTCAACACCCAACAAGTCATTGCGGATAAAAAGATGAATAACGAAACTTTGGCCGAATAATCTAGCGCTCCTGGTAAGACAACTGCCATTAAATAGAAGAGATGTAAAATAAGAACAACTGTATTTTTGAAAGGCAGCCGCGATTCCAATAATCCTGATTTACTGATTTTGATAGATTCGGCCATTCCTCTTAACATGAATAACATCCTTTCGCTTCGCTACCTTCTTACCAATGTCGATTTGTCTTAATATCGATTCAATACTGTCTGCGATCCAGATAGGTGCTAACTCCAACGCTTCTTGAAGTACGACTGGCTTCTGTGTAATACTGGTATAGGCATGGATACCTGCTCGGTAATTCGCAGTTGCCCCTTTTCCAATTGCACCAGCGATAAGAATGACAGGCACATCATATTTCTTTGCAATTCTTGCTACTTCAGCAGGAACTTTTCCATTGGGTGTTTGGAAATCTAAACTTCCCTCTGCAGAGAAAACGACATCCGCAGTTGCGATTGCTTGTTCGATATCAATAAACCTACGAATTAATGAAAACCGTTCATGTAACTTCGCCCCTGTAAACGCTGCCAAACCTGCGCCTAATCCACCAGATGCGCCTCCACCTGGAATCATTCGTACATTTACACCAATTGCTGTTTCAATTACTGTTGCATAACGTTCGAATCCTTCAGATAAAAGGTCAACCTGTGACGGGGTAGCACCCTTTTGTGGTCCAAATATGCGGGCAACTCCTTGATTACCGCAAAGGACGTTCTTCCAATTACAAGCTACATCAACTGGAATATGATGCAGACGTTTATCTAGTTCACTTGTATCCACTTCTGCCACTTCAATTAATCGTTCTCCACCTTCAACCGTTATCAATTGCTGTTTATCGTTATAAAAGCGGACACCTAATGCCTCAGCCATCCCAGCTCCTCCATCAGAAGTTCCGGAGTCCCCACATCCTATCAGAATATGATCCACACCGTAATCCAAGGCATGGATAATTAATTCTCCAACTCCATAGGACGTTGTCTTCAGAGGATTTCTTTGCTGAACCGGTACTAAATGTAAACCAGCTACCGCGGCCATTTCTATTACGGCAGTTCGCTTCCCATTCTCACGAATAACCCCAAAATAACTGGGAACTTTTTCACCGACTGGACCGACTACTTCTCGATGAACAAGTTGACCACCTTTTATATTAATAATGGTTTTCGTAAAGCCTTCTCCACCGTCGATCATCGGCACAACTTTGATGTCCATTGTCTTATCAAATCTTCTAGCTCCCCTTTCCATAGCTTCAGCAACCTCTCCAACCTGTAAGCATTCTTTAAAGCCCGAAGGTATCATAACTACTCTCACGTTAACCGCTCCTCATGAAAAATTTTTGATATGATAAATGTATCAATGAAAACTGAGTCCACCATGAGAAGTAGATTATAAATAATGAGAAGTTTATGAGAAGCATGAATTTAAAATGAAGGATAGCTAAAAGGAGCATTCGATTTTCGCTAGATTACTTGGTTCGTTATTCCACCATCTACCATTTCCTAGACAATAAAAAAGCTTGCAGAAGTACTACAAGCTTAAACAAAGTGAAAAGCTGGTTATTCTTTATCTCTTCCCTTATTACGATGCATCATCAATAACGTCCGTGGTTGCTCATCTCCAGTCATTAACTTCGTTACATAGGACGAAGTTAACTGATAACCATCTTCAATTTTTTCTGCCAGATAATTGGTTCGCTCAAACAGAATAGAGCGGATATTATCCAACTGCCTCACCATCTTTTCTGTTAACGCTTCTTGATTTTCTAAACGTGCATTTGTTTCTTTCTGTTTTTTATCATGGTTATTCACACGTTCTACAAGACCTTCCTGTAATTCTAAATGTGCTTCAACCCTCTTGGCAACATCGGCATTCGCCTGTTCAGACATTTTTAATTGCTCCATTAATTTTTCATCCGAATCTTTCAGCATATCCATTTGCTTGTGAAAATCCTGTTTAGATAATTGATGGTCATTTAAAACATTTTCCAGATTTGCTGTGGTTGTTTCCAAATGATGTAGCTGTTGCATTACTTTCTGTTCTACTTGATCATGCTCGGTGTGCAATTCTTTTAATTGATTTAGTCGCTTGCTGACCTCTTTAAATCGAGTCGATGCCTTCACATCCTGCTGAGCAACCAAGCGATTTAGACGATTAAAAGACTGTTGCAATGCAGCATTTACCTTTTGCTGTTCTTTTACCATTTCGGTCGTATGGTTTCTAACAAAGAATCGTTGATTCGGCTCCTTCCTAGCTTCTTCATGTTCATAAATGGTTGTATGATTATCTCGATTTATATATAAGCCCATGTAAATGCACTCCTTTGATTCCATCTACACTACTAGTTTATGCCTCAATAGGTTAATTGGGACAGAAGACCACGCCCATTTTAGAAACGGCTGTGAAAAGATTCAATCGTGGATGAGAAATATGATAAGATAAGAGAAAACAATTCCATCCTTGATGAAGGCTTACCTTATAGGAAAAAGACAAGCTTTCTAATTCCAATAAATCAATAAGGTAAATAAAATGGAGGGAAGCATATTGCTAAAGAAGTGGCTAAATGAAGCAAGTTATGTTGTTGTTTTTACTGGAGCAGGCATGTCGACAGAAAGTGGTTTACCTGATTTTCGTTCAGCAAATCAAGGACTGTGGAACAACCAAGACCCTAGTCAGATTGCAAGTACAGAAGCATTAAATAACAATGTCGAGGCGTTTACACAATTTTATCGCGAACGCGTCATAGGTGTAAAAAACTATCAACCACATAAAGGCCACTATATCCTCGCAGATTGGGAAAAACAAGGAATCGTCCAATCTGTAGTCACACAAAACGTGGATGGTTTTCATCAACAAGCAGGCAGTAAACGGGTAGCAGAACTCCATGGAACCCTGCAAAAGCTTCATTGCCAGTCGTGTCAAAGAGAATATAGTAGTGAAGAATACGTTCAGAGGGGATACTATTGTGAGTGTGGTGGTATCTTACGCCCTTCCATTTTCCTTTTTGGTGAAACATTGCCTGTGGATGCCTTTCAAATGGCTTTATTAGAATCCGAGAAGGCTGACTTATTTATTGTTCTCGGTTCTTCGTTAAGTGTCACACCAGCAAATCAGTTCCCTTTAATTGCTAAAGAACGTGGAGCAAGATTGGTTATTGTAAATCGAGAACCAACTGCTTTCGACAATTATGCTGATCAACTCATCCAAAATCGTCAGCTCGGTGATGTTTTAGCAGAAATTGAATAAAAGATATAAGAAGTGCCGGAACATTTCATCCCAGCACTTCTTAAGCCATCCATTTTGGTGGTGTATTCTTATCCCAGTATATATCGCCAATATCATAATGTTTCTCAAAATTATCGTCTTTAATATGATAATGGAAGTTAAACCAATGCCCTTCTAATGGACGATGGTCTCTCCTTACGTGGAATTTCGCAACATACTGCTGATTCTTTACATCTAAAATATTAAAGATACGTTCTCCATAACCATCAGCAGGGTCTTCTGTAATCGTATAATAAGGAATTGGTTGGTTGTTTTCATCGAGCAAGATGGTTTGCATAACCGCTTCAATGTTTGGCAGAATAACCGATGTAAATTCATCACCTACACGACGCGTAATCCTTGGCCCCATTTTAAGCTCAGTCTGTGCCTTGATCTTATGACTAAGCTGCTCCATTGTTAAAGCTACGTTCGTCGATTGTTCTAGTACAGTAGTAGAAGTTGCTTCATTTACATTCGATCCCGAGTCATAACGTTGTTTGGGCTCCTCCGGATCGGCAGTTAAAGAAGCAGGAACGTACATCCCTAAAGTCATTATTGTAATTAAAATGACGGCTATTTTTCTCATCCATTGCTTCATGATCGGGCGCTCCTTTTTATCTATTACTATAGATTTTATCACTTCTTGTCCATTTGTCTATCCTATTTTTCAGAATTTAACCATTTATTAAATGAAGTAATATATTTTGTAATTATATCTTTGTCAATCTGCTTTCGGGGGAACGCGAGCCTAAACGGAAGAAACCTTTGTCATTTAAGAGGTTCAAGATCATTCTGTTCGTGTGCCAAGCGTTAATCCACCGTCAACAACAAATTCAGCACCCGTACAGTATGAACTCTGACTGGAAGCAAGAAAAGCAATAACATTTGCAATCTCTGTTGGTTCACCGATTCTTCCTAACGGTGTTTGCCCATAAATCGGCAGCGTTCCACTTTTCTTCGCCATTTCCGTATTTACACCTCCAGGGTGTACCATATTGATTCTAATTCCCAATTCACCAACTTCTACAGCAGTTGCCTTCGACATTGCAACCACAGCTGCCTTCGATGAGGCATAAGCTGCTGTACCATCCAACGGCGCAAAAGCGGAAATAGATACATTGTTAATAATGGATCCTGCCCTTTGCTTCGACATGACAGGAATAACGTTTTGCATACCAAGGAAAACACCTATTTGATTCACATTTATAATTTCACGGTAGCGATTCAATTCTGTGTCTGTTAAAGGACCATTATAATATAAACCAGCATTATTCACGAGTACGTCCAACCGCCCAAACACTGCGATGGTAGATTGGATAGCTTGTTCCCAATCTTCTTCGCTTGTAACATCAAGCTGAACAGGAAGCGTTTGATTTACTTCAGCTTCTTGGGAAAGTTTCTTAGCATCTTGCAGCTTACGGGAAGCAATGACGACTCGAGCTCCTAAGGACAAAAACTTGTTTACTTGAGACTCGCCTTGACCTTTAGAAGCGCCAGTAATCAGAACAACTTTATTCTCAAGATCATACATACGATCACCTTTTTCTTTATCTATTTTTGCATGATTTAATCATATCAAGTCAGCATCAAAACTTCACGAGAAATGTCACCTCTCATTTCTGGCTACACCTCCCATTCTAACCTAAATCTTTCTTCTTCTCGTTTTACTTACGTATTACCGGGGAACATAAAAAAAGAAAGAATGCAAGAGACATCTATAGAATGACAGAAAAGAGGTATAAAATGAATACCACCAAAGCTTCTTCTAAATTACGCGATAGCTTTTGGTTTTTACCAATTATATATGGGCTATGTTCCATTCTTGCTGTCAGTATCATCACGTTAATCGATGTTACGCTCGTACCAAGATTTTCGAATAGTATTCCAGATATACTACTAACAGGACAAAGTATCGCAAAGAATTTGTATTCAGCTCTAATCACCGCGATGCTCACCATGATAACCATCAGCTTCTCAACAATCATGGTTGTATTAACCACTTATTCTTCCCAGTTTTCGCCGCGGGCCTTACAAGATTTTATGCGAAGTAAAATCACTAAACATGTCTTAGGTGTGTTTACCTTTGGGTTTATATTTGTGTTGATTAATTTATGGCTGTTAACAGAATCGAAGCAGAAAGACTTATTAAGCCCTTTTTTCACAGTGATATTCACTATTCTCTCTCTAGGATTTTTCATCTTGTTTATCCATTATGCCGCGCGTTATGTACAGGTGAACTTTTTAATTTCGACTGTACGTAATGAAACATCGAAATTAATTAAAGAGACCTTTGCAGATCGGACATATGGTGAGCACCAACATTGGGACCATTCACAAATTCAGGAGATAAAGGAAAAGGATAAGCAAACCACGTATGCATTGCGCTCTGGATATATTCAGCATGTTGATTACAACTATCTCATTCAATGGGCTAGTAAAAATAACATGGTACTCGAAGCAAATTTCCAAGTAGGAGATTATGTACCTAAGGGAATGCCCGTATTTTATTATTGGTCGTTTAACCACAAAGATGTAATTGAAGCCGAACACGATCAATTTCTTATGGTGGGAAATGAACGAACAAATTTGCAAGATATTGAATTCTCGATGGAAAAATTAGTTGAAATTGCTGTAAAAGCTTTATCAACGGGGATGAACGACCCAAATACAGCAATTAATTGTATTCATCGTCTTGGTGGTTTACTAACCGAGTTAGCAGGAAATTACCGCCCGATCACGTACTTCTCGGATAATCAAGGAGATTTAAGATTAATAATGGAACAAAAAAGATTTCGGGATTATCTATATAAAAGCTTTTACCAAATTAAACATTATGGCAAAGATGATATATCTGTCGTAAGTAACATCGTAGACGTATTATATAAATGTGCGGTTGTCAGCAATCAGTCGATCCAAAAAGAGCTTTGGGACTTTACCCATTATGTTTTAGAAGCGGTAGATGTCCAAAGTCTTCCATCAATGGATTACCATTATTTAAAAGAGATCATGGTTAAATTTGCAAATGTGACTGGCAAAAATCTAAATTGGGGCTGACGCAAGCGTCAGCCCCATTTGACTATAATTGGCGATGGTACGTTTTCTTCCCATCGTGAGAATAGATGACTTTCTTCTCCTCCACATAGGTTTCTAAATAAACCGTTTTGCCCCATAATTGATAAATATAAGGAAGAACATGTTCTAAATAGGTAAGGTCCAGTTCCGTTCCTTCATAATTATGAACTAAATAGAGCTCCCCATTACGTAGATAATCTCCATTTTCTACCGTAATATAAGGAAAACCACCATTTACACGCATGGTTACTAATTGATCTCGGACTGCTTCATAATCTTTATTCGTAATTTGATAATTCCTTCCTTTCTTCTCAAATAAATACATATCTTCTCGCTGTACCAATTCTTTCGTTAAATAATTACGAATAAATGATATGTCTGACTCCAGTTCTCGTACTTCGAAAATTTTTTCTCTACCTGAATTATCTTGAACACCCAATTCCTTCATCTCTTTGGTAGGATGATTATAACGTTCCTCAATATCTTCAAAGATCTTTATTCCCAAATAATAAGGATTAATTTGATGCCTCGATGGTTGAACAACTCCAGCATTTAAGGAAGCAAATTCAATCGTTTCATCACTCGTTAAATCCAGCTCACGTAAAATGCGCTGATGCCAATAGGAAGCCCAGCCTTCATTCATAATTTTCGTCTCTAACTGTGGCCAAAAGTAGAGCATCTCTTCACGCATCATGGTCAATATATCTCGTTGCCAATCGTCTAGCTCTCTGCTATATTCTTCAATAAATAACAGAAGATCTTTCTCTGGTCGAGGAGGAAACTTCTTTCTTTTTTTTATTTCCCTTTTTTGTTTATTCTCAGCCTTCTCATCCAAGCTCCATAAGTCATCATACGGCGTTTTTTGTATAGATAGCTGCTCTTCCTCTTCTTCTATTTGATAATCTGGTAACTTGGGTCTGATAATCGACGGATCAATATGCTCTTGAATTGCAAGAATAGCATCTAAAAATGCTTCCACTTCTTGTTTTCCATGAATCATTTCATAGTGAGCGATTCGTTCAGCCGTTGCCGTCATACTCTCTACCATATCCCTTCTTGTATTGGAAAAGCGCACATTATTCTTAAAGAAATCACAGTGCGCCAACACATGAGCAACGATCAATTTATTTTGAATAAGGCTATTAGTATCTAGTAAAAAGGCATAGCACGGATTAGAATTAATCACCAATTCATAAATTTGACTCAGTCCCAAATCATATTGCAGCTTCATCCGATGAAATTGTTTTCCAAAGCTCCAATGGCTAAAACGTGTTGGCATTCCATAAGCACCAAATGTATAAATAATATCTGCTGGACAGATTTCATAACGCATTGGATAAAAATCCAACCCAAATCCGGACGCAATTTCCGTAATTTCGTCAATGGCACGATCGAGTTTCTTCATTTCGGTCAAATAGATCCCTCCAAACGTACTTTATACAGTTTATGAACAAATAAAAGAATGATTACAGTTTATCCGAAAAGCTTTAGCGGATATAAAAGGGGGTCACTTTTATACTCAAATGCTACATGAGGACGATTGATCTAGTTAATAAGTGATACGTCCAAAGTTTTTAAACAAAAGTATTGATAAATTTAAACCATTGCCATATAATTTGCCTATAGGAAACTTTTTATAACCAATAAAACCTTTTGGACATAATACAACAAGAGCATGATTCACATATAATGCAAGAGAATTTTTTTAGGTTTGTTTTGCATTAATCAAACTTTATTAGAGAGGGGAAATACCACATTGAGAAAGATCGGATTTTTTATGATTACTACCCTATTTATTATCGGAGTTGCAGGCTGTTCCTCGGGATCAGAGGAGATACAAGGTTCAGAGGATAAACCGGTTGAAATTGTAACAACTACTGCCCAAATTGGAGATATAACAAAGAATATTGGCGGTGAGCTTGTAGAAGTAAATAGCCTAATGGGACCAGGGGTTGATCCGCATTTATATAAAGCAGTCCAAGGCGATATTCAAAATATGACAAGTGCTGATATCATTTTTTACAACGGCTTGCATCTTGAAGGACAAATGGGAGAAATCTTTGAAGAAATGAAAAAGGAAAAACCAACCATTCCAGTGGCAGAGCGTATTCCTGAGGATAAATTACTGGCTGACCCTGACAGTCCAGATGTGAGTGATCCCCATGTATGGTTCGATATTAACTTGTGGAAATATGCTGCCGAAGCTGTCCGGGACGGACTTATCGAACTGGATCCCAGCAATGAAGAAACATATGTTAAAAATACCGAAGCTTACCTAGAAGAGCTTGATAAACTAAATGAATACGCTATGGATAGATTTGAGGAAATTCCAGAAGAAAGTCGTGTTCTTGTAACAGCTCATGATGCATTCAATTACTTCGGTGAAGCTTATGGCTTTGAAGTATTAGGGCTTCAAGGGTTAAGCACCGAATCGGATTATGGCGTCAACGATATTCAACGAATTATTGATGTACTCGTCAAACGAAATATTAAAGGTGTATTCGTTGAAAGCAGTGTATCCGAACGTTCTATTAATGCGGTAGTAGAAGGTGCGAAAGAGGAAGGACATGATGTCTCCATTGGCGGTGAATTGTACTCCGATGCAATGGGTGAAGAAGGTACAGAAGAAGGTACCTATATTGGGATGTTTAGACATAATGTGGAAACGATTGTAGAATCTTTAAAGTAAGGTGGAGGATAGCATGTATGCATTGTCAGTGAAGGATATATCAGTAACCTATGATAAACAGTTAGCACTTGAAGATGTGTCTTTTGCTGTACCAGAAGGGTCGATAACCGGGATTATCGGTCCGAATGGTGCTGGTAAGTCAACGCTTATTAAGTCTATTTTACAATTATTACCTACACTCTCAGGTAATGTAGAAGTATTTCATAAACCAATAAAATCACAGAAGAAAATTATCGGTTACGTACCACAGCGCAGCGAAGTCGATTGGGATTTTCCAACTAATGCACTCGATGTCGTACTAATGGGAAGATATAATCACATTGGTTTGTTCAAACGCGCCAACAAAAAAGAAGTTACATGGGCCAAAACCTGTCTTGAAAAAGTTGGCATGCAAGACTACGCCACTCGACAGATTAGTCAATTATCAGGCGGACAACAGCAGCGTGTCTTTCTAGCAAGAGCTATGGCTCAAGATGCGAAAGTCTACTTTATGGATGAACCATTTGCAGGTGTGGATGCATCTACGGAGAAAGCAATCATTCAATTGATGAAAGAATGGAAAGCAGAGGGCAAGACAGTCCTTGTTGTCCATCATGATTTACAAACAGTAAATGATTATTTTGATCACGTATTATTATTAAATAAATCACCTATTGCTTATGGAGAAACGCAGACCGTATTTACCCTTGATAATTTAGAACAAGCATACGGAGGAAAGATTGCATTCTTACAAAAAGCCCCGGCTACTGTAAAGGAGAGTACGTAAGATGGACGCTTTTTCATCTTTTTTTTCCAGTGCTAACTTGCAATGGGTGCTTGCAGGGAGTTTACTATTAGGTTTTGCGAGTGGTGTCATTGGAAGTTTTGTTTTACTGAAAAGGCAAAGTCTAATTAGTGATGCTATGGCTCACGCGGCATTGCCAGGTGTATGTATTATTTATATTCTATTTCAAGTCAAATCGGTACCTTTTCTCTTAGCAGGGGCGGCAGTTACTAGTTTGATCGCAACTCAATCGATTCAAACCATCGTGAATAAATCGCGTATTAAAACAGACGCAGCGATCGGCATCATTATTTCTGTTTTTTTTGGACTTGGTATTGTTTTGTTAACCTACATCCAGCAGAACTCCAGCGGAAATCAAGCAGGACTCGATTCATTTATCTTTGGGCAAGCAGCTTCCCTTGTAAGGAGTGATGTTCAATTAATAGCCATTGGTGCATTGGTTTTGATCATCCTAACGGCATTGTTTTTTAAGGAATTTAAAATTAGTATTTTTGATCCACAGTTTGCAAAAGGAATTGGATTACCAGTGACATTCTTTAATGGCGTTCTCTTGTTTTTAGTCGTTGCTGTAGTTGTCATAGGTATTCAAATGGTTGGTGTTGTATTAATTGCTGCACTATTAATTACACCGCCAATCTCTGCAAGGTATTGGACCGATCGTCTTGGATGGATGACGATACTAGCTGGTATATTTGGTGCGATCGCTGGTGTTAGTGGTGCTGTTTTAAGCACAGCTTTTAATAATTTACCAACTGGTCCAGTTATTGTTTTAAGTGCCTCCCTTATCTTTTTCATTTCCTTGTTCTTAGGATCAAAAAAAGGGCTTATCATTAAAGGGGTGAAGCACGCATGACCTATACAATGTGGATTATCTTAACTGGATGTCTTGTCGGTCTAACCTGTGGCGTGACAGGATCGATATTGGTTTTACGAAAAATGTCCATGATTGCAGATGCGATTAGCCATACGGTTTTATTAGGGATTGTTGGTGCATTCTTTGTTACACAATCACTGAATGGCGTACCCATGTTGATCGGTGCAGGAGTCGTCGGTATTTTAACAGCACTATTTGTGGAAATGCTCCATTCATCTGGTGTACAATCCGATGCGGCAATTGGTATCGTATTTACATCCTTGTTTGCATTGGGAGTTGTACTCATTTCCTTTATTGGGGATCAAGTTCACCTGGATGTACAGCATGCATTAATGGGTGAGATTGCTTTTGTACCTTGGGATACATTATCAATAAATGGTGTCAGCTATGGCCCTATTGCCGTATGGATGCTTGGTGCCGTACTCATCATCAATTTACTTTTAATCACCCTATTTTATAAGGAAATTAAAATGTCAACATTTGATGCGCAATTTGCAACGTTAATTGGAGTACCTGTTGTTTTTATTCATTATTTATTAATGACCATGGTATCCTTATCTACGGTAGCATCATTTGATAGTGTGGGAGCTATACTAGTCGTCGCTATGCTTATCGTACCTGGTGCAACTGCCTATTTATTAACAGACCGCTTTCTTATTTTACTTATTTTAAGTGGTGTCATTGGTGTTGTATCAGCATTAATGGGCTATTGGTTCGCTGTCAGCTTCAATGTATCTATTGCGGGTTCAATGGCCGTAGCAACAGGTGTGCTATTCCTTGTCGCTTTCTTATTCAGCCCTAAGCATGGTGTTATTTTGCGAAAGTGGAGAAATAAAATAGAAGAAAATGTACAACAATCTGCATAAACTATGACCAAGGAATAGAATTCCTTGGTCATTTTTTATAGGTAAATGGAAATGGATGGAAGTAGTGAGATGATAACGAAACCAAGTATCTAATCATTCTTTGTATGTTTCCTTTCATTCGGGAAAAACTACCTATTAGGAGGAATTAGTATGCCAGATCAATTTTTAACCATCGAACAATTTAATAAGCTGTTAAAAAGATGGAATGGAAAACGTGTAAAAATTGCAAAGCAGGAACTACATGATTATGATGAAACCATCATTGATCTCTCTGCGGTCTCCTATGAGACAAACACCCGAAGAATCGATGATTATCAACCACTACATGCACTACATTTAAATGGAGTTGGTGAAATAGAAAATGCTTCCAATCACCTAGAAGAATTACCTATGTCTATGTATGAAATACCGCTGGAGGATACCTCATTATATCAGTTTGATGGCGAGCGATTTGCATTAGTAACGGATCGGGCCATTTATACAATTGAGGTTGTCAATGAATAGAACCGGCGCATCACTGGGTCATGGGACTCCAGAAATGCCCGGTTCTCCTTTTATACCAACGCTTCTTCTTTTTTGAAGAATGTTTTTAATGCTTGGTAAATATCCGCTTTTTCCTTCACAATATAGTACCTAAACTTCGGATCATCGATTTCTTCAAAAGCGCGCATTAAGGTTGATTTTCGATTATAGCCATTTACCTCACCATAGCCAAACATACTAGACACCTTCATAACCTTTTCTACAAGGTCGATACAGGTAGGGTTATCGGAAGTGATATTTTCCCCATCGGATATATGAAATGGATAGATATTATAGCGAGATGGGTGATACTGTTCTTGGATTAGTTCTAACGCTTTGGAATAGGCAGAAGAACAAATCGTGCCTCCACTTTCTCCCTTCGAAAAGAAATCTTCTTCGGATACCACTTTCGCTTCCGTATGATGCGCAATAAATTCAATTTCCACTGATTCATATTTTGTTCGTAAGAAGCGAGTCATCCAGAAAAAGAAACTACGAGCCACATATTTCTCAAATGTTCCCATCGAGGCACTTGTATCCATCATTGCTAATACAACAGCCTTGGATTCTGGCTTGGTTACATCATTCCATGTTTTAAAACGTAAGTCATCATTATAGATCGGTGTTATCCCAGGTCTGCCCTCTCTAGCATTCCTTTTTATTGCAGTAAGAATGGTACGCTTTTTATCAATATTACCCATTAAACCTTTCTTACGAATATCATTAAACTCAATTCTTTCTGTAGTAATCTCGGCCTGTTCTTTTTCTTGGAGATTAGGTAATTCTAATTCTCGAAAGAGGGCATTCTCAATTTCTTCTAAGGATACTTCCGCTTCATAGTAATCTTCTCCTGGTTTATCTCCCGCCTTTTTGCCTCTTCCTTGGCCTTGCTCATCTCCTTTTGGAGCTTGGGCAATAATGTCACCGACTTGGCTATCTCCCTTTCCTTGCCCGACATGCTTTGATTTATTATAGCTATAGCGAATCTTATATTCATCTAATGACCGAATTGGAATTTTAATTACATCTTTTCCATTTGACATAATAATGTTTTCTTCACTTACCAAGTCCGGTAAATTATTCTTAATAGCATCTTTCACTTTATCCATATGACGTGTTTGATCCTGATAACCTTTACGGTGGAGGGACCAGTTTTCCTTCGATACGACAAAATTCCCCTTATCTTCTTGCATGCCTTCCCCTCCTATACAATTTGATCTACTTCTGTTTTGATGCTTTCTCTATCCTATGCAAGCACTAAGTTATTATTGCATTATTTAAACTATTTTGTAAAAATGGTTCATTTACCATCAAACAGAATTGCTATAAAAAATAACAGGGCGCGCGTCCACCCTGTTATTGGCACAAAGTTACTTATCTATTCAACAAACTTCCTACATATCGGAGCAGTTCATTCGCTGAGACAGAATTATAACCATATTCGTCAACCAATCTTGCAATAACCTCATTGATTTTCTTCAATTGTGATTCATCCGGTGTTTTCGTAGAAGTCGTTATTTTTACAACATCTTTCAAATCGGCAAACAATTTCTTTTGAATTGCTTGGCGTAAGCGTTCATGCGAGTTATAATCAAACCTTTTTCCTTTTCTGGCATACGCAGAAATACGAATAAGAATTTCCTCCCGAAATGCTTTTTTTGCATTTTCTGAAATTCCAATTTGCTCTTCTATCGAACGCATTAGCTTCTCATCAGGATTCATTTCTTCGCCAGTAAGTGGATCACGCAGCTTATTCTTATTACAATATGCCTCTACATTATCTAGATAATTATCCATTAATGTCTTCGCAGATTCTTCATAGGAATAAACAAAAGCCTTCTGTACTTCTTTTTTAGCAATCTCATCATATTCTTTTCTTGCAATAGAAATATAGTTCATATACTTTTCTTTATCTTCCTGAGAGATGGATGCATGCTGGCTTAAACCTTCTTTTAGTGAGCGCAACACATCCAGAGCATTGATCGATGGTACTTCCTTACGAATGATGGCAGAAGATATACGGTTAATTACATAACGTGGATCAATCCCGTTCATTCCTTCCACTGGAAACTCTGCCTTCAATTCTTCCACATCCATTTGATTAAAGCCTTCAACACTTTCCCCATCGTACAGGCGCATTTTCTTTACAATATCTACACCTTGCTTATTTGAATCTTCCAGCCTGGTCAAAATAGAAAAGATTGCTGCTACTTTTAGCGCGTGAGGAGCAATATGAACATGCGCCATATCACTTTCTTTGATCATTTTTTGGTAAATCCGTTCCTCTTGTGAAACTTCCAAATTATAAGGTATTGGCATCACAATAATCCGTGAATGCAAAGCCTCGTTCTTTTTATTGGAAATAAATGAGCGGTACTCAGCTTCATTCGTATGGGCGACAATCAATTCATCCGCACTAATTAATGCAAATCGACCTGCTTTAAAATTTCCTTCTTGTGTCAATGAAAGCAAATGCCATAAGAACTTTTCATCACACTTTAACATTTCCTGAAATTCCATCATTCCACGATTGGCCTTATTCAGTTCTCCATCAAATCGATAAGCTCTTGGATCGGATTCAGAACCATATTCGGCTATGGTGGAAAAATCAATGCTTCCTGTCAAATCGGCAATATCCTGTGATTTGGGGTCAGAAGGACTGAACGTACCGATGCCAACACGTTTGTCTTCGGAAAGGAAAATTCGCTCTACCCGTACATCTTCAATTTTCCCATTGTACTCTTTTTCTAAGCGCATTGTATTAAGTGGTGATAGACTCCCCTCAATCCGCACACCATATTCCTCAGCAAATTCCTCACGTAAATGATGCGGGATTAAATGCAATGGGTCCTCATGCATTGGACATCCTTTAATTGCATAAACAGCACCTTCCTCTGTCCGTGAATACTTTTCCAGTCCACGTTTCAGCATGGTTACAATTGTCGATTTCCCACCACTTACAGGACCCATTAATAATAGGATACGCTTACGTACATCCAGCCTTTTCGCTGCTGGATGAAAATATTCTTCCACTAATCTTTCCATTGCATCTTCCAGTCCAAAAATTTCTTCTCCAAAAAAGTCATACATCTTCTTGCCGTCTTTTTCTGTAATACCAGAACTCATGATCATATTATATATGCGTGAATGAGCAGTCTGAGCAATCTCTGGTCTCTCTTTCAATAACTCTAGATATTCCGCGAACGTACCTTCCCACTGCAGCTTGCGCTCTTCCTCACGATAAGTTTTCACCTTGTTTAATATATTCATTCGATCCCTCCATCAAGGTCGCGGTTTAATTACACTATATGCATTAGCCTACTTGATGATTCCCGTAAAAGAAATTACATTAAAAATCTTATAACCTTCCCTTATAGAAAAGCGCAAGTGTCCCAATCTCTACAGACACTTGCGCTTTAACCATTCAACTTTCGCTTCGAACCGAAGCAGGGAAATAACGGTTTTTCAATTGGGTAGACAATACCTCCAAGATAATAGCAATCAGTAGGATAGCATAGGTAATAAATCCAACCTCACTGAGATCAAAGTAAAATCCAGAAGCCATGAATAGTTCAAAACCAATCCCACCGGCACCTGCCGCTGCACCCATTGCAACAGCTACCGAAAAATTGATCTCAAATCTAAGAAACGTCCATGATAATAAATATGTAAACGTTGAAGGTAGTACCCCATGGGTAACTATATGCCACCAATTAGATCCGGTCGATTGTAATGCTTCTATGATCCCTTTATCTATCTCTTCAAATGCCTCGGAAAAAGCCTTTACTAAATAAGCAATTGAATGAAAAAGCATT
This sequence comes from Virgibacillus salexigens, assembly GCF_014905415.1. Taxonomy (GTDB): domain Bacteria; phylum Bacillota; class Bacilli; order Bacillales; family Amphibacillaceae; genus Virgibacillus; species Virgibacillus salexigens. Next base: position 1,315,130 of record NZ_BNEO01000001.1, read on the forward strand.
CCAAGAACAGCGGCTTCACTTCCTAGGCCTGCTGCGATTGCAAAGATGAGGACCCATAGAACAGTTGGTACTGCTCGAATAAACGCAACGACAATTCGTACCGTTTTGGAAACCCATGCATTCGAAAGGTTTGTAGCAGCCATCAAAGAAAGAAACAATGCAATAACTGCTCCAATAACGGTAGAGAGCACCGCTAGTCCCAATGTAATACCTACTTGATAAAAAGCTTCTCCCAAACTAAAATGATTTAATGCAGGTTCAACGAACATTACCTTTAGATTATAGGCCGTTTCTGTAATTGCACTTGCTAAATCAAGGCCCGTATAATCAAATAGCAGAAAACCAATAAGACTTAAAATAATCAATGAACCGATCGTTGCACGCATAACCAATTGTTGTTTACTTCTAGCCTTAATTAAAATGCTGCCATCCCGGTTGCGTTTCATATACGTTGGTTTTGATAAAGTTTCCATTATAAGATCACCTTCCGTATATAGTTTGATAGCAATTCGATCACGATTACAGCGATAACAATACTAAAAGTAACCAATGCAACTGCATTATAATTCATTGACTTATAATACATATCAAACGTGTAACCAATTCCTGTTCCAGTTAGAATTCCTACCAGTGTGGCACTTCTAATATTCGTTTCAATCATAAACAGTATCCAGCTAATGATTTGGGGAAGGCTTTGTGGAATGACCGCTTTATTAACAATGTGAACATAGGTTGCTCCCGTTGCTGTTAAAGCCTCAACCGAACTATGACTCGCTTCATCAATCGATTCAATGAAAGCTCTCGTTAGAAAACCCACCGTACCGACAAATAAAGCTAAATAACCCGTTACGGAATTTTGTCCGAAGGAAAGTAATAATATTAATGCCCAAGCTACTACTGGGATATTTCTAGATACAGAAGCAATAAATCGGGCTGCCACGCTTAATACCCCATTTATACTCGTTGTTTTTGAACCCATTATACCTAAGAAAAGGGATACGACTGCAGCTGTTGTTGTAGCTGCAATCGACATAAATATCGTTTCTGTCAGCTTCTCTAAAATGGTTGGAAGCTTTTCTAGCGATTCCTGTGTAATCAGTAAATTAGCGAAAATCCAACCAATAGCTTGGGGGAATGCAGTTAAGCCTTCCATAAGGTTGAAGTTAGTAATAAAAGCTGATAGATACGTAACAGCTATAATAAGGATGAAGAATAAGGTTGCTTGCCATTTTCGTTTTTGCATGACTTTTTCATTCACTTTAATTTCTCCTTACACCGTAATTAATTCTCGTGTTTGTGTTCCATAGATTCGATTAATCTTATCATCTGTTAATTGGTGATTTGGTCCATCAAAGACAACTTCTCCTTCGTTTAATCCAATAATCCGATCAGAATATTGATGAGCAACTTCTACTTGATGCAGATTAACTAAACAAGTAATACCTAGTTCTGAAGTAATGCTCTTTAAATGATCCATAATAATTTTTGAAGAATTTGGATCAAGGGAAGCAATAGGTTCATCACATAGTACAAGCTTGGGGTCTTGAATCAAGGCACGAGCAATGCCAACTCGTTGTTGCTGCCCTCCACTTAATTGATCACAACGTTTATATGCATGCTCTTCAATTCCTAGTTTGTGCAGCAAATAAAATGCCCGTGCTTTCTCATCTTCATTAAATCTCCCAAGTACACCTTGTAGGGTTGATTTATAGCCAAACCGTCCATGAAGAACATTTTCAATAACCGTTAACCTTGGTACTAAGTTATAATGTTGGAATACCATACCAATGTCCGTACGGAGTTTTCTTAGATCCTTTTTCTTTAATCTACTTACTTCTTGATTATCAAATAGTATACTTCCCTCACTTATCGATACCATCCGATTGATACAACGAAGTAAAGTTGACTTCCCAGCACCAGATGGACCAATAATAGAAACAAATTCCCCTGCTTTTACATCGAAATTAACTCCTTTTAATACACGGGTTTCTGTGTTGTAGGACTTACCAAGCTCAATAACTTGTAATAATGCCATCTTCATTACTCCTTTCTGTTTATAGTGAAGCTTCTATCGGTGGGAGTTCTTTTATCCCCCGTCAATTGTTAATACTCCGAGATGCTTAAAACCTCTGAACACAATCGTACGTATACTGGTAGCCTCCTAAGGATCACTGTCAGTTACATGGTAGGATAAAAGAGTATGCCGTTCTACCGTGCATACTCTATTGGTTTATTGACAAGCTTTATTTACTTATTGATTTCACGAATCGGATCAAACCATGCATCTTCTACAGGAGCGAATCGTTCGGCACCAGATTTAAAGAATAAAGCAGATCCTTCTGCATCTTCTGGGACAAAAATGGATGCATTATTTGCTACTTCATCAGAGGTTAAAGCTTCTTGTAATTTCTTATAATCTTCTTCGCCTAACGTGTCCATATTAGCAACAAACGGTGCATTTAATACTGGCGTAACACTCATTAGTGTAAATTTACTACCAGTCACTTTATTGAATGGTTCAGCGGCATCATCCTTGACACGATAAACGGAGCCGACCTTATTCTCTTCTCCTTCTGTAATTTCCACATAATTTTCCACACATGTATCACAGAAAGCAGCAACATCGGCATTACCAGATAATAAATTCACGGCTGAACCTTGATGGGAATTACCAAACAGTACCTGAGAGAAAAGTGATCCACCTTCCATTAAATCTTCTTCTGTTAAATCGGCATATTGATCTTGTTCGGTAAAGTGTGCAAGAATACTAGAAGAAGGTACTTTAAATCCTGATGTGGAGCTATTTGAAACAAATGAGAATGACTTGTCAGCAATCGTGTCTAATGAAAATTCGCCATCCTTTTTAAACGTTTCTTGGTCATCAACATTGACAGCTAACCAGCTGTGATAAACAGCATCGTCTAGTGTGCCAGAAGGACCTGTTGGAACAACCAGCGGCTGAATCGAATCATTACTGTCATTTGCTTCGATATATCCTTGTGCACCCATAAATGCAACATCTGCATTATTATTAACTAGCGTTTCAATTGCAATTGCATAATCTGTAGTTAAATGATGTTCTACTTCTTTCCCTGTTGCATCCGCTATTACTTTCCCAATCTCATCACGAGACGATTTCAAATCTTCTCCTGATTCATTTGGATACCAAACAATATCAATGACATCATCTACTTCGGGTTCTCCATTTGCATTACCTGTTGAACAGCCAACAGCAAATACAGCTAATAAAAGTAAAACAGCTAACCTAGAAAATGCTCTTCTCATGTTAAACGCCCCTTATTTATAGATTTATGACCATTAAATAGACAGACTAATTCTCAAGCCTATTCAATTGTCCTATATCATTGAAACATAAATAATTTAAAAATAGATTATATTTACAATAGTTTAACTATTATTTAAGCTTGTTTACAATTACTCAACAGTCGATTTGTTTCTTCTTTCGAAGTGGAAGCATCGGACTAGTCAGCGAGCCAACTTCTACCTGAGCACCGAAATATCCATGATAATCTGTTCCACCAGTCATGACTAAGTGATATTCCTTTGCTAATTCCTCTACTTTAAGAACATCCTCCTCCGTATGATCAGGATGATTTCGCTCTATTCCACCTAAACCAACTTCCATTAGCTCTGGAATTAATTCATACGAATCAAGCTGTCCGGGATGAGCTATTACAGCCAGTCCACCGTCCGCAACAATTGCTTTTACAGCATCTGTCGCATCAACATACGTAATATCACCTGCTGCAGGACCCTTCCCTTTAAATAACCGTTGATATACCTGTTGATATTCAGCTGAATTGAAATCAGCCTCCGTTATATGTTCCATCACATGTTGTTTATAAATAATCGAGCTTGGCTTCGCTGATTCAATGATCATTTGTTCATCCAAGTAATAACCATGACGATTTAACTGGTCAATCTGCCATAACGTATGACGTTGCCGTCTCCTACGTACTGCTTGACAAAGCGCATTGATATGTTTCGCCGGCCTTTGATAATGATAGCCTAGGACATGTACCTTTCGATCTCGCTTAAAATCATAAGCAGAGATCTCAATTCCCGGAATTACTTCGATTCCAAAGGTACAGCCAAGGGTTTGTTTTTCTATCAAACCATCCGTACTATCATGATCCACAAAACTCAGATGGGTAACCCCCTGTTGTGCCGCCTTTTTTAGAACAGTACGAACAGCATCTGACCCATCAGAATAATAGCTATGCACATGGAGGTCAGCCCTCACGGATAACACCTTCTTTGGGAGATCGTATCGCTCTTGTTCTCATATCAAAGACTTTGTCACAGAGGCCATTCATAAATTCAATATCATGGAAAATCCCGATTAGTGTAGTTCCATTTGTTTTCAATTTTTCGATGATTTCCCGTACTTTTACCTTTGATTGTTGATCCAAACTAGCAGTTGGTTCATCTAATAATAGTAATCTTGGTTGTTTTACGGTTGCCATTGCAATATTAAGCCTCAGTTTTTCTCCACCCGAAAATGTATTTGGGTAGGTATCCCATAATTCCCTATCAAGCTCAAAATGATTCAATGCTTTTTCTGCTTCTATCTTAGCAATCGCTGTTGTCTCTCCCATTTCCAGCAATGCTTTTTCGATAAGTTGTCTAGATGTTGTCCGTGGCATGACGTTTAAAAATTGCGATACGTAGCCAATTTCATGTTTTCGGAGATAGAGAACCTCACGTTCTGTTGCATGTGCTAAGTCGATCAACCCATAGCGCTTCGAGTCATATACAATACTTCCTTTATCTGGCAAGTAGGTACGGTAGATACTTTTTAGTATGGTAGATTTGCCACTACCACTCTTACCCGCAATGCCGATAAATTCTCCTGCATCTAAAGAGAAATTAATCTGTTCTATGGCTTGCATGGTTTTGCCTAGATGATGAATTGTAAATCGCTTGCCAAAATTCGTAACCTCTAACATTGCCATTATCGTACCTCCTGTTCTTCTTAATTTGTGCGATAATTCGTCGTTGTCATTAATGCACCATTCACCATCGTAGCTGTTAGCATTGGATAACCATCATCCATTCGTTCAATAACAATTATATCTGCCCTCTTTCCAGCCCGAATGGAGCCAACCTCTTCATCCATTTGTACAGCTTTTGCTGGGTTGAGTGTAACCTTCATAAACATATCATGTAAGTTATTGTCATACGTATCAGTCAATGTAAAGATGGCATGAAGTAAGGCAGCGGGATAATAATCACTGCAAAGAATATCGATACAATTTTCGGATATAGCTTGAGCTGCTGATAGATTCCCAGAATGGGAGCCCCCCAGCATGACGTTAGGAGCACCTGCAATTGTCTGCAAACCTATCTCTTTCGCCTTTTTAGCTACATCTAAGGTTATCGGAAACTCACTAATTGTCGTTCCATAAGAACGTACTAAATCTAGTTTTTCTGAATAATCATCATCATGAGAAGCTACTGCAATGCCTTTTGAAATGGCGACAGCTGCGATTTCGCTAATTTGATGAATAGTTAAACATTCCGTATTCTGACGATCTAAGATAATCGTTTGCACATCTTCGTCAGATAGATTACGATACCCTTTTAGTGTTTTCCGATATACTTCTAAGTCACGGTACTGTCCTTGTCCTGGTTGTATGGTCCATAAAAGATAATAGATGTACTTTATCATTATTCATATTTTCTATGAGTCGATTCACCTCATTCACATTGTCAATCTCAAATCGAGCATGCAATCGATGACGAATTAAATGCGGTTGATTATGTGTTGCTGCTATTGCATCTACCATACGTTGGACATTGGCTGGATTACGCATCGGCTTATGATTAAAAATGTCATCGCGATAAAAGGATAGTGAATGAAACATGGTAGTAATACCATGGCTTATCAAGATTTTTTCTGCCTCTCTTAAACTAATACCAAAATCCATCATAGTCGTAGGTCGAGGAGAGGCCAGTGTTTCAATATAATCGGAATGAATATCGATAAACCCTGGAGAAATAAAGCCACCATGTGCGTCAATCTTCACTGCATCCGGATAATCCAATACTTGATCCTCTGAAATAATTTCTTTAATACGTTCCCCGTCGATGACAACGGCACATCCTTCTTCAATTGTTTCTTCTGTGATTACCTTCCCATTATGAATAACGTACAACGTAGCTATCCCTCCTACAGTAATGAATAAACCAACCGCTGCGTATAAGCATGCTGCGGGTCTTCCAAGATTTGATCTGTCAGTCCTTGTTCAATAATGGAGCCGTTCAACATGACAACCGTACGGTCTGCCAACATCCGAATAACCGCAAGATCATGAGATACAACGACCATACTAATCCCAGATTCACGTTGAATCTTTTTAATTAAGTCCAAGACATTTGCTTGAACGGACAAGTCCAGTCCAGTAGTAACCTCATCTAAAAATAGAATTGGTGGATTATTAGATAGTGCTTTTGCAATTTGAACACGCTGCTGCATCCCACCTGAAAAATTGCGTGGTTCTTCTTTGGAACGGAATAATGGAATATGCACACTTTCTAATAATTGATTACCTGTTGTTTCCATTTCGGATACATTTCGTTTTCCAGCACTAATTAGCTTTTCCGCAATATTACCCATCGAGGAAAAATTCATTTTCAGTCCATTAACAGGATTCTGGTAAACCATGCCATACTTATGATTACGAATATATCTTTTCTTCTGAGAGGATAGCTGGAACATATTTTCATCTTGTAATTCCGGGTCATTCAATGTGGCTTCTCCCGAAGAAACATCAGCGTCAAAGTATAAGCATTGCATCATGGTTGATTTCCCACTGCCACTCTCTCCAACAATACCTAAGATTTCACCGGGAAATAAATCGAAGGAAACATCTTGGCAAGCGTAGACAGTACCACAAACAGAGCAATAGTTCTTCTCCAAATTTCTATTCGTTCTTTCCTTACATTCTGGACACCCTGGCCCAAAACGTTTATCTAAATTCCGAACGCGTAATAGTGCTTCCTCACACATGGTTATGGACCACCTCCTGTCGTTCTCCGCTATTTAACCGTCCCATACAATAACTGGTATCATTACATTGATAATATGTTTCACCTGTAGCTTCATCGATTAATTCATCTAAGAAAACATCTTCTGCCCCACATAAATGACAATGTTGCCCAGCAAATGATTCCACCGTAAATGGATAATCTTCAAACGCCAAGGATGCTACATCTGTATATGGAGGGATTGCGTAGATTTTCTTCTCTCTACCAGCACCAAGAAGTATTAATGCCTCTGATTGATGCATCTTCGGATTATCAAATCTAGGAATAGGGCTCGGAGCCATCACATAACGATGATTAACAAACACTGGATGATCGGCACCTGTTGCTGTCTTACCATATTTCATAATTTGTTCAAATAACATAAGCCAAGCTCCACTGTATTCATCTTCTGCATGCAGTCTTTTTGTCACGTATTCACGAGCCTCGACTTTGCGGAGTGGTTCGGGTGTTGGAACCTGAAGAACGAGAATTTGGTCTTCCGTCAACGTAACCTCCGGAATCCGGTGCCTAGATTGAATCAACGTTGCTGCTTCGGTTTGTTCTGTTAGGTCTACACCAGTTGTTTCCTGAACTAATTTCTTAATACTAACTGCATTAACTGATTCATCAGCACCCTGGTCAATAACTTTCAATGTATCCTGGGTTCCAATTAAAGACAATGTCAGCTGTAATCCCCCCGTTCCCCAACCTCTAGCAATCGGCATTTCTCTTGAGGCAAATGGAACTTGATAACCAGGGATCGCAACTGCTTTTAATGTAGCCCGGCGAATTTCTTTTTTTGATCCTTCATCAAAAAAGGCAAAGTGTGTCGCAGTCATCACTGTTGTTTCCCCTCCTTTTTCACTTCACGGATGCTATCTAACTTGGATTGGAAGGTAACATAATGTGGAAGTTTTAAATGGGAAATGAATCCTGTTGATTCCACGGAATCGATATGTAATAGCACAAACTCCTCATCATGTGTTGGAAAATCCGCCTCTGGATGTTCTAAACATTGATCTAAAATACTCATTGCAATTGCTTTTGTTTCGTTTTGGCCGTAGCATATTCCGTAACCAATTTCAAACTCCAGCTCATTTTCATTTTGTTTATTTTTTACAGAAACAGGCACAAACGACTCGACTTCTGAAACTTTTATATTACCTATATAGTAGTCATCTGCTTCGTCCTCGTCAGCTTCATTTGGGTGACCAACGGAAATCGGCAGTGTTCCAACTCGAACTTCCCCAACCGTTGGATGTACTTGTCCATATCCACGTAATGATGCATAACCTAAAGCGGTAACTGCTCCTGTTTGGCCGCGGGTTAATGTTTGTAACCTAGCACTTCTTGTAGCTGGAAAACTCAAGTTTTCTTTCGTGATGTCTGTTGGTTTGCTATTATCCCAATCATAGGTTTCGAATAGTCCCTCATGCCTTAAATGATCGACTACCTTTGGAAAATAGATAACTTCATTACCATCACCTACATGTTGTAATGCTTGTTCGTAGTCATGAAGCCAAGATTCGTTCGTACTAGCACTCTCATTGATTAAGGTAAAATCTAGTAATCGATGGGTATAATCATTTGTGGCCCCGAGTAATTGCCCACCAGGAATATCTTTGAAACTTGCAGAAATACGACGTTCTACGAACATGGTTTCAGATTCAACCGTTTCACTATAGTATAACCTCGGCAGCGTAGATCGATGAGCTCGCATAATAAAAACCGCTTCTTCCATACTTCCATTCGCCTGTTTGATGGATAGTGCTGCTAAATACGGAGAATAAAGACTGCTTTCCGACATGACTTGATCAACAAGCGATCGCATGGTAGCCATAATGGTTTGAACTTCAATAATTTCTCCATCCTTTAGCCGTTCATATGTTAGTCGTTTTAAGGATGCTTCTATCGCGTTAGTTCCGCCTTTTACAGCAACATAGCCCATTTAAACCACCTCCAATATTTCGATCTTTGTTGTTCGCGGCACACATACAAGATTTGCCTCGTTGTCTAAGCAAATCAAATCTATTCCTAATGGATATTCCTTTACACGTTTATTTCGAGTTGTCCATAATTCCTTTGTTAAACCTATTTGTAATTCTGTTTCATCCTTAATCCCTGGTCCAGTTAATAGCAACTCTGCTTGATTCACGATCCCAGAACTTTCTAGAAACCACGTAGATGAAAATTGCGGATCTATTAAATTCCCTATCTTGCATTGCTGCAAAGCTTCCACTATATCTTGTTGCAACGCATCTTGAAGAACAATAATGTAATCTGCTTCATGAATTGGCGCTGACTTTGCCAAGGTATATGCAGTAAGCTTCGTACTTAATTGCTGGCTATTTTCAGAAATTATAGCAAAGGTCACCTCTGCATCTAATAATGTCATTGCACTAAGAAATGTTGCCTCGTAACATGGCAAATCATAATCCACTTTTTCGGCAAACGGTTCTAGATTTGAAATCGTGCCTGGATGAGACATACTATGCAATATTTTCCGATATACTTGCTGTAGGTCATGAACTTGATCCATCGCCATAAAATCTCTCCTGAACTGTATTTTTCATGCTATTAAACGTCCATCGTTTCAAAATGAACCTTGGTCTCAAATAATTCAGCTTGTTCCTTGGCTTTTTTAGCTTTAAGGTCTGCCTCAGCTTGTAAGAGCAAATCTTGCCACTCCCTTGTCTCTGGTAAGGTGGCATTATAGGCGGCATCGATAATTGCTAGATGCTTTGCCAGTTCTTCTTCCATTCCCTGTACAATACCAATACCAATATACTGATTGATTTCCACCTTTGCTTCTGTAACTAGAACTTCACCAATATAAAATAATGACTGCTTCGCCGATTCTCGCATCTTGACCATCGTTAACCCATGATGTGGGGGGACGATTTCTTTACAGGTGTATGTCTGCAAAATCGTTTCAGCCAGATGTTCGGCTAGGTCAGCATTTGATTGAACAAGGATTTCAGTCCTTCTACGCCTTTTCATTCAAGCAACCTCCTTTACACACTTATCGTAACTTGTTGCCAAGTGCTTGTGTTTTAAGAGATCGTAAAGTATTTGTAAATCAGATTTACAGGTACAACCTTAATAAACAAAAAGGATAGATAAAAAAACAAACAAGATCCCTTGTTCTTTAAAGGAGACTGAAAAACTAATTTCACACGCTTTTTTCGCTAAAGGTTCGGTATCTTCATTAAAATAGCATCGAAATAGGAACAAAATAAAAAGCTGGCATATGCCAGCATCCAGTTTGTTTTGTATTTCTGTAATTTCGTTGTTGTTCTGTTGTATTAAGCAGGAATTTATAAGGGAAAGTTTTTTTGTCATGTATAAAAATGTTGACAGGATATTATCTATGTACCGAACCGCCTATTCATATAAACTAACCAAAAATCATTTGAAACAGCTCACTGCCCCCGAGGTATACATATAGTAAAATGATGAGGCCAAAAATAGTATTCTTCACCTTACCGTTTTGATCAGTCTTATCAATGTGTTTTGAATTTAGTAGATACAACAGGACAGCAGCCAGAATTGGCATAAATGCCGCACCAAGAGCACCATATAGAAGCACAATCGCCACTGGCTGTTTAAATAACAAGAGTAGCATCGGTGGGAATGTTATCCAAAAGAGATAGAATCGAAATGACGAATCCTTTTCATTTATTGGCTTTTCTTTTCCTGAAGCCTTATGCCCTTTATTCTTTACTATACGAACAAAATCTGCAAACAAATAGGACATCCCATGCCAAGGTCCTACGATAGATGTGAAAACAGCACCCCATACTCCAATTAGAAAAATCCAGCGAGCTAGTTCTCCAAACCTCGCACCATAGGCATCAGCTAGACCTACAAGTCCCTCATTGCCGCTAATTGTTATTCCTGAACCAAACAATAATTCCGCGGCAATTATCATGACGCTTATTGCAAATATACCTGTAACTATATAAGCTACTGACACATCCAGTTTCATAATCGAAATCCAACGCCTGTCCCTCCAGCCCTTTGCATAGATCCAATATGCATAGGAGGTAAGGGTAATAGAAGCACCAACTCCTCCTAATATGCCCAATATCTTAAAAAATGAACCTCTTGGTATGGAGGGAGCTAGCCCATATGCTACGTTTCCTGCATTTACGACAATCATGATCGCGGATCCAATTATACTTATAAACATTACACCAATTAATATCTTTAAGAAATTCTCAATCACTTGATACCTGCCGAACCAAACAAGTAGGAAACCACAAATTCCCGAGCTGATTGCCCATAAGGAAAAAGAAGTACCCGGGAACATAGCAACCATTATCATTGCACACGTTCCTGTTATCGCTGAACCGTATATTAATCCCATTAAAATAAGGTATACTCCAAAGTAGCCAGTTGCCCACCAACCGGTCATATGCCATCCTTCTAAAATGGTTTTTCCAGAAGCTAAATACCAACGCCCTATTCCTTCAGTTAGGACAAATTTAATAAAAGCTCCTACAATGATGACCCATACCAACGTCAACCCAAAACTTGTCCCTGCAATGGAAGCCATAACAAAATCACCAGCTCCTACACCGGTAGCTGCAACAACAAATCCAGGCCCAACGAATTTCAATTTGTCTTTTAAGTTTTTAGGTAGCGTAGCCTTGGAAGTCCTTTGTGGATCGACAATTTTTTTAGTTTCCACCTTCATTCCTCCCTTAAAATAATTGAGATTTGTTTTGAACGCTTATCAACTAATCCAAAGATTGAAACCGCATTATGATATACATTTAGTCGATTTAACATATAAAAAGAATCCAAATGAGTTTTTTTACATTCATTTAGTTATTTATAAGATTATAATTGGTTTATTTTCGAAAGTCAACAATATTCAATAAATTATGTTTATTCTCACTATTGATCTCACAGGTAACTAAAAATCCATTGGTAGAAGCAAAATAAATATCCTCGTTCATCATCGATAGCTTTTAATAACGGGGCAATTCTTTGAATGGTATAATTTCTTCGCTCTAAACTTCCTTGTTAGGTGCTTACACTACCTTTTCAAATACAATTATAATGAAGTATTCCATTAAAATTGCAGCATTAAAAAAGCTTGTAGAGAAAATTCCTCTACAAGCATAGGTAGGAGCGCATACCTGCTGCTCCCATTTACTTCATCGTGATATCATATTTAAATTTATCACTGCGGTATAAAATTTTCGTATACTCAAGTACATCCTGTGATGGTACATCTACACATTCACTTTCTACAACGATCAGGGGAACCATGCTACTGCAAGATAATAATTTTTGTTCATCAGATGTGGGAAAGCTCGTGCTTAAATAGCTTTGATTACTTGTAAATGACGTATAACCTTGACTTCGATAATAAGCAAACATAGATAGAATCCCCTGACCCTCTGTAGCAATATCAAGAAATTTCGCTTCCCTAACAAATGACTGATGAATCGCAATCGGCTCTTCATCTATGTATCGTAACCTGCCAATATTAAACACCGTTTCTGCTTCATTCGCCTGTAAGATTCCGTAAATCTTTTGGTCATAGGCAATTGGTTCACAATACATATTTTCCGTTGTTAGATGATAGCCGGCCTGTTTCATCTTTTCTGTAAAACTTGTCTTTCCTGTTAGATGTAATTGGATCGGTCTAGATGCGTCTTTCAGGAAGCGTCCGGTGCCTTGCTTTGAATAAATATACCCTCGATCTTCCAACGTAGTTAATGCTTTTCGAGCAGTCATTCTCGGTACATCATAGTCTTGTGATAACCTGTTTTCAGAAGGAAGCTTTTCTCCAGGCTTTATGGACTTACTAATAATCTTTTCCATGATGTCGTCAATGATTTGTGCTTCTTTATCCACCCTCATACAAATCATCTCCTTTTTTACGTAAATGGAAATGTTCGAAATCATTCATGGAACGTAGGATTTATAAGTTTTCTAAAAACACACGAATTACATCTACTCCGCCAATAAAGGTTCCAAGTGAGCTTCCTAAGTTTGCAAGCACAATAATTAATAGTACTCTGGTTACTTTGTTTTTCCAAAACCCTTTGACGGAAAAGACATCTTCCGATAATGTCTCAAAATCTCGTACATGCGGCCTGCGAATATATGCTTGTACAAAGCCAGCGAACCAGCCTGCAGCTAGTAAGGGATTCAGCGAAGTAATTGGCGCAACGACAAAAGCAGTAAGAATGGTCAATGGATGGCCCATAGCAATTAATGCACCAATTGCCGATAGACTACCGTTCCAGATGATCCAACTTAATGTTTGTTCCCATCCAGCTTGAGGATTTGCCATAAACGTATAGACAATAATCGCTAAAATAAGAACGGGAATGGACCACCCAATTATTTTTGGAATATTTGATTTCGGAGGTACCTCTGCCAATGTATGTAAATCATGATCCTGTTTAATTTGTTCTTTAATCCCCGGCACATGGGCAGCTCCTAATACCGCAACGATTTTATCGCCGGATGCCTCTTTGATTTTCTGTGCTAAATATTGGTCTCGCTCGTCAATTAATGGTTTCTTCAACTTCGGAAATGAATCGGTAAATTCTTGCAAAATGGTATGAATGGTATCCTGATTTTTCATTCTTTCTAATTCTTCTTCTGATATCGTTTCTCTACTGAAGATACTAGCAATTACCTGCGCAAGCAAGATTGCCTTCCCTTTTAATCCAATGCTGCTCCAAATTCGAGCAAATGTAATTTGGATATTTCGGTCAGCCAACACTAGCTCAGCATCAACAGCTTGAGCAGATTCCATCCCTTGAATCATCTCTTGCCCTGGATTAATTCCAAATTGTTTGGCCATCTTTTTTTGAAACGACGAAATAGCTAGATTCATTAATAATAGGGAGGCTTTCTTATCTTTAATCACCTTAAAAATATCCATATCTTTCCAACTGTTTCCATCTTTCACTGATTGATAACGTTGTTCATCCAACTCGATACATACCGAATCTGGCCGTTCTTCTTCAATTACAGCTTTCACTTGTTCCGCGCTATGCTTAGAAACATGTGCTGTTCCAATCAGGATATATTCTTTATTATTTATATGCATACGTGTTATATTTTCTTCCGTCATGAATTACCTTCCTTTAGTTTCAATCATTTAGCATTCATAGGTTAATTATACTGTATATACAAAAAATTTTATAGGAAATTAACGAAGAACATTGTTGTAGTTAAATTACTCGGTCTTTTTATTGACGTATGTTTATCTATTTAGTACTATTAAATCGTGCGCAATTTAATTTTATAAAATTTAAATGAGAGAGGGTTATATAATGAAACCAATGTTTACAACCACCGTTTCTTCTGTAGGAGGTAGAAATGGGAAAATTGTTTCTAGCGATGGCAGATTAGAACATGATATTGCAATGCCAGGCACAGCAAAAGCCAAAGAGAAACCAGAAGCTACCAACCCAGAACAGCTATTTGCTGCTGGATATGCTGCTTGTTTCGGTAGCGCGTTAGAAATGACAGCAAATCAACAGAAAATTGACTTAGATAGTGAAGTCATCGCACATGTTAGCATGTACAAGGATGAAAAAGATAATGGATTTAAATTAGGTGTGAAGCTAGAGGTAATTGGGACCGGTATCACTCAAACAACATTAGACAATCTGGTAGAAAAAGCGCACCACGTATGTCCCTACTCAAAAGCAACTACAGGCAACGTGGAGGTTGAATTAATTACAAGCGTTAAGTAAACTACAACCGCTTTATATCCTACTCATAGGTAAACAGAAATCAAAAAGCCATTGAGATATAGAATAACCCGAACGATAATCTGCATAAACGAAGTTATATGCAGATTATCGTTCGGGTTTTTTAAAATTCTACTGAGACCGTACCTGGGAAGCAGATGAGGTAAAATTATGTTTTAGCTACTTTTGATGATTTAATCGGTCCAGGAGCAGCTCTAGTTGATTTCGAAGTTGTTCGATTTGTTCTATTTCCATTCCAAATTTATCTATAATTTTAATAGGAATATCAGAAGCTTCCTGTTGTAATTGTTCTCCTTTTTCCGTTAAAACCACATTTACGGTCCGCTCATCTTCAATTGAACGAATTCGGCGAACAATATCCTGTTGCTCCATACGTTTCAACATAGGTGTGAGAGTTCCTGTATCAAGATGTAAATAGAGTCCAATCTGTTTCACCGGCATTTTTTTATATTGCCATAGTAGTAACAGCACTAAATATTGTGGATACGTAATATTTAGTTTTTCTAAAAGCGGTTTATATTGTTTGGTAACTTCTCTTGAACTGGCATATAGTAGAAAACATAGTTGATTTTCTAAATGCATGTGTTCAGCGCTCATTTCACTCACCAGTCCTTTATTTCCTACAATAATCGTTTTTCCTAATTATACTGGAAAAGCAAATACATCTCAAAGGATCTTACATCTACCCATCCCGCTAGCCAATTTTTTTGCCAGATTGTTTATAAAAGTTACTGAAATAATCATTCGTCTCAGTTGCAACTACTTTATATAAGAGTAATAGCCCAATAAGGTTTGGAATCATCATCAAGGCGTTAGCCATATCAGCAAATGCCCACACCGTTGTTAACTTCGCGATGGTTCCGATAAAGGTAGCTCCTATATAAATCGTACGATAAACACTAATATAGTTTAATCCGAATAAATACTCAAAACATTTAATACCGTATACATACCAACCTAAGATAGTCGAGAATCCAAAGAAAACGACAGATATGGATACAATATATTCACCGATATTACCTAATGATGAACCAAAGGCTGCACTTGTTAAGGCACCCGCTTCAAGCCCTGCATCATGCGTAACTCCTGAAAGAAGCCCGCCTGTTGTATCCCAAAAACCCGTTACTAATAATACAAGCCCAGTCATTGTACAAACAATGATCGTTACAATGAAAGTCCCAGTCATTGCCACTAAGGCCTGTTTCACTGGATGGCTAGTTTTTGCATTTCCAGCAATCAAAGCAACTGTTCCAAGTCCAGCTTCATTCGAAAAGATTCCTTTCGATACGCCATTTCGAATCGCCTCTGTCACAACCACACCAGAAAATCCACCTACAGCTGATATGGGATGAAATGCATAGGTAAATATTAAATCAAAAGCAGGGATAATTTTATCATAATTTAAACCAATGATTAGAAGTGACGCACCAATATATAGAATTGCCATGAGCGGCACAAACACACTAGCCACTGAACTGATACGCTGCAGCCCACCGAAAATGATCAACGATGTAAATATAACAAGAATAACACCCGTAGTTATACCATTTATATTAAAACTATTTTCCATCACGTCTGAGATTGTGTTTGACTGTACACTATTTCCAATTCCTAATGCCGCGAAAGCACCAAAAAATGCAAAGGCAAGAGCAAGGGGCTTCCATTTCTTCCCTATACCTCTTTCGATATAGTACATCGGGCCACTGGAATATTCTCCGTCATCATTTTTAACACGATATTTCATAGCAAGTAAAGCTTCTGCATATTTCGTCGCCATTCCTACTAGTCCAACGATCCACATCCAGAAGATTGCTCCTGGTCCACCGAGGGTAACCGCTGTTGCTACACCAGCAATGTTTCCATTACCAACCATTCCAGCAAGTGATGTCATTAATGCCTTAAAATTGCTGACATCACCTTCCGTACCATCATCTTCTTTGTCTTTTGTAAAGGCAATTTTAAAAGCATATCCAAGATTTTTAAATTGTAAGCCCTTTAAAACAAATGTTAAAAATAATCCAGTCCCAACTAATAATATTAAACTTGGTGTTCCCCAAAGTACTTCATTAATATTTTCAAGAATGTTAAGCATACATATCCTCCTATGTGAGATCTCGAGATGTTGTAAAAAGTTAAACTTCATTGTTTATTTGATGTAATGGGGGTATTTCCTTTGTTACGATATAGTAGGAATAAAGCCATTTCTATCCTAGCATATTACCTAATCCAATGCATGCGCTTTCAATGGACAATGCAAAAAATTTTTATGCACATTTAACGATGTTAATACATTTTTGTATTTATGTACAGTACTTCGTTACTACCCCACATAAAAACAACCATGAGTCAGCCCCTCATGGTTTAAACATGTATTTATCCATGCCTTTTTGTAAACCCAAACCCACAGGTAAAAGCAGATTGTAAGCGCATATAATTATATAGGGTTCTAGCGTGTCTCCCTTTTTCTGTTCTTGGATTGATTTTTGCTCGAAGTTGATCCATAAATATCTGATCGCATTTACATGGATCACCATAGCGTTGATAACATTCATCATGTGCCTTACATACAGCATCTACATCATTGATTGGCGTTCCAGGACCACTACACCCAGGTCCGCACCACCTGTATCCCCGTGGAAAACAAAAGCCAGGTCTGCTAAACGCTCGATCTCTACGCAATGCAAACACCTCCTCTAAATAGAATCTACTATAATCTATTCCAGATGGTGTCTGCCGGTCTATGCATCTTCATTATCTATGGTACAATCTCCAGTCGTTGTACAGAAAAAAGAAGACTTATGCTAGCATATTCAGAAATACTTTTAAATTAGGGGAAAGCCACTTGTCTTTATGTCTTGCGGCATATACCCCAATTATATTTGAAGGGCTGAAGGACGGCGTTTCTACCAACTTCCCTTCCAATAGCTGATCTTTTACTACGAAATAAGGCAGCATGGAATTACCTAATCCACAAAGAACGCATTGTTTAATTGCTTCAATACTTGGTAATTCAACTTTAGATATTACCTTATTCTCCATTGCCTTCAGATGCTGGTCAATAATCGTTCTCCAGCTGCACGTATATTCCGTAACAAGCATCGTTTCTGTAGTAGAAGAATGCGCAGCATGATCTGCGGATTGTACGAGCGCTAACGTTTCCTCACTTATTTTATCAATGAATAAAGCTTCGCTATGCCAATTCTCATCTTCTACTAATACAGCAGCATCTATCTCTCCGCGTTTTAATTGACCTTCCAAATCATCATATTGAATCGTTTTTAGCGTTAACTCTACCTTGGGAAACTGTTGACGAAATTGCATAATAATCGTTGGCAGCCAATAGATCATCAAAGATTCGCTTGCACCAATTGTTAATGGACCAGATGGTTCATTACTTGCATGTATCGTTGCTTTTGATTTTGTATATAGTTGAATAATTTCTGTTGCATATGGAAGAAAGTTTTTTCCTGCCTGCGTTAAAATTACTTTCTTTCCTAAACGGTCGAACAATGGTTGTTCCAATTCTTCCTCTAAGTCTTTTATATGTGCTGTAATTGATGATTGAGCATAACCCAACATTTCCGCTGCCTTTTTAAACCCGCCTAAGTCTACAATCGTTGTAAAAGTAATGAGCTGACGTAATTCCACCTTTACTTCACCTCTTTATTATCAAAAATACTGATCGATTAATTCAAATATATCTATTTTACTGAACTTAGTAATCAGTATATGCTAGAAGTAACTTTAATACAAGGGAGAGAGATTGATATGAAAATTATGACCTTATTAGGTAGTTCTAGAAAAGACGGAAATACTGCTTACCTAAGCAATAAAGCATTGGAAGGCATCGACCATAAAGAAATTTTTCTACTTGAGAAGAAATTGAACCCCATTGTTGATCAACGGCATGATGCCGGAGGATTTGACATGGTAAACGACGATTATGAAGAACTTTTCTTTGATTTTTTGCAATATGACACTTATTTCTTTGTCACCCCTGTTTATTGGTTTGGTGTATCTGGGCAAATGAAAATCTTCTTCGATCGTTGGAGTCAATATATGAAAGATGAACGCATCGATTTTTGGGAAGCTTTTCGAGGTAAAAAAGCTTACGTTATTGTTACAGGTGAAAATCCACACCCTAAAACAGCTGCATTGCCACTAATCTTACAATTCAATGCGATATTTGAGTATTTGAATATGGAATTTGTGGATTATGTCATCGGTAAGGCAAATAAACCAGGGGATATTCAATCAGATGCTTATGCTTTAGAAAAAATGAAACTGTGGAACCAACAATTAAAGGCTGATTCATCAGAATTAACGATACGCTAACCGTTCCATCATTCATATCATCTTGTGATAAAGACACATTTTTAGTCACATTTGAATACGATATGGGTGAATATAAGGAGGTTGATGAGATGAATTATCCTAATAATCAAACAGAAAGCAACGGCTCTGAGTATCCTACGCAGGAGCAACGGATGAACATGAAGGAATTTTGCAACAATTATATATACCAGTTTATCCAGATCGAAACGAACGACGGTAGTATGCACATCGGAATCTTACACAGTTTTGATGATGAAAAATTATACATTCTAATGCCTTCAACTGAAGACAATCAACACAACCGATTTGAAGGGAATGACGAACGCTTATTTCCTTTCTTTGGACCGTTTGGCTTATTTGCCTTTCCATTCTATGGAGTTAGAAGATTTGGACCATATCGCCCTTATTGGTGGTAAATGAAAAGAGTCACTAATTTAATTAGTGACTTTTTTCATTGATTGCAGTCCTTACTACAGCCCACTAAATTATTCAATAAAAAAATAAGCAAAACCACTAGACATATGTCCAATCATGATATATTATATCTCCTTTCGTTTCTAAAACAGAAGGAGGTAAAAGCATGACTTCTATCCAACCAACTCGTAATTTAATCTTAGCTATCTTTATGATATCGACTTTCGCTATTGGCATGACAGAATACGTTGTTACAGGCTTACTAACACAGTTTGCTGCTGATTTAAATGTATCTGTATCGACAACTGGACTCTTGCTAAGTGTTTATGCCATTAGTGTAGCAATCTTTGGTCCAATACTGAGAATGGTTACGATTAAAATATCCCCTAAACCTTTGCTTATTTCTTTAATGGGGTTATTTATAGTTAGTAATATGATGGCAGCAATGGCACCAAACTTTGAAACACTTTTAGTATCTAGGTTATTCTCAGCAGCCATGCATGCACCGTTTTTTGGCTTATGTATGTCCATTGCTTATAATATATCCCCTCCCACAAAAGGTCCACGTGCTATTGCAGCAGTCCAAGGTGGTCTTACAATTGCTGTTATGTTAGGTGTTCCCTTTGGTTCTTATCTTGGCGGTTTTTTGGATTGGCGCTATGTGTTTTGGTTTATCTCAGCACTCGGTGTACTCGCACTCGTTGGCCTCATTTTATGTACACCAAATCAAAAGCCTGAAATAGCACCTAACTTAAAACAAGAGCTCACTATCTTTAAGAATAAGAATGTATTATTAATTCTAGCAATTATTGTTTTTGGGTTCTCCGGGGTGTTTACCGCTTATACGTTTATCGAACCGATGTTACGTGAATTTGCTGGATTAGGAGTAACAGGAATTACCGTGGCATTTTTCTGTTTCGGTTTAGGCGCAGTAATTGGGAATTTTGTCTCAGGAAGAATTCGTCCTGATTTCTTAACCGAACGATTGATACTAGCATTAGCTATTTTAGCAATGGTACTTGTCGCGTTCACGTTTATGATTCAACTTACACCGTTAGCTTTTGTTATGTGCTTCTTATTCGGTGCAGGTACATTCGGTACAACGCCAATCTTAAACTCAAAAATTATTCTTGGCGGAAAGGAGGCACCATCTCTCTCAGGGACCATAGCTGCTTCTGTATTTAATTTAGCCAATAGTATCGGTGCCACATTAGGTACCCTCCTGCTGCATAGTGGGGCAAACTACAGGTGGATTACAATTATTGCTGCAAGTATGATTATATTAGGCATGATCCTTACTATCGTAACAAACAAGGTAGAAGATAAGTCATTATTTGCTGTTGAAGCGTAGAGGCTGAGTCAAAAGTGAACGAACTTCGGATAATCGACAAACCGATTAAATTGCAACCTGAAATATGGCATGCTTTCTGCGAGAACGGACTCAGTTACCGTAAGTAAGCAAAAATCCCTAGTGGGGCATTACGACTGTGCCGTGCCTGCAGGAGCTATGCCTATTTATTTTGTATGAGTAGCGGACAAGACAATCCCATTTTGATAGTAATTATTATTTTCAAAAACGAACGATAACGAATACTACGTTGAATAGGCTGATTGTTTTTCTATAATATTTTTGTTTCGCGCTCTACTCCAAATGTTTAATAAGTCGTGCCGGATTACCACCTACAACTACGTTATCAGGAACATCCTTTGTAACTACCGCTCCTGAAGCAATAACTGCATTATTACCGATTGAAACTCCAGGGTTAATAATTGAGCGGCCCCCAATCCACACATTATCTCCAATTGTAACCGGTTTTGCGAATTCCTTCCCAGAATTTCTTGCTTGGGCATGAAGTGGATGTGTGGCTGTATAAATATGTACACCAGGAGCAAGCATACAATTGTGCCCGATACGAACCTCGCACGCATCAAGGATGACACAATCAAAGTTAGCATAAAACTGATCCCCAACATGGATATTGTAGCCATAATCACACCGGAATGTTGGTTCAATAAATATATTTTCCCCCATGGAGCCAAATAAATCGTTGAGCAATACTTCTCTATCCGTACCTTCCATTTCTAATGATTGATTATAAAGTCGTGTCTTACGTCTACTTGTCCTTCGGTCATTTACTAAGGTTTGATCAGAAGGATTATATAATTCCCCATCTACCATCTTTTCTTTTTCCGTTTTCATATCATTCCTCCACATCTACGTTTGTTCTATTGTATTCAAATTATTTCCGTTAAGCCAGTTTCCGTAACGATTGTCTATTTATTAAACATAGAAAGAAGTATCACATCAATAGATATATCTCCACTCCTTCTTTTCCTATTCAAGTCAGAATAGAATAAGATAAATCGAAGTTGAAAGGAGAGATCTATCGGTGTGTGCTATTGCAAAGACACCAGAAGCTCCATATTATGCGGCTATATTCACATCACAACGCACGGATATTGATAAGGGGTATGATCAAACGGCAAAAAAGATGATCGAAATTGCTGAAAAACAAACTGGCTTTTTAGGCGTGGAGAGTTCTCGGGATACAAATGTAGGAATTACCGTATCCTATTGGGATTCATTAGAGGCGATTAATCAATGGAAAAACCATGCCGTCCACCAAATTGTGCAGAAAAAAGGGAAAGAAGAATGGTACCAGGCATTCGCTGTACGTATTTGTAAAGTAGAGCGTGCGAATAATTTTGAACTTTAGAACGAAGGAGGCGGGGCAGAACGAAAATAGTTAGCCCCAAAAGCCCCCTTAAAACTTAGCTTCTGCGGGAACAACTCCCCCTCGGAAAGCAGATATTGCTTACCGAGGTAGCTGAAGCCGCGGAAAGCGAAGGATTTGACGAAGCGATGATACAACCTATTTTAACTAATTGAAATGAAATGGTTCATATAATTATTATGAATAAAAACCTTTTGACCAGCCTCTAATAGATTTATTTTATAAAAGATAGGAATGAATTTAAACGAAGAATATAACGAGTAAATAACCCAAACCTGCTAATAAGACGGAACCGATTACTCCCGCTGCAAATGATTTCATACCTAATTTTCGAAACGTTTTGATATCCACATTCAAGCCAAGTCCCGCCATAGCCATTGCAATAAATAAATAAGCAATCGTAACAATAATTTCAGCCACATCCTGTGATACAATACCAAGTGTATTAAAACCACTCATGGCAATAAAGCCCAAAATAAACCATGGAATAATCGACATCGATACCTTTTTACCGGAATTACTGCCTATACGTTGAAACAAATATCCGATGATAATGGCTACTGGAACAAGTAATGCAACCCTCGTTAATTTAACAATCACTGCTATATCGATGGCATGACTGCCACCAGCTCCCGCGGCTGCTACTACATGTGCAACTTCATGTAATGTTGCACCAGTAAAAACACCGTACCCAGTTTGTGATAGATTTAAGAATGCATATAAAAATGTATAAATTAACGTAAACATTGTCCCCAAGACTGCCACAGTTGCTGCACCCACCGCTGTTTCATCATCTTTTGCCTTTACTTGTGGCGCAATTGCGACAACAGCTGCTGCTCCACAAATGGCCGTGCCACA
Organism: Virgibacillus salexigens; assembly: GCF_014905415.1. Classification (GTDB taxonomy): domain Bacteria; phylum Bacillota; class Bacilli; order Bacillales; family Amphibacillaceae; genus Virgibacillus; species Virgibacillus salexigens. Next base: position 1,338,273 of record NZ_BNEO01000001.1, read on the forward strand.
TGCAGTAAGTATGCCTAATCGCTTTTCTACCCCGAACAAGCGAGTTAATCCATAGACGACAAGTAGTGCAAATACAAGACATATTGCTGCAATCATAAATACACTTAATCCAGCGTTATAAATATCTGCTAAGTTGAGTCGCATCCCTAAGAGAATAATACCAAGACGTAACAGTTTCTTACTTGAGAAATTGATACCCGATTGTAAATGATCTCTAACACCAATCGTCGCTTTCCATATCATTCCAATAATGATTGCAATGACCAACTGCCCAAGTATAGATAAGAATGGTAAAACTGCTGCATATTTTGCCATTATAGCAATGAGTAATGTTAACCCAATTCCTTTTATAAATGCATATTGATTAGCTTTTGGTTCGCCCACCATATTCCCCAATTGTATCACTCCTTCAAAACCGATGATCGATATCAACTAAAACTTTAACGGAAGTATTGTTATTAGTAAAATACATATATATAATTGTAACTATTAATATTAATAATAGTTAAGGAGGATACTGAATGTATTATGATGCATTACGCACATTTATTACACTTGTCGACGTTAAAAATTTCACCAAAACAGCTGAAATATTACACATCTCGCAGCCAAGTGTCAGTCTACACATTAAAAACCTAGAAAAAGAGTTTGGAACCAATTTAATTGTTCGTTCTCCAAAATCTTTACAGGTATCACCAACAGGGGAAATCTTATATCACCGCGCAAAACAGATCATTACGATTTACGAACAAGCAAAGCAAGAAATTAGCGAGCATCATCACGCCGTGAAAGGAGAACTAAAAATCGGTGCTAGTTTTACGATTGGAGAATATATTTTGCCTGTAGTACTTGCTGAACTACAAGCAGCTTATCCAGAACTGGAATTGGAAGTAATGATAGGCAATACCGAAGAAGTTGTTCAAGATGTAAAACTATTCCATGTAGATATTGGGTTAATTGAAGGACAAACAAATGATAAAGAGCTGTCCGTTTATCCATTTATGCAAGATGAACTTTTTATTCTTGCTGGGGTGAATCATCCATTAGCAACAAAACCAAAAGTAACGATGGGGGATTTGCAACATCAAGCGTGGGTGACAAGAGAAGAAGGGTCTGGAACACGTGAGTACCTTGACCATGTCATTCGTTCCAATGGGTTAAAAGTCAAATCATTACTCACCATTAGTAGTAATCAGGGGGTTAAAGAAAGTGTTATTAAAGGATTGGGATTATCGCTCCTTTCTCACAGTGTGATTGAACGAGATGTACAATTACATCAATTAACCATTCTCCCATTAAAGAACATCTCATTCAATCGAACGCTTTCTTATGTTTACTCACCAATTATGAGAAAAAAACAGAATGTCGAGGCTTTTATACAGACGATATCAAAAAATAGAAACAACGTTTCAGAGTAAGACCGGTATATAAATGAAGCGATCTTACTCATTTTTTCTATTCTTAGCTAAAAATAGAGTAGTGTTACACAAATTAAGAGTAAAGAAATGATGAAACTAACGATTCCCATTAGCGTTCGTTTCTCCTTACATTCTCCTATTCCCATAATTATTGTCATTATCCAATGCAAAGGAGAATAAGACTGACTGATTTTGAAAGACCTGTAATGAGGGAATAACTAAATAATACACACATAATGCATACAAGTAATTTCCTAACTGTATATAACAATCACTACATCCTCAATATTAAATTTAAACAACTGTATTCCAGTATTGTTAGAAGTCATCGAGCATGAATGTTCTAAATGTTATATTCTATCTCTCGTATCAGCTTTTTCGCACCTTCCGGACTAAGAATAATTCTTCCATTTGCAAGCGATAGGTTATTTCTTGAAATCTGCCCAGTAACTTGACACGTTTTATTGACATTGCATTTTTTTAAAATTATCTTATTATCCTCTACAAACACCTCAACTTCATCTCTAATATCAATATCTAATGTACGACGGAGTTCCTTTGGAATCACCACACGACCTAAATCATCAATTTTTCGTACAATACCAGTTGATTTCATTATTATTCTATCTCCTTTTTTATAAGAAAATTAAAGTGCCACTCGGGGATAAATTTTAAGTATTCCGAATTTATCAATGTGTCGTTACCAACAAACGAAATGACCTATTCATACTTCATATACTCAATATCCTCCACTTTCCAATCATCTTGAATGCGAATCATCTCAAGTCTTAGAAAAGTAGGACTGCTTGTTTTATTTTTTTCTACTTGGATTTCACTGTTGAAATGAGCAAATATCTCTTGACGATATGCTTCTTTATCACCATAATACACTTCTAAATCTTTAACGTTTGTTACAATATTCGTAAAATCATGCGTTGTTTCTATTTCATTATGGAAGCGTAAACTTTTTTCTACACCTTTTGCTAAAAAAGATTTTACTTGGCGCTCATCCGGTTGATCTGTAAATTTAAAATAGGTTTGAATAAAATTCTGTGCTGCTTCTTTGGCTTGCGGAAATACTTCCGACTTTTCGATTCTTTTCATCTCTTGTATTTGGGTTTCCATTGAATGTATATCTGTATTTAAAGATGAATTACTAGCTTTTAATTCCTGATTTTGTATAATTAGCATACAAAGGAAAATGAATAATCCTATAGAGAGAAGAAATACAAAACTTCTCTTCTTCACTATCTATCACCTCTATTTATAATGACACATTTTTACCTTGTTTCATTCTAATTACGGATAAGTTTAAACCACCTGATTTTTTGATACTTCATTTAGATTCTCTAATATGAATCCTGTACCCAAGGCTACACAGTTTTTTGGTTCTTCTACTAAAAATACGGGCACCTTTAATTCTTCTATAAGCAGTTCTTCTAACCCATGAATAAGGGCACCTCCACCAGTTAGCGTAATCCCCCGATCTATAATATCACCGGATAATTCTGGCGGTGTCCGTTCAAGTACGGATTTAACAGCTTGAACAATTAGAGATACTGATTCTCGTAGAGCTTCTTGCAATTCTACAGAATGAACAGAAATATTTCTCGGGAGACCAGAAACCAAATCTCTGCCACGAATATTCATCTCCTCACTACGACTGCTTTCATGTACTGTCGCAATGGTCGTTTTCATTTCTTCTGCCGTTCTATCCCCTATTAAAAGACCATATTTTTTCTTTATGTATTTAAGAATCTCGTTGTCGAATTTATCACCGGCCATATTGATAGATTCTGATGTTACAATATCTCCCATAGATAAGACTGCTATATCGGTTGTACCCCCACCGATATCAATTACCATATTTCCACTAGGTTTGTAAATATCCATTCCTGCCCCAATGGCTGCTACCTTTGGCTCCTCCTCCAAAAATACTTTAGACCCTCCCGCATTCTCTGCCACTTCCTTAATTGCTCGTTGTTCTACCTTTGTTACATTCGTAGGACAACAGATGAGCATTCTTGGTCTAGACATGAATCCTTTGACGTTAATTTTATTAATGAAATGTTTTAACATTGCCTCAGTACTATCAAAATCAGCGATTACACCATCTTGCAACGGACGAATAGCTACGATATTTCCGGGCGTTCGTCCAATCATTCTTCTTGCTGCTTCACCTACCTCGATCACTTTACCTGTGTTTCGGTCAAGCGCAACAACAGATGGTTCATCCAATACTATCCCTTTGCTTTTCACATGAATAAGTACATTCGCTGTCCCAAGGTCAATTCCAATATCCCTATAATTCATAGGTTAAATCCTCCTATAAAGCCATTAATAAAATGTGTAATTTGTCCCCTTTATTGACACCAATTAAGTATTTTAGCACACCGATTCCTAATAATCTGCCTTTTGTAATTTATTGACATTAAAATAATCCTTTTGTCCATGCCATTTCAACCACATACATACTTTTCATCCTACAGATTAAATAAAGTTTTTAGCCAATTAAGACATAATACCTATACATGCTATATTAGATATAGAGGAGGTGTTTCTAAATGAACTTATATCGAAAAAAAGAACAAAGCAGACTCCAAAAATGGACAGTTATTGGACTAGAAACACTCATACTTTTTCTAGCAGCTTGGTTGTTATTTTTCGCAGACGAGCAGCTTTCCCTGCGTAACTTTTTGCTATTTGGTTTGTTTTTAATTGTATATGGAAGAATGTACGTCACTATATTCTATTTATTAAAACGGAAGATGCCTTGGCAAGAGGCAATGACGATACCCGTTGCTTTTTCGTTATATTATATTGGATTTAGCATTTTCACACTGATAACCGACAAGCCTGTTGACCTTCTTGACATTGGCTCTATCCTTTTGTTTTTAATAGGGTCTTTTATCAATACTTATTCAGAAATCCAACGTGATCGATGGAAACGGGAACCAGCTCATAAAGGGGGATTATATACCGAAGGATTATTTACCTATGCTATGCATATTAATTATTTTGGGGATCTCGTCTGGGTGACTGCTTTAGCCTTATTCACAAGGTCAACAGGGGCACTAATTATCCCAATTATCTTGTTCTGCTTCTTCGCATGGTATAACATTCCAATACTTGATACCTATTTAGCTGACAAGTACGGAGAACAGTTCAAAAGATATAAACAATCTACGAATAAGCTGATTCCGTTTCTTTATTAACAGGAAGGGAAATCATTAAGAAAAGCTACTGTTAAAGGGTAACAGTAGCTTTTATGATGATTGCTCAAATCGATAGATTCCCTTTCTATCCCTTAACTTACAGTGATTCTGTAGAAATATCGATATCATAGGCTGGTTAGCTGTATCTGTACTTCCCACATAATATGTTGCTTGCATGTCTTTAAGTAACACTAAGGCGATTTGATGAATTTTTGTTCCGTTACCTTGGTTACGCCATTTAGGAACAACGCCAAAATAAAACAACCTTCCCTCATTAACTGTTCCCATTTCAATATGAGGGATAGCTAACCCAATAACTTCATCTCCGCTCTTAAAATAATAGCAGTGTTCCCGCCATGTTAAACCAAGCTCGCTTTGCAATGAACGCATGAATTCATCTACCGACTGCTGTTTATTTTTATTTGCCGTACCAGAACAGCATGTTTGATATAATACAGCAAAATCTTGGTCGCTCATCTTTCCTTCGATTAACGAATGAGTCAGAATGTTAGATTGGTGTCTAGATACCTCCTGGAGTTCCCGCGTATATTCCACAATCGAGGAAATTTTTGAAAACCCTAATTCAATCATTTGCTTGTGATTGGTTTCATCCATTAATACCGAAATATAATGACAATCCTGTTGCTTCCATTCGTTGAACAATTCTGTAAATGCTTCGATATAAGTATGAGCTGAGACTTGTTCTTGTTTAACTTGATCGACTAACCAATACATATGATCATTTTTTATCGTATGAAATAGTTTCATTTACTTATCCTCTCCCAAATACATATATTACCATTATTAACCATCCTTTAAAATTATGGGTATTTGATCCTATTTTACATATATTAGAAGGATTATTGATAGATTAGCAGAATATTAGAGTTACAAACCATATAGGGGGTCTATTTGTATGTATCTTAAACGAGTTGTTTCGATTGCACTTGCTTTTTCCATTTTATCCTCACCAATTACTGTATTAGGAAGCGCATCCTCGGTACATCACCATAATCATACGGAATCCACCTTGTACATGAATGCATTACCAAAGGCGAAAGAAAACACTCCTGATGAAGGTCCAGCTAAGATTGAAAAGTCTACTAAAGTAATAGAGTTCGGAGAAAACGGTGAGATAAAAGATATTACCAGCACAGAAAAAACAGTTTCTCCGAGTATAAGCAAAAGAAGCGACGTACAGCCTCAAGCTAGCAGAACAGTTACCGTCCTTGCAGTAGCAGACGAGGAGTATCGTACAGCTTACAGTGACTGGCAAAATCGTGTACAGCAAATCGTTGAAAATGCAGATGATGCATTCATTCGCGATCATGAAATTGATTTCCAAGTACAAGCAGTCGCTAGTTGGACATCTCAAGGTGCCAATAGTGGGCAAATACTTGCTGACTTAAGTGTAGATCATCCAGGTCAAAACTATGATTTTGTCGTTGGGTTTACCAACGATGTTAATTTTGATGCTGGAGGCATTGCATATGTGTACAATACAGATCCAGGCACTGCCTTTAGCATTAATTTGGACCAAGGGATAACAAATACATCTAAGGCAGCACAACATGAATTCTCACATAATTATGGGTTGGGCCATGACCCTCAAGGAAGCGGAATACAATGTATTATGAACTATGATTATGCATACTCAGTAGATTATTGGGATCCTGCCCATAATAATCAGATTGCTAATAATAAATATTGGTATGGCCAGTAGTCCTAACCCGATCGCCCCTCCAAATAAATGGAGGGGTTTTTTAACGCCATCATTCAAATCCCCCCTTCAACTTATCATCCTATTTTTATATTATCAATCTTCACCAAGATACATATACTATATCGTCATTCGCATACAAAGGGGGAAATAAATTGGACTATCACCATTCCCGGTTTTTTAAGGAGACAGATCCTTCTTCAAATCATTTTATTTTTGACTTACCATATACATGGGAAACGAGGTTTTATGAATACGAATGGGTCAAAAATTTTGCTAAAAAAGAAGATATCGTATTAGATGCAGCTTGTGGCATTGGTCACCCGCTAAAATTTTATTTAGCAGATGAATGCCACTCTGTTTACGCATGCGATATCGATGATCGAATTTTATCAAGAGAAGCGATTTGGGAAGACGCTGTATCCTCCTACCCTGAAGAAATAAAAAAATCTGTGATTGATAACTATTTAGACAAAATTGAATTAGCCTGTTGTTCTCTGACAAACCTTCCCTATCCCGATCAAGTCTTTAACAAGGTGTTTTGCATTTCAGTATTGGAACACTTAAACCATGATGATATCCTTCGTTCGTTTCGTGAATTAAAGCGTGCCTTAAAAGATGATGGGCAACTGATTTTCACCTTTGATTATCCAACGATCTCCATCAATACATTGGCAAATATTATGAAGGAAACCGGGGTAGAATTCTATGATCAGTTCACCCTGAACAAACCAGACAATGCTGTTGTTTCGAGAATTTGGCATGAATTGAGTTGCTTTCGTGCCGTATTAAAAAAGATTTGATCGGCTAAATTTGAATAATCGATTCATTCGTTACACCACAACCTGAAATATCGCATACTTCCAATAGAGAGATTCAGAACTGTGTTGTTCTCGGCGGAGTCATGCTATTTCAGCTGTTTGGTTTCATGGACAAGCCTATCCATTCATGTCTTATCTAAAATCTTGACAAAATTTATCCAAAACAAATAAAAAGACTAATAATTAAAAACAAACAAAAACATGATATACTTCAATTAAAGACAAATAGAGGTTATTTGGATGGGGGTATTCTTCTTGAAGGCGAATGGAGAGCGTCAAGCATTTATCTCTTTATATGAAAGTAAACATAATGAAAAAGGAATGGTCCAATCTCATTATCATGAAACCTATCAACTATTATACACACTGGAGGGAAAAGGAATTTGTACTTTAAATCATCAAGCGTATTCAATTGTACAAGATAGTTTTATTATTATTCCTCCATTAACGGAACACTCCATTGCTGCAACATCAAAAATGACTGTCTTAGTGCTTGAATTCGAAACAACCGTATTAAGTCCTGATGTCCGAATCGAACTGATACCTGAAGTTTTTCGAACAGCACGTGTACAAAAACTCAGTGCATTTGATAGTAGCGAGATTCGTCAACTACTTCGAAAAATGCTTTATGAACAATCCCATGGGGATAGATTATGGGAGACAGGCCTCAAAATCTATATGGCAGAATTATTTTTTACCATTGCGCGTTCTACCCATGAATCTACCCAAACGGATATAAACACATTGCGTGTCGAGCAACTAAAGCACTATATTGATACACGTTATTTTGATATAAAACATGCGGAAGATATTGCCGATCGAATGGGTATCAGCAAACGATATATTCAAAGTATTTTCAAAGATTATTACAATAGTACACCAATGCAATACCTGACAGAAGTACGACTAGGATTAGTAAAACAAATGCTAGCAGAAACAGACAAAGACATTGTGTCCATCTGTTTTGAAGTAGGATTTGAATCTCTATCTACCTTTTACCGATTATTTAAGAGAAACGTTGGTATACCACCAAATATGTATCGGCTAACGCAAAGAAAACATTGATGTTTATAGTAATGAATTGAGTTCCAAAATTGAGAATCTGTTTCCCCTTCTAATAAGACACTTCATTACCATTATGTTTACACTTAACGTAATGAGCTTAGGAGGGAAACGAATGAGTACAAAAAAGATTGGTATCATTATGAATGGTGTCACCGGGCGTATGGGAACAAGGCAACATTTAATACGATCAATTATTGCAATTAGAGAACAAGGAGGAGTCCCACTAGCAAACGGGGATTATCTCATGCCAGACCCTATACTTGTAGGTCGTAATAAAAACAAACTGAAAGCGCTTGCCGAAAATTATAACATCGATCGGTGGACGACCAACCTTGATGATGCTTTGACCGATGAAAACAACATCATTTACTTCGATTCTCAAACGACTTCACTTCGGGAAAAAGCGATTAAGCAGGCTATTGAAGCAAATAAGCATATTTATTGTGAAAAGCCAACATCCACTTCCTTGGAAGGGTCGTTAAAACTTGCAAAACTTGCGAAAGAAGCTGGCGTTAAAAATGGCGTCGTACAAGATAAATTGTTTCTTCCAGGTGTTATGAAGCTAAAGCGACTAATAGATGCTGGATTCTTTGGAAATATTCTCTCTGTTCGTATGGAGTTTGGTTATTGGGTATTCGAAGGAGACTGGCAGGAATGTCAACGACCTTCTTGGAATTACAAAAAAGAAGAAGGTGGAGGAATTATCGTTGACATGTTCCCCCATTGGCGGTATGTATTAGACCATTTATTTGGTTCTGTGCAAGCACTGTCTGCAGTGGCTACAACACATATTACTGAACGTATGGATGAAGCAGGAAATACGTACAAGGCGACGGCTGATGATGCTGCATATGCAACCTTTGAATTAGAAAATGGCGTTATTGCCAGTGTCAATTCCTCTTGGGCGGTCCGTGTAAATCGCGATGATTTATTAACGATACAGGTAGATGGAACGGAAGGAAGTGCGGTAGCCGGCTTACGTGACTGTAAAACCCAGCATCGCGTGAATACGCCAAAACCTGTTTGGAATCCGGATATAGAAAATACCATCGATTTTCAGGATCAATGGGAAGAAGTACCAGATAACCAACTATTTGAGAATGCATTCAAAATTCAATGGGAAATGTTTTTAAAGCATGTATATCAAAACGACTCTTTTCCATGGGATTTGTTAGAAGGTGCTAAAGGGACGCAGCTTGCAGACCTTGGCCTTCAATCTTCGGAAGAACGCCGTTGGCTTGAAGTACCAAGCTTGAATGTCTAAGGGGAGGAAACGATGATGAATCAACTTATCTATTTACCTCATACTGATGGATCCATCTACCCATATGAATTATCTCATAGCGAAGCTTTATCCCAACCTTCAAAGGGTTCCTTTCATTCCCGTGTTGCCTATTCAGCTGCACATGTGGTAGCTCATCCATTTGGCAGTAGTGATCCAGTACGGGAACCTGCAATAGATTGGGATCTCACTATGCAATACCGTCATTATCTTTGGTCACTTGGTATGTCCGTGGCCGAAGCAATGGACACTGCACAACGCGGGATGGGTCTCGATTGGGAACACGCGAAAGAATTAATTACTCGTTCTGTAAAGGAAGCGAAAAGTGTTGGTGGAAATATTGCCAGTGGTGCCGGCACTGACCACCTTCCCCCGAGTCCATATGTTAGTTTAGAAGATGTGATAAACGCTTATGAAGAACAAGTATCGTATGTCGAAGGAGCAGGTAGTAAAGTTATTCTTATGGCTAGTCGTGCTCTCGCGGCATGTGCTACATCTGCAGCAGATTATGAATATGTTTACGATCGAATTCTTAGCCAGGTCTCGCAACCCGTTATCCTACATTGGTTAGGCGATATGTTTGATCCTAATTTAACAGGGTATTGGGGGCATGAGAATTTAGATGAAGCGATGGAAGTATGTCTTCGAATTATCCATTCTCACGCAGACAAGATTGAAGGTATCAAGCTCTCGTTATTAGATGACCAAAAAGAAATTACCATGCGGAGACAATTGCCAGACAATGTACGAATGTACACAGGAGACGACTTTAACTATACTTCACTCATTGAGGGAGATAACCAGGGATACAGTGATGCGTTGTTAGGTATTTTTGATGCTATTGCTCCGGCTGCCGCATCTGCTTTCCAAGATTTAGATCAAGGCAATCTCAATGCCTATCGAGATAAATTAAACCGGACGACGCCTTTAGCTCGCCATATCTTTCAAAAACCAACATTTGCCTATAAAACTGGCATCGTCTTTCTAGCTTATCTTAATGGACATCAACCTCATTTTCGTATGATAGCCGGAGCAGAAAGCGCACGGTCTATTTTGCACTTCACCAAGCTATTCGAGCTGGCAGATCAAGCGAATGTGCTCACAGATCCGGAACTTGCAATTACCCGTATGCGACCGATGCTAGATTTAGCTGGGGTACAGCAAATGGAGGCGAGAACATGAGTAAAAAATTGGATATACAGCGTTTAAGTCTTAACCAAATAACAACAGAAAACTGGTCCTTGCAGGAAGCAATTCAAGGTTGTACGGATCATCAAATACCTGTAATTTCAGTATGGCGTCATAAGATTGCTGAAGTAGGACTACTCGAAGCCAAAAAGCTAATTGCCGCATCAGGATTAGAGGTATCCAGTGTTTGTCGAGGGGGAATGTTTCCTGCGCTTACTGCTTCCGAGCGAAAGGAACGGATTGATGATAATAAATACGCGATTGAAGAAGCAGCAGAATTAGGGGCGGATGTTCTTGTACTTGTTTGTGGCCCATCACCGCATAAGGATTTAGCTGAGAGCAGAAAATGGGTCCAACAAGGTATTGAAGAAATAATCCCGTTTGCGGAACAACATGGTGTAAAACTAGGTATTGAGCCGCTCCACCCGATGTTTGCTGCCGATCGTTCCGTCATTACCACGTTAGGAGAAGCGAATGCCTTGCAACAATCCTTAGGATCTTCGCAAGTTGGAGTCATTATAGATGCTTTTCACGTTTGGTGGGATCCTGATTTATATAGTGAAATAGAAAAAGCAGCAGGAAAAATACTAGGATATCATGTATCAGATTGGAAAGTGCCACTCCCCGATATTTTTAAAGGGCGTTCCATGATGGGAGATGGCGTCATTGACTTACCCCGTATTCGTCGCGCAGTTGAAGCGAACGGCTATCACGGACCAATTGAAGTAGAAATTATTAACCAAGCAATTTGGGATATGCCTGGAAAAGAAAGCTTAGAGCTAATCAAACAACGTTTTTTATCTTGTGTTTAGACGAGGAAACAACGGAGCACATACTGCCCCGTTGTTTCACATTTTTAAAGGAGCGATCAATGCTATGGAGACATCATATCATCCAACGCAGCATACGGAATTTGAACCAATCCATCATCAGGAAACACCGGTTGAACATGATACATTATTAATCGCTGCTTGTGGGCTGGAGCATGGGCATATTTATAGTATGTGCGAGGGCATGAAGAAGGCTGGTGCTGTAATTCATTGGGTGTGGGATGAAGATCCCGATAAGGTAGAAGCTTTTCAGCAAGCATTTCCTGAAGTTAGGACTGCCTCCTCCCTTGACCAAATCTTACAGGATAAACGAATCCAAATGGTTGCCTCTGCCGCCATCCCTTCCAAGCGTTGCGACATCGGATTACGTGTATTAGACGCAGGCAAACATTTCTTTTCTGCCAAAACACCTTTTACATCACTCAAACAGCTATATGCAGCAAAGAAAAAGGTTAAAGAAACAGGACTACACTGGGCAATTTTTTATAGTGAGCGATTACAAGTTGAGTGTAGCGGTTTTGCTGAACAATTAATTCAACAAGGAGCGATTGGGGATGTTATTCAGGTTCTTGGTTTAGGCCCTCATCGTTTAAATATCAATGACAGACCGGCATGGTTTTTTAAAAAAGCTACCTATGGAGGAATTATCTGTGACATTGGCAGCCACCAAATTGAACAATTTCTATCGTTTGCTCATGCACAGGACGCAACAATACAAAGCAGTATCGCTCTCAATATTGCACATCCTGAACATCCAGAGTTTGAAGACTATGGAGATGCTCATTTAATTGGCGATAATGGCACTCTCCTCTATTTCCGTGTCGACTGGTTCACGCCGAACGGTTTAACCAATTGGGGTGATGGACGTACGACTATCTTGGGCACAGATGGTTATATTGAATTACGGAAATATGTAGATATAACGAATAATTCAATTGGCGAGCGTTTATATTTAGTAAATCATGGCGGTGAAAGACAATACGATGTGAAAGGAAAGGTTGGATACCCTTATTTTTATCGACTTGCACATGATGTTATCGAAAACACTTCCACTGCGATGCATCAGGAACATGCCTTTAAAGCGGCAGAGCTCTGTCTTTTAGCACAACAACAAGCAGACAATCTAAAGAAAGAAGGTGCGATTCGGTGAACCGTACATGTGATATTGTCTTAGTAGGGATCGCTGGTTATGGCGAAATTTACTTAAATGCACTAGAAGAAAAAGGATACCTTTCCTGGATTAAAGGGGTTGTTGATATAAATCCAGAACGAAGTAACTATTATACCAAGCTACAAGAAATGGGTATCCCTTGTTTCGCCTCACTAGAGTTATTTTATCAAACAGCTGCTGCTGACTTAGCTATCATTTCCAGCCCGATTCATTTTCACGCCGAGCAGACTATTACTGCAATGGAGAATGGTAGTCATGTTCTTTGTGAGAAGCCAATTGCTGGTTCTGTAGAAGAAGTCGAACGAATGCGTCAAACAAGAGATAAAACAGGAAGATTCTTAGCTATCGGATTTAATTGGTCATTTAGTACGTCTGTTCATTTGTTAAAAGAAGATATACAACAGGGTCTTTTTGGAAAGCCATTACGAGGCCAAAGCCTTGTTCTCTGGCCAAGAACAAAACACTATTATCAACGTTCCAATTGGGCTGGAAAACGTCTTGGTCCAAAAGGAGAGCCTATATACGATAGCATTGCCAATAATGCTGCTTCCCACTTTCTTCACCATCTCGTCTATGTATTAGGGAAAACAAAGGAACATAGTGCAAAAATAAATACTTTAGAAGTAGAGGTCTATCGGGCAAATCCGATTGAAACCTTCGATACATGTGCATTACGAGCAAAAACAGATCAGTCAGTAGAGCTGCTGTACCTCGCTTCTCATGCAGTGAATCATCAAATTGGACCTAATATAACGTTAGAGTGTGAACATGCCACTATTACCTATGAAGCTGGGGAAGACATGCGAGCAACTTGGGAAGATGGCACCATTAAAAGCTATGGAGATCCCGAAACAGAACATACCCATAAATTAGATGTCTGTATTCAGGCTGCGTTGAATGAAGAAACGACTATTCCTTGTAGTATAGAAGCTGCTTATTCTCATTTACTTAGCATTGAACAAATACACCATACCATATCAACAATTGCTCGTTTTCCGGACCATACAATAAAACAAGATCCAGATACGCAATTGACGTATGTTCCTCCATTAGCGGAGACACTTTTGTCCTGTTATCAAGCACATAGGCTCCCAAGTGAAATAGATGCTGGTTGGGCGCAAAAACCAACGACTATCAGAATCCCTGAACAAAGCTACCCTTACTAATATAGGGAATCAAGAGCGGAACAAACTTCAAGTACAGCTACACAAAGCAGAATAAAGCGTCCTTTATATCCGAAAAGAATAGGTTATTCCTATAATAATCCGAACGATTCCATGCAAATCCGTTCGGATTATTTATCTTTCGTTAAGATTTATAACCAAAATCAGTGAACCTTAGTAAATAAAACAGGCATGATTCTTGCGGGAACAACGCGGTCTGAAGACAGCGTTCACCCTTACCCGATTTAGCTGAAGCCGTGCCCATGAAAACGCACCCTATTTTAGTTCACGATTTACCATTGTAAGTACTCATTCGGATTTAGATTTTAGTTGAAAATGCAAAGGGTTCCGATATTGGGATTTTTATTCCAAATTTAATAAGACGCTGTATCCACCAACTGTTACCATAATATTCAAACTAGAGGGAAAATAGTAAAGGAGCGTGGCGAATGTAACAGCTATTTTGTAAGGGATTTCAATCATTACATAGGATTATAGAAAGGAGATCGCGGCGATGACCAAGTGCAATAAATGGATTCGAAAACCATTTCTATTATTATTTTGCATGATTGTTATTTTTTCCTTTTATCCAGGCAAACAGGATGCCAATCAGGTAAGTGCCCATAAAGAAAGTATGCATGATTCCCCTCGTCAAATGGAAAAGCTCGACCGCGGGCTAGTTGCAATTAAGACAGCTGATGGGGTATTTATTAGCTGGCGAATGTTAGGTACAGATAGGACAAACATATCCTTCAATTTGTATCGCAACGGCAAAAAGATAAATCAATCTCCTATAAAGAAAAGCACCAATTTTCTTGATTCAGAGGGTACTGCGAATGACACATATATGATTGAACCAATTGAAAAAGGAAAAAAACAACCAAGATCTGAGGCGGTAACGGTTTGGTCCGATGCTTCCTATAATGTCCCATTACAAAAACCACAAGGCGGTACAACAAAAGATGGCGTAGAATATGCTTACCAAGCGAATGATACTAGTGTAGGTGACATTGATGGAGACGGCAAATATGAGATCATTCTTAAATGGGATCCTACCAATTCAAAAGATAATTCACACACTGGATTTACTGGAAATGTATACATCGATGCGTACGAGTTAGATGGTACCCATTTATGGCGAATTGATCTTGGCAAGAATATCCGAGCAGGAGCTCATTACACACAGTTTATGGTGTATGACTTAGATGGGGATGGAAAATCAGAAATAGCAATGAAAACGGCAGACGGATCGGTAGACGGTACGGGGGCGATAATAGGTGATGCAAACGCGGATTACCGTAATGAAGAAGGACGAATCATAACCGGACCAGAATATCTCACTATATTTGACGGACAAACTGGGAAAGCATTAGAGACCACGAATTATTCTCCTGCTAGAGGAGACATTTGTGATTGGGGGGATTGCTATGGAAACCGTGGCGACCGATTCCTAGCAGGTATTGCTTACCTTGACGGCACTAAACCATCGCTGATTATGGCTCGGGGTTACTATGAAAAAACAATGTTAACAGCATACAATTATCGAAATGGTAAATTAGAAAAACAGTGGACATTTGATAGTGATGAACCTAGTAATGAAGGGTATGCTAGTCAAGGAAATCATAATCTCAGTATTGCAGATGTAGATGATGACAATAAAGACGAAATTATTTATGGAAGTATGGCGATTGATGATAATGGTACGGGGTTATATACCACTGGATTAGGACATGGAGATGCCATGCATGTAGGAGATCTTGATCCTGAACGCTCTGGATTAGAAGTCTTTCAAGTACATGAATCTTATCCAAATGAGGCTGGTATGGAATTTCGTGATGCCGATTCAGGTGAATTAATTTGGGGTATCCCTACCGATTATGATGTTGGTCGTGGATTATCAGGAGATATTGATCCGAGATTTAAAGGGGAAGAAAGCTGGGCAGTTGATGGTGCCTGGAATAGTACAACTGGCGGCCTTTACACATCAAAAGGCGATAAAATCTCAACAGCCATTCCACCTGCTAACTTTTCCATCTGGTGGGACGGTGATTTATCAAGAGAACTCCTCGATCATCGTTGGAATGAAGACCAGAGTGTTGGAGTAGGCACTATTGCAAAATGGGACTATGAAAATAGCAAAACAAGAACATTATTAACTGCTGATGGAACTTATTCCAATAACGGCACAAAAGGAAACCCTTCCTTACAAGCAGATATTATCGGGGACTGGCGTGAAGAAGCCTTATGGCGAACCGAGGATAGTGAAGCATTAACGATTTATACAACGACAGCGTTAACCAATCACCGAATCTATACATTAATGCATGACCCAGTATATCGATTGGGAATTGCTTGGCAAAACGTTGCTTATAATCAACCGCCACATACAAGTTTTTATTTAGGTAACGATATGCAAAATCCACCCCCTCCAAGTATTTACGTTGTTGATTAATATGAAGCAGTATTCCAATAGGGGTACTGCTTAGATAAAGGATGAAAGTTCGATGTTCGATACGATACGAAGCCTTTGCATTTGGATCATTCGCTTAAGTTATGTCAATATTCTATGGCTGCTATTTATGGTTATCGGTGGAGTTATTTTTGGTTTTATGCCTGCTACCATCTCCTTACTTACCATTATAAAAAAATGGGTAAACAAGGAGGACGTCCATTCGGTTTTATGCTTATTTATTCATACCTATATTCAAGCGTTTCTTAAAGGAAATGGGTATGGACTGTTATTTCTTTTGATTGGCAGCATATTTTATGCCAATATCACCATTCTACTGCCAAATCAGAACTTGCTTACCACGATCTTTCTATATAGCAACATTACCCTATTTATCGTGTATGGGCTGGGTGTTGTTACATTTTTTCCGGTATATGTTCATTTTCAATTAACGATGAAAAATTGTATCAAGCTAACCTTCTTATTTGCTTTATCTCGCTTTCCTATCTCATTCTCGATCCTCCTTACCCTGATTATCTGGCTGTATGTCATTCGATGGTATCCAGGGTTGTCCCTATTTTTTAGTGGAAGCATGGTATGCTTCATCATGGAATGGATCAGTCGAAAGCCTCTATCAGCGTTAACGTCCGTTTCAAATCAAGATGTTTATTTAATAAAAAATGCTTAGGATGATGCATGTGAAAATAAAATGGAACGTTTTTATATTGACCTTGATCATATTATCCTTCCAAGCTGCCTGTGAAGCTACAGAGAGTACAACGGAAGTAAATATCCCTCGTGACCCAGAACAGATATCTGGTGACATTACTGTTTGGGCATGGGCATTAGAAGCAGATTTTTTAGAATCAATTGTTCCTCAATTTCAAGAAAAATATCCAAATGTCAATGTAACGATTAATAAGCAAGGACCTGACCAAGTATATCAACGTCTCATTACTGGTTTAGCAGCAAACCAAGGGGAACAACTCCCGGATTTAGTCCAAGTCGAAGAAACACAGCTACTATCCTATAAAGAAAATTTCCCTGATCGTTTTACAAATTTATCTGAGTTAGGCTACGGCAAATATGAGGGTCAATTTGCCCCAGCCAAAGAGGAAGCAGTGAAGGATGAGAATGGCGATTTCCTAGCAATGCCAAGGGATTTGGGGCCAGTTGGAATCTTTTATCGAAAAGATATCTTTCACCAAGCGGGCGTTGACCCAGCTTCTATCGAAACATGGGAAGATTATATAGATGCCGGTGAAGTAATTCAAACAAAAACAGGAGTGAATATGCTCGGTTTAACCTTAAACGAAACCGTCCCCCTCTACAAATATATGCTGCATCAACAAGGGGCATTTTATTTCGATTCTAGTGGAAATATTGATGTGCATTCAAGTGAATCGATACGAGCACTAGAAACGATACAGCGAATGCAGGATAAGAAGCTGATCACGAACGTAACGAATTGGGATGGTAGAGTATCTGCCCTTAAAAATGGGCATGTCGCGACTTTACCTGGAGCTATTTGGTGGACGGGTACCATGAAAGATCAAATGCCTGAATTATCCGGAAAATGGGGTGCCATGCCACTTCCTAGCTTTAACGAAAAACAAGGCCAAGGGGCTAATGGTGGCGGTTCTAATTTAGTCATCCCCAAAGCATCTACCAATAAAGAAGCAGCTTATGTCTTCGGAGAATTTGCGACAACGGAAGTGAATTTATTAATCGGTGGTTTAAAAAATCAGGGATTATTCCCTTCCTTGTTAGCTACATACGAAGAAAAAGAATTTCAGGAAAGACAAGTGTATTTTGATAATGAAGCGGTTTATAATGTTTTTGCCTCGATTGCAAAAGAAACACCTGTAGTTAATTACACAAGTGACTACGCAAGAGCCAATGACATCGTAAACGATGAAATTGTGTCGATGCTATTAAATGGTAAACCATTGGATCAGGTGGTCGGTGACATCGCTAACACCCTGGGTCCAAGTACTGGTAGAGAAGTAAATAAACCATAGAAAACAACTAAATTTCTGTGAAAGGTGGATATGAATGAGTATTCCTTCTTCGGTGCAATACAATGAAGATCCGTCTCCTCCGCAACCTAAAATGAATGCAAAGAAAAAAAGAAGTTTTATTACTGTGAAGCGGGCACCCTATCTATTCTTATTACCTGCTATTGTTCTATTTATAATCTTTACGGTCTATCCAATCATCTATTCCTTTCTATTAAGCTTTCAAACCAATGCAGAAGCTGGTCGTGTCTTTGTAGGGCTGGACAATTATATTCGCTTATTCCAAGATCGGCTATTCTATGAATCTTTAGCAAATACGTTTATTATCTTAATCTTTCAACTCCCTATCATGTTAGGTTTGGCTGTTGTATTAGCAACTATATTGAACGCTGGATTCATAAAATTAAAAGGATTCTTCCGTGTGTCTTTTTTCGCCCCAGCGGTTACCTCTTTAGTTGCGGCTTCGATTATTTTCTTGCTGTTACTAAATAGGGACTACGGCATTGTCAATTATTTATTGTCCATGATTGGCATGGATGCCATCGGCTGGTTAAGTGATCCCTTTTGGGCAAAGGTATCACTTATTTTAGTAACTACCTGGCGATGGACTGGGTATAATATGGTTATTATATTAGCTGGATTACAGAATATCCCAAGCAATCTTTATGAAGCAGCGAGTATTGATGGTGCGAATAAAATCAGACAGTTTTTTTCAATAACGATCCCTCAGCTAAAGCCGGTTATCCTATTCGCTGCCATTGTTTCTACCATTGGTACCTTACAACTATTTGACGAACCATATACGTTGACAAATGGTGGACCAATTAATGCCACCACTACTATTACTATGTATCTTTATCGTAATGGTTTTGAGTATTTTGATTTTGGTTATGGTTCAGCAATTGCTTATGTCATCGTTATATTAATAGCACTATTATCTTTTATACAATTTAAGTGGGCAGGTGTTACAAAATGATAAACCAGCGAATGGTGAGACAAATCTTGCTTTATAGCCTTTTAATTATTGGGGTCATCGTAACCATTGGTCCCTTGTATTGGACCATTGTTGGCGCTACAAATCCTTCCGGCGAAACATTACGAATACCGCCCAACTTCGTACCAGGCACCCACTTAATTGATAACTTACAAAACCTACTGGCCTCTGTTGATATCTGGCAATCGTTAATTAATTCTATAATAATCACGGTTATTTACACGCTTTTAGCTGGATTTATTAGCACAGCAGCAGGTTTTGCCTTTGCAAAGTATACATTTAAAGGCAAAGAAGCCATTTTCCTTATGTTTCTTATATCTATGATGGTGCCATATCAGGCTTTAGTCATACCGCAGTTCGAACTATTTGCTAATCTAGGGCTGTTAGATACATATAGTGCTATTATCCTTCCACAGCTTGCTTATCCTTTTGCCATTTTTTTAATGAGACAAAACATGCAATCTATTCCTGATTCTTTAATTGAAGCAGCGAGAATAGATGGAGCTAGTGAATTCTATATTTTTATCAAAATCGGCTTGCCAACGATGGTTCCAGCTATTGCCGCGGTATCAATCTTTTTATTTACACATCAATGGAATAACTTCTTATGGCCATTGATCGCATTGATTTCAGAAGAAAAATATACGCTACCTGTCGCTTTAGCAACCATTGCTGGTCAACGTTCCATTGATTACGGGCAATTAATGCTAGGAGCCGTCATATCCATCTTACCTATTTTTTTAATGTTTCTCTTTCTGCAACGTTATTTTATATCAGGAATTATTGGTGGTGCAGTAAAAGAATAAGTCATGTTGATAATTTTGTAAACAAGTGCGTTTCCCTTGTAGTAAGCTTTTCATTTGCTTTATTTCTGAAATTGAGAGAATAATTCTTATATTAATAAGACACCGCTTTTGAAAGCGCTTAAGATATAATTATCTGAAAAATAAATCCGTTTCTATTCCTTATAAACAATAATGGAAGGAGGAAGGACATGAAACCTCTTTTTCGTAAACGTATTGTAGTTAGTACTTTGTTCTTAGGGTTACTTGTTCTAGGCGCTTGTTCCCCTGCAGAACAGGTAGCATCTGGGCAAGGCAATGCGTCAGAGGCAGGAACGAAAACATTAACCTTAGCCCATATCCATAATGATGCAAGTCCTGTATACCAAAGCTTAGAAGAATTCGCTGAAAAAGTAGAAGAGAAAACAAATGGCAGTGTAAATATCAAGATCTATGCAGAAGGAGTTTTAGGTGGCGAGACAAAAGTAATGGAACTTGTACAAAATGGAGTCATCGATATGACCAAAGTGAATGGTGGTGTTGTATCTCAATTTGAACAGACATTTTCTGTGTTCAGCCTCCCTTATGTCTTCCGTAATGATGAGCATTTTCGTAAATTCATGGAAACGGATACAGTCAAACAAATGTATAAGGATCTAAAAGATGTACAATTAAGAGGAGTCACGTATTATGATGCAGGAGCACGCAGTTTTTATACCGGAGAGACAAAGGTAGAGACTCCTGAAGACCTTGAAGGGCTCAAAATTCGCGTGATGAATAACGTTACTGCGATACAAATGGTAGAAATGTTAGGCGCTGCTCCGACACCAATGTCAGCGACAGAGGTGTATACAAGCTTGCAGCAAGGAATTATCGATGGTGCCGAGAGCAGTCCCATTGCCTTAACTGACGCCAATCATGGCGAAGTTGCAAAACAATTCTCCTTTGATGAACATACAAGGATTCCAGACTTCCTCATTATGAGTAATGCATCATGGAACAAATTAAATAAATCGGAACAACAGGCCCTTATAGAAGCTGGTGAGGAAACAACGAAAACACATAATGAAAGATGGGATCAGATGATTGAAGCCAGTATCGATCAAGCAAGAGAAGAAATGGGAGTGGAGTTTTCAAATCCTGATCAAGCACCATTTCGAGAATTAGTGGAACCACTTTTACAGGATCGTCGAAAAGAAAATCCGGCGATTGATACACTGCTTAAAAAAATAGAAGCTATACAATAAAGAAGGTTTGGAGGGGGTTCATTTGAAGAAAGTAAAACGCTGGATAGACTTGGTACTGCTAACCATTGGCAGTATATTAATTATATTTTTAGTTGTTGCCGCAATTTGGCAAGTATTCACCAGATTTGTGCTAGAAGACCCAAGTATAGTTACCCAGGAGATTTTACGATTTTCTTTGATTTGGGTAGCTCTGATTGGTGCAGCTTATGCATTTGGCCAGGATGAACATTTATCACTTACGTTTCTGAGGGATAAGATTACCGGGCAAGCTCATAAACGGCTACGTTGGTTCATTGATATGCTCGTTATTGTATTTGCGTTATTTGTATTCGTAATTGGTGGATATAACATATCCCAAGCAACGATGGCAGAATTATCACCTATCCTGAACATGCCCATGGGATTGGTCTATGGTATCTTACCAATCTGTGGAACCATTATCATATTCTATCAATTGATACATATATCAGAACGTCGTGAGATTGAACGTACCGGTTCGTTTGAAAAGGGTGAACATACATGGATGTAACCGTTTGGACTGCAATCATACTTTTTGGATTGTTTTTTTTACTCTTATTTATTGGTGTACCTATCGCAGTAAGTATCGCCATTGCTTCCTTTGTGTCCATTTTGATGCTGTTACCAATGGCACCTTCCCTATTAGCCGTGTCTCAACAAATCATTACTGGTTTGGATAGTACTGTATTATTAGCCTTGGTTTTCTTTATGTTGGCTGGAAGTATTATGAATAATGGTGGAATTGCAGATAGACTCATCAATTTAGCAAAATTAATTGGTGGGAGAATGTCAGGATCATTGGCGCACACGAATATTATTGGAAATACACTGTTCGGTGCCATATCTGGGTCAGCCATTGCAGCAGCTGCAACCATGGGGCGAATTATGCATCCCCAAGAAAAAAAGGCGGGTTATGATCCTTCGTATGCAGCAGCTGTAAATATTGCCTCAGCACCAACAGGTTTAATTATTCCACCAAGCGGGATGCCAATTATATATTCCCTGCTAAGTGGTGGTACATCAATCGGCGCTTTATTTATCGCTGGTTATCTACCTGGGATTCTAATGATTTTATTACTCATGATTGTGGCATATATCTTGGCTAAGAAAGCGAACTACCCTGTAGTTAAACCAGTCAGCGGTGGAGAATCCATAAAAGTAATGATGCAAGCCATTCCTAGCTTATTACTAATTATCATTGTAATCGGAGGAATTGCCGGAGGAATCTTTACAGCGACAGAAGGAGCAGCAGTTGCTGTCTTATACGCAGCATTACTTAGTTTACTATACCGTCAGTTAAAAATAGCAGATATTCCTAAAATACTTAAAGAAACCATTATCTATTCTGGTATCATTATGTTATTAATTGGAACATCGACAGCCATGTCATGGGTGCTTGCTTATGCTGGTATACCTCAGGCAATTACGAGTAGTCTATTAAGCATTACCGATAACACGATTATTCTATTGTTAATTATGCTATTCATCTTATTAGTGGTTGGCACTTTCATGGATATTGCACCAGCTTTATTAATATTTACACCGATCTTTTTTCCAGTAGCAACGCAAATGGGGATCGATCCTGTTCACTTTGGAATGATTATGGCAATCGCCCTTGCAATTGGGGTGACAACGCCTCCCATCGGAACAGTCTTATTTATTGGAAGTAGTGTCAGTGGCGTAAAAATAGAAAAGATCATACCTAAGCTAATTATTTTCTATATCCCATTAATCATAGCACTTTTACTCGTTGCGTTTATTCCAGAAATAAGCTTATTCTTGCCACGATTATTTGGTTTAGTAGATTAAACAAGAGGCAGAGATAAATTCATAGATTTAAAGATACCTCATCTACCGCTTTTTGCCGGCAAAACCATAGTATAAAGCGGGTAAGCAAGAATAGCTTACCCGCGTAGAAATTCGGATGTCTTCATGACCTTGGTTGCCCTGCCTGTTTATTTATTAGCAGCCGCTATACGCGTTTCATGCTCAAGCAGCCATTTTTTTCGCCATAAACCACCTGCATAGCCTGTTAGTTTTCCATTGGAACCAATGATTCGATGGCAGGGGACGGCGATACTTATCTGATTCTTGCTATTAGCACTTCCCACTGCTCGAATCGCTTTATGATTATCAATCGCTTTAGCAATATCTAGGTAACTCGCTGTTTGCGCAAAGGGGATTGTCGTTAAAGCAGTCCACACGTCCTTCTGAAAGGCTGTTCCTTTTACTTCATATGGAAAGCGAAATGATTGAAGGTTCCCTGCAAAGTATGCCTCAAACTGCTGATAACACATCTTCATAACCTCTGGGAAATCCTCGTAAAAACCGTATTCCACTTTCTCTCGATCCGCAAATAAAACAGAAGTAATCACTTTCTCCGTACCGGTTATTTCAATAATCCCAATAGGCGATTGATAATCTATTTTATACTTGTTCATCATATAACGACCTCCATAGATAAAAGGTGGCATAGGCTTGCCAACCTTCCCATTTTGTTGCCATCATTTCAATTTGTTTCAATGCTGGTTTTTCGTGTAAACCCAATTGCACCTTTATCGCATTATGCAGCCCGACATCCGCAATAGGAAAAGCCTCTGATCGACCAAGGCATTTCATTAGCACATAATCGGCAGTCCAATTCCCTATTCCTCTTATAGCTACGAGTGATTTCTTTACACTGTCATACATTCGCTTACCCAGTTCAGCTTTAGTCAATTGTCCATCGCGGATTAATGCAGCAACATAAATGATGTATTCTGCTTTTCTCCGGGAGAGTTGTAATCCCCTTAATTCATCAACAGTAAGTTCAGCAATGCTTGCTGGATCTGGAAACAGCCAATACCTTTTATCGCGAAATGTCCTATGTTCCCCATACATTTCGGTCAAGCGTTTCTTCAGTTTATATGCAAACGTTAAATTGACCTGTTGACCAATGATAGCCCATGTCAGCGCCTCAAATAAATCAGGTATTCTAATCATGCGTAAGCCTTGATACCGAACTACTAATTTATGAAGTATTTCATCCTGGCTAGCTAAATGATAAAATGCTGTCAAATCTCTATCCAAGTCAAGCCATTCACTGATAAAGCTAACCACTTCTTGTTTAACAGCAAAGGTTGGTACTTCATTAGAAAACTGCACATGAAGGACATTTTCTTTGTGGGTTATATCACATAAAATAAATGCGGTGTCTATTTTTAAAAGCTTATACAAATGCCCTTCATTAATCGTATAAACCAATTCTTGGTCCGACCGGCCTAGAAACCGTAGACATTCTTGGAAACTGAAGTCAGCTGGAAGCGCAATCTCAACATGTGTATGGTGATCCTCCCACTTCATGCTTTCACCTCTCTCCTTTGCTGTTTATCCGTAACGTCACGAAATTCAGTTGGAGAACAATGGTGATATTTACGAAACACTTTATAGAAATTAGACGGGCTATGAAACCCAATACGATTACATATTTCTAAATTCGTCAGATCAGAGCTCTTTAATAAATACACCGCCTTGTCCATCCGAATTTTCTCTAAGTAGATCCGCGGCGTTTCGCCTGTTTCTTCTTTAAAGACACGTTCTAAATAATAGGAGCTGATACCAATATGATCGGAAATGTCCCGCAATTGCAACCGTTCTTTATAATGCTGTAACAAATAAGCAATAACACTTCGAACAAGCATGATATGAGGGGAATGCTCTATCTCCGGCTGACATCTTTTACAAGGTCTGTATCCGGCAGCTTCCACTTGCTCGATGTCCTGATAAAATTCCACATTGCTTTTTTTCGGTTTGCGTGAACGGCAAGAAGGCCGGCAATAAATTTTCGTTGTTTTTACAGCTGTAAAGAATTGTCCATCATACGTACGATCACATGCGAGAATACACTCCCACATCTCATCAAAGGAAAGATCTGTCATGGCTATCTCACTCCTTGATTATCTTTTTATGGATACCATTAGTTTAACAAAAAATTCTTCTTTTTATCGTCCTTATTCTTGCGGTTATGGTCAGATGATTACACACGCTTCGTCTTAATATTAGGATGTTCATGTTATAGAAGACTTCTTCTATGAAGATCATTCGATTCGTCTTTACCAGATTACTCATCTCCCGTTCTCCTTTAAACAAGTTATTTCACAACCTCAAAAAACTCCAAATAGCTATCAATATGATAATCGGCATCGACTTGAGAATTCTGGAAACTACATGTTTGTATGCCTAATTTCTTCGCTGGTATTAAGTCAATAGCGCGATCGCCTACTGCTAAATCTAGGTTGTGTCGATCATGTAAATACGCATACGAAGCAGTATCCGGTTTACGTGGGAAGCCATCATCGATTGTTACCACATCCTTAAAGTATTGATCCAACCCATGCTGTTTTAAAATGCGCAGTAAATTTCTCCGATCCTTATGGGTCATAATCACATTTGTATCAGCAACACGTAGTACTTGCTCTATTCCTTCAAACGGAAGCAATTCAGCAGGTGAAATCCTATCTACTAGGTTGCGAACTTCTCTTTCTTGTGCTTCTGTCATTTGAAAATAACTTACTGTATGGGAAAAAGAGATCTTTAATTGCTCATAAATCGTCTGCTTATCTACGCTATTAGGCAGTACTTGTTGGAATTGCCTTGCATAACTAGGATATGTATTGATTAACGTCCCGTCAAAATCCCATAATACCTTCATTCGATTCACTCCTGTGATGATTACTCTACTTACTTAAAATAGATGCTTTAAAGCCCAAAAGTCAACAAAAGGGCCCTTTCATTCTTAAAGGCTATTGACCTCTTTATAGATATATGATTTCATTATTGTTAACCGAAATAATATTAGGTTAACAATAATTTTTAGGGAGGTTTAACAATGACAAACATCGACGAACTAGTAGAGATGAGCAAACAACATCTCTGGCTGCCGTTTACCCAAATGAAAGATTATGATGAAAATCCACTCATAATAAAAAGTGGTGAAGGGATCATGCTCAAGGATATTCAAGGTAATACATACTATGATGGTTTCTCATCCGTATGGCTTAATGTCCATGGCCATCGAAAGGAAGAATTAGACCGTGCCATTCGTGAACAATTGAATCAAATCGCTCATTCTACACTACTGGGTATGACTAATCTACCAGCAACGGAATTAGCGAGGAAATTGGTAGAGATAACTCCCCCTAGCCTAACTAGAGTGTTCTATTCTGATAGTGGTGCGGAAGCCGTTGAAATAGCTCTCAAAATGGCTTTTCAATATTGGAAAAACAAAGGGATAAACGGAAAAACAAAGTTTGTTACGATGAAAGATGGCTATCATGGGGATACAATTGGTGCTGTTAGTGTAGGTGCCGTTGACATTTTTCACCGTATTTATCAGTCACTTACTTTTGATAGCTTTCACATTCCCTTCCCTTATGTGTATCGACATTCAAGTGGAGATCCAGATGCTTGCAAAGATGAAAGTTTATTAGAACTAGAAAATCTATTCTATCATCATCATCAAGAGATTGCGGGTATTACGGTAGAGTCTATGATGCAAGGGGCAGGCGGAATGCGGCTCATGCCTTCCGGGTACCTAGCCGGTGTAAAGGCATTATGTGAAAAATATAATGTTCTGCTAATTCTTGATGAAGTTGCAACTGGCTTTGGTAGAACAGGAGAAATGTTTGCCTGCAACCATGAAAATGTAGATCCAGATATTATGACGGTTGGAAAAGGAATAACAGGAGGGTATTTACCAATTGCTGCCACCATTTCAACAGAAGAAATATATTCCGCATTCTACGATGATTATACAAAATTAAAAACGCTATTTCATGGACATTCTTACACTGGTAATCAATTAGGATGCGCGGTCGCTCTGGCTAATATTGATCTGTTCGATAAACAAAAAACCATTGATCACGTCAAAGAAAATACGACTTTCATACAGAATAAGCTCACTACACTATCTAAATTAAAACATGTTGGCGATATTAGGCAGCTTGGCTTCATGACGGGAATTGAAATCGTACAAGATAAAACGACTAAGAAACCTTTCCCTTGGGACCAAAGAGTTGGTTATGCTATCTCCTTAAAAATGCGTGAGCTTGGTATGTTAACAAGGCCAGTGGGCGATACGATCGTGTTCATGCCTCCACTCGCTAGTACAAAACAAGAACTACATGAAATGATAGAGATTATGACGGAATCGATCGATATAGTAACAAATCGAATAAATGTCGGACTAGCATCTACTAAAAAATAATAAAGTGAGGGTAGGAGATGAATAGAAAAGGTTTTTTTATTACTGGAACTGATACGGGAATTGGTAAAACCTTTGTTGGTGCCGGAATAGCAGGTGCATTAAAGCAGCAAGGGGTAGATGTTGGAGTTTTTAAGCCAATGTTAAGTGGAGAAAAAAGAGAAGATCCGATGAGTGACACATCCATTTTAAAAGCATTCTCCGGAGATGCGAATTCACTTGAACAGATTACGCCGTTTCAATTTGCTGAACCTTTAGCTCCATATGTAGCAGCAAAACGAGAAGGTCGCTTGATTACACTTGAAAAGCTCGTCCAAGCTTGGGAAAAGATTCAACACACACATGATTTTTTCATTATAGAAGGCGCTGGCGGCCTTGCCGTTCCTTTCGGCAGAGAATATTCTGCTGCACACGTAGCAAAGGCCATTGGAATGCCATTGTTATTGGTTGCGAGAGTGGGGCTAGGTACGGTAAACCATATATGGTTAACCATTGCATACGCAAAACAGCTGGGAATTGAAATAGCCGGAATTATATTAAATGGACTAGATGATAAAAATCAAGGAGTCGCTGAACAAACGAATCCGGAATTTATTGAAGAATTAACAGGTATTCCTGTTCTAGCTGTACTACCGTGGATAGCGTCATTTCATGCGAAGGATGTTGCTGAGTTACTAAATAAATCCTTACCGCTTAAAAGTTTGTTAGATTACAAATGTGGGGAAGGCTGGAAGGGGGCATGATCTTGAGACAGCCGAAACAGCTTTCTGTTACTGATCTTAGCCTGATAGCCATGTTTGTTGCATTTATGAGCATTGGTGCAAATATAACCGCCTGGGCACCTTTCCTGCAAATTGGTGGTGTACCAATTACTTTACAAACATTTTTTTGTTTTTTATCAGGAGCTTTGCTCGGCGGTCGACGAGGAGCTATTGCTATGGTTGTTTATGTTCTTATTGGACTAACAGGCATGCCCGTGTTTGCAGGATTAAAAGGTGGTCTTAGCACCCTTCTTAGTCCAACATTTGGGTTCATTCTTTCATTTATTTTTACCGCCTATATAACAGGAAAAGTAATCGAATATAAGCAACAACCAACGATGAAACGATTTATCGCTGCATCCATAATTGGGCTGCTCTTTAATTACCTCATTGGAACCAATTATATGTATCTTTCTTTCGCCTATTTTATGGATGCAAATCAGAGTATTACCTATGTGGATGCATGGTTGATAATGCTGGCATACTTACCTATTGACCTATTAACAATTTTTGTTGCAGCAATGATCGCACCACGTATTTATTTGATCATCCATCAATCAGCACGAATGCGATTGGATACAAGCGCTTAAAAAAGAAATATATTGTTATAGATGACGTGAAGGAGGAATAGAATGATTCATTTTCAATCGTTAGCAGAAGATGTACTAGCAGGCTATACCATTACGGAAGGGGAAGCAATGCAGATTTTAGAATACCCAGATGACCGTATTCTGGAATTACTACATAGTGCCTATCGTATTCGAAAAAAATATTATGGAAACAGAGTGAAGTTGAACATGATTATAAATACAAAATCAGGAGCATGCCCTGAAAATTGCGGATACTGTGCACAATCTAGAGACTCTACCAATCCGATTGAAAAATATCGGATGATGCAAAAGGATACGATCGTACAGGGTGCTGAAAAAGCACATCAACTTCATTCTGGCACCTACTGCATTGTTGCTAGCGGGCGTGGGCCGACCAATCGTGAGTTGAATCAGATAACAAGCGCAGTCAAAGAAATTAAAGAGAAATATGATTTAAAAATTTGTGCATGCCTTGGTATCCTCAAGCCAGGACAGGCTGAACAGCTGAAGGAGGCCGGGGTAGACCGTTATAATCATAATATCAACACATCGGAAAACCATCATGATAATATTACGACAAGCCACACGTATCAGGATAGGGTGGCTACCGTTAATTACGCAAAACGGGTAGGCATTTCCCCTTGTTCTGGCGTTATCGTTGGAATGAAAGAGACAAAACAAGATGTAATCCAGATGGCAACAGCCTTGAAATTATTAGACGCCGATTCGATTCCGGTTAACTTCCTTCATGCCATGGAAGGAACATTATTAGAAGGAACCGATGAGCTGAATCCGTTATATTGTTTGAAAGTATTATGCTTATTCCGATTTATTAACCCAACTAAAGAAATTCGTATATCTGGGGGCCGTGAAGTAAACTTACGCAGTCTCCAGCCACTTGGATTATATCCTGCAAACTCTATTTTTATAGGAGATTATTTAACAACTGCAGGGCAAGAAGGAACAAAAGATCACCAAATGTTAGAGGATTTAGGGTTTGAGGTTGATTATGAAGGGGATCAACTCCCTGTTTAATGAAGCATGCTTAAGAAAGGGAGTATCGATATGAAAGCAAACGTCGCTCCCTCACCTAGATGGACTCAACGAAAGGTGGGAGCGACGTTCATTAATACCCTTTTTCGAAATTCACGAGATTCTTATTGGGCGTTTCTCCTTGGATATAATGTTCAAGGTTCGGGAGAAAAATATCCTCTATGACCCGGGTGGCATAATATTCTGTAGCGCCCGCTGTATGCGGGGTAATAATGACATTATCCATTTCCCAAAGCGGACTATCCTCCGGTAATGGTTCTGTAGCAAAAACATCTAACCCAACACCAGCAATTTCCTTCTGTTCCAAAGCTTCAATTAAGTCTTCTTCTTGAATAATCGGACCTCTACCTATATTGATAAGTAGCGCGGAATCCTTCATTCGCTTAAATTGAGGAGCAGCAAACATATGGGTTGTCTCAGTCGTTAACGGAAGGGTAATAACCACATAATCACATTGCGGCAGCATCTCATCCAGTTGTTCTGGCTGAAACATTTGATCAACATCGTCGGCCGGATTACCAGAATGACGTACGCCAAGAACTTTCATCTTAAATGCCTTGGCTATTTTGGCGGTTTCCTTACCAATTGCACCCACACCTATGATGCCAATGGTTTTCTTGTGTATTTCCCCACTAAGATGCGCATGATGCCATGTTTTCACTTGCTGCTGGCGCACATAGGTATGTATTTTTCGGGTAAAGCCAAGCATTAAGGCAAAAATAGTCTCGGAAATGGGGTACGCATGCACACCATTTGCACTGGTTACACAAACCCCCCTTGCTTGCAGTGCTTCCAGAGGCAGATTATTGACACCAGCACTCCATGTTTGGATCCATTTTAACCTCGTATTTTCTTCTAGGATGGTTGGAGCAATAGCCTTTTTCCAGTGCAAAATAATTTCTGCTTCCTTTAAGTAATGTTCGAGATGATCTGGGTCATTATCTGCTACCACTTCCCAATTTGGCAGCATTTGCTTTAATCTTTCTATTTGTACGAGTTCGGGTTTTAAATTGATTACAAGTATTCGTTTCTCCATCTTATCCTTCCTCCAATATAAAGATCATTTGTTATTCTTTCAGATACCCATTTATGAAGCTTGGTTCTTGTTGGATAACGGTCTTGGGGAAAATAAACGTCCAAGGCATGCTGCATTTCGCATCTAATATCAAACGTGGATCAGAAAACGTATGCGTAGCAACGCAATTTTCGTTTTCATAATAAGTTAATGTGATCGGATCAAGCGTCCATTGTTCACTCGTATAATTTTGAATTATTACCATGATCAGTAAATCGCCACGATGATTACGTGCTTGCTGTAATGGAACAAAGCTTTGGTTTGTTTCCGATGCATTTGCCTCTGCAAACACCTGTTCAATCGTACGACGATCATTGGGGTCAATTGTTTTAGCCCATGCTTGTTCAAAGATTAGACGTTGCATCTTCTCTGGCTCACCTCTCTTAGCATAAGTATAACATCAAATGGACAAATAAAGCCCCTGATTAATCCATCAGGAGCTGTTACAATGAAGTTATTTGGATAGTTGCTTCTTATCTTTCTTCAATGCCTTATAAAACGAGACAATCATCAGCAGCATGATAATGGAAAACGGAAAAGCTGCAGATATCAACGCATTTTGCAATGCTTGAAGTCCTCCGGTATATAAAAGGACAGCAGCTATCGCCGATTGGGCAAACCCCCAGACGAACTTCACAGGGGTGGATGGAGATAATGATCCATTTGTCGTCTGCATTCCAAGAACAAAGGTTGCAGAATCAGCTGATGTAATAAAAAAAGTGCTTATTAATAGGAGAGCCAAGATGGAAAGTACAACACTAAACGGCAAGTTGGAAAACATTCCAAATAATGCTTGCTCATCCGGAAGGCCTGCGATATCCACGCCGCTATTTTGCGCCTGAATCCCGGCCATCCCAAAGGCTGAAAACCATAGGAACCCAACCACCGATGGTACGATGAGCACACCGGATAGGAATTCACGAATCGTCCTCCCTCTGGATATCCGTGCAATAAAGATACCCACAAAGGGAGACCAGGCAATCCACCACGCCCAGAAAAAGACCGTCCAATCGATAATCCATTGTTGTTCATCTGAATCATTGGGCGCTATACGAAAACTCTCGATTGGCAAGCTTTGAATATAGGTTCCAATCGTATTCGTAAATGAATTTACAATGTACATGGTTGGTCCAAGTATCAAAACTGCCAGAAATAACAATGCTGCTAGAACCAAATTCGTATTACTTAAATACTTGATCCCTTTACTAAGCCCTGTATAGGTAGACAACATAAATAGCACAGTTACTACTAGAATAATTACGAGTTGTACCCAGAACGCATTATCAATTCCAAGCAGATAAGAAAGCCCGCCATTAATTTGTGCAGCACCAAACCCTAACGTGGTTGCCACACCAACAATCGTAGCGAATACCGCAATTACATCAACCGTTTTTCCCCAGACACCTTCCATTGCATTTCCAAACAACGGTTCTAATGCTGCACTGATTAACCCAGGCTTGTCATGACGAAAGGTAAAATAAGCAAGTACCAATGCAATTACTGCATAGATCGCCCATGCATGAACACCATAATGGAAAAAGGTAAGACGTAGCGCATCCTCAAGCGCCTTAACCGTACCAGGTTCAGCTACTGGAGGTGTTTTTATGTAATGTGAGACAGGGGAGGCAACACCATAAAACACTAATCCAATCCCCATTCCTGCACTAAACAACATTGCAAACCAAGTCGGATAGCTAAATTCTGGTTTATCATCGTGCTTCCCCAGTTTAATCTTTCCGTATGGACTAAAAATTAAATACAGACAAAAAATCACGAAGAAAGAGACAATAATTAAATAAAACCAGCCAAAATGTCCCGAAATAAAATCCATGACGGTTACCGAACTATCCTCAAATTGTGACGGAGCTATCGAGCCCCAAATAGATAAAGCTAATGTAATCCCTAATGTAATCCAAAATACACTTGTCACCTTTTTCATCTCTATCTTGTCCTTTCTAGACGGTTATTGATGAAGGTTACATGATTTGATTACATTAGTATTTCTTTATTCCGTAGATCTATGCATAAGCAGGTTGTGATAAAAATGGATATCCTTCTCCCTATGATCCATATAGACTCGTAGAATACCGATAGAAGAACTTAATTAATTATTCTCTAATGCCACCCTATGTGCATCGTCCACGGATAACCGATAAAAATCTGGTAACTGTGACTCATTTGTTGCTTTAACAGCATAGATCTGATTTGTGTATTTTCCTAGATCATAATTAAAGTGGCGAATATTATCCCAACCCCTTTCTGCCATCTGATGGTCTCCAGGAAATGGCACCGGATGCCAACTTTGATATAGCTCCAAGTAAACCTGCCCATTGTCTTTTCTTCTTACATAATGAGCATTTCCGCCTTTCCATTGAATCATATCGCCAACACAAATAACCTTATCCTGATCTGACAGGTTATTTACTCCTTTTTTAAACTTGTCCTGCATGTTGGTTTCCTCCCCTTAAAGTTAATGAATGGTAAAAATCTTCCGCTTTTCCCTATATGGGTCTTCAACAACCTTCATTGGATTATCGAAGATCAAAGTTTGACGATCGTTCAAATGATAAGTTGGCCATGCTAATTTTTCTGTATTATTTGGATTACCCGTCTTTGCAAACGACACCCATGCTTGCTGCGATAATGCTAGCATCGAAGGATCTATTTGAACCTCAAATGGGGTAAAATAGAATAAATTTTGAAACACAAACGGTATTTCAAGTGCATGCGCTGCCTTGTTAAGTTGTGGATGAGAAGGGATATGCCAATCAAACCGATACATCCAGACGGAGGCATGATCAGCTTGAGCCTCCGCTAATTCAATAGACGGCTTCCAGAATACAAAATCGGTCATCAATTGTGATTGCCCTTCCAGTGACGGTGAATAAAGGCCGCTCACCTGTTTAGCAGCTGGTTTTCCAATAACCTTTTCAATCATCGCTGTCATCGCTTCTTCAGAGGCGATTGGTGATTCAGGTGTAAAGAAGAAAGCTCCTTCATCATGATTTGTACCAATGATAATTGGAATATGTGCAGCAAGCCCATCCCATTGCGAAATGCGTCAACTGGTTCTTCAAGTAATGTATACCCATCAATTGTTGGTTGGAAAGGCATCGGTAATACCCATTCTTTCCCTTGGCCAACATGTTCACTAGCAGCTAGGATTTCTGAGGTTGCGATATCCTTTAATTGATCTACTTGATGGATATCGAGCCCAAGTTCTTGTATAAACGCTTCAGCTATTGCGGCAGCCTGCTCTTTCGGTAATGCTATTCTCTTTCACCCATTTCAGTGCTGCGATCTGATCTAATAAGCCAATGTTTCCCGTGAAACGTTCATCCAACCCAGCAAGATATAAAAATCCAAGTGGACCCAATCGATAATTGATGGTGACGACAACCACATTTCCCTGTGCAGATAAGGTTGCTCCATTATACAAGGGGCTATTACCCGCACCAGCTCGAAAAGCTCCCCCATGAATCCATACCATGACAGGAAGTTTAGCGGCATCTTTCGTTGGTGCCCATACATTTAAGTTCAAACAATTTTCTGACATCGAGGCCCCGGTTGCCCCAATCGATGCTGCTACCTCTGGATTTTGCGGGCTCGGACCATATTCAGTGGCGTCTAGTTCCCCCTCCCAATGATTTAACGGTGCTGGGGGGGCGAAACCGTAATTCCCCGACTGGGGGCTTTGCATAAGGTATCCCTTTCCAAACTCTTGTACCTTGCTCAACTTATCCTCGAAGCTTCCCTGACTTTGTTTCAATTCGAACTTTTGCCATTTTCAATCCTCCCTTCCACTATCTCTTTCCATTCTTTATACATATTCATTATCTACATTTTTTATCGTATCAAGCAAATCATTGAGCCTCCCGTTGTTTTCCGGTTGTACAGGGTGATGTTTTGAATATACTAGTACAAGCACTTTTAAAATGGAGGTTTTCCCGTTCATGAATACCTTTTTCAGTTATGTTTTATTAGGTCTTTCCCTATCTGCTCCAGTTGGCCCGATTAATGCTGCTCAATTGAATCGGGGTATTCATTATGGATTTCTTCATGCATGGCTTGTAGGTCTGGGGGCAATGATTGGTGACCTTTTGTTTATGCTGCTGATTTACTTTGGCGTTGCTCAATTCTTAACCACACCTTTAATGAAAACTTTTCTTTGGCTGTTTGGCTTTTTTATCCTTGTCTATACAGGGATCGAGAGTATTGCAGGTGCGAAGAAAACATTACATGCAAATGCTGCCGTTCCAGCAACGACAAAGGGAAAATCCTTTCGAAACGGTTTCTGGATGGCCATTTCAAACCCGCTTAATATTGTTTTTTGGTTAGGTATTTATGGCGCAGTGCTGGCAAAAACAAGTGATATGTATAGCAATCAGCAACTTCTGATCTATAGCAGCGGAATCTTTATCGGAATTATTCTATGGGATGTGTTTATGGCAGGTGTTGCAACTAGCTTTCGACGATTTTTTAAGTCACGTGCATTATATGTGATCACCATTATTGCTGGTATAACATTAATTGGCTTTGGAATTTACTTTGGATACGAGGCCTTGCTGTTATTAATGGAATAACGTAAGCTTCCTTCATTTTATTAGGCATGCACCTATTTGGTTCTCCGTTAATACGTTATTGTATAAGGAGGAGAGCTACATGGGAATACTCGTAGAAAAAACATGGCTCGATGAACATATGGAATCATTGCCCTTATGGCAACAGAAAGTTTATCGTTCCTTCTCTTCCATGCTCGCTGATACAAACACGTATCCATGTGTTCCAGCGCGACAAGGCTTCTTAAGTAATCAACTTCGATTCACGTTTGTCAGTGACCCAAGAAAAGAAGGTGCAGCGAAACAACTTGCCACCGCATTAAGGGAATACGGGAATGGTTCTCGTGAAACAGGTAAGTATACGTCATTGGTTGTTTTTTTTGAAACACCTGCTGTCATAAAAGCGAATTATACGATATCGGATTACCGCGAATTATTCTGGTCCGTATTAAATCATGTTACGGCATATGATGAACAAGAGTGGCCAGCAGACATCCCAACAGACCCCATGCACCATACATGGGAATTCTGCTTCCATGGTGAGCCTTACTTTGCTTTCTGCGCAACACCGGAACATTGCTTGCGGAAAAGCAGGCAATTTCCAGCCTTTTTCATCGCTTTTCAGCCAAGGTGGGTTTTTGAGGATTTAAATGACCATACCCGTTTTGGGCGTAAAATGAAAAAGGTAATACGCCAGCGCCTTGCTAATTACGATGAAATTGCAGCACATCCTGACCTTAAATGGTATGGAAAAGCGGATAATCATGAATGGAAGCAGTATTTCTTAAGTGATGATACATCCAGCCCTTCTAGTTGCCCATTTATGCGCATGAAAAGTAAGCTCACCAGCTTTCTCAAATAGTGCTTCGGTTCCTTTTATCGTTTACTTTTGCAACAGTCCCAATAATGGCAAGAAAGAGCAGGCTTACGTAAAACCCTAGTCTGCTTGTTTGCTGCATTGTCGTACCAGCTACTGTAATGACAATGAGCAGCGCCCCAAGCAAAACTTTCCCTTTCTCCCAACTCGACGTATTCTCAAGCTTTGTAAATGCAGCCAAGATGAACAACCAATTATAGATAAGCATTAAACCCGCAGCCGTTGTCATATATTCAAAGATCTTCTCTGGTAACAATAAAGCAATGATTATGGAAAAGAAAAGAACAGCAGCTGTAAATAAAAAAGCTGGCATCGGAACCTTGAATTTCCCCTGTTTTGCTAATATAGCTGGGGCGTCCTTATCCTCCGCAAGTGATGTTACTAATGTTATAACAGCATAAAGCGCAGCTACCATGGTCGAAAATCCAGCAACAATTAAAATGCCAGTAAATAGATCAATGATTAATGGGAGTTGATACAGCTCGAGTGCAGTAATAAATGGACTTTCATCTGGGTTCACCATTGTCCAAGGAACTAATGCTAATACGAGCGCTATCGAAATCAGATAAATTACAG
This sequence comes from Virgibacillus salexigens, assembly GCF_014905415.1. Taxonomy (GTDB): domain Bacteria; phylum Bacillota; class Bacilli; order Bacillales; family Amphibacillaceae; genus Virgibacillus; species Virgibacillus salexigens. Next base: position 1,375,386 of record NZ_BNEO01000001.1, read on the forward strand.
TAAGTAGGATAAGCATTACCTTCCCTGCTTTGGGTGCTGTCCTGGGATCTTTCAAATCGATGACTACTAGTCCCATTACCTCAATACCGCCAAAGGCATAAACTGCATACAATAAGGCTTGCCAGATGCCAGTAATACCTTGTGTAAAGAAATGCTGACCATCCATTAGATAGGGCATTGTTCCAGACGAATTTCCATTTAATCCTCTGATTAATAGGATAATGGAAACAAAGATAAATATTAGAATGGCAGCCAATTTCACGATACCGAATCCATTTTCAATCTTCTCAAAGCCTTGCATGCCTGCTAATAATACGAGCAAGCCCAAGCCCCCATATATTGCTGCAAGCATCCATAATGGCAGCTCAGGAAACCAAAATTGTGTAAAGATCCCTAATGCGATCAGCTGACTACCCATTATCAATACCTCAGATAAACAGTATATCCAGCCATTACTGAAACCCGCCCACCTTCCGAACGCCTTTTTCGCATAGGAGCGGAATGATCCTTTATCAGGATCATTTACCGAAAGCTTCGCCAATGCATCGTAAACAATATATGTGCCAATAGCTGCTAATAAAAATGCAATTAAAACCGCATTGCCTCCGCTTTGAATTGCGATGCTAGATCCAAGGAAAAAACCTGTACCAATCGTACATCCAATACCAAGCAATGACAGCTGCCACCACTTCATCTGTCCTTTATTCATTCTTCTGCCACATCCTACTTTAAACGAACGAGAGGAAGGGTCATACAACGAATCCCGCCACCTGCTTTCTCTAATTCAGTGACATCAACTTCAATAATCTTTTTCTTGTCCATTTTTGGATGCTTTTTCAGCATCTGTTTATGTGCCTGTTTACTAATTAATATCGTTTCCGGGTCCAAATTAAGAAAGTTGATATCTGGTATCGTATTGTATTGTTCTAACCAGTAAACCGCGAAACCGTGGCGCTCTAAGAATTGCTTCGGCATTTCATAATGCGATCCTTGCTCTGTCCATACATGGATTGGAAAATGGCGAACAAACTGCTTCGCAACCATAAGCTCTCCTCCAGCTACATTGCAATTCATATCTAAATGCAGGGTATCCGATCGCCTCGGTAAGCTAAGGATACCTATCTCAGAAAAACCTGCTTGAAAGATACGATCCTTTACTTCTTCCACACTTTCCAAGCTTGTTCGCATCCCTACATTAATCCAAACAACGTCTTGATTAAGAATTAATACATCACCAAACTCCAGAGCTTTCAAATGATTAGTTGCCTCCATACGAAACGCTTGTGGAAACCATGTATTCATTAGTTGATGGACCTGGACATATTCTGGCCGTCTCATAAAGGTTCCCGCTTCCCCAGGCAGCATCGTCTTTCCAAATACACAGGCAAGATCTCTAACAAAAAACCGATTGATCAACTGACTACTTAGCTGCTGACCTTGGGAATCCAAGTATTGCGAGTAATCGATTACTTCCACTCCCGCATCTTCTAAAGCTGTTTTAAAGGAAGCAAAATTTGCTTGTGCCGTTTCATGATGAACTGGTGCACTCCATTGCACATCCTCTGCCGTTTTTAGATCAGGGATGCTTATTTGTGATGGTGAACATACGAATACCACCTTTAATTCCCCATGTTCTGACCAGCAGCCAGGCTCCCATGTCCCCATGCTACCTCCTACCTTCCATTATGTATTGACCTTAGCGTTACCATTTCAGAGAAGGATTATGAATAGGTTATGGTTGAAATCTTACCAATTTATACATGAAACGAAGAAAACAGGAAAATATAAACTGCGATGAATAATTAATAGGAGGAATGTAAGATGCAAAATATGAATCAACCTGGAAATCAACAGCAGCCAAGCAATATGCCACAAAATCAACCCATGCAAAACCATGGCGGTCATGAATTATTTGATGCGCACGAGGTGATTGCAGGGATTATTAGTATGCTGGATCAATACCAAATGTATGATCAGCATATTCAAGATCCGGAATTAAAGGATATCCTAACGCGCCAATCGGCGTTTGTTACCCAAACATACAATACGATTGTTCAGACTTTCCAGACAGGTCAAGACCCGCAAGTACCTACAGGACAATATGAAATGATTCAAGATAACAATACGGTCTATGGAATCAAACCTGGACAACCAAAAAAACCAAATGCTTCAATTAACGAACTGTCCGACCAAGGATTATCTGCCTATATGTTAGGACAGACAAAATCCTTAACTTCACTACTAGCAATGACAGCTGTAGAGATGACAAACCCTGTATTACGTCGGGTTATTGCAGATACCGTTCCTAACTTTATTGAGTTAAGCTATGAAATTTTTCTTTATCAAAATAAACACGGTTACTATCAAGTTCCACAATTAATGCAGCAGGATATGACACAAATGTTAAACAGCTATACTACCGTGCCACAACAAGGAAATCAGTTACAATAGATAGACAAAAAGAGGTCAGGGATAGGCTCTCTAGATCGTGGCCTCTTTTTTGTAATTTATTTTAGAGCAATCTCTAAATTAGCTTGCATTTCATCAAATTACATGATATTATTAAAGTTAATTATTTTTGTTCGGTGTAAAGGATAGCATGAGTAACTACTTTTCGTCTTGAGATTCGCTTTGGGCAAGGATAGTAATATAATGTGCGAGAACGCACGAGGAGGCAACAAAATGGAACAAGGTACAGTTAAATGGTTTAATGCAGATAAAGGATTTGGATTTATCGAACGTGAAGGTAACGACGATGTATTCGTACACTTCTCTGCAATTCAAAGCGAAGGCTTCAAGACTTTAGACGAAGGTCAAAAAGTAACATTTGACGTAGAACAAGGTAATCGTGGACCACAAGCAGCTAACGTTCAAAAAGCATAATAAAAAACAGGCACTAAACGATAGGGCCTGCTAGCTTCATTGGCTTGTAAAGAAACTTTCTGTTTCTTTACAAGCTTTTTTATTTTAACGATTAAAAGCAAAGAGGATGATTACAAGGATAAACAATGGAATACCAATTGCAGTGGATGTAATAGCAACTATTTTTTTTGCTTTTTCCGTGGACTTTACAAATAACATAATTAGGTAAAATAGAATGATGCCAAGCAATCCGCCGAAGCTATTTAATATAACATCATCAATATCGGTCGCACCAATCGCAAATGTATACTGAATAATTTCTACAGCAACACTCATCACAATGATGGTTAAAAAAACACCTAAGGTCGAACGCGTTTTACGCAAAAGCATAAAGTAAATTCCAGCTGGGATAAAGATGAGGATATTCCCCCAAACATTTACATCAACCAACCTCGTTTGTATTCCGTCATCGACTTGGATATAATCGTTTATCGAAGCGAAGGGGATAAAGTTCACACTACGGAAGTCAGCATCCCCTCGCATAAATAGTAATTGAATTAATAAACCTACATAAAAGAGCAACATCGCCCAAAACATAATTGATGATAGTTGTATTTTTCGCACGTCTTCCATACCTCTTCTGATAGATGATTTTTCTACTATAAACGATATCATAAAGGGTAGATAGCAAGCTATACGTCTGAAGATTTATTCTATAATTGTAATATTTCTCGAATATCTTCCTCTGTAAGCGAGGAGGCTTTGTTATCATGAGGGTCAATGATCTGTTCAATAAGATCTCGTTTTTTTTCTTGTAACGCATTCATTTTTTCTTCAATGGTTCCTTTTGAGATTAACTTGATTACCTGTACGTCATTTTTCTGTCCAATCCGATGGGCGCGATCGGCTGCTTGCTCTTCGACTGCCGGGTTCCACCACATGTCGTAAAGGATAACCGTATCCGCACCGGTTAAATTCAGCCCCGTTCCACCTGCTTTCATAGAAATAAGAAAGAAATCACGTTCTCCCGAGTTGAAGCGATGACAACGATTCACTCGCTCTGCAGAAGGTGTCTCGCCATCCAAGTAAAAATACGGAATACCTTGCACCGTTAATTCCTTACCAATCAAACCTAGCATGATGGTGAATTGTGAGAAAATCAATACCCTTCGCCCTGCATGCCTTGACTCCTCAACCAAACCTTTTACCTGTTCAAATTTTGCAGAAGTTCCTTTGTAGCCGTCTACAAATAAGCTTGGATGACAACAAATCTGACGTAATCGTGTGAGTCCAGCCAGAATCTTAATCCGATTTTTCCGGATGGTATCCCTATCTAAATGCTTCAACGTATCATGTCGCAGCTTTGCCAAATAAGCAGCATAGAGCTTTTTCTGTGCAGGGAATAATTCTACCGATTCACTAACTTCTATTTTTTTCGGAAGCTCGTTCAGGACATCCGCTTTTAGCCGGCGAAGCAGAAATGGACGCATCCTCCTGGAGATCTGCTTTCTCGTCAAATTACTGTACGCCTTTATGCCTTGGAATAATTCTGGAAAGACCACGTGAAAAATCGACCACAATTCTTCTAATGCATTCTCCATTGGTGTCCCTGTAAGGGCAAAGCGATTGTACGCCTGTAATTTCTTTACGGATCTTGCCGTTTGTGTGACAGGGTTCTTAAAGGCTTGTGCTTCATCAAAAAAGACCGTATGGAAGACTTGCTTTTCAAACCAGTTTATCTCTCTACGCAGTAACGGGTAAGAAATAATCACAACATCCTTTTCCATTATGTTCATTTGGATTTGCGTTCGCGCTGCTCGATTGCCATCAATCAGGCCTGCCCGAATTTCAGGCGTAAACCGCTTCAATTCCTCTAACCAATTATAGGTTAGTGAAGATGGACAAACGATCAGCACTGGCAGCTGTTGCTTCCGAATTTCATCCAGCTCTGCCATGATAAACGCGATACTTTGAATCGTTTTTCCGAGACCCATATCATCTGCTAAAATGCCGCCAAAACCATAATCAGCTAGGGTTTTCATCCAACGAAAACCATGTTTTTGATAGTCATGCAATACAGACTGTAACGCATCTGGAATCGGATAGCGATCAGGATTTGGATGCTGGATGCGTTTTAAAAACTGTAGAAAGGATGCTTCTAAGGTGAAGACTGCGTCATCCGCAGCATCCAACAGCTGAAATCCCTTCGTAACAGGAACATGCACACCTATTTCTAAATCATCATCCTGCGTTGGAACGGCTTTTAAGAACCGCTGGATTTCCTCAAATTCTTTTGTCTCTAGTGTCAGTAAGGAACCATCTCGCAGTCGATAATACTTGCGTTTTTCCTCCAACGCTGCTAATACTTCGCGAATATCTTGCTCAGGAAATCCTTCCATTTCAAACTTGAATTCCAGCCAGTTGATGCGATCCTTCTGTGCCTTCACCTTAATTCTTGGTGGAACAGCGCTTTTTGTAACACGAGCACGGACCGCCGTCGTCGCATAGACGTTCACAAGCGCATGAAGTTTTGGGAGCATATGATATAAAAATTCATACTCAAGCTCCTCATTATGCAAGAAGTACCCTTCATCGGTTACCGCAAATTGACTATCTTCCATCAATTTCAAAATAGTATCTTCCTTCTCGACGTCTCGAATAATGAGTGATCCTGTTTGAATGGGCTGATGTGACAATGGATGGATCACGATATTTTCATAATGAAACTCTACACTGGCAAGCAGCCGATTTTTCACCCGATCCAAGTATAGGTTAGCTTGAAGCGGGATTTTTGCAACTTGATTCGTTACCTTATTCGATAGATGAACTGATCCTAATCGCCGTAATCTAGGAACCATATTTTCCATAAATAATGGGAATCGTTCCTGTGGGATCGTTATAGGTTCGGTTTTAGCAGCCTGCAGCATCTGCTTCAAATCCATCAGATACTTCATATCTTTTTGTTCTAGAGACAGGATCACCCCATCATACAGAACTAAGTTATACGCCGAAAATACACTGACACGATCAAACCCTGTCACTTCAAGCAGGTACCCATTGCCATCCTTTGCTTCCTTAACGGAAAACTGCATCGGCAAACGATCCTCAGCTAAACGAATCCCGGCATAAACATGTCCACCATATTCAAGATTTACATTAGACACATCTGTAAGTAATGGCATGATTCGTTGCCAAGCAGACGTTGGAATGAACAGTAACGGATTGGGGCTTTCCGCCTTTGAATGTACATATATATGCTCATCAATCACCACTTGGATCAGCTCATGGACAACGGCATCTGTATCCGTGTCAAAATAATGCAGTTCTGGGTCATAACCGCTCGCTGCATAAGGCACCCCTTCTCTGACGGCTGTCAGGAAGGTACGAATATCCCATACATCTGATGTGCCTAACTTTAGTGCAATGCCAAACATATTCTCTCCGGAATCCAAGGTGAGCTGTTTTACGGAAAATAGCACAGAAAGCCCTTGCCTATTTTCAAAGTGACGCTGTTTCCCGCTTGGCCGTTCAGTGCACCGGTCCAACATAGCTATCATTCCATTTGCTAGCTCCGCATCCGCAACGTGCTGTTCTTGTTTCTGGCGATCATGTATCGCAAGCAACACCGCAGCAATATGCTGACAATCCTTTTTCACAGATGCTAATGCCGGACAACTGCACCGCGTTTGTACCACCTTACCTACATTCATCTCTACTGTCACATAAAAATTCTCTTTTCCACTGACAGTAGCTTCACAATAAGCATCCGTAAACTTGGTGAAGGTTACCTTATTTGCCCGATAAAAAGAGCCTCCTTTTTTGAAGGAGGATGTGCCGCACATTTCTTCAATTTTTTTGTGAGTTAGTTTTATATTCAAACGTCTCGCCCGCTTCTATACATTTCCTAATTGTTAATATGATTGTACCATACGAGGTTCAAGAGACAAATGGATTGGCTTTTGCAGGATGGAAGGCGTTGATAGTATATAATTTTTTCTGATCTTTTGGGATATTTTAACTCATCGTACTCGATTACCAGCAAATAACTCCTAACAAGGATAAGCATAAAACAAAGTTGCAATACTAATCAAATTATAACGATGATAAAATTACCTTGACGATCACAGTAATATGTTGTATGATATACATGTGAAAAGGAGTGACACAATGGGAAATAATAAAAGCTCATCAGACTTACTCAGAGGACATACAGATACGATTATTCTGAAGTTATTGATGGGTGGCGACAAATATGGATATGAAATATCGAAGTTGATCCTTTCCAACTCCAATGGGGAGTATGAATTGAAGGAAGCCACGATGTATTCAAGCTTAAAGAGACTTGAGAAAGATGGACGCATTACTTCATATTGGGGTGATGGGAGCCAAGGGGGAAGGAGAAAGTATTATCGGATTACTGAAATCGGAAAAAAGACTTTTTTTGAAAACAAACAGAACTGGGAGTTTGCAAAACGCGTTCTGGACCAATTATTAAAAGAGGAAGGTGGCAATAACAATGAATAAGAAATTAATGACGTATTTAGATGAAGTATTCTCACCCTATGAGGACTTGCATGTAGTCAGAGAATTAAAGGAGGAGTTGTCCAGTGATTTGCAGGAAAAATGGAGTGACTTGAAAAATCAAGGTTATAATGACGAAACGGCTTACAGCATGACCGTCGACTCTATAGGAGATATTTCGGAGATCATCGAAAGTATTTCTTCAAAAACAATAGAGTTAAAACAAATGGTAGGCAGGGATTTCTCAAAAATCGACCTACGAGACTCCGATCTAAAGCAGGTTGAAGTGCATGAAGGAAAATTCAACAAAAGCGCCATGGATGGATCGGACTTCAGCGGTTCCGACTTAACAAATAGTTCTTTTCAATCCAGTGATTTGAGAAATATTACATTCGATGGCTCTAATCTGACTGGAGCAAAACTCATTAAATCTGCCTTGTCAGGTGCAAGCTTTCAAAGATGTGTCTTAAATTATACGGACTTCAGCTATTCCGATTTATCTGGCATATGTTTTGCTAATCACACATTTGAGGGAACTATTTTTGATAAAGCAGGGTTAAAAGGAACATCTTTTAAAAATGCAGTTTTTAGAAATGTTTCTTTTAGACACTCCTATGACGTGAAAAAGGCTGATTTTGACGGAGCTACAATGGATAAGTTAACCTATGCCGTTTTGAAAGGAAGTAAAGCAAACTTGAAGAATGTAACCGTAATATAACCATATTTTTTAAAAATGGGGGATACAAATGATTCAAACTAATACAGCTATTGCTGTCAAAGGCCTTAAGAAGTCCTACAAGAATCTGAACGTACTGAAGGACATTGATTTTACTGTACAAAAGGGTAGTATTTTCGCTCTCCTTGGCTCCAATGGTGCGGGGAAAACAACAACAGTCAAAATTCTAACGACTTTGCTTCTTCCAGATAAAGGGAGCCCAGAGATTTGCGGTTTTGACGTCATCCGGCAGCCGGATCAAGTTCGTGAAAAAATCAGCCTGACGGGCCAATCCACCGCAGTTGATCCTGTGTTGACCGGGAGAGAGAATTTACGTATGATTGGCAAATTACGTCATCTGCCCGATGCAAATCGTCAGGCGGATGAATTGCTTGAACAGGTGCAGTTGCTTGACGCCGCTGACCAGAAAGTCGCCACTTATTCCGGCGGTATGCAGAGACGGCTCGACCTGGCAATGGGTTTGATCGGGGGCCCATCTGTTATATTCCTCGACGAGCCGACCACCGGCTTGGATCCGCAAAGCCGTAAAGCTTTGTGGCAAATCATTAAAGACCTTGCTGATTCAGGCATCACCGTGTTTTTAACGACCCAGTATTTAGAGGAGGCAGACCAGCTTGCCGACCATATCGCTATTCTTAATGATGGGGAAATTATAGCGGAAGGAACTGCAGCAGAACTAAAAAAACTACTTCCCCATGGGCATATTGAACTTAAATTTAGTGATGAAAAAGAATTACAATTAGCACGTAATCTGCTTATTCAATATAATATAAGCCTAAGCAAGGAGAACCCTACGATGACGATTACCACCGATGGGAGCATCCAACAGATGACGGCGATTTTAAGCCAGCTTGACCACGCAGACATAACGGTGACTGAATTTTCTCAAAAGAAACCGACACTCGAGGATGTTTTCCTCGCGATGATCGATGAAAACCATGGAGAGGAAAATGCTTTATGTTAACTGCTAGAGTTAAGAATAAAATTAGCGAGACGATGGTTTTGACAAGGCGCTCCATGCGCCATTCATTAAACATCGATACCCTGCTTACTGCAATTGCAACACCGATTATGATGATGCTGATGTTTGTTTATGTGTTTGGCGGCGCGATGGATACGGGAGCCATAGACCATATCAATTATATGGTTCCAGGCATCCTTCTTATGGGCATCGTCAGCGGCGCCATTTACACTTCTGTACGAGTAAACAACGATATGACCAGTGGTATTATTGATCGGTTTCATTCTATGCCAATTGCAAGATCATCGATATTGACGGGGCATGTCATGACATCCGTTGTATTCAATGCTTTTTCAACTTTATTGGTCCTGTTGGTAGCCTTGTTTATGGGGTTCAGGACGGATGCCAGCATTACCGCATGGCTCCTTGTTATTGGAATCCTATTGCTGTTTACCCTTGCAATGACTTGGGTCTCGGCATTCTTCGGTCTTTTAGCAAACAGTGTTGAAGGCGCCAGCGCTTTCAGCTATCCTGTGATATTTCTGCTGTTTATAAGCTCAGCCTTTGTGCCAACTGATACTATGCCTGGGGTGGTTCGAGCCTTTGCTGAGTTTCAGCCCATGACACCACTTATTGAAACCGTACGTTCCCTGCTGATGACTGAATCTGCTGGAGATAGCGTTTTGATTACTATTTTATGGTGGTTTGGTATTCTTATCGCCTTCTCTATTGCCGCCATTCAAGTTTATAAGCGTAAGACGTGATAAATTAATTTAAACAAATATCTGAATCAAAACATTTATCTAAAAAGCACTTGCTGCCTCTAAGTCAGCAAGTGCTTTGTTACTAGCTATATAATAAAGTTAAAACCTTGATAGATTTTTCGCCATTAAGATTTGAAATTGAGGTTTTTATGTTCACAACTTTTATAATTCTTTTAATAATTTCTACACTTTATGTATTTCTTCTAAATAACGGATTTTCATAGTCACTATAACTATTCATTTAAGCCCTTATACCACCAGTGATATGAATACCTTCAATATCTTTATTATTTTCTAACTCCAATATTTTATATCATTTATATATAAGTTGCAAGACACCACTTTTTATTTCACTATTAAAATCTTTTCCAAGATTACTTAGCACTAATCTTATATGTTGAATTAATTGCTTCTTTTTTCCCATTTGTAACCTATCACTCTATATAGTTTTCTACTAAAAGACACATCCCATAGAAATTCTATATCTATTCTATCAACTCCTCTTACCTCACCATTCCTCCCCCACAATTGTGGATAGTCAGTAAAATACTCATCTTCATCAGAAACAACTATTCCAACATCAATGAAATCTTACTGCAAAAACCCTCTTAAATAATATTCATAACCTGAATCAATTCTTTCTAGTTCTTTCCTAAATTCTTTCATTTTCTGAATTTTTAACTCATTTAAATTGTAAATCTATTGACACAGGATAGCTTTTACCTTCTTCAATTTTATAAGGGAATACAAAAGCAAAACCTGTAAATTCAATACCCTCGATGACAATTGTTCCTTCCTCTTCAATTTGAGAATTTAGTTTTTTTACAAAGCCATTACTCAGCTGGATTAACTATGGAATGTTTTCTCCATTAATAGTTTTCCAAAATTTCTTTCCACTCTGTGTATGATATGTAGTAATATCACCTTTGTTATTAGTCCATACAAATGCTAACTTTGCTTTACCATTTTTATTATTTCCCATAAATTTAGCATACCGGTTCGTGTTTTCCCACTTGGTCCTAAATCATTAGACTTCAGTTTGGTAAAAACTGCTTTGCCACCAACCGCGATGGAAAATAGACCAAAGCTGGAAAGCAAATGCTCCTTTGAAAGTGCCTCATCGTAATGCTCCCTTTGCTGCATCCACTCCGCCAAGAGTTAGCCAGTTAACGAAATCAGACGGTGTGTTCAGCATATTTTCGGCCCGGCTACTCAGTCCATTAGAAAAGTCTTTCCCTGCATCGAATGCACCGAGTGTTATATAATTACCAAAATCATACCATGAATCGAGACTTTTATCTCCACTTTAAAAAGCACTTGTTGCCATATGCAACAAAGTGCTTTATTCGAACTAGATTAATTAATTTGTTATTATAAAGTAAGTAATTAATCACAGTTATCTATTGCCTCTTGAAAGCTATCTTCCAAATAATCATCAAATGTCGAGTACCTTTCTATTTCCAGTTTACTTACATCGTCCCAACGCACAACATTATATTTATCCACTGTATTTAAACAATAGACAAATTCATCCACCTCTTCAATGACCAAATAATTTTTTGGTAACCCCGACTTTCTATTTCTCTCGGTACTTTCAACTACAGAAGCATATTCTTCCCCTTCTATCCCTAAAACATCAACACCACAAATACCACCAGAACCTAGTTCTTTAACAAATTCTTTATATTCCAAAGGGAATTTAACTTCCAATCTCATTTGTGCCTTTTTTATATATTGTTCTGAAATTTCTCCAATAAAATCGCCTTTTTCCCTATACTCTTTTATCATCTCTAACAATTTATTATTCAAAACAAGTCACCTCATTCCGTATAAGTTGAGCGCCATTTCCAATACTTCTTTCTGAAATTGTTGAATTGCTTATCAAGTACAGTATCATTTCTAAAACTATCTCCATTTTTTATTAACCCATGTAATATTTTTTTATAATCATCATGAGTAGTTGCCACGATTTCTACCATATTACCGGATTCTTTCTGAATTAAATGATGCAACTCAATTTGTACTTCTTTACCATCTTTATCAATTACATATGGTGGTCTACCTTTTTCTGCAAGTTCTTTATTTGAAAGTCCTCTAGCTTTTGGATGCTTCGGAGTATAATCCCAATTTATATCATTCATTTGATAAACTCGCCTAGAGATATCCAAATCTTTCCCAGCAACTTTTACTGTACCCTTAATCTCTACGGCTCTATAATTATCCCCTAACCAATCTAATTTAACTTGCTTTCCATAAAAACTTGATGGTTTAGTAGATATACTGCTTGTTCCCTTATTCCCTCCACCTTCTCCTTGCTTCACTGCAAAGTGGTATCCACCAGTTGTATCGCTTACTACTGTAACCTCTGGCAAATGCGTTCGATACCATTCTTTGATATTGGTTAGTGTAGGAAGTTTGGGCGGTGTTGCGGTTGATACACGATTTTCACTACTAGTTGATTCCACTTTCTTATGATTCGATTTCCCACTTGGTCCTAAATCATTAGACTTCGGTTTGGTAAAAGCTGCTTCGCCACCAACCGCGATGGAAAATAGACCAAAGCTGGAAAGCAAATGCTCCTTTGAAAGCGCCTCATCGGGATGTAATGCTCCCTGTGCTACATCCACTCCACCCATAGTTATCCAATTCACGAAATCGGACGGCGTGTTCAGCATATTTTCTGCACGGCTGCTCAGTCCATTAGAAAAGTCTTTCCCGGCATCAAATGCACCGAGTGTCATATAATTACCAAAATCATACCATGAATCAAGGCTCTTATCCTTTCGTTCTTCCATCTCCTGCCATAGATCGGAACCAATCTCTTGGATGCTTTGGCCTGTTTTTTGAAATAGATTCTGTTCTCTATTCTCCGGAATGGCTGAGACAAATTCATAACATACTGTGCCTTCAGCGTTTTCAAATGCTCGAATCTTTCTATCATCCGCTAGTGTATAATAAACACCCTGCCACTCTCCTTTGTAATCTGTAATTTCCACATCTGAAACGATCTGATCCTTTAATGTAACGAATTCCCCTTTGGTCAATACATCTCCTGAGGCAGCAGTAATAGCACGTATTGCACGCATGCTATAATCGAGTGTCTTTACATCAAAAGCTTGCTGAAGGTACGTCCCAACGACCTCCGCTAAAGGCGTAAATTGGGACAAAAGCTGTTTTCCAACTATACCCATAAGTACTTCTGGTGCTATGGCACTTGTTTCTGCCTTTTTTCTCAAATCGCTTAGTAATTCCAAGTGAAAGTTATATCTAGTAATACTCCTGGCGCGATAGGTTGGAATCGAAATCTCCCCATGAATAACTACCTGATTCAATTTACTTACATAGCGTTGCATGGATTGGAGATCCTTTTCAACAATAGCAAGCTTCGATGTGTTCTGATGATCAAAGGTATGTAAGTTTTCTAATGCCTCATTCGCCATTTTCTTAGAATGGTGAACCGTATCGAAGAACGAACGATCATCTACCATCGGAAGTTCTACAATATCTTGAATCGATTGAATAACGCGATTTGCATCATCTGTTAAAGACATTGTAACATTTTCGATCATGTTTAAGCCGCGTTGTATATCTTGGTCAATAAAATCCTCGCGAATAACACCATTTTCATCTGGTTCCAGCGTGCGTAACAGTCGTTTCATGCCATCAAGTGTATCCGAATACGTTGTAAGGAAACCTTCTAAAAAAACGAGCAAAGGAACATGACATTCCTGATAGAAAGATCGGATGGATGCTGCCGTCCTACCTGTAAAAGAATTCTCCAACGATAAAACCGCTTCGATTCGTTGTTGGATCGTCTGGACCTGTTTATGTAACGCTGCTAGATGAACTTTGGTGTCATCGATATAACTGTGTATGTCTTTTGCATGGATTGCTTTTATATTCCTCCACCTCACATTCACAATTGGAAAATAATGATAATTACCTAGCTTAATAGAATTATACTAAAAGAACTAGATTTTGAGAATGTTTGGTACGCACAACTAGCAAGCTTTTATGACTTTCACTTATAACGTTACCTCGATCTCCCCCTCCATTCCAGCTTCTTTATGACCAGGAATGGTACAGATATAACGATAGGTTCCTGGTACAAGCGGAATAAATGTAATTCCCTGCTTTTCACCAGCATTACTATGAATTTGAATTTGACCACTTATTTGTTGATGGTGTTGGGATGAAGGCAATTCCCTGGCTTCCAAACCTATGAATTCTAAAATATGCTCAGACTCTCCCATATTATTTAATTCAAGCTTTATCGTCTCTCCAGTCTCCACCTGTATCCGATTCGGACGAAAGGCGTATTCGTCTGCTTCAATCGATAAATTTTTTACATTCACATGAGGGTTATCATGGCCGATTTCATTTGAAGGAGGAGGGATAAGAGGTTCTAATTGATTATATCCCATAATAAAAAGCAGAAATCCAAACACCATAACGACAGGATGGTGTAACCAATCTCTCTTGTTTGTAACCGGCTGCTTTAGAATTTGAAATAGCAAAAGGATCGTAGCAATAAATAATACAACCATGATTCTAATCATTGGATCTTGAAATTCCGGAGCAATCATCTCTCCAAGCATTGCGCCCATCATACCGCCCATGACACCTGCTAAAGTACCATCTAAGACAGCTAGGATGCTTACTGGTATTCCTGCTAAATAACCAGTAACCATTCCAATAATCATCGCCATAACAGTGGAGTAGAATAAATTTCCGGATAATAAAATCCCTATCATCACACCCGTTACAAGTCCAACACTCATCCCCAGTGCCATCGCCACCATCATACCAGTCATGGTAGTAATCCTTTTTCGGCAGACAAAGGTTTGCCATATTATAATGGAGGTTAATATGCATATGCCTATTAACGTTATATATAACGGAATCGCCATCTTTACCTCTCCTTACTAACTTGTCCTATTGCTTCATTATATGATTGGTCGAAGAGTTCATTCATTTGAAATCAACAAACCTTTTAATGTCACAGAAAATTACGCTTTCATGCATGGTTTCTTCACATCTTCTCGATAGACTTTTGAGAAGGAGGAGATGCAATGAAGAAGGTATTCTTATTAACTTTAATCGGATTAATGAGCGTTATCATAGCAGCATGCTCACAACAATCTGCTGAAACCATCACGAATGAGAACCAACAAGACGCTGTAGAAGTCAAAGCAGAAGATATGGCAGGAAAGAAAGTGAATGAATTTGACCTAACTGCAAAAGAGACCTCATGGAAACTAAGCGCTGAACATACCATAAATGCTTGGACTTATAATGGAACTGTCCCGGGCGAGCAGATACGTGTCACAGAAGGAGAGGTCGTCAAAGTTAATCTGACGAATCAGCTAGAAAAGCCCGTATCTATTCACTGGCACGGCATTCCAGTTCCAAATACGGAGGATGGAATCCCTGGTGTAACACAGGATGCTGTAAAACCTGGGGAAACCTATACGTATGCATTTGTTGCCAGCGATCCAGGCACCTATTGGTACCATTCCCATCAGAATGGGGTCGAACAGCTCGATAAAGGATTATATGGAACAATTATCGTGGAACCAAAAAATGAAACTAATCGTGATCGGGATTATACGTTAGTGCTTGATGAATGGGAATCTGAAAAACATCAGGAAAAGGATACGGAAGCTATGAATCACTCCAGCATGAGCATGGATAGCATGAATGAATTGAACCAAAAAGGGGCTATGAAGGGCCATGACATGTCTTCTTATGACATCTTTACCATTAACGGAAAAACATATGAAGGGAATAAAACGTTAAAGGTCAAAAAAGGCGATCTTGTTAAGCTTCGGTTCATTAATGCTGGATACATGGCTCATCAAATTCATATTCCAATAGACTATCAGATTACCCATGTCGACGGGCAAAAGGTAAATTCACCGCAAACCATGAAAGGATCTATGTTTGAGGTTGCCCCAGGAGAACGGGTCGATGTTGAATTTCGCGCAGATGGTAGTAAGGACTTTTCGATTGATCGTCACGGTGAAATGGAAGCATCCCAAGATATGAAAATAGATATTGCTTATGAGGAAGGGAATGGACAAAAATTAAAGCACCTTTCATCGCCGGGTAAAATAGATATTACAAAGCTTGGCGAGCAAACGGAATCACAGTTCAAAACAGACGATGAGTTTGATGTGGAATATGAGCTGGATTTAGGTACAAGAATGGACATGGATACTGAAATGGGGATGGTGTGGACGATTAATGGTAAGACATATCCTAATGCACCACCTCTAAATATTGATAAAGGAGATAGGGTAAAGGTCACCCTGAAAAATAACAGTATGGATAACTCCTCACACCCTATGCATCTACACGGTCATTTTTTTCAGGTCCTCAGCAAGAACGGAAAAGCCCTTAGCGCTTCCCCGATTAGGAAAGACACATTAAATGTCAAGCCGGGCGAAACCTACGAAGTAGCATTTCTAGCAGATAACCCGGGAAATTGGCTCTTCCATTGTCATGATCTGCACCATGCCTCAAACGGAATGGTAACATTGGTTAAATATAATAGCTTTAACCAATTCTACAAAGATACAGGAGAAGTAGATAACCAGCCGGAGTAGAGATAGTCACTAAAATGACCATTTTGATTCATCCTTGTTAACAACGATACTTATGAGACCATCATGCATATCGTTGTTAACATAATAAGCATAATTAATATACAAAACAATATTATATTCTTCTTTTCTTTATGAATGTATGAATTGTAAAGCAAGTAGATGGCTAATCCTAAAAAGATAAAATGAAAGATAATAGCCCAAGCAGTTTCGGTAATCCCCCAGATAGTGATGAGTAGAAAGATAACTCATGATAAAGAGCGTCGTAAATAACCATAAAAAGATAAGCATAGTGAGCTCCCTTAATCCTATTTTAATAGACTAAACCCTCTTGAAGATCATAACCCATTAATCAAGGATAACGTAAGTATCTAACCCAGCTCAAACTCCGCTTTCAGCATGGAATACATATACAAATCATCAAACTTTCCACATGTATATTCATAATGTCTTAATATACCTTCTTTTGTAAATCCTTGCTTTTCTACTAATCGTTGCGATGCACTATTCAGAGGTTCAATTAGAGCCTCGATCCGTTCCAATTCAAAATGCTTATATCCATAGCTCATGACAGCATTTAATGCTTCTTTAGCAATTCCTTTTCCCCAATATAGCTTACTGAGTTCAAATCCAATTTCCGTGCGGTAATGTCTCGGCTGCATATTCAGAAAGCCACAGCTTCCGATAACCACATCCTTACCTTTCAGGGTAATCCCCCATCGAATCCCAGTTCCTTCTTTCCTAATGGATTGATACCAATTATTTTCCTCTAACACATCCGTTGATGTTTGATACGGCTCCAAGCCCATATGTTTCACTACTTCCTTATCGGATAGGTAAGAATACATATCATCCGCATCCTTACACGTTGCCTCTCTTAAAATCAGTCTCTCTGTTTCAATGATTGGAAATGTATTCATGTCTGTTTCTCCCTTGTTTGTTTTCCTAGCGGTATATCCTAATTCTTTGCTGGTTTATCTAATGAAGTAATTCCTACTACTACAAATTATATTAAAAAATAACTAGAATGCGAACATTCAAATGTACAAACCTCCACAAGAATGAATCTTGTGGAGGTTTTGGGTTAGTCTAATTCAAAAAGTTAATCGTTGGGATTGGTTCAACTCCGCTTGCATAATAATAATTAAGGACACTAAAGAAATCAATTGTCTCCCCACTGTTAACGTCCAATACTAAAATATGGTCACCATAGTTAGTTAAATCGTCTGTATCTAATCTTCTTGGTGTTGTTTTACCTAACGTATCAACAAAGGAGCTGCTATATTGTGTTGGAGGTCCTGAACGATAAGATGACTCATGATACGTAAATAATGTCTCTTCATCTAAGTAGATTAATAGCGCATTACTAGAGCTAGCATATGACGAACTATAATTTACTGGTCCTGAAATAGACTTAATATGGACATCCGAGATATTGTGATCACGTTGATTATAGTTACCATCCCATGCGAAATAATATTCACGCTCCCAATCTAAATGCGCATTGTCGCCGTCAATCGTAGCGACATAATTTCCATTTGAATATATCTCCCCGCTTGGATAACTTAGTACAGCATATAGCAAGGTGGAAGATGTAGAAATAACACTTGCTGCTCCCGATGGATTGGTAGCATTCATTTTTACGGTATAACTGTCTTCCAATGTGTCCGTTGAATAGACGCGTAATGCCCAATCACCAGCGGGCAATTGATTATTGGCAATTAGATCTCCGTCATATCCACCAATAGATGTTGGATACGCTGTTCCAGTGTCCCAATCAACTTGGTAAAGTTCAACAATATAATTAGGATTGTCTGTTTGTAGCTCAAATAGAATACTTCTATCACTATCTACACTAAAGAACCAAAAATCGTCCGGGTCATCGGCAGTTAGCGAATCCTCAAAATTCATGCGATCACCAGTAACATCAAAATTCGATTGGATTGAAGGAGCTTGATGCACCGGGGTACCATTGTTCTTATTTGCTTCTGGCAGCTTAGAATCAAAATCAATTTGCTTGTTATTGGAAGATGCTTTTACATTAAATTCCTGTAACTCATGATCATCTAGCTTCGCAGCCCCATAAGCGGTAGATGATAAGGCAAAAACACTAACTAGTAAAGTAACCATAAAAGCCAGGATAACACTTACACCATGTTTACGATTCATACAAAATTCCCCTCCATTGATATAATTTGTCTTCTATATTTATATCGGTTTTCTATTGGGAATTTTAATATAAAAAACAAAACATTGATAAATATCAAAAAAATAATCACATAAAAAAAGACTGCCTATTGTGATTCCCCCTTAAAGCATAAATTTTCTTAGACTTTAAGCGGCGGAATATAGACAGCCTTTCATAAAATAAATAGATTTTTAAGCCATTACATTTCCTTTAGCAGGTATCGGATTTTCTTTGAGAAGTTTTGCGAGATACATGGTATTGTAAGCAAGCATCCTTACATGACTTTGTGTGAATTCATTTTCTTCTCCATTTGCTTCAATAAAGGAAGGTCCTGGGCCTGCCTCACCAACCCAATACGCATCAACATTTGGTGGGACTACAAAGCCGATATGCGATAGACCGTATAGAAGCGATGTTGCTGCATTCTTCGCACCGTCCTCATTCCCCGTTATGACAACGCCAGCGACCTTATTATAATAAATGGATTGCCCCTTATTATTAGTTAAACTGCTTCCGCCATATAAACGTTCCATGGCAACCGTAGCTAAACTACTCTTCTCTCCGAGCCAAATCGGTGATCCAATGATTAGGATATCTGCCTTTTTCACTTTTTCTAAAATCAGCGGCCACTCATCACCATCTCCAAGATCATCGCTAATACCAACAGGGATGTGATAATCGGCGAGCCGAATGGTTTCACTTTCGACATCCTCTTGCTGGTAGATCCGTTTGACTTCTTCATATAATGCGTCGGTGTTTGAAATCTCATTACTATCCTTTAATGACGTATTTAAAAAAATTGCTTTTACATCTGTCATTGTATCTCTCCTTTTACATAACGGTACCCGGAATCGGAGGAGGATAATCACATGCTCTAAGCATCTTGCTATTTCGACAGCGGCTAACTTTCCTTCACATCTAAACAAGCGATGCACCTAATCATGCATCGCTTGCCCAATTTCTTCTTGTACTTGCTGTTTGTTTTACTTCTCTTTTAAGTTTTATCGGTGCGTAAATCAAACCTAGAATCAACACAAGACCCATATATCCAATGGTGGGATAGAATAAGGAAACCAAATCGGTGAAGCCGACAAAGCTGGCGGCAAATCCGACGATTAAGGTAATCGTATAAAAGATTCTAAACTTGCTTGTCTCTACCTCCGTAAAGCGCGCCGCAAACGAATAAAACATGCTTAACGCGGTATTAAAGATCATAGCCAAGATTACAATCGCCATCATCGTACCTAATAACGGCGAGATATCGTTGACAATCGCAAGCATTGGCATATCCATGCTGCCAACTTCCTCAATTTTAGAGAAGATAGCCAAATGACTTAGGATAATCAGCAATCCTAGCACGAATCCACCAACTAGTCCTCCAATGGCAGCTACCTTTCTATCCTTTTCAGCACCGCCCATTACCAATGCCATCGATGCACCTACTGCTGTGTTAAAGGATGCATAATTTACTCCTGCAATGAACCAGTTCGGCAATGTCGTCGGCTGTTGATTCGCTAAGCTGTTCAAGGAACTAAACGATCCATCCATCGTAAAAAAGCTATAGATTGATATGATCACGATAAATAGGATTAAGAATGGAGTAATTCCTCCAATGACAGAAACCACCTTGTCCACATTCATCAT
Source organism: Virgibacillus salexigens (assembly GCF_014905415.1). Classification (GTDB taxonomy): domain Bacteria; phylum Bacillota; class Bacilli; order Bacillales; family Amphibacillaceae; genus Virgibacillus; species Virgibacillus salexigens. The sequence continues at coordinate 1,395,667 of NZ_BNEO01000001.1, forward strand.
CCCAAGTACCAACACGAGTATCGTCATGAGAATCGTACCTATGATTTCTGGCAGGCCAAATTGCTGAGCTAAGTTAGAACCTGCTCCTGCCAGCATCACAACACCAACACCAAACAAGGTAAAGATAAGAATATAATCAATAACCGTCCCTATAAAGCGACCAACAGTGGTTCTCCCACTTATTTTATATATTACATCTTTATGTGAATTCGTTTTCATTCTACTGCCGACCCAAACAAGCGTCATGCCAACATACGCAAATAAAGCGGTTGCAATAATGCCCCCAATAATTCCCATTAAGCCAAAGCTTGTAAAGTATTGCAGTACTTCTTGTCCAGAAGCGAAACCTGCACCTACAATCACGCCGATAAAAGCGCTTCCAATTAATAGGATCTTTTTCATTGTGTTTCCTCCCATCATGATGCATGATTACTATAACATCTTCACTATGAAATCGATTTGTGTATATACTAAAATGAGAGAATAAGCTTTTGTTTATTTGTTCAAACCATATACGGAGGAAAAAGGTCTATGTCCCAAAAGAAAGATGTACTGAATAGTTTAAATGAAAAGATGACATCCCTCGATCAGCTTGCAGACCAAATTGCAGATATCTTCGGATGTCCCATTACCATAGAAGATTCCAATCATCATGTCGTATCCTACAGCAAGCATAAAGACAACATCGACCAAGTTCGCATATCTACGATTATCAATCGGAAGGTACCAGATAAGGTGATTAATGGTTTATGGAAAAAAGGCGTGATGCCAAAATTAATCGATAGCGATGATCCTGTCAGTATTCCCAAGATCAACGAAGTTGGCCTCGGTAATCGCGTCGCTATTTCCGTACGCAAACATAATGAAATATTAGGATTTGTCTGGGCGCATACTTCCGACAAAACCTTCACGGAGGAAGAATTGGTTCTCTTTAAGGAAGCTGCTGCTTATGTAAAGAAATTTTTCCTGAAAGACCTGCAACGCCATCGCAAATTAGAAGAAGGTTATCGAGACTTCTTTTGGCAGCTGTTACGAGGGGATTTGCAAGATACGGATGCCATCAAACAACGGGAAAAGAAATACAATATGCATTTGGAAGGGAATAAGGCAATTGTTGTGATCCGCTTTACCGATGAAGTAACCGAACAAATGGAAAAGCATGCCTTTTATCTATCCGAATCCCAGGTCAAACTTCATGTGATTACCAGCTTGTTTGACGATAATGATTTTATAATGCTCGTCCATCTAAAGGAAGCATTCGATTATAAACAAACGTTGTATGCTTTTATGGATCAATTCATTACTCGAATTAGCCAGCAATTAGACTTGGCCAACGTGTTTGGCGCAGCAGGTCTAGCTTATCAAGCCGCACAACAGATCCAAAACTCCCATCAACAGGCTAGAGAAGTGTTGAAACTACAGGAAAAATTGCCTGACACCATCGATCCGGTCAAACTCTATGAAGATTTAGGTGTGTATCAATTTATTGAGCAATTGGCAGAAACTCGCAAGGCGGATCAATACCAGAACCCCTTTATGGAGAAGCTTCGTGCGTATGACCAACAGCACGGAACCTCCCTGCTAGCGTCATTGGAAGTATATTTGCAATGTGATAGCAATGTCTATAACGCAGCCAAACGATTATTCATCCATCCGAATACAATGAATTATCGCCTCAAGCGAATGGGGGAAGTGAGTGGCATCGACTTAAAAGATCCGAATCAAAAAGCGAATATCTACCTTGACTTAATTATAGAAAACATCCAACAAACATGATTTGTGCATTTACACAAATCATGTTTTTTTCTTTTAGATTTTTTCATAATGAAACCGTTTCACAGAAGCGATATGATACAAGGAGAGATTGATTGAGAAGGAGTTGGATAAGATGATTATTGGTGTACCAAAGGAAATTAAAAACAACGAGAATCGCGTCGCTATGACACCTGCTGGTGTGATTCATTTAATAAATGCTGGCCATACCGTTTATATCGAAAAAGATGCAGGAATGGGAAGTAACTTTACCGATGCAGAATACCAAGCAGCTGGAGCAGAAATTATCGTTACCGCCGCAGATGTTTGGGAAAAAGCAGATATGATTATGAAAGTAAAAGAACCACTTGCTGCAGAATACAAATACTTCCGCAAAGGACTTATTTTATTCACATACCTTCATCTAGCTGCAGAACCTGAGCTAGCAAAAGCATTGGTAGAAAATGAAGTCACTGCGATTGCTTATGAAACCATTACAGCAAACGGCACATTGCCATTGTTGACTCCAATGAGTGAAGTTGCTGGGCGGATGGCTACACAAATTGGGGCACAATATCTAGAAAAATCCGAGGGCGGCAAAGGGATTCTACTTGGCGGCATTCCAGGCGTAAAACGTGGAAAAGTAACGGTCATCGGTGGTGGCGTTGTTGGAACAAACGCTGCAAAAATCGCACTTGGTTTTGGTGCAGAAGTGACGATGATTGACTTGAACCCCGTACGCCTTCGTCAATTAGACGATATCTTTGGTTCAAGCATTCAAACATTAATGTCGAATCCATTCAATATCGCACAAGCTGTCAAAGAATCGGATCTTGTGATCGGATCTGTACTCATCCCAGGAAGGAAAGCCCCTAAACTCGTATCCGATGAAATGGTTCAATCCATGCAGCCTGGATCTGTGATCGTTGATGTTGCCATCGACCAAGGTGGTAACTTCGAAACAGTCGATCACCCAACCACCCATGATGATCCAATCTATGTAAAACACGATGTGCTTCATTATGCGGTTGCTAATATCCCTGGTTCTGTGCCACGTACGTCTACGGTTGGTTTGACAAACGTAACGGTACCATATGCGGTACAAATTGCATCTAAAGGTGCTGCGAAAGCAATTCAAGATAACCCGGCAATCCTGTCTGGTGTAAATGTGATGAACGGAAAAGTAACCTACGAAGCAGTAGCAGCTGATCTAGGATACGATTTCGTATCACCAGAAGATCTATTGAAAGACGTATAAGTGAAATATCTTCAACGTGCCCTTCTACCTCGGTAAGAAGGGTACTTTTATATCACGACTATTCAAAAAGCACATGATCAGCAGTCGCCTAAGGAGAGATGCAAAATGAAGCTTGGAAGTTATCGGGATACATGGGCAGAAGTTTCGCTAGATGCGCTTCACCATAATGTAATCGCCTTCAGAAGGCATATTGGCAACCAAACTAAACTGATGGCCGTCGTTAAGGCTGATGGCTATGGACACGGAGCCCTCGAAGTGGCAAACGAAGCGATGGCAGCCGGCGCTGACTACCTCGCTGTCGCTTTATTAGATGAAGCCATACAATTACGAGAAGCAGGAATCGACTTCCCTATCCTCGTGCTTGGATACACCCGTGCAGACGGCGTGAGAACAGCGATCGAAAACCATATTACCTTAACGGTTTTTACCGAAGAAGCAGCAACGAAAGTGAAGATGGAAGCAGAAACACTGCAAAAAACTGCACGCGTCCACTTGAAAATTGAAACTGGCATGAATCGTATCGGTGTGACCAGCAAAGAAGAAGCACTTCAAGTGGCCGAAGCAGCTACATCTGATTATGTCATGCTGGAAGGTGCTTTCACCCATTTTGCCGATGCAGATAATACCGATCCAACCTATACCGAAAAACAATTTCATCAATTTAGAAAGGTCGTTTCGTTTCTCAAGCAGCACCGTCATATACCAATTATTCACTGCTGTAATACGGCAGGGACAATTGCCTATCCAGACATGCATCTAGATATGGTACGTGTCGGCATTGGGCTCTATGGCTTATATCCGGAAGAACATCTGAAGGATATCATTAACTTAACCCAAGCCATGAGCTTCAAAACCAAACCCATCCATATCAAGACATTAGCTGCCGATGAACGAATTAGTTATGGACTAACCTATCAGACATCAAGGGAAAGCATCATTGCAACCATCCCCGTAGGCTATGCCGACGGCCTCTCCCGCCTATTATCCAATCACGGCAATGTAACTGTCCACGGAAAGCGCGCACCCATTGTCGGCAGAATTTGTATGGACCAATCGATGATGGATATTACCGACATTGAGGATGTCGGATTGGGTGATGTGGTTACCATCTTCGGTGAACCTAGCGAGGGCTATGCCGCTATGGAAGAAGTTGCTGCTTTAATGGGAACCATCCATTATGAAACAGCCTGCCTGATAGGGAAACGCGTTCCTCGAGTATATGTGAAGAAGGGTGAGATTATAGAATATAGAGGTTTGGTTGAGGAAGGATTTATTGCTGGAGGTTGAACGGTGGTTTAGGTGTCAATTTTTAAACAAGGATAATCCATCATCCCCTATGAATTATCCTTGTTTTGTATATAACGTGAATATGTTCTTTGATAAAAAAGCAGCTGAATAGGCGTTACTTATTATTAGGGAACAAACAACGATTGCACTTGTACAGAATGTGGAAGTGCAATCGTTTTTGGGTTGGTTTCACCCGTTTTATTTTAAGTTTTTAACTCCCGTTTCTAATATCTCCATTTGCAGCAGTGTCTGCTCGTCGGTAATGGTTTTAGCTTTACCATTTATAATAGCTTCATATAAATCATCATATACGATTCCATAATCGCCATTTACGGATGTCACTTTTTCTTCGTGAATGGTACCTTCGGCATCGATATATGACAGTACACCATAATGTTTGATTGTATCTATACCAAAATCCTTATTATCAGGCATGTAAAATAGCTTTAAATGTTCTTCCTGACGATCTTTAGTTTCTTTTACAAAGCAGCCGTTTTTTCCATGAACGACGAAGCTTGGTCTTTCTTTCAGTCTAAAATAACTCGATTTCACAGATACTTTTAACGTGCCATAATATAAATCCAAATCAAAATAATCATTCATTCTTCCTTGTCCTAATAATTGCCTCACATCATAATGGATTTGATCCGGCTTGCCAAAATAGCTGATAACCTGATCGAGGGTATGGCAGCCATGTCCATATAAGAATGATGACGCTGGGTCAAAAGAATCGGCAGACTCGGGTACTTCGGGACGATAATAATCATAATGCATTTCCACTTCCAGAAGCTCTCCGACTTTCCCTTCCTCCATAACCTTTTGAACGGTTAAGAAATCACTGTCAAACCGTCGGTTTTGATACGCTTGGATAATCAACCCTTTCTCTTTGGCCAATGCAAATATTTCTTTTGCCTGTTCGGAGGTTTCCATAAACGGCTTTTCAACCAAACAGTGTTTATTATGTTCCAATACGAGTTTTGCATATTCATAATGGCTGTCATGCTTTGTGCACACCACGATGAGCTGAATGTCCTCGTCATGTAATAATTCATTTAAATCCGAAGTATAATTTACTCCTGCAATCCTCCCCCAGCTATCACGATCCGGATTTCTTCGATATATTGTTTTTACCTTTATGTTCTCTCTTTGCAGTACGAATGGCAGATGGTATCGATTCGTGCTTTTCCCATTGCCAATATAACCTATCGTCAGCATGGTCATCCTCCTAAATTCATTCTTCGTAAAAGTCTTGTATGAAAAAGCACCTCCTTAGGGTCTATCATACCAGGAGGTACTTCTCTATTTTATATAGACGTCTTAAAAGGATCTAGCTTGTCTATATTTCTTACATCAAGCCTATAGCGTGGAAGATGATACCAACCACGAACAATCCAAGAATCATAATGATTGGAGAAACTTTTTTCCTAAGCAGCCACATACAAAGAAGTGTGATTAACAATCCGGCTAAACCAGGAATTAAGCTATCTAAGTTGTCCTGTAAGGTCGTTACATCCGTCTGGGTCAGTGATCGACCCTCTTCTTGCTGAATCAGTGCGGTTCGAATTCCTTCTGCCCCAGCAGGCAAATTATCCCAATCTATATAAGCACCTTCGTCTAGCTGAACTTCAGATACCGTCGGAGCAAATGAGACAGCTACCCACCTATTTACTAGTGAACCGAGGATGAACATACCGAGTATCGAGGCGCCTTTGGTAATGTCCTGGAGTAATCCACCAGATAAGTCGTCGGTAATTTTGGAACCAGCTTTGTAACCAAGTTCTTGCGAATACCACATGAATCCCATACGAATAAGATTCCATAAAACAAAGTAAAGAATCGGGCCGAGGATGTTACCGGACATAGCAAGAGAAGCTGCTAATGCACCAAGGATTGGCTTAACCGTGAACCAGAAAGTGGGATCGCCGATACCTGCTAGAGGCCCCATCATACCGACTTTAACCCCTTGAATAGCCTTATCGTCAACCGGCGCACCATTTGAACGTTCTTCTTCAAGCGCTAACGTCACACCAAGAATCGGAGAAGCTACATATGGATGTGTATTAAAAAATTCTAAGTGACGCTGGAGTGCCGCTGCACGATCTTCTTTTCTTTTATATAATCTTTTGATGGCAGGAATCATCGAAAATGCCCAACCACCGTTTTGCATCCGTTCATAGTTCCAAGAACCTTGAATAAAAGTGGATCGCCACCAAATCGCAATGCGATCTCTTTTTGTTAATTTCAATTCTTTATCCATTTTTAGTCCCCCTCCTTTTAGTAGTTATCAATAATATCGCCTAACGGATCACCAGTGTTCCCGTTTCCGCCATTACCCGAACCGCCTTGTTTCGTAAGCGCTATATAGATAAGGGCAAGAGCCAGACCGATAGCACCAAGACCCAATAGTGTGATAGATGGTATCGTCGCTAATACAAAACCAATTGCAAAGAATGGCCATACCTCTTTTGTAGCCATCATGTTAATAACCATTGCATAACCAACGGCTACTACCATTCCTCCACCAACTGCTAAACCATCTGTCAACCAAGATGGCATGGACTGAAGTAACTCTCTAACCGGGCCTGCACCAATAGCCAAGATTAATGCAGCTGGGATGGCAATACGTAACCCCTGCATGCAAATAGCGGCAATATGCCATAGTTCTATTTTCCTGATGTTTCCCTCTTTGGCTGCGGCATCCATTAAATGTACCAATCCGGTTGCAATCGTTCGGACAATGATTGTCAATAATAGACCTGCAACTGCAAGCGGTACTGCAATCGCGATTGCAGAAGATACACCAGCTTCGCCCTGACCACCTAATACGAGAATAATAGCAGATGCAACAGAGGCCAACGCAGCATCTGGTGCTACAGCAGCTCCAATGTTTGCCCAGCCTAAAGCAATTAATTGTAAGGTACCACCTAAGACAAGGCATGGTACTATTTCTCCAGTAACTAAGCCGATTAACGTACAGGCAATGATCGGCTGATGGAAGTGGAATTCATCCAAGATTCCTTCTACACCAGCTAAGAATGCTACGATAACAATTAATATTATTTGAATAATCGTCAATTCCATAATGATGACTCATCCTCCTTCTTTTGATAATTAGGATTATTTCTGTTTGCTGAGCTCTGCTTGAGCCCTTTTGATAATTTCATCCATGTCACCTTGTGAATCGTTGGGAACTTTACGTACATCGAACTTCAAACCAGCTTCTTTTAGCTTAGTGAACGCATCGATATCCGCTTGACTAAAGGCTAACACCTTATTCGGTTGAACTTTACCAGGTGAGTGCGCCATTGAGCCAACATTAATTGTCTCTAACGGAACGCCACCTTCAACTGCTCTAAGTACATCGTTTGGATTTTCAAAAAGAAGTAACGCGCGCTGTCCGCCAAAATGTTGATCATCCTTTGCCAGCTCGATCATTTTATTAATTGGAACAACATGTGCCTTTACACCCGAAGGAGCAGCCTGCTGAATCAATTTTTTCCGAAGCTCGTCCTTCGCGACTTCATCCGATACCACGATAATACGTGTAGGCAATGTATTCTTTGTCCAAGCAGTTGCTACTTGCCCGTGAAGTAAACGAGAATCAATACGCGCTAACACATACTCAAATTTTCCTGGGGCACCTGTATTTACTGACTGATCAGCTGTTGCACCAGCATCTGCTGGTTCTAATTCTTCCGGTTTCACCTTAACCGCTTCTTTTGCTGTGCCCAAGATATGTGCAGCAATTTCGTGTGCGGTGTCCATGGAAAAGCGCGATGAATAAGCTTCGATCAACATTGCTAAGTTGACACCAGCAACGATTGCCCATTTATCTTCATGCGCTTCCATCAAGCCATTTGCTTGATTGAAAGGAGTTCCACCCCAAAGATCGACTAAGAATAATACTTCGTCTTGGTTGTCGAATGAGGCAATTGCTTCTTTCATTTTTGCCTTTACATCATCGGGTCCTTCGCTCGGCATCAATGTAACAGCTTTTACATTTTCTTGTTCTCCAAAGATCATCGCTCCAGATTGCAAGATACCATTGGCAAATTCACCGTGGCTAGCAATGATAATTCCTACCATCTTCTTACCTCCTATTTTTATTGGTAAAGCTTACGTAGCAAACCCCTAAAGTATATTCCATCAGCTTATCTAAAGCGATTACACTCTCCTGAAAAAAATTAAAAAAGGCATGAGTAAAAATAAGATCAAATGAAGGCAGGGGTATAGAAGGTCCCTTATGCTTCGTTTAATCAATACTTTCACTCATGCCTGATCGAATCAGTAACACGTAAAAATAATGGAGACAACTATATAATTTTATATTGAAAACGCTTTTATAAAACCACTAAAAATAAGCAAAAAACACTTTAAAGATCCCTGCAGAAATTATATCACAGCCGTCCCCCTGATTCAAGAGGTTATTTGACTATATCCGGTCCCCTTCCTGCCTAGGACCACTTAATCTTAACACAGATACCGTTTATTAACATTCATACCATACTTATCCCATACAACCGCCGGCTGCTCTTCTATCATTTTTATAAAATCATTGCGCAGCCGGCAATGCTCTGTTTCCTTCCGAACAACGCTTTGCTTTCGTACACATGAAAACCAGAAAAAACAGTTTCTATTCCTTTTTTAATTTACTCTTCACACTGCGTTTGATTACATCAAAGAAACCCAATGATTGGACCATATGATCGGGATCAACGTATTCACGCATTGCCCGAAATACTTTTTTGGGATCTTTAGAAGAAAATGTAAATGTTCCATTCTGCTTCGTTTGGATCGCATAACGCGGGATCCATTTCCCTTTGAACAAGACGGAAGCGATTACGTAATCCACTTCTTCCCAAGGAATTTGAATAAACTTGCGCGTATCGCGTTTATTGAAGAACTCAAACCCTTTATCTCCAATCATAATCTGACCATAGTCTGAAACATTTATATGTGAAGTCGCATCTATTACTAAATCGACCTTTGTATTGATTGATTGAACCATTTGATATACTCCTTTTCTTCCGCTTACTAATTATTATACACGTTGAAACACTTTAAGCAAAAAATACTAGGGATAGAGAGGTCTGTTAACTGTGGACTTCTATTTAACAATCTGTATTCTATCAACTATTCGTTTATATCTAATGAATCTTTTATGAACAAGTTTTATTTTGACAAAGTAATTTCCTATGTAGATAATTTCAAACACATCCACCATCAAAAAGAACCTTTAATCTTAAAACAGATCAAGGTTCTGTGTTTATATTGTATTTGTTATCAGAATTTCAGAGTAAATCCTTGTTTCAGTTAACTATGCACCTTTTCTTTTGCACTAAGTCCAAGTATCTGTGCTGTTGAAGTATGAATTTCTTGAAGAAGCTCTGGATTTTCCGCTAGTGAGACACCATATGAAGGAATCATCTCTTTTATCTTCGGCTCCCAGTCTTTAACATGTTGAGGGAAACATTTTTCGATAACCTTGAGCATGACATGAGCCGCAGTAGATGCCCCCGGAGAAGCTCCTAGTAAGGCAGCTACCGAACCATCAGCAGAGCTGACAACTTCCGTACCAAATTGTAGTGTTCCTTTACCACCATTCTCCGTATCCTTGATAACTTGCACTCGTTGTCCTGCTACTACTAGACCCCAGTCCTCACTTTTAGCATCCGGAATAAACGCTCGTAATTCTTCCATGCGCTTTTCTTTGGAAGATATCACTTGCTCACACAAATATTTAGTCAAGGAAGCATTTTTTACACCTGCCGCTGACATCGTCACGAGATTATCCGTTTTAACCGAGGTTAACAAATCTAGTATTGATCCCTTTTTCAAGAACTTCGGGGAAAAGCCTGCGAATGGTCCAAAAAGCAATGATTTTTCATGGTCGATAAATCTCGTATCAAGGTGAGGCATAGACATCGGTGGAGCTCCGACCTTAGCTTTACCATACACCTTTGCATGATGCTTTGCGATCACCTCTTGATTGTTACATACCATGAATAGTCCACTTACAGGGAAGCCACCAATATGCTTCGATTCAGGAATACCAGTTTTTTGCAGTAAATGCAGACTACCTCCGCCCCCGCCAATAAAAAGAAAATCGGTCGTATGGTACTCGATTTTCCCATTATCGATGTCATGGACTTTTACTTCCCATGAACCGTTACTCAACCGTTGAATGTCCTCAACAGTATGTTTGTAGTTTACTTCAACGTCTTGATGTTCTAAGTGATCAAACATTTTACGCGTTATTTCACCAAAATTGACATCTGTGCCAGAATCAATCTTTGTTGCTGCTATCGGCTGATCCGTTACCCTGTCTTTCATCATAAGTGGAATCCACTTCTTAAGTTGTTCTGGATCATCGGAAAACTCCATGTCCTGGAACAACGGATGATCTGACATAGTTTTGTAGCGCTTTCTTAAAAATTCTATGTTCTTCTGCCCTTGAACAAAACTCATGTGAGGCAAAGGCATAATAAAATCCTTTGGATTACGTATCAGATTGCTGTTTACGAGGTAAGACCAAAATTGTTTTGAAACCTGGAACTGCTCGTTTACTTTGATTGCTTTTGTCATATCTATCGAGCCATCAGGTTTTTCATGCGTATAGTTCAGCTCACACAATGCAGCATGACCAGTACCTGCATTATTCCAAACATTTGAACTTTCTTCTCCTGCTCTTTCCAGTTTTTCAAAAACCCTGATGTTCCATTCTGGTACCAATTCTTTTAACAACGACCCTAACGTTGCACTCATGATACCTGCACCAATTAACATTACATCTGTTTTCGTATAGTTTTTGCTCATTCCTATTCATTCTCCCTATTTTCAACAGAAAAGATGTAATCGCTCTTGTTGAACTTTCCCCTAGACAAGACTTATCTCGTTAAACATCTTTCCCAGAAATATTTAACCCACTCTCTAGCTTACCACTGTTAAACAAATATTTAAATTTTATTTGATAAAGAGGATGATTAGTGAACAAGATTTTGAGCTAGATAATATTACTAATTTATCGATGAACATAAATAGCAATTAATACACGAGGTAAATTTTTAGTGAAAGAGGTTTTTGTGGTTATTACCTTCATTTATATCCGTTTGTAATGAAGATACTTGTTCATATCAATTGCTTACCATATAAGGATTTTCCGTTAACCGAGGTATTTACTCATGGTAACGGAAAATCCTTATATTCTTAATCCCTAAGATGCACCATTAAATCACCTTCAACAAACACTTCTTTTCTTTTTTTACAATCACTTACGATACGGTTCACCGTGGTGATTTAAGAGGCAAAAAAACAGCTATTGGGAGAAAAATGAATGGACTCCCAATGCTGTTTCTTAACTAATCTATTATAGGTAGGCAAACTACCCGAATAAGTTTTTACTCATTTTACCGTCTATTTATAACTTGAAACCGGTGGTCGGGGTCGAAATAACTCTACAATCCCTTTAATTATAAGGAATTAAAAAAACTTGTGCATTTTTTGTGCATTTCATTTTTTCTCTCAAAAATTTAAGTATAATCTTTTCATATCTAGATTAAGCAGTGAAATTTCAGGAGTAGTTTAACTTAACGTCCTACTTATGTCTAAAATCTTAGATATAAATCACAACTTATTATTTCGAAGGTAATTAAAAACTTACTTATGAATAAAGATTTGCCAGTTATTAAGTAGATGCTGTCTTCGTAGATGCTGTCTTCTAGAATGATTTTCAATATTTACAAACATATCCATGTGGGCATAATTCTTGTTTAAGTACACAGTATTTAATTCAGGCATTAAATTGTAAATTAACCCAGCTTCTAAATTTCTTAAAAGACTTTTAGCCTCTTTATATGGCTGTATAAATTCTAAGGGCATATAGTTTTTTTCATCGTCTAGGAATACAGCCGTACCAAAATATATATGTTTGGAAAGCCCATCATATTCAGGTGCATGAAGTTTCAGTGCTGCACTATGGCCGACTGAAAAACGATGTATTTTTGAAGAGGTTTTTCCAACATAAACAAGTTTTTCATCTTTATCATCACCAGCTGATATAAAATATAAAGGATAACATGCAGCAGGAGGCGTTTTTAGTTGATGCTCAATTTCACGAATAATCTCTCTATCAACATCCCTCAACCTTTCCTCTTCCTCAATTCCTAGTTCTTCACTATACTCATCAGTAATTATTTGGAAAGCTTTAGCAACATAATCATTAACTTCATTCCATGTACCCTCTAAACTTTGAGCCTCCATATTCAATACTTTATAAAGTGGCAAACAAACGTCTATTCCTATAAAACAACCATATTCAGAATTAATATCCTCTATTCTATATCTATCTAGAATAGGTAAGTATCCTGTTCTTAGGTAATATTCTAAAGAATGATGCAAAGTCATTTAATATCCCCTCCTCTTAACCATATTTTTAAAAAAGAGTAGCGAAGGTGAGATGATAGTCTTATTCTTCTTTTTTCAACTGTTTCTCACAATTTAATATATGCATCTTAACATAATATTACAATTTACTTGTATGTGATAGAATTATTTATATTACTAATCACAAGGGTGTGTTTCATATGAGTTATTTTCCGGTAATAAATTGGGAAGAAATTGTCGAGGGTGACTATAAAGAACCAGAATCATTAGTTGGACTTTTTGACTTGTTATTTTTGATGACTGAAGATAATGAATCATATAATACATTTAACAAAATTAATAACAAGTCTGTTCAATTCTTCTGCAACAAACTGATGTCTATTCCAATAAAAGAAAGAGCTGAAGACTTTTCTGATATATTATCATACTCGTTATATACAGCGACTTTTTTTACTCTTAGAGAAGAATATACAGAGGCAATGTCTATACTAAAATGGTTAAACATAGATCACATAACAAGAGTAGCTAGAAATAAGGAAATAGATGATCCTATTTTCTTATATGCTGCTGTACTTAATTGCTTTGTAAAAAGTCAACAAGGTGATTTATCAGAAGAAGATGTAGAGTGCTTTGCAAAATATACTTTTGGTAAATTAAATGAAGACGTTCATTTTAGAATAGAATGGAACATCTTCAATCGATTATGGAAAGCCCATATGCCTCTTGCTGACTTTTTTGGGTGGAGTTTCTATATAATTGCTAACACAGCTGAGCAAATCGGTAATGTAGTTGATCTCCCAGTTGATGACGTTTTTGAAAACTACCTAGAGAATTTGATGAACATTTATAAAATCATAGGTATCGGAGAAACAAATCTATTAAACAATTCATTACAGATTATTTATGAAAAACTTCCCCACCCTTTTCTAAAAAAATCTACCGAGTTATTCAAAAATAATTATACCAACCCATCAAACTTCAAAAAATACATAAGAGAAATAAGGAAGGACTCTCTTGAATTATATGAAAGTTTGCTTAATAATTTCATCAATAGTATTTTTGAAGCTTTAACTGACAAAGCTAGCGTTCATTCTTTCTTAAAAGAAATTGAGAAAAAGAAATACTTAATTCCTTTATTAGACTTTACAAGTGATAGTAAATACCTAACAGCTAACAATATATTTGAAGTCCTTGTTCAATTGGGTGATCACTCAGGCTACCGCCTTGCATTATCAATTTACAATGAGTGGCTAAAGTCTGATGTCCAGAAAAGAATCAAAGAAGAAGACCCATTTTATTTGGCATATATTCACTCCAAAAACGGAAAAATATCCGACGCCATTCAACTTTATAGAAGTATCTACCAGAAAGAACCTGAAAATTTATCAGTTATTAATAATTTAGCAGTTTTATATTATGAGGAATTAAATAATTTAGATGAAGCTCTCTCTCTATTAAAACAAGGAGAACTATTAGATCCAAACCATGAAAAAATTCAACACAACCTGAAAAACGTCCAGAGATTAATTGAAAAAGAACAGCAGAGACCAAAGGAAGCCAAAGATAGATACTTTAAGAAAATCAATAAACTTCAGCGCAATATATTATTTTCGATTTATAAACTTTCCAGTGACGGAGTTGTTACAGATGAATTGATTCAATCGGTTACAAAACTTACAGATTATAATTTTTACAAAAAGAATATAAACAAGCTATTAGATCTAGAGCTTGCTTTTTTCGATTATTCTAAAGGATATACCCTAGATACTACCATATATAAACTTATCCAAGATTATATAAATCCCAAAATTGAACGTGAGGTGGTCAGATCTAGTAAAAATAAACTCTTCCGTCCTATCTTTTACCATGAATCGGAGATTAAACTTTATCAAGCACTGATAGAATTGTTTCCTCAGCAGTTAGTTTTTCCAAATATGGATTTAAAAACTATTATTGATGTAGATAAAGTAAAACAATTTTTAGACCCTGATATTATTGAATATATGTTTAAAGCTCATGTAGACTTTGCAATAATTAACAATACAACTTACCTACCGATTTTATGTATAGAAAAAGATAGCTCCTTTCAAGATGAAAGTTACGGAGCTAACAATGCAATTAAAAAAAACACAATATTTAACACTAGTGGTTTACCTTTAATTAGAATTAGATTTAATTCGGCTATGGACAATGACCGTTTAAGAGAAGAAGTTAAGCAAGCTACAAAAGAATTCTTATTACAAACACAAAAGGAGGATGACATCCATGATATTCTTAAAGAATTTGATTTAAAAAGTTTTGGTATTTACACTGATTTACCTTCAAAAGAACAGATAAATATAATTTGGAAACAACTTGTTGGAGATATGATTTACAAAGAAACAAAGGATATCGTACTAGATAAATCAAACGCACAAGTAGAATTTTATATTCCAAAAAGTTTGGAACAAGTTTTAGAATACGGTAAGGAAGATATAAAAGCTGGACTGTACGATAAATATCCATCATTAAACTCAATTCGTTTTATATTTAATTAAATGTCCATCGGCTATTCAAGTCAAAACCACAGATTGTCATGGTTTTGGCTTTTTTATTTTGATTTCTACTTACTTCAACAAATAGGGTTTTAACTTGCAATATATCCCATTGTTCATGAAATCTACGTTATAATTACTAGCAAGACGGCATTTTCAGATAATAAGATAGGAGGAATTTTAATGGAAACACCAAATTCGCCATATATTTCTAGAGTTAAGATAAAAAACTTCAGAAACTTTAAACACGAGGATATTTCATTGAGTCACAAACAAGTAATAATAGGTGAAAATAATGTAGGTAAAACAAACTTATTACGGGCAATTCAACTTATTTTGGATCCTAAACTATCTGATGAAGATCGGTATTTAAATGAATCTGATTTTTATGATGGTTTAGAAGACCCTATGAATAACGGTGAAGTAATAGAGATAGTTATTGATATAAAAAGTTATGAACATAACAAAACTGTATTATCGATGCTTTCTGATGCTACAATCTCAACTAATCCAGCTACCTTACGTTTAACATACCATTATCATCCAATCCCTAATACTACTGATTACGTATATACAATCTTTCAGGGAGATAGACCAGAAATACCATTTAATCATAGTCATCGAAAATATTTAAATTTTAAAGTTATCAATGCAATACGTGATGTAGAAAACGAAATGAAAAATACTCGTCGATCACCTATAAATAAATTATTAAAACAATATGAAATTGAAAAAGAGGAACTTTCTGAGATAGCTGAAAAGCTAAAAGAACAAAGCAATGACATTTTAACTATTGATGAATTAGTAGATCTTGAGTCAAAAATTAATAATAGATTTATAGATGTTCTAGGTACGCAACCTTATTCAAAAATATCTTTAGAAACCGTTGACGTTGATCCAAACCGTATTTTAAACACTCTAAAGTTAATGGTTGGTGAAGAAAAACAAAGGCCAACAAGTGAGACAAGTCTTGGAATAAATAATATATTATATATTTCTTTAATTCTTTTAGCTCTAGAAGATAAAACAATTCCTACTTTATTAAAAAAGGATGTCTATGATGAACTGATTATTGAGAATGATAGTAAAATATTAGCCGATTGTTATGTTAAAAGTTCTAAAGGGAATTATCTCTTAAAAGAAGATATAGATAAGCAAGAATTAAGTGATTTATATAGGTTTATGGATAATTACCATTCTGATAATGAAGGTTTTACGATACTCGCTATTGAAGAGCCTGAAGCTCATTTACATCCTACTTTTCAAAGAATCATTTACAAGGATGTGATGAAGAATAATACATCTGTGTTGATGACAACTCATTCCCCATACATAACGTCAGTTGCACCACTAGATTCTATTGTCCATTTACGCACAACTATACATGGTACAAAAATTCACACAACAGCCAATTTGGATTTGACCCCAAAAGAAATAAAAGATCTTGAGAGATTTATAGATGTTAAGCGCGGGGAATTATATTTTGGAAAAGGTGTTATTTTAATTGAAGGTATAGCAGAAGAATATTTGATACCTAAGTTTGCTGAATTAATAGGGAAACCGTTAGATCTAAAAGGAATTATTTGCTGCAATATTAACTCAACTAACTTTAAGCCCTTTGTAAAATTTCTTGATTTATTAGGAATCCCTTATGTTGCAATAACTGACGGCGACTATTATATTGAAGAGAAAGTTGGCGAGAATGAAATAAATAAAAAGTTTCATATTATGCATGAAGATTCCTATTCAAAATTTGGATATCTAGGAAATGACCGAATAAGAGATTTATTAGTTAATTTACAAAAAATTGAGGAATCTAAAATACCTAAAGACCATAATAAACAAGATGACCTTTTTTCCGAATTTGGTTTTTATATTGGTGAATACACTATGGAAATTGACATAATGATTGCTAGTTCAGGTAACGATGAATGTAACATCATTATCTGTAATATTTTTAATGATTTGACTGTAGGTGGAGATAAACAAAAAGAAAATTTCCAAAATGAATTAATCGATCAAAAGTATTGGTCCTGCTTGAGAAAAATAGAAAATAGTAATAATAGAGTTGGAAAAGGTAGATTCGCACAGCGTCTATCAATTGATAGCCAAAAAGAACATATTCCCCCTTATATAAAAAATGCAATTGACGTTATTTATAAATTGGTGGATAAGGAAGATTAGTATGGAAACTTATTTAAACAAACTTGAACAAATTAAAAATGATCCTTACCAATTCACTGCTTTTAAATCTAATATAAGTACAGTAGTCAAAGCGGGGCCGGGTAGTGGAAAAACTACAGTTCTAACATTAAAAATTATGAGATTACTAAATGAAAATATCACTCCACCAAGAGGATTGGCTTGTATTACCTATAATAAAGAAGCTGTTAAAGAATTTACCAAAAGATTAACTGAGCTAGGTTATAGTAAAAGAAACAATGTATTCCTTGGAACCGTTCACGCATTTTGTATCGCTGAAGTTATCAGCCCATTTGCACATTTATATGATTATAATATTCCCATGCCATTAAAGATTGTAACAGAAAAACAAAAAAGGCAAATTTTCGCTAAAATTGTATCTCAATTAAATTACAATCCAAAAGAAGTAAAAATTAATGAAATGGATAAAGAAAGAACTTTAAATATCGACGGTATTAGTTCAATAGAAGTTGAACCATATGACATAGCTTTAAATGTTGCAAAAGAGTATGAAAAGAAACTTCACAGTATGGGTATGGTAGACTTCATCGACATAGTAAAATACGCGACGCTTCTTATACAGAATGAAGAGTACGTAAGAAATTGTCTAGAAGCTAAATTTCCGTGGCTATTAATAGATGAGTATCAAGACTTAGGTAAACCGTTACATGAAATGGTGCTTTCCCTATTTAACAAAACCAATATTAAAATATTTGCAGTAGGTGATCCTGATCAATCTATATATAGCTTTAATGGCGCAATTCCTGATTATTTAAATGAATTATTTAATAATCCAAATATCAAGCCAGTTGAATTAAAGGTTAATTATAGAAGCCATCAAGAAATTATTGATGCATCGGTAGTAGGTTTAAATCAGCTAGGGCGTAACTATTCATCTGGTTCATCATTTGATAAAGAAGCTGAGTTCCACTTCATAACTTGTGAAGAAGAACTAGAAGACCAATATCAAAAAATAATAAATCAAATAATCCCTGATTGTAAACAAAAAGGTATCCCTTTAGAAGAGATTTGCATCCTTTTTCAAAGTGCAAAACAAATTAGAAATATGAGTAGATATTTAAATGATGCGAATATACCATACTATGTTTCGAAATTTGATTTCAAACGTAGTGATATTGTAATCTGGTTAGAAAAATGTGCAGCATGGACGGTCTCAAACTCAAGTGAGTCATTCACTAGATTATTTGAATTCTGGATCACTCTATTACAAAAGCATAGTCAGGTATTTTCTTCTGATGAATTAATAGTAAAAAGAAAAAGGCTATTTACAATACTAACTAATAGTACCATTCATTTAAATTTCTTGAACAATTGGCTAAGCTATATTATTCAGAAACTAGAGCTTTATACAATTTTAAATGATTCTAATGTATATCCTGATGAAATAGATAACCTGAAAATATTACTTGAGGTATCACAGGATGGTAATTTCCATGACTATGATGTTTCCAAATTTTCTAATCTCGGAAAACCACTTAATCAAATAACTTTATCAACAAGACACAGTGCAAAAGGATTAGAATTTGAAGTTGTAATTATTCTGGGCATGGAAAAAGGTAATTTTCCTTTTTATTTAAATGAAAATGACCCTGATAAATTAAATGAAGACCGACGAGTATTTTTTGTTTGTGTTTCACGAGCTAAACGTGTTTGCTATTTACTCCGCTCAAAGAAATTCACAAAAATGACTAGATATGGTTTAAAGACCTTCTTTCCACAACCATCAATGTTTTGGGAAGAATTATATCAAAGTAGACATATAAATAATCATATATTAAATTGATACTTTTAGCGAAACAGACAAGCGAGTAAAAGCCCGTCTGTTTCTTTTATAAAACGTGTTACTTATAAACAACTACCTGCTTACCCAAAAAACGACCACTCACATTACAAGAGTGGTCGTTTAATCTATATTTTTATTTACTATAATTTTTCCGAAAATATTTGAATAAATTCAATTTATAACTTTGATCAGTTAACTACTTTTGATCAAAATTATAGTATTCTAATCCCTTGGATAATAAAACATCGATAAGAACGTTGATTTTTAAAGATCTTTCCTTACTAACTGCCTTTAATGTTTTATACATTTCTTCAGTTAAAAAAAAGGTTTTCTTTTCTTTCAATAAAGAATAATCTACACTAATAGAATTAGCGTATAATTCGTAATTCTTATCATTATGCTCCTTCTTGTTTGTCCTTTGATGTTTTTCCTCTCTACTCACAAATGGTCTATCTACTTTTAGAAGTTTTATTGTTTTATGAACTTCTCTACTAAGCGATATACTTGGCGAACTTCCAACGTAATTCCACTGATTATTTTGTTCATTATATACAATCGCAGCATTTTGTAATTTTGTTAATAATTTTTGTTCTTTTTCTATACCTACACGCTATTGGTGAGCTAGAAAAGGAAGAAGAAGAGACACTATCTAAATTAGAAAAATTGAATCAAGAAATTAACCTACAAAACAACTTAAATGTTAAAAGCAATGTCGAATATGTAACTGACCATTTAGAAATCTTTATAAATATTATCTCCGATGAAGAAAAGAAGTTGTTATTTCATAGTATTATTAAAGAAGTTCATATCACTAAAGGGACTAAACCAAAAGAGCGCGAAATTAAAGATGTTATTTATCTTTTTAATGATGAGGAAATTATCCATTCAATTTCAGCGTAATAATGGAAGCCAGTGCTTCCTATAGGTTACTATTACCTATTGTAACAATTAATATCAGCAGGTTTAAAGGACTACCAAATTGGAAGTGAATTTGGTAGTCCTTTTTTAATTAATTAAGAGATTAGTATTAAATATGTGATAAATTTTTCAGCAGAATGTAGTCTATTTTATTAGGTTTCATTGGCTGAAGATAGATGCCTATAAAGATGCAAACTACAAATACAGAAATTGTGCTTCGTCAAAATTAAAGCCCTTAAAATAAATACGTGGATGCAATTACCGACTTTTGGGAGACCTTTCCTGAACATTATTCTACAGAAGTGGAAATCAACGAATGAATAACAGACTTTTTTATAATCGGACTGCTTTAGTTAATGTGACAATTTAATAAATATAGCGATAGTCTAGTCTAAAATACGATAGGCTATTTTATTTTGGTATAACAAAAGCCCATAATTAAATACCTCCCTATATACATATTAGAAGCACAGCAAAGTCCGTTTCTCCTTCTTTTACTTTCATAGTAATATAAGGATGAAAGGGGGACAAAAATGACAGATATAAAAAAGGTTGCTATTTACTGTCGTGTAAGTACAGAAGAACAGGCAAGTGAGGGCTATAGTATTGATGCTCAACTTGATTTACTGCGTCAATATGCAAAATTATATGGTTGGCAAGTAAGTCACGAATATATTGATGAAGGAATCAGTGGTAAATCGATTAAAGGCCGCCCCGCCATGCAACGACTTGTTTCCGACATTGAAAAGGAGGAATTTCAAGCTGTATTAGTGTGGAAAATTTCTCGTCTTTCACGTAACATGCTTGATACACTTGTACTTCTAGATAAATTTGAAAAATACAATGTGAAATTCATTTCCTACTCGGAAAACTTTGATACTGGTAGCCCTATTGGAAGACTAGTTCTACAGCTTATGGCTTCAATAGCTGAAATGGAAAGAAACACACTCTCAGAAAACGTAAAACTAGGTATGAAACAACGCGCACTACAAGGTGAATGGAACGGTGGAATTGTATTTGGCTACGATTCTATTGAAAAGGAACTTATTATTAATCAACAGGAAGCAAAGGTTATTCAACTTATCTTTGATCAGTATGCAAAAGGAAAAGGACTAAAGGCAATTGCAAACTATGTAAACAAACAAGGATATCGAACAAAAAAAGATCGTTACTTCTCAATTAACGGCATAGCAACCATTTTAGACAATCCAGTATATAATGGAAAGATTAGTTGGCTTAAAGTAGAAAATTGGGATACAAAGCGTAGAAAAGGGAAAAATCCAAACCCTATACTGGTAGAAGGGAAACACGAACCGATTATCAATGATGAATTATGGAACATTGTTCAAACTAGAAGAAAAAGTAAATCTTTTAAACAAAGACAATCAAATGAACCATTTTTGTTAAGCAGCGTACTAAGATGTCCAGATTGTGGACAAGGTATGGTTCCATCAATTACAACCTACACCCGTAAAGACGGTACAAAAAGGAAGCATCGATATTATGTTTGTAGTGATTTTCACAACAAAGGTTCTTCCGCTTGTCGGGCTAATTCAATTAAAGCTTATAATGCGGAAAATACCACTATAGAAAAGATTCAGGAAGTAATTAATAATAAAGAGGATTTCGCCTTAAAAGTCAATTCACTTAATAAAGACTCCGTTAATTCAACTAAGGAAATTCAATTAGAATTAGAGAATATTGATAAAAGAATTATCGAATTGAAAGAACTTCAGGATAAATATTTTGAGGCATATGAACAAAACCTCTTTCCTGTGGATATTTTACAAGAACGATTAAAGGATGTCTCAGATGAAAAATCAATGCTAGAGCAAAGGAAAAGCGAACTCAGTACTAAACTCAGTTCAACCGATACTAAGGTTATACAGCCGGAGCTTCTTGATATACTTTTAACAAAATTTATTGAAACATATAAACGATCATCTAGAAATAAACAAAAACAATTACTACAACTTTTAATAGAAAACATAAACATTACTCTAACTAAAGATAAAACACGAGTAGTGGATAAAATAGAACTCGATTTTGATTTCTCAGAGGTTAACATCTCAAAAACTTTTGCGTTAATTCACTTATTATATTTAGAAACGGATGAAGAAGGGGTAATCCTTCCTCAAACAACAGTTTCTAATGATAAATTACCACCATATCTACAACTTTTTTTGCCTCTATTTATGGTACGGTTCCCCTCTATTAATACGAAACCCGCGATACACCTGCTCCAATAACACCAACCGCATCAACTGATGAGGGAATGTCATTTTCGAGAATGACAAAGCCAAGTCACTCCGCTTCTGAACCTCATCACTGATCCCTAACGACCCACCAATGACAAAGGCAATTTTACTTTTACCGTATGTAGCTAGTTCATCCATTTTCTTAGCAAGCTGCTCGGAGCTTAGCATTTTGCCATTGATCTCAAGCGTGATGACATACGTGTCCTGCGAAAGATGGGATAGGATGCGTTCGCCTTCCTTCTGTTTTACTTCCTGCATTTCTGCTTCGCTCATATTCTCTGGTGCTTTTTCATCTGCTACTTCTATTATCGACACTTTGGCGTAAGCGTTTAATCGTTTCAAGTATTCATCGATGCCCTGCTTTAAGTATTTTTCTTTTAGTTTTCCGACCGAGACAATCGTAATTTTCATCGTAATTAACTTCCTTTATCGATTTTTTCTATTCCTTAGTTTAGCATATCCCCACGCAATCAGATTTCTATAACTGGTTCACGCTAACCATGAACCAAACAACTAGATATAGTGCTAGCGTACAAACAAGGCTGATACTGAATAACACCCTTGTTGTCCGTTTGGAAAGACGCTGCATTCGTTTTCCTTTATACCAGCCGGAGAATTGATACTTATTGCGATAGAGAATATAGATGAACCCAAGTATTCCTAGTGCTTGTAGACAACGAAGGAAGAACAAATAGCTATTGCTTTCAATCAGTGCTTGATAATTTATATTGGTCGTATCTTCAAAAAAAGCAGTTACAACCAAACTCGCTAATATAAACAAGAAAACCGTGATTACAAGCACACGCACAGTCTCCAATATGGCTGACAGCATAACCTTCATCCCGCGCACCCCCTTATTTCCCTCACTATACCAAAACATCTACCCATTTTGTATAAATTTTTCCAAATAGAGCTTGCTGCCTCCGCATTTTTCTTGTATTATATATCTAAAAGATACATATCATATTGATAGGGTGATCACAATTGCCGAAAACCTACAACCACACTACCTATGCTTTACTTGGCATTTTAACAACAGATTGCCGTACAGGATACGAAATTAAACAACTGATCGATCAGAGCTTAAATCATTTTTGGAAGATCAGCTACGGACAAATTTATCCGACCTTAAAAAAGCTTGTCCAAGCTGGACTCGCAACGGTTGAAACGACAGCACAGGATGGGAAGCCGGACCGAAAAGAATACTTTCTCACTGCCAAAGGGAAAGAAGCATTACAAACCTGGCTAGAACAGCCGATGAAGCAAATTCCCACGGAACGAAACGAAGTTATCTTAAAGCTTTTCTTCAGCCGGCACCAGCGAACCGAACCAACCTTAGCACTGCTTCAAGATTACAAGCAGCAATTACAGGAGCGCTATGCCACGTATCAATCGATTGAAGCGTTGATTACGCAAAGCTATAAGCAAAGTCAAGATGCCTCTTATTGGCTGTACACCTTAGATTATGGAAAGCGGGTTACGAAAGCCACCATCGACTGGTGTGATGTCACATTGGCAGATATCCAAACAGAAAAGGAATAGGAACATGGGTAAACACATTTATCAAGGTCGGTATACAGCAGCAAACGATGAGGATATCGTCGTATTTCTAATTGGTATGCGGATTAATCATCAGCTTGCCGTTCACAAATGGCTGCCTGTCTTTATGGCGATGCCTGGCATGATCAAAGAACTGTATACCGAGAAAGAGCGTTAGGATTTTTATCGACAGAGATGTACTTTGGTTTACGAACGACCGTGATGATTCAATACTGGCGCTCCAAGGATGATTTACTGGCGTATGCCAAGGGTGCCAAGCATCTTACTGCTTGGAAAAATTTCAATCAAAAAGTCGGCAGCAGCAAAGCGGTTGGCATTTATCATGAGACGTATCTATTGGAGCAGGGTAATTATGAATCGGTGTATGGAAATATGCCGTTATATGGGCTTGCTAAAGCAAAAGGACATATACCGATCACGAAGGAAATCATGACTGCTAAAAAACGACTAAAAGCTTAGATTAACCTAACCACATCTAGAACAATACCTCGTTCGACTCTTGTAGAATCCTCATACACGCATTACTATAATCGAATCTTTATTCATGCTAAAATGAAAATAGAAGGGTTGGTTCCCATACTGTGCTCAAAACTGGGTACAACTAATGTAAAGGAGTGAGAATGATGAATCAACAACAATTCGAAAAAATGAAGAACGGCAAAGGATTTATCGCAGCACTGGACCAGAGTGGTGGCAGTACGCCAAAAGCATTGGCCGCTTATGGGATTGGTGAGGATGCCTATACAAACGCAAAAGAAATGTTTGATTTAGTACACGACATGCGTACAAGAATCATTACCTCTCCTTCGTTTGATCCGGACTCGATTTTAGGTGCGATCCTTTTTGAACAAACGATGGATAGCAAGATAGAAGGCCTATACACGGCAGATTACTTAGCGGAAAAGAAAGGGATTGTCCCATTTCTGAAAGTCGATAAGGGACTTGCAGACGAGAGCAATGGCGTACAGCTTATGAAGCCAATCAATGATTTAGACGAGACACTGCGCCGTGCGAATGAGCGCCATATTTTCGGTACGAAAATGCGTTCGGTGATTAAAAAAGCAAATCCGGAAGCGATCAAAGAAGTCGTTGACCAGCAATTTGAAATCGGCAAACAAATCCTTGCTGCTGGCTTAGTACCAATTATCGAACCAGAAGTAGATATTAACAGCTCGGAAAAAGAACAATGTGAAGAAATTTTAAAGGCAGAGATTCTTAACCAGCTGGATCAATTAAATGAAGATCAAAACGTCATGTTAAAATTATCGATTCCAACGCAGAAAAACTTCTATAAAGAGCTAATCAATCATCCAAGAGTGGTACGTGTTGTCGCTCTTTCTGGTGGTTACTCTACAGAAGTAGCGAATGAGAAGCTAAAAGAAAACGATGGCCTGATTGCCAGCTTCTCCAGAGCACTTAGCCAAGACTTAAACGTCAATCAATCCGAAGAAGAATTCAACGATACACTAAACAGAGCCGTACAATCGATTTACGAAGCTTCAGTTTAACAAAAGAAGGGGCTGAATCATGAGCTATGATTCAGCCCCTTTTCCTTTTCCGGGAACTTCCCATGCATCAACTCTCGTTTACCCAGCTGCTTCATATGCCGCTGAAAGCAAGCCATGACAAAGCGATGCATAATTGCTTGCGTATAGCGATAAACAAACCATGGCAGCGCTGGGACGTAATCATGGATGGCAATAATCGCCTCATTCGATGCTGGGATTTTGCGAAATTCCATTCTTCCTCTATGATGCTGCTTCTTATCTGTCAAAAGCCCATCCGTTATATCATACAATGCCTGATCAGCAGTACTTCGCTCTGGAGAGTACGTTAATTCCAATAATGGACATTGCGGACGAAGGAAACCGATCGTACAATGCAACTTCTCATCGATCTCTGTTCGTACCCATGGCCGGAGAAAAGCTTGTAACCACCTGACATAATACTTGGCAATCGCATGAGCACTGTTGCCTGCTGGGACAATAATACGCTGCACCGAGCGAACGTCCTGCTTCAATGGCATATCTTTGGTTACAAACAGATGCTGTTCCGGCTTTTCTGCCACTAGACCCGTTCGTACGGCGGTGACAGGCGTGCCATATGCACGTAATATCCGTTCCACTTCCAATCTGCTCTTTAAATGGGAAGAAAGCTTCCTTGCAGAATTTGGCATCGGCCCGGTTAAGCAGATGACTTTCTTCACCCCCTGCGTTTTGGCAGCTTGGGCAAAATTATCTGACAAGATGGCATTCCTATCTGCCACATTTCCTTGGGTAAGTTTTGCAGAAGGCTTCAAGGCTTGCGCCAAATAAACTGCTATATCGGCACCCACCACTGCTTTCTCTGTGTCTTTTATGGAAAATAGATCACAGGAACGCCAGGTGATGTCTTCTGTATCCTGATAATGATCGCCATTACGGGACAGACCAATCACATGAACCTTTCCCTTTAGCTTTCTTCGTACATGTTGTCCAATATAGCCGCTCGCTCCAGCAATGGCAACCACCGGTTTCGTTTGTTTCATCTCCGCACTTCCTTTTCTCTCCGTTGCTATGATTTATCTTCTGATCTATCGGATTCAGCTACTATTTTCACGTATTTCTTCTTAATCTCAATGATCTACTCTATCACCCAGCAAGCAACACTTACGCTTCATTCTAATAGATCTGACAAGCAAGGTTCAATAACTTTTATCCCTTTTTAAGCCTTTTCATTTTGACTTATTCGCAAAAATGATGTACATTACTAATAGACGAACATTATTTTTATTATGTTTGCTATCATTCGGATTTCGGGGTGTATAACATGGAGAATGTATTTGATTATGAAGATATTCAATTAATTCCTGCAAAATGTATGGTTTCTAGCCGTTCACAATGTGATACAACTGTTACATTAGGTGGCAACACCTTTAAATTACCAGTCGTACCTGCCAATATGCAGACGATTATAGATGAAAAGATTGCTACGTTTTTAGCAGAACATGGTTACTTTTATATCATGCATCGTTTTGAACCAAAAAAACGTAACGACTTTATTAAAGATATGCATGCACGCGATTTAATTGCATCGATTAGTGTTGGGGTAAAAGGAGAAGAATATGATTTTGTTAAACAATTGGCTGAAGCGCAGTTAATACCGGAATATATTACGATCGATATCGCACACGGACATTCCGACGCGGTAATCAAGATGATTCGTCACATTAAGCAGTACCTTCCTGCTAGCTTTGTAATTGCTGGAAATGTTGGGACGCCAGAAGCTGTAAGGGAATTAGAAAATGCTGGCGCAGACGCGACTAAAGTTGGAATTGGACCAGGAAAAGTATGTATTACGAAGATTAAAACAGGCTTTGGAACAGGCGGATGGCAATTAGCAGCACTTCGCTGGTGTGCGAAAGCCGCAACCAAGCCGATTATCGCTGATGGTGGAATTCGTACACATGGTGACATTGCCAAATCGATCCGTTTCGGTGCTTCGATGGTTATGATTGGTTCGCTATTTGCTGGACACGAGGAATCCCCAGGGGTGACCATTGAAAAAGATGGCAAGCTGCTTAAAGAGTATTTCGGTTCTGCTTCTGAATTCCAAAAAGGGGAAAAGAAGAATGTAGAGGGCAAGAAAATGCTCGTGGAGCATAAAGGTTCCTTAGCTGATACGTTAAATGAAATGCAGCAAGACTTGCAATCTTCTATTTCTTATGCTGGCGGCAATAAACTTGATGCGATCCGTACCGTAGATTATGTCGTTGTGAAGAATTCCATTTTTAATGGCGATAAAGTTTATTAAACATTTCTTTACTAAATCAAGGCTTCAGCAAACATATTGCTGGAGTCCTTTTCTTTTTTCAGAATTCTGTTATAGAACTTCACGCCTGCTTGATTTATAATGAGGAAAACAACGATTTAGGAGGATTCCAAGTGCCAATTACGATACCCAAACAATTACCTGCACGACATATTCTTGAACAAGAGAATATTTTCTTAATGGATACCGATCGGGCAACGACGCAAGATATCCGTCCATTAAATATTGTGATTGTGAACTTAATGCCAGAGAAGGAACGCACCGAGACACAGCTGCTTCGCTTGCTAGGGAATTCTCCATTGCAAGTTACAGCGACATTCCTGCACACGGCGACCCATGAGTCGAAGACGGTCAGTCAATCGCATTTGCATCAGTTTTATCAAACCTTTGCGAATATCAAGCATAAGCGATTCGATGGCATGATCATTACTGGTGCACCGGTAGAAATGCTGTCCTTTGAAGAGGTTGATTATTGGGAAGAGCTGGCTACCATTATGGAATGGGCGAAAACTAATGTTACCTCTGTCTTGCATATTTGCTGGGCTGCTCAGGCCGCACTTTATTATCATTACGGCATTGGAAAATTTGAATTGCCAGCGAAATGCACGGGTGTATTAACACATACTGTTGCCAATTCAACGGTTGAACTTGTGCGTGGATTTGATGAAGAATTTCTCGCACCGCATTCACGATATACCGGTACGTCAGGCGATACAATTCGGGCGGATGATCGGTTGCTCTTGCTGTCATCTACCAAAGACGATGATCCGTTCATCATTTTGTCCAGGGATGAAAAGCATGTCATGGTAACTGGACACTTAGAATACGATCATAGCACGCTTGCTGATGAATACCACCGTGATCGGAATAAAGGACTGGATCCAAGTATCCCAACCAATTACTTCCCGAATAATGATCCGAAAGAGAAGCCATTAAACCGTTGGCGCTCGCATGCACATCTCCTATTCTCCAATTGGTTGAATTATTACGTGTATCAAGAAACACCATACCAATGGGAATGAGAATGAACCTTCGAGCTTGAACCTTTCTGCTTCTACGCTTTATGATTGAGCAACAGACGATAGAGAGGAGAGCGTATGGGAAAAGTAATTGGACTATATGTATTTGCAATTCTATTTATGGGCGCCGGAATGAGTCATTTCTTGCTTGACCATTTCTTTATTAGCGCCATGCCGGAGTGGGTTCCGTTTCGGCCAGCTATTGTCTATTTATCTGGTATCATCGAAATAATACTGGCTTTCTGCTTACTTTATTCACGTACCCGCAGGAAAGCTGGTATCTGGGTAGCGATTTTCTTAATTCTTGTCTTTCCCGTTAATATTTATATGGCGTTGATGC
The DNA here is from genome assembly GCF_014905415.1 of Virgibacillus salexigens. Lineage (GTDB taxonomy): Bacteria > Bacillota > Bacilli > Bacillales > Amphibacillaceae > Virgibacillus > Virgibacillus salexigens. The sequence continues at coordinate 1,424,791 of NZ_BNEO01000001.1, forward strand.
CAGAAGCTTATCATCTGCCTGCTATTGCTTTATGGCTTCGATTGCCGCTTCAAATTGTATTGATTTGGTGGGTGTTAGCGGTAACCAAAAAAGGCTAGCTAAAGCAGAATGAAACATATCAAGCCAGCACGGAGGGTTCTGTGCTGGCTTGAGCTAACTTTATTTACAAACGCAGGGAACGCATTTGGGACAACGAATATCAATGCTAGCAGTTGAAACACAAACACACATGGTTGTTTAATTTTTAATTTCCGTTCCTGGCTTCCTACTAATAATAAGGCTGGTATGGTCCTGGATATGGACCGTATCCGGGACCAGGGTAATACGGGCCTTCATCAAATGCATTAACCAATGTTCCAGCTAATAACCCGCCAGCTAATCCTCCAACAAACGGACCAAACCCAAAACCGAATCCGGGGCCACCGAAGCCAGGCCCTCCGAATCCAGGTCCTCCGAATCCAGGTCCCCCGAATCCAGGACCAGGTCCATATCCAGGGCCACCAAATCCGGGACCCGGACCAAATGGCGGACGTGGTCGTGGTCCAAATGGTGGTCGCCGAACCAGTTCGTTATCTGGATAAAATCCCTGCCCATAGGCTTGAGCTTCTGTCATTTGCGGGTAGAAATGTGGTTTATCCGAATAATACGAATGTGGATCAGGCGGGGTAGCAGGTACATTCCATTCATGACTCATCTTAAATTCCCTCATTTCTAATTTTATGCTATGGAATATGGATATGCATTTGCCTACCTAAACTATTGGGCGTTTATGCCAGGAATGAAAATTTTTTAGGTAAATACCCTTAATGATCTGGTGTAGATACAAGGAGCCGAAGTGCACCAACAAAAAAAGGTTGTCTGCGATAATGACCATACCGCTTATCCCATTTCCCAGACTGCAGATCTGCTTCCAATTTCGTTACCCCTTTTGAAGCCGTTTCCTCCGAAACAAATCCCCAGGCGGATTGATTTCTTCGTACCTCTGGATTTAAAAATGCTTCTGGTCGCCCATAGAATGCCTCCTGAAATCCATCCAAACAATCCAAAGGAATTGGTACAGCCTCTATCTGACAGCTTCCACCTAATGTTGTTGTCAGCCATTCCATCGTTGGGTATCGCTTCCGTTCTGCTTCTACCACTTCTGGGAAATAGGCCATATTCCAAAATTCATGTAATGCATCGGGGTCGAAGGTTAAAATAGCAACAGGCCCCTTACTGACTCTCCGTAATTCTTGAATTCCTCTTTCCATGTCCTGCCAATGATGAATCGTCACCATTGCCATAGCTGCATCAAAGGATCGATCATCAAATGGCAAAGCTTCTGCTCTTCCGATAACTGCAGGGGGACGTCCTTTCTCTTTCCGTTGCAAACGCATTGTTTTCGAAGGCTCTACAGCCATCACATATTTATCTTTCGGTTCATACGAACCCGCCCCAGCACCAACATTGATAATCGTTTGCGCTTCACCTATTGCTCGTTCCACATATGCAGCCATTCTTGGATCGGTTTGTCTGGACCTTCCATACGTCTCTCCCGCTTGATCATAATTGAATGATGATATGGACATTCCATCCTCTCCCTTAATGGTTTGTGATTTCCTATGGCAAGTATACTATTAGAAATTTGCTGGGTAAAAACCGATCAAAAACCCAACCAACGAATTGACCATTGATTGGGTTTTTTATCTGTCTTTTTACATTCTTACGATTACCGATCCCCCGCTACTGGGAGTTGTTACCATCTGACTTTGTTCTGGATAATGCTGTGCTCGCCTTAATAATTCATTGTTTTGTTTTACAATTTGACCAAGCAAATAATTCATATGATCTAATTTTCTTCCTAATTCTGTCTCGGAATTCGAATAGTAACCCGGACTATACGTAGATGCATACGTATCGGATTTAATCGGACTAGAATGTGAATGAATGGTATACGTTGGATAATCATAGCCTCTCGCATACGACGGATTGCTTGCATCGTCCGTTCGGGAAGCTGATGTTGGTTGAACATTAGCAGGCTGACTGCCTGGATAAGAATAACTTGGATCATGGTACCATTCATTGGAAGGATGACTCGTTACCGGCCGAAAAGAATAGCTGTCTTGCACATTTCTTCCCCCTTTCGTCACCAACTAGTTTATTCACCTAATAAGCAAGAGGGTACATCAATAAGAGAATTAAGGCATTCGCCTATGCTATTCAAATAAATGATGTAGAAGCCGATCGCGATTCTCTATAAATTGTTTTAACAATGTGTAATGACTTGTCTGTTCTAACGTGGTTTCTTGCATGCCATCTTCTGTTAATTCCAGTAGCTTCGCATCCGGATAACCCATCAACATTGGCGCATGGGTAGAAATGATAAATTGGGATCCATTCTCCACCAATTCATGAATACGTGCGAGCATCGACATTTGCCTTAATGGAGATAAGGCTGCTTCTGGTTCATCTAGAATATATAAGCCATTGCCACGGAAACGATGCATAAATGCCGCAAAAAAAGCTTGTCCATGCGACTGCTCATGCAATGATTTCCCGCCGAATCCATCAATTACTTTTCCCCCTGCCTGAGGTTGTTTATCCATTTCTTCAATATTGGTCGCCACATTATAAAATGTTTCCGCCCGGAAGAAGAAGGAATCATTTGGCCGCAATACCCCTTTCACTAAGCGGACATAGTGATCCAATGGAGAATGGGAATCATACGTAGAAAAGCGAAAATTGCGGGTGCCACCTTCCGGGTTGAACCCAAACGCAACTGCAATTGCCTCCAATAATGTAGACTTGCCCATACCATTTTCACCAATGATATAGGTCACATTTGGATGGAACACCACATCTTGAAAATGACGAATCACCGGCAAATCAAACGGAAACGTATGATAAGATGGAATTTCTTCTTCCTTTAGTTGCAGCCTTCGTATAAATGCATCGGTCTCTGTTAGCTTGGGCATTCGTTCCACATCTAATCCATAAATCTATCGATCATATTGTATCCAGAGTTACCATATTGTTCAACTTTATTGAAAATTCCTCAGACTGTATCGATAACATCCTCCACCCTATGAAAAAAGCCCGAATCAGTCCGCTACGATTCGAGCTTTACCATCATCCACTATTCCGTTAAAATTCATGCTTTGCTAATGTAGTTGCTATTTCATCTTCAATATCCCTGATATCTCCACTTGAACCGAGATAATTATTAATCATAATGGAGAAAATCAATGGTTCATCATCTGATGTTGTGACATAACCAGACAAGGTGGAAACACCAGTTAACGATCCGGTTTTGGCTATGACATTTCCTTTTGCTGGTTCAGAAGTCATGCGGTAACGCAGCGTCCCCCCGACAAGACGATCCGGTTCCCCAGCAACTGGTAAGGAATACTGAAATGCATCGAACCACTCTTTATTTTGCGCTTCATACAGCAGCTGAGCAAGATCCTTTGACGGAATCATGTTTTTATGAGACATTCCCGACCCATCACGAAGCAGGATCGTATCTTCATTCACACCAAGACCGGTAATGACGTCTTCCATGACTTCCAGGCCTTCCTCCCAGCTGCCTTCATCATGAACGAATTTACCCATTTCCTTGGTCAGTACTTCACCATGTCCGTTATTACTTAACTTCATAAACGGAATAAGTAATTTCTCTAATGGCATCGACTGTTTCGAAGTTAGCAATTTTGCATCATCCGGGGTTTTCGCAAATGTCTCTCTTGATTTGCCTATAAACCTAATTCCTTCGTCTTCTAAGGATGTTTTAAACACATCCAAAGCATAGCCAGTAGGTTCCCAAACAGAAACCCATGAGCGGGAATTCGATCCTCCGACTGGCATGGTCCCTTCGACTATAATCGTATTCGTTCCATGTTCACGTTCTATCGAAATATCTTTCTCTTCATCTTCGCTCACCATTTCGGTTTTATTGTCGATCGTTACGTAATCTGTTTCTGGAGTAACCCTCACCTCTGCTTTTCCCCTCGCCTTGTTACTAGGTGTCACTTCGACAATGACGGTACCTGCATCATAATCATTATTTGGCGATAAAGTTAAAGCAGAAATTTGCGCACCCGTATAAAAAGGTTCATCTGACCAGTTTAAATCCTGAGAAAGCCGTACATCATCATACCACGTATCGTCTCCAATGAGGTCCCCTTTAATTTTATGAATACCTTCTTCCTTTAAGTCTTTGGCAAATTGATCAAAGTCCTCTTTCAATAAGGTTGGATCACCTTTTCCTTTTAAATATAAATCTCCATGAAGCACCTTGCCTCTTTGTCTTCCATCCGTTAATACTTCGGTGGTGAACCGATAATTTTTACCGAGGGTTTCCAAAGCGGAGACTGCTGTGAGCAGCTTCATATTCGAAGCTGGATGCAAGCGCGTATCTGGGTTTTGAGAAAACAGCATATCCCCCGACTCCGCATGCTTGATACTGACACCTGTTACCGCTCCATCCAATAGTTCATCGGATAAAATCGCTGAGAGCTTATCCTCCAACGGAGCGTCTTCTGGGAAATCATCTTGTGTAATCTCTTCGGATGCTTTAACGAATAGCGGCTCATCTGGTTCTACAAAGGGAATGACAGCAAGAATAACTAGAAGAAATACGAGAAATCCTTTTTTAGCTGTATGTTTCCACATCATGAGCATGTCCACACCCTTTAATTTATTTGAATATTTTAATTATACAGTAAAATGATTCTAACTCATAGAGGATTCATAAAAAGACATCCATGGTCCTAGATAAGCTAACTATATCTATCATCGTATCTGATCATAATGCCAGTATTGTTCCTCATTCCTCTCAAAACAATACGATCGAAGCTAATAAATTGAACAGATGTCGCTAGGTTTATTTCTATGCTTAGCTGGGAATCGTTCTATAAGTTACAACTCTACCTAAAAAAGGAGTTTTACAATGAATCAAATTCTCTTTATTCAAACTGGAATGGGGATCGATGTTCATGGACAAGATATAACGAAAGCAGCCGTTCGTGCGGTCGAAAATGCCATCTGGTCGAACTCCATGCCTGGCATTGAAAAAAGTCTTCCCGAACAACGGCTGGAAAACATGAGCGTAACTGTTCGACTTGCGGTTCCGTTAGATCGCGAATCCCTCCATATCGACAAGGTAAAAGAGGCAATCCCTTATGGTACTGTAGATGTGGATGTAACCGATGGAGGAATGGCCACATCTAGCGGGATTATTTTAGAGGATAAAAATGATGAGAACGACTTGATGTATATCGTAAATGCCGCAGTAGAAGTAGGATACTAGGATAAAAAAGCATGCAGCACTTGTCTGCATGCTTTTTTCAACTTGTACTTATGGCCATTCGTTGTTTTGGACGTGCTGCGTGATACCAATGCAGGCAAAGTATAAAAATAAGAATACCATCCATTACATCTCCGCCATAATACATTAGCATCGCACCTGTTTCGGCTTGATCCTTTGGTACACCAACAGGCGGATTCGCATAAATATACTTCGATAATATGGCATGTCCCGATAGAGCGCACACCAGTACAATAGCACGATACATATGGCTAAATCGATGGGGTGCTGGATCTATATATATCATACTGATGGTAAATAAATATCCAGCTGCGAATACATGAAAGTGTACGAATACATGAACCAGCATATGCTGCTGCATCAGCTCGTATAATCCCGTCGTGTACAGCAGTCAAAGACCGCCAATATTGAGCAACGACGCTGTTATTGGATGCCGAAAGAGACGAATCAATCTATTTTTTAATAGCATCGATAATCTACGTGCTGCGTGGACAGGAAGTGCCCGCAGAATAAGCGTGATTGGTGCTGCAAGGGCAATCAACAAGGGGGCTAACATGCCAAGAAATAAGTGGCCGATCATATGGACAGTAAAGTCTGTGTGCGCCTTTCCTGCAACAGGTCCAATCAAGGCAGCCCCCATTGCAATTATTCCAAACCACCAACAAACATAACGAAACAGGGGCCACGGCTTTAGATGCGTTTTTTTTTTGAAAAAATACCTAACCCTGTATAGATACCAATTGCCAATATAAGCATGACAATAAGGAACCACTCCAGCCGCATTCCACTTCCATGCATTCCATAGTTAGTCATCCAAGCTCAGCCCCTTTAAAGGATTGGCTCTTTTTCGTGTTTGGAAAACCAGTACAATACCTATAATAATCATGATTGCCGCTATACCATTCCAGACGAAATCGTAGACGAAGACATTATCAACATAACGGATTTGATGAATCCGCATCCATTTATGCTGAATAATCCCATCATACAGCTGAAACGAACCCGAACCAAGCATTGCACTCCCCCACCACCGTTTAAACCATAATGCATTCCTTCGGCGTAGATCTGCAAATAGAAATAATCCACCAATGGTTGCAAACCAACTAAATGCATGGAAAAAACCATCCGAAATCAGCCCTACATCTGTTGTTGATTGATCATAAAAATGATGCCAGCGTAATAGCTGATGAAACACTGTTTCATCAATGAATGCTGCTAATCCAATTCCAAACAGAATCCCCGAAAGCAAATTCCGACCTGCATATTTTGATTTCACTGTATACAGCGACGTTTGAGTAACATTATCTGAGGCAATCCCCATAACGTGACCTCCGATCCTAGGTTTTTTATTTTTATACCCAAAATCAGCCAATTGCATGCAAGTGTAAGAGAAAAACACGTTACCATTTCCATCAATCGCTAAGTAAAATAAGATCGACCCAGTTCGATGTGATAGATTTAGACACGCTGAACTCGTAGATTATTAATCTATCGACCATTAACTTAATAAAACAACGGTTATTGCCCAGCCTACACGACAATGTATAATTATGGTAAATATGTAAATTTTTTAAAATAATGTTGAATTATGACATTTGTTTCGTTATAGTAATAATTGTAAGTCGGAAGGAGGTGAGCATAATGGCAGCATTTTTAAAACTTGTAGCACAGTTGGGTACTAAAGCAGCTAAGTGGGCTTGGGCTAACAAAGGAACGGTTATCAACTGGATCAAGAACGGTGCAACGTTCTCGTGGATCAGCGATAAAATTGACAGCATTATTAACTAATTCCTTGTAATTTGGTAGATTTGCGAGAGATAGAGACGTGACCTCTATCCTTACACAAAATAGGTTTTAAGGAGGTGAAAATACAAATGGCAGCTTTTTTAAAACTTGTAGCACAGTTGGGTACTAAAGCAGCTAAGTGGGCTTGGGCTAACAAAGGAACGGTTATCAACTGGATCAAGAACGGTGCAACGTTCTCGTGGATCAGCGATAAAATTGACAGCATTATTAACTAATTCCTTTGTAATTTGGTAGATTTGCGAGAGATGGAGACGTGACCTCTATCCCTTATACAGAATAGGTTTTGAGGAGGTGAAATAGAATGGCAGCATTTCTAAAACTTGTAGCACAGTTAGGTACTAAAGCAGCTAAGTGGGCTTGGGCTAACAAAGGAACGGTTATCAACTGGATCAAGAACGGTGCAACGTTCTCATGGATCAGTGATAAAATCGACAGCATTATTAACTAATTCCTTTGAAAGTGAGTAGGATTACATAAGGGGTAGAGCGTGACCTCTATCCCTTTTCCTAATTTTAGACCTTCTTAATAAGAATGATACCCAAGCTTTTAACTGCTTATCGTACCTTACCTTTTATTTTAAATCATATGTTTTCATTTTGTCTAATTCTTTCTTTCTGTTTCTTTGTAGCGATTTTCTTCCCCGGTGCCATTCTTCTGTTAGAAGAATGATGCCAACTATAAGAATGATGATATAGGCGGTAGTACTTTCGATACGATTAGATGCAAACATCCAAGTAAGACCGGATACAAAAATCACAGGAATAATAGCTCCCCAATACGCACTGCTGCGTGTCGATAGAAAGTATTGTACAGCAAAGGCTGCTATACAGATAAATAAAAATACGAACTCATTCATTAATGATCCATCCTTTCAGCTTTATATTTATCAATTATATTTTTAGCATCATCTAAGCTAATGCGGCTATCAATTGCCAATTGCTTGACATAATTAATTAAGGGTTCTTTCTCTATGTCTTCATTTAATTCTATTTTTTGAATGATCCTATCTAAACGGGTTCTTACGGTGGGATAGGATACCTCATAGCTTTTTGCTATCTGCTTTAACGAACCTGAGCTTAAAACGAATTTCCTAATAAATTCGATATCTTCATTATCTAAAGCTAAAATCCAAGCAGGTATATCTTTGGTATGCATCGTTAACCACCTCTCTTTATTTTATATTACCACATACATCAATAAAAACAAACATTTTTTCACCAAAATAATAAATAAAATTTATTTTTTGTTTAATTTAATTCAAAAAAAGGTGGAATTATCTTTGAACATATGATAAGTTGATTAGAGATCAGCAATCAATCTATATCAATTTGGAGGTAGGTAAAAATGAAACGCACTGCTGAAATACTACTGACTGTAATTGGGGTAATTATATTTTCCTTTTTGCTAATAGGGAGTGTTACTTTATTGGGAAGTACCCAAAATAATGCTCAAACAAAGGAGTTAGTTCAAGAATTTATAAAGGACGAAAACATAACCGCTGTAAATGCTGATCAAGTTGTAAACTTTTTAAGCAATAGTACGTTATACTTTGTTGTTATTTCACTAATTAGTATTGGCTTAGGGATTATCTCAATCATCCTTTTGAAAAGAAATAAGGCGAAAACGGCAGGTAAGGTTTTAATTATTACAGCAATCCTGAGTACATTATTTACGTTATTTATGGGGCTGTTTGGAGGAATTGCCTATTTCATTGCCGGTGTAATGGCTCTTGTACGTAATAAAAGATAGATAGGCAAAATATATACGAAGGTGTGACCAGATGTTTACTATATGCTTAAGAGAATTTAGAACATTATTTAAAAGTATCCGTTCATTAATCATCATTATCGTGCTTTTTGGGGTTACCACTGGGGCAGCAAAACTGATTAGTCAGTTTGAAGCGCAACTTAAAGATCTCGGTTTAGGTGATAACGCATATGCAGGGGGATTAATGACACTCCTTTTCATCGCATCCCCCTTATTTGTCACTAGTTTATCTCATAGTGCCATTAATAAAGAAATTGACTCTAGAACGATTCGTTTTTTAGTAACCAAGACTTCAAGAGAAAGTATTATTGTCGGGAAATTTCTTGGAAACTTACTATTTTGGATAGTATGTTTGCTTATCGCTTTATTACTTATTATTCCGTTCTCTCACTCATTTTTTTTCTTGGAACTAATTCAATGTATTGTTTTTGTTTCCTACTTTATAGGGTTCACCATATTTCTTTCAACTATCATCCGTAAGCCATCATTAACTATGTTTTTAGGGATTACGGTTTCTATCGGCTTACCAATCATTGGATTATGGAGTATCGGAACAAATAATATATTGATTACAGCATTAAGCTATATCACACCTTATTTTTATTACACTCAAGAAGAAACCTTTTTCACGTATTTCACAGCCGTTTTTACGTGTATATACTTAGCACTAAGTTTAATGATCTTTAGAAAGAGGGATTTGTAATGGACGCAATTACGACTCACAACTTAACAAAGACATACGGAAAAAATACAGTGGTCAATAACATCAATTTAAGTATTAAAAAAGGCGTGATTTTTGGATTTTTAGGTAAAAACGGTGCTGGTAAATCTACTTTTATAAATATGATCACGGGACTTGTAAATCCCACTGATGGATCGTTCGAAATCCTTGGGTACAAAGGGAATTCCATAAAAGAAATACGTCATAAAATAGGCGTATTGCCAGATTACTCTACGTTTTATGAGGATTTTACAGCCTTAGATCATTTAAAGTATTTCAGTAAATTATTAAAATTATCTCTAACGAAAGAAGACTTAATAACAACTCTAAAACGAGTTGAGCTGGAAGATGCCATCCATTTAAAAACAAAACAGTTTTCTTTTGGAATGAAAAAGAAATTGGGCATTGCGCAGGCCTTAATCAATAAACCAGATATATTATTTCTTGATGAACCTACTTCTGGAGTTGACGCTAATTCCGTTTTAAACATACATTCAATTATTAAAGATATAGCATTAAATGGCACTACCATTTTCTTAACCTCTCATAATCTGGACGAAGTGGAAAAGCTGTGTGACGAGGTTGCAATCATGAACAAAGGAACGATACAAACCAAAGGGAATATGGAACAGTTAAGATCGCAATATCAAAAGGATACTGCCATCCATATCAAACATCGTTCGATCTCGGAAGCTCAACAGGAACGATTAAAGAAGGATTTAGATTTGCTTGTGGAATATGCAGATATGACACCCACTTATTCCGAACTTTTCGTTAAAGAGGACAATGTGATTCCTGAGATTAATAAGATACTCGTACAAAACAATGTAGACGTGTATAGAATAGAAGTCGATGAGCCATCTTTAGAAGAAATATTTCTTAATTTAGGAGATCAAAAACATCCTGCTTAATTTGCAGGTAAAGAAGGCCATCTTATCTGGTATGTTGTACCTCTTCAAATAGGAGCTAGTTTCTACACGAAAGATTTGACGATCCTTTTTCGATATCTTTCGTGTAGAACGAAATTGGTAAAAGTATGAATAAAGGAAGCGAGTAATTGTGTATAAAATAAAGGAACCAACTCAACGGATATCACCAGACGCAATAAAGGTATGGAGAATAACAGATGCCTTTACTTCATTTATTTTTTTGGTTGTCGTGGCATTTTTTCTCTATTTACATCATTATTATGATTGGCCGCATTGGATTGAAATTGCTCTATACGCAGTTGCAGCAATTGTATGTCTATCTGCAATGATAGAGCTTATTGTTATACCGGTATATAAACAAAAAACGTGGAGATACGAAATTGACAGTAATTGTATTCAATTAAAACATGGTGGTGCAATTAGAAAAACACATATGATTATACCAATGAACAAAGTTTATTTTGTTGATACCTACCAGGGACCGATATTAAAGAAATACCATTTATCAACTATAAAAATTGGTACAGTCGGTTATGTCCATGAAATACCTAGTGTTCCCGAAAACACAGCTAGCGAGATTCGTAATGATATTGCCTATTTATCAGGAATTAATAAAAGGAAAACGTCAAAGGAGGAGGGAAATGAAAAATAATGCTATGAAGGATAACAGAACAGAACTAGGAAAATCACATCCATTATGGATGTTATTTGAACTTGTAAAATCTATAAAAGGTTTTATTTTCTTTTGTATTTTCCTTTCATTTGTATTCGGATTTTCTTCAACTTCTATATTTTCAGCATATGGTATTTCGCTTATTATACTCTTTGTAATCTATCAAATCGTTTCCATTCTATTGGAATGGAAACATTTTGGTTATTCTATAGATGAAGAAGAATTGTTTATTAAAAAAGGGAGGTTTGTTACTTTACATAGGCATTTTCCCTTGGCTAATATTCAAGGTCTACATCAAAATACGACTTTTTTTCCTCGATTGTTTGGTTTAACAACTTTACTAATTGATGCTGGTTCTAGTGACAAAAATGATTCTATAAAGCTAGAAATGATTTCTTTTCAGGAAGCTAATCATATTAAAACAACACTTTCGGATTTGGGGAAGGTTTATATAACCGAGGAAGAAAATAGGAAGGACATAGAAAAAAATTCACAAGAAATCACTTCTATCAAAAAGCATTATGAGATCAAGCGAAGAGAAATTTTGATTGCTTCGCTTACATCTCTCAGATTACTATTCTTTCTAACCTTAATTTATTCTGTATATTCTGAAGTCAATCAATTCTTTCAGATTGATGCGTATGTTGGAGATATTATCGGATTCTTCCAATCTTCTTGGTTCAGATTAACAATGGGAATAATAATTTTGATCTGTCTATCCATAGTCTATGGTGTGTTAAAAACATATTTACAGTATGGTGAGTTCAATGTAACCTCCGATCCGTATCGAATCTACATTGAAAAAGGAAAATTAAATACTGCTCATTTTTCCATACCCAAAGATAGAATCCAAGCTCTCAGTATTAACAGTGGGTTTATTCATAAGTTCTTAAATATAGTAAAGGTAAAAATGATTAGCTCAAGCGATACAGATGAAGATGTCAAAGCCTCCCATATCTTATTTCCATTTATACATAAAAATAAAGCAAAAAAGTTAATTCCGGAAGTAATTTCAGCGTTTGAAATCGAGGAGGACATGACCAAAATTCCTACATCCTCTATCATCGTAAAGCTATTAAGAACCATTTATTTGTGGTTATTTTTCCCTGTCATGTTGTATTGCTTTTTTCCTGGTTTTTGGTACCTAGCAACAATCATGTTTAGTTTAACCCTCGTATCACAACTACTAAGTAGTTTATTTAGTAGTTATGCACTTAACGGTTCTTTTATCCAGATAAAAAAAGGCGCTATAGCAACAAAAGTCTTCATTACCAGTAGAGACAAAATAGAAAGATTAATGGTAACAGAGACCATACTACAAAAGAAGCTGGGGTTGTCTTCGATAAAAATTATTTCTCGCGCAAGACCAGCAAAAGTTACCACTATGCATGATGTGCCTAAAGACATGGCTATTAGATACTATTCATGGTATTACGAAGGAATAGAAAACCATACAACCATATTAGCATCCAAGCAAACTTCATAATCCCCCGTAGATGATACCTGATTAGCTCAACATATCATATTTTGAGCTGATTGGTGTATCCGTGTCCACGGTTGAATAAGATTTAATCGGAATCACCTAAATTTTTTTCCAATTCTTCAATAAGGTCTTTTGCAGCCGTTCTACTTAGGGTTAATTTTCCGTTCGCAAGTGTAAGATTATCATTAGATACAGTACCTGTAATTTGGCACGCATTGGCAGATTGATGCTTTCGCAGAATAATTTTGTCATTTTCAACAAAGATTTCCATGGGGTCTTTAACTTCAATATCTAATGAGGAACGAAGCTCTTTCGGAATGACCACCCGTCCTAACTCATCTACTTTTCTTACGATTCCTGTGCTTTTCATTATAATAATCCCCCTATCTAAAAAATACCTTCCTTATAGTTAAACCATTCGATATGCATACTTTTTTTAAGGATGGGACAAATTCTTTATATTCAACTAAATATCTTAAATTCAAAATAATATTTATATAGTTTACATACTATCTAGATTTAATATTTCCTGCAAATGAAATGATTTTAATTTCTGGAAATAATTAAAAGAGCACGGACATGCATTTGCAATGATTTATGCAAACAAAAGAAGCTCGTGCAATGCATCTTACTGATAGGGGATATTAAAGACTCTAATCATTGTGTTACTTTCTTTTATTTCTTAAATTAATAATGTACTTCTGCAATTGATAAGACAGATTGATCAGAGCAAATTAACATCAAATGTAAACGCTTTATTAAAAGGAGGGGGATTCTATAACGTCTATTCATCGATTCATAAAGTGGTTGATTTTTTTTAGCCTTATAAACATCGCTTTCATCATCTTTACGTTATTAGGTGGCATTTTATTTGGCTTCATTCCTGCTTTGTCAGCTTCTATCAAGGCTATCCAAAAAGAATTAAACAATGCGTCGCTTTCTTATCGCGATATAATTAAACATTTTCTTGAAACTTTTAAAACAGCATTCATACCAATCAATCTAGCATCCATTACTCCTATACTCTTTGGAATTATTGCGATAACGAATATAAACATTACATTTGACGTAATGAACTTATTCGGAATAGCAACTTTTTATGGAAGTATTACTGTCCTTATTACATCTATATTTGTACTCATCCATCTTGCTCTTCTCCAAACTACAAATAAAACATTTTCAGTAAAGCAAATGATCAAGTTATCTTTTATAGCAGCATTCTACTACTTTCCACTAAATGTATTAATGGTTTGTTTCTTAATTTTATGGTTGCAATTCTTACTATTAGCTCCAGGAATATCCTTGTTTTTTGGAATTAGTGTACCAATATTCATTTGTACTGTCTGCTACAGCAAGACAAAGCTATATGCAAGTCAAATATCTACTGGTATTGGGGAGATCAGCTTTGCAAACAAAAAATGATGTAGAGAAATTTATTCAGAGTTATGTGGAACATGTGGAAGAAAAGCTTCACAATGAAAGTCAATTGATTTTCGATTATACGGACACAGCCTATGGAAAAGGAATCACTGAAATCGAATCCATACTTAGACCATTATGGGGCGAGGCATCACTTGCTCATTCTGAAAACAGATCGATTAATCAAACTATCTTGAACAAGATTACAAAAGGTATTGACCCGTCGTCGGCGGAATATTGGGGGATCTTGAACGATAAAGACCAAAGAGCCGTAGAAATGGCCGTATTAGGCTATTCCCTGCTATTAAATGAAACCGTGCTTTGGAATAACTTGACTATAAAACAACAAGAACACTTAGTCGATTGGTTACAACAAGTTAATCATATTAGCCTACCGAATAATAATTGGCATTTTTTTCGAATCATCGTCAATATTGGGCTAGAGAATGTCGGCGTACCTCTAAATACTGAAAAACAAAATGAATCGCTCCAGATAATAGAAAGTCTGTATCTAGGTAATGGATGGTATGCAGATGGTTCACCAAATCAAATGGATTATTATGTTTCCTTTGGTTTTCATTTTTTTAGTTTACTTTATGCCTATTTTATGAAAGAGAAGGATGCAAAAAGAGCCAAAACCTATAAAGAAAGAGCTCTATTATTCGCTGACGATTTTATTTATTGGTTCTCTTCTAAAGGAGATGCTGTACCTTTCGGAAGGAGTATGACGTATAAATTCGCTCAATCTGCCTTTTGGAGTGCACTTGCATTCTGTGATATAAAACCTTTTCGTATCGAAATTATCAAAGGAATTATCCTCCGGAATTTACGCTGGTGGGTGAAACAGCCGATTATTGAATACAATGCTTTCCTGCCAATTGGCTATGCGTATCCAAATCTGATTATGGCAGAAGGATATAATAGCCCAGGCTCTTCCTTTTGGGCATTTAAAGCATTAATAATTACCGCTTTATCAAAGGATCACACATTTTGGAAAGCGAATGAAGAGGACCTGCCATTACTAAGGGGAAAAAAATTACTAAAAGAAGCTAGAATGTTAAGTATCCGTCCAGAAAGCGATCAAGTTTATTTATACACTTCTGGACAATATTCTAAAACGGAACATCTGCATAATGCCGAAAAATATGCAAAATTTGTGTACTCCAATCTTTTTGGGTTTAATATTGCACATTCCAATTACCTACGATCACAAATGGCTGGGGATTCCATGCTTTCATTAAGTGAAGATGATGACCTATTTCGATTTCGACGAGAATGTACTCAGATATCCTTACATGAAAACTATATCTTCTCAGAATGGTATCCATGGCGCGATGTTCAAATACGAACATACCTCATACCATTTAAGTATTGGCATATTCGTATCCATGAAATTCGTTCAACTAGGAACTTACAAGGAATTGAAGGTGCATTTAGCATCCCGAAACCAGATGTACTAAAAGATACAAACGCAGGGATACATGAAGAGGAAAATCGTTCTTATGTATCTGATGGTAACTTGTATTCCGCCATTATTAACTTACATGGTTATGATAATGGAGGGAAAGTGATTACTACAGAGCCAAATACGAATATTCTTACTTCAAATCCTAGTCTTTTACCTTCGTTGGAAGCTAACATCTCACAAGGAAATAACTTATTAGTCTCAGCAATTTATGGCGGGACCCAACCTCCCGTGTTCGAGAATGTGCCTCGTTTCTTTCAAGAGCGTTATGGATTCAGAATGGTCCAACGTGAATCTGAAACATTTGTTAAGAAGGAAGGATGAGACTATGAAATATAAAGGTGTTATTTTTAGTATTATTCTATTACTATTCACAGTAATTATTATAAGTTTATTAGGCAAAACGGAAAATACAACTAATGTTGCAAATGGAAAAATGCAAGGAACAATTACCGTATGGGCTTGGGGTGGTTGGGCTCAACATCTAGAAGATATAGCGCCTATATTCGAAGAGCGTAACCCCGGTATTAACATCAATGTAAACAATCAAGGAGTTGAACAAGTCTATCAAAGATTAACAACTGGTCTAGCATCAGGCCAATCAAGCCAACTGCCAGATATTGTGCAGATGGAGGAACAACGATTACCTATTTATAACAACAATTTTCCGAATCGTTTTGTGGATTTAACCGAATTTGGATTTGATCAATATGCTGATGACTTGCCTGAAGCAAAAGTTGCTGCATTATCAAATGAAGAGGGGAACCTAATTGGATTGCCAGGTGATATTGGACCTGTAGGTTTATTCTATCGAAAAGATGTTTTTGAAGATGCTAATGTTGATCCACAAAGCATCAAGACTTGGGATGACTATATTGATGCGGGAAAAACAATTAAAGATGAAACTGGTATCGATATGCTTGGCTTTATGGCAAATGATGATATATCTTTGTATAAAATTTTATTACAACAACAAGGAAGTTTTTATTTTAACGAGAACGGGGAAATTACAGCAGAATCCTTGGAATCAAAGAAAGCTTTTCAATTAATGAGTGAACTATTTCATAGTGGGATTGCAGCTAATGTAACAAATTGGGATGGAAGGATCGCATCACTGGAAAATGGTCAAGTTGCTACAGTGCCCGGTGCTGTGTGGTGGTCACGAAGTTTGATGCAGCAGGTGACGAACTCAAAAGGGAATTGGCGAGTCATGAAATTACCAGAATTTAAAGAGGGTAATACAAATGCAGCTGCAGATGGTGGATCAAATTTTGTTATACCTAATGCTTCTGATAAACAAAAAACAGCTTATGAATTCATTAAGTTCGCTACTACTGACTTGGAAAGTTTAACTAGCTTAGTTGAAAACTATTTTATGTTCCCTGCTTATACCCCTTTATATGAAGAAGAAATCTTTAAGGAAGGAAATGCGTACTTTGGAAATCAAAAGGTGCTGCAGTTATTTGCAGAGATCTCCGAAGAAGTACCTAATGTAAATTATACTTCGGACTATTTACGTGCGAACATTACCTATTCAGATGAATTAGCTTCTATGATGCTGCAAAATAAAAACCCTGAAGAAGCTTTACAAGCCGTATTAAAAAAACTACAGTCCAGCACAGGGCGAGAATCAAGCGAGGAGGATTAATATGGAAAGACCCACCATGAGTATTCATCGTTTGGATATTGGAAAGAAACATGCACCTCTCGTTCTATTAGCACCGGCAGTTCTGTTTTTTTCCTTGTTTATTGCTTACCCCATTGTGAGTTCTTTGCTGCTTAGTTTTCAAATATCAGAAGCAGGACAAACAAGTTTTGTAGGTTTTGATAATTATATTCGTCTGTTTCAAGATCCTTTATTTTATGAAGCGATGAAAAACACCTTAATCATCGGTGTTATTCAAACTCCATCTGTTATTATATTAGGATTACTAACAGCAACCTTATTAAATTCGGGATTAATTAAACTAGAAAACTTTTTTCGGTTAACCTATTTTACTCCAGCTGTTACCTCACTGGTTGGGGCATCCGTTATTTTTTTGTTATTACTAAATCAAGAAAATGGACTAATTAATTTCTTATTGGGTTTAGTAGGCATCGACTCAATCGGTTGGCTAAATACCCCTTTTTGGGCTAAGGTATCAATCATTCTACAAGGAACTTGGAGATGGACAGGGTATAATATGGTAATCATTCTTGCGGGATTACAGTCTATTTCAAAAGACTTATATGAGGCGGCTAGTATTGATGGGGCAACCAAAATCCGGCAATTCTTTTCGATCACGATCCCCCAATTGCGCCCTGTATTATTATTCTGTCTGATCATGTCTACGATCGGTTCCTTTCAATTATTTGATGAGCCTTATATTCTAACCAATGGAGGTCCAGTTAACGCAACGACTACCATAACTATGTATCTATATGAAAATGGATTTCAGTTTTTTGATTTTGAATATGCATCTGCCATTGCCTATGTATTGGTCGGATTTATCGCTTTATTAACCTATGTCCAATTTAAATTAGGAGGGGATAAAAATTGAGATCTTCCATAATGAATAAACTAATCATTTATGTCCTCTTATTATTGGGGGTCCTGTTTACAGTAGCGCCTTTTTATTGGATGGTAATTGGTTCTACTAACCCAACAGATGAAATACTCTCTTATCCACCGAAGTTTTTACCAGGTGATTTTATTGCTGAGAATTTGAAGCGTTTGATGGGTTCTGTAGACATCTGGAAAGCATTACTTAATTCATCAATCATAACGATTACCTTTACAATTCTAGCTGGCATTGTAAGTGCTGCTGCAGGTTTTACTTTTGCTAAGTATCATTTTAGAGGTAAAAAAATTATTTTTGCTATGTTTATTTTATCGATGATGATCCCTTATCAGGCACTTGTTATACCACAATTTAACTTATTTGCTAATTTCGGATTACTTAATACACATATCGCAGTCATTCTTCCACAGCTTACGTATCCATTTGCCATATTTCTGATTATGCAGAATATGAAATCCATCCCAGATTCCTTACTAGAATCTGCACGAATCGATGGGGCAGGTGAAATCTTTATTTTTGTTAGAATTGCATTACCGACTATGATTCCAGCACTAGCAGCAGTTAGTATCTTTTTATTTACCTTTCAATGGAATAATTTTCTTTGGCCGTTAGTGTCTTTAATTACAAAGGATATGTATACACTCCCTGTAGCTTTAGCTACGATAGCAAATCAAGATACAATTGATTATGGTCAGCTGATGCTTGGCGCAACCATTTCGGTTATTCCCATTTTTATTATCTTTCTATTTATGCAGCGTTATTTTGTCGCGGGTATTCTCGGTGGTGCAATCAAAGAATAAAAGGCAGGTGTTAACATGTTAAAAACCGGACTATGCTCGGTTACATTCAGAAAGCTTTCTCCAGAAGAAATTATTCATATCGTGGAAACATCAGGTCTAGAAGCTATTGAATGGGGAACAGATGTCCATTTAACCTTGCAAAAAAGTACAGCATATATCCAATCCATTAAAGAAAAATGCAGAAAAGCTGGTATTGAAACACCGTCACTGGGTACCTATTACCGGTTGAACGAAAGTCCGTTAGCTTACTTTAAATCATGCATACAAATTGCAGATCAAATCGGAGCGCATCAATTACGGATTTGGGGTGGAAATAAGAGCCCGAAAGATATTACGCACTCAGATTGGAAAAAATATGTTCAAGAAACGCAAATGCTATGCGATGTTGCGGGAGAAAATAATAAAAGTGTCCATGTAGAATTACATGAAAAAACACTGACGGAAAGTGAAACCGCAGCCATTCAATTGATCAACGAAGTGAATAAACCCAATTTATACTGCTACTGGCAGCCTCTCTGGATAAGGTCACAATCTGCTAACATATCCGCATTAAAACAATTAAGCGATCATATTAGTAATGTCCATGTATTTCAATGGGATGAACACCAACGGTACCCTTTAGAACAGGGCTGCTCAACATGGTTAACCTATTTTCAAAAACTCGAACCATCGAATACACCTACTTATGCTTATTTAGAGTTTGTCAAAAGGGATGACGTGAATCAATTCTATAAAGATGCAGAAATATTAAAGAAGCTCGCCCTTCATTACCGGTAAGTAAGTTTACCTCCACTCTACCCGTGGAACAGTTAATTACCATGTAAAAAATAATATAGGTCATCAAGGAGGTAAATCGATTATCATGGAACCAAAAGATATGCAAAAGGACGGGACACCACGTCAACACCAAACCAAACAACCGGGAATCGAATCAAAAATGAACCCTTTGCCACATCAACCGATGGATTATCAAGGTTCGGATAAACTAAAAGGTAAAGCTGCTTTAATTACAGGTGGCGATAGTGGCATCGGCCGTGCGGTCGCGATTCTATATGCTAAAGAAGGTGCAAATGTAGCGATTTCCTATCTGGATGAACGTCAAGATGCAGAGGAAACCAAGCAGCTAGTCGAGGCGGAAGGTGCACAATGCATATTACTGCCTGGCGATATTAAAAACTCTGATCATTGCGTGGAATTAGTAGAAAAGACCGTCGGGGCATTTGGCAAGATTAATATATTGGTGAACAACGCAGCGATTCAATTTGTTCGTGAAGATGTACTTGATATATCGGATGAACAAATGGAGGAGGTGTTCCGGGTGAACTTCTTCTCGCAATTCTATTTAACAAAGGCTGCTGTCAAGCATATGAAGGCGGGAGATTCAATTATTAGCACCTCTTCCATCAATGCTTATCGGGGTAATCCGATTTTCATGGATTATTCAGCAACAAAAGGTGCCATTACTGCATTTACCAGAAGTATTGCACAAAGTCTAGCTAAGAAAGGAATTCGTGCTAATTCAGTAGCACCAGGTCCGGTATGGACACCACTTATTCCATCGTCCTTTAATGAAGACGGCGTTGAGCACTTTGGGCAAGATGCATTAATGGGCCGTCCTGGCCAACCTTCGGAACATGCTTGGCCGTTCGTTATGCTAGCAGCTGATGAATCATCTTATATGACGGGGCAAGCTATTCATATTAACGGCGGGTCTTGGACCTCCTCATAAGCATCAAATAGCGCTGACGCACAGGTTTGCTTGAATCCTTTACATGAAGAGCTGACTTTTGCGTCAGCCTCTTTCTATATAAGCCACTTTATCGATAGTTTATTTGTGGTTTCAATTGAATAACCGAACGGTTGACTTTATTGGTTTCTATCGTATCTACGAGCACATCGACAAGCTTTTGGGCAATGAAGTGAGAAGGTACACCTACAGAATGAATTGGCGTATCAATGGAGTTAAATTGATCGATATGATCATAAGAGAATATCATTGGTGTTTGTTTAGTGTCTTTTACATGATGAAGCAATCCCATTGTGATATCATAACTACCGCAAACGACTCCCCCATTTAAGTCATGATTGGCTAAAAATGATTTCATTGCACGACTAGCACTCTCTTCTGATAATCCTCCAGAATCAATTATACGATACGTTATACGCCGTTGCTTGCAATGACGGATAAAGGTATCTTTTTTAACAATTTGTCTAATATCATTCGTATGAAGATCACCGAAATAATCGACTTGATGATATCCTTTATGAATAAGAGCGTCGATCGCTTGTTTCATGGCTAGATCATGATTGACATTAATTATTGGATAGTCTAATTCCCTTTCGACTCCATAAGCGACCACTGGTATATTCTTCGTAATCTTTGTTGGTAATGTCGTATGTTCCCCTTCATCAAAGACAATCACTCCATCGAAGCGGAGCT
The DNA here is from genome assembly GCF_014905415.1 of Virgibacillus salexigens. Taxonomy (GTDB): domain Bacteria; phylum Bacillota; class Bacilli; order Bacillales; family Amphibacillaceae; genus Virgibacillus; species Virgibacillus salexigens. The sequence continues at coordinate 1,446,160 of NZ_BNEO01000001.1, forward strand.
CTAAAAACTTTTGGGCAGCAGTAATCGGATCCTCGATGGAAACCACCATAAAATACCCTTCTTTTTTTAATGCCTGATTAATTTGGGAAGCTAAGGTAGTGATTGCCACCCTATCTACAGCAGGCCATATTAATCCAATGGTATTGCTTCGATTGGACACAAGCGACCGAGCGGAGTTATTAGGAATATAATTCATTTGTTCTGCTTTTTCTTTAATTTTTCGTTTAGTCGCTTCCGTAACTAATGGTGAATCCTTTAGTGCCTTACTTACTGTTGAATAGCTTACACCACATTCACGAGCGATATCTTTGAGTGTTACTGCCATTGCTTTACCCCTTGAAAAATCTATTGATTTATTAGTAAGATCATTATATCATAATAAATAAGCGGGATGGAAAATTTGTAGCCAAAAATAACAACGTTGTTATTCTAATAGGGGAGAAATCTACCACATAATGAAAACGTTGTTATTGGCTTCGTTTCCTTATACATGGATAGAAAAGCCGAATGATAAGGGGGAGAGCAAGTGAAGAGGTTTTTGTTACTTATTGTAAGCGTTTTAATCATTTTGGCTGGTTGTTCTAACTCGAAAGCAGCAGAAACAAAGGAATTAATCCTAGGACATAATCAACCAACAAATCATCCGGTTCATCAATCATTAGTGGACTTTAAAGAACGGTTGGAACAGAAATCAAACGGAAAGCTCCAATTAAAAATCTATGCGAATGGACAATTAGGCAGTGAAAGGGAAGTAATTGAAATGACACAAACCAATGCTGTGCAGTTCACAAAAGTATCTGCCAGTGCGTTGGAAGGTTTCTCCGAATCCTATTCACTATTCAGTATGCCGTATCTATTTCAATCACAAGCATCCTATCGAGAAATAATGAAAAAACCGGAAATTCAAGACGCGTTTTTCAAAACAACTACAGATAATGGTTTTATTGGGATTACGTACTATGATGCAGGTGTCAGAAACATGTACACAAAAGATCGAATGATCGAAACAAATGCAGATATGAAAGGTTTAAAAACACGCGTTCAGCCTAGTAAAACAAGTGTTCAGATGATTGATGCGCTTGGCGGAACGCCTACACCGATGTCTTTTGGCGAAGTGTATACTGCGCTGCAGTCAGGAATTATTGATGCAGCTGAAAATAATGAAACCGCCTTAACGGATAATAAACATGGCGAGGTTGCTAAACATTATTTCTACACAGAACATGCCATGGTCCCAGATATCTTAATTATGAACAAAGATGCTTATGATCAATTAACAGATCAAGAAAAACAATGGGTCAAAGAGGCTGCCAAAGAATCCACTGTTTCACATGAAACACGTTGGGACAAGCAGGTGAAAAAAGCAATTAAAACTGCCAAGAGCGATATGGGGGTCGAATTCCATGAGGTAGATAAAAGCTCATTTATGAATGCTGTTAAACCACTGCAAGAGCAGTTTCAAACAAATCCAGCAACAAGGCAACAATATGAGCAAATAAAGGAGGCAGAAGAAAATGAGTAGATTAAAAGCATCTATTGATAGACTTCTTCTGATCGTAACTGGTGTGTTGATAACGATAATGTCGATTCTCTCCATCTGGCAAGTGGTTGCTAGATATGTACTAAATACACCTAGCACGGTAAGTGAGGAAATTATTCGAATGTTACTAATATGGTTTTCCTTGACTAGTGCGGCCTATGTCTTCGGTCAAAAAAAGCATATTGCTATCCACTTCATACGAGAGAAGCTTCATAAAAAAGCGCAACGTATGATGGAGCGATTGTCAAATATTATTTTATTGATCATTGCCCTTGTTCTGATGATATGGGGTGGTATCCAAGTAGTTGAGCTAACGCTATCGCAAATAGCGCCTTCAACAGGTGTATCAATGGCGATGATGTATGGAGCACTTCCTGTTTCCGGAATATTTGTTGCTTTTTATGCTATTCATGGTCTAACTACCTCAGAGGTATCACTATCCAAGGATGGAAGTGACGGGCCATGACGACAATCGCAGGATTCGTATTGTTTATTTCTTTTTTCATTTTGCTTGCTTTAAGTATTCCAATCGCTATATCGATTATTATTAGCGCTATTCTAACGTTGCTATTAATACTTCCATTTGATGTTACGATCATTACAGCAGCGCAACGTATGGTAACAGGAATTGATAACTTTACCATGCTTGCCATCCCGCTATTCGTCTTAGCTGGGATATTAATGAATAATGGTGGTATCGCCTTTCGATTGGTTAACTTTGCAAAGGTACTTGTCGGGAGAATGCCTGGATCGCTTGCGCATACGAATATCGTTGGAAACATGCTATTTGGGTCTATTTCTGGCTCCAGTGTTGCCGCAGCTGCGGCGATGGGAAGGATTATGACACCATTACAAATAACCCAGGGCTATAAGAGGCCTTATTCAGCTGCTGCCAATATCTCTTCTGCTCCAGCGGGCTTACTTATCCCACCAAGTTCCTTACTGATTGTTTATTCCTTAGTCAGTGGCGGGACTTCGATTGCTGCCTTATTTATGGCGGGTTATATACCTGGAATTTTATGGGGAATTGCTTGTATCACGGTTGCATATGTGTTGGCGAAGAAAGAAGGGTATCCCGTTTCAGAACGGATTGGCTGGAAAGATAAAGGATTTTTAATCCTTGATGCGATCCCAAGCTTATTGCTGATTGTTATCGTTATCGGTGGGATTGTAGCAGGTATCTTTACTGCCACTGAAGGGGCTGCAGTAGCGGTATTATATGCCGTCATCCTATCACTCGTCTATAAAAACTTAAAATTAAAAGATATTCCAAATATCTTAAAGGAAACGGTTGAAATTACCGGGATGATCTTATTATTAATTACAGCATCCGCCCTATTTTCATTAGTTATGAGTTTCACCGGCTTGCCAGAAGCTATCTCAAATGGGCTTTTATCACTTACGGATAATCCAATCCTTCTTTTATTATTGATGAACATCATCTTATTAGTAATTGGTACGTTTATGGATATTACACCTGCTGTTTTAATATTTACGCCGATCTTCTTACCGATTTCGGAAGCGATTGGTCTGGACCCGGTACATTTTGGAATTGTGATCGCCTTTAATTTATGTTTGGGTAATATTACACCGCCAGTAGGCAGCGCATTATTCGTAGGTGCTAGTGTAGCAGATGTTCGAATCGAACATGTAATTCGGACACTCGTTCCGTACTTTATTGTACTGATTGTCGTGTTATTAGTTATTACATTTATCCCACAATTATCGTTATTTTTACCAAACTTATTTGGAATTTAATGTGACTGACAAGGAGTGATCATATGGAATTCATTCATGAACATTTTTTACTTACAACAGATAAAGCGAAGCAGTTATATCAAACTATTCAAGATGTACCTATTTATGACTTTCATTGCCATTTAAGTCCTCAAGAAATATATGAGGACAAAAACTTTGCAACGATTACGGAATTATGGCTCGCCCATGATCATTATAAATGGCGGCTCATGCGGGCATACGGCTTGGATGAGTCGGTCATCACCGGCGATGCAGATGATTTCACAAAATTTAAAGCTTTCATCGAGTTGCTGCCTAACACCATTATGAATCCAATGTATCACTGGTGTTACTTAGAATTAGCTCGCTATTTTAACCACTATGAACCGGTGCAACATACTTCGCCGGAGCAACTATATCATGATTTAAATGAACAATTACAGCAATCATCTCATTCGCCGCGTCAATTAATAAAACAAAGCAATGTAAAAGTCATTTGTACAACCGATGACCCTTGTGATGATCTGAAATATCATCAATTGTTAAAAGAAGATCAATCATTTGATATTTCGGTTCGCCCAACATTTAGAGCCGATTTCTATATTAGTCTAACCAAAGATACGATTCAAACAGCAATCGATAAGCTAACGAAAGCAACAGGGCAGCCCATTGAAACACTAGATCACTATATTCATGCATTGTTATCGAGAATAGCATATTTCCACCAACATGGTGCACGGAGCTCCGACCAAAGCTTTACTGAAGTTGTCTTACCCGGACTAACGAAGGAAGAAGCCATCTCTTACTTTAATAAGTTAAAACAAGGAGAAGGTTTGGATAACCGTTCATTAAAACTATTATCCGGGTATCTTTTAACAGAGTTGTCCAAAGCATATAAACAATTTCATTGGGTTATGCAATTACATCTTGGACCATTACGTAATAATAATACCATGCAATATCGAGCCATTGGAAAAGACGCTGGTTTTGATAGTGTGGGTGACCCACTTAACGCCAAAGACTTGAATGCATTACTAGATCACTTAAATAAGAATAATGCATTAAGTGATACGATTATTTATCCAAATAATGCAAATGATCATTTGATGGTCCAGGCGACAGCAGGAAATTTCACATCCAGCAGCATAAGGGTCCAACTAGGTGCTGCCTGGTGGTATAACGATACGAAACAGGGAATGATTCAGCATCTTATCGATTATGCAAATGTTGGATTATTATCTCAATTCGTAGGAATGTTAACCGATTCAAGAAGTCTATTATCTTATTCACGTCATGAATATTTCCGAAGGATTCTCTGCCAACTGCTTGGAAATCTAGTAGAAGAAGGAGAAATTGAAGACAATCCTGAGTTGCTGACTGGAATATTAAAAGATATCTGTTTTAACAATGCCGTTCGGTTATTTACAATTAAAGATGTTGAGGAGGTAAAATAATGGAATTATCCTTTAGATGGTATGGAGAGAACGATCCTGTAAAACTACAAGATATAAAACAAATTCCTAATATGAATCATATTGTATCGGCTATTTATGATGTGCCCGTAGGGAATGTTTGGGAAAAAGAACGGATTGAGGCGTTAAAATCATCTGTTGAAAAAGAAGGTTTGGCTTTATCGGTGATTGAAAGTTTACCAGTCCATGAATCCATTAAACTTGGCGAAAACAATCGTGATCAATTAATTGCAAACTACAAGGAATCATTAAAAAACTTAGGTGAATCCGGAATCAAGACGGTCTGTTATAACTTCATGCCTGTGTTTGATTGGACACGTACCGATTTACATCACCGATTGCAGGATGGATCAGAAACATTATTGTACGATCATGAGTATGTGCAAACCATCGACCCTGTGACAACGAATCTCAACTTGCCAGGCTGGGATGAAAGTTACACAAAAGCGGAAATGGCTGCATTAATTGAGAAATATCGTACGATGACAGATGATGATCTATGGGAGAATCTTGGCTATTTCTTAAACGAGGTTTTACCTGTTGCCATTGAACATGATATCAATCTCACCATTCATCCGGATGATCCACCTTGGTCAATCTTTGGCATCCCTCGAATCATACGATCAAAAGAAAGTTACGACAAACTGGTAACGATAAATAATGCAAAAAATAATAGTATTTGTTTCTGTACCGGTTCCCTCGGTTGTTTAGAAGAAAACGATCTACCTGAGATGATACGAGCATTTGGAGACCATATCCATTTTGTCCATATGCGAAATATTAAACGTCTCGACAACCATTCCTTTGTTGAAACAGGGCATCTTTCTAAAGATGGTTCCGTTGATATGAAAGCAGTTATTAAAGCCTTAAAAGACATTAACTACAAAGGCACGATACGTCCTGACCATGGTCGCATGATTTGGGGCGAAACTGGCAAAGCAGGATACGGCTTATTTGATCGAGCATTAGGTGCCACCTATATCAACGGATTGATAGAAGGAGTGAATCAATCATGAACCAGCGATTTACCGGACGAAATGTGATTATCACAGGCGCAAGTGGTGTTATTGGCAAAACCTTTGTGAAAGCAATCGTGGATGCTGGCGCAAATGTTGGATTAATTGGACGACAAGCTGACAGATTACATGACGTTATTGCAGATGTTAATCCGAAAAAAGACCAGACCATTGCATTAACAGCAGATGTGTTAGATAAAGCCTCATTAATCGAAGCAAAACAGAAATTCAATCAGAGATTTGGTAATGTACATGCATTAATTAACTGTGCAGGTGGCAATCATCCAGATGCCACCACTGTAGATGAGCATTTTCATCCGCAATCAGAAAAGAACTTTTTTGGCTTACGTGAAGAAAGCGTAGATTACGTCTTTAAATTGAACTACACAGGCAGCTTCTTGCCAACCCAGGTTTTTGGTGAAGATTTAACGCAAGGAGAAGGGAATACCATTATTAATATCTCTTCTATGAATGCCTTCCAACCACTTACTAAAATCCCAGCATACAGTGGGGCAAAAGCTGCAATTAGCAATTTCACACAATGGTTAAGTACGTATTTCGAAGGAAAGGTACGTGTGAATGCCATTGCGCCAGGATTTTTTGAAACAACACAAAATAAAGCCTTATTAAGAAATGAAGAAGGCGCCTATTCAGAACGTGCACATAAAATTTTAAGTCAAACCCCTATGAAACGGTTTGGCAATCCAGAAGAATTAATCGGAACATTGTTTTGGCTGCTGGACTATAGTGCAAGCCCATTTGTAACCGGAATTGTTGTACCAGTGGATGGCGGTTTTTCCTCCTATTCCGGCGTATAAAAAAACGCCTGTCACCAAAAGTGTTACAGACTTTTAATGACAGGCGTTTTTTATACTGACTTCGTATTCCCCTTCAATAGGCTTCCTTATTCAAAATGATAATTTTCCACTTGTGTTAATGTTTGATTATACATTGGTATAGAAGCAAACCGTCGAACGAATAATGGAATTTTATCCAGCGTCACCGGTATTTGTATGGTTTGTCCACCTCTATAATAGTCACTTGTATGATAATCAATCCAACCTTCTTCATTTTCCGGTAAATACACCGTTCTTTCCGTCTGACCTGCTTCTACAATCGGACAAACAAGCAGCTTGTCTCCTACCATAAAATCGTCGGAGTCAAGATACGTAGCTGAATCTTGATCAAAGTCATAAAAGGTTGGGCGAATAATTGGCGCATAATTAGAATGGGAGTGCTCTACAAGCGTCTGTAAATAAGGTGTCAGTCGTTCATGAAAATGCATAGCTGCTTGCACTTCTTCCATCACTTTCGGGTACATCCAAGCCTCATTAACAGAGCCATCACTGTTCCACGAATGAATAGAAAACCGCGGATAAAACACTCCACACTGCACCCATCTTACGAATAGTTCAGGATCTGGTTTCGGACCAGAAAAACCACCGATATCATGACCAAAATTGAATACGCCAGATAGGCTCAGTCCAATTGCCATCTTATTATTAAATTTTAAGGTATGCCAGCTCGTTCGATTATCACCCGTCCATGTCTGCACATATTTACTCATACCAGCACATCCAGAACGACTAATAACATATGGCATGTTATCTTGATGATAATCCATTTGGATGTCTCTGGAAGCTTTCATCATGAGTAAGGGCATAATTGCTTTGTAATCATTGAACTTACCACCCTGGCCAAATCCATGCACCTGTGCGCTATCATCCCAAATCTCAAATTCATTATTATCGTTCCAAGTACAATGAATGTGGTTATCAAGCAGGGTTGTCTTCACCTTCTCTTGCCACCATGCGATGGTATCAGGATTTGTAAAATCTAAATAATATCCTTTATCGTCCCAGAATTGAATGAGTAACGGTTCGCCGTGTTCATCTTTAACAAATCCATCAAACGCTAACACTTCATCTAACAGCGGATGATGAAGCATCAATGACGGCTTAATGTTGGCAACGATTTCAACGCCTTTGTCTACAAATGACTTTCCAAATGCTTTTGGATCTGGAAACTTATCATAATTCCAATTAAATACATAGCGTTTATCATCAATGGACGTATATCCAGATGACAAATGGAATGAGCGTACGGTGATTTGATGTTCTTCACATTGAGCTAGAAATTGTTTCATTCGTTCATGTGAATGAGGTGCATCTGTATACTGCATGGTGGAACCGGAATAAGATAGACTCCATGGAGGCATGATGGTTGGCCGCCCAGTTAACCAGCTAAATCGCTGTGTGACATCTTTCACTCTCGGTCCAGCAATAACATAATAATCTAGAAAGCTACTTTTCGTTTCGTAGTATCGATAGGAGCCATGGTAATTGTCCAACTCTTGACCAAAATCAAAAACGGAATCTTGATAATCATCGTAGAAGATACCAACAGATTGGTCGATATCCGGTTTATACGTGATATAAAAAGGAATATGTTTATACAACGGATCGGTTGTTTCAGCATTGTAACCCATCGCATCGATATTCTTCATTCGAAAACGTCTCCCATGTCTATCGGCTGCACCTGTTTTCTCTCCTAGCCCAAAATACATTTCATTTTCTTGGCGTTGTAAATAATGGCATGTTGGATGGCTCGAACTTATATGATGTTTATAACTTTGTGTATGACGGTCGGTAATCACTTCCACAAATTCTTCTGTTTTATTTTTCTGAAACCAGGAAAGATACAGATCTTCTTTTTGAACAACTAATTTTAATTCCATTGTCTCTATTTCTAAAGTCTTTTCCGTTTCCGTAAATGTATAATTCGGACGGGAGAAACGAGACATATCTTGACGTGCAATTCCTTCAAAAGGCAAGACGGTATCTCCAGGAGTGACCGTCCATGTTGGAAGACTAATTTCCTTTTGTTCACTCATGCTGACATTAATGATATGCGGCTCTAGTACACGAATGTTGCAGTACGTGAAACCATCATATAAAGCCATTTGATTATGTTCATGTTCCATTACTTGGAAAACACTCATTATATCACTCCTACAAATAACAACGTTGTTATTATAATATGACATAAGATTGCTGAAAAATAAAGTCTTTTATAGGAATCGTTAAACGGAGTCTATAAAATGTGTTTTTTAAATTACATTTTATAGACTCCTGAATAGAATGGTTTTGCGTCTTGCTCTTTGAAAACGAGCAGAATCGTTTATTTCAAGAGTTTCTCCTGTAGGCGATTCATTTCGGACATCACTTTTTCTTCATCTATCGTTAAACAGCTTCTATCCTTCACAACCATCTTGCCATCAATATACACATCGGCTACGTCACTTCCACGTGCTGCATAAAGTAGATGGGAATACGCTTCACGGAGAGGATGTAGATGCTCCTTATCATAAGGGTAAATAGTAATAAAATCTGCCTTTTTGGCTGCTTCCAATGAACCCGTGCTTTTTCCCATACCAATTGCCTCAGCTCCTCCCCGAGTAGCTAAAGCTAACGCTGTTTGTGCAGGGAATTTAGTTGGATCTTTATATACACCTTTTTGCAGCAGGGAAGCCGTTCGGGTTTCCTCGAACATATCAAAGTTGTTATTGGAAGATACGCCATCTGTTGCAATTCCTACTTTTATCCCGGAATTTAACAGACGAACAATATCCGCAATTCCTGATCCTAATTTCAGATTACTGATTGGATTATGAGCAACACGTACATCATACTGTTTTAGCATTGCTCGCTCCTCATCATTAAGAACCACACCATGGGCCATCACCGTTGGCTGGTCGAAGAGACCTAATCTGCAAAGATGTTCAACAGGACGAAAACCATAGCGACTTTCAATATCCATGATTTCATCATTTGTTTCTGAAACATGAATGTGTACCATCAAATTATTGTCTTTAGCAATTCCGGCACTCGCAGTAAGAGCATCCGGTGTGCATGTGTAGGCACTATGAGGGGCTACCATGGTGGTCAGACGACCATCAGCAAACGTTTTATAGTTTCTAGAAAATTGCTCTGCTTCCCTCAGGTTCATTTTCTGCTCTTCCTCGGTACCAAAGCTAAATATTGTATACGAAAAAGCACCACGAATCCCGGTTTCTCCAACTGCATGTATAACATCATCTGAATCTATGCCATTTGGATTGAACATATCAGAGAACGTCGTAGTCCCTGATTTCAACATCTCCAAAATACCTAGCTTAGCACTAACAGAAGCAATTTCTGTCGTAAACTGTGTTTCCATCGGCCATATTTTCTTTTCCAGCCAAGGCTTTAACAGCATGTCATCTCCAATACCACGTAAAATCGTCATCACAATATGCGAATGCGTATTTACAAGACCAGGCATCACCCATTTCCCAGCAAGATCCACTACTTGGTCTACATCCACCAGCTGCTCTTTAGAATGTGAACCAATGTATGTAATGAACTGATCTTGTACAATCATCATCCCATTTTCAAAAACTCGATTTTCCTTATCCATTGTAAAAAAAGTAGCATTTATATAAGCTGTTTTTCGTTTCCTTTTAGCAACATCACTTCTTATCATTAAAAAACCCCTTACTATCGTATTTAGTTCGTTATCATTCTATCTTTTCTTGTTTAATCAATGGCTAACTTAAAAGTTACTACTATAATAGTAACTTTTTTCTAGATTACAATGAGCTTCTAATCTCTGTCAAATAAAAATAGAGGGATTGGTTTAAGCTAATACCAGCTGAAGAATAGGAGAATCGGCATTTATCAATTGAAATAAATGGTCCATATCATTTAATATAAATAACAGAATTATTTCATTAACTATTTATTTACCATTAAAATATACGTAAGGAATATAGATAGGAGTATATATGTTACAAAAATTTGGTTTTTCACAATATGAAAGTAATGTGTTTGAAACTCTAGCTTCTAGTGATGAACCTATGGATGCTACTCAAATTGTTAAATATTCTGGGGTTCCAAAAGCAAAGGTGTATGAAGTCTTAACACGTATGATTGATAAGGGTATGGTAATGGATTCGATATCAGAAAAGAAAAAGCTTTACACTGCGCTTCCATTACCCCTTGCTATTGAAAAACTAACAGCTGAATTTCAGGAAAATATTAAGCAACTAAAAACCAGCTCAAAGAAAAAGCCGTTCCTTGATGATCGCATATGGAGCCTGAAAGTAAATACATCTATTCAAGCACAAATGAAGCAACTTATCCAGGAAGCAAAAGAAACCATCCGAGTTTCGCTATGGAAAGATGATTTGGTAGAATACTTGCCACTCTTAAAAGAGAAAGAGAAAAACGGTGTAGAGGTTGAAGTCCTTGTCGTAGGGAACATGAACACCAACTTGACTCACGTCCACACCCTTATACCTGCAAAAGAGCATGATGTATTGGAACGGTTTCGATTGATTATTGTGGACGATCGAGAAACGATTTTTGCAGGAGTGGAAAACGATTCATGGCAAGCGATGAAGACCATGTCAAAACCATTTGTTAAGCTATTTATTGAATTTTTCTATCATGACGTTGCATTAGCTAAAATTAATGAAAAGCATAGTGAATTATTAATGAATGATCAAGACATTAAGCATATCCTGATGAAGCTGCGATATTAAGCGTAACCTAATGTCAATTTGAATCGATGCTGAACCTTCAATAAGCTAGAGCTGCTAGTAGTGAGCTAAGCCCACTACTAGCAGCAAATAAACTACCTTTTACCTAAAGGTAGTTTTTTCGATAGACTATTCATTAAACTAGTTCCGTCATAAACAGCATATGAATGGGATACTTTCTTACACAACGATTCAGAGCCTTACCTATAGAACTTTGTACCCTTTTTTCCTCTGAAAAAATCGGAAAATTGTTACTTCCCCCTCTTCTACCAACCTTTATATCATGCTATGATGCTCTACAATTAGTTTACTATATTAAATAGGAGGGATAGTTAGTTCATGAAAACAAAAAATAAGAAGATAGCTAGTATGATAACTTCGCTTCTGCTACTCACCATGTTCTCCACCCCCATCACCGCAGATACAGAAACACATGACAGAACCCCTCAACCTAAGAATTATCATCTTGAAGAAGAAGCGACACAACCGGTTTACGATTACGACAATGCTATTAAAGAAACGATTTATGTGGAGTCAAACATGGATAGTGACCGAGACGGCAACCTTGATCGCATTGCCGCTGATATTATCCGTCCCCAAGAAACCGACCAGGAATTACAAGTACCGATTATTATGGATGCCAGCCCCTATTATGAAAGTATCGGAAGAGGGAATGAGTCAGAAACGAAAGACCCTGATGGAGATGGAGTTAATGAAAAGTTTCCTTTGTTTTATGATAATTATTTTGTTCCACGAGGCTACGCTGTTGTACAAGTAGATATGGTAGGAACGAATAACTCTGATGGCTGCCCACCTACTGGAGGCTATGAAGAAACAGAGAGTGTCAACGTAGTAATTGATTGGTTAAATGGAGAAGGAACTGCGTGGGACGAAAACGGGCAAGAAATCCAAGCAAATTGGTCAACAGGAAAGGTAGGTATGATCGGAAAATCTTATGATGGGACATTAGCCAATGCAGCTGCTGCTACAGGCATCGATGGCCTAGAAACGATAGTTCCAATTGGAGCAATTAGCAGTTGGTATGATTATTATCGTTACGGCGGCATTCCATTTTATCGCAACGGGCCATCCGGTTTATCACATGCGGTAACAGCGAGCGAACGTATCGAACCATGTGCCGTTGTACGAGAGGAAATACGCAATGATGCAGATGATCAAACAGGTAATTACAATTCCTTTTGGGATGAGCGCAATTTTGTAAAAGATGCAGAAAATGTTGAAGCAAGTGTTTTCGTGATTCATGGCTTAAATGATTATAATGTGAAAGCAAACCATTTCTCCAACTGGTGGGATGCTTTAACAAACCATGATGTACCTCGAAAGCTTTGGTTAACGCAAACCGGTCATGTCGATCCTTTTGATTTTCGACGAGCAGAATGGGTGGATACGCTCCATCAATGGTTTGATTATTGGCTGCTTGACATCGATAACGGGATCATGAACGAACCAATGGTTGATATCGAACGAACGGCCGACGAATGGGAAACTACTGGAAATTGGCCGAATGAAGGGGCAGAACCGGTTACTATCAGGCTCGCTCCTGAAAATGAAGAAGTGCCCGGATCACTAATGACCAGTCCAATCCTTGGGGAATTCACCCAGTCTTTTATCGATAACCCAGAGCAAACAGAACAACAGATGGTGGAGGATGAATTTACAGCGAAAGAAAATCGGCTTATGTATTTATCTCCTGAGCTAAAGGACGAAGTCCAACTAAGTGGGGTCCCCAAATTAAATATAAACGCAAGCATTGATCAAGATGATTCGAATCTTACAGCCCTCATTGTCGACTATGGTACCACTGAACGAGTCAACCATCGTGATAGAGGAGAAGGTATTCGTACACTAGATTCAGAATCTTGCTGGGGAGCAAGTACAGATGTAGATGATGCTTGTTATAAAGAGACAGAAAAAACAACGCATGTGGCACCTTATGAGATTGTGTCACATGGTTGGTTAGATGTCCAAAACTGGGATGGACTAGAACATGCAGCGCCAGTAGAACCAGGAAAAACGTATACATTCCAATGGGACATGTTACCAGAAGATTATATTTTTCAAGAGGGTCATCGAATCGGAGTTATTATCGCAGGTAGTGATGACCAGATGCTGATGCCGGACAACAATCAAGCCTCGTTTGATGTTACCCTTGGCGATAGTTCGATTTCCTTACCTGTTGTTGGTGGTAAACAGACACTAGACAAAGCCTTCGATTATAAAGGCGGTACATCTCCAGAAAATGTAGCTGATATGAAAAAAATCATTTCTATCTATCAAGAAGAAGATGCCTTTGCAAATCCTGGTGTAGCACGCTCCTTACTTACCCATTTAACAGCAGTAGAGCGTTTTGAAGAGCAGCAAGCCACCGACAAATTCATGAAACATATGAAAGGGTTTCAACGATTAATTGAGAAAAAATGGGAGAATAAACAGATAGCGAGGCAAGCTTACCAAGTACTAACCATCGATGCAGCGAGTCTTCTGAATAAATGGGAAAACTAAGACGAAGACAAAAATAACTTATTCCTATCATAATCCGAACGATTTCACCCGAATTCGTTCGGATTATAACTTTACATAAAACAGATTCTATCATGCTCCGTCAACATACTTCGCTTTCCCCACGGGCACCGCTTCAGCTTCCTTGCCCTGGCAAGGGGGATGCCGACGTTGTCCTCAAAGGAAGCGTTTCGTAAGCCCTGATCAGAACACTTTCCTGCAGGATAAGGAAGAATCCGGCAGCGACATCGCGCACAGAAAAAGTGTTCTTCTTCAAGGAGCTACGTAGGTTGACTGCACGTGCTATTTTATCGTTCGGCTTTTTGGATTACCTATTTCGCCCCTTCCTCTTCCTTTTTTGATTACATAAATCATTCCTTCCATTCCGCTAGATTAATATAGACTACAAGCTTATTCGGGATCTGTTCAGGTTTACTCTACTTACCCTTCGTTGACTTGTCCTACCACGTTCGTTGAATCAGAGGGCGTTTCCCATTTCCCTATGATATAAGCAGCATATTTTTGCAAATTGGAATAGGCAAGCTCTGAAATGAATTCATTATCTCTCTGATACGCTAATAATCTGTTAAAGCTGTGCATATGCTTTATAACTTTATCTGCTTTCTCTTTTTTCTCAAAGCGATCAACTGCCGTGAGATGCAAGTCTAATGCTCTCGCATTTTCCGCTTCTTCAAATTCCCCTTCCTCTTCAAAGTGAGCAACAAGTGACTTCATATTAGCTGCTGTTCCAACATCTGTACTATCATATAACGCGATGCCTTCCACTTGGGTATATGTTGCTCGTTCATCAAACAAGAACGGAAGAATACCCATTTTTGGTTGGTCCATTGCAGCATACATTCCCCCACCATTAATTGCTTCTGTTTCTATAGCAAATAACTCTTTATAGATCTCTACCTCTTGCGTCTGATCATTTGTCAGCAAATAACCACTTGGTTTTGTCTCTAATATTGTTGTTGGATCAAAGTTATCGGCACCGTCCAAATAAAACGGTTCCGTTTGATCCGAGCCGGCCGCCTGTTGACGCTCTGGCGCACCAGAAACGACGGCACCTACATCATCAAATCGCTCTCGATAAAAGGATAATACCGATTCCAGTGTACGCATTTGCATGTCGACACGTCGTTGGGGTTCTTGTAGGCCTGCCGACTCTGTTAGTAAACCAATGCCGTTACGTAAACCGAGGATATTACGCAAAATACGCTCATCCCCTCCGCCGGCTCCTCCAGGGGAACCATATAATCCAGTAGTAAATCCTGCCTCCTCTACCTCTGGCAGAAGATAATCTTCCACCATCTCTTGATTTAATGAACGAAGCTGCTCATCGACATTTAAATTACGTGGCCATAACATCTCCATATCAGGATTACCGCTATCCCTCGGGCGTTCATGACCATCAACGGTAATATCTGGCGTAAACTCCTCTAAGACACTGGCAATTGCTTTTACTTCATTGGTACGCATACTTAAATGCTCCCGATTAATATCAATTCCTTCTGCATTGGCTCTTGTATTTGCCGCTCTTCCATCAGGATTAGCAGTTGGAATAAATAAAATAGTGGCTTCTTGTAGTTGATCCAATAACACGGGATCATCTGTAAAAGCTAAATTTCTCAATAATTGCAGCGCCATTTCTCTTGGAGCGCCTTCATTTCCATGCTGGGATCCGACTACGAGCATATTGCGACCGTCAGCTATTTCCTCGTCTGTTGGGGGTGCTGGGAAGCCCACTCGAACCAGATGAAGCGGCCGCCCCTCCACCGTTGTTCCAA
Source organism: Virgibacillus salexigens (assembly GCF_014905415.1). Lineage (GTDB taxonomy): Bacteria > Bacillota > Bacilli > Bacillales > Amphibacillaceae > Virgibacillus > Virgibacillus salexigens. The sequence goes on from NZ_BNEO01000001.1 coordinate 1,461,819, forward strand.
TTTCCGAATAAGCAACACGATCCGACGTGGCAGCTACTTCTTCTAAGAAGGCCAACTCTTCCTCTTGGGTTGTCCAACCGTCCCCATTACGATCTTCAAAGCCTGTTGTCGGCACATCTGTTTCATCAGCCAAGCCTGTCACCGGTGTCATTGTAATAACGAGTAGCCCAATTAATATTATAGTTGCTGCTTTTTTCCATACTGATTGTGTCATTCAAATCCTCCTTATAAAAATAATATATACATACAATGTGAAAGCTAGCTCCTAGGAAACATAGACAGCTAGTTAAGTAAGTTAATAGACGCCTACTGCATTATAGGCTTGTTCAACTGCCGCTGCTGCTTCAGATTGACTTCCATAAAGGTCCTTCGCTGCTTGAATGGCCGCTTGGCGCATCATACTAAAATCCGAATTACTCGTTAAATATACAGACAATGCACGGTAATAGATTTGCTCTGTTGCTTCTCGTCCTACCCCTGTTACTTCTACTCCATAATGCTCGCCACCTTCAGAAACGAGATAAGCAGCTTTATTATTAATACTGCTATTAATATGAACCCCTCCACCGTCTAACGGACCTGTATATCTCTGATCCCAATGATCTGGATACGGTTCTTGTGTTCTACTTTCAATTAATGCTGCAGGATCTTCCAAGGAGCGTAAGGCTAAGCTACCATCGGCCATGATGTCATCTCCAATCAACCAATCATCACGATCAACCATGGCTCCAAAGATATCTGCAAATGACTCATTTAACGCGCCAGATTCATTTCGGTAAATCAAACCAGCCGTATGTTGTACCACTCCATGACTCATCTCATGGGCAGCTACATCCAGTCCGCCGGCAAGCGGATGGAATCGAATACCATCGCCATCCCCATAGGACATTTGCCTGCCATTCCAAGATGCGTTATTCCAGTTGTCGCCAACATGGACTGCCGAAATTAAGATTTGTCCATGATCATCGACAGAATCACGGTTAAATGTATCTAAATAGTAATCATACGTTTTTTGCGCATTTGCATGAGCATCGACTGCTGAACCATCGCGAAACATCTTATTAATACTTGTTACATCAACGTTTTCTCCTGAAGTATTATCATATGTTACTACTCCTTCTCCCCGGGTCACATCAAACAGCCTAAACAGACCATTAAACGCCTGTGCCTCAAATTTCTGCCTTTCCCCAAATACGCCTGTACCGAATGCAGTGACTTGATGTGCCGCATTATAGGAATCTATGATATCGCCATTTGTGGCATCAATAAAGTAATGCCAGTATCCTACTTCTGGTGTTGTCGTTGATGCTGTGACAAGGTACGTATGATAAAACGTATCCTGATGTTTATAGATATATGGCGTTGCCTTTACTGCCCCATCATATTGCTTAACATTCCCAATCTTGTTTTCTATGTTTTCTTTAGCAATTGCCTTCGCCTTTTCCATTGATACAACAGCTTCTCCAGGTATCCTTTGATCTTCTAACTTAGGAATAACCTCTCCAAAATAGGCCGTCACCTGTTTTTCTTTATCTAGGGTAATCGACTGATCGGCGCCATACACTGGAATACCTTTGTACGTTTGGGCAACTCGAAGATGGGTTTCCCCCGTTTCTTGATCTAGTTGTTCAGATTGAATCGTAAAGTCTACATTGGGGTCGCCTGTTAATTGGAACTGGTTCTGTTTATCTGCAAAGTAGTTGCGCACTGCTTCTTCTTTGGTAGCTCCATTAGGTGCCTGCCAATTTCCAATAATATAGGAAGGTGTACCAGATTCATTCTGTTTCATGTTCGTTTCTTCCTCAGCATAGACAAGGCTGCTTTGCAACATCATTCCTAATGACATCGATAATACCAATGTGGAAATCGTTATTTTCTTCGTTAATTTCACTATCTTCATCCCCTCATTGCCTATTCATTATTTTTCTTCGCCTGCTGATTGTGTGGCGTTGAATGCCCATTCTAAAGCGAGACCATCACCCTGGTACATATTTTGTTCCGCATCATTATCAACAAACTCAAATTCCACCCAAAAATCATGTGTTTCATCTGTTTCCAATCCGCCACGCTGTTCCCATAAAGGATCCCATATATCACGCTTTACTACGTCTGGATCCATTTGCTGTAAGTCATATAAGGTGGTTTCAAAGATAGGTTCACTTTCCTGCTGCCAATTCCATAAAAAGTTAACTTTAATATGCTTTCCGAAATCATCCACATTGTCATTGCCTACATCCGTAACTGCATACGCTGTTTCTAAGAACACATTTTCAATTTTTAAGCTTCCATCATTTGATATGGCAAATTCTCGCAGCATGGTATCACCCGGTTTTAAATTAACAAGATTTATAATGGCTGTTTCATTTACCGAGAGATCCAACGTTCCTGCTGCAAAGCTATTATTGGTCACTTCCTGATCACTAAAGTACGCATAGGTTCCACCTATCAGTAATACAAACCCAAACATGGCTGTTGTTAGGGCGAAGCCTAACTTTTTCTTTACGTTCATTCCGTTTCCTCCCTCACGAATTAACTTCTTAAAATTTCTCCCTTCCCTTATGAACAGGGAGCTTGTGTCTGCTATCACCTCACTAAGCTTTATATTTATCCCTAAAAAAAGAACACCTCTATTTCTTTCCTAGGTGAACCTCTTTGATGTATGTATAAAGTTGTAAAGACTATTATAATTTAATAGATTTGCTAGAGGTGTCGAAGCATGGAGTAAATATCTGGAATATTTAAAAATAATTAGATAGTACCAGTAATAGATTTTATAGATTTAGGCATAAAGTTCCGTTCTGAAAGGATCCCACGTATGTATGTCATCATTTCCAAGACGAAATAACTATGATTTCATTTATAGATTGAAATCTACTTCAAAAAAATCCACAAAAGCTCCTATATGTTCAAAGAATACCTAGCACAAATTCCACTATATAAGATGTTTTGTGATTCCTTTTTCCTCCTACATGCTCCATCTGAAGTTAAGTATGATAGCAAATGTACTTCCTTAGACTTAAATTACTAAAAAAAACGATGACTGATTTTTATTTATTGCGAGCAGGATTATCGCAAGATTCGTCGAATATTACCTATAAAAAACGTGGAGGTAACAAATGATACGTGGGAATAATCTTTATTTACGTGCATTAACAACGGAAGATGTGGGTGACTTGCTTGCATTAGAACAAACGAACCGATCGTTTTTTGAGAATTTCTCCATGGATCGTTCGGAAGAATTCTATACCGAACAAGGCCAGTTACGTCGAATGAGACTAATTCGAAAACGGAGGGAAAACGATGAAGAATATCATTATGGTATTTTCCTCCAAACGCAACAGTTAATTGGCGTTATTAATCTCTTCCAAGTATATCGAGGGCCTCTGCAACGTGCATTTATCGGATATTTTCTCGATAAATCCTATAACGGCAGAGGCTATATGACTGAGGCAGTGAAGCTATTAGTTAACGAAGGGTTTGATAAATTACAATTGCACCGAATAGAAGCAGGCGTTATGCCCCATAATATAGGATCGATACGTGTTTTAGAGAAAGCAGGGTTCCATAAAGAAGGTATTGCAAAAAAGAATGTCAAGATTAATGGTGTCTGGGAAGATCACCAAGTACTAGCTCGACTTAACCCTGCTGATGAATAAGTAAAAGTTAATGTTTTACTTAGATGTTTCCTGGAAAGTAATTCCTTCTACTTTTTCGGTATCTTGGTGATAACGAATATTTATCCGTACACCAAACTCTTTATTGCCTTGCCTTAGCCATAGTTTGAATTTTTCTACTTTGGAATCATCTTTTACCTCATTACCACTATATAAGTAATCGATGATTTCAGCATCTGGATACTTTGCCATTGTAGCTTTAACAGCCATTTTCCCCCATTTTGCATATGCTGGTACTCCTTCATCAACGGACAATGGTGACTCCGTCGCTGCCGGAGAAGCAATTCCAGTAAACATGAACATACTCAAACTGATCGCTATGAAAAATGAATGCATATCGAATCCTCCTTTTTGTTTAGAATGTGATAAAACATTGAAATTATTCGTAGATGATGAAGACATTATAATCGTTAACAAATTCAAAAGAAGGTATGATTTGATATAATAAGAAAAAATGAATGACGTTAAGGGAGAGAGGAACAATTACAACAGTTTGCTTAATAAGACATGGTGAAACCGATTGGAATGCACAAGGGAAATTGCAAGGGAAGACAGATATCCCACTGAACAACACAGGGAGAAAGCAAGCAGAAGAATGTGGTACTTTTTTAAATGCCGATGATTATGATGTTTTGATATACAGCCCACTTCAACGCGCGAAAGAAACTGCAACAATTATAAATAGACACTTAGGACTTCCCTTTATCGAGATGGACGATTTTAAAGAACGGTCCTTTGGGGATGCAGAGGGCATGACCATCGAAGAGAGATTTCAAGTGTATCCAGATAAGCAATTCCCTCATCAAGAAGAACGGGAGGGTTTCAAAAAGCGCGTAATGACTGGTTTGGAAAAGGTAACACAACAATTTCCCAAACAACGTATTTTATTAGTAGCTCATGGAGCAGTTATTAATGTCATTCTTTCCGAGCTGTCTAACGGAGAGGTTGGTTCAGGTATTACGAAGTTAATGAACGGTTGTATTAGTAATGTTCAATTCCAAGACCAAACATGGAAAGTACATAACTATAACCAAATTGAACATCTTTCCTAACACGTACTGCTTCCTCAATTGGAATCTCTTTCCACAGGCAATGGTTCATCCTCCTCATCAGCAAAAACGCTCACCGAGGGGGATCTTCTTCTCATTGCTACTATTCGATTTGCTATATCTATAAGAGGTATCTTACATCCCCACTCCCCACCATAATCATCATTACAAATAATAAATTGACATAACAAATTACCCCCTTACTCTATCGTTTATTTCCAGATAATACTGGGTATTTAGAATCAAAATTTAGATATTTCTGTTAATTAACTTGAAAATATTTGTAATAACAAATATGATATAGTTATTACAACAAAACATGCATGTTAGTAATCTACAAAACTATGAAAGCGCTTTTCATAATCTAAACATGAAAAGAGAGGATGCTGAAGTAGTGAATCTATTAAAAGGAACAAAAAAGTTCTTCATTTTTTTCATCTTTGGTTTACTAATACTAACAACAATGCCTACCAATCATAGTATAATTCAAGCAAAAGAAGCAGCAGCATCAGACTACAACATCGTGGGGTATTATCCATCTTGGGCAGCTTACGGAAGGGACTTCCAAGTATGGGATATGGATGCGTCAAAAGTGAGCCATATTAATTATGCTTTTGCCGATATTTGCTGGGATGGAAGACATGGAAACCCTGATCCAGAGAGTCCCAATCCACAAACATGGGCATGTCAGGATGAAAATGGAAATATTGACGTACCAAATGGAACAGTAGTTATGGGGGATCCTTGGATAGATGCACAAAAAACCAACCCAGGTGATAATTGGGATGATCCATTAAAAGGAAATTTTCAACAACTCATTAAATTAAAAGAGGAAAATCCTCATTTAAAGACGTTTATATCAATTGGCGGATGGTCTTGGTCGAATCGGTTTTCAGATGTAGCAGCGGACCCGACAACAAGAGAACAATTCGCTAACTCTGCCGTTGATTTTATCAGAAAGTATGGTTTTGACGGTGTAGACATTGACTGGGAGTACCCAGTTAGCGGGGGATTACCTGGCAATAGCACACGCCCGGAAGATAAACAAAATTATGTCTTGCTTCTGCAAGAAGTACGGGAAAAACTAGATGCAGCAGAGGCTGAAGATGGAACGGAATACTTATTAACCATTGCTTCTGCTGCAAATGAAGAATATGTTAATAATAATGAATTAACCCAAATAGCAGAGATCGTAGATTGGATTAATATTATGACTTATGACTTTAATGGAGGATGGCAAACCCAAAGTGGGCATAACGCTCCGTTATATTTTGATCCTGAAGCAGAAACTGCAGGACTTCCTAATGCAGAATCCTTCAATGTAGCAAGCGCTGTAAATAGCTACTTGAATGAAGGGGTACCAGGGAATAAACTCGTACTTGGTACACCATTCTATGGTAGAGGATGGAGCGATTGTGAGGCAACGAATAATGGGGAATACCAGAACTGTTCACCTGCAACGGAAGGCACATGGGAAAATGGAACGTTTGATTTTAGTGACCTAGAAGATAATTATATAAACAAAAACGGCTATCAGCGCTATTGGAACGATGAAGCGAAAGTACCTTATTTATATAATGCATCTAACGGCAACTTTATTACTTATGATGATGAGGAATCATTTGGATACAAAACCGACTTTATCAAGTCGAAAGGACTTGCTGGAGCAATGTTTTGGGATTATAGCGGCGATGTCAATCATACCCTTGTCACCACACTAGCTACTAATCTTCAATTCACAGGAGGAGATGGTGGCGATCCTGAATCCCCTGCATTAGCACCGCAAAATGTGGAAGCAACAAAGGTAACCGCATCGAGTATTGATCTATCTTGGAACGAGCCAACAGATGCGACATCGGTTGTAGAATATGTTATTACGTATAATAATCAAGAAATTACTACAACAGAACCTTCCATTGTTCTAGAAAACTTGCAGGCGGCCACCGCTTATACCATCACAGTATCTTCTAAAGATGGAGAAGGAAACCTCTACCCAGCCTCCTCATTAACGGTTTCTACGAGTGAAGAAGGGGCGACCTGTGAGTATCCAGCATGGGAGCCAGCTACAAGTTATGTTGGAGGGGATCGTGTTCAACACAATAATAATTTGTATGAAGCCAAGTGGTGGACAAAAGGTGAAGAACCAGGGACAACCGGTGAATGGGGTCCTTGGAAAATCATCGAAAGTTGTAATGAATAGATAAGCTTGCTGAACTTTAATATTTAAAAGCTCCGTTACCGTTACGGAGCTTTCCCTTATTACATCTATTTTAAAAAGCTGCTGTCCAACCAGCATCAGCAGTAATTACCGTTCCATTAACAAAACTAGACTCATCAGATGCTAAGAATAGAGCCACATTGGCAATTTCTTCAGCTTCTCCGGCGCGCGGCATAACGCCTTGTCCAGCCTTGGTACGACTTGCACCGAATTCGTTCATGTTTTTCATCGATGCGCTAATATTTGTGGCAACCCCGCCTGGAGCAATGGCATTACAACGGATGCCTTCATTTGCATACATATAGCCCGTATTTTTCGTGAATCCAACGACAGCATGTTTGGAAGCTGTGTATGTTGCACCTGCATGGGCACCATTCAGACCACCAGTAGAGGCAGTATTGACAATGACACCATTGCCTTTTTCTAAGAAGATGGATAATGCTTTTCTTGTTGCACGCATCACAGCCGTTGTGTTAATAGCAAAGATGCGCTCCCAATTCTCATCTTCAATATCTCCAGCAGCTTCAAATCCATCCATTATTCCAGCATTATTCACTAAAATATCTAATGTTCCATATTCACTTACTGCTGTATCGATCATTTGATCCACTTCTTGACGATTAGCCACATTCGTCTTAAGTGCTTTAGCAGTTCCACCAGCCGATTCAATGGAAGAAACGACTGCTTCCGCACCTTCTAAGTTAATATCAGAAACAATTACCTTTGCTCCTTCTTTTGCATAGAGCTGTGCTATCGCTTTTCCCATACCAGAGGCTGCACCAGTAACAATAGCTACTTTACCATCTAATTTCATTGAAAATCTCTCCTTTCATAAGTATAGACCTCGAATCCCCTTTTAATAGAAACGATATGTTCTACCATATAAAAATTAGCCTTCCAACTAATGACCAAATCATGTAGCTGTATACTATAAGCATAATGTACTATAATGAAGGTAGCAATATTCAAATAACCGCTAACATGTTGATAAATCAACAAATGACACGGATAGTGTTTATAAAAATAAGCTAACTAAACAGATTGGTGGTAGATTGTATATGAAAGTAGATCGTCGCGTTCATAAGTCGAAAAATGCCTTAAAAACAGCATTGATTCAACTCATGAAAGAGAAGGACATGCAACAAATTACGATCACTGACATTGTTAACAAGGCAGACTTAAACAGAGGAACGTTTTATAAACATTATGACATTCAGGAAGCATTGTTTGAGGAACTGATGGAAGATGTCATCACTGATTTAACGCAATCCTTTCGAGAACCATACCAAAATAAACAAACCTTTATTCTCCATGAAATGAATGCATCGACGATAAAAATATTTGAGCATGTAGCTCGTTACTCCGATTTCTATCAAACAATTATCAACCATGATACGATTTTTCCTGGATTTCAGCAAAAACTATGTACTGTCTTCAGAGATCTATCTGAAAAGGATTTAATTAGCACAAAAGAAGAGGGTGCCATTGATAAAGACTTACAAGCAAGTTATCAAACGTATGCGATTATTGGGATGATAATGGAATGGGTAAAGAACGGGTTTAAATACACTCCTGAATACATGGCCGATCAATTAATCAAAATGCTTTCCCACTCACCAATTACCATGACCTATCAAACTTCACAACACAGCCATTCTCCAGAACAAACACTATAATTAACGTCTCCTCAATCGAAAGAGACTTCAGCCTGTCGAGATTATTTTCTCGACAGACTTATTTTTGGGCTATTTTATGAAATTCAATTTTTTCGTTAGTAATATCGAATGCCTAATGGTAGTGATTGGTTTTAATCTAAGATCGCACTCGGAAAGGGAATAGCCCTCCCCCCTGAAGGAGAATAAAACGGGGAAGAGGGACTCTACAAGCTGAGGTCTCCTCAATCGAAGGAGACCTTTTCATTTAGTTCAGGTATTCATTTTCTAATAAATAATTAATGACTTGCTGTACAGCTTCATCTAAAGATTGTTCTTCGGTATCAATCGTCAATTCAGGGTTGATTGGTTCTTCATAGGGGGCATCAATTCCTGTAAATCCTGTAATCTCACCAGATCTTGCTTTTTGATACAATCCTTTAGGATCCCTATGTTCACAAGCCTCTAAACTACATCTCACATAAACCTCTATAAATTCGCGTTCTGCAACAAGAGCACGAACTTGATTACGATCTTCTCGATATGGGGAGATAAATGCAGTTAACGTAAGAACACCCGCATCGACAAATAACTTTGCTACTTCACCAATTCGTCTAATATTCTCCGTGCGATCCTCTGGAGAAAAACCTAGATTTTTATTCAGCCCATGACGAATATTATCGCCGTCTAAGCGATACGTATATATTCCAAGCTGATACAGCTTTCGTTCAAGCTCAACGGTAATGGTAGATTTCCCGGCCCCTGATAAACCAGTAAACCATAAAATCGCACTTTTATGTTTGTTTTTGGTTTGTCTCTCTGTTTTAGTAATGATCGAATCATGCCACGAGATATTTGTTGATTTACTCACGTTTTTCCTCCTAATCAGCGTTGTCTTAGCCCTTCCATTAATACATGCGCAACCTCTGGTCGAGAAAACTCTTTCGGTAATTCTTCTCCATTGCGCAGCTTTTCTCGTACCTTGGTTCCGCTTAGATGTACATGGTTGGATTTATCATGCGGACATGTTTTTGCTGTCGCCATATTCTCACAAGCTGTACAATAAAACGCATGTTCAAAGGCCAAAATCTGAATACCTAATTCTTGCTCAAACTGTGAAATTAACTCCTGTGCTTCATAGGTGCCATAATAATCACCTACTCCAGCGTGATCACGGCCGACAATAAAATGCGTACACCCATAATTCTTACGTACAATCGCATGTAATATGGCTTCTCTTGGACCTGCATAGCGCATTGCTGCTGGATAAATAACAAGTCTTGTTCGGTTTTTTGGATAATATTTATCTAAAATTACTTTATAACTTTTCATTCGAATCTCTGCTGAAATATCATCCGATTTTGTTTCCCCAACAAGTGGATTTAACAGCAAGCCATCGACGATTTCTAATGCACATTTTTGAATATATTCATGCGCCCGATGTACTGGGTTTCGTGTTTGAAATCCGACAATCGTTTTCCACCCCAGTTCAGCAAATAACTTCCTTGTTTCTTTCGGTTCAAGCTGATGTTCAGGAAATTTCTCATTTTGTTTTGCCTGCAGGAGAAAAATAGGGCCGGCGAGATAAATATCCCCTTTTTCATATACTTTTTTTACTCCTGGATGCTCCGAATCTGTGGTTCCATACACAAGCTTTGCTTCTTTTTCTTTATCAAACGTATACATATCCGATAATTCCAAAACACCATATACTTGTTCATCCTGACCAACTAACGCAACTGTAGAACCAATATCCAATGTGTCCGCAGTAGCTTCATCAACATCCAATGTAATTGGAATGCTCCAAACGGTACCATCGCTCAACCGCATTTGTTCTACAACACTTGTATAATCTGTTTCATTCATAAAACCAGTTAATGGACTGAATCCACCATTAGCAATTAACTCTAAATCTGACAGGTTCCATGCATTTAAATAAATCTTAGGCATCGTGTCTATTTTTTTCAGGTAAGCATCTCGTGCAGATTCACTTACGTGACGTTGAATAAGCTCTCCACCATGCGGAATACTTCCTGAACGTTTGGTATCAATTGTTGTTGCCATCACTTTCCCTCCAATTTTAATAATTACCCAATGAGTTGTTGATAGTATTGCTTTAGCTCAACTACCATTCTCCCCATCTTAGGCTTGGTTGGCAGAAATACTTCTGCTATCTGTCGATCCATTAATTCTTGTGCAGTTACTTTTCCAACCGCTACTGCCAGCACATCCTCGTTAAAGGCCTGCCCTAACCGCTCGTCAGCTGCGTTAAACAGGTTCTGCACCTGGGTTTTACTTGTAAAAATAACGGCATCCAACGATTGGTGAATAATATGGTTCTGTAAACTGGCTAACGTTTCCCTATTTGGGGCTCTATAGAAGTATGGTTTGGCTAGGTAGACTTCATATCCCATATGCTGCAAAGCATCTTTTAATAGGGCATCGTCCTGATTGTATGCTTGTAAAAAAACACGCTGTCCAATCTTGTTTGGCTGTTTTTTTAATGTTGCTAATAAATCCTTCATCGTTCCATCGCTAGAAATAAAATCCGGGGATAAGCTATGTTGCTTCAGCCAATTGAATGTTTTACTACCACGGATAGCTAATGTTGTGGCTGCAACCTTTTGAATAAATTCGGTTTCGTATCCCTTTTCTTTGGCAATCCTTTCTAAACTAGAAGCACCTATTCCCGTTGTTAGAATAATGTAGTCAAAGCTTTCTGTTAGGAGTGCAGCAATATTTTGTTCGCAAGTAAGATCATCAAAAACTTGCTCGCCTTGAATGGAAAAGAGGGAAGGTTGCCCACCATTTTTCTTTACAAGTGTAGAAATTTCCTCTGCTTTACGCGTAGCCGCAATACCAACTTTTTTGTTAGCTAAACCGCTCATGTGAATCGTTCCTTCCTGTCTTCCTTTTTAACCAATTACTTATCTCCTTCTGTCTATCTTTATCAAGATATTCATCCGATAATAGAGATTGTAAAATCTTCCTTTGTTCCTGCTTGATAAATGAAGTTTGTTTCATAAACTGTCTCATTTCATAAAGGAAATCAACATAATCACCATACTGTTCATCATACTGGGACTTCAGATCGTTCTTAATTTTACTTGTCAGCATCGGACTTGCTCCGTTTGTGGAGACACTGATGGATAGTTTTCCTTGCTGGAAATGGGCAGGGATATGTAACGTGCCCCCTTTTGCATCTGAAGCATTGTTCACAAGCGTATATGGTGAGGCAGATTGGCAAATCGTTTGATTTAATGCTTCATTATTTGTAGCAGCAACTATAATAAATGCATGCTGTATATCCTTTACGTCAAAACATTTTTTTCGCCAATATATTTGCCCAGCATCTGCCATAGACCGAAGAGAGGGGGCTACCTCAGGACTAACCACAGTAATATATGCAGCTTGTTTTAAAAATAATGAAACACGTCGCTCTGCGACATTTCCTCCACCAATTATCACGATACTTTTTCCACCTACATCAACCATTAACGGCATATGCGACACCTTTGTCACATCCTTTTTTATGATACTGCCTCGATTACCCGGTCCCTTAATGCTTGCTTCATCGCCACGTGTGCACCAAGGTGTTTGCATAATAAAATTTCTTTTCCATGATTATCTAACTCTGCTACTTTCTCGTTCATAAATCGTGTGAGAAAACCTGTAAACCATATATAAGGAACAATGATGATCTGTGCAGATTCCCCTGCGACAGCTTTCTCCAGCATGGTTTCAAAGGAAGGATCACATGCTGCTAAATAACAAGCTTCTACTTGATCAACACCAATAAAAGCTTGTAACCTATCAGCAATTGCCTCCATATCTTTCTTCGTTTGCGGATTACTGCTTCCTCTACCAACCACGAACACCTTAGCATTGGGATCTATTGGTCTATTCGTCTCCTTGATACGTTCTGCTAGAATGGAAGTTAGTCGATTCTGTACGCCTAAAGGCTGCCCATAAGAAAATGATACATGGGGATACATTGCTTTTTGTTGATTAATAATTTCTGGAATATCTTGATAATAATGACCGGCACGTAGTAAGAGCACTGGTATAACTGCAATTGCTGTGGCTCCTTGTAAGACGAGATTATTAATTCCCTGGTGGATATCTGGATCAGCAAGCTCTAAATAGCAGATTTCCTGTAGATGAATAGGGATTTCCTCTTTCACATCTGCAATAAACTGATTCACCTCTGACTTGGTAGTGGCGTAACGACTTCCATGACTTACATAAAGCACGCCCTGCATTCGCTTTTCCTCCTTAACCACTAATTGCAACCGGTGACGGAATATTCTCATCGGCAAGCCATTCAAACCATTGAAGCTGATCACGTAAACGGACGACCTCACCAATAATTATCATGGATGGATTTTTTATACCTTCTGCTTTAGATACAATGGTTTCTAATGTACCCGTTACCGTTTGCTGTGCTTGTGTTGTCCCATAGTGCACGAGAGCGATTGGTGTATCTTTGTCTTTACCATGACGAATCAGTTGATGACAGATCACCGGTAGATTCTTAACGCCCATATAGATACATAATGTATCCACACCTTTTGCTAGATTTCTCCAATACGTATCGATATCTTCATCCTGTTTTGTTACTCCTGATACAAATGCAACGGAAGAACTTATTTTTCGATGCGTTAAAGGAATACCTGCATATGATGGGGCAGCTGAACCAGAAGTAATACCTGGTACAATCTCAAATGGGATATGATGTTGTTGTAAAGCCAGCGCCTCCTCACCACCTCTGCCAAATATGAATGGATCGCCACCTTTAAGCCTCGTTACGGTCTTCCCTTCACTAGCAAACGAACATAGTAATTGATTAATTTGCTCCTGCTTCAATGAATGATGGTCCGGGCGCTTCCCGCAATAGATTCGTTTTGCATGTGGCGAAGCATATGCTAATAATTGTTCGTTTACTAACCGATCGTAAAGAATGACATCCGCTTGCTCGATCATCCTTGCTCCTTTTACAGTAATTAGCTCTGGATCCCCTGGACCTGCTCCTACAAGGTATACTTTCCCCATTGACTACACTCCCTCTATTCATCTTTTTCCTTATGGAAATTAAGTCCAGAATACACAGCTTCAACATAGCCAGCACGAATAACATAGTCGCCGAAGTGTTCCTTTTCTGTACGTTCCTTGGCATAGGCATTAATAATCGGCTGCAGTGTTTCTAGAATTTCATGCTCTCCGATGTTTTCACGGTATAATTTACTTAAGCGATCCCCTGTAAAACTCCCACCTAGATACATATTGTATTTACCTGGGGCTTTGCCAATAAAAGCAATTTCTGCTAATGCGGGTCTGGAGCACCCATTCGGGCAACCAGACATTCTTATCACGATTTCTTCCTCTCTTAATCCAGCTTCATCGAGAAGATTTTCTATCTTTTCCAGTAGGGAAGGGAGATACCTTTCCGACTCTGCCATTGCTAATGCACAAGTTGGTAATGCGACACAGGCCATCGAATTACGTCGTAAGCCACTATACTGACCACCATCTGTAAGCTTATATTGTCTTATTAAATGATCGATATCTTGTTTCTTTTCGTCTGTTACATTTGCAATCGTTAGATTCTGATTTGGAGTAAGGCGAAAATCTCCAGTATGAACTTTAGCTATTTCCCTTAATCCCGTCATTAATTGGTAATCATCGGTATCTTTTACGCGACCATTTTGAATAAATAACGTGAAATGCCAATTCGACTTTCCTTTAATCCATCCATAACTGTCTCCATTATGCTTAAACACGTAGTCTTTTGCTGCTTCTAATTCCCAGCCTAAACGTTCATTCAGTTCTTGCTTTAACCAATCGATTCCTCGTTTATCGATGGTGTATTTAAATCTAGCATTTTTTCGATTCGAACGATTTCCATAATCGCGCTGTATCGTAACAATCTTTTCGGCTACATCCACGGCAGCTTCTGGTGCACAAAAACCGATGATTCTTCCTAACTGTGGATAGGTATCGGTGTTTCCATGTGTCATTCCCATACCACCGCCAACCGTTACATTGAAACCAAGCAGCTTATCTGCTTCCTTTACCGCAATAAATCCTAGGTCTTGTGAAAATACATCAACGTCGTTAGAAGGAGGTACAGCAATTCCAATTTTAAATTTTCTAGGAAGATAGGTTGTTCCATAAATTGGTTCCATCTCCGCTTCTTCTCTAGAATCAACTACCTTCTCTTTATCTAACCAAATTTCGTGGTATGCTCCCGTTCGAGGGGTAAGATGATCACTAATGTTCTGTGCCCATGCAACTACTTCCGCATGAACATCCGATTGATAAGGATTCGTATTACACATTACATTTCGATTAACATCCCCACAAGCAGCTATGGAGTCCATCAATGTATCATTAATACTACTGATTGTATTCTTTAAATTCCGTTTCAGAATGCCATGTAGTTGATAAGCTTGCCTTGTCGTCAAACGAATCGTTCCATTCGCATATTTATGTGCTAATTCGTCCATGACCAGCCATTGCTCCGCTGTTGTAACACCACCAGGGACCCGCACGCGTAGCATAAATTGATACGCTGGTTCCAATTTTTTACGTCTCCGTTCATCTCGGAAATCACGATCATCTTGCTGATAGCTACCATGAAATTTTAATAGTTTATTATCATCATCAGAAATGGCACCTGTAATTGGATCTGCCAAGCCTTCTGTAATCGTTCCTCGAAGGTAATTACTATTTTTTTTGATGCGCTCCATATCATCCAATGGTACTTGCTTAATTGAGTCGTTCCCTTTACCCATATAGAAACTCCTTTCGTTAATAGACATCTCTCTGGTAGCGTTTCTCCTGACGCATTTGATTGAGATACGATTCTACCTCATCTGGTGTCATATCGCCTTCTTGTTGCAAAATAGTGGCAATCGTTTCATTTACATCTTTCGCCATATGTTTCTCATCA
The DNA here is from genome assembly GCF_014905415.1 of Virgibacillus salexigens. Classification (GTDB taxonomy): domain Bacteria; phylum Bacillota; class Bacilli; order Bacillales; family Amphibacillaceae; genus Virgibacillus; species Virgibacillus salexigens. The sequence goes on from NZ_BNEO01000001.1 coordinate 1,477,364, forward strand.
CCACAGACATAGATTGCTGCACCTTGCTTCACCCAGTCATACAATTCTTTGCTTTTTTCCAACATGCGATGTTGGACATATACCTTTTCTTCGGTATCACGGGAGAAGGCTACATCCATTTTTGAAAGTACACCTGAATTCAACCACTTTTGCCAATCCACTTGGTAGAGAAAATCCGAAGAAAAATGCTGTTCACCGAAGAATAACCATGTCTTGCGTTCAGCTTCTGTTTCTTCTAGTTCTTCTAAGTAAGAACGGAATGGGGCAACCCCTGTGCCCGGGCCAATCATAATCACTGGTGTTTCTGGATCTTCAGGGAATTGAAAGTTAGGGTTTTGATGAATATATACAGGTAATTTCTCACCAATTTCAATTCGATCTGCCACTTGTGTGGAACAAACCCCAAAGCGTTCGCGGCCATGAGCTGAAAAACGTACTTTCCCAATCGTAAGGTGGACTTCATCAGGATTTGCATCATAACTACTCGCTATCGAGTAAAGCCTTGCTGGGATTTTACGTAGTATTTTGACAAATGATTCTGGCTCCAGCCCATCCGGCGGATAGTCCTGCACCAAATCCAACATATCTCTGCCGTCAATATACGTTTTTAATTGGTCCTTTCTATCCGGGGTTATCAGTTCACTTAGTTCCTCATTGTGAAAGATCGATGCTGCTTTCTCTACTAATGGTTTTGTCAGGATACTGATTTCGAAATTAGAGATAAGCGCTTCCCGTAAAGACCGTATATCTCCTTGTTTATTGACAGAAACCGTCTCATCAGGATTCCATTGCAGTGCCTGAATGAACTCATCTACTAGTACAGGATTGTTCTTAGGAAAGATACCTAAACTATCCCCGGGTTTAAATGTAAAGTTTGAACCTTCTAACGATAATTCCAGATGACGTGTCTGCTTGTTTGAACCGCGACCACTAAGGTTAATATTGTCAACGACCTCTGCAAGGAATGGATTTGTCCTGGAGAAAACCGGCTGCTCCGAAACGATTGTTCCTGCCGTTTGTTGGCCAGAAAGCTCTGCTTCGCTAGCTTGATCCATTGATTTTCGCAGTTCTCCAAGCACACCTGCCATCCATTCAGCCGCCGGTTCATCAAAATCTAAGTCACAATCGATTCGCTCATATAGCCTTTCTCCGCCTAATTCCTCTAATCTTGCATCAAAGTCTTTCCCTGTTTGACAGAAAAACTCGTAAGATTCGTCACCTAACGAAAGAACTGCAAAACGCAAATCTGCTAATTTTGGTGCTTTTCGACTATGAAGGAACTCGTGGAAGACCACCGCATTATCCGGTGGATCTCCCTCTCCATGAGTTGCGGTAATAATTAATAAATCTTCTACTTTCTTTAACTTATTTGGTTTAAAGTCATCCATTGCACTACATGTGACATCTAAATTGGTTGCTTCTAACTTCTGTGTCATTGTTTCTGCTAACGATTGTGCTGTACCTGTTTCTGATCCATATAAGATCGTTACAGATCGTGCTGCAGCACCTCCAGTTGTTGCTGTCTGTCCTTGTGTTGTCCTATTAGCATCTTGAATAGATGCCGTGGATTGCACAGCTGAAAGGTATCCACTCAACCACATTTTTTGTTGATCTGTTAGCATTGGTAGTAATCTGTTTAATTGTTCTGTTTGCTCTTCGTTAAAAGGGCTATTCGTTACATCAAGCGGCAATTCATCCACCTCACAGGCTTTTCTATAATTTCGACATGCATAAATCATTTATTACAAAGTATACCAATTAATTTACTCGGAATTAAATGAAATAAAAAAGATGTGTCATTACTTCCATCATAAGCGTTAATTATTTCCAGTTGTATGAAGTCCACATTCCGTCTTATTTAACCCCGTCCAGCGACCAGCACGAAGGTCATCAGAATCTGTCACTTGATTGGTGCAAGGAATACAACCAATACTTGGATAGTTCTGATCATGTAATTCATTGTATGGCAATTTGTATTCGCGTATATAATTCCATACATCATCCCATGACCAGTGAATGAGTGGACATACTTTAATCGATTGAAACCGTTCATCTTTATTTACAAAGTCTGTATTGCTGCGACTTGGTGACTGATCTCTTCTTAACCCAGATATCCAAGCAGGTACATTACTTAATGCTTCCTCAAGTGGCTTTATCTTTCGAATGAAGCAGCATTGATCAGGTTCTCTTTTCCATAAAGCAGATCCATGTTTTGCTGCCTGCTCCTCTACAGTCAAATCTGGTTTCTTTAGCCGAATTCGCAGCTGAGGATACGTTGCTTTCACCTCATCAATTAAGTCGTACGTTTCCTGAAAATGCAGACCGGTGTCTAAAAAAACAATTTCCGCATCTTGCTTCACTTTGGAAATTAAATCAATTAACACCATACCTTCAGCACCAAAGCTACAAGCGTACACAATAGAATCGCCATACGTCTCATACGCCCACTTTAAAATGGTTGATGCCCCTTTTGCTTCATCTTCTGGATGAAAATCTTTAAAAGGATCAACGGTAAAATCATGATAAGAAAGGATTTCACTAGTCACCTTCCATTCCTCCTTCCAAAACACTAGATTGAACAAAAACTCTTCTTACCTAGCGATAAGAAGAGTTAAAATACCATTTATTTGCCACTCTTCTTATCTATCAGACGCATATTGTCTGTAGGAATTAGCACAGTGTTAGCCATCAATAACCTGTTGCCGAAGTTTCATTGGGCCTTTTCCCTCCACTTCTCTTGATAAGAAATGTTTATTTGTACTGATTGTTATTATTGTTAGATATATTAAATCCTTTACCAGAAAAAGTCAATGCTTATTTCAAAAACAAATTAAAATTTAGACTTTTAATATATATACAATAAAATGAAGCTTCTTGTGACAATTATTTTTTAAGATAGTGCTTTTAATCCAGTAACACCGGTGATAATGGCAATAAGGCTTGCAATCCGATATTTATTCGTTGATTCTCCAAAGAACACCATATTCATGATCACTGCTCCAGCCGTTCCTATTCCGATAAATACAGAATAAGCCACACTAACTAGTAAATAAGAAAAAGACGCATAAAGAAATACAAACGAAGCACCCAATCCTCCCAAATAGAGCAAGCCATTTCTAACCGTCTTATCCTGGCTATATAATCGCAAACCCAATACACCTATCATTTCAAATAGAGCAGCGCATGCTATGAATAACCATCCCATTACGAATGCACCTCCTGTTTACTTGGTTGATCGGAGAGTTTAAGACCAACCACACCTGCTACGAGAACGATCATAAATATGATTTTCCCCATGTTTAAGCTTCCGCCAAAAATATACACATCCATGAGCGCCGTACCAACTGTTCCTGCCGCAGCAAAGATAGCATATACGGTTCCAGTAGGTATCCCTTCACATGCTTTCGATAAGAAGTGAAGATCCATAAAAATTGCAGCAATGATTAGCGCCCAATGCCACCAGTCGGTGGCAGTATTAAATCCATAAATCCAAATTAATTCAAATACACTAGTTAACACGACATAAATCCATGATTTATTCATTTTTCCACCTCATAAAACATCTCATTGTTATTTTCATCACAATTTCATAATCTTCCCAAAAAAATGAATGACTATCAGTCATTTTTAAACAATAAAACTTGGACAACTCCAAGTCATTGGTTACATAATGCATGTGTTGCAAATGTTAATACTTCATCCTGCTTGCTTTTAGCTGCTTGCTCATCCTGGTGATCATACAAATAAGATTGTTCAGCCGCTGATTCAATTAATCCGATCAACAGCTTTGCTGTTGCCTCCAAATCGAGAGAGGGACGAAGAACAGCTATAGCTTTTGGTTGTTCTAGAAATTCACGCATCCATGCATAATACGGTTCGTATATTTTTTCCCATTGACTTAAATACTCACTAGACGCCAATCCAGCAAATATTAAGGCAAATACCTCCCGATATTCCTTTGTAATAGCAAAAACAACATCAACCACCTGGGCAAGCTGATCCAAGAAGCTGCATTCATTATTTACTTGCTTGTGCATCTCTTCTACGATTCGTTCTACCATTACTTCCGCAATAGAAGGCATTACGGCTAATTTCGATGGGAAGTATAAATAAAATGTTCCCTGAGCAATACCTGCCCCCTTAACAATATCTGATACTTTGGTTTTTTCAATACCTTTTTCACTAAAAACATGAATAGCAGATTGAACGATTTTTTCCTTTTTATTATCCATATCCCAACTCCTACCCCTTATGACTGACTATCAGTCATTTTATAATAGATAACTTGCATTGTCAATAGACAGTGTCCTATCCGGCACTGTCTATCATGAGGTCGTTTGAAAATGATCCGTCTGCCATTGCTGAAAACCACCTTGCAGATTCATCACGTCAAATCCTTTATTCACTAATATACTTGCTGCAATTGCCGAACGCTTACCCGAAGCACAGTGAACTACTACTGGTTGGTCGAAAGATAGTTCATGTGCTTGTTCGTTTAATTGAGGGAGGGGGATATGAATCGCTCCTGGTATATGAGCTTTTTCCCATTCTTTTTGGTAACGAACATCCAAAATCTGCACCTGCCCCGCATGTCTTTGCCTTTCTACATCTTTTGGATCCTGATTTAGATAAGAATTCGTATTGCCGGCAGTTTCAACGATTGTTGGGGAGAAAAATCCAACGATATTATCCATTCCGATATTGCTTACAATTGTCTGTATATCCTTTAAATCATTGGAATCAGCAATGAGGTATATGTCATCCTTATAATTCGCCAGTCTCCCCATCCACTCTGCAAACATATCTGGATAAGGAATGTTAATGGTTCTAGGAATGCTCCTCATTGCAAAAGAAGTCGCGCTTCGTGTGTCGATGATAAGATTATTCTTGTCCGTAGCTAACAATGCAACTTCGTCTCCAGGCCGATGGAATTCAACAGTTGATGGAACAGCAGCTAGTGGTGTTAAACCGGATATATTGACTTCTTTCATTTTTGCAAAATAAGCTGGGACTTCAGGCTGTCCATCCAATAAAAAGTCCATAAAAGCTTGCTCATTCGTATACCGTAGCGCTGGATTTGTCCTTTTTTCATAACCTACCGTGCTATTTGGTATGGAACCTAGACCTTTTCCGCAAGCACTTCCTGCCCCATGGCCTGGCCAGATTTGTAGGTAATCTTCGTACTTCTTAAATCGCTGTATAGAAGCAAACATTTGACGTGCCCCTTGAATGGCAGAACCTTTCACACCGAGTGATGTTTCTAAGAGATCTGGTCGTCCTACATTTCCAACAAAAATAAAATCTCCAGTAAATAACCCGATTGGTTGATCGGTTGTTCCTTTGTCTATTAATTCATATGTCATATGTTCTGGAGTATGACCAGGCGTATGCACTGCTTTCAGCTGGATATTACCAACATGAATCGTTTGTTCATCGATAACACCTTGAACAGGGAGGAAGGGGGGCCATTTATATCCTCCATTACGCTCTCCTTCCGTTGAATAATAGATCGTTGCTCCTGTTCGCCTGGCTAATTCAGCAGATCCTGAAACAAAATCAGCATGAATATGTGTTTCGATTGCACCCATAATTCGAAAACCCTGTTCTTTTGCAACCGTTAGATACATATCAATATTCCTTATCGGATCTATAATTGCAGCTTCTCCTGTAATCTGGCAACCGATCATATAGGATGCTTGTGCTAAGGACCGATCATAAAAATACTGTAAATACACGGAGTCCCTCCTTCTGTCATGTGTCTATTCTTTTCAGAAGAATGAGCCTGGTACTTGGTTAAGATAAGAAACTTTAAAGCTGAATTCTTTAAACCGCAATCAGGAATACGGCATGCTTTTCGCGGGGACGGCCTCAGCTAACTTGGGTAAGAAAAATTAATTGCCCGCGTGGATTTTCGAGCCCGTGTTGTTCCCGCGCGAATCATGCCTATCAGTATCGGACACGGCTATCCTTCGTTATTTTATAAAAATTACTTTTGTCCCACTCTTAAAATGCTAATCAATCTCTTTTTGACAATAGTACCAGTCGACACATTCGTAATCCTTATTATTCATTCGTTCGTTCGCCTCTTCCTTTGTCTGCGGAGGTTTGACGACTACTTGATCACCTGGCTGCCAGTTTGCCGGAGTGGATACGCCATGCTCATCGGTTGTTTTTAAAGCTTTCACCAGTCGGACAATTTCACTCATATTGCGTCCAGTAGTAAGAGGGTAGTAGATAAGCGATCGAATCACCTGCTTATCATCGATTACAAAGACAGCTCTTGATGTTTCGGTTCCAGTTGATTCTGGCATTACCATCCCATAAGCTGTAGCAACCTTTTGATCCAAATCTGCGATAATTGGAAAATCAATGGTTGTATCAAAATTCTTTTCGATATTACGTAACCAAGCAATATGGGAACTTACACTATCGATGCTTAAACCAATTAATTCCGTGTCCATCTTCTGTAATTGATCATATACCTCCTGAAAAGCCACAAATTCAGACGTACATACAGGGGTGAAGTCAGCTGGATGAGAAAATAGCACGACCCACTTTCCTTGATAATCGCGAAGAGAAATATCCCCTTGTGTCGTTTTGGCCATAAAGCCAGGTGCTTTTTCCCCAATTCTAGGTAATGGATTTGCTTGCACATTTTCCTGCTGTTCCATATGTGAAGCTCCTTTCTATTTCAATATAGGTAGTTCTCCTAATCTTTACCTTTATATTCCGTCTAGCAAACATCCATGTTGAAAATAAAGCAATTGTCATTGATTGTTAACATTTAGACTTCACTTGTACATAAAAAAGGCCAATTCTATAAATCATTGACCTTTTAAACGCAATAGCATTTGCCGATTATTCAGCTTGCTTTTCAATATATACTTGATGTGGGAAAGGTATATCAATATTATTTTCATCAAATGCTTCTTTAATCGCTTTACGTAATTGTCTTTCCACACCCCATTGCTCCATATTTTGTGTCTGCGCAATAACACGAAGGGTGATATCTGACTCACCGATCATCTGTACACCTACCACGTCTGGACCTTCGACAACCATATCATTTTCTTCTTTCACTCGATCACACACTTCTTGCAGCACCGTCATCGCATGATCGATATTATCACTATAGGAAATTCCAATATCAACAAGTGCTCGCATATTTCCGCGAGAATGGTTACTTAATGAGCCAATTTCTCGATTTGGGATAAAATTAAGCGTCCCATCAAAACTGCGAAGCTGTGTTGTACGAAGCCCAACTTCCTCTACAATTCCATCATATCCGGCAGTTGTCACATAATCGCCTACATCTAGTTGTTTTTCTAATAATAAGAAAAACCCTGTTACGATATCACTGACAAGCCCTTGTGCGCCAAAACCAATTGCTAACCCAATAATTCCTGCACCAGCAATTAATCCGGCAGCGTTAATGCCGAAGATCCCTAACACAATTACTAAGGTAATAAAAATAAGTATATAGGAAAAAACACTAATAGCGAGAGCTTGTAATGTTTGCGTTCTACCTGCTGACATCTGCTTTTTATTTTGTACCTTTGAAAATGAAGACCGAATTAGTTTTTTACCAATCGCTCGGACGATCATAAACACAATAAGAATTGCAATTAATTGAATAAGTATAATACCTGCATCTACCGCAAGTTCTGCCCAGTTAATGTTTTCTAGCCAATTCATAACATGTCTACTCCTTTAATCATGATTTATTACTCCGAAAATAGGTATTTTTTCTAAAAAAATATACGTGTAATAATGCAAACTATGAAAATGGAAAGACGGATACATGAAAATCCAGCTTCCAATCATACGTAACCTAAAAAACAACTTCGTAATCTCCCTAAGATAGGGATCATCCCTTTTTCCAGCAAACCATTCATCCTAGTAACGTACGACAGATGAATCCTGCAATACTTAGCATTCACCCCCTACACGAAAGTATGGTGCATAATCACGTAAGAAATTCATTCTACCAGAATACAATGTAACATAAAACACCCATTATGTATGTACTCTATTACTACCATCCATTTCCCTAAAAAAAATTTGGTTAAACAGATCCTTTACAGATTCTTCGCTTCATACGTAAGAGGCTGTTTTCCACGGGCAAAGACATAGCTAACCAACCGCTTAATCGATCATCATGTTCTCGCTGAATTCACCCCTATTTCATTTGCTGTGGTTACTGACAACACCGTTCTTTTAGGTAATTATCCTCTGCTATTCAAAAAATCCGAACTATTCATCATCCGGATATGACTTCGTATACTCGGATGAATAGTTCGGATATCTCTTTACCTAATTACTTTTAACGTATCCTCTAAAGCATTCTATGCTTCTACTTTTTTGAAGAACTGCGGTAAATGCTCCTGATGTGCCGCTAACATTTCATCTACGATTTCCTTTGCAATCGTATCCGAAGGAGTTAGTGGATTAATCGCTAAAGCTAGCACAGCTTTATTATAGTCGCCAGTTACAGCAGCTTCGGCGGAAACCCTTTCAAACGATTTAATCTGTTGAACTAAGCCACGAACAACTACAGGCAGATCACCAACAGCAATTGGTTTAGGTCCGTCTTTTGTAATAATACAGCTAACCTCTACTGCTGAGTCATCAGGAATACTAGCTATAGCCCCGTTATTTCTTGTATTCACTGGCTGAATATCTTGTTTGTCTGTATAAATAGAAGTAATTAAGCGAACTGCTGCATCAGAATAATAGGCCCCTCCACGTTTTTCTAACTGAGGTGGCTTTATCGCTAAATTTGGATCTTTATACAGCTCAAATAATTCATTTTCTAATTGTTGAACTACTTCCGCACGCGTGCCCTCTAATTCAGCATTTTTCCTATCTTTTTCTATCATGTCTTGCGTTTTATAATAATACATATGATATGGACAAGTTAAGACATTAAGCGCTTTAATAAACGCTGGCTCCCATCCCAATCCGTCAATATTTTTAACAAAACTACTATTATCCGGATCTGTTAATAAATCCATCACCTTATCTTTGACACTTTCGCCATCGACATAAACATCTATCCCATAAACCATATGATTTAGTCCTGCAAAATCAATACGAATTCGCGAATGATCAACATCTAATAACTTAGCAATACCCATTTCCATTCCAATTGGGACATTACACAATCCTACAACTTTTTTAATGTTAGAATAACGCAGTACGGCTTCTGTCACCATACCAGCTGGGTTTGTAAAGTTAATTAACCAGGCATTCGGACATAATTCCTCCATGTCCTTACAAATATCTAATATAACGGGGATTGTACGTAAGCCTTTAAATAAACCTCCTGGCCCATTTGTTTCCTGACCAAGAACGCCATATTTCAATGGAATACGTTCATCTTTTGCACGAGCATCTAATAATCCTACTCGAAATTGAGTAGTAACAAAATCAGCATCCTTTAAAGCTTCTCTTCGATCAAGTGTTAAATGTACATCGATTGGAAGACCAGCTTTTTCAATCATTCTTTTAGCAAGATTGCCAACAATTTCTAGCTTTTCTTTTCCTGCTTCAATATCTACTAACCATAACTCTCCAACCGGTAATTCGTGATATCGTTTGATGAATCCTTCTACTAATTCAGGAGTATAACTAGAACCCCCACCAACCGTTACAATTTTAATACGTTTGGTCATAATCGATACACCTCCGAATAATTTAACAGGCAATTGAGTTGTTTGCCGTTTAAAGAACTATTGCTTTTTAGCAAACGTAAAAGACTTATGCATGAATTGTATATCTATTTTGTAAGAAGGTAAATAAGTCACGAACAACTTGTTTTTTATAACGAAAGAAGGAATATGTTTCATAAATGTAACACAGTGTATCTGAAACATCGTTGTGTTAGGATAAAGTTAGCGTAGTAAGATGAATGATTTCTTATAAAAGGAGTACCTTCTTATATGTTCACACATGACATGATTGCTTCATTCAATGAGTTAGAAACTTCATTATACAATTATATTTGTCAAAACATCGATAAGGTTGCTTATATGCGGATTCGTGAACTTGCTGATGAAACCCATGTATCAACCGCTACGATCTTACGATTTTGCAGAAAAATAAATTGTGATGGTTTTTCCGAGTTTAAAGTAAAGCTAAAAATGCATATGAAAGACACTAAAAGTACGAGCTTACAACGTACCCAGCATGCAGTGATAGAATTTTTTGAGCGCACGCTAAAAGGGGATATAGAAGCATATATCAAGCATGCAGCGAGCCTTGTTGCCAAAGCAGATAATATCATTTTTATTGGGATAGGAAGCTCAGCTATCCTTGCTGAATATGGAGCGAGGTATTTCTCTAGCCTAGGTAAATTTTCGATGTATATCAAAGATCCTCTTTTTCCGGTTCACACGAATCACCTTTACAATTGCGCAACAATCGCGCTATCCGTCTCAGGAGAAAATAGTTTCACAGTCACGCACCTTCATCAATTGAAACAAGAGGGAAGCAAAATTATTAGTATTACAAATAATAAACATTCAACCATTGCGAAAATATCTGAGATAAATATTCCTTACTATGTAACAGAGGAGTGGCATGAAAATGCGAATATTACTACCCAAGTACCTGTTCTTTATATTCTAGAATCAATGGCCCGTGAAATATATAAATTGAATAAATGAGGAGGTAGGAAGAAGCTTGCATGTCTAGATGAATGGTCCTAGCAATAGAAAAAGCTACCCGATCAATCTCGAGCAGCTTGGAATATGCTTAACGCATTTGTACACGATGTAAATGTGCAAAGATGCCATCTCGTTTCAGTAATTCCTCATGACTTCCTTCTTCCTCAATACCATCTTTCGTTACTACCATAATGCGGTCCGCGTTTTTTATGGTTGCAAGACGATGGGCAATTACTAATGTCGTTCGATCTTTCGACAATTCCGTCAATGCTTTTTGAATAATTGTTTCGGTTTCTGTATCCAATGCTGAGGTGGCTTCATCAAGAATGAGAATAGGCGGATTCTTTAAGAACATACGAGCAATAGCAATTCGTTGCTTTTGTCCTCCGGATAGCTTCAATCCTCGTTCTCCCACTTGCGTTTCATATCCATCTGGTAATTCATTAATGAATTCCTCCATATGTGCGCGGCGGGCAGCTAATTCAATCTCTTCATCGGTGGCATCTAACTTTCCATATGCAATATTTTCACGTAATGTACCAGTAAAAAGAAACACATCTTGTTGGACGATCCCAATTTGCTTTCGTAGCGACTCCTTCGTCATGTTACGAATATCCATACCATCAATGGTAACTTGTCCAGCTGCTACATCATAAAATCTAGGAATTAACGAGCAAATAGTTGTTTTACCAGCACCTGATGGACCTACAAAAGCAACCGTTTCTCCCGCATGAATTGAAAAATTCATTTCATTTAACACTGGTTTTTGAGTTTTTTCATATGCAAAGGTTACCTGATTGAATGCGATGTTTCCATGTAGATAATCGACATGTTTAGCATCTTCACGGTTTTGTACATCCGGTTCAACATCTAATAAATCTACAAAACGCTTAAACCCAGCCATCCCTTTTGGATATAATTCAAGCAATGCGGTTATTTTCTGAATAGGTGTAAATAGGACATTTACAAATAAGACAAAACTCACCAATTCACCAATTTGCAGTTGCTGCTGATAGGTGAGCCATGCTCCTACTACCAATACTAATAAAGTAATTAGACGCATGAGCATATAAATATTGGAATGAACAATCGCCATTACTTTGTATGCTCCAACCTTCGCTTTACGGAAACTAAAATTATCTTTGGTAAAGCGATCCATCTCATGAGCTTCATTCGTAAATGACTGAACGACACGAACGCCAGATACAGCATCTTCTACTCGTGCATTCACTCCAGCAATATCTTCATACATCTTTTTCCATGCCTTATTCATTTGAATGTTACTAAAGGCAATTAGGAAAATTAGAACGGGAACCGCAAGTAAGATAATAAATGCTAATTTTACATTTATGGTAAACATGATAATGAATGCTCCAATAAATGTCATAATCGAGATGAAAAAGTCTTCGGGTCCATGATGTGCAAGCTCGCCAATATCAAATAAATCATTGGTAATTCGACTCATGATATGCCCGGTTTTTGTATTATCAAAGAATCGGAACGATTGGCGTTGTACATGTTGAAATAATTCCTGCCGCATATCCGTTTCAATATTTATCCCTAATTTATGACCTAAATAAGTCACTACATATTGTAAGGCGGTACTTATTATATAGACCAACAATAATAAAACACTTACTAACACAATTAAATCCCAATCATTCCCTGGGAGCAATTGATCAATAAATCGTTGAACAGCTACAGGAAAAGCCAACTCTAAAATAGCCACGATTACTGCTGAGGTAAAATCAATTATAAATAAACGCTTATGCGGTTTGTAGTAAGAGAAAAAACGACGTATCATTGCGATGGTAGCACTTCCTTTCCACAGTCTAAAAGAATTATACGGCTTTCCTTGCACGTTTACAAGAAGACTGTTTAAGAATTCATAAAAAGCTTGGCAAGGTTGTCCTATTTCTTGCATATACATAAGCAAATGGTGGAAAAGGAGGTTATCCATGAAAGTAAAATTAAACATGCCATTTCTTCCCTGGGTGTGTTATGCCATTGGCTTTGTATTCATCATTTCTGGAATGATGAAGCTTGTTGTTAGTGATTTTAAGGTGACATTTTCCCAATTGGGGATTCCATTTCCAGAATCAACGTTATTTCTTCTAGCCATTCTTGAAATTGCTTGTGGTATTCTAATTGCAGGTAGAATGTATATAAAACTTGCTATCCCTCCATTAATTCTGGTTATGTTTGGAGCACTTTATTTAACCAAACTTCCTATTCTGTTAAATCAAGGTCTTCTTTCATTTTTATTTGAAGCAAGATTGGATATCGTAATGCTTATCTTACTGCTTCTTATTTGGGATAGAGTAAAAGAGTGGAAAACCACCTAACGATCTGTTGATAACTCGTGTATAAATCAATAATATCCTGTTGAAAACCAAAATTATTCACAAAGTTATCCACATATGCACAAGTGTTCGTAGATATTTTGTTATTACCTGTCATTTAAATTCTATATATTGATTTTTACCACAAAAATTATCAACAGATTGTTAATAACTATTAATTTCTGTGGATAAAAAAGCGAGTTATCCTCAATTAAAAGATAACTCGCTTTTTCTATTCCTGTGTACCTAATTTTATTGTTGTTTCGTGGCGTTCTCCTTCACGATAATACACAACGGATACCTCATCTCCAACCTCTTTTTCTTGATAGAGAATTTTGCGAAGATCGATCATGTTCATCACTTGCTTCCCATCTAGTTCTGTTATCACATCGAGTCGCTGTAATCCCGCTTGATCCGCAGGCGATAGCGGCTCCACGCTCCATACATAAACGCCGCCTTCTATATCATTAGGCAATTGAAGTGTATTACTCCACTCTGATTGCGGAACTTCTTCTAATGAGTAAATTTCCACACCTAAGTATGGTCTTGTCACTTCACCTGTGGATTCCAATTCTTCGATAATCGGCATTGCGGAATCAATCGGGATGGCAAACCCTAACCCTTCTACAGCAGTTTCATTAATTTTCATCGAGTTAATTCCAATTAATTGCCCGCTTATATTAATTAATGCTCCACCACTATTTCCTGGATTGATTGCAGCGTCTGTCTGAATAACTTCCGCTTGCCAATCGGCACGTCCATCCTGATTAAAATCTTGCGGAATCGTTCTTTCCGTACCGCTAATCACTCCTTGCGTTACAGAACTTGAAAACATAAGCCCAAGTGGATTACCAATTGCTATTGCTGGCTCACCGACTTTTACATTGCCTGATGACCCAAGCTCCATCACTTGATCCACATGTTCGCTATCCATTCTTAGTACCGCAAGATCGGAAAATAAATCACTGCCTACTAATTCTGCCTCTATATGTGTTTCATCATAGAGTACGACCTCAATCGTATCTGCCCCTTCAACAACATGATGATTCGTAACAACATAGGCTATGCCATCTTCTTGTTTGTAAATAACGCCTGAGCCTTCTCCAGCCTGATTATTATTACCTTCCTGCTGCCAAAAGTCATTTTGGCGTTGAATGTTAATAACACCTACAACGGCTGGTGTTACTTGATCAACGATATCCGTAATTTGTGTAGAAACATCTACATTTACTGACTGGGTTGGACCATTCGTATTATTCCCTGTATCTTCATTGGCTTGTTGATTGCTTTGATCTTCTGATAAGATTCCAGAATCAACAAGTGCTGGCAATGCTACCGAAACAAGTAAGACACCGATAATAATTCCAAGCAATAACGGCACTAGCCAATTTTTCTTCTTTCTTTTTCGATGTGGATTTGGTGGATAATGCTCATCATAATAACCCATTTACCTACCCCTTTGTGAGCTTTCGAATATGACATATTTCAATTTAGTATTATTCCCATCATACGCAAAAACATATACAAAAAATCATCCGACCTCATAAAGAGTTGTTGGACTCTGATGATCTGTATCCATTAAATCCAATGAAATACCATGCTCTTTTAACACACTATCTACCGACATGCGGGCAAGATCTTTCATATTATTATCGAGCGACAAATGGGCTAAGTAGATACGTTGTGTATTATTTCCAATAATATCTGCCAAGGCCAAACCTGAATCTTCATTTGAAATATGGCCAGAGTCCCCTAGAATTCTACGTTTGACATTCCATGGATATTTTCCCATTCGCAGCATGCTCACATCATGATTCGCTTCAAAGACATAAGCATCCGCTTGTTCTACGGTTTTTTTAATTCGTTCCGATACATAACCTAAATCGGTCACAAGCGCCACTTTTTTCCCATGATGATGAAACGTGTAAAACATTGGTTCGGCAGCATCGTGAGAGACACCGAAAGATTCTACATCCATATCGTTAAATGTCTTCACTTCATGCATATTAAATAGAAACTTCTGGTCCGTGGTAATCTTACCAATCGACCCTTCCATCGCTTTCCATGTCTTTTCATTTGCATAAATAGGTAATTGATATTTACGAGCCACAATTCCCAGCCCTTTAATATGATCACTATGTTCATGGGTAACTAATATTCCAGATAATGATGCAGGATCAATATCAATTTCTTGAAAAAGCCGATCCATTTGCTTCCCGCTTAACCCTGCATCCACTAATAATCGTTCCTGCTCTGATTCGATATAAAATGCATTCCCCGTACTGCCAGAAGCCAATACGCTAAACCGTAACGTCATTCCCCTTCACTCCGTTTTGTCTTTATACTTTCTTCTACTACTAAATTATCCACATACTTAACAAACGCATCTTTCCATTCCACGTCATCATTCATCCGCTTATATAAACTCAAATTTTTGCTAATCGTCTCGGAAATAAATTTCGTATCACTATCGGTAGATACGAAAAGCTCCATTGCATTTACAAAGAAGTTTTTCTCATCATTTACGGTAATTCGATAGTTCGGTGCAAACACTTGTGTCCCTGTATCCGACTCGATACGGGTATAATAGCCGTTTTCAATGAAAGTAACCTCATCCCCCTGTACAATCTGATTATCCCTGAACAACGTACTAATAGCACTTATTGGCTTAGAAAGGTTTTTGGCACCACCAAGCTCCTCGTCCTTTCCTAGCGTTGCCTGTGTGTAATAGACCATTTCATTGTCTTCGTTTAAGTACACGAGTAAGGAACCAAAGCGATTATAGTAAATAGGTCGATCGTTTTTTGTCTGAAAGAAAATTAATACATTGCTTTGTTGATCCCAACCCCAATAAGTAAATTCATCGGTAAATGCAGTATAGCTTTTAACCTGTTGCGCAATGCTGCCTTCACTTGCATTCTCCGGTATTGGCACAGGTTCCTCGAAATGGGAGACAATGAGATTATTATCAATAATTTGAGCATCCTGGTTTTTTAATCCTTCGATTTGTTCTGCCTCTTTCTCTGTAAACTCTTTTGGAGCGACATTGATGATCGAATCTTTTTGCAGCACATCTAGGTCAGCACTAATTTTGATGTTTTCTTGCTCCAATTGATCTTCAATTGTTGTTTCCGTACTATCATACGTTTCATAACTCGTTCGATCCTGTTTTTCTAGGAATTGAACAAATAAATAAATATTAAGGACGATAAAGCATAAGATAAATAAGGTCTTAATTTGATTCCACTGCATACCTTACGCCTCCTCCTGTTGAGCATTCGGCACATCTTCAAATTGAATCTGCTGCCATGCTCCATTAATTTCCATAAACCATTCAGGCTCGAGGATTACCGTACGATCATCCTGATAATATAAGTCATATCCAAGCTGAATATCTTCTACGTTTTCGATATTAATATCATTTGTTTCATTTTTGAGATGATAGATAACTTCTTCTCCTGATGGTAAAGATGTAGATTTATCATTTTGTATTTCATTATCCAATCGCAACAGACCACGGTTATAGCGTATTAAATCCTGACCTTGGAATTGTAACTTCATAATCGAATAATCATTTGGGCTATAGACAGGCAATCCAGCGTAATGCAATCGAAATGTAATTTCATTAGATGCCGAATTAATCTCTGATAGCAATTGGCCCGTCCATCCTTTATGACTGTTAACCTCATCAATGCTATTCTGTAATAATGTGAGTGCTCCTATGCTGGTTATACCTATATCCGAAGCATTTGGATTATAGAAATTCATTAATCTCTCGTTTGGACTTATACTAATCTCTCTTGTCCCATCATTATAATATTTTCCCAAATTTAAATTTGGTGTATTTTGAGGGTTGACCACCTGCTCATCTGGGAATAATTCTCTTACGAATTCATCTGGTGATATATGAGAGACAGCAATCGTACGTCGCGTGACATTATCTGTATTACTTCGTACATAGATCGGCTGGGCTCCGCCTTCAAATTCCACGTATTCCGTCAAGCCTTGTCGTGATGCCAATAATTCCGTAATTTGATCATAAACAATGGAATTAGTTAATTGAGCGGTTGCTTGATTTCTTTCATCGACAGATAAGAATTGGATGGTAATCGTTGAGTTATCCGGATTAAGCGTTAAATAAATCTTATCAAACGACCAGTTATCCGTGATTTCTACTTGGTTGGTAAAAGAAAACAATGGATCATTAATGATTCGAATTGGTAAGGCATCTGGTAAAGTCAACTCTACATCATAACCCTCTGGACTTTCCCCATCAGTTAAGGTTAAATCGGTAAATGTCCATGACTGCATTTCCTGAAAGAAATTAGCATTTTCTCTTGGGTTCTCATACCCTAAATGCTGTTCACCTGCATGAAAGATAATTGATTTTGGCTCAATGATCTGATTCTTCGTCACCTCGCTGCCACCAACATCCACTTCCCTCGATAACTGTTGTTGATCATATTGCTCATATTCGGTTTTATAGTTCCATATCCCAAAGGTAAGCAATAGACTAAGGCCGATTAATACGACTAATAAAAATGATTTAAACGTCTCTAGTTTCATTATGCACCTCTCCGCTTCTGATTCATCAGCGGAAGTGTAAAGTAGATCGTTGTCCCTTTACCTTCTTTGCTTTTCGCCCAGATTTGACCATGATGAGCTTCTACGAGCTCTTTCGCAATCGCCAAGCCAAGTCCAGTACCACCCAGTTTTCTAGTTCTTGCTTTATCTGCTCGATAAAACCGTTCAAAAATCTTGTCCACTTTATCATATGCGATGCCCATACCTTGATCTTGAATACTAATTAATAAATGATGCCGTTTATGTTCTACACCTAGTTTAATCGTTCCACCTTCAGGGGAGTATTTGATCGCATTCGATATGATATTATCGAGTACTTGTGTCATTTTATCTTTATCCATCCATACGTTATAATTTCCTTTTGGCAATTCGCGCTGCAAGTGAATTCCTTTTGGTGTATGCATTTCAAAACGATCAATAATATGATGATAATAGCTTATAAAGTCTGTACGCTCTTTCTGTAACGGATACTCTTGGGCATCCATCTTAGAAAGTTGTAACAGATCGTTCACCATCCGAATCATTCGCTCGGTTTCATTTTGAGCCACAGCCAAGAATTTCGGTGCGATTTCTTTATCTTCCCAAGCCCCATCATTTAATGCTTCAATATAACTCTTCATGGTTGTTAATGGTGTGCGTAATTCATGTGAGACATTGGATACAAATTCTCGACGCTCTGCTTCCACCTTCTCCTGCTCAGTTACGTCACTTATCACCGTAATAAAACCAGTGACCTCATCTTCATCATCAAATACAGTGGAGAAATTGGCGCGAATAATAGATTCCTGTTCATCATCACTAAAATCAATAATCATCGATCCACTCTCTTGCAGCTCAGCAATATCGACTACTTTTTCCTCTAGTTGTAATAAATCCAGCAAAAACTCGCCAATAATATCATCTGGATTATAGCCAATTAGACGGCCTGCAGCATCATTAATTAACGTAACCGCTCCACCATTATCTGTGGCAATTACCCCATCTGACATATTTGATAATACGGAACTTAGTTTTCTCCGTTCTTCTTCAATTGTCGCATAGGAATGCTTCAATTGGTTATTCAAGTCATTAAATGTTTCCGATAAATGACCTATTTCGTCTCTTCCATACACATTTACTTTCTGAGTAAAGTCACCTGTTGCCATTTTTTGCGCTTGTCTGCGCATTTCTATAATTGGCTTTGTGATAGTGCGGGCCACTAGAATACCAATGATTGCTGAAACAGTTATCGCTAAAATCGATCCTTGCAGAAAAATTTCATTAATATCATTTAATTGATCATAGACCGGCTCTAATGATGCGCGCAAATAAATAACACCTAAGATAATATTTTCATCATCATCATCCAAAATTGGCTGTGCAAGTACAAAGTAGCGATCACTATCTATTAAATGCCGCCCGCTGCTTTGGGAATTATTCATAAGTGCACTCTGTATATGTTTATCGTTTATTTTCCTGTTGACTTCATCATCTGCATTTAACCCATTGGAAGCGATAACTCTACTCTGGTTATCTATTACTTGCAGACTGGTGATATCAGATGGATCAATACCTGATACAATGCTTTTAATCTCTTCTTCCTTGGTAGGTACATTCGGATCGTCTGCATCTCTCTGCCGTTCAAATGCCTGCTCAACATTACTACTTAATAATTCAACCCGATCGTATATCGAACTTTCAAAACTAGACATTAAATTGTCTTCTAGCTCCGATGTAAAAAAGGAGCCGATAACCTGAATAGCTATCAGCAAGAGAAGAATATAAATAATAATGAATTTAAGCTGGATTGAGCGGAAAAAACCGACTTTTTTCATAAACCTACTCCTGATCTGGGTTTCGTAAATAATATCCGACACCGCGACGTGTTACAATCCACATTGGATTACTCGGATTCTCTTCTATTTTTTCACGTAATCTCCTTACCGTTACATCAACGGTACGAACATCTCCAAAATAATCATAACCCCATACTGTTTCTAGTAAATGTTCACGTGTCATAACTTGTCCCATATGACGTGCAAGGTAATGTAATAACTCAAATTCACGATGAGTTAATTCAATTTGTTCGCCATCACGTGACACTACATATGCATCTGGATGGATGACTAAGGATCCTATGACAATGTCCTTCGATGCTTTTGTTGCATCTTCCGGTACTACCTGCTGTCTCCGTAAGTTTGCTTTAACTCGTGCAATTAGTTCACGATTACTAAATGGTTTGGTAACATAATCATCAGCACCTAGTTCCAAGCCAAGCACTTTATCAATTTCGGAATCTTTTGCTGTCAACATAATAATTGGCATCGTTTGGGTCTTTCGTATTTCCCGACAAACTTCATTCCCATCTTTATTTGGTAACATAATATCTAATACCACTAAATCTGGGTTTTCTGATCCTGCTAGCTCTATAGCTTCATCGCCATCATAAGCTACAACTACTTCGTAACCTTCTTTTTCAAGATTAAACTTTACTATATCTGCAATTGGCTGTTCATCGTCTACTACTAGTATTTTTTGACTCATTTATGCCACATCCTTCTTTTTTACCATACTGTTTATATTTTATCTTATTTTCGTTTAAATGTCTTTTGGTGGATAACAATGTTTAACTGCTTATACTATAACGTTATATAAGTTCGAAAGCAATGAGAGGTTTTATTACGTAGATCGTAGAAAGGAAAGTATTATAAAGTAGAAATAAAACACTTCGTCGTTTTTTTGTGATTTTTAAATCACTTTCCATTCTATACTAGAAAAAAGACTGATTCAAGAGTCACTGCTCTTAACCAGTCTTCTTTTGCTTTTAATTCTGAACATAATCTATCGGGTTTTCACGCTGGTCGTCTTTATATACTTCAAAATGGAGGTGAACGCCTGTGGAATTCCCCGTAGAACCCATTACCCCTATTTTACTTCCTTTTTCAATCGTATCTCCTTTGTTAACGCTCAATGAGGACAAGTGAGCGTAAATGGTTTTCATTCCGTTATTGTGATTGATGATCACCTTGTTTCCATAGCCACCATCATCAAATCCGGCAGAAACCACTGTTCCATTATCAGCTGCCTTGATTGTACGATCGCTAGTACCTGCAATATCAATACCTTTATGCATTTTTCCCCATCGTTCTCCCATATGGCTCGTTATTTGACCACCTACCGCTGGCCATTCTAACTCGCCAGTACCGCGAGATGGAAGTTCTTTTGTACCTTTTATAATAATTTCTTTTTGGGGTTCTTCCGTAGTGGTTTCATTCAATACTTCTTTATTCACCTGATTTCCATTACGAGTTTCCGTTTCGTAAAGTACTTCTTTTTCACCATCTTTACCTTCTTGTTTGGTTTTTTCTTCCCCTTTATACAATTCACCAGACGTAATGATGTCTGTTTCATACTCTACTTTTTCTTCTTGTAGCTGCGTTTCCGTCACAATGACTTCAGCAATTGGTTTTTGTTCATTTACTGTTATTTCCTGATCGATTTTTAATACGCTTTTTTCCTCAAGGGATGCATTTAAATCCATTAATTTCTTGTTCGAAAGATTATAGTTTTCTGCAATTTCACTTAATGCTTCCCCTTTATTAACTTTATGCACCTTTTCTTCCGTCATTCCTTTACGCAATCTTTCAATCCCTTGCTCAAGTGTAGAAAGACGATCAGGTGTGACTTGCTTTTCTTTGTAATCAATGTCCTCAGAAATCGTTACATCTGTTACTTGCTTATCACCTCTGTTGCTTGATTCGAGATTATCCTCCTCTTTAGAAGCTAATGCCTGTAGGTTTTTTTCATCTACAAAGGTTGTGACATAGTTGCGGACAACCTGTTCTGCTGTTTCTCGATCCGTATAATATCCTACCGATTCCCCTCCAATGTTGAGTTCAACAGCATCAGCGATTATCGTGACATCTGCCTTAATGGAATGTAGCACACGCTCATGATCAAATGTTGGGTTAAATACCTTTTCGGATATAACAGAAATCTTTTGCTTCGGTTGCAATGATGTGTGGTTATCGGTTTTGGCTTTTGCCATTTTTTGATCAATTGCATCATCAACTACTTTTTCATTAGCTACTTTTCCAATATGTTCGCCATCTATGTAAACATGATAGACTGTATCTAAGTCTTCAGCTGCATACACCGTCGTAACCGTAAAGATAGTTGCTAGAATAAATCCAGTTAGTACTTTTATATGAAAGCCCGTTGAAGCTTTTTTATTATTTTTTTTCTTATCTTTGCCTATACCCACTTCCCGTTGCTCCTCCTTACATCTCTTTCTGACCATTTAGCTTCTATTAATCTAACATAGGATAATAGACTCAGAAATAGAAATAACAGAATTGTAAAGAAAATGTATATCTACAGTCAATTTCTTAGTATAATTAGGAAATTTATTGGCGAATATTGGATGAAACCAATAGTTAAGGGAGATATTTCCAGATAACCTGGATAAGCAATGTATCAGCCCCAAGCTGTTACGCATTTCTAGGGTTAGCTAGTTATAGAGGAGTCTCCTTTTATGATGGGAAGCTCTAACGTCCATTCGCGAACATCCAGATAAAAAAGCTTGTAGAAAAACACGAGGTTTCACTACAAGCTGAGGGCACCACAATGGGTGGACTTTTTCTAGCTGTATACGCTTCGAACAATATTGGTTTGTGCACGATCTGGGCCAACAGAGAAAATGGATAAAGGAATCTCCGTAAGCTGTGAAATCCGCTCCAAATAATGACGGGCATTTTCTGGAAGTTCATGCAGACTTTTGGCGTTCGTTATATCTTCTGTCCAGCCTGGCATTTCTTCATAAACAGGTTCACATTCAGCAAGTGCAGCTAAGCTAGCTGGGAACTCATGAATGATTTCCCCTTTATACCGATACGCTACACAGATTTTAACCGTTTCGATTCCAGTTAATACATCTATCGAATTTAATGATAAATCGGTAATACCACTTACACGACGCGCATGGCGGACAACGACACTATCAAACCAGCCAACACGACGGGCCCGACCTGTAGTCGTTCCATATTCCCGTCCAACCTCACGAATTTGTTCTCCAATTTCATCATGTAACTCCGTAGGAAAAGGACCATCGCCTACACGAGTTGTATATGCTTTAGAAACGCCTACCACATGGTCAATCTTGGTTGGTCCCACACCAGAACCGATCGTAACCCCTCCAGCAATCGGGTTAGAGGAAGTAACGAATGGATAGGTACCTTGGTCAATATCTAGCATAACACCTTGTGCACCTTCAAATAGGACACGACGTCCTTCATCCAACGCATCATTTAACACGACGGAAGTATCGCAGACGTATTTTGCCATTTGCTGCCCATACGCATAATATTCTTCGAGAATTTCTTCTACTTGCATAGGCGCTACTTCATAGACCTTTTCGAATAGACGATTTTTTTCTAATAGGTTTTGTTCAAGCTTCGCACGAAAAACTTCCTTATCCATTAAATCAGCGATACGAATGCCACAACGTGCTGCTTTATCCATATAAGCTGGTCCAATACCTTTTTTCGTTGTACCAATCTTATTTTCGCCTTTTGCTTCTTCCTGCAAAACATCTAATTTAAGGTGGTAAGGTAAGATAATATGAGCACGGTTACTGATCCTTAAGTTATCCGTTGAAATATTGCGTTCATGTAAATAGGCAATCTCATCCATAAACGCCTTTGGATCAATAACCATCCCATTCCCTAATACACATGTCTTTTCATCAAAAAATATGCCAGATGGGATCAAATGCAACTTGTATGTGACATCGTCAAATTTAATCGTGTGTCCAGCATTGTTACCACCTTGGTAACGAGCTACTACCTCGGCATTTTGCGATAAGAAATCAGTAATCTTCCCTTTGCCTTCATCGCCCCACTGCGTTCCAACAACTACTACTGAGGACATGGTGCACCTCCACTATATTTATCAATATTGTATGTCTTTAATTAATCACAAAAGTAATTTTATCAGTAATACTCCTAATCGTCAATGTGAAATACGAACATTACATTAAAATACAAATATATCGTTCGTATAAATTCAATAAACAAAAAAACAGCCCCTCTTGGAGCTGTTTTATACGGAAACTGGTGGTATATCACTTTCTTGATAACGGTGGTCTAAGTCCACAAACTTATTATACTCTTTCACAAATGCCAATTCTACATTACCAACGGGACCATTCCGCTGCTTCGAAATAATTATTTCGATAATATTTTGTTTTTCGGATTCGGAATCATAATAGTCATCTCGATATAAAAATCCTACTATATCAGCATCCTGCTCAATACTTCCCGATTCACGTAAATCTGACATCATCGGGCGTTTATCCTGACGAGATTCAACACCACGGGATAGCTGAGATAATGCAATTAAAGGCACATTTAATTCTCTCGCTAATCCTTTTAATGCTCTGGAAATCTCAGAAACTTCTTGCTGTCTGTTTTCTTTTGAATTTGCACTGCCTTGGATAAGTTGTAAATAATCAATCAAAATCATGCCAAGTCCATGCTCTTGTTTCAAACGACGACATTTCGAGCGTATATCTGCTACACGAATTCCCGGCGTATCGTCTATATAGATACCCGCATTTGATAAACTCCCCATAGCCATCGTCAACTTACTCCAATCATCCGCCTGGAGCTGACCATTTCGTAATCGTTGGGCATCTATATTCCCTTCCGCACATAACATACGCTGCACCAATTGATCGGCACCCATCTCTAAACTAAAGATGGCAACATTCTCATCGGTATTAACAGCTACATTCTGGGCAATATTCAGTGCAAATGCGGTTTTACCTACAGATGGACGTGCAGCGACAATAATGAGATCATTTCGCTGAAAGCCGGAGGTAATACGGTCTAAATCACGAAATCCAGTCGGTATCCCTGTGACATCACCAGTTTGATGATGTAATTGTTCTATATTGTCATAAACATCTATTAAAACATCTTTAATTGCTTTAAATGCACCTGAATTCTTCCTCCCAGAAACATCAAGAATGCTTTTTTCAGCTTCATTAACAATTTCTTCTACTTCATCCTGACGTTCAAAACTAGACGTAACAATATCCGTTGCAGATCGTATTAATCGCCTTAACAATGCTTTCTCTTCAACAATTCGGCAATAATAACCGATATTTGCCGCTGTCGGTACACTATCAGCAACCTCAGATAAGTATTGAACCCCACCGGCTTCGTCCAATTGTTGAGCGTTATACAAATAAGAAGTAACAGTAACCACATCAATTGGTTCGCCTCGATCAGAAAGAGCCATCATGCATGCAAAAATACGCTGATGACTAGCACGATAGAAATCCTCTGGTACCAAGATTTCCGATGCAGCGGAAAAGGCATCTGGATCAATAAAAACAGCCCCGATAATCGACTGCTCCGCTTCAATATTATGTGGTGGTGTACGATCATTCCATGACTCGCTCATTGGGTCTGTCCCCTTTCTTAGGAGATAAAGTAAATCTTCAATTAGGCTTCTCGGACAAATCATCTCCTCTTCAAGTGGGAGTATTCCTGCCAATTAACCTAGGTTAAATCAAAATAAATGCGCCCTGGACACTAAACAGCGATTCTAGTATTCCAGGAATAACCTTGCTCCAGTACATTCTCCCGAAACGCATAGTGCGAGTAACCTTTACTTTTGTACGGAGGCTGTGAGCAAGCTAAAGAACTAAAACCTACCTGTTCGAAACTATCCTTTTTACCTTTTAAGAAGGAAGGCGCATCAGCATCATGATTTTAAAGAACCTTGATTATTTTTCCGATACATGTACTTTTATTGAACCGGAAACTTCTGGATGTAGCTTCACTGGTACCGTTGTATAGCCTAACGAGCGAATAGGTGAATCCAGTTCAATTTTACGTTTATCAATCTGGTAACCGTGAGCCTTTTTCAGCGTTTCTGAAATCTGTTTACTTGTAATCGAACCAAATAAACGTCCACTATCCCCGGATTTAGCAGTTAATTCAACTGTTAAATTAGCCAATTTATCTTTTAATTGAATCGCTTCTTCTTTTTCTTCTTGTTCTAATTGTTCTTGTTTCTTTTTCTTTGCATCTAATGCTTTAAGATTCCCTGATGTTGCTTCTTCAGCTAAATTATATTTTAATAGATAGTTACGGGCGTACCCATCAGAAACATTTTTCACTTCACCTTTTTTGCCTTTGCCTTTTACATCTTTAAGAAATATTACTTTCATTCGGATTCGCTCCCCTCATAATATTCATCTATAATTTCTTTTAATAGGTTTTCTGCCTCATCAATGGTGGTATCTTTAATTTGAGTAGCAGCATTGGTTAAATGCCCACCACCGTCCATCTTTTCCATTATAATTTGTACGTTAACATCTCCTAATGACCTGGCACTAATGCCAACTCTTCCATCTTTCCGCTCGGAAATAACAAAAGAAGCGCTAATGCCGCTCATCGTGAGTAATATATCTGCAGCCTGTGCGATTAATACCGGCCCATGAACCTGTCCTTCTTCTGCTTTAGATATAGCGATCTCATCTCTGAATATATCTGCCCGTTCAATTAATTTACTTCGTTCAACATACACATCAATGTCTTCCTTCATGAACTCTTGTACCAGCACTGTATCCGCACCTTTTGCACGTAGATAGGAAGCTGCGTCAAACGTTCTAGATCCCGTTCTTAACGTAAAACTTTTTGTATCCACAATGATACCAGCAAGCAATGCGGTCGCTTCCAACATTCTTAGCTTTAATTTTTTCGGTTGGTATTCCAATAGTTCGGTTACTAATTCTGCTGTCGAAGATGCATATGGCTCCATATATACGAGTGTTGGAGTTTTAATAAACTCTTCCCCTCGACGATGATGATCAATAACGACTTTATAATCCGATTTCTGCAGCAATGATTCACTTGCAACCATGGAAGGGCGATGGGTATCAACCACTACAATTAAACTTCGACTACCGATAACAGCGTCTGCCTCGTCAGGGTCAATAAAATACTGCCAAAGTTTTTCGTCATCCTGAATTGCTTTCACAAGGCGATACACACCTGTGTCAACATCCTCTGGATCAAATACAATATAGCCTTCCACATCATTTGCAAGAGCTATATTTAATATGCCAATTGCTGCACCTAATGCATCCATATCCGGTGCTTTATGCCCCATAATAATTACATTATCACTTGCTCGTATCAACTCTTTTAAGGCATGAGAAATAACTCTAGCTCTCACACGGGTCCGCTTCTCCATTGGGTTTGTTTTCCCTCCATAGAAACGAACCTTGCCTGATTCATCCTTGATCGCTACTTGGTCACCGCCTCGGCCGAGAGCTAAATCAAGACTAGATTGTGCTAATTCTCCTAATGTTGGTATATCCACATTGCCTACTCCAACACCAATACTTAGTGTTACAGGAGTATTGCGTTCGCCGCTTAACTCACGTACCTCATCTAAGATTTCAAATTTGGCCTTTTCCAAGCTTGCTAAAATTTCTTTTGAACCGACCGCAATAAACCGCTCTTGGGATGTTCGTTTTAAATAGAGGCCATAGTGATTAGCCCATTTATTTAACACGGAAGTTACTTGTGAGTTTAGATGGCTCTTATTCGTATCATCCATGTTTTGTGTGATTTCCTCATAGTTATCTAAAAAAATAAACGAAATCACGGTTTGTTCATTATGATAGAGGTTCTGTAATTCCGCTTGCTCGGTGCGATCAAATAAGTATAGTAGCCGTTCTTGTTTTTTTACCGTGGTTTGAAACATATAACCTTGTAATTGAAACCAAATATCATCTTTATTCTCTTTTATCTTTGGAATTAAATCCTCTGATAACGTATGAAGTGAATTTCCAACTAAGCTATCCTTTTCAAATCGATTCATATATGGGTTTGCCCATTCTATTTTATAATCCTCACTAAATAGAATGATACCAAACGGCATCTCCAATAATGCTTCTTCTCCTACCTTTTTAATCCTGTGAGATAACGTTGTTATATACTGCTCCGCTTCGTCTTGAAGCGTTTGTTCTGATCGTATACTATAGTAAAGCGAAACAGCTAATAGCACAGTCATGATTAGCCCCAACATCCACTGGAAATACCAAATAACTCCAAGTAGAATAATGGAAAGGAGATAGATAATCCATACATGATTTCTCAATGTTGGCTTATTTTGTTTATCTGACATCACATTCAGCTCCTACTGTGCAATACCTTTTATTTTCATTACCGTTTATTTCTTCTTCGCTAACCGATCTCTTAATTCAAATCCTAAATCGATAATCCCGATAAAGCGTACAATAAAAAGTAGGATAGGGATAAACAGTGCTAATATTGTACATATAATCGGAAACGCTTTTGTCATATTTTTATGATGCGTATAGAAAAACAGGAATGAAAACCCTTGAATCGTCACAAGCATTTGTGTGATTACTAATAAATTCTGAGTCGCCATATATAGCATACTATCTGGATCTGTAAAAATATATGCGAACAATAGTGCAATTACATAAACAAAAATAATTGCTACTGGAAAACGCAAATCTCGAAACGGTGGAAAATGTAAATTCTTTCTATCTAATCGGTTGATTACTTTATAGCTCACCCATTGACTAACAAAAGCAAATAAAATTGCTGATGCAGCTAGGAAAAATGGAAAAAGATCAACTAAACTATTCATCGTCTCTTCCATCGTTGCTTTTAATTCCTCTGTTTGTTCATCTGTAGCAAATTGCTCAATAACCCCAGATGACATTTCCATGGATTCTGTTGTCATCTGTTTAAATTGTTGAAGGATATTTACATCGAACACAAATTGTGTAAATACAAACGCAAATAGCAGTCCTATAATAAAACCAAAGGTGCCCCTTGCCCATGTTTCATAAGCAGTTAGCTTACTATAAATAGCACTCCCAATTAAAATTCCACCAAGGCCAGCAACAATCGTTAGTGGTAACGTGTAAATCGTTGTTAGTAAAATTGTTATTAGCAAAGCTGCTGTTAACATTAGTAATGCCGGTTTCCAATCATGTCTCGATGTATATAAAATAAATGGAATTGGCAATAAAAAGATCGATACCATAGCTAAAATCGGAATAAACATGCTAACAAGCAATATTCCAATAAATACAGCTGTTAATAACGCACCATCGGTTAGTTGTTTTGATTGATTCATTTTGCACCCCATCTTACTTAGGTTGATACTATATCATTATAATATGATAACATGTTTTTAGCGTAAATAGTTGTCGAAAAGGGTAGAAAAAATATTTCCCGGGTAATAATTTATTCGCTTACCTCGAAATATAGGGGAATTATTTATTACGTATGCCCTGTTTTGTCATATATTGTAATTACAAATGAATAGGTTATATGAATTGTCACTGTTTTTTCAAGTCCGAGAAAGGCAATTATTGCTTGATTGCCTTATAATAGTAATTGAAATAAGAAATAAGGATGGACAATCATGGTATTTCTAAATGCATTTATACATACTATCAAATTACCTAGAAAAAAGGCAATCTTTCAGCTTAATCGAGTTGGTATGGATATAACAATTATTTACATGTTTATTCTCTTGATGCTTGTTTCTATTCCGTCGCTGATTGATCGATTTACAACAGATAGCGGGCTAAGCGCCGATCTGAGTATCTTGTTTATTATTATTTACTTTTTCATTTTTTATTATTTGCCTCTGACCATTATCGTGTTGATTTTAATTTCTATTATTGCTTATATTGCAACAGGTTTGGCAAAACTAATGGGGAGGAAGCTTAAATTTTCGATACTATGGAAAATGACAGCTTTTACCACAACGATTCCATTTATCTTGTATACGATAATAGCCTTATTTTTCTCAATTAGTGATACATATTTATGGGCGATTGCTGGATATTCCATTATTTTATTAATCATCATTATTTCCGTTTATCCCAAACGCCGGAGTACCAAATAATGATTTACAACAACTGCAAGGTGGGGTTATATGAAGCATCTTATTCTTCTTCTGGTTGCCTTACTCTCATTAACTGGATGTGCCATGTTTGAGCAAGAGGAACCTTTTCAAGAATCAACAGAAGAAAATAGAATATT
The DNA here is from genome assembly GCF_014905415.1 of Virgibacillus salexigens. GTDB lineage: Bacteria > Bacillota > Bacilli > Bacillales > Amphibacillaceae > Virgibacillus > Virgibacillus salexigens. The sequence continues at coordinate 1,507,046 of NZ_BNEO01000001.1, forward strand.
AGTATCTGCAGACACTAGCTTAACGGATGTACTACCAGAGATTATCTCTGCCTTTGAAGCGAGTCATCCTTACATTACGGTTGATGTAAACTACGGAGGGTCTGGAAAGTTATCTCAGCAGATACAACAAGGAGCACCAGTTGATTTATTTTTATCTTCTAATCAAGAGTGGATGAATGTATTAGAAGAAGAAGATGTTATTGTTAAAGAATCGCGTTCTAATTTTATTGGTAATAAACTCGTTATCATTAGTAATAAAGAATCAAGTCTTTCTTTACCTACGATTCATAGCCTCTTAGATACCTCTGTGAGTAGTATAGCTGTTGGCGATCCAATAACCGTTCCATCAGGTACGTATGCAAAAGAAGCTCTACAATCTCAAGGAGTATGGGATCAAATAGAGAATAAACTCGTTTATACAAATGATGTTCGTCAGACACTTCAGTATGTAGAAACAGGTAAAAGTAATGTAGGCGTTGTCTACGCTTCTGATGCTGCTAGCTCCAAGCAAATAAATGTGCTAACAGAAATAAATAAAAAGCTGCATACACCAATTGTTTATCCAGCAGGTGTGACATCGTATAGTACCAATCGACACGATTCAGAATCGTTTATTGATTTTCTAAACACAGAAGAAGCAACTGAGATTTTTGAGTCTTATCAGTTTATTAACATCAATAACAGAAAATAACCATTCTAACCACGAAAACCAAGCCCAGCATGAGCTTGGTTTTCGTTTGTTATAAATAGCCAAACAGGCAAGCTAATGAAGTTGGGTACGCTTAAGCAAATTCAACATTCTTTCAAACGCAATTAGAAGTTATGGCGCTTTCACAGGCACTGCCTCAGCAACTCCGTTAACCAAAAAAGGAAGCATCTCATGAAGATGCTTCCCTTTTATAGATATTATTACTCTGCAACGTAAGGCAATAATGCCATTGTACGAGAACGTTTGATTGCTCTTGTAAGTTTACGTTGGTATTTTGCTGAAGTTCCAGTAACACGACGAGGTAAAATTTTACCACGTTCAGAAATGAAACGTTTTAGCAAATCAACATCTTTATAGTCAATGTGTGTAATTCCGTTCGCTGTGAAGTAACACACCTTACGACGCTTTGCACGACCGCGACGAGCTGCCATAGTTAACCCTCCTATTCTTCATAGAATGCTCTTTAAAATGGTAAATCATCATCTGATATATCGATAGGTTCTCCATTATTCTTAAATGGATCGTCTTGATTGCGATTAGGTTCAAACTGGTTCTGGTTTTGGTCTCTGTTTGGTTGGAATCCTGATGAATCTTGTCCTCCTTGAGAAGAACCTTTTGTTTCCAGGAATTGTACACTATCAGCAACAATTTCTGTAACAAATACAGTCTTTCCATCCTGACCCTCGAATCGACGTGTTTGTACACGACCGTCAACACCAACCATACTTCCTTTTTTCATATAATTTGCTAGGTTCTCAGCTGGTCTCCGCCACACAACGCAGTTAATGAAGTCAGCTTCACGATTACCTTGCTGATTAGAAAAAGGACGGTTCACTGCAAGTGTAAAATTAGCTACAGCAACCCCGCTTGGTGTATACCGTAAATCAGGATCCTTCGTTAACCTGCCGACTAGTACGACACGATTTAACATCAGAACCACTCCTTATTTATTGATCATCTTCTCGAACTGCGATATGACGAATAATATCATCAGAGAACTTAGCTAGACGATCAAACTCATTAATTGCTTGCTCATCTGCACTAAAGTTAATGACTACATAATATCCATCACGATAGTCATTGATTTCATAAGCAAGACGCTTCTTGCCTTTTTCATCAACTTTTTCAATCTCCGCGCCATTATTAGTAAGGACTCCATTGAAACGCTCAATCAAAGCTGTTTGAGCTTCCTCTTCCATGTCTGGGCGGATGATGTACATGATTTCGTATTTTCTCATCCGTTACACCTCCTTTTGGACTTAACGGCCCCTATTTATTGATACACAACATTGCATATCGCAACAGGAGCAAGGAGTAATTCAAATTTTAATTACTCACAATAGTGTATTATACCAAATCATTTTATAATTAACAAGTCTTCGAGAGATCCGATTTACGTCGTTACTAATCTGTTACACATTAAAACGAAAATGAATAACGTCGCCATCTTTCACAATATATTCTTTTCCTTCTAATCTTACTCTTCCATTTTCCTTTGCTTGGTTCATCGTTCCAGCTGCTATCAAATCATCATAAGAAACGGTCTCAGCTCGGATAAATCCTCGCTCAAAATCTGTATGAATGATCCCTGCAGCCTGTGGTGCTTTAATTCCTTTACGGAATGTCCAAGCACGGACTTCTTGTTCTCCGGCTGTAAAATATGTTGCTAATCCTAACAAGGAATAAGCAGCTTTAATAAGCTTGTCTAATCCAGATTCGGCTATCCCCAGATCTTCTAAAAACAATTCTTTTTCTTCTTGATCCAACTCTGCAATTTCTTCTTCTATCTTTGCACAAACAACGATTACTTGGGCATTTTCTTTAGCAGCATATGCTTTTACCTTCTGTACGTTTTCATTTGAGTCAGGGTCTGTAATTTCCGCTTCACTTACATTTGCTACGTAAAGTGTTGGCTTGCTTGTTAACAGATGTAGTCCTTTTACAATCTTCTGTTGTTCTTCGGTAAAGTCTGTAGCTCTTGCTGGCTGTTCATCTTCTAATCCGGTTTTTAATTTCGATAGAACATCATATTCGGCTACCGCCGCTTTATCTTTTTGTCTAGCTAATTTCTCTACCCTTTGCATTCGCTTCGTAACTGTTTCCAAATCGGCAAGAATTAGCTCTAGATTAATCACCTCAATATCATCTATCGGGTTAATTCTGCCAGATACATGTGTAATATTATCGTCTTCAAAACAGCGTACTACCTGACAGATAGCATCTACTTGTCGAATATGTGATAGAAATTGATTTCCTAATCCTTCGCCTTTACTTGCTCCTTTTACAATACCTGCAATATCGGTAAATTCAAACGTTGTTGGTACTGTCTTCTTGGGCTGTACTAAATCGGTCAGTTTATTCAAGCGATTGTCTGGTACTTCCACTATTCCAACATTAGGATCAATGGTAGCGAAAGGATAATTCGCAGCCTCCGCTCCAGCCTGGGTAATAGCATTAAATAATGTAGATTTTCCAACATTAGGAAGACCAACAATTCCTGCTGTTAATGACATTCAAGATTCACTCCTTAAGGATTTCCATTCATATGAACGCGTTTGTCATCCTAATTATAGATATTTGCCTCTAAAATGACAAGCTAGCAAAAAACAAAAATAGGCATAAAATGATGCCTATTTTTGCTTTTCACCCTATTATCTTATAAGTTTTCTTTCTCTATAATGCTATAGTAACATTTTTATGGATAAATAGTCTATTTTAACTACTTATCCTTTTTCTGCTTTTTCGATAACTTTTTTTAGTTTTTTGGTGAATTGCCTTCTTGGTATTAATACACTATGATCACAGCCAAGACATTTGATCCGAATATCCATCCCCATACGTATAATTTTCCAGCGATTTTCTCCACAGGGATGTTGCTTCTTCATCTGTACGACATCATTTAGGGCAAATTCTTTATCTTCCATGGTATTCCTTCTCCTTTTCTGATCCTAGATCGTATATATCCCACATCTATTGATCCCGTTGAGGTGCTTGTTCTCCTTGACTTGAATCTGTTTCCGGATATCCTTTTTGTAGATGATTTGACGTTGAGCCTTCCGTTTGTCTATCCTTTACGACGTTTTCCTTCTCTTTCCCTGTATACATAACAATTCGTGGTGCAGGAATTTCGATACCTTCTCTATACAATTTATCTTGTATATCTCTTCTAATATTTCGCTCTGCAGCCCATTGGAATCCAGGTAATGTATCAGCAATCACACGGATAACAAAATGAGAAGCTTCTAAATTTTGAACACCTATTATTTCCGGTACACCAACAAGAAAATCATATTTATCAGGAAGCGTTACAGCCACATCATTAATAATTTTCTCTGCATCGTCCACACTGCTTTCATAAGGGACATTAACATCAATTATCGCTAGTCCATTATGTGTCGAATAATTAATGACTTGGGTCACATTGCCATTAGGTAAGATGTGCATTTCACCGGTCCAACTCAACACTTTTGTCGTACGGAGGCCAATTTCTTCAACCGTCCCCTCAATGCCGGAGACCCCAACATAATCTCCAACGGAAAATTGATCTTCAAAAATGATGAAAAAACCAGAGATAATATCTCGTACTAGATTCTGTGCTCCAAAACCAATAGCCAAGCCCGCTACTCCAGCACCGGCTAATAAAGCCCCGACATTAAATCCGAGTACATTATCTAGTATCATGATCATGGCAATGAAATAAACCACATAGGCAACAACACTTTTAATTAATTTCTTTAGTGTGTTTTCTCTACGTTCGGTAATCCGTATGGGGGCATTTTCTCTTCTTCTAAATAATCGATCGACTACTTTTCGAGTAATACGTACAATAGCAAATGCTAACGCGATGATCATCAGAATTTTAAGAGCACCTTCCCCTAACGTCCACCAAAGCTCAGGACCAGTAAGATAATCCCAGAGTGTTGTAATATCCTCAATTCCTTGTTCTACATTTTTTTCTACATTTTGTTGTACATTGCCTTCCACTGAGGATCCCTCCTTTATGCCATACTTACATTACGTCTTTTTATCTTCAATTTTATTCCATAATGGAAATAATAACAATCTAGTTAATACATATAAATTTAAAATACCATAAATCGGGTACAAGTAATTAATTAAAGTAGAAAAACCGAGCGCTGTTAATGGAATCATTGTAACTAAGGTTACACAAACAATCAACCATAATGGTTGCTGAATATAATCTTGAATTCGCGTAACAATTCCCAGTATGCCAGAAGCTGCGGTCGTGAAAATGGCAAACCATAATAAGACACTCATTAACACTAGCATCTGAAATGGATAATGTTTTAATATCGCAAATAACGGTATTTCATATAGCAATAACTCATCTGCTATTTGAATTAAACTATTATTATAAATAAAAGAAATGACACCTAAGGTTAAGCCACTTCCGACACAGGCAATCCATATTTCTTGTTTGGATTGTACCTTATTCCCTATGGCACCCAATACAGCAATTAATGGAAGAATATTTAATGCCGTAAACGGAAACGCTGCTGTCCAATTTCGTTGTTCATCCCAATGTGAGAACAAATTTAATTCCTGATCAATCGTAAACCACAGCAATACAAATAATAGACCAACCAAAAGTAGTGGCAAGATAAATTGATTAATAGATAACAAGCCATTAATCCCTTTCAGAAATAAAACAACCAGCGCTATAATTATTATACTGATCCCCCACCAATAGGAGAAGTTAAATGCCTGAGATGTTGCCCCACTACCAGCAATCATGATAACGGTTGTGGTAAACAGGTAAATAAATATCATTACATCATAGATTCCTGTAAGTCTCCTACCAACTATATCTTTAAGGACAGGTAAATAGTGGGTCGATTTTCTTTGGTAGCTTATACTCATAATGACCAAACAACATATGGTGAAAAATAGAGCAAATAAACCAATAGCTAGTCCACTTTCATGGCCGAAAAATTGCCAAAGTTCCCTCCCCGAAGCATAGCCTGCCCCAATTGTTGTTCCGATAATTAAAAACATCCATTTTAATCCACCACGCAGCATTTCGGTTCCTCCAATATTTTTAATAATCAATGTATAGATCTGTTAAAAATTCCGTATACTATACCAATATGTTTTTGGAGGATAAGCTATGAATTTTAAAAACAGTTTATGGAAAAGAAATGAAAATTTACGGATGCTCCATACAGATTCTGATTTTATTCCTTCTATGCGTGATAAAATTATATCCTGGTTCCCAAATTCACCGCATGATTATGTTGTTGTTTTCATTGGCACTGACCGTTCTACAGGTGACTCGTTAGGCCCATTAGCAGGAACATTACTGGCTGAAAAAAAACCAAAGCATATTACCGTATATGGGACATTAGAAGAGCCTGTACACGCTACAAACTTAACAGAATATATCGATTATATTGAGACACACCATTCAAATCCATTTATCATTGCTGTTGATGCCTGTTTAGGCAAACATAGTTCTGTGGGTTTACTAATTACAGGTACAGGGCCAATTAAACCTGGAGCAGCATTAAATAAACCATTACCTGCAATTGGAGATATGCATATTACTGGGGTGGTGAATGTAAGTGGGTTCATGGAGTATTCTGTGCTTCAAAATACGAGACTTAGCCTAGTGATGGCAATGGCCCAACAAATTTCTTCCTTATTGGATGAATTGGATCAGTGTTTAACCTATGGGAAAGCTACTCCTTCTGTCGTTATCCAAGTATCAAAACCTACCATTATATAACCTTAAAGAGGGGAAAATATTTCAGCTAAACAAAACCCGAATCCATTTAATAGACTCGGGTTAATTATTTTTTACTTATTTAATCAATGATGATAACACTATCGGAACAATACTAGGGAAAAATTTAAGGGTAAGCGATTGTTGCTTACCCATGTTAACTGCTGTAGCCATACTTATGACTTCCATTCTGCTATAGAATTAATTGTCTTTCAATCAGGAATGATTGCAAATACCTATTTTAAAATAATTGATAAATATAATAGATTATTCCTACCATAACAATAGATGGCAATAGATTACCGATTCGAATGGTCGTGATTTTCAGTAGGTTTAGACCAATTGCAAGAATAAGTAACCCACCAACAGCTGTTAATTCATTGATCATACCATTCAGAAATGACTCTGGAAGCATTCCTTCAATTTGGGTAGCTAGTAAAGCAATACTTCCTTGATAGACGACAACTGGGATTACCGATAAAATAACACCATAGCCTAATGTAGTTGTTAATACAAGGGCAACAAACCCATCAAGAATACCTTTCGTGATTAGTACCTCATGATCACCACGAATCCCACTATCTAATGCTCCAATTACTGACATCGCACCAATCACAAACACAAGTGAAGCAGTAACAAACCCTTGAGAAACACTAAAGTCACTATTTGTCGAATTTGTCGAGGTGAATTTACTACCAACCCAGTTACCTAAACGATTTAACCCGGATTCCAAATGAATTAACTCGCCTATAATGGCACCAGAGAGTAAACTTAATAAGACAACAATAATATATTCTGTTGATAATGCCATTTGAATTCCAATTAACATGACTGCTAGTCCAATCCCTTGCATAACCGTTTCTTTATATCTTTCCGGGATCTTTGTAAATAACAAACCAAATAAACTACCAATAATTATTAAAACACCATTAACTAATGTACCGTATAGTGCCATGTTATCCCATCTCCTATTATGTATCATCTAAATTCTAGTTCAAATAATCGCTATCATTTCTATTTGGTACATCTATTTGTTTCACGTGAAACAGTGGTATTATGTCTGTTTTACGTGAATTTATAGTAAAAGACTGACAACAGATTGTCAGTCTTTATAAACAAATCATATCCAGTTAGTTGCAAGCACTAGCACTGACAAACTAGCAATAGGCAGCCGTAACAAAAAAGCTTGTGATGAACACTTTTGCTTTATCGACCTAAAAATGGAATGATTACAGCGAGCTTCTATTACTCAAGTACGTCCATAATCCGCTGTAAATCGTCATCGTTATAAAACTCTATTTCAATTTTCCCTTTGCGTTTCCCTCGTTGAATAGAAACAGCAGTCCCTAAACGATTTCTTAAGTAAGATTCTCTTTCTTGAAGAAAAACATCTTTTTTGGGTTTCTCTTTTTTCTTCACTTGTTTATCATTCAGTTGAAGAATTAATTGCTCCACTTGCCTTACATTTAATTTTTCTCGCCTTATTTTTTGAATTAAAGGTTGTAATTTGCTTTTATCTTTTATTCCTAGCAATGCCCGCCCATGTCCCATGGATAATTCACCGTTATTAATATAGGCGATTACTTTCTCCGGTAATGATAATAAACGAACCATATTCGCTATATGGGAGCGGCTCTTACCGAGACGTTTAGACAATTCTTCTTGGGTAATCTTCAGCTCATTCATTAAATTAGCATAGGCATGAGCTTCCTCAATGGGGGTTAAATCTTCCCTTTGCAAATTCTCTAAAAGAGCAAGCTCCATCATTTTTTCATCGGATAATTCTTTAATTACTACTGGTATTTTTTCAAGTCCTGCCTCTTTCCCAGCACGATACCTTCTTTCACCAACTACGATTTCATATCCTTTTATACTCTTTCTTACAATAAGCGGCTGAATGATACCATATTCTAATATCGATTCCTTTAATTCTTCAATTGCATCTGCATGAAATGTTTTACGCGGCTGATATGGATTTGGCCGACATTCTGTTATGGCTATTTCCTGAACAACATCATCTTTCTCTTCCTCTATTTCTGGAAAGAAAGCGTTAATCCCTTTACCTAACCCTTTCGCCATTGGCCATCACTTCCTTTGCTAGTTCAAGATAAACTTCTGCTCCCCTTGATTTTGGATCATAAGTAATAATAGGTTGTCCATGACTAGGTGCTTCCCCTAACCTTACATTTCTTGGCACTACCGTTTGATACACCTTATCTTGAAAGTATTTCTTCACTTCTTCAATTACCTGTAAACCAAGATTTGTACGGGCATCAAGCATCGTTAACAGTACACCTTCAATCATGAGCGTCTTATTAAGATGCTTTTGAACAAGTCGAATGGTATTTAGTAGTTGACTTAGTCCTTCTAAAGCATAATATTCACATTGTACAGGGATGATCACCGTATCAGAAGCGGTTAACGCATTTAAAGTTAATAACCCTAAGGAAGGAGGACAATCAATAATAATATAATCATAGACTTCCGTTAAATTCTCTAATGATTTTTTCAAGCGTATTTCTCTAGATATTGTTGGTACAAGTTCAATTTCTGCACCGGCAAGCTGAATGGTAGCAGGTACGATATCTAAGTTGTCTACATTTGTTGGAATACAAACTTCTTCAGCTGGTAAATCTTCTACTAGAACATTATAAATACAATTCTTCACATCTGCTTTATTCACGCCTGTTCCACTTGTTGCATTACCTTGAGGATCAACATCTACAAGCAGTACTTTATTGCCAAGATGCGCAAGACAAGCACTTAAATTTACTGATGAAGTTGTTTTTCCTACGCCACCTTTTTGATTTGCGATGGACATTACTTTTCCCATGTTGACACCTACCCTAAAACTATATACTTTCTATTCTATCACTTTTTTAAAATTATGGATGCATGATTTTACATTGTAAGCTATTCGTAATTTACATCAGCGACTGTCTTTAACGAACGAATACTAACGGTGCAAAATACCCATCTTACTAATAAAGATGGGTAAAAATAGTTGTTCATTTATGCGTTCTTTTTTGGGATTTTAATTGTTATTTGATAATAATCATCTAAATCCTGTTCATCTGATTCTACTTCTACACCTGTATCTGAAACCATATTTAAGGATTGTCTTATCGTATTCATAGCAATTCGAATATCTTTATTAAACCCTTTTCGTTTTGTAACTGATTTCTTCTTTGGCGCTGAATCCTGCTCATTCATCTTCTTAATCCGATCTTCCGTCTGTTTAACGTTTAAATCATTTTCCAGAATTTCTTGCAGCAGCTTTACTTGCAATTCTGCTTCCTGCAATTTGATTAACGCACGAGCATGACGCTCCGTAATATATTTTCCTAATAACGCTTCTTGTACCGGTTGTGGGAGCTTGAGTAAACGTAACTTATTTGCTATGGTAGATTGATTTTTCCCTAAGCGTTGAGCTAACGCCTCTTGAGTTAAGGAATGAATATCAAGTAACTTCGCATAAGCTGTAGCTTCTTCAATTACCGTAAGTTCTTCACGTTGTAAATTTTCAATTAAAGCAACAGAAGCTGTTTCCGCATCTGTCATCTCTCTGAGAATCGCAGAAATATGCTCCCAACCTAAAGATTCGACAGCTCGCCATCTGCGTTCCCCGGCAATAATTTCGTACCGCGCTTCTTCCTCCCCCTCTGATTCATCTAACTTTCGAACAATAATCGGCTGTATCATACCATGTGTATGAATCGTTTGGGCAAGTTCATTTATTTTTTCTTCACTAAAAATCGATCTTGGTTGATAGCGATTGGGTTCTATATTTTTAACAGGGATCTGAATAACTTCATCCGGATGATAGGACTCTACATCAGTTTCAGTTTCATTATCAGATTTATCACCTATTCCAAAAAAACGGTTAAAGGGTTTTACCATAATCCCACACCACCTCTAATTTACTTTGAAGTTCTCATCTATGTATTAAATATAATATGTTCCACGTGAAACATATTATATGAATCTATCATTATTATAGCACAGGAAAAGGGTTTAATAAGAAAAAACGCTGCAGCAACCCATGCTACTGCGCGTATAAACGAACATTGAAACGGCTCCTCCATTTTTTGTAGAGGCTTGTTTCCGTTTTATTTTATCATATTTCTCATCGAAAGAATATGTTTATTTATTGTCCATTTCGATCAAAATAGCCACCCTCACTTAATCGGCTCCTTATTAGGAAGACCTGCTTTTCGAGGATATTTTTTTGGGGTTTTTCTCATTTTTATAACTTCAATGATAGATCTCTCACTTGCTTCTTCCGGTAATGTAAACGTATGCATCGCAGATATTTTACCGCCTAATTCTCCTATAGCAACTTCTCCTTGCTTCACTTCCTCACTTGCTTTCGAACCTTTCATAGCAAGAAAAACGCCATTTTTTTCTGTTAAAGGTAAACATAATTCACTAAGAACGGACATACGAGCAACAGCCCTTGCAGTTACTACATCAAATGATTCTCTAAATTGACGATTCTTTCCTAAATTCTCCGCACGATCATGATAAAAAGCCACTTCTTTTAAATCTAAATCGGTTGCTAACTGATTAAGGAAGCCAATCCGTTTCTTTAATGAATCTACAATCGTTACTTGCAAGTGGGGAAAGCATATCTTTAAAGGAATACTTGGAAATCCTGCACCTGCCCCTACATCACAAATTGTCCTAGCATGAGTGAAATCATAATAAAATGCAGCACTTATAGAATCATAAAAATGTTTGAGATAAACATCATTTTCCTTTGTTAAACCCGTTAAATTTATTTTTTCGTTCCATTCAATTAACGTACGATAATAAATGGCAAACTGTTCTTGTTGCCTTTCATCCAATGATATCCCTTTTTGCTGAAGTGCTTGTACAAATTGTTCTGGATTCATATCCTATACTCCTTATGTAAGGTATTTCAGCGAAGAATACTTCCCTTCGCTGAAATGCTTTTTTTATGGAATCTCATTTCTTCCTATTAATTAGCCAATCGTGCTATATTTCCTTGTTCAATATAGACAATTAGAATGGAAATATCTGCTGGATTTACCCCTGAGATCCGAGACGCTTGCCCAACTGACAATGGACGAACTTTTTTAAGTTTTTCCTTAGCTTCTGTTGCCAAACCGCCAATATCATCATAGTCAATATCACTTGGAATCTTTTTGTCTTCCATTTTTAGCATACGATCTACTTGTTCATTTGCTTTCTTAATATACCCTTCATACTTAATTTGAATCCCTACTTGGTCTGTTACTTCATTCGATAATTCTGGAGCATCTATAATTGGAGCAAGTAAGTCATAAGATAATTCTGGTCGTTTCAATAAATCATATGCTTTTAATGCTTCTTTTAATGGTGCTGCGCCTGCTTCTTCTAGAATGCCATTTACCTCTGGTGAAGGTTTAACGACGAGCTTTTGAAGTCGTTTTTTCTCTTCTTCTACTAAACGGTATTTCTCGACAAATTTAGCGTAACGTTCTTCGGAAATAAGTCCAAGTTGATGGCCTAATTCCGTCATTCGTAGATCCGCATTATCATGTCTTAATAATAAACGGTATTCTGCTCGTGATGTTAGTAAACGATAAGGTTCATTCGTACCTTTTGTCACGAGATCATCAATTAATACACCAATATAAGCTTGAGAGCGGTCAAGAATAACTGGATCCTTTCCGAGTACTTTTGCAGCAGCGTTTATTCCTGACATAATTCCTTGTGCAGCAGCTTCTTCATATCCAGAAGTTCCGTTAATTTGTCCAGCTGTAAATAATCCTGGAATGTTTTTTGTTTCCAGTGTTGGCCACAATTGTGTAGGAACAATTGCATCATATTCTATTGCATAACCAGCACGCATAATCTCAGCATTTTCTAAACCTTTTACACTTCTAACCATGCCATGTTGAATCGATTCAGGCAGTGAAGTAGACAAGCCTTGTACATATACTTCTTCCGTATCTCTTCCTTCTGGTTCAAGGAAAATTTGATGATGCGGCTTGTCGTTAAAGCGGACAATTTTATCCTCTATAGACGGGCAATACCGTGGACCTGTTCCCCTTTTCATACCTGAGTACATGGATGATAGCGATAGATTTTCATTAATTATTTCATGTGTGAACTCATTCGTATATGTTAGCCAACAAGGTATTTGATCGGTAATATATTCCGTAGTTTCATAAGAAAAACTTTGAGGTTTTTCATCCCCAGGTTGAATTTCAGTTTTAGAATAATCGATCGTATGGCTATTTACTCGTGGAGGTGTACCTGTTTTAAAACGTGTAATTTCTAAGCCGAGTTCTTCTAGGTTTTCAGACAATTTAATGGTTGGTCGTTGGTTGTTTGGTCCACTTTCATATTCTAGATCACCCATTAACACTTTTCCTCGCATAAACGTACCAGTTGTAATAATTACTGTTTCCGCACGATAAGCTGCATGTGTTTCAGTTATCACGCCTTTACATACACCATCTTCCACAATTAAACTGTCAACCATACCTTGGCGTAGTGTAAGGTTTTTTTCATTTTCGATAATATTTTTCATTTCTTTTATATACAAAGGTTTATCAGCTTGAGCACGTAAAGCTTGCACAGCTGGGCCTTTACCTGTATTTAACAAACGCATTTGAATATACGTTTTATCAATAACTTTACCCATTACGCCACCGAGAGCATCAATTTCACGAACAACGATACCCTTTGCAGGACCGCCAATTGATGGATTACAAGGCATAAAGGCTATCATATCTAAATTGAGGGTGAGCATCAATGTCTTTGCACCCATTTTCGCCGCTGCAAGTCCAGCTTCTACACCTGCATGACCTGCACCAACTACAATTACGTCATAATGACCTGCATCATACGTCATGGTTTTTCATCCTTTCTTCCTTTTTTATTATAACTATTTACCTAAGCAAAATTGTGAGAACAATTGATCAATCAAACTATCACTTGCCGTATCCCCAATAATCTCACCTAAAAATTCCCATGTTCTTGTTACATCAATTTGAACAATATCTAAAGGCATTTCCAGTTTTAGACCTTCCATTGCATCTTCAAGCGCTTGTTTTGCTTGTTTTAGCAATTGGATATGTCGCACATTGGAGACGTACGTTAAGTCCCCTGTATCAATTTCACCTTCGAAGAATGTCGTGGAAATCGCCTTTTCCAACTCATCTACTCCCGCTTCTTCAATTAAGGAAGTGGTAACTACAGGATTCCCTTCTGCCAACTCTTTCACTCGTGCAAGATCCAATTTCTGATCCAAATCCGTCTTATTAATTATTACAATATAATCAAGTCCTTGAATAGCCTTGAATAATTTTTCATCTTCTTCTGTTAGTACATCGTTATAGTTGAGTACAAATAAAATCAAATCTGACTCTTTTAGTACTTGTCTCGAACGTTCCACGCCAATTTTTTCGACTATATCTTCCGTTTCTCGAATACCAGCTGTGTCTACCAATCGTAATGGAACTCCACGCACATTCACATATTCTTCAATAATGTCCCGTGTAGTTCCAGGAACTTCAGTTACAATTGCTTTATTTTCTTGGACAAGTGTATTCATCAACGAAGACTTACCAACATTTGGCCTACCAATAATAGCCGTAGCTAAGCCTTCACGTAAGATTTTCCCTTGTTTAGCAACCTGCAAGAGGTTCTCAATTTCAGCGTGTACTTCTTTCGTTTTCTTTCGCATCGTGTCATGTGACATTTCTTCTACATCATCGTATTCAGGGTAATCTATATTCACTTCTACATGAGCGACTGTCTCCAATAAATCTTGGCGCAACCGTTCAATCAGACCTGATAAACGCCCATCCATTTGTTTTAAAGCGACAGACATTGCTTTATCTGTTTTTGCTCGTATTAGATCCATTACTGCCTCTGCCTGTGATAAGTCAATTCTACCATTTAGAAAAGCACGTTTGGTAAATTCTCCTGGTTCTGCTAGCCTTGCTCCACTTCCTAAAATTATTTCTAACACACGATTAACAGCTACCATACCACCATGACAATTGATTTCAACCACATCTTCACGAGTAAATGTTTTCGGCGAACGCATCACAGAAACCATTACTTCTTCGGCAACTTCATTTGTCTGTGGATCCATTATTTTTCCATAATGAATAGTATGAGATTCTACTTTCCTTAAATTCTTTCCCTTAAATAATTTTGCTGTTATCGGAATTGCTTCCGGTCCACTTAATCGAACAATTGCTATTGCACCCTCACCAACCGGTGTGGATATCGCAGTAATTGTATCTGTTTCCATCGCTTTCACCTCCAACATTTATCCAGAGATATATATAGAAACGTAAAATTATTTTTATCGTCACTAACTTACTAGAATACCATAACCTTTCACAAAAATAAAGTTATCCACAACATATTTTTTCATCCTTTTCCAGCCAAAGTTATGCACATGTGGATAACTTTGGCTGGAAATAAGCACAATTATTTTATAATGAGAAAAAAATACCCGCCTGAATCAAAAAGACAGGCGGATATTTTTACAAACAAGTTTTATCTCTAACAGAGCTTATTATGGCACGATAACAATATGGCGATGTGGTTCTCTTCCATCTGAATGTGTGGAAACTTCATTTTTTGTTTGCAACACACTATGAATAATTTTTCGTTCAAATGCAGGCATTGGCTCCAACGCTACCTTTTTATTTAGGCGAATCGCTTTGTCTGCCATTTTCAATGCAAGTGATTCAAGCGTTTCTTTCCTCCGGCCACGATAACCTTCTGCATCCAGCGTAACCGTATAAAAATTATCACTGGATTTATTAATAGCAAGATGTAATAAATATTGCAGTGCATTTAAGGTCTGTCCACGTTTACCAATTAAAATCGCAATATTTTCACCTTGTATATCATAGGTTACATGATTCTCTTCTACTGTTGTATGAATGGTAGCATCCACACTCATATGCTGAACAATTTGCTGCAAGTAGTTTTTGGTTTCTTCAATCGGGTTTTTGGCAATTCGCACCCTAACAAAGGCACGTTTGGAGCCAAACAGGCCTAATAGTCCCTTTTTTCCTTCATCAATAACGTCAATTTCTACTTGGTCCCTGGTTGTATTTAACTGCTCTAATGCTGATTGGACCGCTTCTTCAACCGTTTGTCCACTAGCAGTTATCTCTCTCACTTTTTGTCTCCTCCATTATTTTTATCAGCCATCATTGGCTTACGGATTAATAAAGTCTGAGCAACCATAAAGATATTACCAACTACCCAATATAATGCTAATGCAGATGGGAAGAACATGGCAAACACACCAATCATAATTGGCATCACATAAAGCATAACCATCATTTGTGGATTTTGCGATGCAGGGCTACCTGCCATCATTAATTTTTGTTGCAGCCAAGTAGCTACAGCAGCAATAATTGGTAAGATAAAGAATGGATCACGGGCTCCTAATTCAAACCATAGAAAACTATGGGTTTTAATCGATTCTGTACGCATTATTGCATGGTACATAGCAATTAGAATTGGCATTTGAATAAAAATTGGCAAACATCCAGCCAATGGGTTTACCCCATTTTTTTGAAATAATTGCATCGTTTCCTGTTGCAATTTTTGCTGTGTATTGGCATCTTTTGAACTATATTTCTGTTGCAGTTCTTTCAGCTTTGGCTGAATATCCTGCATTGCTTTTGAACTTTTTAATTGTTTTACGTTTAATGGTAGTAGAACTAAACGTACAAGGACAGTAACAATTACAATTGCCAGTCCATAATTTTCATTAAATAACTCAGCAAAATAGGTGATTAGCCAAGACACTGGATAAACGAAGTAGGAATTCCAGATCCCTTCACTATCCTCTGTGATCGGCTCATTAACATCGGTACATCCAGAAAGAATTGCTAATAAACCTATTAGTGTCACTAGCAACCAAAACTTTTTACGCAACACCGTTTCCTCCTAACTAAAATATAAGCGCAAGCGCTTAACTATCAACAACTGATTCTTATAAAAAACGTATCCTAAAAGCTATTTTAACCTAAACTATCCTAAGATTCTATATCAAATTCATTGATTCTTTAATAAACGTTCTTTATATAAAAGATGCGTTAAACTTTTCTTCATTTCATAGAACTCCATATTCTTTGCTGGATTTCTAGCAATAATAACTATGTCATAGGGATAAGCAATCGTATCTTCTAATTCTTGAAAAGCTTGACGTAAATAACGTTTGATACGATTTCTTGTCACTGCATTTCCAATTTTCTTTCCCACGGAAAGCCCTATTCGAAAATGTTCTTGCCCCTTTTTTTCTACATAATAGATGACAAGCTGTCGATTAGCAAAGGATTTACCACATTTAAATGCATATTGAAATTCTTCATTCTTTTTGATCCGGAATTCTTTCTTCATCGTTATCACCTTACTACAAAACTACAAATACTTTCTTATCAGCTTGTCCTTATTTCAGTATATTTATATATGTATTCGGAAGTAATATTACTCCCTAGCTTTCCCTTTTCGTACACACTTTCTACGTAAAGTGAAAAAAGACCACTGATTATTCAGTGGCCTATGCAGACAAGACTTTTCTACCTTTACGGCGACGGCGTGCCAAGACTTTACGTCCGTTTTTTGTGCTCATACGAGAGCGAAAGCCATGTACTTTTTTACGTTTACGATTATTTGGTTGATACGTTCTTTTCATTTATCCTGCACCTCCCTAAGGGATGAATTAATCATTTAAACTAAAACAGTCAATAGACAGTCTTTGTAATTATACGTATAAATACGTCTATCTGTCAACTTTATTCTAAAAATCCTCTATCCACAATCCCTGTATAGAATTTCCCCCGAGTATTTTTCTATCCACAGCATTTATCGACAATAAAACCACAAAATCTATCGCTGTGGACAATATTTGTCTACAAACACTGAACTTTGTGGATAAGTGTCGAAATGCCATTGCAACTACAGGATTTTTCTGATATCATATTTGTGTTTAACTTGTGAAAAAAGAAAAATAATAAATCAGTTATACACAAACTGTGGATAAGCTGTGGATACTTATAAACATGTTGGTTTATAACGTTATCAACAAGTTTGTGGACAACGTTTATATTTTTATATAAGCTTATTGTGACTATGTTTTTTTATCCACATTGAAATTATCTTATTTTTTTCTTATTCCATTCCTATTGAATGAAACATATGGATAACTGCATTTATTTCTATGTCTTCCTTGCCTTTCCATCTTCATAGATTGAGAGAGGCTTTTTATGTCATCTATATGAAGAATAAAGCTGAATGATGTCTAAAAGTAGGAAACAATCTATACTTTATTTTTCTATTGACGTTTTTCATCTATTTTTTGTAATAGATACATGGAATCCAATTACTTTGTATGAAAGGAGTGAACTTCTGCTTGGATAATATACAGGAAATATGGATCGCAACACTGGAGCGAATCGAAGAAAAAATAAGTAAGCCAAGCTTTGATACTTGGTTAAAAAATACAAAAGCAGAAACAATTGAAAATAATACTTTAATTGTTTCTGCGCCTAACGAATTTGCTAGAGATTGGCTTGAAAATCAATATACAAGGCTTATTTCAGAAATACTTACCGAAATTACAGGTTCTGAAATTGTTGCCAAATTCATTATTCCCAATACAAATACATCCATTGATGAGATTGAACAAACACCAAAACAAAAACCACCAACAAATGATAACGAAGGGCCAAAGTCGATGCTAAATTCAAAGTATACATTTGACACATTTGTTATCGGAGCCGGTAACCGTTTTGCACATGCAGCATCATTAGCTGTTGCCGAGGCGCCAGCACAAGCATATAACCCTCTATTTATTTATGGAGGAGTCGGACTGGGCAAAACACATTTAATGCATGCGATTGGGCATTATGTAAGGGATCATAATCCAAATGCAAAAGTTGTCTATTTATCTTCTGAAAAGTTCACCAATGAATTTATTAACGCCATTATGGATAATAAAACGGTTAACTTCCGTAATAAATATCGTAATGTAGATGTTTTATTAATTGATGACATTCAATTTATTGCGGGGAAAGAATCAACACAAGAAGAGTTTTTCCATACTTTTAATGCATTACATGATGATAATAAACAAATTATTATCTCTAGCGACAGGCCGCCAAAGGAAATTCCCACACTAGAGGACAGACTTCGCTCTAGGTTTGAATGGGGGCTAATTACTGATATTACACCACCAGATCTAGAAACAAGGATTGCCATTTTAACAAAGAAAGCAAAAGCAGAAGGTTTGGATATACCGAATGAAGTGATGCTTTATATCGCAAACCAAATTGATACCAATATACGTGAACTAGAAGGAGCATTAATTCGTATTGTTGCCTATTCTTCATTAGTAAATCAAGATATTGACGCATCCCTTGCAGCAGATGCATTGAAGGATATCATTCCAAGTAATAAGCCGAAAGTCATTACGATACCCAGTATCCAAGAAACAGTTGGAGCAAAGTACAATGTTCGTTTAGAAGATTTTCTTGCTAAAAAACGAACCAAATCCATTGCTTTTCCACGACAAATTGCTATGTATCTATCACGTGAGATGACAGATGCCTCTTTGCCTAAGATTGGAGAAGAATTTGGTGGAAGGGATCATACTACAGTCATACACGCACATGAAAAAGTATCAAAGCTAATGGAAAAGGATACACAATTAGCAAAAGAACTTGAAGAAATAAAAGAGCAATTAAAATCATTATAAAACAGAGCTTGTGAATACTGTGAAAAACTGAACGCTAGTTATAAACAACTTATCCACATGTGAATAACCTTTTTATTTTGATTAAAGAGGAGTTTTCCACATAATCACAATGCTTATTACTATTATTACTATATTTTTATAAAATAATATAAATAAAAGAACTTCCATTAGGAGGATTTATTTCATGAAATTTGTAATCCAACGGGATCAATTAATAGCAAGTGTACAAAATGTAATGAAGGCAATCTCTTCTCGAACGGTTATTCCTATACTGACTGGAATTAAAATAGAGGCTAGACAGGATGGCATTACATTAACAGGTAGTGATTCCGATATCTCGATTGAATCCTATATTCCAGCTGAAGAAAATGGGAATGTAAATATCGAACAAATAGAAGAAGGAAGTATTGTATTACAAGCTAAATATTTTCCAGATATTGTTCGTAAACTTCCTGAAAAGACAATTGAAATCCATTCCGATGAAAACCTAAAAGTAACGATACGTTCAGGAAAAGCTGAATTTAATTTAAATGGACAAGATGCTGGGGAATATCCACAATTACCAAAACTTCAAACAGATGATAGCTTTGAGCTTCCTATCGATCTATTAAAAAGTCTCATCAAGCAAACTGTATTTGCTGTTTCAACAATGGAAACGAGACCGATTTTGACCGGGGTAAATATGAAATTAGAAAATCAGACCCTTACCTTTTCTGCAACGGACAGTCATCGACTCGCTTCTAGAACGATTCCTGTATCAGAAGCGAATAATGAATTCTCAAATGTCGTCGTTCCTGGTAAAAGCTTAAATGAATTAAATAAAATTTTAGATGATACAGAGGAAAAAGTAGAAATTAGCGTAACAAGTAATCAAATTTTATTCCGTACCAAACATTTGAACTTCTTATCTCGTTTACTAGATGGGAATTATCCAGAAACTTCTAGGCTTATCCCTGACCAAAGTAAAACGGTTTTATATGTGAAAACAAAGGAATTACTTAGTACGATTGATCGTGCTTCGTTGTTAGCAAAAGAAGAGAGAAATAATGTCGTTCGATTAACTACACAAGGAAATCAACTTGTGGAAATTGCAAGTAACCACCCAGAAGTTGGAAATGTAACGGAAGAGGTTTCTATTACTTCCATGGAGGGAGAAGAATTAAAGATTTCCTTTAGTTCGAAATATATGATGGATGCACTCAAAGCAATTGAGTACGATGAGGTAAAAATCGAGTTTACCGGTGCGATGCGTCCATTTATTATCCGTCCAGCAAATGAAGACTCGATTTTACAACTTATCTTACCAGTAAGAACATATTAATAAACATAAAAGCAGGAATGAAACAATGCCATTCCTGCTTTTTCATTAAAAAAAATCTATCCACAAATCCACAAGTGAATGAGTAAAGCTCCATTACTATATTGTTATTAGATGTTGTCCAAACGGTTTTATTTTTTGGACCTATAGAAGCAATTTAAAGCCCCATATGAGCGTTTTATTTAGAAATAAAGGGACTTACCTTTCCTTAAACACAAATCTTTAGTAAAATAGGAATTAGAGATTTAAATAGGTAGTATATAATAATTAACTATGAGAATGAGTGATAAGATGCAAGAAGAAAAAATAACCATTCAAACGGAATATATCGCATTAGGTCAGTTTATAAAATTAATCAATGTACTTGACTCTGGTGGTATGGTAAAAGCTTATTTGCAAGATGTAGGTGTGTTGGTGAATGGAGAGCGGGAACATCGACGTGGTAGAAAACTATATCCCGGTGATGTAGTAGAACTAGAAGAAGCTGGAAGATTCATCGTTGCTAGTGACTAGTGGAGACATTATTCCGGTAAAAGAGGATTAAGACATGCATATTAAGCAGCTACAATTAAAAAATTATCGCAATTACCATGATTTGGATATATCCTTTGACGATAAAATTAATGTTATCATAGGAGAAAATGCACAAGGCAAAACAAATCTAATGGAAGCTATCTATTTGCTCGCTTTTACCAAGTCACATCGTACGCCAAGAGAAAAAGAGTTGATCAAATGGGAAGAAGAATATGCTAAAATAGAAGGTAGAATTACGAAACGAAAACAATCTTTTCCGCTGGAAATCGTTATTTCTTCAAAAGGAAAAAAAGCAAAATTGAATCGATTGGAACAAAAGCGGTTAAGTGACTATATAGGGGCATTGAATGTCGTGATGTTTGCTCCAGAGGACTTGACTATCGTAAAAGGTGCTCCACAAATTCGCCGGCGCTTTATTGATATGGAACTAGGCCAAATTCAACCTCGATACATTTACCATTTAGGACAGTACCAAAAAATTCTTAAACAGCGAAATCATGTATTAAAACAATTACAACGTGGAGTGAGTAGAGATACTACCATGTTACATGTTTTAACAGAACAACTACTAGACCATGCCGCAACCTTATTGGAGAGGCGGTTTGTTTTTTTGGATTTATTGCGAAAATGGGCAAGTCCGATCCATCATGGTATCAGTCGACAGCTTGAAAAATTAGAAATCAAGTATTCTCCCACGATTGAAGTATCAGAAGAGGCAAATAAGGAGAACATAGAGACTATATATGCCAATAAATTCAATGACATCGAAGCAAAAGAGATAGAGCGTGGTACAACTTTGATTGGACCACACCGTGACGATCTTTTGTTTATTGTTAATAACAAAAATGTTCAAACATATGGATCTCAAGGACAACAGCGCACAACAGCTCTATCCGTAAAACTAGCAGAGATTGAATTGATTTATAACGAGGTCGGTGAATACCCAATCTTATTGCTCGATGATGTGCTTAGTGAACTGGATGATTATCGACAGTCTCATCTATTAAATACCATTCATGGGAAAGTTCAAACCTTTGTATCCACCACTAGTGTTGACGGAATAAATCATGAGACGTTAGAAAAAGCAGAGATCTTTCAGGTTGAAGATGGGAAGATAAAACGCTAAATATTGGGGGGATACAGAAATGTTTATTCACATTGGAAATGATAATGTCATTCGTTCCAGTGATGTTATAGCTATTATCGATTATCAATTAATTTCATCATCAACGATTATGGAAGAACTAATGACAGAATCATTACAAGCCAAAAAGGTAGCTGGACCGACAGAAGATGCAAAGTCAGTCATGATCACAAAGGAAATGATCTATTATAGTACTTTATCTGTCTCCACCTTGAAAAAAAGATCCAGTATGATTTCTACCATTAGTAAACTGGATGATTTTTCAGACGAAATAAAAGAATCGGATACAGAAGAAGCATAGAAACGGAAGTGAAAACATGTCAATGGAAGATAAGATCATGAATGAACAAGCCTATGATGCAGATCAAATTCAAGTCCTTGAGGGATTAGAGGCCGTACGCAAACGCCCTGGGATGTATATTGGAACAACGAGTGAAAAAGGATTGCATCATCTAGTATGGGAGATTGTAGACAACAGTATTGATGAAGCGTTAGCAGGTTATTGTGATCGTATTGAGGTTATTATTGAAAAAGATAATAGCATTACCGTAAAGGACAATGGACGAGGTATCCCTGTCGACATCCAAAAAAAGACTGGCCGCCCAGCTTTGGAGGTCATTATGACCGTATTGCATGCTGGTGGTAAATTCGGTGGTGGCGGTTATAAGGTTTCTGGTGGGCTTCATGGTGTTGGCGCTTCTGTTGTTAATGCTCTTTCTACAAGCCTAGATGTTCATGTCCATCGAGATAACAAGATTTATTATCTTGCGTTTGAAAAGGGTGTTCCTCAAGGAGAAATTGAGGTGATTGGCGAAACTGATATAACAGGAACAATCACACATTTTGTCCCTGATCCAACGATCTTTACGGAAACAACCGAATATAATTTTGATACCTTAGCTCAACGTCTTCGAGAGCTTGCGTTTTTAAATAAAGGAATTAATATTTCGATTGAAGATAAACGTACCGATCAAGAACCAACCAGTTATCATTACGAAGGCGGTATTAAATCGTATGTTGAATTTATTAACCGAACAAAAGAAGCACTGCATGAACCTTTTTATTCAGAAGGAGAAGAACAAGGGATATCTGTAGAAGTTGCGATTCAATACAATGACGGATTTACAAGTAACCTTTATTCCTTTGCAAATAATATTCATACCTATGAAGGTGGTTCACATGAATCTGGCTTTAAAACAGGTTTGACTCGTGTCATTAATGATTATGCAAGGAAAAATAATTTATTTAAAGAAAATGATCCTAATTTATCTGGCGAAGATGTACGTGAAGGTTTAACCGCAATTGTTTCTGTGAAACATCCTGATCCGCAATTTGAAGGACAAACGAAGACGAAATTAGGAAATAGTGAAGTACGTACAGTTACCGATTCAGTGTTCAGCGAATTATTTTCTAAATTTTTATTTGAAAATCCAAATGTAGCAAAAGTGGTTGTGGAAAAAGGTTTAATGGCCTCACGTGCACGTGCTGCTGCGAAAAAAGCTCGGGAACTAACTCGTAGAAAGAGTGCGTTAGAAGTATCAAACCTACCTGGGAAACTAGCTGATTGTTCTTCAAAAGATGCGAACATTAGTGAACTCTATATTGTTGAGGGTGACTCTGCTGGAGGATCTGCAAAACAAGGACGTGACCGCCATTTTCAGGCAATATTACCACTTCGAGGAAAGATCTTAAACGTAGAAAAAGCACGTCTTGACCGGATTCTTTCTAATAATGAAGTGCGCACAATTATTACTGCATTAGGTACGGGAATTGGTGAGGATTTTGATATATCAAAGGCTCGTTATCATAAGATTGTAATGATGACCGATGCAGATGTGGATGGGGCACATATTCGTACGTTACTATTAACCTTCTTCTACCGTTATATGCGTCCATTAATTGAGCACGGTTATATATATATTGCCCAACCACCACTCTATAAAATACAGCAAGGAAAAGCTATCCATTATGCGTATAATGAGAAGGAGATGGAACGAATTCTATCTGAACTCCCTCAGGCACCGAAACCTGGTTTGCAGCGTTATAAAGGTTTAGGAGAAATGAACGCTACACAGCTATGGGAAACAACGATGGATCCAGAGACTCGAACACTGCTTCAAGTGGAATTATCGGATGCCATTGATGCAGACCAAATCTTTGATGTGCTTATGGGAGATAAAGTGGAACCACGAAGAAACTTTATTCAAGACAATGCACAGTATGTGAAAAATTTAGATATTTAAGCTTGATAAATGTAATCACTATGTTTCCTTGCTTTTAAACCTATAAAAGGGTTTAAAAGCTTTGTTTCCTAGTGAATGGAGGTAGTAAGTCAATGGCGGATCAGCAACGTCCCAATGTACAGGAAATAAATCTCGGTCAGGAAATGCGTACATCCTTTCTGGATTATGCAATGAGTGTTATTGTGTCAAGAGCGCTCCCGGATGCCCGTGATGGAATGAAGCCTGTTCATCGTAGAATATTATATGCAATGAATGATTTAGGTATGCATGCAGATAAAGCGTATAAAAAATCTGCACGTATTGTTGGAGAAGTAATTGGTAAATATCATCCCCATGGTGACTCTGCAGTATACGAAGCGATGGTAAGAATGGCACAGGATTTTAGTTATCGAAATATGCTTGTTGATGGCCATGGTAATTTTGGCTCGGTTGATGGTGATTCAGCAGCAGCAATGCGGTATACGGAAGCAAGAATGTCAAAGATTTCAATGGAATTATTGCGTGATATCAATAAAGATACCATTGATTATACCGATAACTATGATGGAACAGAGAGGGAACCTATTGTTTTCCCTGCTCGATTCCCTAATTTACTCGTAAATGGTGCATCAGGTATTGCCGTAGGGATGGCTACGAATATCCCGCCACATAACTTAGGAGAAACGATTGATGCAGTGCTTGCCCTAAGTAAAGATCCAGAAATTACAATAGATGAACTAATGGAAGATTACATTCATGGTCCTGATTTCCC
This sequence comes from Virgibacillus salexigens, assembly GCF_014905415.1. Taxonomy (GTDB): domain Bacteria; phylum Bacillota; class Bacilli; order Bacillales; family Amphibacillaceae; genus Virgibacillus; species Virgibacillus salexigens. The sequence goes on from NZ_BNEO01000001.1 coordinate 1,532,236, forward strand.
AACGGCTGGACAAATTTTAGGAAGAAGCGGGATTCGTAAAGCATATGAAACTGGAAAAGGCTCGATAACGATCCGTGCAAAGGTGCATATAGAAGAGAAATCGAACGGAAAATCAACGATTATTGCGACCGAGTTACCATATCAAGTAAATAAGGCAAAACTCATTGAGAAGATTGCAGAACTTGTTCGTGATAAACGTATAGATGGAATTACGGATTTACGAGATGAGTCAGACCGTAATGGTTTACGGGTAGTAATAGAACTACGTCGCGATGTAAATGCGAATGTAGTTTTAAATAATCTGTATAAACACACTGCTCTTCAAACTACTTTTGGTATTAATACCCTAGCATTGGTAGATGGGCAGCCAAAAGTATTATCTATTAAACAATGTTTAATCCATTATCTTGAGCATCAAAAAGTAATTATCAAACGACGTACTGCTTTTGAGTTACGTAAGGCAGAAGCTCGTGCACATATTCTAGAAGGTTTAAGAATTGCATTAGATCATTTAGATGAAGTAATCGAGTTAATCCGTGCATCAAAAACAGCAGATGTTGCTCGTACAGAGCTAATGGAGCGTTTTTCATTAAGTGAGAAACAAGCACAAGCTATTTTAGATATGCGTTTACAACGTCTAACAGGATTAGAACGGGAAAAAATTGAAAATGAATATAATGACCTGAAGAAATTAATTGCTGAGCTGAAAGCCATTTTAGCTGATGAAGAAAAAGTATTGGAAATTATTCGTGAAGAGCTGACAGAAATAAAAGAACGTTATAATGATGATCGTCGTACAGAAATAGTTATCGGTGGAAGTGATTTCTTTGAAGATGAAGATCTCATCCCACAAGAAAATATTGTTATTACGTTAACGCATCAAGGCTATATCAAACGTCTACCATCATCAACTTATCGAACGCAAAAACGTGGTGGTCGCGGAATTCAAGGAATGGGAACGAATGAAGATGACTTTGTAGAGCATCTCGTTTCTACCTCGACACATGATACAGTGCTTTTCTTTACGAATAAAGGGAAAGTATATAAGGCAAAAGGATATGAAGTACCTGAGTTCAATCGAACTGCAAAAGGAATTCCAATTATTAATCTTTTGCAAATTGAAAAAGGGGAATGGGTGAATGCAGTAATATCTGTTAAAGATTATCGTGAAGATCACTTCTTGTTCTTTACAACAAAGTATGGTATTTCAAAACGCACATCACTTGCTCAGTTTGCTAATATTCGTAAGGGCGGGTTAATTGCTGTCGGATTACGTGAAGAAGATGAGCTTATTTCCGTTCGGTTAACGGATGGTACAAAAGATATGATGATAGCTACGAAGAATGGTTATCTTATCCGTTTTCCTGAAGATCAAATTCGATCGATGGGACGTACAGCAGCTGGTGTAAAAGGAATATCTTTACGTGAAGATGATGAAGTTGTGTCTATGGAAATTGTCCAAAAGGATGCTAAAATTTTACATGTCACGAGCAAAGGTTATGGTAAACAGACACCAGAATCTGAATACCGTGTTACCAATCGAGGTGGTAAAGGTATCTTCACTTGTAATTTGACGGATAAGACAGGACATGTAACAGCCGTTAAAGCAGTATCTGGAGAAGAAGACCTAATGGTAATCACAGTAGACGGAGTACTCATCCGTATACCTGTGGTTGATATTTCTGAAACTGGCCGTAATACCATGGGGGTACGCTTAATTCGTTTGCGGGATGATGAAGCAGTTGCAACGGTTACTCGTATTGATAATGATGAGGAATCAGAAGAAGTTGAGGCAACTGATATGGAAACACAAGAATCTACTACAGAAGAGCAAGATACAACAGAAAATCCTGAGCAGTAATTGAAAAGATGGCTTTTATTTGAAAGCCATCTTTTTTTAAAAGATAAAATTAGAGCCAAAGGGTGATCTCTGTACGACCATCCTTGAGAATACAAAGGGCTGACAAAAAAGTAACGATAAGTAAGAAACAATAGTAATAGGAGGAAAAACATATGCTAGTTAATTCAGAACAGTTAATACCAGGTTGTATTTTGATTCGTGATGTAAAGGGAAAAACAAATCAACCGCTTATTCCTAGGCATACTGTTTTAACTACAGAACACATCGTTATTCTGCAAAAGTTTCTTATCCAAAAAGTAGATGTTTCAAAAAAGCTGTCTAATGGTAATTTGTACGAACCAAAAACAATGATGCAAGACACTAAAAAACAAGTTGATAATCCCATCGACCTTTCGTTTCAAGAACATTATCACTATGTTGTCCAGCAATACAAACAGTTATTTGAAGGCTGGCAGAATGGGTTAGCTATTGATATTCCAACAGTTCGGGACACATTGGTTCCTTTATTAGAGCGCATGGAGGATATTTCCGATGCGATCTATACCTTACATCATTTCGCGACTAAAGAAGATTATTTCTTTCATCATAATGTGGCTATTGCTATCCTTTCTGCTTATCTTGGTTATAAGACAGGTTATGTTAAAGGAGAATGGCTGCAAATTGGTTTTGCAGGTTTTTTAGCGGATTGTGGAATGGCTCGAATTGAATCATCCATTATACAAACAAACCGTTCCCTTACACCAGAGGAAGTAGTTGAAATTAAAAAGCATCCCACGTACTCTTATCGTTTAACAGAAAAATTACCAACGCTTAAACAAGCAGTAAAGCAAGCAATTTTACAACATCATGAACGAATGGATGGTAGCGGCTATCCCCTTGGATTGTCGAAGGGAAAAATTCATCGTTATGCAAGAATTATTGCTGTTTGTGATATGTATCATGCCATAATCTGTGAACGAGTATATAAAGAAAAACAATCGCCATTTAAAGCTATCGAAATATTACAGCAAGAACAATTTACTAAATTAGATCCAGATGTTGTCTATACGTTTATACAAGGCATGACTAATTTTCCTATTGGTACAAGGATAAAACTATCGAATAATCAATTAGGTGAAATTGTATACACCGATATAAAGAAGCCTACACGTCCGATGATTCGATTAAGCGAGCAACAAGAAGAAATTGTAGCCTTACAAAATCATCCTGAATTATTTATCGTCGACGTATTAAAATAGCATCTACGTGTATCTATTTATATGTATGAAAGGAGAAACGCTCGAATCTGTTAGGATTTGTATCGCATGGGTGCTGCTTGATTGTCATGCTAATCCGTATTCCTTTCATATAAATTACTTCCTAGTAACAATGGTACTTTGTTTGCTGTTAACTCTAGGAAATGGATAATAAATGGAAAATCAATATCTGCCTTTGAAACAAATAAGTCTCCCCACCATTCTGTTTCATAGCGGCAAAGCATACTTAAATTATATAACAGCAAATAATGAACCATTACTTCATGGATTGGTAAGTAATCTTCTCGATTTGTAGGGAAATAAAGTTCCTTTGTTTGTCCATGGATAAAAAACGGTCCGTTAATTTTTGTTATTGGTTCAACTACTTCCATACGCAATATCTCTTGGTCACAGTCATAGTATTTAATCTTTGGTAAGAATGGCTGAATACGTTGAATAAATGCCTTATCTGTTAAGTGAAAGCTGTCAAGTATCCGAATCGGGAACGTCAATAATGGTGAGTTCCATTTTCCAACAGGCACTACCCTCTGCTGTTGATGGAACTGGAATAGCGCATTCATTTCTGGAAGGGTAGCAAGTAATGTTTCCATGCTTTGTTTTTCAAAGGGAATAGCTTGATGATAAAGGTGCTCAGAGAAATAAGGAAACAATCCATTATGCTGTACTTTTACTTCATCTTTCAAAAACGTATAATCCTTTTTTTTTCGTTTTCTAGCAGTGACTCCATGGGCGAGTAAATTGGTCGATTCAGGATAATTTGGACGTTGTGTCAATAAGCAAGCCTTTATTAAATGAACCATTCCATAGAAATAAAGAATAGGCTGCATAAATGGTTCTGATTGTTTTCCTTGTTGATAAAATTTGTTACCATGATTTAAATAATAGATAAATGCATTACAATTTTCATAACTCTTCGTTTCAGCGTCTGGGCAATTTATTTTTTTATAACAATGCAATAAATACGCTTGGGAAGTTTGCTGAGATTGTAGGTAATTAACAAAGGTTTGTATGTTTTCCATGATAAATACTCCATAACTATTTATAAAATTTAGAATCTATTTATTTTTTTATTTCCAATAATCTCTTGTTGAAAAAGCTAACATGTTGGCGTATTGTATATAAAAATAGCAGTACTATTAGTGTATGCAAGTTCGGTTCTTGCATACATCAGAGAACATAGAAGCAGGATAAATCAAAAGGAGGATACGCATGCGACAAGATAAATTTACTAAAGAAGGTCTAACGTTTGATGATGTGTTGTTAATGCCAGCAAAGTCTGATGTACTACCTAAGGATGTAGATGTTAGTACAAAGCTTACAGCAACCATTAAACTAAATACCCCATTAATTGCAGCTGGAATGGATACTGTTACTGAAGCTTCGATGGCAATTGCGATGGCTCGACAAGGTGGAATAGGAATCATTCATAAAAATATGTCGATTGAAGAACAAGCCGAGCAAGTGGATCGGGTAAAGCGTTCGGAAAGTGGCGTTATTACGAATCCATTCTTTTTAACCCCAGAGCATCAAGTATATGATGCCGAGCATCTCATGGGTAAATTTCGCATCTCTGGTGTCCCAATTGTGAATAATGTGGAAGAGCAAAAGCTAGTTGGTATCATTACTAATCGTGACCTTCGCTTTATTCAAGATTATTCCACATCTATTTCGGATGTTATGACAAGCGATAATGTAGTGACAGCACCAGTTGGCACGACATTACAAGAAGCAGAGCAAATCCTTCAACAATACAAAATTGAGAAACTGCCACTAGTCGATAATGATGGCATTTTAAAAGGGCTAATAACGATCAAGGATATTGAGAAAGTAATTGAGTTTCCCTATGCCGCTAAAGATGCACAGGGGAGACTATTGGCTGGAGCTGCAGTTGGCGTAACTGGCGATGCTATGAAGCGAATTGAAAAACTGGTAGAAGCCGGTGTAGATGTAATTGTAATTGATACGGCACATGGACATTCGGAAGGTGTTATTGAACAAGTTAAATTCGTACGCAAGGCTTATCCAGACCTTGATATTATTGCAGGGAATGTGGCTACTGCAGAGGCAACGAAAGAATTAATTGAAGCTGGTGCATCCATTATTAAAGTAGGTATTGGTCCAGGATCAATTTGTACCACGCGTGTTGTAGCTGGTGTCGGTGTCCCACAAATCACCGCTGTACATGACTGTGCTTCCATAGCTGAAGAGTATGGGGTACCTGTTATTGCGGACGGTGGAATAAAATATTCAGGCGATATTGTAAAAGCATTAGCATCTGGAGCACATGCTGTTATGTTGGGAAGTATGTTTGCTGGAGTGACGGAAAGTCCTGGTGAATCAGAAATTTTTCAAGGAAGACAATATAAAGTATATCGAGGAATGGGTTCAGTAGGAGCAATGAAAGCCGGTTCAAAAGACCGTTATTTCCAGGAAGAATCCGATTCGAAAAAATTAGTGCCTGAAGGAATAGAAGGGCGAGTGGCATATAAAGGCCCATTAGCAGATACCGTACATCAATTAATGGGTGGTCTTCGTTCAGGAATGGGCTATTGTGGAACAGCAACGGTTGATGCGCTTCGTAATGATGCACGGTTTATCCGAATTACGAATGCAGGTCTTAGGGAAAGTCATCCACATGATGTACAAATTACCAAAGAGGCGCCAAATTATTCTGTTTAACGATCGTGTTGCAACACGTTAACTTTTTCACAAAATTTTATAGATGGGGATGCTTCCCCATCTATTTTTTTGTAATATTATGTGGTAAAATAACAAAGTGCATCCTTAGACGAAGTATGCATTAATACATAGAGGTTAAACCACAGGTTGGAGGTACAGAAAGTTGAAACATAATGTAAAACAAGGTTTCGTAATATTCTTAGCAGCAATGGTGATGATCGTATCTGTTATGGTACAACCATTTACTGCACAGGCTCAAGAGGTAGAAGTTGAAGCCGAATCTGCTATTCTAGTAGATGCAAATACTGGGAAAATATTATATGCCAAAAATGCGGATCAAGCACTTCCTCCAGCTAGTATGACCAAAATGATGACCGAATACCTGGTATGGGAAGCTGTCGAAAGTGGTCAAATCAGCTGGGACACAACAACACAGATTAGTGACTATCCATACAGTATTTCTGCGAATGCTTCGTTCTCAGGAGTAGGATTGCAACAATCAAAGGACTATACCGTACAAGACTTATATAATGCGATGGCAATCAACTCTGATAATGCAACGTCCATTGCATTAGCTGAACTGATTGCAGGATCAGAAGGCGAATTTGTGAAAATGATGAATGAAAAGGGAAAGGAAATGGGGCTCCCTGATTTTAAATTTGTCAATTCTACTGGATTAGATAATGAGTCTTTAGGAGATAATTATCCAGAAGGTACAGATCCGAACGCAACAAACCTGTTATCTGCAGAGTCTTCTGCATTACTTGCATACCATCTAATTAAAGATTATCCAGGGGCACTAGATGTCTCTAGTAAGCCAGTTGAGAATTTTGATGGTCAACAAATTCGTAATTGGAATCATATGCTTAAACACGATACAACCTTTTTAGATCAGTTCTACTATGAAGGTGTAGACGGATTGAAAACAGGGTTTACGGATTTAGCAGGGTATAGTTTTACTGGTACTGCTCAAAAAGGAGATCAACGTTTAATAGCTGTAGTTATGAAAACAGACAGTGAGGAAAAACGCTTTGAAGAGACAGCGAAATTATTTGATTATGGCTTTAAACAATTTGAATATACGGAGGTTTTTCCAAAAGGTTATCAAGTAGACGATAAATCTTCGCTTCCGGTTGCAAAAGGGAAAGCAGATGAACTTGGTATTTCTATTAGTGAAGGAATTACTATTCCAATTAAGCCAGATGAAAAAGATTTATATAGTATTGAATATACAATCGATAAAGATAAGTTCAATAAAGAAGGCGAATTGACTGCACCAATTGAAAAAGGAGAAAAAATCGGTACAGCACAACTAAAATACGAAGGCGAAAATGACTATGGCTATATTATTAAAGATAGCAATAGTACAGTAGATGTAGTAGCAAATGAAACAGTAGAAAAATCGAACTGGTTCATGTTAACACTTGGAGCTATAGGAGATTTCTTTGTAGATCTATTTACAACAGTTGTTGATTGGGTTAAAGGACTATTCTAGCCGACATTTATAACAAGGGGGATTTTAATATGACGAATACAGGTACAGAACGTGTAAAACGTGGAATGGCAGAAATGCAAAAAGGCGGCGTCATTATGGACGTTGTTAATGCTGAACAGGCGAAAATTGCTGAAGAGGCTGGGGCTGTTGCTGTAATGGCTTTAGAACGTGTTCCATCTGATATTAGGGCAGCAGGTGGAGTGGCGCGTATGGCTGATCCAACGATTACAGAAGAAGTATTAAATGCGGTTTCCATTCCTGTAATGGCTAAGGCACGTATTGGTCATATTACAGAAGCGCGTGTATTAGAGGCAATGGGTGTAGATTATATCGACGAAAGTGAAGTTTTAACACCTGCTGATGATATTTACCATATAAATAAATCCGATTATACCGTACCATTTGTCTGCGGCTGTCGAAATCTTGGTGAAGCAGCACGTCGTATTGGAGAAGGTGCTTCCATGTTACGTACGAAAGGGGAGCCTGGAACAGGGAATATCGTAGAAGCTGTTCGTCATATGCGTCAAGTGCAATCAGAAATCCGCAAACTAACTGCAATGTCTAGAGACGAAGTAATGACGTATGCAAAAGAAATTGGTGCGCCATTTGAATTATTAATTGAAATTCGTGAAGAAGGCCGTTTACCTGTTGTTAATTTTGCTGCTGGTGGGGTTGCGACACCAAGTGATGCGGCATTGATGATGGAACTAGGTGCAGATGGCGTATTTGTTGGTTCAGGTATTTTTAAATCTTCTAACCCTGCTAAATATGCCAAAGCGATCGTGGAAGCAACAACACATTATCAAGATTATCAATTAATTGCAGAGCTTTCAAAAGAATTAGGAGAGGCTATGCAAGGGCTTGAAATGGGCACATTAGAAGCTCATGATCGTATGCAAGATCGTAGCGAATAGAAGGAAGGATTCGATATGACAACAATTGGAGTGCTTGCATTACAAGGTGCAGTACGTGAACATCTTCGCGCTGTGAAAGCATGTGGTGCAACAGGAGTAGAAGTTAAGCGTAAAGAACAGCTAGCGGAAATCGATGGATTAATTCTGCCAGGCGGTGAAAGCACGACAATCAGAAGGCTAATTGACAGTTATGGCTTCTTTGATGCTATTCAAGCATTCGGGAAACAAGGAAAACCGATCTTTGGTACATGTGCTGGAATGATCTTAATGGCTACTGCCATTCAAGGTCAAAACCAACCGCATCTTGGATTAATCGATATGGAAGTTGCCCGTAATGCATTTGGGCGACAAGTTGCAAGCTTTGAGGCGAACTTAGAAATTAACGGCATAGCAGATGATTTTAAAGCCGTCTTTATTCGAGCACCTTATGCTACTAAGGTAGGTGCAGATGTAACGATATTATCTACGTATCATGAACAGATTGTTACCGTTCAGCAAGGCAACTTTTTAGCTACAGCTTTTCATCCTGAACTGACTGATGATAATCGAATGATCGGTTATTTTGTTGAAATGGTGGAGCATGCTATAGGAACCAATTCATCATTCAGAGAGACAAATAAAATATAATCATACAATAACCCAAACGGTCATCTGCGAATAGGATCAGGTAATCGTTTGGGTTTTTTGTTCGACTTTATTTAACTGGTGGGAACCATTGAAGACAATGATACTTGTTCTTAATATAGCCAATGAAATAGTCTGCGAAATTTTCCTGTAGTAGCAAAAGGAATGTGAGCTCTATTTGTTAATGACCATTATGCTTGTCTGTTGTTGCTTCTTGTTCAATTTCATTAGATTCTACATGCTGAGCAATATGATCTTCGGCTGCCGTAGCAAAGAAAGTACCTCCTGAGACATCTTTTACGTTATGAACGACTACAAATGCATCTGGATCAATTTGCCGAATTAATTTCTTCAAAAATAGTAGTCGCTGCGATCGGACAACAACATAAATGATCTTTTGATCTTTCTCCATGTAACCACCAGTGCCATTATAGGAAAGAATCTAAATCAATGATAGTTGCATACACATAAAAAATCGGCTATGATATATTATAATAATGAAAATGAACTGTATTGACAGGAAATAGTAATAGTATGGCCTTACTTTAGAGAGTCGATGGTTGGTGCAAATCGATGTAAGCTTGCTATGAATCCATCCTTGAACAGGTTTATCGAATTCCTCGGATAGTAAATAAACCCGGTTACGTACCGTTATCGCGATAAGCCGGAAGAGGTTTCTCTTCAACAAGGGTGGCAACGCGGGAAATATATACTCTCGTCCCTATTTATTAGGGGCGGGAGTTTTTTGATGTTAACTGTTCATTTAGTAAAGGAGGAAATACAGATGCTAGATATGAGGTTTTTACGTAATAACTTCCAAGAAGTGAAGGAAAAGTTAAATCATCGTGGGGAAGATTTATCTGAATTAGATCATTTTGAAGATCTTGATGAAAAGCGCCGTAAGCTAATAGCGGAAACAGAACAGCTGAAAGCAGAGCGAAATGAAGCTTCGAAACAAATATCTGTTTTAAAGAGAGAAAAGAAGGATGCAGAGCCTGCAATTAAAGAAATGCGTGAAGTAGGTGAAAAGATTGCTGCATTAGATAAAGAATTGAAGGAAACAGAAGAACAATTAGAGCAAATAATGCTATCGATTCCTAACATTCCACATGAGAGTGTCCCTGTTGGAGAGGATGAAGATGATAATATTGAAGTACGTCAATGGGGGGAAATGCCGACCTTCTCTTACGATGTTCAGGCTCATTGGGATATCGCATCGAATCTAGATATATTAGATTTTGAGCGAGCGGGTAAAGTTACGGGAAGTCGCTTTGTATTCTATAAAGGACTTGGTGCACGTTTGGAACGTGCTTTATTGAACTTTATGATGGACCTACATGCCGATGAACATGGGTACGAGGAGATGCTACCTCCTGCAATTGTAAACCGTACAAGTATGACTGGTACAGGGCAGCTCCCTAAATTTGAAGAAGATGCCTTTAAATTGGTGGATTGGGACTATTTCATGGCACCGACTGCAGAGGTTCCTGTAACCAATTACTATCGTGAAGAAATTTTGAAAGTCGATGATTTACCAAAGAAATATGTGGCCTTTAGTAATTGTTTCCGTTCAGAAGCAGGTTCTGCTGGACGTGACACCCGAGGTTTAATTCGTCAACATCAATTTAATAAGGTAGAGCTTGTTCATTTTGCAAAACCTGAGGATTCTTATGCTACACTTGAGGAATTAACCGGCCATGCAGAAAAGGTGTTACAAAAATTAGAACTCCCTTATCGAGTGATGAGCATGTGTACAGGTGATTTAGGTTTTACAGCAGCAAAGAAATACGATATTGAAGTTTGGATTCCGAGTCAACATACGTATAGAGAGATTTCTTCTTGCTCTAATTTTGAAGACTTTCAAGCAAGACGTGCTGGAATTCGTTTCCGTAGAGAAGCAAAAGCAAAACCGGAATTCGTGCATACATTGAACGGTTCAGGTTTAGCAATTGGTCGTACCGTTGCTGCTATTTTAGAAAATTATCAGCAAGCAGATGGTTCCGTTGTCGTACCACATGCATTACGTTCTTACATGGGTGGGAAAGAAGTAATAAAATAAGGTATTACATCCCCTTCTCTTAAGAGTGGGGGATTTTTATTTCATTTGATTTTCAAAAAATATAGACAAAGTACATAAGGATTGCTACTATATTAATGATAATGATTATCAATATCATTAATATAGTTAAGGTTCTCCTAAAGGAAGTGGATCGTATATGGCAGAAGAAAATCGCTCCTCAGATATACATAAACCACATATAAAAACAAGGCCATTGCCAGCTACGATCATTTTAGTAGGTGGTATCTTAGCAACATGCATTAGTTTAGTGGTATCTATATCTGTCGGAGCAGCGGATATAACATTTATGACCGTTTTGGAAGCGATTTTTCGATATGATGCTACGAATACTTCTCATTCGATTATTCAAGAACTTCGTTTGCCTAGGTCTTTGGCAGGTGTATTAGTTGGGGCATCATTTGCTGTTGCCGGTGCGATGATGCAAGGGATGACAAGGAATCCATTGGCTGATCCAGGAATTCTTGGGATTAACGCTGGGGCTGTGTTTATGGTAGCTGTTTGTTTTGCGCTCTTCCCAAGCTTATCCTATAATGGACTAATTTTGTTCGCATTTATTGGTGCAGGAATAAGTGTCGTACTTGTATTTGGTATCAGTTCAATGGGAAAAGGATCAGTAACACCGATCAAAATTGTGCTTGCGGGGGCTGCCGTAACTGCACTATTTACTGCACTCAGCGAAGGTATTGGTATTTATTTTAATTTAAGTCAGGATCTAGCTTTCTGGTTTGCAGGCGGAATTGCCGGTGTAAAGTGGACTCAATTAAAGTTGATGTTTCCGTGGGTTTTGGGGGCACTCATTGTTGCTATGTTTTTATCCAAATCCATTACGATTTTAAGCCTTGGCGATGATGTAGCAAGAGGTCTCGGGCAAAAGATAAAACAAATACGTGCATTGGGTTTTATTGTTGTGCTATTGATTGCAGGAGTGGCTGTTGCTGTGGCGGGGCCAATTGGTTTTGTTGGATTGATTGTTCCGCATCTTGCTCGATATTTTGTTGGAGTAGATTATCGACTTATTATTCCTTGCTCTGCTGTCATTGGAGGATTGCTAACTTGTTTAGCAGATATAGGTGCTCGTATGATTAATGCACCACAAGAAACTCCGATTGGGGCTTTATTTGCTTTAATTGGCGTTCCTTTCTTCCTTTATGTTGCTAGAAAAGAAGGGAGGAATTTATAGTGCGTTTTCTAATGCGAGACAAGGCTGATCAGCATCGAACAAAAAAGCGTGTCGCTATTATTTTACTATTTATCTTGTTAATCGCAATCACATTTGTTATTAGCGTAAATGTTGGTGCTATACATCTCTCTCCTGCAGAGCTATTTCAAACCATTCTAGGCAATGGAACCGACCAGCAGGAACTTATCTTATTTGAATTTCGTCTGCCGCGTATTATTATAGCTATGCTGGTTGGGGCAGGATTAGCTGTATCTGGCTGTATCCTGCAAGGTGTAGCTCGTAATCCATTAGCAGAACCGGGCATATTAGGGATCACAACTGGAGCAGGCTTAATGGTTGTCTTAGCGCTTGCCTATATTCCACCTGATCAAAGTCTTCCAGTTGGAGTCATGCCATTTTTATCTCTAGCTGGCGGAATTGTAACGGCGATTATTATTTATCTGCTTTCGTTTGATAACCATAATGGATTAATGCCCAACCGTTTAGTACTTAATGGGATTGCTGTAGCAGCAGGTTTAAATGCTCTTTTAATTGTAGTATCTTTACAACTGCCTGAACAACAATATGATGTGTTGGCAGTATGGATGGCTGGTCGTATATGGGGGGCTGATTGGCGATTTGTTCTTACCTTATTACCATGGGTACTTGTATTATTACCATATATTAGTTTGAAAGCACGTACATTAGATGCCCTTACATTTGGAGATGAAGTAGCAACGGGATTAGGAGTAACGGTAGAAAAAGAGCGATTAAAGGTGGTAGCTGCCTCAGTAGGCTTAGCTTCTGCTTGTATTTCAGTTAGTGGCGGAATCGCCTTTGTAGGATTGATTGGTCCACATTTAGCTAGGAAGTTAATTGGTCCCACACATCGTTTTCTTATCCCATTATCGGCGATTGCTGGAGGATTGTTACTATTGGCTGCAGATACAATTGGTAAGGCGATCCTTCAACCATCAGAAATACCAGCTGGCATTGTTGTAGCTATTATTGGTGCACCTTATTTCTTGTATTTATTAAGTCGTTCGTAGTACGAATAGTGTTTTAAAAAAATGGATAGGAAAAGGAGTTATGTGGATGAAGCAGTTACGTATTAGCTTCGTTTGTCTGTTTGTTTTAGTATCCCTTGTAGCTTGTGGATCTAGTAATGAAGAGGGAAAAGTCAATCAAGAAGGAGGAAGTGACACAGCAAATAAACAGGAAATATCTGATGAAACCCGTGTTTATAAAGGACCACAGGGGGAGGTAGAGATTCCTGCTAACCCAAAGCGTGTAGTGATAGCTGATCAAGATTATGTTGGTTATGCTTTGGCATTAGGTGTTACGCCAATCGCAACGACAGGTTGGATTTTTGAAACACCTTACTTCAAAGACCAGTTACAGGATACAAAAAAAGTAGGTGATAAAACATCCATTAACATGGAAGAGGTTATTGCTCTTGACCCAGATTTAATTGTCACTTATTCAGAAGATAAAAATGAGGAATTATCAAAAATCGCACCTACTGTCTTAATACCTTATGCAACTTATGGTTATCGCGATATGTTAACGGAGTTTGGGAAGATTCTAAATAAAGAAGAAGAAACCAAAGATTATTTTACGGCGTTTGATAAGAAGATCGAAGAAAAGGAAACAGAATTAGATGATGTCATTAAAAATGATGAAAAAGTAGTTATTTTAGAATTAGCTGAAAAAGAAATGTATCTATTTGGTGAGTCTTACGGTAGAGGTGGAGAAATCATTTACAATGAACTCGGTTTAAACGCACCAGAGAAGGTTATTGAAGTTACAAAAGAAGAAGGCTGGGCTTCGATCTCATTGGAAGCTGTGCCAGAATATTTAGAGGAAGCAGATCATATCTTTATGGGTGTCCGTGAGACGGAAAATGGGGACACAGAGGAAAGAAAATCCGATGTTACCTCATTAATCATTTGGGAGAACTTGCCTGCGGTTAAAGACGGAAATGTATATGAATATGAGGTTAACAATATGTATTTTACGGATCCAATAGCTTTAGAACATCAATTAGATTTTATTGTTGATAGTCTAAAATCAGAGTAAACGTATGATCATAAAAAACCCCTTCCACAAAAAGCGAAGGGGGTTTTTACTACTCTTCTTGTTCTTTTCGTTCAATAATTTTATCAACAAGCAAACCAATTTGTTCTTTTACTGCGATTGGGTCGTATCGATAGAAGGTATCAAAATCATTATAAAAGATTTGATCTTGCTTATTAGCATTTAAATTTTGCCATACAGCTGAGTCTTTTAAATCTTTAAGAGCAGTTCCTTCATTTTCTGGATCGTAGGTAGTTAAAAACATATAATCAGCAGCGTATTCTGGAAGTACTTCTAACGATATTTGTTTCGTACTTTCACCACCTGCGTTCTTTTCAGGCATTTTTAATCCAAGGGCGTTGTATAAGGCTTGCCCACCTCTGCCAGCATTTTCACCAAATGTCCATAGTTCACCTTTATTGGTCAGCTCATATATCCCAAATGTATCATCTGAGTCAATAATACCCTCTAATTTTTTTCTACCTTCTTCGGCTTCTTGATTAAATTCCGTCATAAATTCTTCAGCTTTTTCAGGTGAACCGACGATATCACCAAATAGATTAACTGTTTCCTCAATATCAGATGTTGTACCGTAAGGGATATGAATCGTTGGTGCAATTTTAGATAATGCCTCATAATTATCATCATACATGACAACAATTAAATCTGGATCTAATTCTAATACCTTTTCCTCATTTAATGGATAGCCGACATCTGTAGCATCTTTTAGAAGATCTGCGATAAATGGATTATCAAACGCGGTCGGTTCCACTCCGACTACATTTGCTCCTACAGAAAGTAATTCTCCACCATAGTAATCGGTAACAATTCGTTCCGGATTCGATGGAATTTCAACGGCACCTTTGGCGGTTTCGAATTCACGCGTGCTATCTTCTTTTTCTTGGTTACTCTCATTTTCTTCGGCGTTATTGCTCCCACTACATGCTGCTAGGAAGGTTAATAGAATAATGAGCAATACATAGATAAATTGTTTCTTATTCATTCGTGTACTCCTTTTTAAACATCGTTTAAGATGATGATTGGTATAAATGCTTCAAAAGTTCTTTGTTTTTCGCATTAAATTTAGCGTTATGAGAAGATACTCTTGCTTTGGCAGCTGCATCTGGCTCTAGTAATAATTTGGCTTGGTTAACTGCATTAGCTGCGTCTACAAAAGCCCCTGCAATTAAATGAACTTTACCATCAAAGGCTAGTATATCGCCAGCAGCATAAAGCCCTTCAACGGATGATGCAGATTTAGATGTGCCTTTTACAAAGAAATCGTTTTCTATTTCAATATGAAGGGGGCTTTCTTTAATAAAGGTTAGTTCCCTTTCATAACCGTAATTAATAATTAGATCATCTGTTTCTAATCTTATTGACTCGTTGATTTCATGGTTATGAATACTTACCGCGTCAATTAGATTTCCTTCTTGATTTGCATGCAACTTCTCTATCGTTGAATTGAGATGAACATGGACGGATGAATTCATTAATTGCTGAATTTGGGCCTCATGACCTTTAAATTCATTTTTGCGATGTACAATATGTACTTGATTAGCAATAGGCTCAAATTCATTTGCCCAATCAATTGCAGAATTGCCTCCACCAGAAATAATAATGTTCTTTCCTTTAAAATGTTCAAGGCTTTGTACCGTATAGTGGAGATTGGTTACTTCAAATCGATCTGCTCCTTCAATATCGATTTTAATCGGATTTAAAATACCACCACCAACAGCGAGGATAACGGTTCTACTTACATATTGATTCCCAGAGTTAGACGTAAGGACAAATAACTGATCTTCATTCTTTTCGATTTTTGTGACTTTCTCATTTAGAACGATTTCTGGATCAAAAGTCACAGCTTGTTCCGCCATTTGATCAATTAATGTTGCTCCAGTTACTGGGGTTAATCCGCCAACATCCCAGATCATTTTTTCAGGATATACATGTACTTTACCACCTAGTTTCGGTTGATATTCTATGATGCGAGTGGATAAGTCCCGCATGCCGCTATAAAAAGATGCATATAATCCTGCTGGTCCGCCACCAACGATCGTTACATCTGTTATATCTGAATTTCGCATATAAGTACCTCCTCCATTTATGATAATGAGAATCATTATCACTAATTTTATTATACAGAAATTTTAGAGGAACGCAATAAACGATAGGTAAAATTACATAAAGGAAAGCGGAAAATTTTAAAATTTTTTCAAAATAGTGATTGACAGAATGAAAGAAGCGTAGTAATCTAATAATCATCATAATTATATTAACGAATACTTCTTATTCAGAGAGGTGGAGGGAATTGGCCCTAAGAAACCTCGGCAGCGGACTGTTAAAAGTACTGTGCCAAATCCAACAAGCTACTGTGCTTGGAAAATAAGAAGAGAGCGCCACATATGGAATCTCTTCTTGATTAAAAGGAGGGATTTTTCTTTTGTAAACACCTTTAAAACCGATTCATCAAGGATTGTATGATCGATCGTGAACACAAAATGTTTACATGTTCATAAAATTTTAATACTTCTTATCCAGAGAGGTGGAGGGACTGGCCCTAAGAAACCTCGGCAGCGGACGATTAAGTACTGTGCCAAATCCAGCAAGCGAATGATGCTTGAAAGATAAGAAGAGGGTAATGGATAGCCTCTTCTTTGATGAAGAGGCTTTTTTATTTAGAAGGGGAGTGACAGCATGATTACGTTTGATCAAGTAACAAAAATATATAACGGCAAAGAACAGCAAGTAAAAGCATTGGATCAGGTGAATTTACAAATTGAAAAGGGAGAAATATATGGTGTGATTGGTTTTAGTGGCGCAGGAAAAAGTTCTCTCATCCGCTGTGTAAACCTATTGGAGCGACCAACTTCTGGGAAAGTAATCGTAGATGGTCAGGACATACTCAACCTTTCAGCAAAGGAATTAAGGGAAGCAAAACGAAGCATTGGAATGATATTTCAACATTTCAATCTATTAAACTCGAAAACGGTGTATACCAATGTGGCTATGCCTTTATTATTAGCTAATATCCCAAAAAATGAAGTGAAAAAGCGAGTTGACGATTTATTGGCATTTGTAGGACTAGCGGATAAGGCAAATAGTTATCCTGATCAGTTATCAGGAGGGCAAAAACAGCGTGTTGGAATTGCACGTGCATTAGCCACAAAGCCAAAGGTGTTGTTATGTGATGAAGCAACGTCAGCACTCGATCCAGAAACAACGAAGTCGATATTGCAATTATTAAAGAAAGTAAATGAAGAATATAATTTAACGATTTTAATCATTACTCATGAAATGGGTGTAATTAGGGAAATTTGCGATAAAGTGGCCGTTTTGGATAGTGGAAAAGTGGTGGAAGCTGGTTCTGTATTTGACGTATTTTCCCAACCTCGAACAGAGATAGCCAAAAATTTTGTACGTTCCGTGATGCATGATGAGATACCGGAATCGGTTTATCAACTCGTAAAAGCACAAGACGAACGACATCAGATATACCGTATTGTATTCGTTGGATCTTCAGCAGGCGCTCCGTTACTATCGCAAATAGCTAAGCAGTATGCTGTCGAAGTGAATGTTTTATTTGGGAGTATTACGGAGTTACAAGGTATTCCTTTTGGCAATTTAATTGTCAAATTTGATGGAGACGAAAAGGAAATTAACCGAGTGATCATGCATATTCACCAACAAGATGTCACGATAAAGGAAGTGTTAGCAGATGTTAGTTGATAACCAACAAATTGTAGCAGCATTATGGGAGACAATCCTAATGGTTGGTATTTCTTTACTTTTCTCCTTTGTGATAGGACTTATATTAGGAATTCTATTAGTGGTAACAAGGAAAGGACATTTATGGGAGAATAAAGTGGTTTTTACGGTTTTGAACGCATTTATAAACATCTTTCGATCAATTCCATTCATTATACTTATGGTCGCTGTCATTCCGTTTACCAGATTAGTGGTTGGCACATCAATTGGTACTGCGGCAGCAATTGTCCCAATGATTTTGTATGCAGGTCCCTATATTGCTAGATTAATTGAAAACTCTCTATTGGAAGTTGACCCAGGAGTAATGGAAGCAGCTCAAGCAATGGGGGCAACACCGTGGCAAATTATTATTCGTTTCCTTATTCCAGAAGCGTTAAGTTCTTTATTATTAGGTATCACTATTGCAACCATTGGGCTAGTAGGCGCATCTGCGATGGCAGGAGCTGTTGGCGGTGGTGGTCTTGGTGATCTAGCAATCACCTATGGATACCAACGCTTTGATACAACGGTGATGCTGATTACAGTTGGTATTCTTGTCGTTATGGTTCAAGGACTGCAATCAACCGGTAATTTCATTTCTAAGAAAATAAGAAGAAGATAAGATAAAAAGGAGCGAACAGCATGAAAAAATTATTTGTGTTTTTAGCACTTATTCTATCAACAATCGTTATTACTGCTTGTTCTAGTAGTGATGCAGCTACAACAGTAAAGGTAGGGATAAGCGGATCCGACACAACCATTTGGGAATATGTAGCCAAAAAAGCAAAAGAGGAAGGGATAAATGTAGAGATCGTCCGATTCTCTGATTATGTGCAGCCAAATCTAGCTTTAGCTGAAGGTGAAATTGATGCAAATGCTTTTCAAACGGTATCTTATTTTGATGCCTTTATAAAGGAGCATAATCTAGATTTAACACCAATTGCCACGACCGTTATTGCGCCAATGGGATTGTATTCTGAAAAACATGATCAACCAGAGGATATTCCAGAAGGTGGAACGATTGCCTTAGCGAAAGAAGCGACAAACATGGGAAGAGGTCTCCTTCTTTTAGAAGAAGCTGGTTTAATTAAGTTAGAAGAGGGATTTGATGGCAATGGGTCACTAGACAAAATTGTTGAGAACCCAAAAAACCTTCAGTTTGAATTATTAGTTGCTGGTCAGACCCCTCGTGTATTACCAGATGTGGATGCTTCGATAATTAATAATGGTATTGCTGTTGATGCAGGATTTAGCCCGTTAGATGACGCTATCTACCATGAAGATGAAACAGCAACCCCTTATATAAATATCATTGCCGTCCAAGAGAAAGATAAAAACAATGAGGTATTAAAGCAATTAGCGGAAATTTATCAAACAGAGGATGTTGCCAACTTTATAGAAGAAGAACGAAATGGAAATTCTATTCCTACATTTGTTCCGTTAAGTGAAATCGGTCATTAATTAACAAAAAACGAGGTGAGCAAGGATGACAGTTGCAATTGATCGAACAACAAAATTAAAGAAACAAATTGCTGCGTATATTGATGCAAATTCAGAAAGATATATAGGAATAAGCCATGCAATCCATGAAAATCCAGAAATCGGAAATCAGGAAGTTTACGCAGCAAAAACACTAACTGATATTTTGGTAGAGGAAGGCTTTGAGGTAGAAAAGGATATCGCAGGACATCCAACTGCCTTTATTGCCAGAAAAACGGGGAAAAACAAAGGGCGTACAATCGGTTTTTTAGCAGAATACGATGCATTGCCGGGTATAGGTCATGCTTGTGGCCATAATATGATTGGCAGCCTTAGTATTGCTGCTGCCATTGGTCTTAGCAAAGTCATTGATGAGATTGGTGGTGAATTGGTAGTACTTGGGACACCGGCTGAGGAAGGTGGGCCAAATGGCAGTGCGAAAGGAAGCTTTGTAAAAGCAGGCCGAATAGATGATATAGACGCTGCGATTATTGTTCACCCAGGTGCTGAAACAAATACTACTCGACCAACGTTGGCTGTTGATCCATTGGATTTTGAATTCTTTGGGAAGCCTGCGCACGCATCTGCCTATCCTGAACAAGGGATTAATGCGCTGGACGGAGTAATCCAATTATTTAATGGAATTAATGCACTACGTCAACACCTTCCAAGTGATGTACGTATTCATGGAATTATAACAGATGGTGGAGATGCGCCTAATATTGTACCGGAATATGCTAAGGCACGCTTCTTCATCAGAGCAGCCTCACGAACCGTCTTAGATGATGTAACAGCTCGTATTAAGTCAATAGCAGAAGGAGCAGCATTGGCAACGGGGTCCAAGGTGAACGTTTTTGCATTCCAAAATCAAGTAGATAATTTTATTATAAATCGTTGTTTTGATGATGTATTTACCCAAGTAGTGGAGGAGTTAGGAGAGACTGTTCATACAACGGATCATACTGCACTTGGCTCGACGGACGCAGGAAATATAAGTCAGGTTATTCCAACCATTCATCCACATATTAAAATTGGTCCAAGTGATCTAATAGGGCATACGGAAGCATTTCGGGATGCTGCTAAATCAGAAAAAGCGGATCAAGCTTTGATTATTGGAGCAAAAGCAGCAGCATATACTGCTTTTCAATTAATTACGGATAAAACAGTATATAAACGAATACAACGTGAGTTTCAAGAAAGAATAAAGGAAAGGTAAGAGTTAGGTTTGAAGAAATCTTGCGAAACCAGGATTTCTTCTTTTCTTTTTACGTAATATTTATCTGCTAATCAAAAGAAAATTATGAAATCTGATTTTCTAATTGACAAGCTTATCCGACCGTGATATAGTATATTCTGTTGCCACGGAGGTATACCCAAGTCTGGCTGAAGGGAGCGGTCTTGAAAACCGCCAGGGGTGTAACAGCCCGCGGGGGTTCGAATCCCTCTACCTCCTCCATTTAAAAATTAGCGCATAAAATTTTGGAGATAAGAAAACCGTTACTGTGTAGCGGTTTTTTTCGTATTTTATAAGAAAATGCTCTTTCACTTCTTATAGAAAAGCTTTCATTGTAAACATATAATTACTATAACCTTATTATACTTAATTATAGATGAACTTGACATTTCACGTATTTCAGCATATAGTACATATCTAAGCCAATACTATAAAAAGGCAGTGAAGAGGCTAGTAGTACCATGTACGTACGAAAGAGAATGGGATTCATCGGCTGAAAGATCCCAACGTCAACGACGGGTATGAACCTACCTCTGAGCCGTTAGTTAAAAACTGACCGCAGATAAGACTGTGTTAAAAATAAAAGCTGGACATAGGAAATCTATGTCAATTTAGGTGGTACCGCGGAAAACCCTTTTCGTCCTTCATATTGGATGAAAAGGGTTTTTTTGATTCTTAATTCTAATTTAGTAGCAATAACCTAGAGGAGGTTTTGATAATGAATAAAAAAATAGCTTTTATTGGTGCAGGATCCATGGCTGAAGCAATCATTTCAGGTATGGTACGTGCTGAAATTGTAGATAATGAAAAGATCATCGTTACAAATCGGAGCAACCGAGAACGTATTACGCGGTTAGAACAGCGCTATCAAATTAATAGCATGATGGATAAGGAAAAATTGACAACGGATACGGATATCATCATTCTTGCTACGAAACCATACGATATGGAGCAGGCAATTGATTCAATTAAGGCTTATGTTACAACAGATCAATTAATTATTTCTGTTACAGCAGGCATTTCTACGGAATCCATTCAAGAATTATTTGGCATTGAGATTCCAATTATACGGGCAATGCCCAATACTTCCGCATCCATTGGCTATTCTGCTACGGCACTTGCAGCAGGAATCCATGCTAGTGAAAACCATATGAAGGAAGCAAGGGTACTTTTTGAAACAATAGGAACAACAGAAATTGTAGATGAATCCGATATGCATATCGTTACAGGTATTTCTGGAAGTGGGCCTGCTTATATATATTACCTCGTAGAAGCAATGGAAGCAGCAGCCATATCATCTGGACTAGATAGGGATACGGCCAAATCGTTGATTGCTCAAACGATCCTAGGTGCTGGCGAGATGTTACAGCAGTCAGAAGATACTGCTGCGGCATTAAGGGAAAAGATTACAAGTCCAGCAGGAACCACACAAGCGGGTATCGAATCCTTAAAAAGAAACGATTTCCAAAAGATTATTATGGAATGTGTGCAAGCTGCCCGTGATCGGTCCATTGAATTAGGGAATGAAAAATAAGGAGGCGGATCCATGCCAATTTGTGCTCATTGTGAGAAGCAGTGGGAGTATGTAGATACATTGAAACGTTGTTTTCGAATAAAAATGCCATGTCCTTATTGTGGTGAAGCAAATTATCATTCTGCACAGAGTCGGAAAAAAGAGGCGATGAATTCCATTATTATGCTTCCTTTTATCTTTCTAATGAATATGATTTTCGACTTTTCCGTTTCTGGATTATTTATTATGGCGGGGATTTTACTAATGTTTATTCTAGCAATCGTGCCATTTTCAATCGAATTGAGCGAAGAAGAGGAAGCACTATGGTAGAGGTATTCTTTTGTTAACAAAAATGCGCCCTGGTATGGGCGCATATTATTTGATTAATTCTCTTGATTTCCAACGTCTCGATTGTTGAATAAAGTGTCCAACCTTTTCTAGGATTGGTTCGATTGATTCCTCTTGTTTCAAGAGATCATAATCGGAAATATTAATTCTTAGTATTGGGCAGGCGTTAAAATTATTAATCCAATCTTCGTATCGTTTATACATTTCTTTCCAATAAGAAATAGGTGTGTTTTTTTCCATTTCACGGCCTCGAGATTGAATTCGATTAATAACATCGTCAAAAGAGCCTTCTAGATAAATTAACAGGTCTGGATGTGGGAAGTATGGTGTCATTACCATTGCATCGAATAAGCTTTTATAGGTCTCATAATCGGTTTTTGACATGGTCCCATTATCGTAATGCATTTTCGCAAAAATCCCTGTATCCTCATAAATGGAACGATCTTGTATAAAACCTCCACCATATTCAAATATCTTTTTCTGTTCTTTAAATCGTTCCGCTAGGAAGTAAATCTGTAAATGAAAGCTCCAGCGCTCAAAATCATGATAGAATTTTTCTAAATATGGGTTCGTATCCACTTTCTCTAGTGAAGTTTTAAATCGTAGTGCTTTTGCTAAAGCATGAGTCATGGTTGATTTACCTACTCCAACTGTGCCTGCTATGGTAATGATACTATCATTTGGAATATGGTATTTTTCTCTTAAATTCATGATTGTTTCCCCTTTTTTAACCTTTTCTTACTTCTGAAGTAACCTTTTGTAGCTGTTCATCCACTTGGTTAATAATTTGTTCTAAATGTTTTTGGTATCGAACAAAATCAATTTCATCTCCATTCACTCGAATAACAGGAATATCAGGATGCATGATTTCGAATTCATTCATATAATTTTCATAATCCTGTGAAAGTTGAGCGAGATAAGAAGTTTTAATATGTTGTTCGATTTCCCTGCCACGTTGATGAATTCGATTTATAATCGTATCCAAACTACCATGTAAATAGATCATCATATTTGGTACAGGCATATCCTTTGTTAAGATATGATAAATTTGCTCGTATTTCTCAAATTTATCCGCTGGAAGGGTACGTTTTGCAAAGATCATATTTTTCGATATATGGTAATCAGCGACCACTGCTTTATTGTCGCTGAGATATTTTGTCTCAATGTCTTCCAATTGTTTAAAACGATTGCAAAGGAAGAACATTTCTGTTTGAAAACTCCATTCCTCAATATTTTCATAAAATTTTCCTAGAAATGGGTTTTCCTCCACAATTTCCTTTAACAAATGATAGTCAAAATGCGAGGAAATCTTTTTGGCCAATGATGTTTTTCCTATACCTATTGGCCCTTCAATGGCGATAAAAGGAGCTCTTGCCATTACTTCATCCTCCAATCCATATCTACCTAAACACATGTATTATATTTTATCATACAAGCAAATCGAGTACCATGTATAATTAGATCTGATACTTTTCAAGTCTGCCACAATTTTGTATAATGAATATTGCTTGGTAAAAAAGCCTGTAGATCAGATAGGGTCAAAACGATTGTCTTTCTATATCATGCCCCCGTAGCTCAGGGGATAGAGCATCGGTTTCCTAAACCGTGTGTCGCAGGTTCGAATCCTGCCGGGGGCGTAATAAAACCAATTTATGTTTAGATCCCTTTATAAACAAAAAATAAGTAGGCAGCTACCTACTTATTTTTTTATATAATGTTTTTTAACTTCCCATTGTAAGTTTGTTTGTGTGTTCATGTTGAGTTTCTTTGCTAATAAATTAGCAGCATTAAAATCAGTGAAAGTTTTACACGAGTGGCTGTTAGAGTCCTTCAACATTTCAGTTGTCCCATTAATAGTTCTGGAAAGAACAAAGATATGGATCAACTCCTTTCGACTTAACCAAAGCCTAATTATATTATCTCATAGATTAATTAATGTGTATAGTTTGGATGTTTAATTTCACTACCAATTGGGAAAGTAAGAAGAAGATGTGTATTTTTAACGACGGAAAGTAGGCTGAATGACATGAATAATTTATTTGAACAAGCATATTTAGGAATGCAAATCTTAAAAAATCGTTATATCGTGGCACCGATGACAAGAGTAAGTTCAGAAAAGGACGGTACGCCAAATGAGCGCGTAAGTGAATATTATGAACGCTTTGCTAAGGGTGGATTTGCCGCAGTTATCACTGAAGGAGTGTATCCGGATACAAAATATAGCCAAGGTTATGAAAATCAAGGGGGACTAGCAACCGAAAAGCATGCAACCCATTGGAAACCAATCGTAGATCGTGTTAAATCGCATGGTTCACTCATGATTGCTCAATTAATGCATGCAGGAGCACAATCACAAGGGAGTTATTATTCAGATGTAACGGTTGCTCCTTCCCCGTTTTCACCTCCTCAAGATAAAGTGGAGGTTTATGGTGGCAGTGGTCCATTTCCTACTGCCAAAGAGCTATCGGTAGAAGAAATGACTGAAATCAAGCAAAGCTTTGCACAATCCGCTATCTATGCCAAGCAAGCTGGATTCGATGGGGTTGAGCTGCACGGCGCAAATGGTTATTTACTAGATGAATTTCTATCGGAAATTAGCAATCATCGTACAGATCAATATGGTGGAAGTGTAGAAAATCGTCTTCGCTTCTTAAAAGAATTAATTGAAGAAGTTCGAGCAGCTATCGGTGGAAACATGATCCTTGGCATTCGGATTTCTCAATTGAAAGCGACAAATGGCAGTTATAAATGGCCAGGGGGAGAAGCAGATGCTGAGATTATCTTCTCTGAATTAGGTAAAACCGATATTGATTATATTCATATTTCGGATGATGACGCAGCCACATCAGGATTCGGTGAAGGTACGATGACGATGTCTGAAGCTGCCAAAGCATTCTCTGGGAAACCAGTTATTGCTTGTGGTCAATTAGGTGATCCAGAAAAAGCTTCAACTGTGATCGAAAAAGGCCAAGCGGATTTTATTGGTGTTGCCCGCCAAGCCCTTGCTAATCCTGATACCCCAAACCGCGTAAAAGAAGGCAGACCGTTAGATAAGTGGGATGGGAAAGCAATTATGACACCAAAAGCCTATATTAAAGATTTCGAGTTAGAAATGTAACGTAACAATGAAATCCCAGTGGGAGCAATTGCTCTCACTGGGATTTTTTCATAAATGCATTTTCCAATTATTTACCGTTATAAGGTAACGGCTGCTGTTGAGTAATACAGTGGATGTTACCACCACCGACGGATATTTCCCGGGTGTTGATTGGAATTATTTTTCGATCTGGATACATTTCTTTAAACTTTTCAATCGCATAAACATCTTGAGGATCATCAAATGTTGGTAAAATCACTCCACCATTACATAAATAACAATTAATATATGTTGCTATAAAGGTTTTCTCGGATGTTCGTTCAAAACTGTGATTGGAAAAATCGATTTCTAGGCTTTCTGATTCACTCAAAGTCACTTGTTGGGGCAGGTGCAATTTATGAATCTTCAACTTCCGCCCCTTGGCATCCGTAGCCTCTTGGAGTATCGTAATGGCTTCTTGAAGCACTGGATATTGTGGGTGATCTGGATCGTCTGTCCAACCAATGGCAACTTCACCTGGTCGGACGAAAAACACCACTTCATCCACGTGGCCATCTGTTTCATCGCCGATTAAACCACCTTTTAACCAAATGACTTTCTCAATACCTAAGTATTGGCGTAACTTTTCTTCGGTTTCTTCTTTTGTCAACTGCGGGTTTCGATTCGGATTTAGGAGACATTGTTCAGTCGTAATAAGTGTTCCTTGCCCATCTACGGTAATTGCTCCACCTTCTAGTATGAAGTCATTCGCATCATATCTATTGATTTGTTCAATTTCCAACACTTTTTGTTTTACAAGAAGGTCTTTATCCCATGGATAATAAAGACCTTCCTCTATACCGCCCCAGGCATTAAACCCCCAGTCTATGCCTCGAATGTTGCCCTTATCATTAGTAACAAACGTTGGTCCAATATCGCGCATCCAGGCATCATTAGATGATAGTTCCACTATACGGATATCGTCCGGTAAAAGTGCACGAGCATTTTCAAATTGTTCTGCCCCTACACACATTGTAACTTGCTCAAACATTGAGATTGCCTTAGCTACCTTACTATAAACTCTCTGAGCAGGTTTAGCTCCTGATCTCCAAGTGTCTGTTCTGGTCGGCCAAAGCATCCATGTACCTTTATGATTTTCAAATTCCCCAGGCATTCTATATCCGTCTTGTTTAGGTGTACTATATAGGTCAACTACCATGTCCATCCCCCTTAAAATAAGTATCTTTAACATCTATGCAAATTTAATGCCATTTTCAATGCCTTCCAATTGATTTAGATTGTTATCCTTATCAGCATCCTTTCTATTTGAAAATAATCGTTATAGACTTAATTATAGGATTGAGTTAATTTCGGTTCACTCCGTTAGGAACGGGAGAAGCTTATATTAAATGTTGTATTTTTTTAATCTTCGCATGAAAGAAGATTGGGTTATTCCTAGAGATTGAGCAGCTTTCCTTGTTGATTGGTGCTCCATTTGTGCTTCCTGAATGACTTTCTTTTCAATTTGACCTAAAAAACTGGGGAGGCTTTGCCCATTTAAACTAAAAGCAGGTTTTTTCTTATGGTGAAATTCCTCCAGCACTTCTTCTGATAGGTCTGTTTTTTCAATAGTAGTTGATTTTGCGGTAACTACTAATCTTTCTACCATGTTTTCCAACTCACGAATATTGCCTGGCCAACTGTAATTTTTTAGGTATGATAACAAGTCTTTGCTCAGGTTAGATGTTGTTTTATACTTGGTTTTAAACAAGTCAAAGTAATGGTAAACCAGAGGAAGGATATCATCTTTCCGTTCTCTTAACGCTGGAATATGGATCGAAACAACATTAAGTCGATAATATAAATCCTCTCGAAATTGTTTATCCTCTACCATTTTTAAAAGGTTTTGGTTGGTGGCAGTTATAATTCGCACATCTACCTTCTTCAGATCTGTTGAACCAATTGGAATAAATGATTTATTTTGTAATAGTTGAAGCAGCTTTGGTTGTAGCGCCAATGGCAGTTCTGCAATTTCATCGAGAAAAAGAGTTCCCCCATTTGCCTTCTCTACCAAACCAACTTTTCCCCCACTATTTGCGCCTGTAAATGCCCCCTTCTTATAACCAAATAACTCCGATTCCAGCAATGTTTCTGGTATTGCTCCACAATTGATTTCTACAAACGGCTTGTCAGGTCGGTTACTTCTTTTATGAATTTCCTCAGCTATCATGCTCTTTCCGACACCTGTCTCCCCATTTAGGAGAATGGTTGCATCGACTTTGGATACCCTGCTTATTAAATCCAACATTTCCTCATGCTTCTTACTTTTTCCGATGACTACTTGCTTTTTATTTACTTCGTTTTGTTTTTCCTTCATTAATTGTAATTCTTCCCAATATTTTTGCAAAAGTGTTTCTGCTTTTTCTAATTTAAATGAAGCTCTCACTGTTTCTGTGATGTCTTTAACCTGTACTAGGATATATTTCGTATTATCGGTTTTGATGTTGACTAAATATCCAGTTGCTAAATATTGCCGCCCTTTCGAGGTTTGAACCTTTGTGACGGTCTCTTTTTTTTCTAAGACAATTTTTGTGACAGATGGCGTAAATAGTCCGTTATTTTCCAACTCCTTCACATTTCTGCCTATCACCTGAGAGCGCGGCGCCCCCATTTGTTTCGTACTTGTATCATTAATCCATAGTGCAACCCCATTGCAGTCAGCAATAAAGATGCCATCCTTTAAATGGTTAAAAATATGATGAAAGTGACTATCTTCAAAAAATTTTTTGTCCATATCCCTCTCCCCTTTATAGGATGAACCGAAATTGATTCGATTCGATCCAAAATCAACTCGAATTTAAACTATATCGTATCAATTCTCAAACTAAAAATCTAATTTCTCATGTTTTTTGCAATTTTATTTTTGGCATGAAAATTGCATGATTAATAATGAGGAGGTAAGATATGGAGTCATTGATGTTGAGAATTAATAGAAATCGTTTACTAGAAACAATAAAAGTAAGCTCCTCAATTGGTGCTACTAAGAATGGAGGGTTAAATCGGCTTGCCCTAACAAAAGAAGATCAAGCGATGCGTAATAAATATGTTACATGGCTGCGCCAAGAAGATTTGCAAGTGAGATATGACGATTTCGGCAATATTTATGGAAGAAGAGAAGGTAAAATCCATGATGGCCCCGCTGTAGCTGTTGGCTCTCATCTAGATACACAGCCTTGCGGAGGGCGTTTTGATGGAGTTTTAGGTGTTTTAACAGCGTTGGAGGTGATCAGGGTATTAAATGAGCATAATATTGAAACCGATTACCCAATAGAAATTATCAATTTCACTAATGAAGAGGGCGCAAGGTTTGAGCCTCCTATGCTTGGTTCTGGAGGATTAACCGAAAGCTTAGCAAAGGAATTCATCTACAATATTAAGGATGACGATAATGTATCCTTTGAAAAAGCGCTGATAGACAGTGGGTACTTAGGAATAGAGAAAAATCGAATAAAAAATATAAAAAATTTTATAGAACTTCATATTGAACAAGGACCAATTCTCGATAATCAAAATAAGTCGATAGGTATTGTTCAAGGTATTCAGGGGATGAGCTGGCTAAATGTATCCGTTACAGGTGAAACAAATCACGCCGGACCTACACCTATGAGTAACCGAAGAGACGCGCTTGTTCCTTCCTCCAAAATGATTACAAAAGTAAACGAGTTAACGAAAGAAATGGAAGGATTAAAAACAACAATTGGTAAATTGCATGTCAAACCTAATGTTACAAATGTAATACCAGGCGAAGTCGAATTTATGATCGATATTCGTCATGAAGATGATGAAATAAGATCCTATGCTATTGAAAGGTTGAAGGAACAGCTAAGTACCATTGCTTTAATGAATAATGTCGAGGTAACGATTACTACAGACTGGCACTCGGATGCCGTTAGATTTTCTTCAACTGTAACCGAAGCTATTAATGAGGCAGCCCAAAAATGGGGGTATTCCTCTTTAAAACTATTCAGTGGTCCAGGTCATGACGCTAAGTATATGACCCGATTAGCTAATAGCGGCATGATTTTTCTGCCTAGTATTCACGGGATCAGTCATAATGAGCAAGAACTTACTTTAGGTGATGATATAGAAAAAGGCGCAAATACCCTTCTGTATGTTATACAAAAACTAGCTAACACGGTGTAAATTTATCTTTATTAAGGAGTGGTTATATGAGTAAAAGCAAACTAGCCCAACATTCAAATCCTGAAAAATTAGCAAGTGAATTATCAATCTTAGATCGGAAGCATCTTCTGCATCCATCTACGAATCCTAAGGCACAGGTTCAACATGGTCCAAAACTTATTTTTTCTGGAGGTAAAGGTATTCATCTTCATGATATGAAAGGCAACACTTATATCGACGGAGTGTCGATGTTGTGGAATGTTAACTTAGGTCATGGACAAAAAGAATTGGCAGATGCTTCTTATCAACAAATGACCAATATTGCTTACGCTTCTACTTTCTATGGTTATGCCAATGAGCCAACTGTCCGTTTAGCTGAAAAGATAGCAGCTTTAGCACCAGGAGACCTAAATACAATATTTTTTACTTCTGGTGGTTCAGAATCCAATGATACGGCATTCAAACTATCCAGATTTTACTGGCAATTACGGGGCTATACGGAAAAAAGAAAGATTATCTCTTTAAGAAGAGGCTACCATGGTGTAACCGTTGCAGCACAAAGAGCAACAGGAATCGATGCTTACCGCAACTTTTCCGGGTCCATCGATCCGGATATCGATAATGCCAAAGCCCATCTTACTGAATGTGAGCTTGGTGCCAAAGATCATCCTGAGTATGAAGGAAGTATTAGAAGCATCATTGAAAAGGAAGGTAAAGATAGGATCGCTGCTGTCATTGTCGAGCCTATTCAAGGTGCTGGAGGAGTCCATATCCCTCCTGAAGGATATCTCAAAGCGGTAAGAAAACTCTGTGATGAATTTGATATTCATCTCATCGCTGATGAAGTTATCTGTGGATTTGGACGAACTGGAAAAATGTTTGGTGTTGATCACTGGGAGATTGTTCCTGATTTTATGTCAATTGCAAAAGGAATAACTAGCGGATATGCCCAACTAGGCGGTGTAATCATGAAAGAACACATCCGCGATACGATTACCGAGTATGACGACATGTTAGCACACGGATTCACATACAGCGGACACCCAACAGCTTGTGCCGTTGGATTAAAAAATATTGAAATTATAGAACGTGATGGTCTTGTTAGTAATGCAAGTCTAATGGGGCAAGAGCTTGAGAAAGGACTTCACTATCTGGAGGATAAGTATCATTTTGTAACAAATGGAAGAACCAAAGGCTTATTAGCTGGGTTTGATTTAATGGAGGATCCAAAAGCTGATATTCCCTTTGATGGTTCTGTAAAAGCAGCTACTACGCTTGTAGAAAATTGCTATGAAAGAGGGCTGTTAATTAGACCATTTGATTTTGAACCAGGAATGAATATTGTAGCTATTGCTCCTCCTCTGATCGTCAATAAAAATGATGTAGAGAAGATCATCCAAATTTTGGACGACGCATTAACTGCTTTCTCACAAAAACTTAAAAACTAGGCATACTCTAATCTTTGGTAAACAGGAGGTCTACTTGTGATTAAACATGAATTAGAATTGCACCCAAAAGTAACAGCATTTTTAAACGAACCGAAAAGATTATTTATCAATGGGGAATGGCATGAATCCATAGACGGCAATTTGTTTGAAACGATTAATCCAGCAACAGGAGAAGTATTAGCAACTGTTCATGAAGCTGGCGAACTCGATGTTAATATGGCTGTTCATGCCGCGTCTACAGCCTTTGAAGAAGGGGATTGGCCGGCAATTAGTTCTTATGAAAGATCGAAATTAATGCATCGATTAGCTGATTTGATGGAACACGATTTTGAGGTTCTAGCACAGATAGATAGTTTAGACAATGGGAAATCGATCAAAGAAATGACCCAAAGTGATTTACCCAATGCTATTGAACAGCTTCGATATTATGCTGGCTGGACGACTAAAATGACTGGACAAACGATTCCTATTTCACAATCATATTTTAATTATACGCACCATGAGCCTGTAGGTGTGGTTGGCCAAATAATACCTTGGAATTTCCCTATTATGATGGCTTTATGGAAAATAGCCCCGGCTCTAGCAACAGGGTGTACGATTATATTGAAGCCTGCGGAGCAAACCCCGTTGTCCGCTTTGTACTTGGCTAAGCTGATTGAAGAAGCCGGGTTCCCTAAAGGCGTCATAAATATTATTAATGGCTTTGGCAAAACGGCTGGCGAAGCACTTGTGAAACATCCGAAGGTAAATAAAATTGCTTTCACAGGCTCTACCCCCGTCGGCCAATCTATCATGAAGGAAGCTGCTAATACGTTAAAACGGGTTACATTGGAACTCGGTGGAAAATCACCAAATATCATTTTGCCTGATGCAGATCTGAATAAAGCAATACCAGGTGTATTTAGCGGAATTATGGCTAATCAGGGGCAAATATGTTGTGCAGGATCTAGAGTGTTTATACCAGACCATCTTTACGATGAGGTTGTTAATAAGTTAGTAGATTATGCTCATAACGTTAAGCTAGGTCATGGCTTAGACGAAAATACAGCCATGGGGCCACTAGTATCCGCCAGGCAGCAAGAAGTAGTTATTTCTTATATAAATAAAGGTGTTGAGGAAGGGGCGAATCTGTTAACTGGTGGAGAAAAGTCAGAAAAAGGATACTTTGTTACACCAACCGTGTTTTCAGATGTAGAAGATCATATGACCATAGCAAAAGAAGAAATATTTGGACCTGTTGTTGTAGCGATGCCGTATAGTACAGTTGATGAGGCAATTGAACGTGCCAATTGTAGTTCTTATGGTTTGGCAGCAGGTCTCTGGACGGAAGATTTAAGAAATGCACACAAGTTATCTAGGAAGTTAAAGGCTGGAACGGTATGGGTGAATTGCTACAATCTCACAAATGCTGCTGCGCCTTTTGGAGGTTATAAGGAATCCGGTATCGGTCGTGAAATGGGATCCTATGCATTAGATAATTATACAGAGGTTAAGAGCGTATGGATTAACTTGGAGTAAAAACCCCTTACCTGACAATTCTCTATTGTTATTTATAGAGGTTGTTAGGTAAGTCCTTAAGATAGAAATGGTTTTGGTTCAGTTTTCATCAAGATACTACTCTATGCCGGAATCAGATTGTAGCAATGATTAAGCAGCTAATGGATGTCTTTTATATCATTTGTTGTTCATCACTTTCTGAATGTCCGTACATTTATATTTGTGAAAGGGTGGGGGAATGGGAGAAAAAAGTACCGCGGACCTAAAGCGAGTATTATCCTTTAGACATGTAGTTTTTTTTGGATTAGCTTTTATGGCGCCTAGTACAGTATTTGGAACGTATGGTGTTGCTGCCTTTCAAAGCGATGGAATGATAGCTACAGGGTATATTATAGCGCTATTTGTAATGCTATTCACTGCATATAGTTACGCACAATTAGTAAAGGCATATCCCTCTGCTGGAGCTGCCTATACATTTACAAAAAAAGCCATTCATCCCCATTTAGGTTTTTTAGTTGGTTGGGCTATTTTGTTAGATTATATGTTAAGTCCGATGATAAGCTCCTTACTTTTAGGAATAGCTTTAAAAGCATTTTTTCCTAGTATCCCAATGTTTGTTTGGATCATTCTTTTCGTAATCATTTTCACGGCAGTTAATATTCTTGGTATCAAATTTGCGGCAAATTTCAATACGTATGTGTTTCTTATATCTCTGTTGGTGTTTGTTCTCTTTGTGGTTTTCGCTTTACATTATTTACTTAAAGGTGAAGGAGCAGGAACAGCTTTCTCCATTTTGCCTTTTTATGATCAGGAAGTTCCATTGTCGGGTTTGATTGGAGTAATTCCGATCCTTTGTTTCACCTATTTAGGATTTGATGCAGTTACAGCTTTATCAGAAGAAACAAAGAATCCTACAAAGACAATCCCAAAGGCTATTTTCATTATTCCAATAGTCGGCAGCATTCTCTATGTTATCGTCACCTATTTACTGCAGTTGGTATATCCAAATATAAGTTCGTTTACGGACCCGCAGTCTGTTCAGTACGAAATCGCCTACTTAATAGGTGGCATCTTTTTTAAAACGTTTTTTGTAGTCACGGGAATTATTCCAAGTCTAACCTCTGCAATTGCATCCAGCTCCAGCGCTTCTCGAATTATGTACGCGATGGGGAGAGAAAACATTTTGCCTAAGAAAATTTTTGGTTATATCTCGCCAAAATTCCATACGCCAGTCTATAATATTTTGATTGTTGCCTTCGTTGCACTATCATCTTTGTTGTTTAACTTAACTACTGCGACATCACTTATTAACTTTGGCGCTTTTTTCACGTTTATTTTCGTTAATATCTCTGTAATCAGCCATTATTTTATTAAGAAAAGAAACCGCTCATTTAAAGGGACAATAAAATATCTGATCATTCCGTCAATTGGGGCTGTCTTTATTTTGTGTTTATGGCTGAATTTAGGGTGGTATTCTTTTTTCTTAGGCGGACTTTGGCTAGTTGTGGGATTTATATATCTTTTAAAACAAATAAAAGAATCGAAACAATCTACTTCCGATATCTTTTTAGATAATGAATACGAGTCTAACCATTAATAAACTATAGATGAAATTGGAGGAATTAGTTATGTGTTTACAAAACGAAGCGGATATTATCCTGTCAAGTGACGCTGTTTTTACGGGGATTTTAGATAAACCAATCTCCGCATATATTGCAATTGTTGATAATAAGATTGCAGCGATCGGCTCAAAGACAGAAGTGGATCCGTTTTTGGGACCAAATACGAAAGTATATCACTATGGAGATCAATTAATTTTACCAGGTTTTCATGACTTTCACTTACATCTGATGATGGGGACGATATTTGAGAACGGTGTGGATCTATCGGAAGCTCGGTCTGAAGATGAGGCTGTACAAATGGTCAAGAGGTATGCGGATGACCACCCAGATGAAGAATGGATTATAGGATTCGGTTGGGATGCTAGTTACTGGGATGGTAAGCAATTGCCAAATCGCTATTCATTGGATCACGTCATTGGAGATCGGCTAGTTTTACTCAATCATGCAGAAATGCATTATGCGTGGGTTAATAGCAAAACATTAGCGTTTTGCAACATCCATCGTGATACAGAGAACCCACCTTATGGGTTTATTAACAAAGACGAGAATGGTGAACCAACTGGTATATTATACGAAAAAGCAACTAAATTGGTTGATCGAAAGGCATTTAATTATTCAAAAGACAAGGAAAAGCAACTATTGGAGAAATTTCTTACTCTCTCTGCCAGGGTGGGAGTGACATCAGTCAATGATATGTACGGAGATAATAATGAGAAATATTATGAGCTTTTTAAGGAATTTGATGAAAAAGATCAATTAACAACGAGGATACATATTTTTCCGTCTATTGATTTTGACCTGGAAATGCTCAAACAATTACATCGGGAATATGCATCGAGTAAACTTCAATTTTCAGGCTTAAAAGGATTTATTGACGGGGTAATAACAAGTCGTACAGCCTATTTGGTTGGCCCTTATGCAGACGATCCAGAGACGTGCGGAGAATTAGTCTATTCACCGGAAGAAATCAAGCAAAAAGTCATTAAAGCGGATAAAGAAGGATTTCGAATTCGATTTCATGCGATCGGTGATGGGGCTGTCCGTTTAGCTCTAGATGCATTCGAAGAGGCACAAAAAGTTAATGGGGAAAGAGACTCCAGACATACGATTGAACATGTAGAGGTTATTCAGAAGGACGACATTTCACGTTTTCATGAGTTGGGTGTTATCGCTTCTATGCAGCCGGAATTGATGGCTCAAAGTGAAAGAGAAACGTATACTTCCCTTATTGGTCAAGAGCGAGAGCCATACGTCTTTCCAATTAATACATTAAAAAGCAGCGGAGTAACTGTAGGGCTCGGCACCGATTTTCCTGTTGCAACATTAAACCCTCTATTGGAAATTTATCGAGCAGTAACAAGGATCTCAAGTGATGGGACGCCATGGCATGAGCATGAACGCATTTCTCTAGCAGAAGCATTGAAAGATTATACCAAAAGCCCTGCTTATGGAACCTTTAGAGAAAATGAATTAGGAACCTTGGAGGTTGGAAAGCTTGCGGATCTTGTTATTCTAGATAGAAATCTTTTCGAGGTTCCTGCCGAAGAAATGTTGGTATCTAAGGTAAAACTTACAATTGTTGATGGCCAAGTTGTTTACGATTGTAATCATACGTCTAACAAAACAAAATCATAGACTAGGTAATTAGGATAGTTTTATAGCAGGGATAAAGGTAAAAAAGGCGATAAAAAAGTATGACACCTCCCTGCATCCTATCCATAATCCCATTATTTGAAAGCGCATCCAATAAGGGGAGACCCTGATTAGTTAGCATTTTAGTTAATGGAAAACCATCTAGAAAGGATGTTTTTATGAGTAAGACAGCACAACTTCAACGAAATCTAAAATTAATTCATGTGGTAGCGATAGGAATAGCTTATATGTCACCTTTTGCTGTATTTGATACCTTTGGAATTGCCTCTGATGTATCCTCAGGGCATGTGCCTATGGCTTACATTATCGTATTTATTGCCATTCTCTTTACGGCATTAAGTTATGGAAAATTAGTCAAAAAATACCCAACCGCTGGTTCTGTCTATACCTACACAAAAAATACAATAAATCCATATGTCGGAATTATTGTAGGATGGGTGACTTTTATAGCTTATTTAGCACTTCCTATGATCAATTCCTTACTTGCCAAAATTTATCTTTCAACGGGAGTCCCAGGGGTTCCTGGGTGGGTTTGGATCGTTGGCTTGATTACGATTATTAGTATTTTAAATACCTTTGGCGTGAAGATCGCTGCTTCTATCAATGTCTTGCTTGTTGTATTTCAGTTTTTAATGGGTGCTATTTTTATTTACCTTAATGTTCGTGCCATTGTAGAAGGGCCGAAACACTTTATTTCATTAAATGAATTATTCCCTGCCAATATGGAATTTTCAGGTGTATTTGCTGGAGCAGCCCTCCTCGCCTTATCATTTATAGGGTTTGATGCAATAACTACACTTTCTGAAGAAACAATGAAACCTAAAAAGACGATTCCTAAAGCTATTTTGCTGGTTGCTTCAATTGGTGGGGTGTTTTTCTTTTCTGTTACATACTTTATGCAATCCCTATTCCCTGATGTTTCCGTATTACAGAATATCGAAGGCGCTTCTCCCGAAATCGCTTCTATAATAGGTGGAAATCTATTTCTTTCGTTTTTTCTTGCGGGAGCTTTATTCTCCGTATTTGCATCAGGCTTGGCAGCACAGTTAAGTGCTTCAAGATTATTATATGCGTTAGGGAGGGACGAGGTAATACCTAAACGGTTTTTTGGCTATTTACATCCCAAATTTAACTCACCAATACCAAACATTTTACTAGTTGGAGTGTTAGCTTTATCTGCACTTTTTCTAGATTTACGGACAGCTACATCCCTTATTAATGTGGGGGCCTTTACTGCTTTTTCTTTTGTAAATATATGTGTAATCAAAAATTACTTTAAATATAAAAAGGAAGGTTCTTTAAACTTTGCTTTAAGTAATTTAATAGGGCCGCTTATTGGTTTGGGCTTTGTTCTGTATCTTTGGAGTAATCTAGATTGGTACTCAATTATCATTGGTCTGATTTGGGCTTTACTTGGTGTATTGTATTTAGGTGTATCGACAGGCTTATTTAAAAAAGAGCCACCACAAATTGAATTTGATGAACTAGAAGGATGATTAGCTACATACTTGATATCATTTATTTGTTTACTAACGTCAACATGGCATATGCAGATAGGGAAAGTATACGCCTAAAAGCCCTGATATCACCGTATTCTTAAAACAAGGTCTGTTCATTTCGCCTAAAAGATGATAAAATAATAAAGCAACTCTAAACTTTTAAAAGTCCCAACTTAGTAATTCTGCATGAGATACTCTCATTTCCTTATTCCACCTTTCACCAGAATTCTCAGAAAAGACAATCAACAAGAAAGGACGAATGCTATGAATTTAACGAAAAAAATACTGATTGCACTTGTTTTAGGTGTAATTGCAGGTATTGGTTTAACGTTTTCATCTAATGACTTTTTTTCTGCGATTGATACCTATGTATTAAATCCAGTTGGAGAAATATTCTTAAATCTAATCATGATGATTGTAGTACCGATCGTCTTTGTATCAATAGTACTGGGAACGGCTGGTCTTGGTGATCCCTCTAAGCTTGGGAAAATCGGGATTAAAACGATAGGTTTTTACTTGGTTACTACCGCTGTAGCTTTAGTTATTGGTCTTGGAGTTGGGTTAATTCTAGAACCTGGTCAAGCAGGCACGTTTGATACAGAAAATGCAAGTTATGAAGAAGAAGCTGCGCCACCAATTATGGATACATTTATAAATATTATTCCCGAGAACCCAATCGAAGCAATGTCTACAGGGAATATGCTACAAATTATTGCTTTTGCGGTGTTTATTGGAGTCGCCTTAGCAATACTTGGTGAGAAAACAAGTGGAATACACAAGTTATTTGAACAAGCAAATGAAATCTTAATTTTTCTAGTTAATGCAATAATGAAAACGGCTCCTTATGGTGCGTTTGCTTTAATTGCATCAGCGATTGGTGAAGCCGGATTAGATGCTTTAGGGTCAATGGCAATGTATATGGTTGCTGTAATTCTAGCACTACTCATTCACGGGGCTGTTACGTATAGTTTAGCTATTAAAGGATTAGGAAAAGCTAGTCCAATAAAGTTCTATAAACTATTTTTCCCTGCTATGTCTGTTGCCTTCAGTACATCAAGCTCAAGTGCAACGCTGCCAGTTTCTATGAAAATGGCACAAGAAAGACTAGGAGTGAAAAAGTCGATTAGTAGCTTTGTTCAGCCATTAGGTGCTACTATAAATATGGATGGTACTGCGATTATGCAGGCGGTAGCTACTGTATTTATTGCTCAAGTATATGCAGAGCCATTAGGAATCAGCCAAATGTTAATGGTTGTCTTAACAGCAACCCTAGCGAGCATTGGTACTGCTGGAGTTCCTGGTGTTGGACTCATTATGTTAGCAATGGTTCTTAAGCAAGTGGGCTTACCTGTGGATGGTATTGCATTAATTATTGGTGTTGATAGATTATTAGATATGCTACGTACTTCTCTAAACATTACTGGTGATGCTGCTTGTGCTTATATTATTTCAGAAAGCGATAAACGAAATGAAAAAGATCAAGCGGAGCAAACTGCTTAGATATACACACGTCTATTTTCGAAATAGACGTGTTTTTTATAATCATCCAGACGTTCATTTAATTTAACGTACGTATTACTTTAAAATTGTCACGGAATGTTCTAAAATAAATACTAGTTACCAAAAAGTTTGCATAATTTTTAATACATTGTTAATTAATCGGTTTCATTATACAAAACATAAGGTCTTAAATGAATCGTCTAGTATAAACGATAGATGTAACCGATTTCAATTCTAATAACGAGGTGATTGGATGGATATGCAAAAGATACCAGCTAGAGAAGGTAACCACAATCTAACAGACTATGAAAAAACTCGAGAGACATTCTCATGGGAAGCATTGAAGAAACATTTTACTTGGAATGAAACGGGAAAAGTAAACATGGCATACGAGGCGTTAGATCGCCATGCAGAAAACCCAAAGAAAAAAGATCAAGTAGCATTGCTTTATTCAGATCCAGAAAGAGAAGAAAAGGTTACATTTGCAACTCTTCGTGATGAAAGTAATAAATTCGCTAATGTACTTCGTAAATATGATGTGAAAAAAGGCGATCGCGTATTTTTATTTATGCCGAGAAGTCCAGAGTTCTATGCTGCCTTCTTTGGTATTTTGAAAGTAGGTGCTATTGCAGGACCTTTATTTGAAGCGTTTATGGAGCAAGCAGTTAGAGATCGACTGCAAGACAGCGAGGCTCGAGTCTTAATTACTACGCCGGATTTATTGTATCGCGTTCCTCAAAACGACCTACCAGCTTTAGAAAAAATTGTACTTGTTGGAGATCATCAGGAAACTGGAGAACAATATATTGATTACAATAAGGAAATGGAGAACACTTCAGCTAAAACAGAAATCGAATGGGTTGACTTAGAAGATGGAATGTTACTCCATTATACTTCCGGTTCTACAGGGAAACCGAAGGGTGTTTATCATGTGCATCATGCGATGATTCAACATTATGCTACTGGCGACTGGGTGTTAGATCTGAAAGAAGACGATGTCTACTGGTGTACAGCAGATCCAGGTTGGGTAACAGGAACCAGTTACGGCATTTTCGCACCTTGGTTACATGGGGTAACCAATGTCATAAGAGGTGGTCGGTTTACACCAGATGACTGGTACAATACAATCGCTACGTATCGTGTCACGGTTTGGTATACAGCACCAACAGCTCTACGAAAATTAGTTAGTGCTGGTGAAGATATTGTGAAAAAATATGACTTATCTTCATTACGGCATATTATGAGTGTCGGGGAGCCATTAAATCCAGAAGTGGTGACTTGGGGACTCAAAGCATTTAACTTACGGATTCATGATACATGGTGGATGACAGAAACAGGGGCGCAATTGATCGTTAATGTACCGTCTATGGAAATACGTCCTGGATCCATGGGCAAACCTATACCAGGTGTAGATGCAGCAATTATTGATAATGAAGGAAATGAGTTACCGGCGAATCAAATGGGCAACTTAGCTATTAAAAAGGGTTGGCCTTCTATGATGCGGGCGATATGGAAAAATCCGAGTAAGTATGAAAGTTATTTCATACATGGCTGGTATGTTTCCGGAGATAGTGCGTATAAAGACGAAGATGGATATTTTTGGTTCCAAGGACGTTTGGATGATGTTATAAATACTTCTGGAGAGCGAGTGGGGCCATTTGAAGTGGAAAGTAAATTAATTGAACATCCAGCTGTAGCAGAGGCTGGCGTAATTGGTAAACCGCATCCGGAGCGTGGGGAAATCATTAAAGCGTTTATTACATTGAATGATGGTTATCAAGACTCCGAAGAATTGTTAGAAGATATTCGCAGGTTTGTGAAGACCGGATTAAGTGCGCATGCTGCTCCGAGGGAATTAGAAGTGAAAGATACCATCCCGAAAACCCGTAGTGGTAAGATTATGAGACGTTTATTAAAATCGTGGGAGTTAGGACTGCCAACAGGTGATACCTCAACATTAGAAGAATAAATTCACAAAGGCTGACGTTCTGAAATGATTGAATGTCAGCCTTTTTATATGTTTAATTTTAATGTACTTGGGAATATGTAATTATGTAGCAATCGTAAAGGAGTGGATATCAATGAGTAAGAAAATAGCAACAGTCATTACAGATATGTTTGAGGATGTAGAATATACGGATCCAGTAAAGGCTTTTAAAGAGGCTGGTCATGAAGTTGTTACCATTGAAAAAGAAAAAGGAAACAATGTAACAGGAAAGCAGAAAGAAACCACTGTCACGATTGATCAAGGAATTGATGATGTGAACCCGAGTGATTTTGATGCGTTATTTATTCCCGGTGGCTTTTCTCCAGACATGTTACGTGCAGATGATCGTTTTGTTACATTTGCAAAGCATTTTATGGATGAGAAGAAACCGGTATTCGCTATCTGTCATGGTCCACAGTTATTAATTACGGCTAAAACGTTAGAAGGAAGAAAAGCAACAGGATTTAAATCGATTCAAGTAGATATGGACTATGCTGGTGCAAAGGTAGTAGATGAAGAAGTAGCGGTTTGTCAGGATCAACTTGTTACAAGTCGTCAACCTGATGATATACCGGCATTTAATCGCGAAGCAGTTCGTGTATTAAATAAATAATCGAAAAGAAAGAGGAGCTCTGCTTGATGCATAGAGCTCCTCTTTTTTTATGGTTCCATTTTTTCGATGTCAAATTGATCCTGCAGTAACAGCCAATTTTGTGGGAAAGCAAGGCCCAGCTTCCAATAGGATATGCCTAATAATCCTAACTCTTTAATTAGATTAAATTTGGCTTGGATGGATCTGGCATCCTCAAACCAGACCTCATGTTGATTGCCTTCGTTATCCGTATAAGTGAAATAGGGAGCTTGCGAGCCTTCATCAAATTTTATTTCTGCATTGTTCTCCCTCGCTATTGTTATTGCCTGTTGCGGGCTAACTGCTTGTGCAGCTTCACCACCTTCTTCATAAGGTAATGTCCAATCATAACCATATAAATTTTGCCCCAATAAGATTTTATCAGCTGGCATTTCCGTTAAGGCATATTCAACAACTTCTCTTACTTGATCTAGTGGAGATACAGCCATTGGCGGTCCATAACTATACCCCCATTCATATGTCATGAGCACGACAAAGTCTGCAATCTCTCCATGTGCTGCATAATCATGTGCTTCATACCATTGCCCGGTCTGGGTAGCGCTCGTTTTTGGTGCTAATGCAGTTGACATCAGTAAACCGGCTTGTGATAAACGCTCTTTTGCTTTCCGTAAAAAGTTATTGTACGCCTCTCTGTCCTCTGGCGGAAGAAACTCAAAGTCAAAATGAACATCGCTATATCCGCCAGTAGTAGCTGTATTGACGATATTATCCAGTAGTGTGTTTTGGACACTTTGAACGGTTACAATAATATGACCAAGTTCTTGGCTGAATTCGCCTTCTTCCAGGTTTGTTACCACAAGCATCTTCGCTGCGTTATTCTGTTGGGCAATCTCTGATAACCCGTTCAATGGGGGCGGTGTCAAACTTCCATCACGACCAACACGATAGCTGAAAATTGCTAAATAGGTTAAGTAAGGTGTTGTTTTTGTGGCTGCGTTTTCTAATGTTTCTGATACGGTTCCACCGGTTGGCTCAATATAGGCGTTTGTCGTGATAGGTGACTTAGAGACTGGCGGTATATAAAGCCTAAATCCGACTGGCAGGATATTACCTGGTGGGAAATTATTGATTTGTGCTAATTCTTGATAAGAGATACCAAATTGTTGGGCAATGGAATATAAACTATCACCAGGTTGAACAAAATAAAATTGTCCAATGATCGGGATCACTAAAGCCTGGCCGACAACAAGATTATTTGGAGCATCAAGTTCATTTGCATCGATAAGCGCCTGCGTAGTTGTGTTATACGTATTGGCAATTCCGTACAGTGACTCGCCTGAGGTAATTACATGTATTTGCATACCGATTCCCTCCTTTATGAGGTTGTTCAAAACCTACAGTTTATAGATGTGCTACTTACAATCTATGAGAAGGGAATCTTTGTTATTCCAATTATATCGCTGAGATATCAGCTTTCATGACAGAATTTAATAAATACAAAGCATAATCATTATTGTCTTTTCCTTCGGATGCCATGCAATTCTTTGGAATATGCATGTTGTATCCGTACATATAGGCATCCTTTGCAGTAAATAGAATGCAAATATCACCAGCAATGCCAGCCATTAATAGATGTGTCTTTCCTAATTCATTTAACAAGGATTGTAATGGGGTTTGAAAAAAGGCAGAGTGCTGTGGTTTAATTAAGAAATAATCTTGATCATCTGGTTTTAACGTTTCGATGATTTCTTGACTGCGATCGTTATGACAATAATCGATAATTTTGTGAAAATCAGCCTGCCATAGACCATAATGGTCATTAATATAGATGATAGGTAATTTATTCTCTTTCGCATATATCCGTAAATTTTTTAAGTCAGGTAATATTTCTTTTGTATTTGCTAATAAGTTATCTCCACCATCAAATCGAAAATCATTAATAATATCAACAAAAAGAACAGCCGTATTTTCTAATGATGTATCCAATGCGATTACTCCTTTCTAAGAGAAGGGATTACCAGTGTTACCATTTAAAACTATGATGAGCTGCTAGAGGCAAGTGCTTTATGCTTTTCTTATTAATTATTACCTTTTTCAAGGTTTTCAAACTTTTAAAGAAAGGTTGTGATAAAATTGTCAGATGAAACGTTCATGCACGTTGCAATAGAAGAAGCAAAAAAAGCAGCCAACCAAAATGAAGTACCAATTGGAGCAGTTATAACCTATGAAGGGGAAGTAATTGCCTCAGGATATAATCTTCGAGAGACTTCTCAACAAACTCTTTCTCATGCAGAGTTAATAGCAATTCAACAAGCAAATGAATTTATTGGTAGTTGGCGATTAGAAGATTGCACACTTTATGTAACATTAGAACCTTGCCCTATGTGTGCTGGGACAATCGTTCAATCACGAATAAAGCGTGTTGTATATGGAGCTAAAGATCCGAAAGCTGGTTGTGCAGGTACGTTAATGAATCTCTTAGAGGAAGAAAGGTTTAACCATCAAGTAGAAGTAACAAGTGGAGTATTAGAAACAGAATGTGGCGACCTTTTAAAGAATTTTTTCAAAGAGCTTAGGCAGCAGAAAAAAAACAAGTAAGGGAGAGACGGCAATATAAGCCGGAAAATATAAAAGTGTAGTAATGAAACGCTGAGCGAAGATAGAAACTGTTACGATTAATCCGAAATCGAAATGATCAAGTGAAATCATTGGCGGTCTATTATATGAATAATATACTTTTGACTCAGACTCTTAATTTTCCATGCTCTACCATTGCATTTTTAATATAATATAGGTATAATGATTAATGCCGTGCTAAGTGGGGAGGTAGCGGTGCCCTGTACTCGCAATCCGCTATAGCGAGGCCGAATCCCCACCCGAGGTACAATGACTTTATGGTCTGCCTCAAGAGAGTGGTGTTGACGCTTAGGTCCTGCGCAACAGGAACCCATGAACCCTGTCAGGTCCGGAAGGAAGCAGCAGTAAGTGGTCATTCCTGTGTGCCGCGGGGAAGCCTAGGTAGAGCCATGAACTTGAGTAACGCATAGGGTTGTTGTATCAACGGTGGGTGCACGGTTTACATATAAAAAGAAAACCTCTGACTCATTATAGTCAGAGGTTTTTTAATTACTTTGTATAGCCTTCTTCAACAAGATCAAGCCTTCCGGTATTTGGATCAATAATTAATCCATGAACAGGGATATTATCTGGAATGAGTGGGTGATTACGAATGGTCGATACACTTGTTTTTACACTGTCTTCTACATCTGCAAAACCATTTAAGAACTGATCTAGATTTACTCCAGCAT
Organism: Virgibacillus salexigens; assembly: GCF_014905415.1. Classification (GTDB taxonomy): domain Bacteria; phylum Bacillota; class Bacilli; order Bacillales; family Amphibacillaceae; genus Virgibacillus; species Virgibacillus salexigens. The sequence goes on from NZ_BNEO01000001.1 coordinate 1,577,065, forward strand.
TTTGTAAGGTATCTAGTTTTTCTTGCGTAACCCCACGTTTCTTCATTTTTTCTATTGTTTGATCTGCTTTAACATTTCCCATTCCACAATCATAATGGCCAATGACGCATACTTCATCAACGTTTAATTCATAGACTCCTACAATAATACTCTGCATAACATTACCAAATGGTTCGGAGACAAGTGCCCCCGCTGTCTTTACAACCTTGGCATCACCATTCGCAATATTCATTGACTTAGGTAATAATTCTACTAGTCTTGTATCCATACAAGAGAGTATGAGTACACGCTTATTCGGAAGTTTATTACGTTCAAAATCTTCATATTCTTCATTTTGAACGAACGCTTTGTTAAAGGATAGAATTTCATTTAATAAAGTCATTGTTAGTCTCCTTTTCTACATATTCAATACTAATTATAAAGCAAATGATTAAAAACGACACGAGTTATAGTCGAAATGTTAGATAATGGGATTGATTTTTTCTTATTTGTTGTACCGCCATGGTTCACATTCCCCCCTAAAATAGAGTATAATTAGAAAGAGATTTTAAAGGAGAATCGTATCATGAGCTATCAGGCATTATATCGCGTATGGCGTCCAAGGAATTTTGCTGACGTGGTCGGGCAAGCCCATATAACACGGACATTACAGAATGCGATTGTACAGGAAAAATTCTCCCATGCTTACTTGTTTTCTGGCCCACGTGGTACAGGGAAAACTAGTGCTGCGAAGATTTTTGCTAAAACGATTAACTGTGAACGTTCGCCAGTCAAAGAACCATGTAATGAATGTGCAGCATGCCGTGGAATACAAGACGGTTCTATTTCTGATGTCATTGAAATTGATGCTGCATCGAATACAAGTGTTGAAGATATACGTGAAATTAGAGATAAAGTAAAATATGCCTCTAGTGTAGTACCTTATAAAGTATATATCATAGATGAGGTACACATGATATCCGTAAATGCGTTTAATGCATTGTTAAAAACATTAGAAGAACCGCCACAGCATGTCGTATTTATCTTAGCTACAACAGAACCCCACAAGATCCCGTTGACGATTCTATCTAGATGTCAGCGGTTTGACTTTAAGCCTATTTCAAATCAATCGATTGTAGAACGCATGCAAACGATTCTTGATGTAGAGGGAACCGCTGTATCTAAAGAAGCATTAGATACGGTAGCCTTAGCGGCTGAAGGCGGTATGCGAGATGCCTTAAGTATTTTAGACCAAGCGATATCTTATAGTGAGGAATCGGTTGAACTAGAAGATGTTTTAGCGGTTACAGGGGGCGTATCGCAACAAACACTAACAAGTATTGTCCGCGCAATGTATGAAAAGGATGTACAACATGCGCTTATGCAGCTGAATGAGTTGATTCAAAAGGGGAAGGACCCAGCTCGGTTTGTTTATGATATGATCTATTTCTTACGAGATGTATTACTTTATAAAAGTGCCCCAACCCTAGAAGCGCTTCTTGAACGAGCACGTGCAGATCAACCTTTTAAAGAATTAGCCGCGAAGGTAACGAATAGTTGGATTCAAGAAGCAATGAATCAACTAAATCAATGTCAACAGGAAATTAAGTGGACAAATAGCCCTAAAGTATACATTGAAATTGCTATATTATCCATTACAAATGGAAAAGACAATCAAGCCCAATCAGCTCAACCTGCGGATTCAGAGATGATAGCTAGATTAACCTCACAACTTGGGCAATTAGAAAAAGAGGTGAACTTACTGAAGGAAAACCCTGTAGTAAGTGCGCAACCTGCACCGCAGCGTGAAACACGGAAAGCACCATCTCGATCATCTAAGAATAGCTATAAGATTCCATACGAGCGAATTAGAGATGTCCTCAAGCAGGCAGAGAAATCCGCATTAAAACAAGTACATTCACAATGGGCGGCCTTTTTGTCCAATTTAAAAAAAGCAAACGCACCGGCTCACGCTACCATACAAGACAGCAAACCAGCGGCAGCTTCAGATAAGGTGCTTGTAGTCGCGTTTAAATATGAAATCCATTGTTCCTTGTTCTTAGATAACCAGGAAACCATAGAATCCGTATTGGCAAATGTCATGGGAAAATCGTTAACAATCATACCAATACCGGAAACGGATTGGAAAGAATTACGCACAGAATATATATCGAATCAAGAAAAAACAACGACAATTCAGGAAGAAAGTACTGCTGACCCTCTTGTAGAAGAAGCGAGAAAACTGTTCGGGGACGATGTGGTTGAAATTCACGATTAACCAATGAACGTATCTATTATTAAAAGGAGGTATTTCCATGAAAGGAAATATGGGAAATATGATGAAGCAAATGCAAAAAATGCAAAAGAAGATGATGAAAGCACAGGATGAATTACATGAGATGTCTTTTGAAGCATCTGCAGGTGGCGGAATGGTTACTGTAACTGCAAATGGAAAAAAAGAGATTACAGATATTCAAATTAATGAAGAAGTTATTGATCCAGATGATGCAGAAATGCTACAAGATTTAATTCTGACAGCTACCAATGATGTTCTAAAACAAATTGATGATAAAACAAATGATACAATGGGACAATTCACGAAAGGGTTGAATATGCCTGGAATGTTCTAATTCTTGGAGGCGTATAAATGTATTATCCAGAACCAATTTCGAAGCTAATTGACAGTTTTACTAAATTGCCAGGAATCGGACCAAAAACAGCAGTCCGTCTGGCTTTCTTTGTTTTGAATATGCAGGATGATGACGTAATGGATTTTGCTAATTCCTTGGTTAATGCCAAGCGAGAACTAACCCATTGCTCTACCTGTGGTCATATTACCGATCAGGATCCTTGCTCCATTTGTCAAGATACAACACGAGATCAATCGATTATTTGTGTGGTACAAGATCCAAAGGATGTTATTGCCATGGAAAAAATGAAAGAGTATCATGGCAAGTACCATGTACTTCATGGTGCTATATCTCCTATGGATGGCATTGGGCCAGAGGATATTAATGTACCAGATTTAATTAATCGACTGAAAGATGAACAAGTTGAAGAATTGATTTTGGCTACAAATCCAAATATTGAAGGGGAAGCTACAGCAATGTATATCTCCAGACTTGTAAAGCCATCTGGCATCAAGACAACAAGAATTGCTCATGGGCTGCCTGTTGGGGGAGACTTGGAATATGCAGATGAAGTAACCTTATCAAAAGCGCTTGAGGGTAGAAGAGATCTGTAGGAATTAGGTGAATAAATGGCTAAAAAAATAAAGAAAAAAGAGATGGACGGACAATTACTAGAAACAATGATACGGTTGGAAAAAGAGTGGAAGCAAATTGAATCGATGGTATCTAGAAGCATTGATCCCTCTATGGATGGAAACTATTGGGAAGCTTTTGCTCAAGCTAAGTATCTATTTTTACTACGTGAAGCAAGGCATCGAAAATTGCGGGCGACCTATCATTAAATCCAAAAGTTAATTGATTTGGACAGCAAAGACAAGGCAGTGATGTACTTGTCTTTTTCTATAGGTAAGGAAGTAGTTGCTCATAGAAATTTACAACTGCAGCACATCTCCTACTTGGCTGCTTTTATATTTTCGTATGATACTTTTAAAAATAGGGGGAATGAATATGAGTGATCATGCTAAACGCTATCAATTATTTGCCCAAGAAGCGAAGGATAGCAGTCCACTTTATGAGCATTTGGCGTGGAAGATTTCTGAAGATATGGATATGTTACGCTTAAGCGGTCATGCAGCAAAAGGCCAGCCAGAGCCGAATTTATTCTTAGGAGCCGTGCATTATCTGTTGCTTCAGGGGAGAGACCATTCCTTGCAAGCATTTTACCCGAGTTTAGTAGAAAATCCTGCTGATTATCAACAAGTATTCCCAGAGTTTAAAGACTTTTGTACTACCCATCAATCATCGATTATCGATATTCTTGAATCAAAGCGGGTGCAGACCAATGAAGTCAGAAGATGTGCGTACTTGTATCCAATATTCTGTGGCATTTTTAAGCAGACAAATAAACCATTGTCTTTAATAGAAATAGGAACAAGCGCAGGATTGCAATTACTGGTAGAACAATATAGTTATTCCTATGGGGATGGTATAATATATGGAAACCCAAGCGCTGCATTACACATCACTTCAAGAGTGAGGAAGGGGAAGAAGCCACCGCATTTAGCGATTCGGCCTTCTATTGTTTCTCGAGTCGGTGTGGATTTGCATTGTTGTGATGTAACAAAAGCCTCCGATTATAATTGGTTACGTGCGCTTATTTGGCCAGAAAATCAAGAGCGGGTAGAACTTCTAGCATCTGCAGTTGAGCAGCTGAAGAAAAGCCCTCCATGTCTGTTAGAAGGAGATGGTGTGAAACGAATCGTTGACTTATCGAAACAAGCACCAGCCGATAGCATTGTTTGTATATTTCACACGCATGTAGCTAATCAAATACCATTAGAAGTAAAAAATAAATTGATGGATAATTTACAGCAAATAGCCAAGCATCGTGATGTTATTCATATCTATAATAATATGTCAGACCGCAATTTACATATAGACGCTTACATTAATGGCGAAGAGCATATGTATAATCTAGGTGAAACCGATGGGCATGGTAGATGGTTTGACTGGGAATGGCAGAATAAGTAATAGAAACAAACGGTATTGTACCTAATTCTAGGTAGGTGTAGATAATAAAGATGCTGTGTTCGGAAAAACTAAAATATATATGTATCATCAACCTTGTTAATAATGTAATCTGCCGTTTGCACAGCTCTTTCCCATTGTTCAGTTTTTAGGAAGTAATTAAATAATTCCTTTTCATATCGTTTCATGGTAACGAAAAATCCATGTTCTTTAAAATAAGGTAATGCTTTTTCTGTTAAGTAATGATAATACTGTTTTTCTTGATCAAATATGGTGTAATAATGTAGCAAAAACACATGGTTATATAGGGGTTCTTTTATTTCTGAAGCAATGGATAAGCCCTCTTCAATTAAGGATATTAATTGGTCTTTTTCTAAAAAATCCCCTTCATTTGCACATCGAACATATCCTTCTAGTGACAGTAAATAAATATTACTCTTCTTTTCTTTTAAATCCATGGATGCTTTATATAATTTTCCTGCTTCATGGTATTTTTTTCTTTTTAAGTGTTCATAGGCAAAGTTATGTAGTATTTTCCCCTTTTTATCTGGTGAGTTACACAGATCGCAAAGACGAATTAAATCTTGATATTGTTCTTTTGTTTCTTTGAAATTACGATGTTGACCCGACTCCACTTCAATTAGCATTAAATTTTCTGTATCAATAACCCCGAGAAAATAATTTTTCTTTTTATAAGCATTAAGTGCTTTTTCTCCGTAATAATATGCTAGCACGGGGGAGTGAATATGATGATAAGCTGCGGCTAAGTCATAATAAACTAATGCATTTGAATAAATATCGAATTGAATACTTTTTAATAGATGGATGGACTTTAAATGATCGTCTGTCATCATAAAGTAGATACCTAACACATGTTTCATAAGATTTTCTTCATAATTATTGAGTTTATTGCGCTTTTTTTGCAGTGTTTTAATTAATGTTCCTGCTTCTTTAATAAAACCTTGCTTCAAATGATAGATTCCTTTTAGAAGCAAATAGTAAAGATAATATTCTGAAATAATTATCATTTCATTTTCCTGGAATTCATCATAAATGGTAGTAGCACTGCTATAATCTTGAGATATTATCATCTCGTGCCACTGGTCTAACTTCTTTTTTAAATTGATTAAATTGGCAGTTTCCTGCTCCATATTAATGTTAAGTCTTTGAGCTAATAACATAGTGATTTCAGGAGAATACTCCGTTAACCCTCTTTCTATTTTACTAATATGTGTCACAGAACAAATTCCTCGCCCAAGTTGCTCTTGGGTGATTTTTGCTTTTTCTCTGTAAAATTTTAAGATTTTCCCTTCATACATCGCTGTGTGCCCCCTTATTAGAAGATCTTCATCATTAAATAATCATAATCTTTGTATGAGGATTAATGAAAGCTCCTGTCAATACAATAACCGGCTTTTTTATACCAATTATAGCTGACTTGGGGTAATTATTAATAGTGCTTTTGATGTGAATTTAGCTCTTATAATTACACGTAGGCCAGAATACGATTGACGATTAGAATATAGTACGACTGATTAGAGTAAATTTTTAAACCTATTGTATTTCTAGGAATAGTAATCCGAATTTACTATTTTAAATTTTCGGAAATAACAGAATTACCCCAATTTACAGTATTAAAAAGTAGATATAACATATTTAATAAGAAGGAATTTTACTTGAAGTCCACTACATGAAAGGAGGAAAGTGATTCAAATCTAATTTTAGTAGAAAAAAGAGAGGGGAATAGTAGGCTATGTTAAAACGTAGATTGCAATTGTTCACAATTTATTTATCTATTTTTTTACTTATCATGTATCTACTTCCTGGTCACACATTCGCTTCGTCGAATAAAGATAAGGAAATAAATAATCTATTAAGTAACATAACTGCAGAAGAGCGCAAGGCTATCCATGAATTAGAAGCCGATAAAGGTTTTACTATACACCCAGATATTAATATAGAAAGTTCAGAGCCCGTAAAAGTAATTGTTGAATTTAAGCAGGATCCTGCAAAGGTTGAGGTAGCAAAAGCAAAGGCAATGAGGTCACGTAGCAAGGTTACTTTATCGCAAGCAAAAGAAAAAGTAGAATCATCACATAAACAATTTAAAGAAGTCCTAAAAAAAATGAAGAAAACAAAATCTACTGATGGGCCTTCTATTACACATGAGTATCGGCATGCAATAAATGGTGTGGCAATGACATTGCCTGGAAATTCAGTTAAAGATTTAATTCAAACGGGTGTTGTTAAGCGTGTTTGGAAGGATAAAACCGTTCGCTTAGAATTACCTAAAGTTGATCAAAAGAAAGTGGAACCAAAAATGGCAGATAGTGTCCCGCAAATTGGTGTAGACCGATTACATGATGAAGGCATCAAAGGGGAGGGAATTAAAGTTGGGGTAATTGATACTGGTATTGATTATAACCACCCTGATTTGACGGATGCCTATCAAGGTTATCGTTTTACGGAAGGAGAAAACCCAGCTGAAATCGATCCTAGCCAGGTTAAAGGCTGGGATTATATCGATAATGATGCTGATCCAATGGAGACGACCTATAAAGATTGGCGAGAATCTGGTGAAGCTGAATTTATTAGTGGCGTAAGTTATTACACATCACATGGCACCCATGTATCTGGGACGATTGCTGGTACAAAGAGCAATGATGTTGATTATGCGGTCAAAGGTGTAGCTCCTGAAGTGGATTTATATAACTATCGTGTTTTAGGTCCTTATGGTTCTGGGCCAACCAATGGGGTTATCGCAGGAATTGATAAGGCTGTTAAAGATGAGATGGATGTTATCAATCTATCCTTAGGATCTAATGCGAATGATCCTTTGTCTCCTACATCTTTAGCAGTTAATAATGCTGTATTATCTGATGTAGTAACAGTAGTAGCAGCAGGTAATGCTGGACCAGGTGAGAAAACAGTAGGATCGCCTGGGGCCGCTGCATTTCCTATTTCTGTTGGAGCAAGTGATGTGTCACAGACTATCCCCACGTTTAGCGCTACAGCAGGAGATGTGACGGTAACAGATATGCAACTGTTAGCAAAAAATTTCACAGATAATCTAGAAGCGTTCAAAGATCAATCCTTTTCTATAGTTGACGCAGGGCTGGGGTATGCTGAGGATTTTGCAGCGGTTGATGTAGAGGGGAAAATTGCATTAATAAAGCGTGGCGAGATTTCCTTTGATGAAAAAGTTAAAAATGCAAAAGATGCAGGTGCAGAAGCTGCCATTGTATTCAATAATGAAGACGGGCAAATCCCTTATTATATTGGAGAAAGTACAGCCTATCTTCCAGCATTCCGTCTTTCTAATGAGGATGGACAGGCTTTGAAAGAGGTTCTTTCAGATGAACTTTTACTAACGTTTGGCGAGTTAACAAATACGGAATCAGAAGGTGACCATTTAGCAGATTTCAGTTCGAGAGGACCTGCAGCACAAAATTATGATATCAAGCCAGATGTTGTTGCACCTGGGGTGGCAATTTTCTCTACTTACCCATCCTATGTTAATGATCCAGAACATAATAATTATGATTTAGCTTATGCACGTATACAGGGTACATCCATGGCTTCTCCACATGTTGCAGCGTCAGCAGCACTTATTTTACAAGAGAATCCAAATTACAGTCCCTTTGAAGTAAAAGCCGCCTTAATGAATACCTCTGTTGATCTAAAAGAAAATTACTCTGTCTATGAAGTAGGATCGGGGAGAATTAATGCTTATAATGCTGTTCATACTAATACATCGGTTAAAGTCCTTGATAAAACAGAGATGTTGGATGGGGAAGAAACCACTATGATCGACGAGGTTACTGGTTCCATTGGCTATGGCAGCTATTATTTAGAGGAAGGGGAAGGTTTGGAAGAAAAGAAAGATATTCGCATTGAGAATCACTCAGCCGAGGAGAAATCATATGCCATAAATGTTGAATTCCTACACGGAAATGAAGAAGGGATCGAGTTAAACGTACCTGAATCAATAACTGTTGGATCTGAACAATCAGAGGAAATCAATGCAACGATTCAAGTACCAAAAAATGCAGAATATGGCATGTTTGAGGGATATATCCATGTTGAAAACGAAGCTAGTGAAGAGAATTTCCAAGTACCATTCGCTGTTCGTGTTACCGATAAAGGGATTGATTATGTCGATTTAGACCGCCAAGCAGTTCCAAATGAATGGACATTTCATCCATTTTTACTTCCATTTATCAATATGGCCTTAAAAATAAAAAGTCCAATCGAAACAATGGATGTTATTGTGAAAGATGGAGAAACACAAGAGCCGATTGGATTAGTCGGTACATTAGATAGCAGTAATATGGAAGTTGGTAGAGAGTATTACGTGTTGCAAGCATTTATGGGAAGCGTTTTTCCATTTACCGATGACACAGAAAATCCAATAGCAGAAGAAAGAGTCAAATTACCAGAAGATGATTATATCCTTGAAGTGATTGGTCACGATGAGAATGGAGATACGTACACCATACAGAATGTTGCTATTGTCGATAATACACCACCGGAATTAACGTTTAATGATTTGGAACCAGGAGTACATGAAGTGGATGAGTCTATGTATACAGATGAGGATGGGCATCATGCTCTATGGGTTCATACGAATGTGTATGATTCTACAATTGATGTTTTAAAATCAAAAGGCTTGGATTATGATCAATCGGAAAATATTGTCGCCTATTATCAGAATTCTCCATTTCCAGGTCAGATTCCAGTTGAAGCAAACGGAAATATGAAGTTTGGTTTATTGCCTGAAGAAATTGAGAATGGACCAGTAAATTTAGATTTATTGCCTGTTGATTTAGCTACGAATGCCGATATTGTTAATAAAACGAGGTACACATTTGTTGAAGAAGGAACAGCCTATGGCATGTCTACTTATGACAAAGAGGAAATAAAGAAAGGCAATACATTTACCTTGACATTAAGTCTAAACAACGTGAAGGCGTTAATGTCTGGGGAATTTGAAGTAGAGTATGCGAAGGATCTTTATCAGTTTGATGGAGTTCAGGTAAATGAAGCATTTGCAGCATATGCAGAAGAGAATGACTTAGAAATAAACTTGAACGAACCTTCATTTAGAGAAGACTATTGGACAGATTTTGTGAAAGTAGGAGCATCTATCGAAGGTAATGCGTTTTCAGGCATTGATAAAGATATGAAATTTCTTGATGTCACATTTGAATTAATTGATGACCACTATTACGGTGGCGCAACAAGTCTATCTGTTGACGATTTTAGTTATGAGAAAGCCGGTGAATCAGAACCAGTATCGATCTCTGTTTTCTCACATGACAAGTATACGATTGTTCCAAAGCATTCTACTATTACAGGTTTTATCGAGCCAGAAGCATTTCTTCATGAGGATGGATTTGTATTACAGAAAGATTATGAAGAAATGGGCGTTAAGATATATGCAAAAGATCAAGATGGTAAAAAATACAGAGGTACGATTACAGAGCAGGGGAATTTTACGATCAAGGGGCTTCCGGTATCTGAAAGAACGTACAATGTCTATGTTGAAGTCCCCGGTCATTTAAATAATGTATTGGAGACAGAAGTAGGGATAGAAGAGAATGGTGAAGTTATTGGCGAATCCAAGCGAGTGCATCCAGACATGAACACTGCTGGAGATATCAATGGCGATAAAGTTGTCGACATCCATGATGTAATGCGTGTTGTAGCCCATTATGGTAAAGAAAATGATAAAACGGATGTAAACAAGGACGGAATTGTTGATGAAGCAGACATTCGTTTCATTGAAATGAATTTCTTAGATATTGGTTTTGACGCACCAGAGAATAAAACCCCGTTAGAAAAATTAGGAAATAAAGGGTTGAATGATTTTCTTAAATCAATAGGGCTAGAACCAAATAATTAGAGAGAAAAGTATGAATTGGGAATGCTACACACTTCGGTGTGTGAGTTCCTATTTATAAAAATGAGCTGTCAGGAGGGAGAGGATGGTTGAAATCAAAGATAAATTTAGGAGAGCACTGAAGATATTGCTGCGTCTTTTATTTGTTCTAATGGTTATCTTCGTTCTATTTATTGTGATTCAATTGCTTCGTAATCCTGGACAGCCTCCTTCTTTGTTTAGTTTTCAGCCTTTTACAGTCTTGTCTAATAGTATGAATCCGACATTCGAAACTGGTGATATGGTCATTGTAAAAAGATTGGAAGCATCAGAGATTCAAGAAAATGACGTTATTACCTTTAAAGAAGCAGCGGATAAATATATTACTCACCGAGTAAGTGAAGTGATTTTGCAACAGGGGAATATCCAGTTTGTTACAAAGGGGGACAATAATAATGTTGTTGATGAGACGCTGGTGTCTGCAAAGAATGTTATAGGAAAACAGGTATTTATGATTCCGAATGTAGGTTTTATTTCTAAGTTTATCAGTGGACCGGTAGGGTTTATTCTGCTTATCCTTCTCCCTTTTACTGGATATATTTGTTTGGAGGTGTATGAAAGGAGTCAGAAATCCGCAAAAAGGCATCCATCAAAACAGAATATTAAAAAGATATGAGGAGGAACTTTTATGAAAAAATTAAAGAAAACATTATTAGGTACGACTTTTGCTGGAATTTTGGTAGCTTCAGCTGGGATAGGAACATACTCTTGGTTTACTTCAGAAACAGAGGCGCAAGGTGACATGCAGAATGGAGTATTACAAATTAATAATGATAGCAATATAGAAACACCGATTTTTTCCGGAATTAAATTTGCCCCCTCACAGCTTGAATATGGAAATTGGGTGACTATTGAGAACAGTGGTGACTTAGATACGTATCTAAATGCTACTTATACACATTCAATTGATAAAGCATCCTTAGATGCATATGAGGTTGGATACATGGCTATGAAGTACACAACTACTCCCGATCAGGATACCTATGAAAAATCAAAAATACAATTAGAAAATCTATTTAATGGGGAAACAAATGAACGGACATTTACAACTGCTAATACTGAAGGAGTAGAACTTTCTGGAGAACTATTAACAGACGAAGAGGTTGATTCAGGTGAGATTACGTTCGGTGAGGGGAGTGAAGATTCCTTCTGGCAACTTGATGAAGGTCAATATATTGATATTATGATAGCTATTAAGTTAGATGAGAGTGCGGGCAATGAATACCAAGGTGCACAGTATGATGCAACTTTTCATGTGATTGGTAAACAAACAGATGATGGTGCAACGTATGAGTAATGCGAGTTAGAGGGGTGAGCGTGTAGTGGAAAGGAGAAGAGCTTTTATTATACTGCTTAGCTGCATACTCGTTTATACACTATGTATATCTATATCTTCATCTACTACAAAGGCTTGGTTTATGAGTGAAACTGAATCATACGGAAAGGTAGTCAACGCAACTACAAAAGATCTTCTAGATATTGATGCTGATCTTTTATCTTTTGATGCAGCATGTGTTACTAACATAGAAATAAAGATTAAGAATATTGCAGATGTAGAGATACCAATTAAGCTAGATGAAAAGAAACTACAATTATCACCGGGTGAGTTATTTTCGGAAGTAGTTACAAGAAAGGTGTCCTGTGAAGCTGAGCAAGTAAATTTTCATTTAATAGGATTTAATTCCTTTATTGATGAAATTATCATTGTTTCATTTGATCCACCTCCTACTTGAAGGAACGGCAGTGAAATTGAATACAGAGACTTCTAATATCTGATTAGAAGAACGCAATGTATACTGTGTAGTGTTTTTACTATGTCTGGTTCTTTTTCTTTCATTTTATGCATAAGTAGTAGAAAGGGACAAGAAAGAGGGGTTGATTAGTTTGAATTCGACACTAGTAATTTCTATTATGGTTGCATTAATTATTATCCTATTATTTGTAGGGGCGCCCGTAAAACCAATGCGCTTTATTGGACATACGACGGTAAAGCTTGGAATCGGGATATTATTTCTGTTTTTTATTAATGTGTTCGGTGGGGCAATTGGATTGCATATTCCAATAAATTTATTCACAGCGGTAATAGCTGGATTTCTAGGCATCTTCGGGTTGGCATCGTTATCAGCAATTCATTTGTTTATTATTTCATGATTGATTAAATGCAAATATAAAAGAAATTCTTAAAGCTTACTATTTTCAATTCATTTTCAAAGATTTTTTTGTATAAGATCCGTTAGATTAGGAGATACTAATTCATAACGGAGGTGGAGAAATGAAACAAAGCTTAACACATGAACGTTGTGGTATTTGTGAAGAAGAAAAGGAATCAGGTATTCATTTGTACACATTGTTTATCTGTTCAGAATGTGAGCATAATATGATTCATACGGAACCACGTGAAGAAAAGTATAACTATTATCTCCATAAATTAAAAAATATCAACAAACCAAAACTATATTCCTAGATCGGTAAAGTCTTTGTCCGCAAAGGCTTTTTTTGTTATCTAAATGAAAGTCTAGTGCTGATATGATAAGATATGATCAGTTAATTTCATCATATTGAGGCGAAGATAAATGAACCAACAACGAATGCCGTTATTTCATGCACTACAACAATTTTCAGTGAATCGTCCCATTTCCTTTCATGTACCAGGTCATAAAAACGGGAATATATTTCCTGAAGCAGTGAAACAATATTTTCATACACTGCTTAAATTTGATATGACAGAGTTAACAGGATTGGATGATTTACATGCACCAGAAACGGTTATTGCTGATGCGGAACAGTTGGCTGCCGATTTCTTTCAAACAAAGAAAACGTTTTTTCTAGTAGGAGGAAGTACGGCCGGCAATTTGGCTATGATATTAGCTACATGTAAGGCATCTGATAAGGTTATTGTACAACGTAATGTTCATAAATCAATTATGAACGGATTAGAATTATGTGGAGCAAGCCCGGTATTTATTGCGCCAGATTATAATGAAGCTGTTCATCGGTATAACAATCCAAATATAAACACATTAAAGCGAGCCATAGAACAGCATCCTAATGCGAAGGCAGTCGTGCTTACATACCCGGATTACTTTGGACATACATTTGCTTTAAAAAAGATGATAGAACTGGCACATTCCCATCGCATTCCTGTTCTAATTGATGAAGCGCATGGTGTTCACTTTTCTTTGGGTTCTCCCATGCCTCCTTCTGCTATAAAACTAGGTGCTGATATCGTTGTTCAATCGGCTCATAAAATGGCTCCAGCGATGACAATGGGATCGTATCTTCATATGAATTCTAGGTATGTATCTGAACGGCAAGTTGCTCACTATTTACAAATGATTCAATCCAGTAGCCCTTCTTATCCATTAATGGCTTCGTTGGATATCGCACGTGCTTTTCTGGCAAACATGCCTCCAAAAGCTATACATGCCATATTAGATAGCGTCGACAAGGTCAAAGGGGCGTTAAGTCAAACCAATTACTGGAGTATTGTAACAGCAGATGATCCATTAAAAATTACATTGGAAATGCAGGAAGGGATTACTGCAACACAAGTTGCTAGCTACTTTGAGGAACAGCAAATTTATCCAGAATTAGCAACACATAACCAATTATTATTCATTCACGGATTAGCTCCATTTACTGAAGTAAATCGCTTGAAAAAAGCAGTAAAAACCGTGAATGATCAATTAAAAAATACTGCTAGACATGATACAATAGACATACAAGGACTTTTTACTGAGAAGGTTCAGGAATTAGCTTTGTCTTATCAAACAATGGATCAGTTGCAAACGAATTACTTCTCGCTTCAAGATGCAGTTGGGTATGTTGCGGCAGAATCGGTTATTCCATATCCACCTGGAATCGCATTAATACTAAAAGGGGAAGTAATCACAACTACACATATAAACACGCTATTCCTACTGCGTGAACAAGGAGTACGTATGCAACACCGGTATACAGAAGACATCCAAGTATTTATAAATATAGGATTGGAAGAAGGAGAAGAAGGAAGTTGAGGGGACTATTTATCACATTTGAAGGTGGGGAAGGTGCTGGAAAAACCTCGATTCACCATGCTTTAAGTCAACGGTTAAGCAATGAAGGCTATGATGTACTTGCTACTCGAGAGCCAGGTGGTATCAAGATAGCTGAGAAAATAAGGAATATTATCCTTGATCCGCTTCACACAGAGATGGAAGAGCATACAGAAGCGTTGTTATATGCAGCAGCAAGAAGTCAGCATTTCTTTGAAAAAGTGTTGCCAGCATTAAATCAGGGTAAAATAGTGTTATGCGATCGCTTTATAGATAGCAGCCTTGTATATCAGGGTTATGCGCGAGGTCTAGGAATGGATGAGGTACTAAAAATTAATCAATTTGCCATTGGTGATTGCATGCCTGATCGAACTTTATTCTTCGATATTGAGCCCAAAAAAGGATTAGAGCGGATCGCGGCGAATAAAAATAGAGAGCAAAATCGTTTGGATCTGGAAAATCTTGAATTTCATGAACATGTCTATGATGCTTATCATATACTTGCAGAAAGATTTCCTAATCGATTTCAATTCATAAATGCGGATCAACCAATGGAAGATGTGGAAGAAGAAGCTTTACGTCATATCTTATCTTTATTTAAGGAAAATAAGAAAATCTAAAGGAGCTGGCAAAAATGAAGTTACTTATCGCAGTGGTTCAAGATAAAGATTCTAATCGTCTGGTGGATGCACTAGGTGAAGAGAATTTTAAGACAACCAAGCTTGCTACTACTGGCGGTTTTTTAAAGGAAGGAAACACCACCTTAATGATCGGGTGTGAAGACGAATATGTTGATGAAGCATTAGATATCATTAAAGACAACTGTTCGCATCGTGAACAAATGGTTGCACCAATCTCGCCAATGGGAGGCAATGCTGATTCTTATATTCCAAAGCCAGTTAAGGTAGAAGTAGGTGGAGCCACCGTGTTTATTTTGCCGATCGAATCGTTTTATCAATTTTAAGGCTAAGCTGTCTTGATAAAAGAGATTGTAGGCCGGAAGGGACTGAGCATTTGAAAATTAGTCAAGATTTAAGACCCCAACCTGAAACAAAGTATATTAGACCAGCTGGAGAAGAGAACCGGACTTTCCAGAAATCGCTGCAGTCCCAGGCCCAACAACTTAAACAGCAAGAATTCCAAGTTTTAATAAAAAATATTAGTCTGCAGGGAGACAAGCTAGCTCGATTCCGTTCGTTCCGAGATTTAGCAAAATTTAAGCGGTTAGTCAAAGGTTTTTTGCAGGAAGCAGTTAATAGTGGGTTGGACTTGGAAAAGTCTCATCGTTTTGGGGTGGATCAACAAAGTCGAAACCTAACCATCGTAAAAGCTGTTAATGAAAAATTAATGGAACTAACCGAAGAAGTCATGAATAACGAAAAAAAGACAGTAGATCTACTAGGTTTAATTGGTGAGATTAAAGGTCTGCTGGTTAACATATATACGTAAGAAGCATGATAATATGAAGGGGATACATATGGAAACGTGGCCTGAGGTTGCCGAAATACAGCCGTTAGCAAGCAGGATAATAACAAATAGCATAAAGAAAGACCGGATTTCCCATGCTTATTTACTTCAAGGTGAACGAGGCACGGGTAAAGAAGCGATCGCCTTGCTCATCGCTAAAGGGTTATTTTGTGAGAATAATTCAGCTGATGAGCCATGTTCACATTGTAATGCGTGTCACCGTATTGCATCTGGAAATCATCCGGATGTACATTGGATTGAACCAGATGGACAATCGATTAAAATAGAGCAAATCAGGAATTTGCAGAAAGAATTTATGTATTCTGGTCTAGAATCGGATCAAAAAGTTTATATTATCAAAGGTGCTGATACGTTAACCGTTAATGCTGCCAACCGTATTTTGAAATTTTTAGAAGAGCCGAATAAAAAAACAACGGCGATTATGATGACAGACAATAGTCAATCAATTCTCCCGACCATTCGTTCCAGATGTCAGGTCATTGATTTAAAGCCTCTTAATCCAGTAAACTTCCAAAAGCAATTAATAGAAAAAGGGATGCATAATAGAAATGCAGTTTTAATGAGTGCACTAACGAATAATTTAGACGATGCCTTTACTAGAAATAACGACGAGTGGTTTGCCTCCGCAAGAAAGATAGTGGTACAATTAGTAGAGGTACTTTCATCCAATCCAGAGGATGTATACTTATTTATTCATCAGCATTGGGTGACTCATTTCAAGGAAAGAAGTGAGCATGAAGAAGGATTGGATCTCCTACTATTCGCATTCAAAGATATTCTTTATTACCATATAGAAAACGAAGCTGGGATGGTATTTTTCGCCCCTTCTGATGAATTGCTTGAAAAGGCAGCAAGACGCTTTTCGCAGGAGCAATTATTAGACGTCTTACAAACGGTGTTGCAGGCAAAGCGAAAGTTAAAGCAAAATGTCCATCCAACCTTAGTGATGGAGCAGCTCACACTTCAAATACAGAGGTGATAAGGAATGATAGAAGTTATCGGTGTTCGCTTTAAGAAAGCGGGTAAAATATATTATTTTGATCCGGGGGAAGAGACGATTCTGTTAGATAGTTATGTCATCGTTGAAACCATCCGTGGAATTGAGTTTGGTAAAGTTGTCCTTACCAATAAACAGGTTGATGAGGAGGATGTTGTTCTTCCACTAAAGAAAGTTATTCGACTCGCAAACGATAAGGATAAATTAACAGTAGTGGAGAACCAAGAACGCTCACAAAAAGCATTTCAAGCGTGCTTGGAAAAAATTAGAGAACATGACTTAGATATGAATTTAGTAGAAGTGGAGTATACATTTGATCGTAATAAAATTATTTTCTACTTTACTGCTGATGGTCGTGTAGACTTTCGAAACTTGGTAAAAGATCTTGCCGCAATGTTTAAGACGAGAATAGAACTTCGTCAAATTGGTGTACGTGATGAAGCAAAAATGTTAGGAGGAATCGGTCCTTGTGGCAGAATGCTATGCTGCTCCACTTTTCTAGGTGACTTTGAACCTGTATCTATAAAAATGGCAAAAGATCAAAATCTCTCCTTAAATCCTGCAAAAATTTCTGGTCTATGTGGAAGGTTAATGTGTTGTTTAAAATATGAAAACGATGATTATGAAGTAGCCAAACGTGAATTACCAGATATCGGACAATCAATGGAGACACCATATGGAAAGGGTAAAGTAGTTGGTTTAAACATCTTAGAACGACTCATCCAAATCGAAATACCTGAAAAAGAAAGAGTAATCGAATATACTTTAGATGAACTAATTGATGAAGGAATTTTAGCGCAAGCCACAGAATAACGGGGTGAGTAGCGTGAAGAACAGGAAAATTTTTGATCAAGTTTCAGATATGGAAAAGCAAATTGGCGAATTATACGAACAGTTAGGTGATTTGAAAGGTAAACTGAGCGACCTTTTAGAAGAGAATCATCGACTAGCCATGGAGAATCATAATTTACGTAGTCACTTAAAACATACAAAAGAGGACAACGCAGACAATGATAATCATGCAGAAGTGAACAAAGGTTTTCCTGGTGAAGGGTATGATAATTTGGCTCGTTTATACGAGGAAGGCTTTCATATTTGTAATTTGGAATTCGGCAGTCCAAGAAGAAATGAAGATTGCATTTTTTGCTTAGACTTCCTAAATAAAACGAAGTAAGATACATGATGTATGGCTGTCTCGATTTCGGGGCAGCCTTTGTTACAGTTAATGCTATGAAAGTAAAGCAGCTCCTGAATCATAAGCTTCATGTTCATTCAGAAAGGAAATACTAAATGGTTGAGGTTGAGTTATATGATGAT
Organism: Virgibacillus salexigens; assembly: GCF_014905415.1. Classification (GTDB taxonomy): domain Bacteria; phylum Bacillota; class Bacilli; order Bacillales; family Amphibacillaceae; genus Virgibacillus; species Virgibacillus salexigens. The sequence continues at coordinate 1,595,479 of NZ_BNEO01000001.1, forward strand.
GAACGAATAGATTATTTACTAGCAGATAACAGCATGAAAATTATACAGAGTCCTTCGGCTTTTTCTTTTTCTCTTGATGCCGTGTTGTTGGCTCATTTTGCTTATGTTCCATTTAAAAAAGGAAAAATACTTGACTTATGTACGGGCAATGGTGTTATTCCTTTACTACTATCGAGAAAAACAAAGGGTTCTATTACTGGAGTTGAAATCCAGGATCGAATTTATCAAATGGCAACGAGAAATGTTGCAATGAATCAGTTAACGAGTCAAATTGAGCTGATTCACGGTGATTTAAACCATTTACAAACGCGTTTGCTCCAAAGTCATTTTGATGTAGTTACTTGCAATCCTCCTTATTTTCCAACACCATCTAAAACAGAGCATAACCATAATGAATATTTAACGATAGCCAGGCATGAAGTATATTGTACATTAGAGGATGTTATCAAAGCCTGTAAACGCTATGTGCGACCAGGAGGCAAAGTGGCCATGGTACATCGTCCTGGTAGGTTAGTCGATATCATCCGTTTGTTTCGGAAATATAAGTTGGAGCCAAAACGATTGCAATTTGTTTATCCAAAGCAGGGAAAAGAAGCAAATATGTTATTAATTGAAGGAACAAGGGATGGGAAGGCAGATTTAAAAATCTTACCTCCACTCTATATTTATCAAGCCAATGGATCATATACAGAAGAAGCTGAGGATATTATATATGACAGAAAATAACCACGTGGTATATATATTAAAATGCAATGATGGGTCATTATATACTGGATATACCAATAATTTGGAGCATCGAGTCAGGATGCATGAAGAGGGAAAAGGTGCAAAATACACCAGAGGTAGGGGCCCTTTTCAAATTGTTTATGTTGAACGGTTCGCCAGTAAAACGGAAGCAATGAGAAAGGAATACGAAATTAAACAATTGACACGAAAAGAGAAATTTCGAATGATTCGTGACAAGTTGAAAGAAGTGATGAACCATGCAGATTCAAAAAAGTTATGATCAAGTAACGGCAACAATATATATTGTTCCTACACCAATAGGGAACTTAGAAGATATTACTTATCGAGCGCTAAAAACTCTCCAATCCGTATCTGTGATAGCAGCTGAGGATACGCGGAATACAAAAAATCTACTAAGGCATTTTGATTTGAACACACCGCTCATTAGTTATCACGAACATAATAAGTTGGCTCGTGAAGATCAATTATTAACAAAAGTAGAAAATGGAGAATCGATTGCTCTTGTAAGTGATGCAGGGATGCCAGCGATTTCTGACCCAGGACATGACCTTGTACAAGCAGCAATTGGGAAGAGAATACCCGTCGTGGTCTTGCCAGGGGCTAATGCTGCATTATGTGCATTAGTTGGATCCGGGCTTCCAACAAGTGAATTTTATTTCTATGGGTTTTTGCCAAGAAAAAAGAAAGAAAAAGAAACGGAGATCGAGCGGCTGAAACCCCTGCGTGCGACATTATTATTTTATGAGTCCCCATATCGTTTAAAGGATACTTTAAAGGCTCTACATGGGCAGCTTGGCGATCGCCAGGTTGTCCTTGCTAGAGAATTAACCAAACGATTTGAAGAATTTATTCGCGGAACATTAGCTGAAGTAATCTCACATATTAGTGAAAAAGAAATGAAGGGCGAATTCTGTATTGTTTTGGATGGAGCGGAAGAAGATCAGGATATGGACCGATTATGGTGGAGTAATCTATCTATCATTGAGCATGTAAACCATTATTTAGAAAGTCAAACTAATTCAAGTAAAGAGGCCATTAAACTAGTCGCTAAGGAAAGACAATTGCCGAAGCGAGACGTTTACCAAGCCTACCACATTCAAGAATAAAATTTGTTATAGATAAAAAAGGTCTGACGTAGTGATGAACGTCAGACCTTTATTACATGTATAGCGATAAGTATAATTCATTTTATGTAGTGTAATGTACCATCACACTATACCTTTATTATACTTATTTGTTAAGTCGTGATTCTATCTCTTTAACCAGTTCTTGTGCGCCTTCAGGACTAAGGACAAGTTTGCCGTTCGCTAAAGAAAGGTTCTCATCTGAGACCTCGCCAGTAAGATGACAAGTCATGTTGGGCTTATACTTCTTAAGAATGATTTTGTCATTTTCTACATAGATTTCCATCGCATCTTTCTCCTGAATTTCCAGTGTACGACGAAGCTCCATTGGAATAACGACACGTCCAAGCTCATCAACTTTACGTACAATTCCGGTAGATTTCAATTTCTTTCCCCCTAAGGTTAGAAAAACGCGGCATTTTACTTGTCAGTGAGGCCTTCGTTCTTCCTAAAATTTGTTGTATTAAAAAAATCGTCATATTTCGACATCGCTCTAAGCAATAGAATACCAGTGTTTCTTTTTTCTGTCAATAAATATTTACCTGAAAATTTAATTATTTATAAACAACTTATAAACCTTGATATGACAAGGTTTATCCACTGTGATTATGGCAATACTGAAGAGGTATAGGAAAAAATAGGAAATAAACAAGTAATATTTTTCGACATAATTCGATTTTGTTTTTCTAATAATTGTCCAAATTAGATGATATTGCACTCTATTTGGCAAATTGCAGGATAAAAGCTACAATAGTAATAGTTTATGGATGCAGGTGGAAATAGGAGGTAAGATAAATGGCAGATAATAAAAAAACATTTTATATAACAACACCGATTTACTATCCAAGTGGAAATTTACACATTGGTCATGCGTATTCGACAGTGGCTGGCGATGCGATTGCTAGGTATAAGCGGATGCGTGGATATGATGTTATGTATTTAACCGGAACGGATGAGCACGGGCAGAAGATACAAAAAAAAGCTACGGAAAAAGGTGTTTCTCCACAAACATATGTAGATGAAATCGTAAGCGGTATAAAGGATTTATGGTCAAAGTTAAAAATATCAAATGATGATTTTATTCGAACAACGGAAGAACGACATAAAAAAATTGTAGCTAACATATTTGATCAATTGGTTAAGCAAGGCGATATTTATCTGGATGAATATGAAGGATGGTATTGTACATCCTGCGAATCCTTTTTTACGGAAAGACAACTAGAGGATGGACATTGTCCAGACTGTGGCGGACCAGTAGAGAAGGTGAAAGAAGAATCTTACTTCTTTAAAATGAGTAAATATGTAGATCGATTGGTGCAATTTTATGAAGATAACCCTGAATTTATTCAGCCGGAAAGCCGTAAGAATGAAATGCTGAATAATTTTATTAAGCCAGGCCTAGAGGATTTAGCTGTTTCTAGAACGACATTTGATTGGGGAATTAAAGTACCTGGGGACCCCAAGCATGTTATCTATGTATGGATTGACGCATTGACAAACTATATTACAGCTTTAGGCTACGGGACGGATGATGACAGCAAATATCAAAAATTTTGGCCGGCCGATGTCCATTTAATGAGTAAAGAGATCGTTCGTTTCCATACCATTTATTGGCCAATTATGTTAATGGCTTTAGATCTTCCATTGCCAAAAAAAGTCTTTGCGCACGGATGGATATTAATGAAAGATGGCAAGATGTCAAAATCAAAAGGAAATGTAGTCGATCCCGTTAAGCTTACGGATAGATATGGATTAGATGCACTTCGCTACTACCTGCTACGCGAAGTACCATTTGGGTCAGATGGTGTGTTCACTCCCGAAGGATTTGTAGAGCGAACGAATTATGACCTAGCAAATGATTTAGGAAATTTATTGAATCGTACGATTGCGATGATCAATAAATATTTTAATGGGGAAATTCCAGCATATACTGCCAAGGAAACAGAATTTGAAGCGTCACTTGAAGCGTTTGGCAATGAATCCATTCGCAAAGTAGAGGAAGCGATGGAAAATATGCAGTTCTCTGTCGCCTTATCTTCGTTATGGCATCTGATTAGCCGCACCAATAAATATATTGATGAGACAGAACCTTGGGTATTAGCTAAGGATGAAGCAAATAAGGATCGATTAGGAAATGTAATGGCCCATCTTGCGGAGTATCTACGTAAAGCAGCGGTCATGCTTCAACCATTCTTAACAGAAGCACCGGCAGAAATTTTCAGGCAGCTTCATATAACAGATGAAACATTAAAAGAGTGGGATAGCCTTTATCAGGAAGGACAGATTAAAACTGGTACAATTGTTCAAAAAGGAAGTCCAATCTTTCCACGACTCGATGTAGAGAAAGAAGTACAAACCATCAAGGCAATGATGCAAAAACCGGCTCAAGAGCCAAAGACAAGCAATCAAGAAGTAACAAATAAAGATGAAATTGTTTTTGATGATTTTATGAAAGTAGATATGCGAGTAGCTGAGGTAGTTAAAGCAGAACCAGTAAAAAAGGCGGATAAATTATTAAAATTGCAATTGGATTTAGGTGCTGAAAAGCGGCAAGTAGTCTCAGGAATCGCACAATATTATCAACCAGATGATTTAGTAGGAAAAAAAGTAATTTGTGTCACTAATTTGAAGCCAGCTAAATTGCGTGGTGAAAAATCAGAAGGTATGATTCTATGTGGTGAAGATGAAAATGGGAAGCTTGTACTTGCTTCTGTAGAAGAAAACTTACCAAACGGTTCCGTTGTAAAATAATGAAGCAGAAAAGACCAATCTCAACGAGTTTGGTCTTTTCAACAATAAGAAGAGCTTATGTTTATAACTGAGGAGTGAAGAAGTTGTTGTTTGATACCCATGTTCATTTAAACGCAAGAGATTTTTTTGAAGATCGAGAAGAAACGATTCAGCGCGCTTTTGATGCTGGAGTTAAATATATGGTGGTTGTTGGCTTTGATCGTGAAACCATTCCCTTAGCAATTGAAATTGCTGAACAATATGAAACAATATATGCAGCAGTTGGTTGGCATCCGGTTGATGCCATTGATATGACAGGTGAAGAGCTTGCTTGGATTGAAGAGTTGTCTTCCCATCCAAAAGTTGTGGCGATCGGTGAAATGGGCTTGGATTATCATTGGGATAAATCACCGAAGGATGTACAAAAAGAAGTATTTCGAAAGCAAATTCGATTGGCTAAAAAAGTAAATATGCCAATTATTATCCATAATCGTGAAGCTACCGAGGATATTATTGATATTCTCAAACAAGAAAATGCGGAAGTGATTGGTGGAATCATGCATTGTTACAACGATTCAGCAGATTATGTACAAACATGTTTAGATATGAATTTTTATATATCTTTAGGAGGACCAGTAACCTTTAAAAATGCTACTTTACCAAAGGAAGTAGCGGTGCAGGTTCCTATGGATCGGTTGTTAATTGAAACTGATGCACCTTTCCTAGCTCCTCACCCCAATAGAGGAAAGAGAAATGAACCAGCTTATGTTAAATTAGTAGCAGAAAAAATAGCAGAACTTCGAGAAACAACCTTGGACGAAATTTGTGAAAACACGACAAAAAACGCTATTTCTCTCTTTGGTTTAAACTTATGACGGTTGTAAAAAAAGAAAAATAATTTGTAAAAAAATAGGAAAAATACGGTATAAAAAGAAGGTTAACGTAAATGTTAAGCTTCTTTTTTTATGAAATAATCGATTCTAATAAACCCCTTATGTATCAATGGTTATGAGGTATTTTTACTAATAAAAAAGGGCTCTCTTTTTTCTATGTAATCTAATTGTAACTTAAACGTAAACGGAATTACTTTGACTTTGCATATAAGTGTTAATATAATCAAAATGCATTAAGAGGGAGGCAGAAGCATGCGAATAATTTCAAAGCTAATGCCGGCGTCGACAATGAAGCTGGTTATTTCGAGCATTGGTGTTTTGGCACTTGTTGTGTTTTCCGGACTCGTCTTATTTGATGCTACTAAAGCAGAAGTGGTTATTGCTGAAGACGGCAAGAAACAAACTGTAAAGACGCATAAAAACACCGTAGAAGAATTACTAGCTGAAGTTGGAATTACTGTTGGAGAACATGATTACTTATCTCATAACAAAGCAGATTCCGTTGAAAATGGAATGGAAATCTCGTACAAACAAGCAAAACAAGTGACTGTTACAATTGACGATGAACAGAAGAATTACTATACAACGGTAGATACAATAAATGAATTCTTAGAAGAAAATAACCTTTCTTTTAAGCAACGAGATGATGTTTCTTTTAAGCCAGAAGATGCAATAGAAGATGGATTACATATTAAAGTTAAGCAAGCCTACCAAGTTACCATCAATAATGGCGGAAAAGAGAAAACAGTATGGACAACAGGCGGCACTGTAGCCGATTTGTTAGAAGAATCTCAGGTGAAGTTTGACCAGGATGGAGCGGATAAGATTAAACCGGCTCTGGGTGAAAAAGTTACGAAAGATACAACCGTCTCGATTGTACGTGTTGAAACAGAAAAAGATGAAGTTACTGAAACAATAGCCTTTTCGACGGAAGAGAAGAATGATAGCAGTCTTCCAAAAGGAGAGAAAAGGGTCCTCTCTGAAGGGAAAGAAGGCAAAGTAGAGAAAGTTTATGAAATTGTTAAAGAAAATGGAAAAGAAGTAAGTAAAGAACTAGTAGATGAGAACGTCATCGAAGAAAGTGAAGATCGAGTAGTAGCTATCGGTACGAAACAGAAAGATAATAATTTGGTTACGTTATCAACTAAAAAGCCCAAGCAATCCGAAGCAAGTTCAGAGAGTAATAACGCACAAAACGCAAATGATCGTTCGCAAGGCGGAAAAACCTATACAATGTCTGCAAGTGCCTATACTGCAAGCTGTAGTGGTTGTAGTGGATTTACTACGACAGGTATAAATTTAAACGCGAATCCGAATAAAAAAGTGATTGCTGTAGATCCAAGCGTTATTCCGTTAGGGTCAAGAGTTTGGGTTGAAGGATATGGGGAGGCGATTGCTGGAGATACCGGTGGTCATATTGTAGGCAATCGTATTGATGTTCATGTACCTTCGAAACAAGCTGCCTACAATTGGGGTCGAAAAACCGTTACTGTAAAGGTCATTAATTAATAAAAATGCTCTTACCATAGAGGTAAGAGCATTTTTTGTATTATAATAAGTGTATAGCTTTAATCGAACTAGAGGAAAGTAAAAAAGGCTAAAATGAATGAGTGTAGAAAGAGGAAATAATGTGAGGATAAAAGAAGTAATAGTGGTAGAAGGAAGAGATGATACAGCAAAAGTCCGCCAAGCAGTTGATGCGGATACAATTGAAACAAATGGTTCAGCAATTAATCAAACGATTCTAACCCAAATACAACATGCCAAGGATAAGCGAGGAGTCATTATTTTTACAGACCCAGATTATCCAGGGGAACGTATTCGTCATATTATTGATCAAGCAGTATCTGGCTGCAAACATGCTTTTTTGACGCGACAAGAAGCAACAGCGAAGCATTCTGGTATAAATAAAAGTTTAGGAATCGAGCATGCCTCGATGAAGTCCATTCAACAAGCTCTCTCAGAAGTTTATGAATTGAATGAAACACAAACCAGCGATATTACCAAACAAGATTTAATTAACTATGGCTTAATTGGCGGCGCACAAGCAGCTCAAAAAAGAAAACGCTTAGGAGAGATACTTCAAATTGGTCATATGAATGGCAAACAATTACTAAAGCGGCTCACCATGTTTCAGATAACCAAACAAGAATTTGAGGCAGCTATTGCGCAGATTTGGCAGGAGGATAAGCATGACAACGAATAAATTTATAGCAACACCGTCACGTACAAAAGAAATTTTATCGAAGTATCATTTCTCCTTTAAAAAGAGTTTAGGACAGAATTTTTTAATCGATAGCAATATCTTGGAGAACATTATTGAACATGCTGGTATTGAGAAAGGTGCTGGAGCTATAGAAATCGGTCCAGGCATTGGAGCGTTAACAGAACAATTAGCCATTCATGCTGATCAAGTTATCGCTTTTGAAATAGACCAACGACTGTTACCTGTTCTTGCAGACACATTAGAACCCTATCCAAATGTTACTATTTTACATCAAGATATATTAGAGGCCGATGTTGCGAATATGATCACAACGTACTTTAAGCATGAGCAACCGATACATCTTGTTGCTAATTTACCGTATTACATTACCACGCCAATTCTTATGAAAATATTACGTGAGGATCTCGCAGTGAATAGTTTTACTGTCATGATACAAAAAGAAGTAGCTGAACGCATGGCAGCTGGCCCCAATAATAAAAGCTATGGTTCGCTGAGTATTGCCATCCAATACTACACAAAAGCAGAAGTAGTTATGCATGTGCCTAAACGCGCGTTTATGCCACAGCCAAATGTCGATTCAAGTATTCTGAAGTTAGTGAAGCGCATTCAACCACCTGTCCAAGTTGATAATGAGGATTTTTTCTTTCGAATGGTTCAGGCTAGCTTTGCACAACGAAGAAAAACCCTTCGCAATAATTTAACCAATCATTTTCAAAGCTTGTTTACGAAAGAACAGGTTACCCAGTACTTAGAAAAGGCGGGGATTGATGGCAATAGACGTGGAGAGTCGTTGACGATGGAAGAGTTTGCATTGTTGGCTAATACCTTATATCGGATCCAGCCAAAGGAAGATAAAAACGAAGGCTGAATTTTAGATAAACGCACAGTTTTAGCTGCCTCCTCATAGGCTATATCAGAATGCTTGGTAGGAAGGCTGTGAGGAGAAGGTATGAGCTTTGCAAAAGGTGATTTAGTAACGAGACAATCGTATAATCATGATTTATTATTTCGAGTAGCCTCGGTAAAAAGAGAAAACGTTGAATTATATGGCGAGGATATCCGTCTCAAAGCAGATGCGCCGGTAACTGATTTGGAAATGGTTCAGCAGAGGGAGCTTGAGAAACGGAGAAAAAGAGAGCAGGAAAAAGAGGAATTCTCCTATCGATTATTTCGACAAGATTATCAATTAATGAAAGAAAAACGGGAGTACCAGGCAACCGATGGATACCAGCATGAAACCATGTTTTTTCAACTCCCTGCGAAAGTACTTCACCTTGATGGCGATCAGATGTATTTAAGAAAGTGTATTGAACTATATCAGCGTATAGGACTGCAAGTGCATGGTGTTCATTTACAAGAGCGTGAAATGCCGCTTCAAATTGGAGAGTTAGTGGAGAAGATACAGCCAGATATTATTGTAATTACCGGCCATGATGCCTTCTCTAAAAATAAAGGGCAGAAAAGTGATATTCGTGCATATCGACATTCCAAATTTTTTGTTGAGACAGTACGTGAAGCCAGAAAAATTAACCCTAACCTAGACCAGCTCATCATATTTGCGGGAGCATGTCAATCTCACTTTGAGTCATTAATACGTGCTGGTGCGAACTTTGCCAGTTCGCCACTACGGATCAATATACATGCATTAGACCCGGTATATATCGCAGCAAAGATAGCTTATACACCATTTATGGAAAGGGTTAGTGTTTGGGAGGCATTGAGGAACACGCTGACAGGAGATAAGGGTATGGGGGGCGTAGAGACAAAAGGACTGTTGCGGACTGGTATGCCTTATTTGGAGCAAGAATCGATGGATTAAGCAACTTACCTTGGCAGGTAAGGTTGCCGTATGAAATAAGGACAAGCGTTTTACCGAACTATACCTACCACTTTTTTGAAAAAAATATACATAAAAATTTAACATATACAAATAATAGGGTTAATCGACAAATTAAACTGTTGACATTAAATTTGGTAACTTGTTATAATGATAAGTTTTATTTGACATTTGTACAAGTTTATGGTACACTATTTGCAGTGAGGTGGAGTATAGTGGCGAAAACATTAATCGAAATAAAGCAAGGTCTTGAAGGTCATGTTGGTGAACGGTTAAAGCTTAAAGCGAACGGTGGCAGAAGGAAAACGATTGAACGTTCAGGCGTATTAGCAGAAACATATCCTTCTGTCTTTATCGTTGAGCTTGACCAAGAAGAAAATGCATTCGAACGTGTTTCATACAGCTATGCAGACGTTTTAACAGAAACAGTGGAACTAAGTTTTTCAGACGAACATACCATTGCTTCCGTGATTGAGCAGTAGCCCTAAAGGTTTACTGCTTTTATTTTACATTAAAATAACTGAATTATTCGTCAATAATACTTCGATATATTAATGACGTACATTTAGGTTTAACAATCACTTTAAAATCTATCCAAAAGTTATTTGGGATGAACCATAAAATTTTTCCTTTTTTGTATACATATAACGGGATTGTTCGAGAACCTATTAAGCCATACTAAGCATGTCGTAAGGGAATTACTACTCATTTAAATGAAGGGGGTTGTTCTTTCGTGGCTAGACGAAGAGGGATGATGTCAGACCATTTGAAAGAAGAAATTGCCAAAGAGTTAGGATTTTACGACACGGTGCAAAGCGAAGGCTGGGGCGGCATAAAATCTAGGGATGCTGGAAATATGGTTAAACGTGCTATTGAAATGGCCGAAGCGAACATGCAGCAAAAAGGCAGATCCTAATAGGATTTGCCTTTTTGCTGCTAGAGAAAGCTGAATGGATGTGTTTTCTTTGAATTCGCTTGGTGATTTCTAATATGTTACAATTTCATTATCTATGTACAAGAAGGTGACGGGTGATGGCGCTATTTGAGAAAGCCCCTGCTAAAATAAACTTATCACTCGATGTGTTAAGTAAAAGAGAAGATAATTACCATAATATAGAAATGGTTATGACAACGATAGATCTGTCAGATCGAATTAAATTATACGAGCTAAAGCAGGATCGTATTGAAATTTCGTTGGAAAGCAGGTTTGTGCCTAGTGACGAGCGAAACTTAGCTTTTAAGGCAGCATATGCCTTGAAGCAAATATATGGAATCCGAGCAGGGGTTCATATCAATATAGAAAAGAACATACCCGTTTCAGCAGGATTAGGGGGCGGTAGCACAGATGCAGCTGCCGTCTTGAGAGGGCTGAATCGATTATGGTCATTAGGCATACCGAATGATGAGTTAGCGAGGTTAGGTTCAACTATCGGAACGGACGTGCCCTTTTGTATATATGGAAAGACCGGTATTGCGAAAGGACGTGGCGAGATTATTGAGCCACTCCCTTCGCCTCCGCCGTGTTGGGTTGTTTTAGCGAAACCTGATATCGGCGTATCCTCTAAAACAATATTCCAGCGAATAATTATAAATGAGCTTGCCCATCCGCAGACAAATAAAATAATCCAAGCGTTACGAGAAAATGATTTTCAAAAACTTTGCATCCATTCAGGAAATTCGCTAGAATCGATAACCGTTGAGTTATATCCGGAAGTACAACGGATTAAAGAGGCCATGCGTCAATCAGGGGCTCAAGGTGTGCTGATGAGTGGAAGTGGACCGACTGTATATGGCTTAGTAGAGCAGGAAAGCAAGGCAAGGAGAATTTATAATGGGATGCGAGGATTTTGCGAAGAAGTATATTATGTTCGATTATTAGGTTAAAAATTGATAAAAAGCATATGTTAATGGTATATTAAAGAGAAATATTCGGTTTTGAGGTGTGGTTATGAAACGAAGTAATCGTTTGGTTGCTTTAACAAACTTTTTTCTAGAGAATCCACGGCAACATACGCAGTTGCCTTACTTTGTATCCAATTTGGAGACAACGAAGGCTTCTGTAAGTGAAGATCTTGATATAATTGACACGGTATTTCAAAAAGAGGGCATTGGTTATTTACAACGAACTACTGGCGCTGGCGGCGGCGTTCAATACATTCCTGAGTTCAATAATGGGAGAAATAAAGCTTTTATTAATGATCTATGCCGAAAGCTAGAAGATCCAGTGCGAATTCTACCCGGTGGTTATCTCTACATGAGTGATTTGCTAGGTGATCCAAAGACAGTAAGAGAGATTGGAAGTGTATTTGCATCGTCATTCTCCAAAATGGATATTGATGTTGTGGTTACGGTTGCTACCAAAGGAATTCCTTTAGCCTATTCGGTTGCCTCTTTCCTTCGAGTGCCGGTTGTTATCGTGCGGAGAGATCCAAAAGTAACAGAAGGCTCATCTGTAAGTATTAACTATGTTTCTGGGTCATCAAGAAAAATTCAAACAATGGTTTTGCCTAAGCGAAGCTTAACAGAAGGATCTAATGTTTGTATTATCGATGACTTTATGAAAGCAGGAGGCACCATTACAGGAATGATTAATTTGTTAGAGGAGTTTAATGCTCAAGTAAAAGCAATTGGTGTACTAGCTGAAGCAGACGATGAAGAAGAGGAACGCGTAGTAGAGAATTATACATCGTTAATTAAAATTTCCAATGTCGATTTGAAAGAAAAAAATATAGATGTCCATCCAGGTAATTTTCTTACAAATAGCATGGACGGGAATTAATGTGATTGTTGTTATATAAGTGTGATTTCTGCTTTTGTGAAGCGTTTAGGAGGAACCATATGAGGAAAATCACCTGTTAATCACCTTACATTTGAAAATATTTTATTTTTTTTAATAATTTAGCAGGACTTTTAATAGTTTTGTTGAACTAGTTAATATAGATTCAAATGGGAAAAGGTGGTGATACATCATGGAAGTAACTGACGTAAGATTGCGCCGCGTTAATACAGAAGGTAGAATGCGAGCGATTGCATCGATTACTTTGGATCAGGAATTTGTTGTCCATGATATCCGTGTTATTGATGGGAACAATGGACTATTTGTAGCAATGCCATCTAAGCGTACTCCAGATGGTGAATTTAGAGACATCGCACATCCGATTAATTCCGGTACACGTGCAAAGATTCAAGACGCTGTTTTAGAAGAATACCATCGTGCTGGTGAAGCTGAAGTGAAGTATGAAGAAGCTGGAGCTTCGTAAAACGCACATTTTTTAATACAACTAGAGGTCTAATCTACATCAGGTTAGCCTTCTTTTTTTGTCTGAAAGTACATAACTTATATAATATTTTATTGGAATACATAGGTATAAAAATGCTTAAATACGCATTTAATGGAAACTTTTACATCATGTAAGACCTTGTTTCACACGGTTTATTTGTTGAAATGGAAAGGTTTTTAAGATATATTCATAATGGATAATTAGAAATGATGGAGGTTTCCTTTATGTCGAATCGATATGCTGTTGTGCTGGCAGCAGGGCAAGGTACGAGAATGAAATCAAAGCTATACAAAGTACTCCATCCCGTAGCGGGCAGACCAATGGTAGAACATGTCATAAATCAGATAAACACGGTTCATTTAAATAAAGTAGTAACCGTAGTAGGTTTTGGAGCAGATAAGGTTAAAGAGCGGATCGGGAGTGAATGTGAGTTCGTCGTTCAAGAAGAACAATTGGGCACGGGTCATGCTGTACTGCAGGCAGAAGAGTTGTTAAAAGATAAAGAAGGTACAACGATTGTTGTTTGTGGAGATACGCCGCTTATAACTGGTGAAACATATCAAGATCTCTTTCAGCATCATGAACGAACTGGAGCGAAAGCAACAGTACTAACTGCTAAGGCCCCAAATCCTTTTGGCTACGGACGAGTAATTCGTAACAAAGCAACTAACGAAGTGGAAAGAATTGTAGAACAAAAAGATGCCAATGAGGAAGAACTTCTTGTAGATGAGATAAATACAGGTACATACTGTTTTGATAATCAAGCTTTATTTCACGCTTTACAAAATGTTTCGAATGATAATTCGCAAGGTGAGTATTACCTGCCGGATGTTATTGAAATTCTTCAAAAGGAAGAAGAAAAGGTTAGTGCTTTTATGACAACGAATTTTGACGAGACATTGGGCGTAAATGATCGTGTTGCTTTGGCTCAAGCCGAAAGGTTAATGAAACATCGTATTAATGAAAAGCATTTACGTAACGGTGTTGCTATTATAGATCCTGATCATACGTATATCGAACCCGATGTCGAGATTGAAGCAGATACGATCATTTATCCGGGTTCCATTCTAAAAGGAAACACGGTTATAAAAGGAAATTGTGCAATTGGACCACACTCAGAAATAACAAATTGTTATATTGGGGAAGGTACGATTGTTAAACAAAGTGTTGCTAGTGACAGTAAACTAGGAAATGATGTAAAGGTAGGCCCATATGCACATATTCGTCCATCAAGTTCTATCGGTGATGAGGCTAAGATCGGCAATTTTGTTGAGATCAAAAAAACTGAACTAGCTGAAAAGAGCAAGGTTTCCCATTTAAGTTATATTGGCGATGCAGACGTTGGACGAAATGTTAATATCGGCTGTGGAACAATAACTGTAAACTATGATGGGAAGAATAAATATTTAACTACCATTGAAGACGATGCATTTATTGGGTGTAATTCGAATCTAATTGCACCAGTAACTGTTGGAAAAGGCTCTTATGTTGCAGCGGGTTCAACAATTACAAAAGATGTCCCTGAAGATTCTTTGTCAGTAGCAAGATCTAGGCAAACGAATAAAGAAGGATACGCATCTAAAATAAAAAACAGACAAAAAGACTAACGGAGGGTTCTTACTCATGGCATCTACGTACAAGGATACATCTTTGAAGGTATTCACACTTAATTCTAATCCCAAACTAGCAGAAGATATAGCAGCACATATAGGTACAAATTTGGGAAAATGTACCGTGTCTCGTTTTAGCGACGGAGAAATTCAAATTAATATTGAGGAAAGCGTCCGCGGCTGCGATGTCTATGTAGTTCAATCTACTTGTTCACCAGTAAACCAGCATATCATGGAGCTATTAATTATGATTGATGCTTTAAAACGGGCTTCAGCCAAATCAATTAATATTGTGATGCCATACTATGGTTATGCTAGACAGGACCGTAAAGCTCGTTCCAGAGAGCCAATTGCAGCAAAGCTTGTTGCTAATTTATTAGAGACATCGGGATCGGACCGAGTAATAACGCTTGATTTACATGCACCGCAAATTCAAGGTTTCTTTGATATTCCTATAGATCACTTACAAGGTGTACCAATTCTTTCCGACTACTTTGAAAAGAAAAATCTAGAAGACATCATCATTATGTCTCCAGATCATGGAGGCGTTACACGTGCACGTAAAATGGCCGATCGATTAAAAGCTCCAATCGGTATTATAGACAAGCGTAGACCAAGGCCTAATGTGGCAGAAGTGATGAACATTGTAGGTAATATTGAAGGAAAGACAGCTATCCTTATAGACGATATTATTGATACAGCAGGTACAATTACGCTTGCTGCTAATGCCTTAGTAGAAAATGGTGCTAAAGAGGTGTATGCTTGTTGTACACATCCTGTATTATCTGGTCCAGCTATTGAGCGAATTGATAATTCTAGAATTAAGGAACTGGTAGTCACTAATTCCATTCCATTACCGGAAGAGAAGCAACTTGAAAAAATCACAGAATTATCCGTCGCACCACTTATTGGAGAAGCGATTATTCGTGTACATGAATTGCAATCTGTAAGTATCCTGTTCGATTAGATGTTTAGAGTATGTTAGATATGGGTATTCTCTATTATGGATGTTTTTAATATAACTACTACAAGAGTTACACAGACAAAAACAGAAGAGTAAGACTTTGATAATTCGTAAATCTTGATAAGTCAAGTTTTTCAAATAATTTGGAGGGTGATCAACGTGGCAGTTAAATTAGCAGCAACTTTAAGAGAGGATCAAACAAAATCAGCAACGAAAGAAATAAGAAACAGCGGTAGAGTGCCAGCTGTTTTATATGGAAAGGCAATCGATCCTAAATCGATTTCAGTAGATAGCATTGAACTAGTAAAAACAGTAAGAGATGAAGGAAGAAATGCGATCATCTCACTTAATGTTGGCAATGATAAGCCAGTAAATGTTATGTTACATGAATATCAAATCGATCCGTTGAAAGATGAGCTCATTCATGCTGATTTCTATATCGTTAATATGGCAGAAGAAATGGATGTTGAAGTGGCACTTCGCCTAGAAGGTGAAGCAAAAGGGACCAAAGATGGCGGTGTACTACAACAACCAATGTACGAGTTACAGGTTCGTGCTAAACCTGCTGATATTCCAGAAGAAATTGTAGTAGATATTTCCGAACTTGAGGTAGGAGATAGCATTGCTATTTCAGATATAACTACAACAGGAAACTTCGAATTATTAGATGAAGCCGATACTACTATTGCAACCATTGTACCGCCGGATACGTTGGAGGATGTAGAAGAAGCTCCTGACGAAAATGCAGAGCCTGAATTAGTAGATGCAGAGCCTGAATCTGAGAACGAATCAAAAGAAGATTAAAATTAATATTTTAAACTATATTACAATATACCCCTCCTGTACAGGAGGGTTTGTTGTATTGTATGATAACGGTGACGAAGACTTTGTAGTAAAGGAAGAAGATTATGAAGTGTATTGTAGGATTAGGTAACCCTGGTAAAAAATATAAACATACAAGACATAATGTTGGCTTTATGGTTATTGATGAATTACTTAGAAGGCATCAATGGGACTTAAATAAATCAAAATTTAAAGGAGATTATACGATCGCTACGCTGCATGGTGAGAAGGTCATGCTCATAGAGCCCCAGACTTTCATGAATTTGTCAGGGGACGCTGTCAGACCGCTGATGGAGTATTACAATATAGATATAGCTGATGTTTTAATTGTTTTTGACGATTTAGATTTGTCTCCTGGAAGAATTCGTTTACGCCAGAAAGGTGGACATGGTGGACATAATGGTATTCGTTCAATTATTGACCATTTAGGGACAAAAGAATTCAAACGAATACGAATTGGTGTGGGTAGACCGACCGCTTCAACTATTTCCATTGTAAATTATGTGCTAAGTGATTTTTCTAAAGGGGAAGCTGATGACGTTAGCGATAGTATAAAACGCGCTGCTGATGCATGTGAAGCTTGGTTGCAAGCTCCTTTTCCAGAAGTGATGAATGAATATAATCAGTAATCCGCTCATAAGCATAAAAGAAGTAAGTTGAAACACACATTAACAAAGCTCTTTTTGTATATTTTACTTGGTATTCGGATAAACTTTAACTGTTAGCTAAAGTTATTCGAGGAGGTTCCCAGTTTGTCTATTGTGTATATGTGCAGACACTGTGGTCAGGAAATAGGGCAACTAAAGCAGCAACGTGTTGATACATCTATGCTGGGGTTAGATCAATTAACAGCAAAGGAAAAAGAAGAGATGGTTACTTATAAACCTAACGGTGATGTACAAATCAAGGCTATTTGCGAGAATTGTGAGGATGCCTTAGGACATCATCCACACTATCATGAATTAGATTTTTTTATACAGTAAAATAGAGAGAGCAGCTTTGGTTTTTTAGCCAAGGCATTTTTGCGTTTTTACCATAAGTTTAAATGAAGATAATATATAAGCTGCTGAATGCTAGAAGATGGCCATGAAATAGGTGTAAGGGTTTTCTAGTTATTTACTAGGGTAAGTGGAGGTTTAGGAATGAAAGGTATACAGAATTACTTACAGTCGAAAGAGGATATACAGTCAATAATTAATGGAATATCAGATGGAATGGAAGAACAACTTGTTGCTGGACTATCCGGTTCCGCGAGAAGCTTGCTTGTCTCTATTATTCATGGTGCTATCCATAAACCTGTGCTGTTAGTGACACATCAATTGGTGCAAGCGCAACAATTATACGATGATCTCACGGCATTCAATGGCGAGGATAATGTGCATCTTTATCCGGTTAATGAATTAATTGCGTCAGAAATTGCAATTGCTAGTCCAGAATTGCGAAGTCAGCGGATTGAGTCATTAACTGCTTGGACTAGAAATAAATCGGGTATATTAATTGCGCCAGTTGCTGCCCTTAAGCGAATACTTCCCCCACCGGAATATTGGAATAATTATCAACTGCCATTTAAGCTTGGAGAAGAGATAGACGTAGAGCATTATTTAGCATCATTAGTAGATATGGGGTATGAACGCGCTTCTATGGTTACTACGCCAGGGGAGTTTAGCAGACGTGGGGGAATCATAGATATTTATCCGATAACCGAAAAACATCCAATTCGCATTGAGCTATTTGATGAAGAGATAGACTCTATTCGTTATTTCGATGCAGAAACACAACGTTCATTAGATAAATTGCAAAATATTACGGTAGGGCCTGCAACAGAGTTACTTTTAACGGAATCGGATATTTATGCAGGTGGCGAACGTTTAGAGGAAGCACTGTCTGAAACGTTAAAATCGTTGAAATCTTCTGAAGCCAAAGAAAAATTAATGGAGTCGATCAAAGGTGACATCGAACGGTTAAAAAACCTCGAACATTTCCCTGAAATGTATAAATATATTGGATATCTTTATCAGAATCCTGCTAGTCTACTAGATTATCTCCCTCAAGATGGACAGATTATTTTTGATGAGATGAGCCGCATACAAGATACAGCTGTACATCTAGATAAGGAGGAAGCTGATTGGTATAGTAGCCTCTTAGAGTCAAACCAGATGGTGAAAAAAAGTATATTCTCATTTGATTGGTATCGTATTTGGGCGAATATTAAGCAGCCTCGTGTGTATATGTCGGTCTTCTTGCGTCATATACCGAATACGCAGCCTCAAAATATTATTAATTTATCTTCAAGACCAATGCAAGAATTCCATGGTCAAATGCACTTATTTAAAAATGAGCTAAAGCGTTGGGAAAAAGGAGACTATTCTGTCGTTATATTAGCGCCAGATGAGCAGCGAGCTGAAAAGATTCACTCTATCTTTATAGATTATAATTTGGAGATACCTATCTCGGATAAATTGGTTCTCCCATCTGATAAACCAGTGATTGCGGTAGGTAATGTAACGAATGGGATCGAATTACCAATGCATAAATTGGTATTGGTAACAGAACAAGAACTCTTTAAGAAGCGTACGAAGCGGAAAAGAAAGCAACAAAAAATATCAAATGCAGAACGTATTAAAAACTACCAAGAGCTAAAAGTTGGAGATTATGTTGTCCATGCGAACCATGGTATCGGTAAGTATCTAGGAATTGAAACATTACAAGTAAACGATCTACACAAAGATTATATGCTTATTAAATATTCTGGGGACGATAAACTGTTTGTGCCAATTGATCAAATCGATCAAGTTCAAAAGTTTGTTGGATCGGAAGGAAAAGAGCCCAAACTATATAAGTTGGGCGGGAGTGAATGGACAAAAGTAAAACGGAAGGTACAGTCTTCTGTAGAAGATATTGCTGACGATTTAATTAAATTATATGCAGAAAGAGAAGCAAAAAAAGGTTACGCCTTTTCTGAGGATACCGAAATGCAACGAGAGTTTGAAGCGTCCTTTCCATATCAGGAAACAGAAGATCAGCTACGATGTATCGAAGAGATTAAACACGATATGGAACGAGAGCGCCCAATGGACCGGCTGCTTTGTGGGGATGTTGGCTATGGAAAAACGGAAGTGGCAATTCGTGCAGCGTTTAAAGCAATAGCGGATGGAAAACAAGTAGCTATATTGGTTCCGACGACTATTTTAGCTCAACAGCATTTTGAAACGATTCGCGAGCGATTCCAAGATCATGCCATTAATATTGGTTTGCTAAGTAGGTTCCGAACAAGAAAACAACAGAAGGAAACACTAGAAGGGGTAAAAAAAGGTACGGTAGATGTTGTTATTGGTACCCATCGAATTCTTTCTAAGGATGTACACTATCAAGATTTAGGTCTTCTAGTCGTTGATGAAGAGCAACGATTTGGTGTAAAGCATAAAGAAAAGATTAAACAGCTAAAAACAAATGTAGATGTACTTACATTGACAGCTACCCCAATTCCAAGGACATTACATATGTCCATGCTAGGTGTACGTGATCTGTCCGTGATTGAGACCCCACCTGAGAATAGGTTTCCGATCCAAACTTATGTGATGGAATATAATCCTATTTTTATGAGGGAAGCGATCGAAAGGGAGATGGCCCGAGGAGGGCAAGTGTTTTTCCTATATAATCGAGTAGAAAACATCGACAAAGTCGCAAGAGATCTTGGTATGCTTGTTGATGCAAGAATTGCTGTAGCGCATGGACAAATGAACGAAACGGAATTGGAAAATATTATTTTTGCTTTCTTAGAAGGTGAATATGATGTACTTGTAAGTACAACAATTATTGAAACTGGTGTCGATATACCAAATGTAAACACGTTAATAGTGAATGACGCGGATAAAATGGGATTAAGTCAACTGTATCAATTAAGAGGTCGAGTCGGCCGATCCAATCGTGTTGCTTATGCTTACTTCACCTATCAAAAAGACAAAGTATTAACGGAAGTTGCGGAAAAACGCCTACAAGCAATTAAAGAATTCACCGAACTGGGTTCTGGTTTTAAAATTGCCATGCGAGACTTATCCATTCGAGGAGCAGGAAATCTGCTTGGTGCACAACAACATGGGTTTATTGATTCCGTTGGTTTTGATATGTACTCACAAATGCTAAAAGAAGCAATTGATGCTCGTAAAGAAGGAAAAGAAATCGAAGAGATTACTCCTTTTGAACCGGAACTCACTTTATCTATTGATGCGTATATTCCTGATGAGTACATTGATGATGAGAAACAAAAAATTGAAATATATAAGCAATTTCAAGCAATGGATGAAAACGGAGATGCAGAAGACTTACGTGACGAATTAATGGATCGATTTGGTGACTATCCAGAAGAAGTAGAACATTTATTCACCGTGTCTACTTTGAAGCTGATGGCTAAGAAAGAGAAGATTGTATCCATTACTGAAAAAAATAATAAGATTGAACTGTTAGTAGATGAAAACAGAAGTCAACAAATAGATGGGGCTAAATTATTTGAGCTTGCCAATGAATTTGGGCGAGGTGTTCAACTAGGAACAGAAAATAATAAGTTAAAAATTGTGTTTAAATATACAAAAGATAAGAAGCATCAACGCTATGATCTGGTTGAAGAATTCATTGGAAAATTGAAAGAGGCGAATCGCTCGGAGTAAAACTTTGGTATCTTATGTATAGATATCCTGTATTGCATCATACTAAAAACACACCTGGTGATTTTTACACATACAGAAAACATTTAGAAGTGTAAAAAGAGAGCAGTAATCATCATTAGAAAGTGAGGCTACTTAGTATGAAAGCAACAGGAATTGTCCGTCGAATTGATGATCTAGGAAGGGTAGTAATTCCAAAGGAAATCAGAAGAACCTTACGGATACGTGAAGGAGATCCGTTGGAGATTTATGTGGACAGAGAAGGGGAAGTAATTCTAAAAAAATATTCTCCAATAAATGAGTTGGGTCATTTTGCAAAAGAATATGCAGAGGCTTTATTTGACTCTCTGCATGTACCTGTTATTATATCTGATCGCGATGAAATTATTGCGGTAGCAGGAGAATCAAAAAAGGATTACTTAAACAAAAACATTAGCTCCCAAATAGCTAAAATGATCGAGGGTCGTACACAAGTAATAGAAAAAGAACAGAAACCATTAGAAATAATAGATGGAAATGAGCAAGAACTGAATTCTTATTGTATTAGTCCTATTATTGCGAATGGGGATGCGATTGGTTGTGTGTTAGTCTTTTCAAAAGATGGCGAGGCATTTACGAAAGTGGAGCAAAAAGCAGCAGAAACAGCGGCAAGCTTCCTTGCCAAACAAATGGAATAATACTTCATTATTGAGGATTATTCAACCTGTTAGTTTGTTCAAAGCTTATTCTCTTTGGTATAGGGTAAGTAAAGAGGACGCTTAACATCATTGCGTTCGGCTCAACGATTATTGCTTCGTTGAATTAGCCCGAACAGAAGCTGTCTTACCAAAACGGTAAGGCAGCTTTTGTTTAATACGAGGTTGTTTTTTGCTATGCTATAATGAAATAGAAGTGAGAACAAAAAGGAAGTAAGTTATTGATGAGTGATAATGAAACAAATCGGCTTGTGAAAGGGGCGTTAGTGCTTACACTAGCTGGTTTGATAAGTAAACTATTAAGTGCAGGTTATCGGATACCATTACAAAATCTAACAGGTGACATCGGTTTCTATGTCTATCAGCAGATCTACCCAATCTTAGGTATTGTATTTGTTTTAACCCTATATGGTTTTCCTTCCGCCATCTCGAAAATGGCAGTAGAGCTAAAAGCACAAGGAACCCCCCTATCTATCAGAGGTTTTTATATACCAGTCTTTCTTATTTTATTTGTATTAAGTACGATTTTATTTCTTTTTCTTTATTTCAATGCACCGTATATAGCAGGCTGGGTAGGCGACTCTCATTTAACATCAACCTACCAATTTGCTGCTTTTGCATGCTTACTTGTACCATTTTCATCATTCATTCGTGGGGTATTTCAAGGTGAATATATGATGAAGCCAACCGCTCTTTCTCAAGTTGTAGAACAATTTGTCCGTGTAACTATTATTATCCTGGCAGCACTTTTTATCTTTAAAGAAGGCGACCATATATATCAAGTTGGTAGAGCGGCGGTTTTAGCATCAATACTTGGGGCAATTGCTTCAAGTATTATCCTGATTGTTTTGTTTATGCAGAAGAAACCATATGCGAAACAGCAAAATGAGGAAATACAATGGCAATATTATATACGTACTATATTTATCTTAGGGATTGCTGCAGCCTTAAATCATATGATTTTACTTATCCTTCAATTTGCAGATACGTTTACGTTGTTTCCTAGCTTAATTGAAGCAGGTTATTCGAAAGAAGCAGCAATGGAAGCTAAAGGGGTATTTGATCGCGGCCAGCCATTAATTCAATTCGGAACGGTGTTAGGCTCGTCATTTGCTTTAGCACTGCTGCCATCAATCTCTCTAAAAAAAATAAAACAAGAACCGAATACGTACTACCCTTATATTGGAGGAGCAATGCTGGTTAGTATTTATTTAGCCCTTGGAGCGACAATTGGATTAGTTGCTATCTTTCCAGAGGTTAATCGATTGCTTTTCCAAGATAATCAGGGGACACTAGAACTCCAATTATTAGTTGTATCAATTATACTTAGTTCGATCGCCATTACAGCATCTTCTATTCTACAGGCACTAGGGTTTATCAAACGAATTGCCTTGTTCATACTGCTTGCTTTTTTTGTTAAATGGATAGCGAATCAAGTGCTAGTTGTGCAGTTAGGTCTAATGGGAAGTGCGGTAGCAACCATTCTCTCTCTATTGTTGTTAAGCTGTATTGTATTAATCGAATTACAAAGAAAATTACCTATGTTACACCTTTGGCAAATGTTACGCTGGAAGGCATTAATTTTTCCTGGGATCATCATGGTGATCTATCTATCAATTGTTGAGTGGATCGCTTTGCCTTGGCTAGATAATTCTCGCATAAGCTTGTTCATATATGTCGTTTTCATATCGCTTTCTGGTGCTCTACTATATGGATACATGCTTATTAAATGTCAAGCATTCACAGAAAAACAGTTACGTATGCTTCCATTTAACCAATTTTTTAAAATGAAATAGGAACAGTTACTATATATTAGGAGGAACAACGATGTATAAGGTTGAAGTTGTCGGCCTAGGAGCAGGTGATATGGACCAGCTACCTTTAGGCATTTATAAAAAACTAATCTCTGCTTCTAATCCAATATTCATGAGAACAATGGATCATCCAGTGGTGCATGGATTACAGCAAGAAGGCGTCCGTTTAGAATCTTTTGATACCATTTATGAATCAGAAGATCAATTTACGTCTGTTTATGAACGAATTGTAGACATCATTTTACATAAAGCCAATGAACAAAATGTGATTTATGCTGTGCCTGGACATCCAATGCTTGCTGAAAAAACAGTTCAGTTACTACTAGAACAACAAAAAGTTCCGGTGAATATTATTGGTGGCAAAAGTTATTTGGATGATCTTTACACTGCTTTAAAGATTGATCCAATTGATGGGCTTCAATTTCTAGATGCGACATCATTTGATCGAAGCCAGATAAATTATCAAAATCATCTTATCTTTTGCCAAGTGTATGACCAATTTACTGCTTCGGAAGTTAAACTAACTTTATTAGAGGATCTTCCTGCTGATTATCCAATCACCATTGTTGAAGCCGCCGGAAGCAAAACTCAGGAAGTTATTACCCTTCCATTAGAAGAGCTGGATCGTATCGTGGAAATCAGTAACTTAACAAGTGTTTATATTCCACCTGTTCCAGATCATTTATTACATCATTCATTCCAACAACTGCGTCATGTTATTCGTTTGTTACGTGGACCAGATGGATGCCCTTGGGATAGGAAACAGACACATGAGTCCTTACGAGAGTATGCAATTGAAGAAGTCTATGAATTAATTGATGCCATTGATCATCAAGATGATGAAGGAATCGTAGAAGAGCTTGGGGATGTGCTTCTTCAAGTAATGTTACATAGCCAAATTGGCGAGGATGGGGGCTATTTTAATATAGACGATGTCGTTCGGTCGATCACTGATAAAATGATACATCGACATCCGCATGTTTTTCGGGATACAAATGTGCAGTCCGTTGAAGAAGTGATCTCTAACTGGGAGCAGTTGAAGAAGCAAGAAAAGGGCGACAAACGTACATCTATTTTAGACGGGGTGGCCAAACATTTACCTTCTCTTGCACGCTCCTATCAATTACAGAAGAAGGCGGCTAAAGTTGGCTTTAATTGGGATGACGAAAATGATATATGGGAAAAACTGAATGAAGAAGTACAGGAGTTTAACGAAATGGTGGAGGCAGCCAATAAGCTTGAAATGGAAAAAGAATTTGGAGATGTTCTATTTGTACTTGCAAATCTTTCAAGGTATTATAAGATCAACCCTGAAGTGGCATTAAATCGAACAAACGAGAAGTTTATTTCCCGTTTTTCGTTCATTGAGCAACAATTAGCAATACAAAATAGCAGTGTACAAGATGCTACGTTAGAGGAAATGGATGAATTATGGAATCAGGCAAAGGAAAAGGGGGAATAACATGAGACTAGATAAGTTTTTAAAAGTTTCAAGACTAATTAAGCGTAGAACATTAGCGAAGGAAGTAGCTGATCAAGGACGAATTACAATCAATGGAAATCAAGCAAAGGCCTCTTCTACGTTAACAGCTGGTGATGAGCTTGTTATTAAATTCGGCCAGAAACTTGTAACTATCCATATTAATGACTTGCGTGGGACAGTAAAGAAAGAGGAGGCAGAGTCGTTATATACAGTTGTCAAAGAAGAGAAATTAAATAATTAAAATACTATGTTCTATACTTGTCCCTCCTATCATAAAGTAATAATGATAAGGAGGGCTTTTACGATGAATTATTATGAAAATAAGGAAAATATAACGCGTGTCCAAACAGATCATTATGTGAAGATTAATAATCGAAAAAACCTAGAAATCAGTGGTGTGAAAGAAGTAGATAGCTTTGATAATGAAGAATTTTTATTGGAAACAGTTATGGGGTATTTAATTGTTCGCGGACAAAACCTGCAATTAAAGAATCTTGATGTAGGTGAAGGGCTAGTAACGATTAAAGGTAAGATATATGAGCTTTCCTATGTAGATGAGCAGCAGGAGAAGGCTAAAGGATTCTTTAGCAAGTTATTTAAATGAGTCTAAGTACGCAATTTCTAACAATGATTACAATGATTGCGGGTGGGTTTTATCTTGGATTGATTCAAGATACCTTCCGTCGCTTTAGTGCCTATTGGAAAGATAGGCGGATAATGACCTATCTGATGGAAGTGTGCTTTTGGCTAACACAAACGATGTTATTATTTTATATTTTATTTCGAATTAATGGGGGAGAATTAAGGTTTTATATCATTGCGGCCTGTTTATTGGGATTTGCCTTTTATCAAGCAGTGGCTGCTAACATCTATAAAAAATTGCTTGAATATTTAATTCATATAGCAGCAAATATATATCGTTTTATAGAAAATGTTGTACAAGCTCTCATTATTTCTCCAATTAAATGGGTCGTGAAGTTGGTCTACGCCATTGTCCTTTGGCTTATAAAGATTATCGGAACGATTCTCCTTTTTATTTTAACGGTTATCATAACTCCTTTTAAATGGTTCTTTCAACTGATATATCGCCTATTACCGGAAAAAATTCAATTATATATTTTCAAAGTAGCAGGATTTTATAGTACAATGAAGAATATATGTATTAAGGTGATGAAGTATGTTAAGTTTAAGAGGAGGTAACCATCGTTGGCTTCAGACAAACAAACGGTAACAAGATTAGACTCTAATTATATGCAGCAATATGATGCGTACGTTGACAGGCAAAAGCGAAAGAAGAAGCGGTTAATTCGCAGACTTGTGCTTTTTTCTTTAATCGCCGTAATTGCTTTTGGGAGCATGGCAACATACCATATTAAACAATGTGTACTTCATGCTGAAAAAACGGAAGAATATGAAGCCTTACAACAAGATCTTGCTGAATTAGAGAAACAAGAAAATAATTTAAAAGAAGAAGTAGAGCTGTTGAAAGATGAAGATTACGTATTACAAATAGCAAGAACGAATTATTTCTTTTCAAAAGAAGGAGAATTAATTTTCAAAATTCCTGAAGAAGATCCGTCTTATTGACACACTTTTGTTTGCTTGGCTATAATATAATAGTAAGCTGATGAAGCTTCATCAGTGATGATATATTAGTTTTCTTAAAAATTTTAAGGAGGAGCATTTTTTTTATGTCAATTGAAGTAGGCAGCAAGCTGCAAGGAAAGGTAACTGGTATCACTAATTTCGGGGCCTTTGTAGAGCTTGAACAAGGCACTACTGGTCTTGTTCATATTAGTGAGGTTGCTGACAACTATGTAAAAGACATTAACGATCACCTTTCCGTAGGAGATGAAGTAAAGGTGAAAGTTATTAATGTCGAGAAAGACGGAAAAATCGGCTTGTCTATAAAAAAAGCTGTAGATAAACCAAAACGTCAACGAGATAACCGTGAACGGATGGAATCTTTTGAGTCAAAAATGAATCGTTTTCTTAAAGATTCAGAGGACCGTCTTGCCTCTTTGAAGAAGCACACGGAATCCAAACGCGGGGGTCGAGGTGCTAAAAGAGGATAGCAGTTGCTGTCTATATAATAATGCTCTATAGGATAGATACGAAAAAAGCAGCAGCCGTAAATTAATTTACGGCTGCTGCTTTTTGGTATACACACATATGCATAAATAAAAACCCTACTAATGTAGAAACATAGTAGGGTTTTTATATAGATGGCGGCGGAGGGGATCGAACCCCCGACCTCACGGGTATGAACCGTACGCTCTCGCCAGCTGAGCTACACCGCCTAATTAGCCAACAGAAAATATAATACAGCAGGATTGGATGTCTGTCAATCATTTTTCGGTAGAAATAATAGAAAAGCAGAAAAAGTTATCGGTGTGCTCGGTTGTCATTATAAACTCGAATGAAGGGTTGCCCATTCGTCAAATTGGATTATGTTAGTAAGAATGATTCAGATTTCAACAAAATCTGTTTATCTATAAGAAGAAAAATAAATCAATGGAAACGTTTTTTATAATTGATTCAGCGCGAAGTACTGTAAAAGAGTGACTCTTAGTTAAAACAGGGATACACACGCGTGTTCGTGTTGAAAACTGTTCGATTGATAGAAAGCCGTCGAACGATTCTTGGTAATTGCTCTCTTGTTTTGACAAAAATAGTTGGCATATTGTGGTTTAATGATATGCACAAAGAGGGAGTGGTAGTTATGATGGATTCAATTACAAGAGTCGAACCGAAAGCATTTAGAGCAGAACGCACCAAACAAATGGACAAGCTCCGTAATCGATTATATGCGAAACTTCGTGTAATTCTACTTGAACGGGGATGGCTGTTTTATATTATCGGGTTTCTATTAGGTCGTGCCGTTATTTTATCTGTCGTATCCCCGTTTGCGGTAGCCTTTTTAGCTACTATATGGCTAGTTCATAAAGAAAAAACATTAAAATCGATTGTAGCTGTTCTAATAGGTGCATTAAGCTACTCGTTAGACCATTCAATATTTATTGCACTAGCTATGCTTGTCTTTGTCTTCTTGGGCGGATTTTTTAAGAAAGCTAAAAATCAACAGGTCCTTATTCCTTTATTTGTATTTCTTTCCACGGTAGCAACTAGAGTATTTCAATACTCTATTTCTCAACAATTATCACCGTACGATTGGATGCTCGTATTTGTAGAAGGAGTATTAGGTACGGTTTTAGTATTAATATTTATGCAAAGCATTCCTTTATTATCACCTAAACGTTATAACCCCGCTTTAAAAAATGAGGAGATCGTATGCATGATCATACTTATTGCCTCTATTCTTACTGGAACAATTGGATGGGAGCTTTATGGTGCTTCATTTGAACAGGTATTTTCTCGTTATTTTGTATTATTACTTGCTTATGTCGGCGGGGCGGCAATTGGTTCTACAGTAGGGGTTGTGGCTGGGCTTATTTTGTCTCTAGCTAATGTAGCAAATCTATATCAAATGAGCTTACTTGCTTTTTCCGGACTGTTAGGAGGGTTATTAAAAGAAGGTAGAAAGCCAGGGGTTGCCGTTGGTTTATTTGTAGGAACTTTTCTTATAGGTATTTATGGCAATGCCAGTCAATTAGTTCCATCGATTTTGGAATCATCGATAGCAATTTTCTTCTTTTTACTAACGCCAGCAAGTTGGTTTAAGAAATTATCTCGTTATATTCCAGGAACAGAAGAATACACCAACGAACAGGAACAGTATTTACAGAAAGTGCGAAATGTTACTGCTAAACGGGTTGAGCAATTTTCAAATGTATTTCAGGCATTGTCCAATAGCTTTACTACGGTTGATGGACAAGTAGAAGAAGACCAGGAATCAAGAAGGGAGACGGATTATTTTCTAAGTCAAGTAACAGAGAAAACATGTCAAAATTGCTTTATGAAGGAAAGGTGTTGGCAGAAAGAATTTGATAAGACATATTCGTTAATGGAGATGATGAAGGATGATATGGGAGAGGGTGGTAAACTTAATCGAAAGACGGCACGTGAGTTCGAAAGTTATTGCGTCAAGCCAAAGAAAGTTCTCGATGCAATGAAGGAAGAAATGTCTTATTTTGAAGCGAATCAAAAGCTTAAACAACAAGTGATGGAAAGTAAAAAACTGGTTGCAGATCAATTACAAGGTGTTTCAGAAGTAATGGAGGATTTTGCAAAAGAGATATTAAAAGAACGTCAGCATCATGAGCAACAGGAATTGCAAATTGTTCACGCATTGAAAAAAATGGGTATTGAACTAGAAAAATTAGAGATTTATCGTTTAGATAAGGGGAATGTAGATATAGAAATGACATTAACCTTCTATGATTATCATGGTGAGGGGTCAAAACTAATTGCGCCGGTATTATCAGATATTTTGAAAGAGGTTGTTGTGGTAAAGCAAGAAGAAATTGCACCATTTCCGAATGGATATAGTTATCTTGCATTCGGTTCTGCAAGAGAATTTGTAGTAGAGACAGGTGCTGCAAATGCAGCCAAAGGAGGAGGACTGGTTTCCGGTGATAGCTATACGACGATTGAGCTTGGTGCAGGGAAGTATGCGATGGCGATTAGTGACGGTATGGGGAACGGAGAAAGGGCTCAAGAAGAAAGTGTAGAGACACTTCGATTGCTCCAACAAATCCTACAAACGGGTATACCGGAAAAGGTTGCGATTAAATCGATAAATTCAATTTTGTCTTTACGATCAACGGATGAAATGTTTGCTACCTTGGATTTAGCAGTTATTGATTTACACAATGCGTTTGTACAGTTTCTTAAAATAGGATCGACACCAAGCTTTATTAAACGCGGGGATCAATTAATTAAGGTAGAAGCCAGTAATCTTCCAATGGGGATTATTCAGGAATTTGATGTTGACATTGTTAGTGAACAATTAATGTCAGATGATCTATTGATTATGATGAGTGACGGGATTTTTGACGGTCCAAAACATGTAGAAAATACGGATATCTGGTTGAAACGGAAAATCCGTGATATGCGAACCAATGATCCGCAAGAAATAGCCGATTTAATACTGGAAGAAGTGATTCGTACCAGGTCAGGAGAAATAGAAGATGATATGACAGTGGTTGTAGCCAAAGTGATGAAAAACATTCCCAAATGGGCTTCTGTTCCAGTTTATCATGATAAAGCGCAATGAAAAATAAAATCGTTTCAGTTGAATTCCATTGTTTCAACCAACCGTATACCTCCCCTGTTCTCTTCCGCGATACCATGTATAGATAGCTATAAAACTGGCGATGATGGTACTGAAAAGTTGGGAGGTAGATGGTGTTGAAAAAAGGTACGCTTAAACAAATCTTGTTAATCACCGACGGGTGTTCGAACAAAGGAGAGGACCCCGCCGCTACTGCATCATTGGCAAATCAGCAAGGAATTACCGTAAACGTAATTGGTATTTTAGAAGATGATCAATCTGAACAACCAGAGGGCCTTAAAGAAGTAGAAGACATTGCCTTATCTGGTGGTGGAGTCAGTCAGCTTGTTTATAAACAAGCTCTATCCCAAACCGTACAAACGGTAACAAAACAAGCAATGACACAAACCCTGCAAGGATTTGTAAATAAAGAATTACAGCAAATCTTAGGACAGGATCAATCGCTAGAGGATTTAGAACCGGAAAAACGAGGAGAAGTTATGGAAGTAGTTGAAGACATGGGAGAAACCTGTGATCTTGAAGTGCTTGTTTTAGTAGATACTAGTGCAAGCATGCATGATAAACTACCAACAGTAAAAGAAGCATTAATTGATCTATCTATTAGTTTGAATTCTCGTATTGGCCGTAATCGATTTTGCATTTTCAACTTTCCGGGTAAACGCAAGGATATCCAAAAAGTGTTAGATTGGTCTCCTGCTTTGGATTCAATATCAAGTATTTTTCCGAAGCTTACAAGTGGTGGAATTACACCTACTGGTCCTGCCATTCGCGAGGCAATGTATCAATTTGGTAAGAAGACCTTGCTAAGGAGCTTGAGGGATGAAGATGAATCAGGAATGGAAGAAGCATAGTACAGTTGTTCGCCCTGGAATGTACATTCAAGGGAAATGGCATAAGAAGGTTTACGTTATTAAACAAAAGCTGGGAGCAGGAGCAATTGGTTCTGTTTATTTATGCGAAGCAAATGGAAAGCCTGCTGCATTGAAAATCAGCGATAAACGTTCATCGATGACCGTTGAAGTTAATGTGCTTAAGTCATTAGGGAGGGTCCAAGGGAGTCGACTTGGACCTTCTTTATTAGATGTAGATGATTGGACAGCACCTTCCGGGGAAAAATATTCTTTCTATGTGATGGAATATTTACAGGGAGAACCAATGTCTGCTTATATTAGACAGCATGGTAAAGAATGGATAGGGGTATTTATGTTGCAACTATTAGAAGACTTAGAGCAGCTTCATCAGCATGGATGGGTATTTGGTGATTTAAAAATAGATAATTTACTTATCGTCTTATCCCCACCAAGAGTCAGATGGGTAGATGTTGGTGGTACAACTCAAGTAGGCAGAGCAATAAAGGAATACACCGAATTCTATGATCGTGGTTATTGGGGGATGGGAACACGAAAAGCAGAGCCTAGCTATGATTTATTTGCATTTGTAATGGTTTTTTTAACTATCTACTATCCAAATCGTTTTAATAAAGACACACAACCAGAAAAGATGCTGTTTCGAAAAATTGACGAGGCAAAAGGGTTACGGCCGTACCGTTTAGTGCTGAGGAAAGCGTTGATAGGCAAATATGTAACCAGCTCCCAAATGAAAAAAGAATTATTGCAAGTTATCCACAATATCCAAAAACAGCATACAGTAACTGGAAATCAAGCACAACCAACGAGACAAGACCCTTTTTTGCTTGAAGCTGCAGGCATTTCCTTTTTAGCAGCAAGTTATTATCTAATTTCTTTGCTTTTTCAGTGATTATGATTATGGTACGATAAAAGTAGAATTGCTCTGTTGGAGATGGACAAATTGAACAGGAAAGTAACACAGTTTATAAACAAACATGATTTATTTGAGAAAGGTACTACGATACTTGTGGGGGTCTCAGGTGGCCCTGATTCTATGGCTCTCCTTTATTATTTAAATTCAATAAAGGATGACTGGGGATTACGTATTATTGCTTTGACAGTGGATCATCAATTGCGTGGTACAGAGTCTTTAGAAGATCTCCAGTTTGTGCAGCAAAAATGTAGGGAATGGAATATTGAGTTTAAAGGTACTTCTGTAGATGTCCCTGATTATAAACAGCAGTACAAAGTTGGTACACAAGTAGCAGCAAGAGAATTACGTTATAATTACTTTTATGAGCAAATGGAGTTATTTCATGCAAATTGTTTAGTATTGGGACATCATGGTGATGATCAGGCAGAAACAATGCTCATGCGTTTAGTTCGATCTGCTGATTCTCAATCGCTAGCGGGTATTCCCGTAAAGCGGCCATTTGCTAAAGGTTTGATTGTACGACCATTTCTTTGCGTAACGAAAGATGAAATTTGGCAGTATTGTAGACGTCATGACATTGAATCTAGAATTGATCCGTCAAATCAGGAAACCACTTATACGAGAAATTTTTTCAGAAAGCATGTACTACCATTAATAAAAGAGAAAAATAGTAATATACATACTACAATACAGCATTTAAGCGAAACCTTACATGCAGATCAATCGTATTTAAAGCAGCAAGCAGAAAAAATGACCCATGATATTGTTTTGTTTGATAAGAAAAATAAGCTTTTGTCTTTTTCTATTCCCACATTCAAAACATATGCATTTGCTTTACAAAGACGTGCCTATCATCTAATATTAAACTATCTGTATATTGATTTACCGAAGGATTTATCTTATGTCCATGAGGAGCAGTTTTTTTCGTTATTGCACCATCAAACTGGGAATACTCGACTCGATTTCCCTGAAGGGCTAAAGATAGAAAAATCATATGATCAGATACGTATTTCTTTCAATCAAGACGGCCGTCCCGATTCTTATCATAAACTATTGGAAGTTCCTGGTAGAGCAGTTTTGCCAGATGGTTCAGTAATTATTGCTGAATACGTAGAGAATTCTCTAGAACAATCCGAATTCACCTTTGTGTGTTACAAAGAGCAAGTAGAATTACCATTACATATTCGAACACGTGAGCAAGGGGATAGAATGCGTTGGAAGGGATTAAAGGGAAGCAAGAAAGTCAAGGACATCTTTATAGATGCTAAAATTCCAAGGTTTCAGCGAGAAAATTGGCCAATTGTTACGGATAATCAAGGAACTGTTTTATGGCTAGTAGGATTGAAAAAGGGACAACCTGCAAAAAGGGTGTTAGGTGCATCACTTATACAACTATATTATGACAAAGGCAACATGTAGGAGGAGCAGACATATGCATAATGATATTAAAGAAGTATTAATATCAGAGGAAGAAATCGCAATTAAGTGTAAGGAATTAGGACAGCAATTAACTGAAGAATACGATGGGAAATTCCCGCTTGCTATTGGTGTCCTAAAAGGCGCAATGCCGTTTATGTCAGATATTTTACGCTACACACAAACACATTTAGAAATGGATTTTATGGATGTATCAAGCTATGGTGGCGAAATGCGTTCATCAGGTGAGGTTAAAATTGTAAAAGACTTAGATACAAAAGTAGAAGGTCGCGATTTACTAATTATAGAAGACATTATCGATAGTGGATTAACATTAAGTTACCTTGTGGATTTATTTAAATATCGAAAAGCGAATTCTATTAAGATTGTTACTCTACTGGATAAACCATCTGGGCGTACTGCAGCTATTAAGGCAGATTTAATTGGTTTTGAAGTTCCGAATGAATTCGTCGTTGGATATGGTTTGGATTATCAGGAAAAATACCGAAACCTTCCATATATCGGTGTATTAAAACCAGAAATATATGGTGGAGAATAATATTAATTTTCTAGTGGAAGAATGAGATACATCATAGAAATAAAAATGCTGTTTTTTAAGTGAAATTAGTTGTATTCCAACTTTTTTGTATGGTACGATGTTATATAGTTTTTCCCGCTTGGGAGGAGGTAAGCAATGAACCGGATATTTCGGAATGTGTTCTTTTGGATACTTATTTTCTTCGTTATTATAGGAGTCATTGGAGTATTCAATGGACAGAATGAAGAAGCAGAACAATTCAATGTTAAGCAATTTATGGATGCTTTAAATAGTGGCGAGATTCAAGAAATGACGATGCAACCAGCAAACGGAATTATGCGAATTAGTGGTAATTTGAATGAGGGCGACCAGCAATTTGTTGCACAAGTCCCAGATAACACAGAAATCATCGCATCTATTACTGAACAAGCCAATGATCAAAGTGTACTTCATGTTGAAGAAGAAGAGCAACCAAGTGCATGGGTAACATTTTTAACGACGATGATTCCATTTTTAATCATCGGGTTATTCTTCCTGTTCATCCTTAGCCAAGCCCAAGGTGGCGGCGGTGGTGGCCGTGTTATGAACTTTGGAAAAAGCAAGGCGAAAATGTACAGTGAAGATAAGAAAAAGGTTCGCTTTAAGGATGTCGCTGGGGCGGACGAAGAAAAACAAGAACTTGTAGAAGTTGTAGACTTCCTAAAAGATCCGCGTAAATTTTCAACCGTAGGAGCAAGAATTCCTAAAGGGGTGCTTTTAGTTGGACCTCCAGGAACAGGTAAAACCTTACTTGCACGTGCAGTAGCAGGTGAAGCAGGAACACCATTCTTCTCGATTAGTGGTTCTGATTTCGTGGAAATGTTCGTAGGTGTCGGTGCATCCCGTGTCCGAGACTTATTTGAAAATGCTAAAAAGAATGCTCCTTGTATTATATTTATAGATGAAATTGATGCCGTTGGTAGACAGCGTGGTGCTGGTCTTGGCGGCGGACATGATGAACGTGAACAAACATTAAACCAATTACTTGTAGAAATGGATGGATTTGGTGTTAATGAAGGAATTATTATCATTGCAGCAACCAACCGTGCCGATATTCTTGACCCTGCATTATTACGTCCAGGTCGTTTTGACCGTCAGATTACCGTTGATCGACCAGATGTAAAAGGACGTGAAGAAGTACTACAAGTACATGCTAGGAATAAACCTTTGGCTGATAATGTTGATGTGAAAACAATAGCAATGCGTACACCTGGATTCTCGGGCGCCGACCTAGAGAACTTATTGAATGAAGCAGCTCTTGTTGCTGCAAGGCGGGACAGCAAATCGATTGATATGATAGATGTTGATGAAGCCATTGATCGTGTCATTGCGGGTCCTGCTAAGAAGAGTAGAGTTATCTCTAAAAAAGAACGAAATATTGTAGCTCATCATGAAAGTGGACATACGGTAATTGGTATGGTATTAGATGATGCGGATATGGTACATAAGGTTACTATTGTTCCACGCGGTCAAGCAGGTGGTTACGCTGTGATGCTACCTAGGGAAGATCGTTACTTTATGACGAAACCAGAATTATTTGATAAGATCACTGGATTGCTAGGTGGTCGCGTAGCTGAAGAAATCATGTTTGGAGAAGTAAGTACGGGTGCTCATAATGATTTCCAACGTGCGACTGGAATTGCTCGTAAGATGATTACCGAGTATGGTATGAGTGAAAAAATTGGTCCGTTACAATTTACAAGTGGCGGTGGTGAGGTATTTCTTGGTCGAGATCTTAACAATGATCAAAACTATAGTGATGCAATTGCTCATGACATTGACCAAGAAATGCAAAACTTCATCAATTATTGTTATGATCGTGCTAAAACCATACTTACAGAACACAAAGATAAGTTAGAATTAATAGCACAAACTTTACTTGAGGTAGAGACACTAGATGCAAAACAAATTAAGTCGCTGTTCGAAGAAGGTAAACTTCCTGAACCAGAGGAATCTGAATCATTAAAAGTTAATATTCAATCTAATGATAAGGATGAATCTCCAGAAACATTCGAGGAAGCAAAAGATAAAGCGAATAAGAAATTTGAAGAAGACCTTGAAGATGGCATTACAACAAATAATAAGCCAACTTCATCTAATGGAACAACTTCAAAAAATCCACCTTCAACAGATGAGATAACAACAGATAATAAACCATCAGCAGATGATGAAGAGAAAAAAGATTAATACAGCTAGAATGTAAATGAACAATGACACGAAGTTCAACCGCTTGTTAAAGGGCAAGAACTTCGTGTCATTTTTTTGCATGTAAAGAAAAGGTGGTATATAGGATTTGGTTTATTAAAGAATAAGTATAGGTGGAAATAGAGCATACGTGTAATGGTAAGGTGATACCACTTTTCGATGGCATAAGGTAGACAATTGCACATACATCATATGCTTCAGTTCATATAGGTTTGTGCTCTGTCTATAAATTGCACACACTAACAAAGACAAACAGTACCTTTCTTCTCACTGTTGGCTGTCAGAATAAAGGTAAGTGTGTTTTGCTCATAACTAGTCGGTTTAATATATATTCCCTTTTAAATATGGTATATTAAAAAAATAAGCGTATCCTTTGGTTCTAATCCAAATTTGAGAAAGAAAGGTATGGAAGTTTATGTTGTTTGTACTTGATGTTGGGAATACCAACACAGTATTAGGAGTATTTGAAAAAGATCAATTAAAGCATCAATGGCGGATAAAAACAGACCGTTATAAAACAGAAGATGAATTTGGAATGCTAATTAAATCCTTATTTGATCATAGTGGAATTGCGATTTCAGAGATAAAGGGTGTTATTATATCTTCTGTAGTTCCGCCGATCATGTATGCTTTAGAAAAAATGAGTAAAGATTATTTCCATCTTGAGCCGATGATTATTGGAAAAGAAACGGTACATTCTTTCTTAAACATGCGTTATCCTAATCCAAGAGAAATTGGTGCAGATAGAGTGGTCAATGCAGTAGGGGCAATAGAAGATTATGGATCGCCATTAATTGTAATTGATTTTGGCACTGCCACTACGTATTGCTTTATTAACAAGGACAAAGAATATTATGGAGGAGTTATCTCCCCAGGAATCAATATTTCAATGGAAGCACTATATAGCAAAGCTTCTAAATTACCGCGAATAGAGATTCAAGCTCCTACAAGTGTAATTGGGTCTTCGACTGTGGAAGCAATGCAGTCTGGTGCTTTCTATGGTTATGTAGGACAAGTTGATGGGATCGTTCGCCGAATTAAAAGTGAAATGCAAGTAGAAGCTACGGTCATTGCTACAGGTGGTTTAGCATCATTAATTGCCTATGAATCAGAAACGATTGACCATGTAGATCCATACTTAACATTAAAAGGACTTTATCTTATTTATAATAAAAACAAAGCGAGCTGGAAAGGAGAAGAGACAACATGAAGGACTTTATATTAAAAGCAACAGCTTACGATGGTATGATTCGAGCTTATGCAGCTTCATCAACGGATACTGTTGAAGAAGCAAGAATGCGCCATGATACGTGGGCAACCACTTCTGCTGCGCTAGGCAGAACAATTACCATCACTGCATTGATGGGTGCCATGCTTAAAGGGGACGATTCCATCACATCGAAGGTTTTGGGGGATGGACCAATTGGTGCGATAATTGCGGATGCAAATGCAAAAGGTGAGGTACGAGGATATGTTCAAAATCCCCATGTCGATTTTGACTTGAATGATAAAGGAAAATTAGATGTTGCTCGGGCAGTGGGTACAAATGGAAGTATAAGTGTCATTAAGGATTTAGGTTTAAAGGATTTCTTTACTGGAGAAGTTCCGATTATTTCCGGGGAAATTAGTGAAGATTTTACGTACTATTTCGCCAATTCAGAGCAGGTACCTACAGCAGTTGGTGCAGGAGTACTTGTGAATCCTGATCATAGTATATTGGCGGCGGGTGGTTTTATCGTACAGGTTATGCCTGGAGCAAGTGAAGAAGTAATTAATCAGCTAGAGGAACAAATTCAGTCTTTTCCGGCAATATCTACTTTAATTCGAGAAGGGAATACACCTGAACAAATACTGCATCGACTGTTTGGAGAGAATGAAATTAAGGTACATGAGTCGATTCCACTGGAATTTCGTTGTAATTGTTCAAAAGAACGCTTAGAACGAGCAATAAAAGGCTTAGGAAAAGATGAAATTCAATCAATGATTGATGAAGATAACGGGGCAGAGGCGAATTGCCATTTCTGTAATCAGTCTTACCAATTTTCAGAAGAAGAGTTAGTTACGTTAAAAAATCAAATTGGTTAATTACATTCAGGGATTTTCCCTGGATGTTTATTATAATTACCTGTATAGTTCGTATAACCGTGCCTTAGGTACCGTAGGGTTATAGGGGGAACAAATGTCAATGTCAAAAAAATTATTATTAGCGATCATTGTTGTACTTTTAATTACAAATATAGCTACGTTGTTAGTTTGGAATAATGAAGAGCGTGTAGAATTAGGCAATGGAGATAGTAAAAGCTTAAGCCAAAAGGAAGATGTAGCTTCGGTTGATGGTGAAAATATTACATTTCAGGAATGGAATCAATCCTTAAGGAATAATTATGGTAAAAAACAATTACAAACACTAATTGACCAAAAAATTGTGGAACAAATGGCAGACGAAAAAGGTATACAGATTAGCGATAAAGTTATCAATCGCGAAATATCAAGGTTGGTAGCAAAACAAGGTGTATTGTCAAAATCGGAATACACAGCATTAGAAGAACAATGGATAGAAGATATCCGATATCGTTATCAACTACAATTGCTATTAGCTGAAGGGGCTTCGATACCTGAGGAAGAGATAACAACTTATTATAATACATACGGCGATCAATATAACTTCAGTGCTTCCATGCAAACGTCTCATATTCTTGTAGATAATATGGAGACTGCAAATAAAATATATGAAGAGTTAGAAGCAGGAGCTTCATTTAAATTACTTGCGCAGGAATATTCGAATGATGAAACCACGAAGAAAGATGGAGGCTACTTAGGATTCATTTATACATCGAGTCAATTCTTTCCAAATGGTTATGCGGATATTGCCGTAGATATGAAAGAACATACGTATAGTAAACCATTTGTCGCTGATAATGGTATTGCCATTCTATATCTTCATAGAAAATTACCCTCTATTGAATTCACTTATGAAGAGATGAAACCATATATAAAAAGTGAGCTGGCCTTACAGGAAAAGAATCAACCTTTAGAGGCTGCCGCCCTTTGGAGTAATAAGGAGATTGACTGGATATACGGAGAAAACCAATAATATAAAACAATCTGACAATTATAACGTTTGAGTTGACATTTGACCAGGTAAAACGTAAATTAGAATTAATCATACAAAATAACTAGGAATTAGGAGGAAATGAGGATGAAAGTAGCGAATAATATAGCTGAACTTATTGGGGAAACACCCGTTGTGAAATTAAACAATATAGCAGATGACGACAGTGCGGACATTTATGTCAAGCTAGAGTTTATGAACCCTGGCAGTTCTGTAAAAGATCGTATCGCATTAGCAATGATTGAAGCCGCCGAAAAAGATGGGGCATTAAAAGAGGGCGATACAATTATTGAACCTACTAGTGGTAATACGGGAATTGGCTTAGCAATGGTAGCTGCTGCCAAAGGGTATAAGGCAGTACTTGTTATGCCAGATACGATGAGCCAAGAACGTCGCAACTTATTGCGTGCATACGGTGCTCAGCTTGTTTTAACTCCCGGTGCAGAAGGGATGAAAGGAGCCATTAGTAAAGCAGAGGAGTTACAGAAACAAAATAATTATTTTATGCCACAGCAATTCAATAACGAGGCCAACCCTGAAGTTCACGCACGGACAACAGGTGCAGAAATTGTTTCACAAATGAGTGAAGGTTTAGATGCGTTTGTTGCTGGTATTGGTACTGGAGGTACAATTACTGGGGCAGGAAAAGTATTAAAAGAAAACTTTGAAGGCATACAATTATATGCAGTTGAACCATCTGCTTCTGCCGTGCTTTCCGGTGAAACTCCGGGACCACATAAAATTCAAGGTATTGGTGCAGGATTCGTTCCCAAGATTTTGGATACGGATATATATAATGAAATTTTACGAATTGATAATGAGGAAGCATTTGCTACTTCAAGAGAAGTAGCTACTACAAATGGGATTTTGGGTGGTATTTCTGCTGGTGCTGCAGTTGCAGCTGCTAAGAAAATAGCTAAAAAGCTAGGTAAAGGTAAGAAGGTGCTTGCTGTATTCCCTGATAATGGAGAAAGGTATTTATCAACCCCGCTTTATCAATTTGAGGAAAAATAATTTTTAAGTTGTTTGCCAGTATCGTAAAGGTACTGGCTTTTTTACGTAAAACATCAACTATATAAAATAATAGTTGATTGAAAAGCTTTTCTTACGGGATCGGGTCGCCTGGTGTCTCGTTCTGTGATACGATAAATAATGAATTTGGTAGAAAGAAGGTACGGCTACTATGCGTTTAACAACGAAAAAGAAAGCTTATGATTTAACAGTACGCACGCATATTATGGGAATCTTAAATGTTACTCCTGATTCTTTTTCCGATGGTGGCAATTATACCACGATCGCTAAAGCAGTGGATCAGGCTATTCTTATGGAGAAGCAAGGTGCAGATATTATAGACATCGGTGGAGAATCAACCCGACCTAATCACGATCCAGTCTCACAGGAAGAAGAAATTGAGCGTGTAGTTCCAGTAATAAAGGCAATAAAGGAAAAGGTGCAGATTCCAATTTCCATTGATACATTCAAAGCTGGGACAGCCCAAGCCGCGTTAGAAGCTGGTGCAGATATTATTAACGATGTATGGGGAGCAAAGAAAGAGCCAGCAATTGCTAACGTTGCAAGCGCTTTTCAATCTCCAATTATCTTAATGCATAATCGAGAACATATCGATTATCAAAATTTAATTTCAGATATGCTCAACGATTTGCAAGAAAGCATTGATATAGCTTTAGCAGCAGGAGTGAAGAAAGACAATATTATTATTGATCCCGGGATTGGTTTTGCAAAAACGGCAAAAGATAATTTGTTAGTACTGAATCAACTGGAACGGTTCAAGCAGTTAGGCTATCCTATATTACTAGCTACGTCGAGGAAAAGATTTATTGGACGTGTATTAGACTTACCAGCTAATCAGAGGGATATCGGTACAGGTGCTACTACTTGTATGGGAGTAATGAAAGGCGCCCATATGGTACGTGTTCATGATGTGAAGACAAATGTGGAGTTATCAAAAATGATGGATGCTATGCTTCATGTAAAAAGAGGGTAGAATATGGATAAAATAATCTTAAATAACTTGCAATTTTATGGATTTCATGGATTACTTTCAGAGGAAAATAAGTTGGGTCAACGGTTTCAGGTAGATGCGACATTATATATTGATTTACGGCATGCTGGGAAAAGCGATGATATGAATCATTCTGTCCATTATGGACAAGCATATGAATTGATCAAAGAAGTAGTTGAGGGGGAAAAGTTGAATTTAATTGAAGCAGTGGCAGAAAGTATTGCAACTAAATTATTAACTAGGTTTCATTTATTGGAAGCATGCACGATCAAAGTTACGAAACCAGATCCCCCAATCCCGGGCCATTATGATTCAGTTGCCGTAGAAATTTATAGGGAGAAGAATGATGAATAAGGTATATCTAGCATTAGGAACAAATATTGAACCAAGAGAACAACATTTAGAAAGTGGGTTGCGGGGAATAATGGAGCACCCTAATATTACAGTTACCAGACAATCTTCTATTTACCAAACAGCTCCTGTAGGGTATACAAACCAAGCTGATTTTTTAAATATGGTCATTGAAATAGAAACATCATGTAGCCCGTTAGCCTTATTGGATTATTGTCAAACGTTAGAGCAAGAATTAGGAAGAGAACGAACGATTCGTTTTGGTCCAAGAACAATAGACCTTGACATTTTACTTTATAATCAAGAAAATAGTAAAACAGAGCGATTAATCATTCCGCATCCACGGATGCATGAACGTGCATTCGTTCTAATTCCATTACATGAAATAGCGCCAGATATAGTAATACCAGAGCAGGAAAGGCGAGTATCTGAATTAATAAAAAAGCTTCCGGGAAAAGACATAAAGGATGTATCTATATGGATAAAAAACGAATCGGCAGACGAATAAAGGCATTTCGCAAGTTAAAAGGCTATACACAAATAGATTTTGCCAAAGAACTAGATGTTCCACTATCTGCCATTGGTGGTGTTGAACGAGGATCGAAAGAACTTTCTGACGACCTTTTACAAAAGGTGGCTGCTACATTAGAAATATCCAAAGAAGAATTAACATTGCAAGTACAAGAGGTAGATAATAATTCAGGAGAATCATAAAAGAAAAGAATTGTTTATTCCAAATTGGGAATTAAATATTTCTTTGTAGAGTATGTAACTAAATGGGAAGAGGAAGCTAAAGCTTAATGATTATTATAAAATTTGCAAGTTGCGGGTTTTTACCATGAATTGTATTTGTTTTATCAAAGCTCATGAAATGAAAGATGGATTAGAATAAGCTATACTTACCTATAGAAAAGACTGGAGTGATAATGGTGTCAGAGGAATTAAATGAACATATGCGGGTGCGCCGAGAAAAGCTTGACCAATTTGTAGAACAAGGGGTAGATCCGTTTGGTGGAAAGTTCACACGTACCCACTTGGCAAGTGAATTAAAAGATATGTATGATCGTTACTCAAAGGAAGAACTAGAAGAGAAAGAAGAAGAAGTAACCATTGCAGGAAGAATGATGACAAAACGGGGTAAAGGAAAAGCGGGGTTTGCTCACATTCAGGATATCAGTGGTCAGATCCAACTTTATATACGTAAAGATAAAGTTGGAGAAGAGGCCTATGAAATTTTCACATCCAGTGACATGGGGGATATTATTGGTGTCACTGGGGTAATGTTTAAGACAAAAGTGGGTGAGCTATCAGTAAAGGCTACTAGGTTTCAGTTATTGACGAAATCCTTACGCCCATTACCTGAAAAGTACCATGGTTTAAAAGATATTGAGCAGCGCTATCGTCAGCGTTATCTTGATTTAATAACAAATATGGATAGTAAGGAAACGTTTGTGCTAAGGAGTAAGATCATTCAAGCAATGCGTCGTTATTTGGATGGACAAGGGTTCTTAGAGGTAGAAACTCCGATGCTACACGGAATTCCTGGTGGTGCATCAGCACGACCTTTTGAAACCCATCATAATGCATTAGATATTCCTTTATATATGCGTATAGCTATCGAACTTCATTTAAAACGTTTAATTGTAGGCGGTTTGGAAAAGGTTTATGAAATTGGACGGGTCTTTCGTAATGAAGGTGTATCTACAAGACATAACCCAGAGTTTACAATGATCGAATTATATGAAGCCTATGCAGATTATCATGATATCATGTCACTAACCGAAAACCTGATTGCCCATATTGCTAAAGAGGTATTAGGAACAACGAATGTTACCTATGGAGATCATGAGGTGAAACTGGCGCCAGAATGGACAAGATTGCATATGGTTGATGCGGTTAAAGAAAAAACTGGTGTGGATTTCTGGAAACAACTGACGGATGAAGAAGCTCGTAATCTGGCAAAAGAGCATGGAGTAGAGATTACTGATACGATGACATTCGGGCATGTAGTGAATGAATTCTTCGAACAAAAAGTAGAGGAAGAACTAATACAGCCAACATTTATTTATGGACATCCAGTGGAGATTTCTCCACTGGCTAAGAAAAATAAAGCAGATGATCGGTTTACAGATCGCTTTGAATTATTTATTGTTGGACGCGAGCATGCCAACGCATTTAGTGAATTAAATGATCCGATTGATCAACGTGAACGTTTTGAAGCGCAGGTTAAAGAACGCGACCAAGGAAATGATGAAGCCCATTATATGGATACGGATTTTCTTGAAGCTCTAGAATACGGAATGCCGC
Source organism: Virgibacillus salexigens (assembly GCF_014905415.1). GTDB lineage: Bacteria > Bacillota > Bacilli > Bacillales > Amphibacillaceae > Virgibacillus > Virgibacillus salexigens. The sequence continues at coordinate 1,639,355 of NZ_BNEO01000001.1, forward strand.
CAACCGGAGGTCTTGGAATAGGTGTAGATCGATTAGTTATGCTTTTAACTAATTCTCCATCTATAAGAGATGTACTGTTGTTCCCGCAGATGCGAAATAAATAATAATAAAAGTAGTCAACATAGGACGAGCATGCTCGTCCTATTTTTTATAAGAAAGCGGATGTAGCCAAAGAAGGTTTTAGTTTATGTATAAGGGGTAGATGATATATAAAGACGAAATAAATAAAAGAAGGAAAATATCGAATTTAAGAAAGAATACAAATTAAAGCTTCGTTAATTTTTCTTTAAAAAAAGCTTGATTTCAAACTACAAACATGGTAAATTAAATACCGTTGCTTCATAAGGCAACAGAACACATGCCATGCATAACTCTTGAAAATAATTTAAAAAAGTTATTGACTTATGACGCGCTGCATGGTATATTAATAAAGTCGCCAATTTGGGAAGCGAAACAGTTGATTATAAAAACTTGAAAAAAGTTATTGACAAACGCTAATCAAACTGGTATAATAAAAGAGTTGCTGCAAAAAGCGACTAAGAAATATTTGCTCTTTGAAAACTGAACAAAACAACCAGTATGTCAAGAAAAACAGGTAACCTGTTATTTCTATAAAACAACCAGAAGGCAACTTCTGGAGAAGCTAAGAAGAATGATTAACGGTGTTTAATCATAAACAAAC